>JAWKTR010000021.1:0-122709 GCA_041398985.1 Pirellulaceae bacterium
CTCGTTTGCCAACCGCTTTCGGCTCCGCAAACATCAAACGGGCCGATGCGCTGACAAACAGAGACCTTGCCAAAATCAGTTTGCAGGATGCCCCGGGAATCTGGTAAACTGCCTTTCGCAACCAACAACCCCAAAGAACCAAGCGATCGACGTGCGTACTGGAAATGGTTTGAGAACCAGTGGGTGAGAATCCCATCTGGGTAGCTGCTAGCCACAGGCTCATTATCTAGGCTTGCAACCGGGGTATAAGGCAGACAGTCGAAGTCGCCGGTTGATGTGTAGTTAAGAAAGGTAGCGAGGATGAAAGGTAGGGACTGGCTGTTCCGCCCTGAACGAGATTGAGCTCCGAAAGCTTGGCAACTGTTGGAATCCGCGGTTGGGTCGGAATACGCGGCGGACTGATTGGCGATTTTGCTAAACAGTTCACTCACGCGACTGGGTGAATCCCCTCTTACTCTTCGGAACTGCTTGCGTCTATTCCGCGATGTTTCCGTGGAGGCAAACACAAACCTCAACCTACGCTCGAAAGATGCCTCTTGCTCGCTCGGAGGGCCGAGCTAGTTTGACTTACCAACCAGTCAACTTCGGCGGGTCGTTGAACGCCGCCGTTCGTCAACCACAAGGAATGAAAGTGCCAAATCTAGATGTAGGGACCAAGGAGATCCAACCTGCCGTTGAGAATCTACGTCGGGCTATACGCCTTTCACATGTTTCAGCATGGTTTCTGTGCGCAATTATAGTTGTCCCTCTATCCTCCATTGCACTTTCGATGTACGGGGCGATTGGTCAACTGATTGGCTGTTGCGTTGGACTGGTCCTCTCGTCTGTAGCAGGAGTTTTCCTCGGTGAGATCCTGCGAGCGATGCTTGGGGCTATCGTTCACATCTTATTCGTTTTGAAGCGGATGGAAAAAAATGAAACAGTCCGTTAAGGTTGGCATCTAAAGCGTACGCATCGTCGGATTTGGGTGACGAACAACCAGGCAGATAGTCACCTTGGGTGATTATTACGCGGTGTGGAAACTTTTCTTTCTGTTGGATATACATCGCTCTTGGAATCCGCGTAAACGGCCAACCAGCTTTATGCCACTATCGTCGTACCGTGGATCGGAGCGGCGCAGTCAAGTGAAGTTAGGACCAAGTTGTGCACCAGAGTTCGCGATCGGCTGTTTGGGCGGGGGGCGGTAGCTGCGGTTGGTCGCTGCGTTGAGAGAGAGATGTTTTCGTGTTTTTGAGTCGAAAAAGACACGCAATATATTGTACCTACCGAAGTCGAGAGCGAGAATTTTCTATAGACGGTTTGGGGTTGGAAGAATGTGACAGTGGTTGTTTATGCAGCACGATATCACGGGTCCGAGATTTTCGATCGAATGGCTCCCGCCCAAACCAAGGATTACCATGGATTTCTTATCCGACTTGAAGAAAGACCATTAGACATGCAATACGCAATTCTGGCCGTCGCGGCTGCTTTATTCATCTGCACTGCGGCGTGCGCTCAGGACAACGAGCGCGTTGTCGATGAGTTTGAGATTGAGGCGAACATTGACGATGTGTGGAATGCCTTCACTACAACCGATGGCCTTAAATCCTGGGCGGCGCCACTTGCGGACATCGACTTTCGCATAGGTGGGAAATGGCGCGCCAACTACAACAAGGACGGAGAGCTCGGAGATGAAACAACGATTGAGAACACGATCCTTGCTTACGACCCGAAGCGCATGCTGTCTTTAAAGGCGACGGGGTTTCCAAAAGGCTTTGAGTTTGTTGACGCTGCTAAACAGACGTGGTCCATCTTTTATTTTGCAAGGATGTCAGAATCAAGAACCAAAATCACAATTGTCGGGATTGGCTATACCGATTCTGAACAATCCAAGAAAATGCGAGCCTTCTTTAAGCCGGCGAACAAGTACTCCATGGATCAGCTCAAAGCAGCGTTAGCAAAGAAAGATGACGCTAACTAATACCAATGGGCCAATGACATTCCAAATGCACTTGAGATAGTGAGGTCCACAACAATGCGTCCAAGTTTTGTTTGCTTGCTAGTCTTAAACATGGCTACCGAGCTACCGGCTCAGGCCCCGGCGGCAGCGTCCATCGCACGTCAACGATTCAACCAAGTCTTCGTCAAAGTCATTGTGCCTGTCACGGCGTGTTGCTACTGATTCGCAAGCATGATTGAGGAATACGACTTGATGCGTATCACTGACGATCCAGTTCAATTTAGGCGTTTCTTTGATTCCCATCGGGGGCAGCCGGTTTTACTGGCAAGCCTTGGGACGCCTTGCTGGACGATGGTACTTAAGTTTCTTCACCCGGACGCAGATGGAGAATACGATAGCATCGGGGGGAGGCAATCTGAAATGTGGGTGTCACCGACAGCGATTTGTTTTCCAACATTTCGTTGGAATGCGGAACTTGTATTGGATTGGAATATTGAGATTGGTTGCGGAGAGCAGATTCACCAACTCCGGGACGCAGGGGCTGGAGTCTGGATTCGCTGGTTACCTGATACAGCGGCAAGCTTAGTCGTTAATAATCAACCTTCTTCTCTGGGACATGGCAATACAAAATTATAAGTTGCACTGGAGAACGTGAGTCGCGGTTTCCGGTATGCTTGCGAGTCTCTTGTCCGTCCCCCGGTGATTTCTGCCGTTTTTCCAAAGAAGAAATGGCAACTTTGCGTCCCATTCATCAGCGGCTAGCGCATTTCGGCTGATATTGGACCCTGTATTTGATGCAATGTACGCAACATGCTTCCATACCAACTCAATGCCATGGCTCGATGTCATGAATCGGTTCGCGATTTTTCGCGAGGTAACACGCGGCTTGCAATTGGTTTATAATAGACAATCCCCCCCGGGTGTGCGTTTCCTCCGATTTCCCCCACTGCGCACCCTCCGACCGAACTGCAAGGGTCTGTTGGAATGTTTCCGTCTTACTATGAAAAGCTGCCCAACGGGCCAAGTGCTGTTTCTGCTCTAATGCTCTATCCACATTTGACTTTGGGTTTGAACGTAGTGGACGAGGTAACCAGTCCCGTTCAACAGGCAAGGCGCGCGGGACTCTTAGCCTCGTCCACTTCCCTACTTTCAAATGTGGTTGCAGTACTAGCAGCCTTACTCCTCATTGCGCCAGTTTGGGCTGCCGATCCAGCGGATTCCAAAGTCGACTATTTGACGCACATCAAACCGCTGTTGGAAACCAAGTGCTATGCTTGCCACGGTGCTTTGAAGCAAGAGGCCGGCTTGCGGCTCGAAACGCTGTCATTGATGAATGCTGGCGGCGATAGCGGTCCGGCAGTGATCGCCAGTGACCCCAACAGTCTGCTGCTAGAACGAGTTGCCGGCGAGGCGGATGAGCGAATGCCACCTGCGGATGAGGGTGCGCCACTGAAAGCAGACGAGATCGAACTCTTGCGGAATTGGATCGCCGCTGGAGCGATTGCGCCCGAAGAGGCAATCCCGATTGCTCCGAATGCGCACTGGGCATTCCAACGTATTGAACGACCGAGTGTCGAGGGGCCGCCTGCTGCAGCGATCGACGCATTGCTCGAAGCGAAATGGCAACCTCTGCAGTTGCGTCCACAGCCGCAGGCCGAACGCACGCTGCTCATTCGCCGCCTCTATCTTGACTTGATCGGCTTGCCTCCAACGCTCGAGCAACTGCACGACCAGCGCCCCTGGGAGCAGATTGTCGATGAACTGCTGGCAAGTCCTCATCATGGTGAGCGTTGGGGACGACATTGGATGGATGTGTGGCGCTACTCGGATTGGTACGGCTTGGGGGCGCAGTTGCGCAACAGTCAGAAGCACTTGTGGCGGTGGCGCGATTGGATCGTGACTTCTTTGAACAACGACAAGGGCTATGACCGCATGGTCCACGAGATGCTCGCTGGTGACGAACTTGCGCCGAACGATGCGGAAGTCGTCGCTGGCACAGGCTTTTTGGCGCGCAACTACTATTTATTCAATCGTACAACTTGGTTGGATAGCACGATCGAACATACTAGCAAAGCGTTTTTGGGACTGACACTCAACTGTGCCAAGTGCCATGATCACAAATATGATCCGCTTTCCCAGGTAGACTACTACAACTTTCGGGCTTTGTTCGAACCACATCAAGTGCGACTTGACCCTGTCCCGGGACAAATCAATCTGGAGCAGGACGGTTTACCGCGCGTATTTGACGATCACTTGGATGAGCGGACTTACTTGCACGTCCGTGGCGACTCAGCAAACTTAGATCAAGAAACGGAAATTCAGCCACAAGTCCCTGCATTGCTCGCGGGTTTTCAACCGAAGATTGAGTCGGTTGAATTGCCACCTGCAGCCTACGCGCCTATGGTGCGAGATTATGTTCAGCAAGATGTGCTGAACGCAGCAAAATTGAAGGTAGCCACCGCTGAGAAAGAGTTGCTCAGCGCCGAGCAGAAGCTAGCCGCGGCCGCCCTGCAAGAAAACGCCGCTGAGCTACCCGTGGATCCTGAGTCGTTCAATTTCGCGGACGACTTCAATGAGTTGCGGCCAGACATCTGGGAGGTCGTTGGCGATGGATGGCAGTACGCAGACGGCAGCGTACGACAAACCCAGGCGACTCGTGAAAAAGAGTTCCTGCGACTTAAGCAGCAGCTGCCGCGCGATTTTGACGTCACCTGTCGCTTCACGACAACCGGTGGTAGCACTTATAAATCAGTCACTTTTCGCTTTGATGAGTCTGACGATCATCAGTATGCGAACTACGTTTATACCAGCGCTTACGAAGCGGGCCCCAAAGTACAGGTCGCCTATTCGCGCGACGGCTCGAGCAGTTATCCACCCGAGGGGCAGGCACGTCGCCAAGTCGCGGTTGGTCAGCCGCAAGTGTTGCGTTTTGCCGTGCGAGATCGATTGGTCAACGTGTGGTGGAACAATGAGTTTGTAGTGGCGTACTACTTGCCAGATCGTCGGCCTGCGGGGCACTTCAGCCTGTCCGGCTTCGATGCCACTGTTGCATTTGATTCACTAACGATTCGCGCTCTGGCTACGGACGTAGAGCTCAAACCCGCTCAGAACCAAACTGATGCCAGCGATCCGGTCACCGTTGTAAGCATGGCCAAGGCAAAGCTGCATTCGGCCCGTGCTGACTTGGCCGCGCGGGAAGCCACGCTTGCCGCTGACCTTGCTAAGTACGCGTCCGATGAGCGATCGGCGGCCCAGCAAGAAGCTGACCAAGCCGCCGGATCCGATATGCTCTTCGAAGCAGCCGCGCGCCTGCAAGCTGCTGCCAAAGTCGCCGCGGCTGAGCATGAGGTCTTAGTGGCAGGCGGCGACGCTGCGAAGGTCAAAGCTGCACAAGAAAAAGTTGAGGCAGCGAAAAAGAAGTTGGCCGCCGTCGACGCGGGAGACCATAGCTACACCAGCCTGCGGGTTTCGCTGAAAGCCCTCGAGACGCCAGCGCATACCGACGCTGATTACTCAGCCGTATATCCAGATACCAGCACCGGTAGACGCCTGGCTTTAGCTCGCTGGATTACCTCGCGTGACAACCCCTTGGCCGCGCGCGTCGCGGTCAATCATGTTTGGATGCGACACTTTGGTGAGCCGTTGGTGGAGAACGTGTTTGACTTTGGGCTGCGGACAAAACAACCCATCCAAGCCGACGTATTGGATTACTTGGCAATTGAATTTATCGAGTCTGGCTGGAGCTTTAAGCACCTGCATCGGCTCATCGTGATCTCCGAAGCCTACCGCCGCAGCTCGCACACCGCTGGCGCCGACGCCCATACGTTAGCCACGGATCCGAACAATAATTTCTACTGGCGCATGAACGCCCGACGGATGGAATCCCAGGTTGTGCGCGATAGCTTGCTACATCTGTCTGGTTCGCTCGATCCACAATTGGGTGGGCCATCGGTTGACGTGGGCCCTGGCAGTTATCGCCGAAGTCTATATTTCAAACACTCACGCGACGACCAAGATAAATTCTTAACGATGTTTGACGACGCGGATCTATTGCAATGCTACCGCCGCAGTGAAAGCATTGTTCCGCAGCAGGCCCTAGCGCTTGCTAACAGTCAACTTTCGATGACGCAGGCCGAGGAGATCGCCAAACGTATCATGGCTGATTGTCAGAGCGTTTCTAACGATAACCAAGAATCCACCGCTGAGAGAATGCGTCACTTCATTGACAAGAGCATCGAGACGCTCTTGGCCCGCGCTGCAACTGACGAAGAGCGGCAGGTTTGTGAAGCCTTTTGTAGTCAGCTTGAAGAACTGCTGGCGCCCGAGCAACTTGAGGCCGAGGCTTTACAGCTGCGCATTCACACACGATTGGTACACAGCTTGCTCAACCACAACGACTTTGTATCGATCCGCTAACGAATCCACTTGCTCCCAGAACGCTCCACTGTATCTATCATGTGCAATCAACTACTTCGACGCGATTTTATTAACTTGGGGATCGGCGGACTAGCGCTTCAGGCGCTGTTAGATCGAGAGGCGTTGGGGGCTGGGCCAGCATCGCGCGGCCTACCGGACTTCGCACCCAAAGCCAAGAGTGTGATTTGGCTGTTTATGCGCGGCGGGTTGAGTCATATGGAAAGTTTCGACCCCAAGCCTGCGCTAAATCGTTTCGCAGGTATTTCGATTCCAGACACGCCCTTCGCCGATGTTCAGAGCCCCGAACGATTGAAGAAGGTGCGGGTGGTCGTGGTTAACGACGCCAACGGGCAGCAGCGCAATAAACTTTATCCACTGCAAGTCGGCTTCCAGAAATATGGCCAAAGCGGCATTGAAGTCAGCGACTGGTTTCCCCACACTGGATCCGTCATTGATGACCTTGCCGTCATTCGCTCAATGTGGACGACCGATGACAATCATGGCGCTCAGGTCCAGTTCCATTCGGGCCGGCACATGCTCGATCCGCGCGTCCCAACGATTGGCGCATGGATCACTTGGGGCCTGGGTACGCTGAACGAGAACTTGCCGCAGTTCATTGCGATGGGACCGCGCTTCTTCGACCGCCGTGACGGACACTATCTGGGGCCCGCTTATGATTCGGTTGAATTGAAAGTCGACCCAAAGAATCCGCTGGACTATGCCAAACCGGAAGGCGATATCACGAGTGGCGAACAGCGTTTGTGTTTCGATCTTGTCAATCAGCTCAATCACTTGACGGCTAACCGTTATCCGCGTGATGCCGCCTTGGATGCGCGAATCAAGTCGTACGAATTAGCGTTTCGCATGCAAACAGCCGTCCCTGCAGTTATCGATTTTGCGCAAGAGACGCAAGCCACTAAGAACCTCTATGGCTTGGATCAGGCTGAAACTCGTCCGTTCGGAGAGCAGTTGCTTGCCGCTCGACGGTTTGTGGAACAAGGTGTCCGTTTTATTCAAATTCAACATGGCGACGGGGCTGCGGGGGCCTGGGATCAACATTCGAATCTTAAAGCGGGGCATTCGAAGCTGGCCAAGCAAGTCGATCGGCCAGTGGCGGGCTTGATCCGCGACTTAAAGCAGCGTGGCATGCTTGACGAGACGCTCGTTGTATTTGCCACCGAATTTGGTCGTACGCCTGGATCGCAAGGAGCAGATGGCCGCGATCATCATCCACATGGCTTTAGTATTTGGATGGCTGGCGGCGGTCTCAAAGGTGGTGTCGCCCATGGTGCCACAGATGAAATCGGATTTCATGCCGTTGAACACCCGCACTACGTAACGGACGTGCATGCGACCATCGTCAAGCAACTTGGCTTGCATAGCCATCGTCTCGAAGTACCTGGGCACAAGCGGCTTGAACAAGATTTTGGAACGCCCATTGAAGCGATTATCGCGTAAGTTGATTGCTGCCAAGCTGCTGGAATTCAATGGGTTGTGTGCAGTCGAGTTGCTGAGTAACTTCGGGCAACGGATATTTATTACCACTTGCACAGTTGAATAGCACGACAGATTCGCTCGCTGCAATGCGGCCGGACCGGACCTCTTGTTGGTAGGCAGCCAGCGTAGCGGCCGCTTCGGGGCACAACAAAACGCCCGACGTACGCGCCGCCTGCGATCGGGCTTCGAGTATTGCTTCGTCCGAAACAGCTACTGCAAAACCACCGCTTTCACGCACTGCACGCAGGATGAGGAAATCGCCCACCGCGACTGGAACGCGAATGCCGGCAGCGACCGTGTGCGCATTCTGCCATAGTTCCGCATGCTCGGTGCCTTCGTCGTACGCTTTGACGATCGGCGCACATCCATTCGCCTGAACTGCAACCATCCGTGGCAATTTGCCATCGACCCAGCCCATTTGTTTCAGCTCATGGAAGGCCTTCCACATGCCGATCAATCCGGTGCCACCGCCCGTCGGGTAAAGGATCACATCGGGAAGCTGCCAGCCCAGTTGCTCAGCCAGTTCCAGCCCCATCGTTTTCTTGCCCTCGATTCGGTATGGCTCTTTCAATGTCGACATGTCAAACCACTGCATGGACTCGACACCTTCTTTTACGATGCGTCCGCAGTCGTTGATGAGTCCATTGACACGCCAAACGCGCGCCCCTTGCGCAGCGATTTCACGCACGTTGATTTCCGGAGTGTCAGCCGGGCAAAAGATAAATGAATCGATACCAGCTCGCGTTGCGTAGGCGGCCAGAGCGGCTCCAGCATTGCCGTTGGTTGGCATGGCGATGCGAGTCACGCCCAGTTCTTTGGCCATCGATACTGCCATGCACAGTCCCCGCGCTTTGAACGAGCCTGTTGGCAAACGGCCTTCGTCTTTGACCAACAACCGCCCACTACCCAAGGCCAGCGTTGGCAAGTCAATCAATGGCGTCATGGCTTCGCCAAGTCGCACGATATTTTCCGTATGACGAACAGGGAGCAGCTCACGATACCGCCACAATTCGGCCGGCCTAGTTGCCACCGTCGATTTGCTTGTCGCGTTGGCAATTGCCTGCAAATCGTAGCGGACCAGCAAGGGCCTGCCCACCGAAGAGAGCCCCTGCAGCGTATCACATGCAAAGCGTTCGCCACTGAGACCACACTCAAGATGGGTTACAAACGTCGGTGCTTCGAATGCTTCTTTACCAAAGTCTGCAGAACTTCCCAAATCATTCACGCTTGTTTGCTTCCCTCTCGGTGAATACGGCCTGGTCTAAATTTAGTAATCCGCAAACTCTCTCTAAACATCGGAAACTGCCAGGACGATAAATCCTGTATTGGCGACCACTATAAACAAGTCGTGGATGCTAGCAAACCACCATCGCTCACTTGTCGATCGGAAGTCTATGACAAACCCACACCTCAGACTCTCGGATTGTTCATCTCATCAGACCGCTTTTCAGAGCGCTAACGGCAGCACGAGTACCGGTTAGCGTAACAGATATCGTGCCACTCTTATTGGACGCAGCTCTAACGAATCGTGTGTGGCTTGAGGATTTTGCGGATGAAACAATGGAAATCTCCCAGGATCTATACGAGGTCTTGCTAGCTTATCGAAGCGTTGCACAAAATTCTCGTATCGCCGCATAACTCCTGATCGTTCTCAGCAGTTGGCGGTACTCGTCCCTGCAGTTGGGAAGTTGTTTAGGCGGGGTATAGCTGAATTTCCTCCACATCGTCATGGTAGATAGCGAAGAACGCATCTAAGTACTCGATGGTGGTTTTACTCGGTTTGTTGTTTGCCTTCGAGTCCTTGTCTGTATAGAAAATGCGGAGACGATCATGGCCACCGCCGCCTGCAATGTGGATTTGGCGACTTGGTGACAACGCGTTTGGTTTCACCAGCACATCGAAGACGTCGTCGCCCAGCAGCCCGTTGATCGTTGGGATGCCCAGATCCTCATAATCGACTAAGGTCAATAGGGCCGTCCTGCCCTTGAAGAGCCTCATTACCGGATCGGCGGAGGTGCCGGCGGTGGCCAAGTCAATCTGGAATCGGTCGTTATACGCGCCTCCCAAGATGGCCGAGGGGTCGGTTTGGCCTCTGACCTGAAGCGAGTCGGCATCGCCGTCCGCCGTATTTCCTGCGGCGAAAATTTCCTCGACATTTGTGTAAGAAATCGCCGCAAATGGATTTCGGCTCACCCTACCCTGGTTCGGTTTGGTGGATGGAGAAATAACGAACGCCTCATCTACGCCCTTCAGGCCCACCAGGTCGAGGCGATCCGTGCCGCCGGAGCCATCAATTTCGAGGGTTTCTGCATCGCCGTTCAGCGAGCCGGCCCCGAGTTCCAGGGCGTTGCTGTTGGCCGTGATGGTGTCATTGCCGGGGGTTCCCAATAGCACGGCCCGATCCTGCCCATCGTTGCCGTAGAAAGTTACAGCAGACGCCAGGTTACTTGCGGATAATAGGTCATCTCCATCGTGACCGTGCATGACAACGGATGTTCCCGGCGCGGTGGAGGTAATGTAAATCTCATTGTCAGCGTTACTGAGGTCGACCTCCAGATGCTCGAAGGCAGCGTAACTGATCCCACCGGAGTTCGCCCGTGACAGCGAGCCGGCCGACAATTGGTAGGATTCAACAATTCCGGCGAGTAAATCGGAGACCTGGAGGTAGTCTTGCTCACCGTTCGTGCCTTCTCCCCCATCGACGATAAGTTCATTGCTCAGGCTACCCAGGTTCTGGAGCCCCATGCCGACCCGGATTGTGTCGGAACCGGCCTCGCCATAAACGCGCATCGAAGGGGCGTATTGTGGCGTCGATTCGATGTCGATGTTGTCGTCACCGCCGCTGGCGTAGATCCACAACTGATTGAACCATGGTGCCGCAGTGACAGTGATCGTGTTGTCGCCAGCGTCGGCATATAGGTATGTCCGCTCGATCTGGTCGTAGATCACGTCCAGCGTCGTCCGCGGAAGGAAACCTATGTCGCCGACCAATTTGTTCAGACGGGCGCGGAAAACACTGCTGTGCAAATTCAAGCTGAAGTCGCCTGATTCGTTGGTTGCCTCATCATAGACATAGACTTGGTCGTCCCCTTCTTCCTCAATCAGCTTGCCATGAGGAAGTTGGCCGTCACCGCCATGAACGGTGACCTTGCCTTCTACAGCAGCCACATCGTGGGCGATCCCGGAGATATAGAAGATGTCATCGCCTTGATTGCCAAACATTTCCAGATCGGTCCAAGAGCTGAGCGATTCGACATTGAAGACGTCGTCATAGTCACTGCCATGGATAATGACATCCTCAACATTGGTATAGGAGGTAACTCCGCCGAAACTGCTTGTACTAGAAACAGAATGGCTGTTGAACTGGAAGACGCGCCCCTCTGGAGCGAAGATATCGTCGAGCATCATCCGGTCGGAGCCGGTGCCCCCAGCAAAGGTCACTTGACCGGGCACTGTTTCTAAGTCGCCGTTGCCAATCGTAACTGTATCGTCGCCTAGCCCGCCAAATATGTTCACGGTAACGCCGGCGCCAATTTCAGACACGTAAATATCGTCTCCGCCGTCGGCGGCATAGACGTCCATGTCCATCGCGGCAGTGATACCCGTAACCGAAATTTGGTTTGCCAATCCGTTAGCGTACAGGTCGAGTTCCTCAACTTGGCCAATCAGGAATAGCTTGCCTGGATTAAAATTGGACGCGGAGACGCTGGCGTCATATTCCGTTAGAGTCTTAATTCCCTCGATTGTGTAATCCGAACCTGATCCGCTCCCGTCGTAAATGTAGACGTAGTCCGTGTCTGCACCACCGATAACTGTCAGGCTACCTTGAATGTAGTCGAAAACTGAATCCTCGATCACGTCGCCGATCACGAACTCATCAATGCCGTTGCCCCCACGGACACCCAAATCTAGATTTTGCGGCAGATCGTTGATGGTAAAGGTATCGGCCCCGCCAAGACCTAGCAAATCGAGAGCTTGCCAGGCAGCTGGCGGTGTGGTGAGCAATGTCCCATCCAAGTCGACATCGATCAGATTGGCGTCGCTTGCGTTCGTGCTCACGTCAAAGACGTTGCCGACGTTGTTCCCTTGCCCGATAATGACCCCGGTGCTTCCGTCCAAAGCAAATTCAACGGAGCCGTTGGTGATGACTAAATTCAATGTTGCTGGCACATCCTCGATGAGAAACGTGTCCGCGCCGCCGACACCCCGCAGTTCCAGCGAATTTAGCACGTCGATGCGAAACGAAAAGAACAGTTCATCATCAACAACCAGGTCGAGGAGATCGGTGTCTGATGGATTGAGACGAAGCTCGAATACATTGTCGCCGTTGTCGCCCTGTACGACGACGCCGGTCCAAGCGTTTTCGTAAGCGGTCCGCATCGTGTTTGCGGTGCCACCAAAGCCTGAACCGTTCGAGTTTCTCAACAGTCCCACTTGATAGTCGTTGGGAAGGTCAAACACACCAGTATTAACGCGTGTGGGTGCGCTGCCGCCACCGCCATGATCATTATTCTTTCGGAAGTTATTGCCGCCTTTCCAGAGAATCTCTCCATAAAGTGACGAAATCGACGAACTCAGGCCTAGCCCCGAGTCCGTCATGGCCCGATAGTGATCGATAAATTCGGGATGATTGCCCAGACCCGCCATGAATCGGGCCAGCTCGTTTGCCGAAAGGTTCCAGCCCATCCCGCCGATGTGGAGATGCTGGCTTGGCGTCTGATAGCCTGGAGTCTCGTCGTCCCCGACGAAGTACAGCAACGTTGGCGTGTCTGATGTATGATCGGCACCGGCGTCAAGAATTCCAAGCGGCTCGAGGATTTCGGTGCGAACGTATTCCATGTAGTGATATGAGAGCAACGAATTCTTGTTCGCGCCGATTCCGTCAAGCCAACCGATTGGCCCGACAGCCGCATCTGACGTGTCGTTCTCCGCACCGATTTCTTCGCCCGGCTCCGGAACGTTGTCGAGTTCGGCTCGGTTATCTCCGAACCACACGTATGGCAGCAATATGCGCAAGAGCGAGTAATTGGTCGTGTTGTAGTCTTCAGGATACGTATTGGTAACAGGGTCTTTCTCGGCTTCCGGACCGTCCTCCACAGCTTGCTTGAGGTCAGCGTACTTCACCCAACGGCTACTAAACCCTGTGGTGTGAGCGAGCAAGTCCTCGAAGGTAAGCGTGGCGACCTCATCATGCACGACCCACGACTGTGGGAAGTAAGGGCCGATTTGAGTCGTTATGGGCAGGGGTGGTTCTTGGTCGCTGAGCAGCTTTATGATGGCTGCTGCCGAAATGGTCTTGGAAACACTTGCGATTTCCATGCTAGTGTTCGAGGTAAAATCGAGCTGGCCGTCGATGTCAATTCGCGCATCGCCCCCGCCGCCTTCGACGATCACCTCGCCGCTGGGGTCTGTGACGGCGTATCCGAACCCGACGAAGGAGGAAAGATGTGCGTCGAAAAGATTGTCACCAAAAACTTGAGGACTAAACGTCGAATCTCCAATCACCATCGAGGCGAGAACGGCCCGCTCTTGCAAAGTTTCGAATGCGAGCTGCGTTCTGCTTGGCTTTCCTGTCTTGTTGCGATTCTTCGTGAACAACTCTGCGGCTTGGGAGATATATTTCTTGAAGAACATGTGCAGCCCCTCTTTGGAGTCTAGATTTGATTTGCCTGGAAAAATGGTGGACTACAAGGGACTCGTCATCGCCGCGAGACCGCGACAAGATTTGGAATAATTTTTCACGCATTGCTGCTGGTATTTATTGAATGAGTCGTGGAACGCTGCCGCCTTGCAGGCTGTGGTTCACTCTGGGTAGATTGACGAAAAACACAAATCGAATTCGGTCAGGCGCGACTTGCACGCGGTAGCATCAAGTTCGCCGCGGTCGGAGAAATGCGACTGGATCCTCGGAAAACTAGAAAATGGGCTGAAATCGCTGGGGAATATTGTTAGAATCGGCGACGAGGCGACATATGACGCGGGAAAATTCATTCGGGGAAGATTCGCTTTTTTCTTGGTATCAATCGCTCGTGGATGGAAGCAATCGAGCGACTGAAAAACTTTGGCGGATGTATTTCGAGCGAATGGTTCGGGTGGCTCGCAATAAACTCGGTGGCATCCCACGTGCTGCAGCTGACGAAGAAGATATCGCACTAAGTGCTTTCAAGAGTTTTTGTCGTGCGTTTCAGGATGGTCGGTTTCAATTTCGCGAATCTTCGTCAAATCTTTGGCCGCTGCTGGTGACGTTGACGATCAACAAAGCGATCGATCATCTACGAAGGGAGAACCGGAAAAAACGCCGCCCGCATTGGAAAGACGATCATGGAGAGCCCTGCCGATTTACCGTCGCAACTGCCGAAGCACTGAACAACCTCGTGGCTAATGAACCAGCGCCGGACCTCGCTGCTGCTGCCGAAGAGTCGTTTGAGCAATTGCTTGCGGCATTGGATGCATCGGGCGATGCTTCCTTACGCGGTATCGTTCTCGATTCAGTAGCCGGGATTTCAACAGCTGCAATTGCTCGCGAACTGAATTGCACCCCGCGTACGGTTCAAAGAAAGCTCCAGACGATTCGGACGGTGTGGGAGACCCTGAACTCATGACTTCTCCGCAGAACGGGCTGAACGATGAGGATGCGTTTAACCGGCTCGGCCAGGAGAGCAAGTTGCGGGTAAACCAAGTTTGCGACCAGTTGGAAGCTGCCTGGCAGTCTAGCAGAACTCCGATGTTAGCCGAACTGGTCCGTTTGGCTGATTCAATCCCACAAGTCGATCGAAGGATTGCCATACAGGAGTTGATTCTGGTTGATTCTGCCCATCGAAAACAAAGCAAGCTCGCCTGTACGGTGAGCGCTTACCTCGAATTGTTTCCGGAGGTGGACGTCGATTGGCTGACGCGTCAGATCGCTGGGGATACGGATGCTATAGAGAACGAGATGGCTCGAGACGACGAAACTAAAATTTCGATTCCGCAATCTCTGGGTGACTATGAGATCACTGGGCGGCTCGGAGCAGGTGGCATGGGCCAAGTTTTTTGCGCTACTCACAGGATCATGAAGCGAGCTGTAGCGATCAAAATCCTGCATGGCCAATTCGTCTCCGATCCCAATTCGCGAAGTCGATTTGAACGCGAAGTTCAGGCCATTTCCAGACTGTCACACCCGAACATCGTGACCGCGTATGACGCGCGTGAGTATCAGGATGGTTTGTACCTGGTTACCGAATTGGTTGAAGGCGAAGACCTTTCAAGACTAGTAAAACGCAAAGGTCCCCTGCGACCTCGCGAAGCCGTGCATTTTGCATGGCAGGCTGCGAAAGGACTGAACTACGCTCATCGACAGGGTATCATTCATCGCGACATCAAACCGGGCAACCTGCTGCTGGAGAAAAAGAAAACCATCAAGGTTCTAGATCTTGGTTTGGCAAGGCTACTGGATAACGACAGTACTGCGCAGGATGACGGCCCATCCATTACGCGATCCGGCAGCCTTCTTGGAACGGCAACATACATGGCGCCTGAACAGGCTCGCTCGCCACTCGCCGCTGATGCACGTTCGGACATCTATAGCCTGGGCTGTACGCTCTTTTTTCTGTTGACAGGCGCACCACCGTTTCGGGGCGAATCAACCATTGACACCATCATGGCGCACGTTGAACAGCCAATTCCCGAACTGCCTGATGAAGTAAAAGGGAAACCGTTGTCTTCGGAATTGAAAAGCATCGTGCGGCAGATGATGGCCAAGTCTCCTGACGACCGCCCCGACTCGATGGAGAAATTAATTCCACTTCTAGAAAGTCTTATCAGGCAGGATTCGACAGCAGTCAGCGATACCACTCCAACCGTCGTAATTAAAAGGCCTGCGGTTGAGGGACGCGGAGCCGTTCGCCCCGCCAACTCAATTCTTGATGCAGTTAGAAACGGAAAGCCCTGGATGTTGGCGATTGTTGCCGTGTCGATAGTTGCCATACTGGCTGGGACTATTGCCTGGAACATGTGGTCGGCGAGGCAATTTGGTCCAGACAATTCGGGCCCGAGGATTGGACCATCAACATTGCCCGTAGATGGACTGGATTTCGATGGACGTACGGCCTACATCGAATTTCCAGGATTCAAACGTGAAATAGAGGGAGATTTTACAATTGAAGTTGCGGCCATTCCCAGACCACAGACCCATCCAGCCAACCTAGTTTCCTGGGCCGGTCCGCAGCTGGCCGCGTTATTTATCAATTCCGATGGCCGATGGGGAATCGCATTTTTTGATGGCCGAGAGTCGCATCTAGCATTGTCTGTGGGGAAGGCATACTACGGCGAAATGCAAATTGTAACGGCCCGTTGGAGCGGCCATAAATTTCGAATGTGGGTCAACGGGGAAGCGGTTGATCTGGAAGCAGAAAACTACGAACTGCACCCCACTCAGGACGCGCTTTACGTCGGCGGGGCTCCGGACGATTTTTTGCCACCGGAACAGGGAGTTCGTTATTTTGATGGAACGATTGCTTGTGTTCGGATTGCCAATGGAAGTTTGGCATCTGTTACGCCTTCGTCAGATCTCGCCGCGATGCGATCAGCCAAGCCCGCGAACATTCTGCAACTCGATTTGCTTGAAAACAGTGGGCTGAGGGTTCAGGATCGATCCAGTTATCGCCGGATCGGGCATATCTTGAACGCCCGCTGGGTGAACAGATAGAGCCTTCTGATGTCGCTTCTCGAAACTTCTCGCTGAACGCCACCACGATTGGTATCTCACCCTCCCGCGCAGTAGGCCTGACAATCAAGAGTGCACTATTTTGCGGGAGGGCCACCGCGTCCCCCTCTCCGGAAAAGCTCGCTGAGCTCACTTTCCGAGCCTCCCGCGAAGGATCGGTCTTGCTCTGGAAGCACTAGCGCGCGGGAGTCGATCAATTCTTGGCACGCCAGTGTTGTTGATTCGTTGACAGGCTCGCCAATCCCATCGAAGTGCGATAAAGAAGTTTCAGCTTTTCCACACAAAGCCATGAACTAACGACTGTCATGTTGCAAAGCATCCGTCAAATACTGTGCGGGTGCCTGGGAGTTGTGTCCCTCTGCTGACTAAGTGGGTTACTGCGTTGGAGGGATTTTGGTTGTCTGGCCAGATTCGCTAGGCTGCCTTGTTGCCGCGGGGGAAGTTTTTACGGGGCCGTTGAGAAACGGCGGGCCTACTACCCTTTTCGTGAAAATGGCTATAATCTGAGCTTCCAATCGGCAGTAATTGCTGCCTGCCCATCGCTATCACGCTACGCCTCCTTGGAGATTAACTTATGGCGCGCCCCGTCACCCTCTTCACCGGACAATGGGCAGATTTGCCTATCGAACAGATGGCCAAGCTGACGAGCGAATTTGGCTACGACGGAATCGAGTTGGCATGCTGGGGCGACCATTTCGAAGTCGACAAGGCGATGAGCCAAGATGATTACTGTTCCAAGAAACGTGATCTGCTCGAATCGCACAATTTGCAGTGCCATGCCATCAGTGCTCACCTGGTTGGACAAGCCGTGTGCGACACCATCGACACGCGACACAAGGCGATTGTGCCAGATTATGTGTGGGGTGATGGCGACCCGGCCAGCGTCAATGAGCGGGCGATCGAGGAATTAAAGCAAACGGCACGCGCCGCACAGCGATTTGGTGTGAGTGTCGTCAATGGTTTTACTGGTTCGAGCATTTGGCCGATGCTCTATTCATTCCCACCAGTCCCCGAATCCATGATTGCTGATGGGTTCAAGTTGTTTGCCGAGAGGTTTAATCCGATTTTGGATGTCTTTGGCGAATGTGGTGTAAAGTTTGCGCTAGAAGTGCATCCAACGGAAATTGCCTTCGATATCTACACCGCTGAACGCGCTTTGGAAGCGATTGGACATCGTGAAGAGTTTGGGTTCAATTTCGATCCGAGCCATTTGATTTGGCAAGGAATCGATCCAGTCGAATTCATCCGCGCTTTCCCAGATCGCATCTACCACGTGCATGTCAAGGACGCGATTCAAACACTCAATGGTCGCACTGGGATCCTGGCCAGTCACTTGAATTTTGGTGATCCGCGACGCGGTTGGGACTTCCGCAGCCCAGGTCGTGGTGGCGTGAACTTTGAAGAAATCATTCGCGCCTTAAATGTGGCCAGCTACCAGGGGCCGCTTAGTATCGAATGGGAAGACAGCGGAATGAAGCGTGAATTTGGCGCTGCGGAAGCTTGCCGCTTCACCAAGAATTTAGACTTTAGCCCCAGCGATCGCGCCTTTGATGCAGCGTTCGACGAATAGTGAATTATCGCCAGCGTACTATGGAATCCACGATCGCTGTTGAGTTCAACGGGAAGCCGCTCGCTGTGCCTCGCGGTACAACGCTGACACAGCTCTTGGACATGGCCGAAATGCGCAGTCGATTAGTCGCTATCGAGGTCAATTTAGAAATCGTTCCCCGCGAACAGCACGCTGAGTATGCTATCCGCGATGGGGATCGTATCGAAGCGGTGACCTTAGTCGGCGGCGGATGAATTCCGTATGACAACACGAGATACTCCAGCACAACATGCTCCAATACCGGACACTCCAGTACAGGGTCCCGCAAACTTTGTCGACGGTCCCCTGCAGGTCGGCCAGTTCAGCTTAGCAAGTCGGCTCATCTTGGGTACGGGCAAGTATGATACGTTGGAGTTGATGCGCGATTCATTAGCCGCATCCCAATCCAAGGTAGTGACCGTCGCGGTACGGCGCGAGCGGATGTACGATCGAGCTGGACAAAACATTCTCGACTATATCGACCCTGCGGAGTATCTACTGCTGCCGAATACGGCAGGCTGCTACAACGCGCCCGATGCTGTACGTGTGGCCAAGCTTGGACGCGAAATCTTACGAGCGCTGGAAAACCCAGGAGCGAGCTGGGTCAAGCTCGAGGTGCTCGGAGACAGTAAGACGCTGCTGCCAGACCCTGTCGCCACGATTGAAGCCTGCCAGCAGCTTGTTGACGATGGCTTTCAAGTCTTGTGTTATACCAGTGACGACCCCATCGTAGCGCGTCGCTTGAAAGCTGCGGGTGCCACGAGCGTTATGCCGGCTGGTAGCCCCATTGGTAGCGGACAAGGTATCCTCAATCCAAACAACTTACAGATCATCCTCGAATATTTGAAAGAGGACGATCCTACCTATCCGGTTATTGTCGATGCAGGTGTAGGAACGGCCAGCGATGTAGCGGTTGCCTTCGAACTGGGTGCCGATGGAGTGTTGCTGAACTCGGCGGTCGCTCATGCACGCGATCCGGTACGAATGTCGGTAGCCATGCATCATGCCGCGTTGGCCGGACGTGCAGCCTATCTTTCAGGCCGCATTCCCAAGCGGCTCTACGCCACAGCCAGCAGCCCTGAAGAGGGTGTTATTACCTCTAGACCTTGGTGATTATGATGAAGTTGAATGTCCTGCAACCCTCCGAAGAATCTGCCGTCTACCGTCGCTATGCGGCGGCTTCCCAGGCAGTCGAACCGGCCCTTTGCTGTCCCGTGCAATACTCAACGGAGTTGTTGAACGCGATTCCCACGGAAGTCCTTGAACGGGACTACGGTTGCGGTGATCCCACGCCGTATGTGCGCGCGGGCGAAACCGTTCTCGACTTGGGATCCGGTGGCGGCAAGCTGTGCTTTATCGCCTCGCAAGTCGTTGGACCTCAGGGACGGATCATCGGCATCGACTGCAATGCGAGCATGATGCAGCTGGCGCGTGGAGCCGCTCCCCAAGTCGCCGAGAACATAGGATACGCAAACGTCGATTTTCGATTCGGACTCATTCAAGATTTGCGACTTAACTTGGAACTGCTTGGCGCGGAACTAAAAAAGCAACCAGTTGCTGACATGGCTGGCTATCTTGAACTGCGCGACATCGAAGACCGGCTGCGCCGCGAACAGCCGTTGGTCCCCGATGCTTCCGTCGACTGTGTGCTTTCCAATTGTGTCTTGAATTTGGTTAAGGTCTCTGATCGACGTCAACTGTTTGCTGAAATTTTTCGGGTCCTCAAGTTGGGTGGTCGAGCTGCGATTAGCGACATCGTTGCCGACAAAGACGTGCCGGAAGCCATGCAGCGTGACCCTGAGCTGTGGTCCGGCTGTATTTCTGGTGCGTTTCAAGAAGATTCCTTTTTGCACGCCTTCCGGGACGCCGGATTTGCTGACATTCAAGTCGCCAAGCGCGAGAGCGAGCCTTGGAAAACGCTCGAAGGTATCGAATTCCGCTCTCTGACGGTGGTCGCTACCAAGGGTTTAACTGCTGGCGTATCGCCCGCACAAGCACATGCGCTTGAAAGCCAGTCGTTGCCCCTCAGTGTCAAATCGCCAGGTGGTTGTGGTGACGGCTGCTGCTAGTTTTATAGTTGCCGTTCACGAACTTGGAGTCGACAGGAAAGCGTCGGGAGTCTTTTCAGCAGCGGGCGCCATCGATGAGATGCCACTAGTAGGAGCATGTGGTTGGCTAATGGATTAAGCGAACTAGGCTGAAAAGACTCCCGACCCACTCCCGACTCTGTCAAACAAGCCGACACTTCGTGAACGGTTACGTTTTACATAATAGTGGCCATAATGGTATTCAAGGCGATCTCGTGACTAGCGCCCTTCTGATCTTCGCACGGTATCCAGAGATTGGAAAATGCAAGACGCGATTAATCGGTGAACTTGGTGCAAATGGTGCCACCGAGCTGCACAAGCGTCTGACACAATTCACCTTGAACTGGGCTCGCGAATTCAGCGTACAGTTTGGTGTCGATTTGCATGTTGTCTTCCATGGTGGGGACATGGCAAATATGCAGCAGCAGTTTGGCGCAGAATTTAACTATGAGCCCCAAATCGATGGTGATTTAGGGCAGAAAATGCATGTTGCGATCAACGCCAGATTTTCCGCTGGGGCTGATCGCGTTATTGTGGTCGGTACCGACTGCCCCGAGTTGAGCTGCTCGCTGGCGGCTTCCGCCCTAGATCGCTTGACATCGCACGACATTTGCTTTGCGCCCGCCACCGATGGTGGCTATACGCTACTAGGCATCAGACGTGAATCTTCAGTAGCCAGAGAACGACTGTTGAATTCCCTGTTCCGAGATATTCCTTGGGGGACGGAGCAAGTGTTACCGCTGAGCATAGAACGAGCAATGCAGCTTGGCGCAACGGTCAGTCTGTTACCAACACTTGCCGATGTGGATGTACCGCTGGATTTGCCGCGTGGATTAGCTGCGCTGCAGCGCTCGCCCTGCCCGCCACGACTGTCGGTCATCGTACCCGTCTACGGAGAAGAACCGTTATTGTCTGAAGCTATCGACAGCGCCCTTCAGGCGGAGAGTTGCGAAGTGATTGTTGCTGCCGCCAATTCAATCACCAACCTGCCAGTCGCGATGAATAAACAAGCTCAATGGATCGAGACAAAAGCCGGACGCGGCCACCAAATGAATTGTGCCGCCAAGCTAGCTCGGGGTGAGTTTCTGCTTTTCCTACATGCCGATAGCCGCTTGCCAGCCAACTTCGCTGACGCGGTAGTTTCGGTCTTCGACGCACCGCAGAGCGCCAAGCCATGCGTGGCCGGTGCCTTTCGATTGCAGGTTGACTCTAGCGGATGGAAGCTGCGTTTGGTCGAATTGGGAGTGCAATTGCGTTCACGCTGGCTGAGCTTGCCATATGGCGATCAAGCCATATTTATGCGTAAGTCTACGTTCGACGAGTTGGGCGGGTTTCGCGAGCAGCCCATCATGGAAGACTATGAACTCGTTTGCCGTTTACGGAAAAAAGGCAGCATCGCACGTCTGGGTCTGTCGGTCACGACGTCCGCGCGGCGCTGGGTACGCCTGGGCGTGATACGCACAACCATCCGTAATCAATGCATGTTGATCGGCTATTACTTGGGTGTGCCTCTGGAAAAACTGGCTACTTACTACCGCCGGTCGAAGTAACGTTTGGCCATCACGAGCGCTACGCCGTAGGCAACCACGAGAGCCAAGCGGAAGATGGACATAACAATAGCTCCGCCCCACATGCCGATTCTCATCGCATTTGCTTGGTCTGCCGGAACATCAGCTAGTTGGCCTGCCATCATGTAGGGAATCTCGCCCAGGCCAACCACCAGGTTGCCCAACGTGGCCAAGAGGGCGATCCAGCAAAAAAACAAGCCTATGCGTTTCTTGCCTAGTACCAATCCGTCGCCTAGCAGACCGCACACTGCCATCAGGACACCGGTCACAACCTCGCCAATGCCCCAGTAGTACATGGGGTCATCCGCCGCCATCATGCTCACGCCCAAGATGCTAAATGATACCAGCAACATGCGAATCAAGCGAAATACAATATCAACAATCAGCATGACTGTCGTATAGACTGGAAATCGGATATTGGACGTGTTTGGCTGACCAAAGTTGGTCGATTCAGGAACTGCGTAAGGATTACCCGAGGACATGCTTGGCTCGTTGTGGGAGGTGAGGGCTATTGTGATGTGTGTTGGGAAGTATGTTGGTTTAGCCGTGACCGTTTACGATGTGTCGGCTTATGGGACAGGGTCGGGAGTCTTTTCAGCAGTGCCACGGATGAGTTTCCGCTGGTAGGAAAATGTGGTTGCTGATAGTTCAAGGGATTCAGGCTGAAAAGACTCCCGAACCTGTCATTTAGCCTAGCACTGTTTAATCTAGCGGCAAGTAGAGGGAGTAGGCCGATATTCGATCTGGCACTGACGCCTGCGGCTTGCCGTTAAACGATTTTGTATGGCACTGACGCCTGCGGCTTGCCGTTAAACGATTTTGTGTGGCACTGACGCTGCGGCTTGCCGTTAAACGATTTTGTGTGGCACTGACGCTGCGGCTTGCCGTTAAACGATTTTGTGTGGCACTGACGCCTGCGGCTTGTCGTTAAACGATTTTGTATGGCACTGACGCCTGCGGCTTGCCGTTAAACGATTCATGAAGCGTGCGGCGAGCTATTCTGGTGAGGCGACATCGGCTTGCTGCTGTCGCTCCAGCATCAACTTGATCACTCGCTCATGGCTGGCGACCATCTCGTCATTGCCTTGCAAACGATACTGCTCAGCAACGCGTTGATGAAAAGCAATGTTGCCTTTGTTCAACTGAATCGCGGTTTCATAGGCGGCGATCGACTCTGGTAACTTGCCCAGCTTGGCGTAGACGGTACCCAGCGTATCGAAGTAATCTGCGTTGGGCTCTCGTTGGGAAGCCATCACTGCGCGCTGCGCATATTCCAAGCTTTCTTCGAGTCGCTCGGGATAGAGATCAGCCAGAATGTAAGCGATGTTATTCAAGAATTCCGCGGCGTTGGGGAGACGGGTTACCACCTGTTCCAGATGCTTGACCGACTTGGCATACAGTGCTTTTTTGACTTCATCCTCCGCCTTCTCGGCTTGCAGCAAGTAAATTTGCGACAGTAAAGCGTGTGTGGCCGTGGTCGCATTGCCTTCCGCCAGGAACATGTGCAACCGTTCGATCAGCAATTCGTCTGACGTCGAACCGCTGAGGTGCGCATTGCGAATAATCCTGGCTACTTCTTCAAATGGACGTGGATTGGTGGGATCCAGCCGCATAGCCATATCCAACAATTCCATGTTCGCGGTGTACATGCCATCGACCTGTTCGGCAGATTGACCAAATCGCAGTCGATAAACTTCTGACAACGCGCGAGCAACCAGCGGACTACGATTGCTCTCGCCATTTTGCCGTAACAGTTCCTCTGCGCGATCAAGCCCATCTGGGTCAGCGAGGTAGAGCTGAGCCAAGTTGACTCGAGACACGTCATCGTCGGGGTTGGCGGCGAGCTTGCGTTTGTAGTGTAGATCCGCTTTCTCACGGGTTTGGTCGTAAACCAATTTGTTCTTGGCTGCCAAGGCACGGCTGGCCAGTTCCACATACCGATCCGGATTTCGCTTGACTACTTGTTCAAACAGTCTCAAAGAAGTGTTCAGCTCTTCGTCGGCTGCGGATGTGTTAAGTCCCTTATCTCGAGCGCTAAGCAAATGTAAATCGCTGGCGACTGCCAAGACACGTTCTGGGGCGCGGTCCCATTGGGCGGCCTTTGTAGCATGATGCTTAATCAGAGCTGGCAGCTCTGGCCGACGCGACTTGGAAAATTGTTCATCGTAAATCATCGCCAGAAATGCATGGGCTTGTGGGTAACCTGCCCCATCGTCCGGCGCAATCTTGCTCAACGACTTCACGGCTTGCTCATAGGCTCCCCGCTGGGCCAAGGTAGCGCCGATCACAAATTGACTTCGGTCACTTGGTTCGAGCAACTGAACGCGACGAAATAAAACCTCTGCAAACCGCGATATCTCTTTGGGTTTGCCCGCATCGGTGGCTTCTTCATCCGGTTGCGTTGCAGCTTGTTCGGCCGACTGCGCGGGAGCATCAGATGGATCGGCGGCTGTGGGCTCAGCGTCGCTCCCCGTGTTGTTCGCCGCTGGGGCCCACGAGGCTTCCCAATCAGCCAATTCCGCTTCGCCGATTTTCATATACCAACTCGCCAACTGCCGACGGTCCATACGACTGCCGCTCCAAACGAGCGAAGCTACCGTGATGAGCAGCAGTAGCGGAATCATGGCCAGCAGTATTCGCTTCCACTCGCGAGTGATTATCCAGTCGTATACGAAACCCGCCAAGGCGACGAGCCAGCGTGTGGGATCTAATTCCATAAGGCAATGCTATCGAAGCAAGAGTGTGAAAATTCTGAGTAGCGGTTATCCTAGTGCCAGACGGGACTTTCGTCGGAGGTACCTGCCCTCATGAGGTACCTACTGCAGGAATCCGCAACTTGGGCGTACGGTGTTCTAGTGAAGTTAGGCCCTTGCGAAGTTAGGGGATTTCGAGAAAAGCCCTTCTCTTGCTGACCCGACTCCCGTTTCTAGTGTCGTGGCGATACCCTCCATAATAACTGCCTACCATTCTAACACACGGCTTAGCTATAATACTGCAGAATACCCGCTAGCCCGTGCCGGTAATACAGTCACAAATCGGATAACCCTCCCGGAGGAATCATGTCTGCGAAAATGAATTTTAGAGGAACCGCCATGTGCGGGGCTCTTTTTGCCCTGCTATTTTGTGCGATTTGTGCTTCGGCGCAAGACAAGACTCAGATTGTCGCGTCAGAAAAAACAACCAATCCATCTGAAAATGCCTCTAAGAAAGAGGCCAAGACCGAGGTCGCTACGTTCGGCGGCGGCTGTTTTTGGTGCGTGGAAGCCGTGTTTGAAAATGTTAAGGGAGTATCTGACGTTGTTTCAGGCTACGAAGGCGGGCGTACGCGCAATCCTAGTTACAAGCAAGTGTGTAGCGGCGTCACCGGTCACGCAGAAGTCTGCCAGATCACCTACGATCCGGAACAAGTGAGCTTCGCTGAATTGCTTGAGATCTTCTGGAAGACCCATGACCCAACCACGCTAAATCAACAGGGAGCCGATTACGGGACGCAGTATCGGTCCGTCGTCTTCTACCACAACGATGAGCAAAAAGAGGTAGCCGAAAAATACAAGAAGAAGCTCGACGAAGCCGGTGCATTCGACAACAAGATTGTGACGGAAATCACCAGGACGCGAAAGTTCTATGTCGCAGAAGACTACCATCAAGACTATTACCGTCTGAACCCGGGCGCTGGTTACTGTGCCAACGTAGTGCGACCCAAGGTAGAAAAATTTAAGAAAGCGTTTGCCGATAAATTCGAGCCTCCGAAGTAGATGAATCACCAAGCGACGGCTTGCGAGGTAGCCAGAACTTGCAATGTGTCTAAACACTTTCGCTTCAGCGTGTCCCACTAGGTATTTCCATGCATTACACGGCTGATTGGACGGAGCTAGCTGCTGGTGTGCGGAAGTACGTACATCGTTGGGAACCAGATGACGGCACGGAACCAGCAGCGCTGATTTGCATCGTTCATGGACTTGGCGAGCACGGCGGACGCTACCATCGCCTAGCGGCTGAGCTTGTAGCGGCTGGTTTTGTGGTACTAGCCTTTGACCAGACCGGTCATGGCCGCTGCTCGGCCCCACGCGGTAGCATCCACAGTTACTCAGCACTGCTGAGCGACATTGGTGCAATGCTCGGCTGGACGACTCGGACTTATGCAGAACTTCCGCGAGTCTTGTTGGGACACAGCATGGGTGGAAACTTGGTGCTGAACTACGTCATGCGGAATGCCGATTCCAAGACCGCGCATTTGCCGCAAGCAGTGATTTCGTCGAGCCCCATGATTCGTTCGTCGCGCGAGCCCGGTTGGTTCTTTGAACGCATCGCACGCATTGGCCTGCGAATTGCACCAAACTTGTGCTTAAAGTCACATGTGGTTGCGGAACGTTTGATGAGCGACCGCAATGAACAGCACGATTTTGATGAAGACGAACTTTTCCATAAATGCCTGTCCTTACGGCTCGGCGCCGGCTTGCTAGACTCAGGGCGTTGGCTGCTTAAGAACGCCAGTTTACTCCGCGTGCCGACGCTCCTGACGCACGGAACCAACGACTACTTGACATCGCCGGTGGCTTCAACTGAGTTCGCAAACTTAACAGGTGACATTTGCCAACTGTGTCTTCTCGAGGGGCACTTGCACGACACGTTCCGCGACGTTGGGCGTGAGGAAGTGATCGATCGCTTCATCCAGTTCTCGCGCAGCTTCGTGAGGCAAACGGTCAAGTGATTATCGAAGGATTGTTGGTGACCGAACGCGACGATGGTTCGCCACATGTGGCACCGATGGGGCCCGTGGTCAACGCAGAATTGACACAATGGACGCTGCGACCGTTTCAAAGTTCGATGACGTTTGCAATGCTCCGCGCTCGACCGACCTGCATCTTTCACGTGGTCGATGATGTTTTGCCTGTCGCTCAAGCCGCCTTGGGGTTGCCGGTAGAATTGGAGTTTCAAGCTCATCCCACATCCGGCTGGATCATCGCTTCAGCCTGCCATTGGTATCAATTAGCCATTCAGCAGTGGAACGTTTCTGCGCCGCGCAGCGAGGCTCAAGCCATCGTGACTAACCAAGGCACGTTACGGCCTTTCTGGGGATGGAATCGTGCTAAGCATGCTGTGTTGGAAGCAGCCATCTTGGCTACTCGCGTTCATCTGCTACAGCGAGAAGTTCTACAGAGTGATTTGGCCAGATTGTCATCCGCTGTCGACAAGACTGCCGGACCTCGCGAACGTCAAGCTTGGGACTTAGTCGTTGCGTATATTCGGCGAGAGTGCGACACCACTTTACCAGACGGACTCGCACGGGACGGACTCACCCCAAAGTTGACTGAGGTCGCTCAGCCGGCGAAACCTGTGAGCGGCACCGCACGCAAACAAACGTTATGAAATCAAGCCGATTTGTCGCGAGGCTTCGTACATCACAATACCAGCCGAAGTTGCAAGATTCAGACAGCGCACAGGGCCAGGCATGGGAATGACAAGTTGCCGATGTGCATAGCGTGCATGGATCGCCTCAGGCAATCCTGCTGACTCATTTCCGAAGACGAGCACGTCTCCGGTTTCGTACTTTACCGAGCAATGTGATTTGTCTCCGTATTTGGTAAGCAGCCAAATTTTGTTGCTGGGCAGCCGTTCTTCAATTTGCTCCCAATGGTCAACGACTTCCAATGCGAGGTCGTCCCAATAATCCAAGCCGGAACGTTTGATCTGTGACGAGTCGAGTCGAAAGCCCATAGGGCGAACGATCCATAGCTTGGCACCCAAGGCCACACAGGTTCGGCCAATATTTCCAGTATTGGGTGGAATCTCTGGCTGGTACAAGACGACGTGTAGTGGGAAATTTTTCGACGTCGAATCGCTCATCGGCGGAATCGCTCAAAGTACAACAAGGTTGCAATGGATTTCGCGTCTTGAATTTGATTTGCAACCAACATTGCGTCCAGTTGCTCGCGAGATACGAGCAAGGTCTCAATCTCTTCTCCAAATTCGCGGGCGGGATTCTCAGCCGTCAATCCCTCCGCCACAAAAGCATACATATGCTCATCGAGAATGCCAGGCGACATGAAGAAATCGCAAAGTGGTTCTATCGAAGCACAGCGATAGCCAGTCTCTTCAAGCAGTTCGCGCCGAGCCGTTTCGATGGGGGGCTCGTTCGGTTCACGTGTACCCGCTGGCAACTCAATTAGTTCAAGATTGACCGCCGCTCGATAGTTCTTGATCAAACAGATTCGGCCGTCGTCGAGTACCGGCACGACTACCACCGCTCCTGGATGGCGTACGACCTCACGCACAACTGGCCGATTATCCGCCAAACGATGTGTTACACGCTGGACAGAAAAACGTTGGGCTTGCAACAGCGTCACGATCTCTTGGGGACGGCTACTCATCGTTAGCCAGCCATGCGACGCGTCTGCTCCTCGACAAAGCCAACCTCGTCGGCATCGGCGCGGTAGCGAAGTTGCATCAAATAGGCATCCTCGGTAGTGTCTTCATAGAAATCACGCAACACCGAGATGGCGCGAAAGCCGGCGTTCTTGAAAAACAGCTGGGCATCTAGATTCGTCTCTCGCACCTCTAACATAATCCGATTGCGACGATCGTCAGAGAGTTTGCTTACCAGTTTGGCAAGCATCGATTGACCGACGGAATTACGACGGCAAGCTGGATCCACGGCAAAGTTCAGCAAATGCAAGCGATTTTTGTGTAGCTCGTAAATCATAAACCCGATGACTTCGTCATCGCGCTCCGCGACCATTCCAATGCAATTGCGTTGCCGCAAGCAACGAATGAACTCTTCCTCGCACCAAGGAAATTCAAAGCTCGCCTCTTCGATCGCTAGCACTGCTGGCATATCCCTGCGAATCATCCAACGAATATGGACACAGGACTGGCTGCTTTCGGCCGTTGGCATCGGGTTCCCTCCGAAGATTGTTCTAGCAATACTGGGTAACTTGCAGTCGTCTGCGGACTCGAAAGAATCGAGATGGCGTACTTCTGCATAGAACCCAAATCCATGTGGATTGGTAAGGTGAGTTGTTGGCTGAATCGTATCAAAACAGTCAGCAGTCGCCAATACAGAAAGTGTTGGTTTTTAGGTGTAATGGAATTCCCCTTCTTGGCTACATACGCCAACTGGATTTTCAACCGATTGGCATACGAAACGGCGGTGTGCGTTCAAGCCATTGCTTTCAACTCAGTTGAGCTAGTTCGCACAGATTTGCATGCGCAACGGGCTGTGGACAACTCCACACCAAAAAGAACATGGCTTCACGCGCCCAGCGACCGGCGGGATGCGACGCCATAAATCCAGCCCCTTTTGCCGCCTGTAAAGCGGCTTGCGTGCTGCGCAATACGAGCGAATTGGCCTGTTGCCGCAGATCGGATTGTAACATGCCTTCGCAGCCAGTAACCAATTCGCGCAACGCCAATCGTAGACGCTGCGCATCGCTGTCTAGCTTGTCAGCTATGGCTCGCAGGTCTTCGCGTTGTTGTGATTCTCGCTTCAGAAACTCAACGGCACTGAACGTCAAACCGATCGCTAGCGTAGATGTTTGCAAACCGCCGGCTCCACCACCCGAGTTGGTTTGCATCACATTTTCGACAGGACCTGCGATCAAATCATCGTCGGTAATCTTTACCTGGTCCAAATCAACGCGGTCGGTGCAACTGGCGGAGAGAGCCATCAGCGGCGCACCCGGTTGCGGTGCCAGACCAGTACGTTCGCGTGGTACGGCAGCCAACATTTGCCGACCATCATCGAGCGAGGCCCCCAATACGATCACGTCCGCCGCTGGTGCGCCGGTTACCCAAGGGCTGAATCCGTCCAGTCTCCATTGGCTCGGCCCGCTTTCGGTCGCTCGCAGCACTGGCTGCGCCAAGTGCTGGCGACTCGTGGTCAAATGACTAATGCCGACCGTTGCAAATATTTCACCTGCGGCCAATTTCGGCAGCAGCCTTTCGCGCAAAGACACATTTTCACTGCCTAAAATGCGTCGACAAGCTGCGTTCCACTGCGTAAGTATAAATGTTGTCGTCAAGCAACTCTGGCTGAGAGCCAGGTAGCCGTCCGTGATTTGTTCTTCGCTCCAATTCCATCCGCCATATTCTTCAGGAATAAACCAGCGGAACACGCCCGCTTCTCCACACCAGTTCAACTGCTGCTGCGGCCAACGTCCACGACGATCCAAATCAGGCGCGCTGGCGGTAAGGCGTTGGCAAAGTTCATCAATCTCTAGTCTCATGAATGGCTATTTTTTCGTAACGGTTTACGATGTGTCGGCTTATGTAACAGGGTCGGGAGTTTCTTCAGCTTAATTCGCTTAACCCATTAGCAACCACATGTTACTATCAGCGGCCTCTCTTCGGTGGCAGCGTGCTGAAAAGACTCCCGACCCTTTCCTGGCTCTTTGGACTGCTCCGACTTGTCGGAGCTTTCCTATTCCCTGGAGTGACTGCGCAGCATGACCTCACCGTGCAGCATGGTCGAATACAGCAATTTCATCGAGGCAACCTTGCCAATTGGAATCATTGTCGCTGCGGCCACCAAAATAAAAATGATGGGACGGAGTCGCGACCGTGTCCGGCAACATCACGCTGACTTCGGGTTCGGTGCCGCCGTCTAGATAAACGGATAGTCGATCACTGGACTTAACAATGGCCACACGATGCCAAGACCAGCGTTCGATTGCGGTAGTGCCTATGCGAACTGGTTCACTACCGACCTGGACGATAATTCGCCCAGGCAGTCCTCCGTCGCTACCGCTCAGACCAACGTGGACGCCGCTATCCGTTAAACTGTAAGGTTGATCTCGTGAAAAAAACCAGCCTGTCACGGGGCGGGCGTCGATCGGCATGCCGTTCCAAACGCTGAGACTTACGTGGTAGTCTTGGTCCAACTGTGTCAATTGTGCGGCCAAGCGTCCTCCTGCAAAATGGGCACAGCGATTGACTTCGTCGGCTTGCGTAAACCGGTCCTTGTTCCGGGGCGTTAGTGACTCAGGCCCTTCCAAGAAAAAGATCACGCCAGCTTCGTAGAATGCGTTACTCTGGCCGTTAGCACAATCAACGGCGGCGGGGCCTGACATTTCATCCAGTCGCCAATAGTGCAATGGCTTGGCAGCTAGCAGGGCTTGCGTTGCAGGGCCGCGAGATTGGGTCAAGCTTCGTCGCGGGCGTCTGCAAACTTGTTCTAAGAGCCTTAGGTCGGCCGCCACAATTTTGGGCTCAGCCGTTTCCTCTAAGCCCGCCGATCGCGCCGCCCAAGTGTTGTAGCCACCTAGTACATGTTGCTCGGGTGGCGGAATATAACCATCGCCCCCGTTGGCCAATTCGATGATCATGGTCCTCTCCAGCGGACTCTGGCGTTTGAGTTTCAAACCCGTCAGGGCGTAAGTCTCGTTGGGAGTTGTGGCAATGGCGATATCACCAATGCGAATGGCCTGCAGGACAACTTCTGTTTCTTGCATTTCATGCAGGAAGACTTGCTCGCGAGCATAGATCTCGGGCTGTGTCTTTGGCAATTCTCCATCGAGTTCTTGGACGATCCGCTGCGCCCATTCGAGCCGCTGTGCATCGGGAGTACGATAGCGCAATTTCAAACGCGTCTCCAGCATGCTCAAGGTAGCATCGGACTGGTACTCGATGGAATCATAAACTTTGGTCGCGACGCCCAGCAAGCCTTGTGCATACTCGTCGATCGTTCCCTCGGCAACCGCTCGACGCTGCATGTAGTCCCGCCGCCAGATATCGCCGCTACAACCGTGTGACATAATTGCCACGGGTTGCAAATCGCCGCCACTTCCAGCTTCGCTTTCACTCAAGTGGGCTTGAAGTCCATCACAGAACAACCCGAAGTAGTCTGCGCTGATGGCTGAGTCACCAAAGTAGTGCATCGAGAAATTCGAGAGCACTGCTAATGGCTTTCCATCGAGCGTTTGAAAAGCGATCATCGACAATTGTGGATCTTCTGGCCCCGATGGGCCGATAGCGTCGTCTGGGTTGCTAGCGGCATGCATATTCGCGCGAACGGTCGGATTGCCGAACGGGTCCAGGGCTACGCGATCGGGGCGCCGGACCCAGCGTCGCAATGCGGTAAACTCGGGCGCCATCGCGCTGCCCCAACCCACTTGCGCTGGCCTGAGATTTGCCTCCGCAGCCACCATTGCCTCGGCCAATTTCTGCCGCAGAAAAGGCACATAGTTTGGATCAGCGTCTGTCCCGAGCGCGCCCATGCTGCTTGGTGCGGTGTGCGTGTGCGTCGCGGAAATTAAGATCCGGTCCGCCCGCAGGCTGGTGCGCGTCTCAATTAACTGCTTAGCTTCATCCGCTAAATGCTTGGGGACCATGCAGCTATCGACAACGACGATCCCGATCCGCTCTTGACCATCGTCTAGCACTAACGCACGCGCATTGACATGCGTCTTTACTTGATCCACTGACCGTGATGTCATGCCACCATTGACCAACACCGGCAGTTGATTTGGCGTTACATCGACGATTGCAGCACCGACTTGCAATTCAAAACCAATGCTCGTTCGACAGCAGACTTGGGAGGAAAAAACGGCTACGATAAGCCATACTGCATGACGCATGGGAGGTCTCCAGGGTGGGTATTCGGCAGGCAGCGTACAACAAGTCGTCCTAGTGCGAGTTTCGCACATTTCGCCGCGCAAGTCTATAATGTCGAACAGTAACCGTTCACGGTGTACCGTCTTGTAACAGGGGCGGGAGTCTTTTCAGCCCAAAATTGCTCAACCCACTAGCAACCAGATGTTCCTACCAGCGGTATCGCATGGGAGAGGGGTGCTGCTGAATAGACTCCCGACCCTCCCAAACCGCTCAATTCTTGGTCGAGAGAAAGAACATGATTCAACTTGGTTTCGCATCCGCCATTCTTCCAGAACTTTCGCTGACGGAAGTGCTGACTCTAGCTAGCGATATTGGTTACGACTGTGTCGAAGTCATGTGCTGGCCGGTTAGCAAAGCGGAGCGTCGCTACGCGGGCGTTACACACATCGACGTGAGTCTGCTTGACGAACAACAGGTGACGCAGATTCATAAACTGGTCAAGGACACGGGAGTCCAAATCAGCGCGCTCGGCTACTATCCCAATTGCCTGGCACCGGATCTAGCAGAAGCGGAAGCGGCTGTTGCGCACTTGAGAGCTGTCATGGCAGCGGCGCGGAAGTTAGGCGTCTCTCGTGTAACGACTTTTATTGGCCGCGATTACACGCAGAGTGTCGACAACAATTGGCCTAGAATGCTGGAGACTTGGCGACCGTTGATGGAAATGGCAGATGACTTGGGGATTCGAGTGGGCATCGAGAACTGCCCCATGCTGTTTTCCGGCGACGAGTGGCCGGGCGGCAAGAATATCGCCACGTCCCCAGCAATTTGGAAGCGACTGTTCAATGACATCCCCAGTCCCAACCTGGGCTTGAACTACGATCCATCGCACATGGTTTGGCAGCATATGGACACCATCCAGCCGCTACGCGATTTTGCCGATCGCATCTTCCATGCACATGCCAAAGATGTGCGGCTGGATCGACAACGACTCGACGAAGTTGGCATCTTGGCGCATCCACTCGAGTACCACACACCGAAGCTACCGGGGCTCGGCGAAGTCGATTGGGGCAAGTTCTTTGGCACATTGCTAGACGTTGGCTATCGCGGTCCTGTTTGCGTTGAAGTTGAAGATCGAGCTTACGAGGGCTCGCTCGAGTCGCGCAAAGATTCCCTGCGTCAAAGCTTCCGGTTCCTGAAGAATTTTGTACCTTAAGGGCTCTCCAGCGCGTACCGAGGAGCGTTGACACGCCGGGCAACGATTGGCGAAAAAATATAGCGCAAGCTCCAATAATGGATCCTTTTCCACGAATACCTTATTTCAAAGCAATCTGATGGCTGAACAACACGCGGAACAATACTCAGACTTTTCCAAAATGATCGATCATTCGCTGTTGATGCCAACGTTGGATCAACAGCAGTTGGCGGAAGGTTGCAAGTTGGCGGTGGCCTACGACGTGGCAAGCGTTTGCATTCTGCCGTATTTCCTACGCAAATGCAGCGAGCTGTTGTCGGGTTCGAGCGTCCAGCCAAGTACCACGATTGGTTTTCCACATGGAGGCCATACTACGTATGCCAAACAATGCGAGGCTGAGCGGGCCATCGAAGATGGTTGCCAAGAGTTGGATATGGTGATCAATATTAGCCAAGCCTTGAGCCAAAACTGGGATTACGTTGCCAACGAAATTCATGCGATCGTGTCGCTCGCACATACCGCCGAACGCAAGGTCAAAGTGATCTTTGAGAATTGCTACTTGCAAGATGAGCATAAGATTCGCCTGTGTAATATCTGCACCGATATAGGGGCCGATTGGGTCAAGACGAGTACGGGCTATGGTACAGGGGGGGCCACCCTCGAAGACTTGCAGCTGATGCTACGCCATGTCGGGCCTGGCGTGCAGGTTAAGGCGGCGGGCGGCGTTCGCGATTTCGAATCCCTGCAGCGCGTTCGCGCCCTGGGCGTTACGCGTTGCGGTGCCAGCGCGACGCAGAAAATGATGGATCAAGCCCGTGCCGCCCTGGGACTCGAACCCATCGAATTTGATATTACCAGTGCCGCCAGTGGCTATTAGGTTAAGTTTGCTCTGTAAGCCAATTTTTATCGCGAGTAGAGAACGGTCATGCGTTACCAACATCCCATTATCGCAGCTACGCTGTTCTTATCTTTCACAGCGCTGCTCCGCGCTCAAGAATCGCCCGCATCAAGTAATAATGCGGCGGATTTCCTGCGACTCGAATATGTTGACGGCAAGCCCACATCGCTGCAAACGGCTGTCACATCCTATCACGCATCCGCTCCTGGCGGAGTCCAAGTCGACCTAATCGGTGCGGTTCATATTGGTGAGGCAAGCTATTATCAAGAACTCAACAAGCTGTTTGATACCTACGAAGTACTGCTCTACGAACTGGTTGCTCCCGAAGGCACTGTGATTCCCCGAGGTGGCAAGCGAGAGGGTACCAATCCTGTAGCCATGCTGCAAGATAGTGCTAAGAACATGCTGGGCCTGGAGTCGCAGCTGGAGTTGATCGATTACACCAAAACGCACTTTGTGCGAGCCGATATGACGCCCCAGCAAATCTCTGACAAGATGTCTGAGCGCGGCGACACCGCGCTCACGTTGGCGCTAAGCACCGTGGCGGATGTCATGCGACAACAAAATCTGGCAGCCCAAACAGGCGAACGCAATGCACTCGCTGACTTGGAAGATCTAAGTCTGGTCGACATAATGAGCAATCCACTCAAGATGAAGCGTGTCTTGGCTCAGCAATTTGCTGACTCGGGCTCGCTGGATAAAGCGCTGGGTGGGCCGCTCAACCAACTGCTGATCGTTGACCGCAATGCTGAAGCCTTGCGTGGGCTACAGAAGCAAATTGCCCAAGGCAAGAAGCGTATAGGCATTTTTTACGGTGCCGCCCATTTGCCAGATTTGGAAAAGCACTTGCTTGAGGACTTCGGATTGAAGAAGGTAGTTGCCACAAGCGTTCGAGACAAGCCCGCCAAGTCCCAAACAACCGTGGAGTTGCCGACCGACAGCGAACAGCCCGCCTCCGAGAATCCGCGTTGGTTGGTCGCCTGGGATCTAACGACCGCTAAACAACCCGAATTGAGTCAACCAGCGTCCCTGCTCTTGAATTTGCTTAAAGCCTTGGATCAGTAGAGATCGGGAAATTGAAATTGCAGGCAGACTGCCGAAGTGACGTGGGCTCAATATCAGCGATGCGACTTTGTCCGACGAAGGTTTTGATTGGTTGCGGATGCTTCGAGTCGTCGCCTACGGCTTGCCGTTAAACGAAAGGTGGCGGTCGAGGAATTCAAATGTACCTTGGCCGTGAATGGTGTGAGGGCCGATGAACCATTCAATTGCACATCGATCGGGAATACCGAGTTTCGCGCCGTACAGGAAACGAACTTTGGCGAATTCGGCTGCCACGCGTTCGTCAACTCCCACCATGTCGAAGTGCCCGCGCTCAACCATGAATGGTCGTGGTGCAATCAACGCTGCCATCTCTGCGTAATTGAACTTGGTCCCCAGATCGAATTCAAAGATCTCATACTCGCCGGTCCAGACGTACGAATAGTTTTCACGAGTGGAGGCGTTCTTGTCGACCCAGTCGTTGAAATCCGCTGAACAAATCGACAAGCAATAGTCGGGCACCAATGGAGGAATGCGCATAGCACTTTTACCACCATACGACAAACCATAGAAGGCGATGCGTTCTGAATCCACGTTCGGCTGCGTCTTCAACCAATTCACGATCTGCTGATGCTGCGGCACGATGATGGAGAATAATGTCTTCTTTAGCGGGTAAGCCTTGCGCTGCAGTGTTCGAAAATCGTCTTTGCCGATGTACAGATTTTGCGGGGCAAAGGTGATGTAACCACGCTCCGCCAGTTTGGCTGCGAAGTCGTGATAGGCGGCGTGATCGCCATCGATCGTGTCTTGAGGGCGTCCTTCCAAACCGTGCTGGCAAACAACGACCGGTCGTTTCTCGCCAGGCTTCAAGTCCTTTGGCAAGCACAAAATGCCGTAGGCAAATACATGCGGAAAGACGTCCAATACAACTTCGTAGCCGGTCCAGGTCGGTTTGTCATAGAGAATTCGCGAACGCGGGTTGAATTCCATGAGTGGATAGTCAAAGTGCCCGATAATTTCCTCGCGAAAATAATCTCGATACGGCTCGACCGATGTTTGATAAGCATCTGGTGAGGACATGTCTAGCTTGAAGCGGCCGTCAGGCTTGTCGGCTAAACGGTTGCCTAAATTCATAAAACCACGACGGATGTCCGCGCTGGCTTCTAATTGTCGCTCGTTATGCTCTTCTATTTCCTGAAACTGTCGCGATTGGCGTTCGTTGGCCCACATCGCTGCATCTGCCGGGGGAGCGGCCAGCAGCTCGGTGTCAATTCGAAACTGTTGGCGCTGCGACAATTGCTGATAAAAAGCCTGGAGTGCATTGGGGTGGACAGCGGCTCGCGGCATTCCCTCTGTGCGCACATGAGTTATGGAGACATTCAACGGTTCGATCAACTTCTTCAGTCTCACAAGCTCCGCAGCCACTTCGGCGTCCGTGGGCTGCTTCAGCACGGCTGGTGCTCCGCCTTCGCTGGGCAATTCCAAAGTTGGCGCGCCATGGCCGTCTACAATCAATGGGCGTGGAACAATCATCGATGCCAGCTCGGCGTCCCCAAATTGCTCAAGCAGTCCGAAGACATTGCGACTAAGTGGCTGCTGCCAGATGTCTTGTCGCGAACCTACATAGCCACTGACACATACAGCATCGATGCGCGTATCCAGTGCGCCAGCGTAGAACGCGAGCATACCGCCTTCGCCATGGCCGATCACACCGATAGGCAGTTGTTCGGTTTGAGCATTTGCGAACCAATCGACGGCTGCCAACACTTTCTGAACTTCGTAGCCAATCAAGTGGCGGCCCAATACGTATGCACTGCGATAAAGGTACTCTCGGTTGGTCATGCTGGCACGGCCATTGCGCGGTCGGTAATCGCGGTTGATGACCGTCGGAATTAAAACGCGACAACCGTTGATGGCTAGTTGCCTGGCATATTGCAAATCGGCTGGTAGGCCGGCTTGTAAACCGCAAATCATTTCGGCGGAATGATCGGCATCGGGGATGGCGATAACACTGGCAACTGCTTCGCCAGCTGGCACTAACCACAGCCCTTCGCCGTGCATGTTGCCAAGCACTGGCCAGCGAACAGCATAGACCTGGTAGCCTTCCCCGACATGCAGTACATGGGATCGCGCGGTCGAGGACACATATTCCAGTGCACCAAAGGTTTTTCGCTGGTCGCCAGCACCCAGGATATGCGTCAGTCTTTCTCGATTTGGCTGTAGTGACGCCTGGTAAGCCGCCGCAGACGAAAGGTCTGGCTGCCAATGTTTTTCGCGCAAGTCGACCGAGTGCTCGAGCTCTTGTAGTAGAAAGCGATCAACGCCGGCGACCATTTGCGCGGCAATATCCCCGTCCATGGTCAGTGGTGTGGTGCCCTCGAGTTCGTTGCCAGAGAGCATGCCAGTGGTCAGGAACGTAAATGCCAGAAGATAAAACGTGTCGAAGCTGATGCGATTCATGGCCAGGGTGCTTATGTGGAGGGAGGAATCGGCACCTGATTCTACTCCAATCTGGCATCGATAGTGGCTGGGCAGAGCTGCAGCACATAGCCTCTTAGCGAAAGAGCTGTCTTAGTTTCTTGGCGGCGCGCGCGGGAGCGCCTAAGAAACTGCCCCGATCCTCGGGCTGTATACCTAAGTCAATGGCCTCAGCTTCATCGACCGGTGCAGCTGGCTTGGGGGTCGAATCACCCATATTGGTATCGTCGGAATTAGCCTCGCTGAGCGAGCTGCTCTTTTCGCTGCCAGCAGTCGGGTCTCTAAGGTCGAAAAACTCCTCGGATGGCTCAGTACTCTCAGCATAGCGATTGACGTTCGTGGTTGGCTTGGTCGTGGCCGGATAGCACTCGTTCTCATGAAACCGCCCCAATGGCCCAATGGAACCAAAACGCTCTTCATAGAAGGCAATTCCGTGCGTCTCGAGAATTGTCCCAGTCTCCCGTTCGAGTCGAGCCAGCTCCGTGTTGTATTGGATCAAGGAAGACGCTTCGTTTCCAACCGAGTTTCCCCAATCTACTACGGCCTGCAAGACCACGATGAACTGCGTCAGTCCTTCGTTGTAAGACTCGAGTTGCTGTTCGAGATTAATGCTGGCCGCCTCGCGCACGACTTGGAACCTTCGGTACTGTTCATAGAATTGCTCCAGGTTTCGCACATTCGCCGCCAGATTGTGGGTCGCTTGGTGCATCCCCTGTTCCAAATTGGCTCGGTCGCGACGAATGAGCAACTCCTGTTGACGTAGCAGAGCTCGATCGCGTCGTAACCCGAGCGGCACCGAAAAATTGACTCCTAGACTCCAATCCGTAAACTGGCCGGGCTGGGACGATGTGGATGAGCCTGTAGGCATGGTGCCTTCAAGACCGTTCCAGCGATACAAGGCAACGCCATCGAGTTGCGGGGCAGCTTGGTTCTTCGATAGCACCAGTCGCTGCAGGTCCGCTTCGAGAATCAATTTCAATTCGATGATTTCGGGGCGTTGCGTGCCCGCGAGTTCTAAAAGGTTTTCCCAGTCAATATCCAGTTTCTCTTCGATGAGCGGCGATACGGGAATAATTCGTTCTGCTTCGTACGGTGGCAGGCCTAGTACGTTGCGCAAGGCGGCTTCGCGGTTGAGCAGATTGGCTTGAGCGGCAATTAGATTTGCTCGAAAGCCTTCGTAGGCCACGCGAGTTTGAGCAGCTTCGCCCAACGAAACGTCTCGGATCTCCAGCCGTGCTTGCGTACGCTCATTGGCGAACTCGAGCTGTTTTACCTGTTGTTCACGAACCCATAAATCGGTACGAGCAAACACAAGTGCCCAATAGCCATCGATCACACTCTGTACATGATTCTGCACGCTGTTCTTGTACTGAAAAAACGAGCGTTCGGTATCGATCCTTGCCAGGACGATAGGAATCGTATTCACTGCCACGCCACCACCTTGCCAAAGCGGTTGCGTGTAGCTCAGGTCGGTGGATGAACGCGTCTGTGGGTTCAGCGGGAACACGCCTGGTCGTAAACGGCTGTCATTGGAATTGACACCAAAATCGATAACACCACCTGTGATCGTTCTCTTGGAAAGCCCCGCCGTAAAACCGTAGCTGTCACTAGCCCCACCAGTAATCAACGCCTGGCTCGGATCAAGCGGATTAAACGCAGCACCGGGATTCTCGTTGCGGTTCCAAGCACTCGAAGTTTGGAAGGCGGGGTCAAACCGGCCGCGTTGTTGATCAATCTGAGTATTGGTGATGGCTACGTCATAGACGGTGCGGCCCGTGCTGGACGCGGATACGCCACCCAAGACCCGCACCACTTCCAGGTTCGCTAGACCAATGTTGATAGCATCTGACAGCGATACATAGCGCGGCGGGGCATCAAACTGCGGATCCGTGACCGTTGGCGGAGCTGGCACGTAAGGTATCGGTGCCCTACCGAGCTGGGACGGTTCACGCAATTGCACATGCCTCTGCTCCGGCAGAATGAAACTCCATGGTTCTTCCGCCCTTGTGCCACCGGCACATGAGGCAAATGCTAGCAATATTGCCAAAGCGATCGTTTTGGTTGCGCGGCGGTTCATGTTGCATGATATCGAACCATTGCATCACATCCACCATGGAATCCGGTCGTAGCCGTATAAGCGGACCAATCGGTTGTAAGACGCTGCGTTGCACCCCGAAATCCAACCAGAAACCCAACCAGCGGCGACGGCAACCGACCTACTTTTGAGAGAGCACTTCGCATTAGCAATCCGCTAGCGCTGCCGCAAAGTTTGACTGTTGAGAATAATCGCTTCAACTAACCCATGATTAGACACAGTTCCACGACGCCGCAACAATGTAGCCGCGTCTCCCCAGGACGCGACCATCATTAATTTTGTCCAGAGTTTTGTAAGACTGGGACCGTCTCGCCTGCGTGAACGCGAGAAAAGCAGATCAGCCACTGCATAACGTACGAGCGGCGTTCGGCGAGCAGCCGAATTCGTTCTCGCAGGGAATAGTCCTGCAGTTGATCGAAGTCATAGGTTTGTCCCTTGCGGATATCGTCGACGGACGAAACCAGTTGCAGGTGATGCGAGGCTTGGTACCGCTGCGATAATGTACCGGAGATTGCGGGATCAACGCCATCGTGCAATTCGATCAACAGATCGTGACCGCGCATCGCGTCGACAGTCTCATCATCAAACAGCTCCAACTCAAAGCCTTCGCAGTCGCATATCACGAGCATGCGTCCCGTCTTGGATAGCTCCCTTAGCTGGATAGAGTCACAGGTCGCTAACACCTGCACACGATTCCCAACCTGGTTGAGCGCAGCCATGGCTTGACACAATCGACGCGCGCGCTGGTCGATATCAAACGCATGGACGTTTGCATGCGGATTGCGGAGGGCCATGCCGACGGCATAATAGCCTTCGGCACAGCCAATATCTACGATCGTTTGGTAATGACCGTTGCAGAACTTTTCAACGGCAGGTTGAATTTCTCGTTCGTAGGAGCCAAGTAGTTTGGGAAACACCGCGCTGCATACGGATTCGGAAGCCGGGTACTGCATGCCCTGGAACGGCCCGTTCTGTACGCGCAAGTCGGGAAATAGTCTTGGCAACTGCGCGTAAACGAATTCGTCATACCACCAGTCGTCCAACCCCAAGCAAGCCTGGCGTCGCGCTTCGATGAATTGCCCAGCCCGGACAAGTGTTTTCTCCAGCACCCAGTAGCCCATTTTGGTGCGTACCACGCGATCCAGCAGCGCTTTTACAATTTTTTTCACGGCCGAATACAATTCTCTTCAGATGTCCAATCGCGCATTGCTTCTGCCATTCCAGTGAACTCGTGCCCCTTGCCTAAGTTTTTTTCAGAACCTTTAGATTAAGGATCTGGAGCGCGAAACACAAACGGGCACACACTCGTTCCAATGCAAATTAAACCACTCCTCTGTAATTTACCGCTGCTAGTTTGAACTTTCGCTGATTCGCCATAACAGGGGCGGGAGTGGGGCGGGAGTCTTTCAGCCTAAACGCTTACCGCGTTAGCAACCACATGTTCCTGCCAGCGGCATCTCATCGGTGGCGGGCGCTGCTGAAAAGACTCCCGACCCAGTCCTCCGCGAATTGCTCTGGTTGTTCAACGGTCATTTTGGTAAGCGTCGACATTGCGTGGTTTGAGGAAGGGCGGAGTCCTTTTCGAGGCTGAATTGACCAAGGAATCTGGCGTGTCCAAATTTATAAAATTCTTGATGCTAAGCTGGTGTGCGATGGGATTCTGCCCAACGGCAGAGGCAGCAGACGGGGTCGAGTGGCTACGATCCGCCGAGCAGGCCGCCGAGCTATCCAAGAAGACTGGCAAGCCAATCATGATCTACGTGCGCTCAGAGAACTGTCATTACTGTGATCGGATGCAGCAAGAAGTGTGGCAAAACCCGATGACAGCAGCCATTGTTATGCGTGAATTTGTACCGCTCAAACTGACTCGTGAGGAAAACAAAGAGGCCGTCGAGGCGATGAAGGTCAAGGGCTATCCCTCAACGCTCATTTTCTCCGCTGCGCGAACATACGTCGGTCGGCTCGATGGTTACCTCTCCAACGAGAAATTCTTAGCCGCTATCTCTGAGGTTCGGACCGCTGCCGCTGAACAAAAGCTCCAGCGTTAGTGCTGTCTCGCTAGCTTCTACTAGTCTTGGGAGCAGCGAATCTTTGGCAGCAGTGATGTAACCGTTCACGATGTGTCGACTTACATGACAGGGTCGGGAGTCTTTTCAGCCCAAATCGCTTAGCCCTTTAGCAACCATATGTTCCTGTCAACAACATCTCATCGGTGGCGGGGCTGCTGAAAAGACTCCCGACCCTCTCCTGCACAGCCTATCTTGAGTCGTGCCTCTGTGGGGGGGGGTGTTTGTCGGCGATTCTTAACACGATCTTCATCACATACGAGTGTCGATATGGTCCCTGCGCAATAATGCTGGGTAGAAACTCGCCCGGCGACTCAAATCGAACATTAACCCACCCTCGGCTCAATCAACAACTCCAGGGAATCGACACAATTATGAACAAGCTACTGACGCTAACTCTCGTACTCTGCTTGGCCTCGACTGGCTGGGCTCAAGTCAAAGTGGACCCCAAGCTACCAGACTACGTGCCAGTCAGCGGTATCGCTGGTGGCAATTTGAAGACGGTTGGCTCCGACACCATGAATAATATGGTTGGGTTGTGGACCGAAGAGTTCAAGAAGATTTACCCTGGTGTCAAGCCTGAAGTTGATGGAAAGGGTTCCTCCAGCGCTCTTCCTGCCTTGACGGCCGGTCAAGCTGCTTTTGGCCCCATGAGTCGTGAACCGAAGAAGGCCGAAATCGCCGACTTCAAGACCAAATTTGGTTACGAGCCGGTCGTGCTCCCGACCAGCATTGATATGTTGGCTGTTTATGTAAACAAAGATAACCCAATCGAGGGGCTGTCCTTCGCGGAAGTTGACGCCATCTTCTCGAGTACTCGCAAGGGTGGTGCAGCGCGACGAGCCGAGAAGTGGAGCGATTTCATCAAGAGTGGTTCCTTGGCCAGCCAATCAATCACTTGTTATGGTCGCAACGCAGCATCGGGAACGTACGGCTACTTCAAAGAGGTAGTTCTGGGCGATGGCGACTACGGTCAGTGGGTCAATGAATTGCCTGGTTCTTCAGCCGTCGTGCAGTCCGTGGGCAAGAATCTCAACGGAATCGGCTATAGTGGGATTGGCTATCGAACGGCGGATGTCAAGGCTTTGGCATTGTCCAGCGAGCGTGGCGGCAAGCCAGTTCCCCCGCTGCCCGAAAACGCTTACAGTGGGGATTATCCGCTATCCCGATTCTTGTACTTGGCTGTCAATTACGACGAGCGGAATCAGTTGGATCCCCTCCGACGAGAGTTCCTCAAGTACGTTTTCAGCAAACAAGGCCAAGAACAAGTTGTCAAAGACGGCTACTTGCCACTTTCCGCTGAAATGGCACAAGAGGCTTTGGCAGCGGTAGGGATTGAAAGCAATTAAATGCCGCTTGGGCGGTGAAGATAGGCTGTTATTACGCTTTGCTTGAAAGGGAGAGGTCTGCCCCTTTTCAAGCAAGGCAGCGATGTCAAATCCCAGTGATGCTGGCGAGGGGCAGACCCCTTTCCCAAGAGTCAAGTAGAGAAGTTGTGTGGCTGGTGATGCCTACACTGGATTAAGACGTCGCAAGCAAACGCCGTGGAGTGTTACCTTCGGTGATGCGGTAGCGTCACGAATTATTGCAGTTGGCGGCATCGGCACAATCGCCGCTATTCTGTTGGTTGTGCTGGTCTTGCTCGGCACAGCCTTGCCATTGGTCTATCGCCCCAGCTATCAGGACTGGCATACCGTTCCAGCAACCGACTACCAGCACGTAGGCGTCGACGACAATGGCCTGCTTGCCTGGGGAATGACTGCCGATGGCACGCTCGAAGTTCGTGGACTTCACGATGGCACGTTAATCAGTCAATTCCCGCTCACTAATGCGACAAGTGAGGGTGGTGCGGAAGCGGACGGCCCATCGATCACTTGCTCTTATGTTTCTATCGATCGCGCTACGCTAGCGCTCGGATTCAGTGACGGCACCTTTCGCGTGACGGACTTGCAGTTCGACACGCGGCTAATGTCGCCTGGCGACCTCCCGGAGGGAGTAAGCGTCAATGCAGAGTCGCCTTTGGCGATACAAGATGCAACGATTTTTCAGTGGATCGATGCTAGCGGTGTGCGTAAATCCATGTTTGCCCCCCCTCAATGGTCGCCGCCACGATCCCTGGGAGATGCTCCCGTGGTCGCGCTCGACTACTTGCCCGACAGTAGCGCCAATCGCCTTGCGACAACTACGGAAGCCCATGCCTTGGCCGTCGTGGGACAGGAACTGGTACTGGCCAAGATCTCCGGAAAAACAAATCGACTGACACGGAAGGTCACGGAAACGGTGACCACCGAGCGGTGTAGCCTGGAAGTCCGCAATACCGAAGCACAGCCTTTGCGAATCATGTTGATGAGCGGCACTGACCATGGACTCGTGGTCTGGCCAAATGGTGCGTTGGATCGCTATTCGCTGTCTGCAGGGACTCCCAAGTTTATTGAATCACAATCTGCAGTCGTTGGGGACGCTGTCGTCAATTGTGCAGCTCCTCTGCTGGCACGACAGAACCTGCTATGCGGTCTCAATAACGGTCGTCTGCAAGGCTGGATGGTTGTGCGTAGCGCAGAGCAACCACCGGCACAGACCGAAACCACTCCCGTCGCTAGTGCTGATGGCTATCAGCTCGTTCTAGCCCATGACATCCAAGCCAGCCAGCAGGCTTTGATTTCAGTCGTCAGTAGCGAACAGACGCACGTCGCGGTAACGGCCGATGCCGCTGGCCATTCCCAGTTGGTCTACGTGACCACCGATACACTACTGAGCGAAAAGTCGTCGAGTGGCGAAGGCGATCTGCAGTCTGTCAATTTTGATCCCAGTGGCAACCTGCTCGTGGCTCGCTCCAGCAATGCGATCAGCGTGGTCGAAGTTGATATCGGTCACCCGGAAGCGTCTTGGAAAACCTACTTCGGCAGAGTTTGGTATGAGGGACACGACCAGCCCAAATACATCTGGCAATCATCATCGGGAACGGAGAAGTCTGAGATCAAGCTGAGCCTAATGCCACTCGTTTTCGGTACCCTCAAAGCCACGGTGTATGCCATGATCATCAGCGTACCACTGGCTATTTTGGCGGCGATCTATACTAGCGAATTCCTGTCGCCGGCGGTCCGTGGGCGCATCAAGCCAGTGATCGAGCTGATGGCCAGCTTGCCTAGTGTCGTGTTAGGCTACATTGCCGCGTTGGTGGTCGCACCTTATTTGCAAGAGCACCTGTTAGCCGTTCTGATTGGATTGGTAATCGTTCCGCTCACGTTCGTACTCGCTGGACACTTATGGAATCTTCTGGCGGTAGATCTGATTGTGCGACTCCAGCCCTGGCGTCTACCAGCCATGGCCGCTTGCTTACCCATTGCCATTGTTTTTTCTGCTTGGATTGCTGGTCCAGTTGAGGATCTGATGTTTGGCGGAAGTCTGATTCAATGGCTGGGTAGCGGACAAGGCAGCGCGGTCGGCGGTTGGATGATTCTGTTGATGCCCGCCGTTATCGTGTTGGTCTGTCTGGTCGTCATCGGACCCATGGGAGATTTTTCGAGGTCAGCGGCTATTTCTAGAACGCCCAAAGGATACGCTTTGTTCAGCTTGTTGCGTCTCGCGGTTGTAGCAGTCACGGTCATGTTCTTGACGTGGGCTATTTCCGCCGGACTGTCCTTGGGCGGATTTGATTTGCGAGGTAGTTTTTTTGACAACTATCAAGACCGTAACGCACTGCTGGTTGGCGGAGCGTTGGGGTTTTGCGTGATACCGATCATTTACACTATTTCTGACGATGCGTTGCAGGCCGTGCCGAGCTCGCTACGCAGCGCGTCGTTGGGCTGTGGCGCGACGCCTTGGCAAACCACGATTCGTGTCGTGGTGCCAAGCGCGATGAGCGGACTGTTCAGTGCCGTGATGATCGGCTTGGGGCGCGCCGTCGGGGAGACAATGGTTGTCTTGATGGCCGCTGGCAACACCCCCGTTATGGAGTGGAATCCTTTCAATGGCTTTCGGACGTTAAGCGCTACCTTGGCTACGGAACTGCCGGAAGCCGCCAAGGGAAGTACGCATTTCCGAACGCTATTCTTGGCAGCTCTGCTACTGTTTTTCCTAACGCTGATCGCGAACACGTTCGCTGAGTTCGTGCGGATTCGTTTTCGAAAGCGGGCGAGCCAACTATGACCGATACGACTGCGTCCTCGCCAGATTCCGATCCAGCGAAGAAGACAACTTCCGATGTTGCGACCGCGACTACGACGGCTGCCGCCTCACAGCCGGCCGAGCGAGGCCGAAGAAGCGCTTTGCAAAGCGGATTTTCGCTACTGGCCCGTGGCGAACCACAGATTTGGTTCACTGGTGGAATGCTTATCTTGTGCCTGGCCATGATTGTTGGGTTGCTGGGTTTAATTCTCGTTTCTGGCCTGCCCACATTTTGGCCCAAGCGGCTTGATTTGATCGCCTTAGATGATGGTCAACTCGAGATTGGCCAGCCCCAAAAACTGCAGGTCCGTACGGTCAGCTCGCAAACCGGCGCGGAGGGACCGCAGAAAAAGGAAACGAGGCCGAGCCGTTACTACCGCACCGCTAACGCGGATATCACCGGACAGCACTTCCGCTGGATCGATCCAGATCAAACCGCAGCCAATGGCATCGCCTCGCCCGAGTGGGCCATGGTCGTTGAACGCGAAACGTGGGGACGCTTGCACGGACTGCCGCTCAGCCTGACCGAAACGATTCCCCTCCCCGAAGACACACTCAACGAACTGCGGCAGCTCGACGAATTTATCGACTTGATTGGAACACTAAGAAGTGTCGATAGCACCGAGGAAATGAGTCAAGCTGCGGAGGAACTGACAGAACTGCTCGTAAAAACGCCGCCAGTCGTCACAGTGCAGAGCGCGCAGCGCGATCGAGGCACTGTCGATCTCAGAATCGACGGCCATTCAAGTTGACGTGGGCGATGGCCAGTGGCAAGCTTTTCAAACCATCGTCCAGCCGGCTACCCAGGGGGACCCTCACCGCGGCGCGTCTGCTAACGACCGAGCCGTTCGCCCTGCATGATCGCCTTCAAGCATCCATACAACGCTCCAGTTATCTGCGGCATCATGTCGAAGGCTTGAGGTACAAGATTAGCCGACTCGATGAACACATTTCCAAGCTTCGAGCCGCCGTCCGCTTGGCGGAGTTGAACACGGAGTCGCCCGCCGCCCAACAGGTAGAGCAATCGCACTATCTTGTCGAACAGCAGCTCGCCTTGGAGCGTCGAGCGGAACAAGTAGATGCGGTGATCCAACTGGTCGAAAGTCTGCGCGGGGATGCAGCATCCGAAATGACCGACCGTGCACTGAATTGGTTGTCCGCTACCCGAGCTGCTTTGCCGCAGCAAATCACTGAACAGCAAACCCAAATTGATCAGTGGCTAGAACCAGTAGGGCAGCAGCCTCCGCAGATGCAGACTGCATTTAAGCAGTATTTGCACGGCTACCGCGAGATTGCGACTGAGAAACAACCACTACTGCGTGAGTTGGAGATATCAGAAGCTCAGCTTGCGTTAGACCAAGTCAGCTTTGCCGTGCCTGTCGATAGCACCCAGCTCACTGAATTCACCCTGGATGAGATTGCCAGCCTGCGTGCTGGTAAATTGAGCGATCCGGTCCGTGAGCGGTTGACCCAAGCATCGATTGAGGCCGTGTCGATCACGCCGCAGCCTTTGAACGAAGTAACCAATCTGTTCACGGTTCTTGATCGGCAAGGTCAGGCCCATATGCTGGCCGTAACTTTGATCCATTATGTGGCTGCTGAGAATGGCGGTGAGAGCGACGAGCAGACAGTCAGGCTGCTCAGCAACAAATTGTTAAACAGCAGCGAGATCATTCGTGTTGTCGCCGTCAATCGACTGAGCCTGGGCGGAAAGTTCAGCGTTTATTTTGACCGCTGGCGAGAATTTTTGACGGAGAATCCTCGCGACAACACCGAGGGCGGAGTATTTCCTGCGATTTGGGGAACCGTCGTGATGACGCTGATCATGACCATCGCCGTGGTCCCATTTGGTGTCATGGCCGCCTTGTACTTGCGTGAATACACGCACGCGGGGCCCTTGGTGTCCCTCATTCGCATTTCGATTAATAATTTGGCTGGTGTTCCGTCGATCGTGTATGGCGTTTTTGGCTTTTCATTTTTCTGCTACTTGATCGGAGCCTACATTGATGGTGGGCCGAAGAATGCCAACGTGATACCTTTGCCATCGGCTGCCTGGTTCGCATCCATGAGCGTCACCGCCGTGGTGGGCACCAGCGCCTTTTTGCTCAGCTTTTTCGGTAGTGGCCCAGCCCACACGCAGACTGCTACCAAACGCTGGTTTTCGAAAATCGCGTTGGTGTTATGGATCGCCTGTGTCGCAGCCATGGCCTATTTGCTGCTCAAAAGCCCGTTCTTCGACGGCTTCTACCGCGAGTACTTGCCAAATCCGACATTTGGCAAAGGCGGTTTGTTATGGGCTGCTCTGACACTGTCTTTGTTGACGCTACCGGTGGTCATTGTGGCCACCGAGGAAGCGCTGGCTGCGGTGCCCAACTCGCTACGTGAAGGCTCCCTGGCGTGTGGTGCGAGTAAGTGGCAGACCATCCGCCGCATTATCTTGCCTCATGCCCGTCCAGGGATTCTGACAGGAGCCATCCTTGCAATGGCACGCGGAGCTGGTGAAGTTGCCCCGTTGATGCTCGTCGGTGCCCTGCCCTCCGCTCCTGACTTGCCGCTGGACAACGAGTTTCCGTTCTTCCACGGTTCGCGAAGTTTTATGCACTTGGGATACCAAATCTATACGCTCGGATTTCAGAGCCCCAATAGCGAAGCTGCCAAACCGATGGTGTTTACATGTACGTTGCTGTTGATCCTGATCGTTGCCGCCTTAAATATTTCTGCGATCTACCTGCGTGCCCGACTAAAACGCCGCTTCCAAGGCAACCAGTTTTAGGTTGCCAGTGGCTCCCGCCTGTCTAGGCTTGGACGCCTCTCCCACTTTCAAGAAGCCGACAATCATGAATGAGACAGCACAACCAAAGACCAACCGGTTAGAAGACATCGCGGCGGGCAAGAGTGTCCAACCGGTGATCCATGAAAAGGTGTTTGAAGCTGAGCCAGCGCTCAACATCCAGAACTTCAATCTCTGGTACGGCAAGAAGCAAGCTTTGCACGATATCACGATGCCCATTCCCCGCGGCGAGGTCACGGCCCTCGTTGGTCCTAGCGGCTGTGGAAAATCAACTTTATTGCGTAGCGTCAATCGCATGAACGATTTGATCGACGGCTTGACCATTCGCGGCGATATTCAATTGGGTGGCGATTCGATATTCGCTCCTGGTGTCGACGTGATTGAACTGCGCAAGCGCATGGGGATGGTTTTTCAGAAGCCCAATCCGTTTCCGATGAGCATTTTTGAGAACGTGGTCTATCCGCTGCGGATTGACGGGCAACGTGACAAGAAAGTGCTGCGTGAAGTTGCCGAACAAAGCCTACGCGGATCCGCCTTGTGGGACGAAGTACGTGAGCGCATGCACGAAAGCGGGCTGGGGCTTTCCGGTGGCCAACAACAGCGACTCTGTATCGCACGCGCCATCGCCAGCGATCCCGAAGTCCTGCTGCTCGACGAGCCCTGTTCGGCGCTAGATCCACTGGCCACAGCTAAGATCGAAGACTTGATCGACGACCTGCGCGGCGAATATACGGTTTTGATCGTGACGCACAATATGCAGCAGGCCGCCCGGATTAGCGACTATACGGCCTTCATGTACCTAGGCCGATTGATTGAATTCGGCGTGACCAGCCAAATTTTCACCAAGCCCTACCTTAGTGAAACCGAGGACTACGTCACCGGACGTTTCGGCTAGGTGAACGTTTTGACTCGCCGGGTACATCCGTCTCTCGAACTCTCGAAGCTCTCATTGTCAGTAAAGGGTCGGGAGTCTTTTCAGCAGTACCCATCTCCCATGCGATACCGCTGGTAGGAACCTGTGGTCGCTCGTGGGTTGAGCAATTCTGGGCTGAAAAGACTACCGACCCTGTCGCAAGCTGGTACATCGTGAACGGTTACTGGAAATTCAACCAGGGAGCGCGTTTCAAGGTAATTTCCAAGATTATGACACTGCTCCCCTGATCCCCACCGTGGTTCTTTACCCTCCCGCGCGCTAGTGTTTCTTTGGCAAGAACGTCCATTCGCGGGAGGGCGAGATTTCCATATCGTGGTGGTGTTCAGCGAGAAGTGTCAGAATTGTGGCAGATTCCGCCAGAGATCGACTCGTGGTTCTCCGCATTTGCGACTCGGCCTTGACGAATTCCAGCCAGCTTTTAGACTCTTGAGAGCGAAATGCCCAGGTGGCGGAATTGGCAGACGCGCAACGTTGAGGTCGTTGTGGAGGTAACTCCTTGCTGGTTCAACTCCAGTCCTGGGCACTGCATGGAAACGGATAGGCGGCTGCGGCGGCACTATCCGTTTCTTTTTTTGACTTGACCGTCACTTTTTTGACTCGGATGGTCGGTCCGCGCTCGGTCCTCCAGTCTTCCACGGATCGGCTGCACCATTGGAAACGTCCCATCTGGCGAGAATACGATGCATCCCGCCTGTCTGCCAGTCGAAGAGCTGCTGAAGAACTGCACTTTGCGTTTGCAGCGTCGCAGTGGCCCAGGTGGCCAACATCGCAATAAAGTTGAAACGGCCGTGGTAATTGTCCACGACGAGACAAGAATCGCCGGAGAAGCCAGTGAGCGACGGAGCCAAGCCGACAACCGGCGGATGGCGGTTTTTCGCCTGCGGTTGGCCCTGGCCACACAATTGCGTTCACCCATCCAGTCATCGCTCGCAATCAACTGTGATGATCGGCCCAGTGATGGGCCCAGTGAATTGTGGCGGTTGCGGTCCGCCAACGGGAGAATTCGTTGTGCGGCAGACCACGAGGATTTCCCGGCCCTGTTGGCGGAGTTACTGGATCACCTGGCTCGGCTGGACGATGGCTTGACTGCGGCGGCTACTTTTTTCGACGTCAGCAGTTCTCAGCTCGTTCGCTTGCTTCGCCAGCACCCACCAGCCCTGCAGATGCTCAATGCGTCGCGACAGCAGCATGGGCTCCACAAGTTGACATGAGTGCAACTGAAATGTTGACGATGCACTCGGCTATAATTCCTACTGCGCCACGAATTCCCGCCCAGGCACCTTGGCGATTCCGCAACGTCCGCCTTCTAAAAGGTCACCGCGCTGAGCACACAGAGTACTCCTGCAATCGATAACAATAACATTGGCGAAATGGATCGCTTGCGCGTCACGGGTGCGCGGACACACAACCTGCGCAATGTTTCGCTGGAGATCCCGCACAATAAATTGACCGTCATCACCGGTGTCAGCGGCAGTGGCAAGAGCTCTCTCGCGTTTGATACACTTTACGCCGAAGGCCAACGTCAATACATCGAAAGCTTGTCCACTTATGCGCGGCAGTTCTTGAATCAGCTCGAGCGTCCTGAAGTCGACAGCATCGAAGGCTTGCAGCCAACACTGTGCATCGACCAACGCGCGGGCTTAGCGAACCCACGTAGCACGGTGGCGACAGTCACCGAGGTCTATGACTATCTGCGGCTATTGATGGCTCGAGCCGGCACGCCGCACTGCTTTGCATGCAATCAACAGATTCTGCAGCAATCTCCGGCTGCTATTGTTTCTGCATTGAACGCGCTGCCCGCAGGTACAAAACTAGTGCTCATGGCACCGGTGGTTCGCGGACGCAAAGGCGCGCATCGCGATGCCTTGACCATGATTCAGAAAGCTGGCTTGGTGCGTGTTCGCGTTGACAACGAACTTTGGGATATTGAGTCGGTGCCTGAGTTGGCTGTTCGCAAGAACCATACGATCGAAGCTGTCGTCGATAAAATCGTGATCCGTCCGGAGAATCAAGATCGGTTGGCGGAGTCGCTGCAAGTTGCGCTCAAATTGGCCGATGGACTGGCCGCAGTCAGCTACTTGACGCCTGAATCGGCGGCTGCCGATGCCGCCAACATCTGGCAGGAACAACTTTTTAGTACACGCTATGCTTGCCCCGATTGCGGTGTCAGCTACGAAGAGCTCGAGCCTCGTACGTTTAGCTTCAATAGCCCCTATGGTGCTTGTAACCAGTGTGATGGGCTTGGCGAACAACTCGCTTTTGACCCTGATCTCCTGGTGCGAGACTGGTCGCTGGCGGGAAAAACCGGCGCGTTCGCCCTGTTAGCTTCGGCACCGAAAAAGCTAAAGGCAAAGCTTTCCAAACAGGTGCAGCAACGGTTGGAAGGTGCCGGTGGCAGTTGGGATGCACCGCTGGAACAACTTAGTGCCCCAGCTAGCAAGAAATTCTTTCAGGGTTCGCTCGCCCGCCCGGGTCTGCTCGGCATGTTAAACGACATGGTGGCTGAGGCTGACGAAGATACGCTCGCCTGGCTCGACAGCTTTCGGCAGGCGCAACCGTGTTCCGCTTGCGGAGGCGCTCGGCTACGTAAAGAAGCCTTGGCCGTCACACTGGACGGTAAATCCATAGCGGAAATTACTTCGCTCAGCATTCGAGACGCATTACCGTGGTTCGAATCGCTGAGTGCTAGTGTAGACGCTGTGCTGGACTTAGATCAGCGGACGATTGCTCGGCCAATTTTGGCCGAGATGCTACACCGCCTGCAGTTCCTGGTCAAAGTTGGAGTGGGATATCTTTCGCTGGGGCGCGGCGCCGATACGCTCAGCGGTGGTGAATTGCAGCGCGTGCGCTTAGCGACAAGTATCGGCAGTGGTCTGGTCGGTGTGTGCTACATCTTGGACGAGCCCTCGATTGGCTTGCACCAACGCGACAATGATCGCTTGATCGAGAGTCTTCGAGAGCTTCAACAACGGGGCAATACGGTCATCGTGGTCGAACATGACGAAGCGATGATGCTCGCCGCAGATGTCTTGATTGACATGGGGCCTGGGGCTGGTCAGCACGGTGGTACCATCGTTGCCGAGGGTACGCCTGCACAAGTTCAACTGCACCCGACTTCCATCACCGCAGCCTATTTGCGTGGTGAACGGCGCGTGACCGACAAGCAACATCGCCGCACACGCAGTAAATCGCAACAAATCAAGTTAACGGGTGCTACCCTGCATAATTTGCAAAACGTGAGCGTCGAGATACCGCTGGGTCTATTGGTTGGGATTACCGGCGTCAGTGGTAGTGGCACGAGTTCGCTGATTGGGGAAACGCTTGTGCCAGCGCTGGCCCGCGACCTTGGACAAGCACACTCGCGAGTTGGCCCCTTCAATAGATTGACTGGCGTCAAGCATTTGGACAAGCTGATCGAAATTACGCAAGCACCCATTGGTCGCACTCCTCGCAGCACGCCAGCCACTTACTGCGGTGTATTCGATCTTATCCGGTCGGTGTGGGCGAATACCAGAGAGTCCAAAACACGCGGCTTCACGTCCAGCCGTTTTAGTTTTAACGCGGGTGGGGGCCGATGTGAGGAGTGCAAGGGCCAGGGGCAAGAGAAGATTGAGATGAATTTCTTGCCCGATATGTATGTCACATGCTCAGCCTGCTCCGGCTTGCGATTTAACCGCCAGACTCTGCAAGTTCGTTACCGCGATAAGTCGATCGCCGACGTTCTGGAAATGTGCGTAGATGAAGCAAGCGAATTCTTTGAAAACTTCAGCAAGATTAGCCGTTTACTCAGGAGTCTGCAGCAAGTCGGACTGGGGTATCTCGCACTTGGCCAAAGTTCCAGTACGCTCAGTGGCGGTGAGGCCCAACGCATCAAATTGGCAACGGAACTAGCGCGGGCTGAAACTGGCCGGACAATCTACTTTCTCGACGAACCCACCACGGGCTTACATTTCGAAGACGTCAAGCGGCTCGTCGAAGTCTTGGATGGTTTGGTCGAGCGAGGCAACACGGTGATCATCATCGAGCACAATGTAGACGTGATTGCGGCATGCGACTGGTTGATTGACCTGGGGCCCGACGGCGGTGACGCTGGTGGACAAATCGTTGCTTGTGGCACTCCCGAACAAATCGCCGCCTGCGCGGACAGCCTCACTGGTCGCTATCTGCACCAGTAGATCAAAAAAACTACTTGCCCATGGTCCCACATTTGGCAACGGAACGCGGCGACGTATAATCTAAAAACGTGGTGGGTTTATTTGACCAACCAGGCCTCAACTGCAGAAAACCCCTTGAAAATGGCATTTCCATGCGGCACTTCATACATTTAGGCTGTCTCGTCTTGTGCGTAATCAGTTCAGCGACCTTGCCAGCACAAGAAACGAAGCCCCAAACCATTAAAAAAAACTCAGATTTGCCGACCTTCCAGCAAATGGTCGATCGAAATGTCGAGTACCTAAGGCAACGCGGGCAAGCGGCAGATGGATCCTTCTCTGCGGCCGCGGGGATTGGGCCAACGGCCTTGGTGGTGAGCGGGTTGCTTGCCGTTGATGTTCCCGCCGCTGATCCCATGCTGGCCAACGCACTTAAGTACTTGGAAAAATATGTGCAGGCCGACGGTGGAATCTACACGGCTGATTCGCAACATCGGAATTATGACACCTGCATTGCCATGGTAGCCTTCGCCGATGCCAACCAAGATGGACGGTATGACGAGATCGTTAAGAAGGCTAAAGCGTTTGTCAAAGGTATTCAGTGGGATGAAAGCGAGGGCAAAGATCCGAGCGACATGTTCTACGGCGGTGCAGGTTACGGGTCGCACGCGCGTCCCGACCTCTCCAACACCAGTTTCTTGGTCGACGCGTTGCATTCGTTGGGCACTGGGCCCGAAGACGAAGCCATGCAAAAAGCGCTGATCTTCGTTTCACGCTGTCAGAATTTGGAATCGCCTGCTAATACATCGCCACATGCAGCCAAAGTCAACGATGGAGGCTTTTATTATACCGTGGCTGATGGCGGAGAGAGCAAGGCCGAACCCATGGAAAATGGCGGCCTGCGCAGCTACGGTTCCATGACGTATGCGGGTCTGAAGAGCATGATCTATGCGGGCCTCGAAAAAGACGATCCGCGTGTCAAGGCGGCAACCGAGTTCCTGCGCAACAACTACGACGTCAACACCAATCCAGGTCTTGGCCAACAAGGTCTGTTCTACTACTACCACACCATGGCAAAAGCGCTCCATGCATTGGGCGAGGAGAAGTTCAAAGATGCCCAAGGCAAGAGCCACGACTGGAAAGGCGAAATGGTTGCTAAACTAGCTAGTCTGCAACGAGCCGACGGAAGCTGGGTCAACGAAACAACGCGTTGGATGGAGGGTGACCCGAATTTGGTCGCCGGCTATTCTCTGTTAGCCCTAGCCTACTGCAAGTAGTTTAAGGCCAGGCTCTGTTTCTAAAGTGTAGAACGGCTATCCTTAACCGTTTTGCTAAAGTGTGGAACGGCTGTCCTCAGCCGTTTTAGTTGCTTACATTTGCGGCCCAAAACAATTGAGACAATTGTTCTACATTAGTTTAGAAACAGACCCTAGCACTTCTGTTGGTGTCTGTCCGTCTGGCGTGCATTTTAAGCGCGCTTGCTGAAGATGGCGCGATAGACTGGCTGCGCATTGGCGCGTGCGCGACGTTCGTAGTGCGTGGTGTAGTCCAACGAGTGCGCGGCGGCACGCTCGGGGACGTAGCATGGCCCCGCCAAGGGAGTGAAGTCCATCACCTGCCCGCAAATGTGCTCGTAGTAATCCAATACGTCTGTCCAAAAGTGGAATTCGCCCTCGGGGCGAAGAATGCGGACGATATTGGCTAGCGCTTGTTCATTCAAGACGCGGCGCTTCTTGTGCTTGTTGCGCCACCAGGGATCGGGAAAGTAGACATGAACGCGGGTCACGGCTTCGTCTGGGACATCGCGCAGGAACCGTCCAGCATCGCCACGCAACATGTTTACGTTTGCAAGCTGATGTTTGGCGATTCGCTGAGCAGCCCTGTTTGCAAATTTTGCCGCCAACTCGATGCCAATGAAATGATGGTTGGGTCGATCGGAAGCGGCGGTCTGCAGAAACAAGCCCTTGCCTGACCCAATCTCTAATTCGATGGGAGCGTTACCACGCGCAAGGTCGGTCCATGCAAGGGGAGATGTAAACAGGTCATGCGCCCTGACTTTCTGGGGGACTACTTCAGCAGGTAGTTGGCTGGACATAGGAGATGGTTGGCGAAGGGATGTTTGGTGAATGGTAACCGTTCACGATGTGTCGGCTTGTGTGACAGGGTCGGGGGTCTTTTCAGCCTAAATCGTTGACCAATTAGAAACCACATGTTCCTACCAGCGGCATCTCATCGGTGGCGGGCGCTGCTGAAAAGACTCCCGACCCTTTCCTGTCGACGCCAAGTTCGTGAACGGTTAGGGTGAATGTGCCTATTGTAGAGGCGCACTCCGTGTGGCGTCCACATCTCACTCGCTTTCCCACCCTTTTTGGTTGTGCAAGACCCGAGCTGCTGAGGCTACTGAGCGCGGAGTGGACTTACCATTTTTTCTGATGGTTCGAGATGTGGCGCTGTAGCGGATTGATGGGAAGGGAACCATTCCTTCAGTTTTAGACAGTGGCTCTCCAACGCATACCAACTGAGTACAGCAGCGGCATAGGTCAAGCTCGACATGGCTGCGATGTAAAGCAAATGGCCCGCCATATTATTGCCGACCAAACTGGATAGCGCGGATGCCGACAAGACTCCGGCGGTCAGCGGAATCAAGGGGCTCTGGAAGACATACATGGCGTAACTGAACTTCCCGAGCTTGCGCAATAAAGCCAGATTGAATAAGTGTGCAAGAAGATGGCGTTGGCTAGCTGTGAGCAACCAAACCAAGACGCAAGCCCAGATGAGGGGCCACAGCGTGTGGGAAATGGTGTAGGCCCGCTTATCGGCTACTGCGAAGGCCAGCCCAACGGCGAGGCAGGCAGGGAATATGACGTATGTGGCGCGTTTAATTGGCTGTAGGCCGTTGGGCGTGCGGATTTGTAATGCGATCGCTGCACCAATCAGCAAGGCATCGCAGCGGAAGATAGTTAACACGTCTGGGGCCACGGCGCTCTCGCCAGACTTGGCGTACAGGATCCGGGCTACCGCGCTCAGTGCAGCGCCGCAGCAGGCGACGCGCAAGGCAGTTCGCTGTGAACAGAGAAACAAGACAAACGGCCATACCAAATAAAAATGCTCTTCCACAGCCAACGACCAAAAGTGATCAAGGTAGCCGAAACACCAATCGTTTGCGAAGCTCATCTTGACGTTCGTGAGGTATGTCCACAGATAGAACTGATTCTGCTGGGCCAAGTCAAACATGGGGCGGCTGGGATTAAGCCAATTGAATACGATGACAAATAAGAATAAGGCAGTGAAGTACAGCGGGAAGATCCGCAAACTGCGCCGAGCTAGGAAGTTCTTAAAGAAGTGCTGTTGTCCTTTGGCATCGACCAGAATGCCAGTAATCAAGAAGCCGCTCAAGACGAAGAACAGTTCCACGCCACGGTCACCGAGCGTGAATCCTAGGTGCATGATCTTGCCAACCAAAGAATCTGTGGGAAACTCTTTGGAGAATCGGTAGAGCGTAACGATCAAAATGGCCAGGCCCCGCACTCCGTCCAACTGCGGAATGTGCTTGCCAAGCTGCCATACTTTCGGTGCTGGGGATTGAGAACTGTCGATGTTGTTGGCGGACATCAAGACAACTTATAAGAAAGCAATGAAGCGCGGAGCAAGCCGAACGGGTCGCGCGTTATCGACCCACCCCGCGTACTGGGAATATAGTTCGGAATCGCCTCTGTGCCTGACCCCGATATCAACTTTCGGTGCTGCGTTGCGGACGCTGGCAGGTTATGACGGTTGCGATACGTATAATAGTCATACGGTCCGAGTCACTTTGTGAAGTGGATCACGTAACGCGTTGTCGACGTGGTGTGATGGCTAGACAGGGGGCTCAACATACGAAGCACTGATTGAGGCAAACACCACATGGTAGTCGGCGAAACAAACCTACAACGCAACGAACGCTTGTTTGGCGACAAGCATCCCGTGGCGTTCGTCACTGGAAGCGTAGCCCGCGTGGGACGCTGCGTGGCTGAACACCTGTTGGATCAAGGCTTTCGACTTGCGTTCCACGCCCACCAGCAGTCCAACGCGGCCGTTCAGTTTATTGACCGGTTACAGGTCGCCGGTCGCGAGTGCATGTTGCTGACCGGAAGTGTCGAAGAGGAAACCTCTGTGAGCAACTGGTTGGAGCAAGTGGTCGAGCGATTTGACCGTGTCGATGTTCTGGTCAACTCGGCGGCAATCTGGGATCCTATCCCTCTCGAGGAAACGCAGGCCGCGGACTTTCGCAAGTTTTTTGAGGTTAATTCGCTAGGCACGGCGCTAACATGTCAGCACTTTGGACTGCACATGACCCGGCAACCTTGGGGTGGGGCGATTGTCAATCTGGGTGACTGGGCCGTGCGCCGACCCTATCGAGATTTTTCCGCTTACTTTTCCAGCAAGGCTGTCGTGGAAACGCTGACGCAGTCGATGGCGGTCGAGCTGGCCACGCGTAACCCGAACGTGCGAGTCAACGCTGTGATGCCAGGGCCGGTGATGTTGGCAGATGGTATTTCCGATGCTCGCCGCGAGAGGATTATTGCGGAGTCCTTATTGAAACGTGAAGGCTCGGCAGATGACGTGGCACAAGCGGTCTTGTTCTTGGCGACCAGTCCATTTGTTACTGGAGTCTGTCTACCTGTTGACGGCGGCAGGACGATTTACGCGGGGCCTGCAGCCGATCCAGTGGCGCATCCGCACGCGGAATAGGTAACCGTACATCGATCGCGGTGCCTGGCGTGCATCTTGCCGACAACGCTGGCATGCGTGCTTATATCTTCCATGGTTCTCGCTGTGGAGTCTGTCGCAGCAACTGCATTGCCTGATCATCGCCAACGATTTCGTGGTTAACGGCATCCCAAGTTAATGGCTTGCTAAGTGCGTGAGAGACGTAACCCAGGTGCCCAGGCGTGATGCTACGATGTCCGGTCTCTGCCGGTGCAATGCATGGTTTGCGCGAGCCGATGCACTGGAGGAAGTTGTCGACATGTTGATCGCTGTGATAGGCTTGCCAGTCTCCAGGGTTAAATTCGGGCGTTAGCCACTGTGGGTTGGAAGCCTCGATCTTGCCGCGATTGACCCACAGCCAGCCGGCCTCGCCGATCCACTTGGTACCCAGTTTAACCTTGGTGGAAATTCTAGATTCCACGCCGCCGGGGTAACTACAAATGATTTCGTATTGATGTGGCGTATCGTAAATTGGACAGCGCGAAGGTGTCCAGTTGACGGCTTCGACGCGGGTGGGACCTCCGGTATCTTGATCCAGCGCCCAGTGCGCGATGTCGTTATGATGTCCGATCCAATCCATGAGCACGCCGCCGCCAAATGCGCGGGTGGTGCGCCACCAGCGATGGTGTCGAGCTGGCAAGTAGGCGAGCAGCTCAGCCGGCCCACACCACATGTCATAATCCAAGCCACGCGGTACCTCCGTTGGCTCTATGGAGGCCTGGGCATTTTCATATCCTGGCGGTAGTCCCACCTCAACTCGCGAAAGCTTGCCCAGGTGGCCGTTGCGGACGATCTCGACGGCGCGGCGGAAAAGGCTATCGGAGCGTTGTTGCGAACCGACTTGGAATACCGCTGGCTTACCAGCAGCTTGGCGTTCAGCCACCGCGCGCATTAGCGCTAGGCCTTCGGCAAAATAATGTGTAACCGGTTTTTCGCAGTAGACATCTTTGCCCGCGCGTAAGGCGTCGATGGTAATCTTGGCGTGCCAGTGATCAGGTGTGGCGACGAGTACAGCATCGATGTCTTCACGTTCGAGCACCCGGCGGTAGTCCTTATATTGATTGCATCCCGCGTATTGGCCCGACTTCGTCTTGGACGCATAATGGTTGTCCACCAGTTCGCGAGCCGGAACAGCGCCCATCCGCGCGCCTTTTCCCCAGGGATTGTCCCGATAGTGCAACTCATGCACATCACAGACAGCCACGATCTGTGCAGAGGGGTGGCGAAGAAACTCGTTCATGACTTGGAAGCCCCGGCCGCCAGTACCAATCACGCCGACGCTCACCCGCTCGAGCGCCGCATTAGCCTGTGCGACTCGCGAACCGATCATCCAAGGAGTTAGCGAAGCGGCAGTTGCTATCTGCAGGAATTCGCGGCGATGTTTGTTGTGGGGTTGACTGATCTGGAACATGGTTGTCTCCATTGCGTAGCACAGTGAATTTTGTGTATCGCACGGTAGGTCGCGACTAACGGTCTGCCAGCTCTTAAGTTAACAGATGCTCACCCCCGCTTATACTACTTTTTTTATGCGGCGGGTATTGGTCTTGGGAACTCCCGGCGTGAAGTGAGAAAGGTCTTAAATGCCGCTATTTTGGCGGAGTCGAATACACCACTGGATTTTATCGTAATTGAGGAAACGATTTGAGAGTACTTGTGGGTGCTGGCCAGCGTTATATCTAGATGGCTCGTGAGTACGGGATTTTCCATGCAATATAACATGGCTCGATAATCCTGAATCGTGCATAATGGTTACGAAGCCAACCCAGCCCCCGCGGCCTACCACGCTTGAGTTGAATTCTCTCACCTTGATAGCATGCGATGATAGAGCAGCAGCCTGCGCGAACGATTGATTCCCAGCAGAACGACTCCAAACGTGACTGTGTGCGCGCCAATAAAAGGGCATCTGAGGATGAACGTGCATCCATGGAAGAGTTGCAAGCGTTTCGGCAACAACTTGGGAAACTAGACGTATTCGAAGATGGTTTACAGGACGTTGGTGACGGGTTTTTACCGCCGCGTATTGGTCGGTTTGAGATTCAAGACGAGCTGGGGCGTGGCAGCTACGGGACGGTATATGTCGCTTACGATCCAAAGCTGTCCAGAAATGTCGCTGTCAAAATTGCACATGTCGGCACGCATTTGGATGAGCGCGCTCGCAAGTTGTTTTTTGCCGAAGCGCACGCGGCCGCGCGTCTTGGTCACCCCAATGTCGTCACGGTACACGAATACGGCGAAGAAGCGGGATTGTTGTATATTGTCTATCAGCTGTGTGTAGGTCCAACCTTGGACAACTGGCTCGCTGAACGTCCGGATCGCGTGGCTGCTCCGATTGCTGTGGAAATCGTCCGTCAGATTGCCAAAGGGCTGTCACATGCGCATAAGCGGGGAATAGTTCATCGCGATGTAAAGCCTAGTAACATCGTGTTGCAGGAGGCGGATGATGCTACCAGGCTTCCCGCGGATTGTCCGATTTCCTTTGAGCCACGCATTACCGATTTTGGACTGGCTCATGATTTACTGTCTTTTGACCAACGCTCGCGCGAAGACGGCTTGGTCGGCACAATTGATTACATGTCGCCTGAGCAGATCCAGGACGAGAAATCTTCCCGGTCCGCTACGTCGGATATCTATTCGTTGGGTGTCTTGTTGTATCGCATGCTGACGGGCGTGCTCCCCTCGCAGGGTTCAAACACACTGGAAATTCTGCAGCAGATTTGCTCGGTCGAGCCGCTGCATCCGCGAGATGTTCATAGCGAAGTACCGCGAGACTTGGCAGCGGTCTGCCTAAAGTGCTTAGCAAAGACTGCCAAGCAGCGTTATCAGTCGTGTGAAGAGCTCATTGAAGACCTTGACAGCTGGAAGTCCGGCGAGCCGGTAAGTGCCCGACGTCGATCGATGGTCGAAGCCGTTTACTGGCACGTCTCCAAATCGCCAGTCGTCTGTGCATTGACTTGTACAGTCGTCTTGATATGCCTCGTTAGCGCTGGCGCACTCTCGCATGTCGTGAGCAAACAACGCAAGTTGTTGTCTCAGGGGGCGAGGAATGAGCAAGCGCTATCGCGGGAGATCGAGAAAAACAATCAGGCTAAGGAAAACTTGCAGAAGCAACGGGATGAGTTGGTGGAATTGAATCGTCGTACGATTGATGCTTCCTATCGCGCCGACATGCGACTTGCCTATGCGGACTATGGAGCCGGACGATTGCGCGCGGTCCACGATACGCTGGGCCGCGTGACTTCGAATCTGGCTGGAATCCGCCTACCAGGATTCGACTACGAGTTGTTGCGAGCTAGATTGGAGAGTGGGCCCCGCGAACTGGTTGCACACCTGCGAGCTGCAAACGATGCTCTGGTCATTCCAAATACCAAGTTGGTCGCCACAAGTGGCAATGATGGACGAATTGCGTTCCATGATGTCGTCACCGGGGAAGTATGTTTTGTGGAGGCAGAGTTGCGTGCTTGCAACCCACAAGCTTTGGCCATTTCCGCAGATGGGACGCAATTGGCTGTAGGTTGGAAGGTTCAAGCTGTATTTGACCAGCACATTTCCTATGTGCGAGTGTATGACTTCAATGAGCTTTGCAAGACGAAGCAATTACCTCAACCGCAGCATGAATTCGCCGCTGCGGCAACGGTTCAGTCGTTGGCGTTTTCTCCCGACGGAAAGCGTTTGGCAATTGGTGCGCGTTACGCTCCGATTGCTGTGTGGTATCTCGAGCGAGAGGAATGCTTGACGGTCAAGACCACCAGTCGCAATCGCTCCGTCGAATTTTCTGTCGATGGAGATTATTTGCTGATTACGGACCAACAGGATCACGTCTTGATTGTCGATGCAGTCGACGGAAACACCGTCTCCGAAATCACTTGCTACGGGCCCCAAGTGGCTCGCCTATCTCCCGATGGTAAGTGGATTGCAGTTGGCGAGTACAACAGTCCACATGTTCGTATTTTTGCAAACGACGAGTGGGCTGCCCACGAAAAGTACCATGTGGCGGTCCAGACGCGTGGTGTTGTCGCCAGCTTGTGTTGGGCTCCAGATAGTAGTGCACTCGTGGCGGGGACCCAATCCGGCGGAATAGTGGCTTGGTCACTGCCGACTTCCATCGATATCGATGAGATTGAACCGCAACTATCGATAACCCCACATGCGGCGAGTATTACAGCGTTACAAGTCATTGCGGCACCGCACGCCAGTGGCGATTCGATGCAGGTAGTTTCTACCGATGAAGCTGGACAAGTTTTCTGTACACCCCTTCAAACTGAGCTCCAGCAACGGAGCAGCGCTCGTACATTTGATGTGGTTGGGCGGTCATTCTGCGAGGCGAGTAGCGTTGAAACGTTGCTGGCGGGACTGCCAGACGGATCGCTTTACGAATCGGATACTGCCGGGCGACTACTGCAAAGTGTGTTGCCGAGCTATCCCTCGCAAATCAGTGCGATTGCGACAAGTCCTGATGCTCGCCACGTAGCCGTCGGCTGGGCGGATGGACGCCTGGCAATGCTGCACACTCGACCGGACGGACGGACTACCCTGGTGGAGTGCCTGTATCCCGAGCCAAGCGATTCGCTTGACGAACGTCGCATCAATTCCATTCAATTCTCGCCCGACTCGAAGATGCTAGCTGCGGCAGGTGACGACGCGAGAATTCGATTGTGGCGAGTTGCCGATGGGTCACACCCCATTTGGGAACGAACGCAGCTGTCACTCGCCTACAGTGTTTGCTTCATAGGCAGTTCACAGGTCGCTTGCGGTGGCATGTTCGAGGAAATTGCCATTTATGACTGTCAGACCGGCAAGCGCACGGCCATGTTAGGTGCTACGAGCCGTGCAACTGCATTATGGTTCGATGAGGATCGTGGTCTATTATTTAGTGGGCACCAGGACGGGCAGCTCCGCGTACATAGTACGGCGAATTGGCAATTAGAGCACACGCTGGGTGACTCGGTAGACTCAATTACATGTTTGCTACAATCGCCGTGCGGGGGCGTATTGTTGGTGGGCTCTGAAAATGGCCGCTTGAGTTTGTGGGATTGCGATACGAAACAGATCATCGGCAATCTCCAATGTTCTTGTGATGACCGCAAGATTCAATCTATGCAATTCAGCGGCAACCATCTTGTGCTGTTAACTGCCTGCGGTCAGTTGCAAGATCTTCAGTTGGCAGCCAAGCCCTAACACCATCTGTTCACACGCAGAATTGCTAGGCGGTCGGTGGAGTACCTCTTCCGTCGGCAATATACTGTTGGCGGGCAGCTGCGTAAGTCGCTTTGGCCGGATACTCTTCGCGGAGCCAGTTTTCTAGATCCTCGGCGTCGGGTGGCGTATCGCCCATGCGTTCCACCAGACGACGCATCGCGCCGCGACACCAACCGCAGCCGGTGCCCGCACTTTGGCACTCAGCAAGTTGACTAGGCACGCGAACATGATGAATGCGTATGTAGTTGATTACCTTGCGCCAACTCACATGAAAGCAAAGGCAGAGCTCATCGTCAGCTTGCATGTTCGATGACGCTCCGGGCAATATCACAGGCGGCAAGGAAGTCCGGGATATCAAGGGATTCCTGACTTGTGTGTACGTCGCGTTGTCCACAGCCAAGTGTCACTGTGGGGATTCCATGTTTGACGAGCCAATTGGCATCGACGCCTCCATTCGAAATAGCTGACTGGGGGGTCGCGCCGTTGCGCTCAATGGCTTGACGAGCCAAGCGGACGGGCAGGCTGTCGGCTTCCAAGCGGAACGAATCGTAGTCGACGCGTCGCTGAACGACAGCCGCGAACGGCGACGCCAGCATGGCTGACCTGGCTACGCCTGGATAAAGGCCTGCTCGATGGCCGAAGCGATTTCGCTCCAGAAACTCGCTGTTATGGCTGCGCTTCAGCGGTGACTTCGGTGTGGTCGGCGACAACGTTGGTCGCCGAACCACCGTGAATGACACCAATATTGCTTGTCCCCTGCTGACCGCCCTTCTTTACGCCTAGCCAACGGTCCTTGTGTAGGCTCGCGATTGCCAGCCGGCAGCGGCTGTGATGGCGCTCGCTCCTGCTTGTGCGCTAGTCCCGCATGGGCTGGCAGTCCTGTCAGGCGAATGGCCATGCGTTCACCGCCCGTGGCGCCAATCGTCATCTTTGCGGGATCACCACCATCAAAATTAAAGGCGAGTTGCGGCTTGCCAAGCTTGCTTACCGTCAGATGACGACTGCCTTGCAATCCAATTTCTTCTTGCACAAAGAAGCACAGGGTAAGCGGTGGGCGGGCCTCAGGATCCGGTTGCTGCTCGAGCGTTTCCATCGCGGCGATCAGTACCGCCGCTACGCCAGCGCGATCGTCGGCCCCTAAGCCCGTTTTGGGGTTGGCCGAGCGAATTGTTTGCCCGGACTTCTTAGGCACGCAACCGACGCAGATGGGAACGGTATCCATGTGTGCAGAGAGCATGATTCGGGGGCGTTTCGCGCTACCCGGGATTTTGACAATTAAGTTGCCGACTTCCCCAGCCTGAGGCGTACGGCGGTGCGCTCGTATCGAAGCTGATCGCCGAATCGGGCACGCCACAGCCCCGCAGGTGTCGACGACGGTTGCTGCAATTAGTGACTCTTCACAACTTTCGCGAGGCACGGCCATCAATCGCATGACCAGCCAATCGCGCGCTTTGAATTCAGTTTTTGCATATGGGGTATCTTCGAGTTGAATTGTGTGGGATGGGCGCGCGTCTACAATCACGTGCGATTGTACAGCACGATTCACATTCGTCGAACCTCGCTCAAGCGGGTTTGATTTAGTGAACCTCGAGCAGCTAGCCGTGGGCTCTTCATGGCCCACTTCGCCACCAAGGCCAACTTCGCCATGAAGAGCCACGGCTACGCCTGAGGTTCACACGGCTGCGCATATTCGCAAGACAATTCGTACAAGAGAGAAGCCTCACAACCATGACTCAAAATAACGTTCAGCGAGATCCCAGCCTCTTGCGCAGCGCGCGCTGGTTCAGCCCCGATGATTTGCGATCGTTTGGGCATCGTGCGAGAGTCAAAGGTATGGGCTGGGGCGACGCGGACTTTCGGGATAAGCCAATCGTGGCCATCCTTAACACGTGGAGTGATCTTAATACTTGTCACTCCCATTTTCGCGAACGGGCCGATGATGTGCGGCGTGGCATCTTGCAAGCGGGTGGGTGCGCCGTCGAAGTGCCAGTGATGAGCTTGGGCGAAATGTTGATGAAGCCCACGACGATGTTGTATCGCAATATGTTGGCGATGGAAGTAGAAGAGGTGTTGCGCTGTCACCCGATCGACGCCGCCGTACTGATGGGTGGCTGCGATAAAACCGTGCCGGGACTCGTCATGGGAGCCATGTCAGCCAATATTCCATCCATCTTCATGCCTGCCGGGCCGATGCTCAAAGCTCGCTGGAAGAATGAAACGATTGGTAGCGGCTCGGATGTCTGGAAGTATTGGGCAGAACGCTGCGCGGGCAATGTATGCGATAGCGATTGGGCCAAAATCGAAGACTGTTTTGGACGTTCTGCAGGAACGTGCATGACCATGGGTACTGCCTCCACGATGGCCTGTATTGTCGAAGCCATGGGGCTAACGTTGCCTGGGGCGGCATGTGTTCCGGCTGTGTACGCGGAACATCGTCGTTTGGGGGCCGCTACCGGACGGCGGGCCGTGGAAATGGCATGGGAGAACTTGACACCTCAACAGATTATTACGGCGGGGTCGATTGACAATGGAATCGTTGCGCAGCAAGCGATTGGCGGTTCGACCAACGCTATTGTCCACATCATTGCCATGGCTGGCCGTATGGGTATTCCACTAACTCTGGATCGTTTTGACGAAATTGCCAAGTGCACTCCCATGCTGGGCGACATCCGTCCCAGTGGACGCTTCTTGATGGAAGATTTTTATAATGCTGGCGGATTGGGAGCCTTGTTACAACGTCTGAGTGACGTGTTGAATTTGCAGTGCCGCACCGTCTCCGGTTGTACGCTTGGTGAACAAATTGCTGGACAGGAGTCCATCGATGATGAAGTCATTCGCACGCGTGCAAAGCCGGTTAGCCCCACGGGCGGCACTTGCGTTTTGCGAGGGAATCTTGCACCTGATGGGTGCGTAATCAAGACGGTTGCGGCGGACCCGCGCCTGTTGCAACATCGCGGCCCAGCCATCGTGTTTGAAAGCTATCAGGCGTTGAAAGATGGAATTGATGCACCGGATCTACCTGTCACGGCGGATTCGGTCATCGTCTTGAAAAGCGCTGGTCCGCTAGGCGCTCCAGGCTTTCCTGAGTGGGGGATGTTGCCCATTCCCAAGAAGCTCTTGCAGCAAGGCGTGCGCGACTTGGTACGCATCTCAGATGCACGTATGAGCGGAACCAGCTATGGTACCTGTGTTCTACACGTTTCGCCTGAATCGCATTTGGGGGGGCCACTAGCGTTGGTGCAAACAGGCGATGAGATTGAGATTGATGTGGCTGGCCGCTCCATTCATTTGCATGTTGCCGCTGAGGAACTTGCCAAGCGCCGGGAAGCTTGGCAGCCGCCTGCCGAACGCTGGCAACGCGGCTATCAACACTTGTTTGCAAAACATGTAACCCAAGCGCACTTAGGGTGTGACTTTGATTTCCTAGCGGGCAATACTCCAGGGGCAGAACCCGATATCTTCTAGATCGATGTTGCAATGACGTTGCCTACGGCTTGCCGTTAAACGCAATGCCGTTCAATGAATGTAGTGGAAGTCGCCAGACTTCCCAAAACAGGACTTCCCATTACATAGGACTTCCCATAAGACGGGATCTCTGGCGAGATCCACTACATTATCTTTCTTCGATGAACGGTATTGCGGTTAAACGAAGAGCGAGTTAGCGGCGTTGTTGGCGGACTTTGCGACTGTATTCTTCCAAGAATGCTTGTTCACGCGTGGTCAGGCTGTCTTTGCCTTCACGATGGATTTTGTCGAGCAGCCGATCCGCCTCGATCTCATCGCGACTGGGCGCGGTTTCCTGCGGGGGATCGGCGCTCCAGGGGTCAGGCTTGTGTACTTTCAGTCCGCGTTGCTTCTGGCGTATCACGGTGCGACCGCGGCTGATCCCTTCGCGGCCTCGATCAAGCCAACCGCTAAGAAAACTTAGATTCAAATTCGCAAAGAAATAGATGGCAGCCAACCCAGCTCCGATCAAGTGTACGTCGTAGGCAACCATGGGCTCATTACTACCAGGCATGTTCACGGATCGGGAACCCAAGACATTCATCGCCACGATGGCGATCCCCATGACCCAAGCTTTGATGGGTATTACGCCATACAGCATAAGAGTCGCTTGCGGGAATGAGAACACAAAGAGCATCGCAATTGTCGTTACTGCACCGGAGGCACCAACCAGCGTGTATCTCCCTTCACTTGCGTAGTGCAGTAAGCTCCAGCCAAGTCCGCAGAGCAAGATCGAGACCAAGTAGATCCGAAAAAACTCCCACTTTCCATATTTGTCTTCGACGTTGCGTCCCAGGAAATACAACGTGAACATGTTGAAGATCAGATGCCAAGGGCTCGCATCGTGAGCAAAGCCATACGAGATAAAGCGGTACCAATTGAGTGGACTGGCCAGATCACCGGGGCGGAGCGCGAGCAAGATGGTAAGTGCGCTCGTGCGACTGGTGAAAATGAAGTTGGCAAGCCAGGCGATGGCGCACGCGATGATTAAGAGCGTGACCATCGACTTGCCATCCCATGGCCGCAGCGGACGCATTTCGTCGTCTTGGTAGTAGTCGCGATCGTAGATGCCCATACTACTCGTAGTCCCACTTCATGATCCACGGATCCTTGGTCTTGCTTTGATAGGTCTTCAATTTGGCTTTCAAGTTCTCAAGTAGCTCCGCATGTTCAGGCAATTCTGCCAAATTCTTAGTCTCGTCAGGGTCTTCCTGCAAGTCGAATAGTTCAAATTTCGCCCGTTGAATATACTGACCCACGGTACGTTTGCCATACATCGTTTCAGGCCCCAGGGCATAACGTTCCTTCCAGGTGGGAGCTGCCCACAAGTCAGAAGCAAACGGGTATGGCAACTGGTAAGCCACGTTCCAAATCAATTTGTAGCGGCGGCCACGGATCACTTTCATCGGATAATACATTTGAATTTCGTGGAACGTGTGTGAGGCAAATACTTCGTCCCAGCCTGACGGGTTGGCGGCACCAATAATGCGCGCCCAACTGCGCCCATGAAAATCCTGCGCGGCGTTGTCGGTTGTGCCCAACACGCCAGCCATGTCAAGAATTGTAGGTGTCAGGTCGACGTGACTGAGCATGGCGGGATTCACGCTGCCGACCGCTTCGGGGTGTTCTTTAGCGATTCGCGGATCACGAACAATCATTGGCACCCGCATTCCGGGTTCATAGAGTGTTGTCTTGGCACCTGGAAAGGCCATGCCATGGTCGCTGGTAAAGATCAATACAGTGCTTTCGTATAGATCAGCATCACGAAGGTGCTGGACCAATCGCCCCAGGCCCTGATCGATTCGCGAAACGCTCTCACTGTACATAGCCAGTTCAGATCGCGCTGTTGGTGTATCGGGTAAAAAGTTCGGCACCTGCACATCGTCTGGATTGTAATAAGTGCTTTCCACGCCTTCGTACCCTTCGGGGATGTTGCCAAAGGCATTGGGGGAGTTGGCTAAGTCGCTGCGCTGGCCGCCGCCGCGATGGGGATCCGCCGTGCAAAAGTAGAGGAAAAAAGGCTGAGCCTTGTCTCGACTTGCTAGGTACTCTTTGACGTTGTCAGCCATCTGCACTGGATTACGTGCGTTGCCTTTTAATTCGAGGTCGAAATGATAGACAGGCTCGGGAGCGACGTGATACTTGCCGATTCGGATCGTTTCGTAGCCAGCCGCTGTCAATCGAACAGGTAGACTCACCACACGATCAAACGAGCTGAAATGATGGTAGGCATGTTCGTGGCCGTAATGGCCATTGAAGTGGTTGTGCAAGCCGGACAAGATAACAGATCTTGAAGCGCTGCAGCTAGCCGTTGTGCAAAAGGCATTGCGAAACAGCACGCCTTCTTTGGCCAAGGCGTCCATGTGCGGCGTCCTAATGGTGGCGTTGCCGTAAGCGCCAAAATCGGGACTTTGGTCGTCGGTCACAAACAGAATGATGTTAACGCGGTCAGTCGGCTTGCCCGCCGGATCATTCTGGGCGTTTGAAGTGGAACAAGTTAGCCACAAGCATGCCAGCACGCACAGGTTGCAAATAGTCAGAGATTTCATCGATCGCTCAAACGTTGTGATCAGGCCAAGAGAGGGTCAACTGCTTGATTCTACCCTAGATCACTGACAGATGTGCGGTAGGCGGTCCGCAAAGCAGCCACCGGGTCGTTCGCAGTCACGGAGCCCGGCGACGCGTTTGCCTGTGAAACTTACTAACTGCCGTTCTGCACTGCCCACAACAGATGTAGCAGCGCGGCGCGGGCGTCGCCGTTGTTTTGTTCTAGCAGCTCTTTAGCCAATTGCTGTACTCGGCTTCCAGCCGTAGTCCGGTTGGAAAGGCCCACGACGTGGTCGACTCGTTGCTCCCAACTAAGCCGCTTGGCGCGCAATAAGCGGTTGACAAAACTCTCTTGCGAAATGGTTGGCTGTTGGCCATGCAAAATATAGCTGAGCGAGGGCATCGCTACCGAATTGGGAACGCGCGGCTTGGAAGGCTGGTTGTCGGTGGAGGGTTGAGCCAACGTGGCCGTGCGATCGATATCGGTGGGAGTATTCCATTTGATCACCGTCGCCAATGAGGCTTCGAGCGACTGCGACTGCGGTTGCAACGATGGACCAGCAGCAAAAACTAACTCTCGTAACTGTAGTAACTCCAGTTCTTGGTCACTGAAGTTCAGCCATTCGTCTTGAGTCAGTGTCAGCGGTTCCCGTGCAAAGGCTTCGGAGCTAACGACCCAGCCAACCAAGTCCTTCAAGTTGTGGTTGTGGGCGCGAAACTGAGTGGCCAGGAAACCCAACAACTCGGTGCGATGTTGCATGCCAGCACTTTCGACTGCAACGACTTGGGGCACCAGAAAGCGGCCGAAAGCCAACTTCCAAACATGATTGACTGTCGCCCGATCCATCTCGGGTGACTGGCTAACCCAGTTCGCAAGCGCTACTCGCGGTGAGCCACCGGCGGTTTGCCAGGGTGAGCCATCGGGCAATTGAGCCGCCGCCGACTTCAGTACTCCGCTGGGTAAATCATAAAAAGCGCTCGGTTCGGGCTTGGGGCTTTTATTGGAATCCACGGAAAAAAGCTCGGCCTGAAGATCTTGTACAACGCGTTTGCCTTGGTCGGCATCTTGTCGCGAATCAATGCCTTTGAGCAGCGCTACCAGGGACCAGTAGGTGGCTTGCTGGTCAGTCGCGCGTTCGGGCCGACCATTTGCATCGTGGCAACGCACGCACGTCAGATTGGCGTCGAGGAATTGAGCGCCCAGGCGGTCGATCAAGCGATGGTTTTCGCCACCGGCCAAGGCACTCACGAAGACGCTGCTGGTTGATTCTTGATTGGTGAGATCACCGCCCAGCAGTTGGATCATCACCGAGTTCCACGGTTGATCTTGCTCAATGGCGACCGCGATTTCTTGTGTGAGCCGCTCGACGGCGGCTGCATCGGCATTGCTATGATCAAACCACTGCTGCGTAAAGTTGGCGGCCCAGCGGCGTGCAAAGGCCATCGAGTGAGTTGCTTGAGCTATTTCGTCTTGAATATTGTTCGTGGCGGCTGCTGGCGCGGGCAATTCTAGACCAGTCAAAGTCGCAATCACTCGTCGCGCTCGCTCGTCTGCCGATTCAACTGGATTTGGCTCGAGTTGCAAGCTGTGCCACAAATTTGCCAAGCTTTGGTCAATCTCAGCTACTACTTGAGTATTGGGAAGTCTTTCGACGGTGCGAATACTTGGGCTCGGAGAGTCTGTGTCCGCTAAGCTGGATTCTGGTGAATTAAAGGGCAGATCGTCAAGTTCGATCGTTTCTGGTGTGACGGAATTGGGCGTGGGTTGAACGCCGTTGTTCGCCAGTTGTGACGGCGACGGATTAGTTGCACTGTTAGCCTCGTCTTGATTGGCTAGCGCGGGATCATGATCCAAGAACGTTACGGCTTTTATACCAACGAACACTAAGATAAGCGCGGCACAGACAGCCAGCATCCACGCGATGCGGTGGGGCAGAACCGGGTTGCGCGGCAACTGGGCGCGGTTGTCGGGGATTTCCAAGCTCTTTTTTCCAGCCTGGATGGGCTTGGCTGCAACGATGAGTTCCGTAGACGAACCTGCGTTTGAAGCGCGGTGTGATTGGCGTCTCCACGCGGTAACGATGCGCGCGGTCAGATCCGGTGGATGTTGTTGAGTGAGGAATTCTTCAAGCAATGAATCAAACACGCGATCATCGCGCGGTGGCTCATCGGTTGGTGGTTGTGTGGGTGGATTCATTGCAATCTCTGTTCTACGCAATCACGCAGTTGCATTTTAGCGCGTTGCATCAAATTTTTTGCGCCGTGTTCACTGATTCCAAGTGCTTCGGCGATCCCCTGTCGGCTCGACTCTTCGGCAAATCGAAGTCGTAGGGCAAATTGTGCGCGATCCGTCAGACGCGAAAAGCACTCGACCAGCGCATCGAGCGCTGCGTTACCCGCGTCAAAGCCAGCCCAACGCATCCAAGTGGATTCGAATTGCTCGGCATGTTCTGTAACCAACATCCGCCCCTCTCGACGACGGCGCGAGATGAACAAGTTATGTGCCACGCGGCGAAGGTAGCTGGCCGACGCCGCATCGGAGTACTGCTCAAATGGTTTGCGGATGACTTCCAGGAAAGTATCTTGAGTTAGGTCGTCTGCCAGCGCGACATCAGCTCCTAAGGCGCGGAGATACCTCCAGACCGTCGCTTGATGACGCGCGATCAATTCGGTCAATTCAAGTTCCGAGTCTTCACCGGTAACTTTACGAGCCTCTTTGCTGTCAGTTGCCACTCAAGTGTTGCCTACCTCTATCATAGCGAAAATGTAGCAGTTTTTCTGTAGCCGTTCATGAACTTGCAGTCAGGGTCGGGAGTCTTTTCAGCCTAAATCGCTTAACCACATGTTCCCACCAGCGGGCTGTTCAGGCAAAGAGCTCGCGAATCACCTTGCCGCCGTTAGCAATCTTCATCGGTCGGCCACTCTTGCTTTGGTAAGTTGTCTCTAGGGAAATCCCTAAACCTTTGCAAACGGATGCCATTACGTCTTCGGCAGAGTAGGGTTCGGAGGTGACCGAACGACCTTCTTCGTCCGTTTCACCGATGGCCAGGCCACCTTTCATCCCGCCGCCACCGACGACCACACTCCAAGACCGAGCCCAGTGGTCTCGACCTGCACCCGCATTGATGGTTGGCGTGCGGCCGAATTCGCCCATCCAAATTACTGCAGTATCCTTCAGTAATTCACGCTGCTCCAGATCTTCGACCAAAGCGCTCATGGCTTGATCGAGCACCGGCAAACGCTGATTCTGCAAAATGTCGTGAATACCAGCGTGGTTATCCCAGCCGCCCAAATCGACTTCGATGAACGGAACCCCAACCTCAACCAGGCGTCGAGCCATCAAGCACCCGCGTCCAAACGGAGTGTTGCCGTAGCGCTCGCGCACTTTCTCAGGCTCCGCTTGCACTTTGAAGGCTTCCATTTGCTGACTGGTCATCAAATTGAATGTCTTCTGCAGAATCTTGGCGTGATCTTCGGCTGCATGTCCGCGATTTTGTCCGATGAATCCTTGCTCTAGCAGACTCAGCGTTTTCATGCGCTGGGCCAATCGTGCGTCGTCGAGATTCATTTCCAAGTTGCGAATCCGCCCATCGCTGTTTACGGAAAACGGTGCCCAGGCCATTCCTAGAAAACCAGGACCTTCGCTCGCGCCCCCCACGGAGATAAAGGGCGGGATTTCCAAATCGCTACGACTGGACATGATCTCATGGGAGATCACCGAACCATAGCTCGGGTGTTCGATGTTGGGATTAGGCACAAAGCCCGTGTGCATGTAATAGCGACCACGATCGTGATCCGCTTCACGCGTGCTCATCGAACGTACGATTGACAAATTGTGCATCTGCTTGGCGACTTGCGGTAAGTGCTCGCAGATTTGCATGTTGCCAGTCGTCTTGATCGGCTTAAAGGGGCCGCCTGTTGCCGCGCCTGGCTTGAGGTCCCATAAATCAATGGTGGCAGGTCCACCACCCATCCACAGTAGAATGGCCGATTTGTGATTGCGTTTGAGTTCATCTGCGTACAACTGGAATGAATTTCCCATTGCCAACGAGGAGCCGGCCAGAGCGGAAGCGCCAGCCGCATGTTTCATAAAGTGGCGGCGTGACATGCCGCGTGGCGTCGAGCTGCTGGACCAAAACATAGGGGAACTCCCGTTAAGCTTCGCGTTGAAAAATTTAGTGTTGTCTTGGATGGTTGTGGTACCGGTCAAGGCCGACTACTGAACTAAGATGAATTCGTTGGTGTTCAATATTGCCCACCACAGGTCTTGGAGTGCTTCGTCAGCGTTGCCTCGGCGAAGCTGGACCAATTGCGTGGCGAGCTTCTGTTCGTCCTTCTTAGCTTTGCGAGCCAAGCCGGCGGTGAACAGCATGTCGACTTTGTCGGCGTAGCGTGTGTTCGCATTGGCGATTCCGCCCAGCCAAGAACCGGACTTGATATCCGTCGCTCGCTTGACTAAGTCGCCATTGAACATCATCAGCGCCTGTGGAATCGAGCCATTGAAAGTCGTCGCTTCGTCGCCTTCATCGGTACCGAAAGCGACCACAAATTGCCCTAACCAACGGTCGCGCTCGGCTTGCTGTTGTTCCAGCGAGCCCTTGGCTTGCCCTCCGACATTGACAAGCGATTGGTAGAGCTGTTCTGCACTCATCTGTCTCAAATAAAAATGGCTAAATTGTGGGACTTCGCCAATTGTTGGATCATCCGATTCGTTGCCAGAGGTGATCTGACTCGATAGTTGATATGGCTTCGACAGCGCAATCCAACGTAGCAATTCGCGCACATCATAGCTCGACTGACGAAACTCTTTGCCCAAGGCATCCAGCAGAGCTGGGTGCGAGACAGTGGTGTGTGGTCCTAGATCATCCATGGGTTTAGTGAAGGCGTAACCCATGAAGTGAGCCCACATGCGATTGACCATCATTTTGTCGAGAAACTCACTCTGCACGAGCATCTTGCCTAACTCAAGCCGTCGATTGACTTGCGAGACATAACCACTCCGCTCAATTTCGGTCCCGTCGATGAAGACTGGGTAGGCTACCTTGGACAGACCGTTGCGTTCTTCGTAGTAGATCTCCGCTTCGGATGGTCGTCCGCCTTCGCCAGCAAAATCCTGATCGACCAATTCGGCGTAATCCACGTCTCGCGTGCCTGACACAAAGCGACGTAGCGCGCGCGACTGGCGAAAGAAAGCGTTAAACTCCCAGAACTTCTGCTGTTTCCATTGATTGAACGGATGGTTGTGGCACTGTGTGCATTGAACCTGTAAGCCCAAGAAAATTCGCGAGGTCGACGAGGTCGCCAGCGTGCCATTCTCCTCGTTCACTTTGTCGATCAAGAAGTTGGTGGCGCCATTGAACCCGGTAGTGCCGGGCTTGGTCGTGCCAGTCGCCGTGACCAACTCGTAGACCATCTGATTGTAGGGTTTGTTCCGTGCAAAGCAGTCGCGCAAATACTTGCCCATCCCTTCGCGACTGATAAAGGAATTGCGGTCATTGCCGCCGCTACGCCCAATCAGGATGTTGCTCCAGATCGTGGCCCAATGATTGGCAAATTCCTCGGTATACCGCCCGTCGTTCAATAGCCGTTCGACCAGCGCCTCGCGCTTGCGGCGATCCCGCTCACGCACGAACTCTGCCAGCTCTTCATAGGTTGGAATTCGGCCAATTAGGTCTAAGTAGACGCGCCGGCACCATTTGGCGTCGTCCTCAATCGGAGCTGGCGTTAAAGCATAGTCTTTCCACTGCTGCTCAAATGCGGCATTGATTAACCGTACTTGCGGAATCTCAGGTTCGGGCAACGCTTGAGCGGATGCCAGATTCCCAGCCAGAATCGCCACCACAGCAAAAACCGCGACCGGAATCCGGTGATCAGTCAGTCGTCGGGCGGAAAAAGCCACTGATTTCTCCTTCAGTCGATTGGCGAGACGTGTCTTACAGGGCAATGTGTTTAACGGCAAGCCGCAGGAGACTGCTGATCTAGTGAGCCGTGACGCGTAAGCGGCCGGGCTCTAGTGCACTGCCCGGTGCCTTACGCCCACGCTCGCGTTCACAAATTCGATGGAATCAGCTGTCTCCGCTGGCGTTGGTCAATAGTTTTCCAACAAAAGCGAAGCGTTTGGTCAACACCCAGTGTACTCAGAATTCGATACCACCCGCTAGTAGAATTTGGGGGCTACACACGGTTATGCGCAGGCAAATTCCACGCCTTGAGGTTCAATTGTGCCAAGCCCGACGAGAGGGGAACGCTGTTGCCAGGCTTGGTGAGGCGGTACAATGACGGACCGTATCAATATTTCACGATTTCACCTTAAAAATACACACTTCTCGCCCAATCGCCGCCACGTAGGTCAACTTCTCCGAGGCTGATGTCAGCAACGCAGTGTTTTTTCGAGTCTCTGAGAGACTCGACTACGTGCCTTGCCGATTGGCGAGATGTGTCGAAGAAATCACGTTAAAAACCGCCTTTAGTAACTGACATCTTGCTCATGAGTGTTTCCACCCATAATCCGGCCATGATCGAGCGTGTCGTCGACCTGATCGATCCCGCCAACAATATTTTGCTGAATATGACCTACGAAGCAGCATATCGGCGAGTTTTGTCTGGCGATCCGACACAAGTTGCCGAAATTGACGGTCAATTTTCAATTGTGGCCCGCGAAGGGAAAACGGTCCGAATGGCGCGGTCGATCGGCCGTCCAACTCGCTATTTTCTGGCGAAACGAGCCGCTGGGCCCTGCTTGATCGTCGCCGAACGCATCGATCAAATCCGCCAAACGCTCGACGCGGAGGGACTGGGGGATCAGTTTCACCCATCCTATACGCGGATGGTGCCTGCCCACCATGTGTTGGAGTTGCGGCTCGTCGGTTGCCCAGACCCCAATCCGGGGCTGACGCGTTTTTTCGATCCAGGGCAAAACCAACATCCCGCCGATATCGATGTGATCGGCAAACAGTACATCGGTACGCTGGCAGATGAGTGTCGCCGTTGGATTGAGCAGATCGACGCACGCGAGCCCATTGGCGTCCTGTTTTCTGGCGGAGTCGACAGCGGCAGTCTGTTGCTTGTGCTTTATCATTTGTTGTTAACACGCGGTGAGAATCCAGCGCGTTTGAAGGCCTTTACGCTGTCGGTCGGCAGCGAAAGCACTGACACGGCTCAGGCTCGGCAATTCTTGCAACCGTTGCATCTGGAAATGTTGCTGGAGTCGATCGAGGTTCCAACCTCCGCCGTCGATTGGCGAAGCGCGATCGGCGTGGTCGAAGACTATAAACCGTTGGATATCCAAGCGGCCGCCATGGGACTTGCACTTTGTCATGAGATTCGTCGTCGTTATCCACAATGGACCTGGCTAATTGACGGCGATGGTGGCGATGAGAATTTGAAGGATTATCCTATCGAAGACAATCCAGAGCTGACGATCCGCAGTGTGCTCAACAATCAAATGCTCTACCAAGAGGGCTGGGGCGTCTCAGCGATCAAACACTCGTTGACCTATAGTGGTGGGCAGAGTCGTGGCCATGTGAGAACATTCGCGCCCGCCAATGTATGTGGATTCAAAGGCTTCAGTCCATATGCCCTACCGCGTGTGATCGAAGTCGCCGAGTGTATTCCATTCATAGAGATGACCGCATGGGACCACCAGCGACTTTATGATCTCAAGGGTCAGATCGTGGCGGCGGGAGTCAAATCCATTACGGGTATTGATATGCCCGTATTTCCCAAGCAGCGATTCCAACGCGGCGCTACCAGTCCCGATCGATTTAATGAATTATTCCCTTCGAACGAGCTCGAATACCGCGCCGAATTTCAACGGCAGTTCGCGTAATCATAGTCGTCAGAGTCATAGCATCACTGCTGCCACAATATTCCAACTGTCTTGATCCCTCGCAATGTCAAAGGTCGTATCCGTGTCCGAAGAAATACAACCCAACGAGTCCCAGCCCGAAGCAGAAGTACCCGGTGCAAAGCTCTGTGAAGACAGCGTGCGCGAACAACTGAAACAAGTCATTGACCCTGAGTTGTTCGTCAACATCGTCGACCTGGGATTGATTTACACGGTTGACTTGCAGCCCAGTGAAGAGGCTGGTAAGTCGGATATCACTGTGGAAATGACGATGACGAGTCCCATGTGTCCTGCCGGTCCGCAACTGGTTGCCAACAGTCGGGGCGTTGTCGAGGCTATGGAAGGTGTTGGTAAAGTGGAAATCAAAGTCGTGATGGACCCGCCTTGGACGCAAGACATGATGACCGAGGACGCCCGCGACCAACTCGGTATCTTCTAGCCGCACCGCTTCTTCTGGCCCCACCGCTATAGTAAGAGAAGCCGGAAGTTACCGAATTGGGATATAGCGGCAGGAAAGGGTCGGGAGTCTTTTCAGCAGCCCCAGCTCCCATGCGATACCGCTGGTCGGAACATGGGTTGCTAGTGGGGTGAGCAATTTTGGGCTGAAAAGACTCCCAACCCTTATTCAACTTTGCGCAATGGATTTGAATGATTGAGCGAGTTAAAAATAGGCTCAGCGTAGGCGTGATCGGCAGCGGTTTGGCTGGGCTGAGCGCGGCATGCGTTTTGGCAGCTCGAGGGCACTCGGTAACGCTGCTGGAGAAAAACGACTGGTTGGGTGGCAAAGCGGCCGTGTTGGAGCAGGATGGTTTTCGCTTTGACATGGGGCCTACCATTTTGACTTTGCCTGGCGTTCTCAAACGAGTCTTCGAAGAGGCCGGCCAGCAGCTCGACGACTACCTGGAGCTGATTGCCCTTGATCCACAGTGGCGTTGCTTCTTCGCTGACCGGACGGTGCTGGACTTGGTCGCCGATACGGTTCAGATGCAACAGAATCTACAAGCCCAGTCTTATGATCGCGCATCGGTCGATGGCTACGGCAAATTCATCGAGATGTCAAAGCAAATGCACGATGTCTCAGAACGGTTCTTTTTTTGGAAGAGCGTCGGCGGACTTGCAGACACGTTTGAGTCCACTGGCGTGTTTAGTCTAGCGGTGCTCAAGGATGTGCTGTCTTTGCGAATGGGCAAGTCGGTGGCGACGGTCGTACGCCAGCATGTGCCCGATGCGCGGGTCGCGCAGATGATCGATCACTTTACGCAATATGTCGGTTCCTCACCCGAGGCATCGCCAGCGGTGTTATGTGGCATCGCGCACATGCAGACGAAAGAAGGCGTCTGGTATCCCATGGGAGGAACGCGCGCTATTCCACTTGCGCTGGCGAAATTGGCGGAAGAACTTGGTGTCGAAGTTCGCACGAACTGCGATGTGGCGGCGATTACTACGTCCGGCTCGGCGGTGACCGGCGTGCGACTGATGGATGGCCAGTCGCTGTTGTTTGACGCGATCGTATCGAACTGCGATTCGGTGCGAACGCATCGTGAGCTATTGCGCGAGCATCCTGAGCCGCTGCCGCTTGGTCGCAAGCAAGATATTGAGCCGGCCTGTTCAGGAGTAGTTCTCTATCTAGGACTCAAGGAACGCTACGAACAACTGCTGCATCATAATTTTGTGTTTTCAAGCGACCCTCACGAAGAGTTTGAGTGGATCTACCGGCGCGGCATGCCAGCCCCAGATCCGACGTGTTATGTCTGCGCGCCGGCTATCAGCGAGCCTGCCGTAGCGCCGCCGGGTGGGGAGGCTCTGTATGTCTTGGTACACACGCCCTTTCTGCGACCTAATCACGATTGGTCACGGATGCTGCCCGAGTATCGCGATGTAATTCTGGATAAACTCGAGCGTACTGCGGGACTTGATGGACTGCGCGAGCGAATCGTAACGGAAGAAACTTTGACACCCGAGGGGATTCACCATCGCTATCGCGTCCTCAATGGGGCCATTTATGGTTTGGCTAGTCACGGAAAATTTCTGGGGGCTTTCAAGCCGGCTAACCGCAGCAAATCTTTGCAAGGCTTGTACTTAGCCGGCGGGGCTGCGCATCCAGGGCCCGGTATGCCGATGGTCCTCATGAGTGGTTGGATTGCCGCCGATGCACTCGACCGCGACGCTACGAATCGTTCAAGCAGCTTTGTCCATGTCTAATCTGCCGCGCATTAGCGCACCATTAAAAGGCGGTTTCTTGTGGTTCTCACGGCGGTATTTTCGTAAGCACTTTCATGTCTTGGCGGTCAATCGCCAGTTGCTGGACCAGGTTGCCATTAGCGACGCCGATGCACTGGTCGTCTATGCCAACCACGCCTCCTGGTGGGATCCCATCTCAGCTCTTTTGCTGGGACAAACTATATTCCCCCAGCATGCGATGTATGCGCCAATCGATGCGGTGGCCCTGCGCAAGTACCGCATGTTTTCCAAGTTGGGATTCTACGGAATCGAGCCCTCAACGCGGCGTGGCGCGGCAGACTTTCTAGACACAAGTTTGAAGATTTTGCACAGACCTGCCAGCTCCATTTGGCTCACGCCAGAAGGTCGCTTTGTCGATCCACGCGATGAAAACGTGCGCATCGCTCCAGGCCTAGCTCACTTGGCGCACAAGATTTCTGTCGCAGCTGAATCGTCGCCAGCAAGCCATTCTCATCGAACTTGGTTCATTCCGCTGGCGGCCGAATACACCTATTGGGAGGAACGCAAGCCCGAAGCGTTGTGTTGGTTTGGCGCACCGGAATGCTGCACCTTACAGGTCGCGCGCAGCAAAGCCGAATGGCAAACGCTATTAGAAGATCGCCTGCGCAGGGCACAAGCCGAGCTAGCGGTCGCTTCGGTCGCCAGGGATTCGTCGCAGTTCGATGTATTGCTAAGCAGCCACAGCGGCACTTTTTTCGTGTACGACATGTGGCGCAGCCTAGTGTCCAAACTACGCGGGCAGAGGTTGCGAACTACCGATCATAGCGATAAGTTTGCAGCCAAAGAGAGCCACTGAGGACTGGGGTTGGGCACGTAGCTCCGTCTCTCCGAGGCGGAAACAAAAGCAGATACCGTAGCTCCGTCTCTCGGAGACGGAGACAAAAGCAGATACTCGGAGATTTGCGCGTCTCAGCGAGACATACCTACGCGCAAGTGGCCTCTTGGCTGAGCCCAGTAACCCGTTGTGGTGCGAGAAGCCGGTTGACTGGGCTTTATTCGGACTTGCCAGGGCTATCTTCCACGGGGCTATCTTCCACGGGGTTTTCACCAGCGGTTTCGGCAGGCGGCGGTGGGGTTGGTGTTGGCGGTGTTGCCGCAGCAGGCGCAGTCGTCGGTGGTGTGGCTTCGTCGGTGCGTTTGGCTTCGTAGAACTGCAGCAGATCGGAGAAGGATCGCAACGGTTCTTCGCCTTCTTTCATAGCCTCCGAGATTACCGCCTTGGGCTTCTTGCTGGTGACGACAACGGTCTTAGCAGGACGTGGACCTGCATTGCCACGTCCACGTCCACCCGACTGGCGAGGGCCCTGGGAACGTCCGCCTTGAGGTCGACCGCCTGGGGCACGATCACCGCGTCCACTTCGCTCCGCCTGTCCATGACTTCCCTGGCGGACACCTGCTTGGCGGGTACCGCTTCCCCGCGTATTGCCTTGGGTACCAGATTCGGCCCGGTTGGAACCCCGTGCGTCGCCACGTCGACCTCGTTGCCCGGCTTGCCGTTCCTCTTTGCGCTGTTGAGCTGCGGCTTCTGCGGCAGCGCGCTCGTCGGGTGTGAGAGCCGTGAGGGCTACGCGATTTTTCTTTTCATCGGTCGATACAACCCATGTCATCAACAAGTCACCGACTTGAACACACTGATGGGGATCTTCGATGTAATTTGCAGACAAGCGGCTAATATGAACCAAGCCACTGCAGTCCGGCGATAACTCAACAAAGGCTCCGAAATCCGCGACTCCAACGACAATTGCCCACACGCATTGTCCAGGCGTCAGTGAGTCGAGCGTAGGCATCTCGCTGCTGAGTGGAATGGGGATGCCGCGCAACCGCGAGTCTTCGAATGGCGCTGTTAGACAGCGAGCAATCCAGCGTAGTTTTTCTCGTCCGACTTGCCAGCCTCTAGCTAACTTTTCGACATCGATTTCTGGGCCAGTCGCTGCCTCGCTGGCAACTACGTCTTCTGGATACTCGGGTTTCGGCCCGCTCTCGGTGGGCGCGGGCTTGTCGGTCTTAAAACTGATTTCAGCTTCGGCTGGTTCCTGCGCTACGTTCGGTACGGACTCTGTGCTGGCAGCGGGATCCGACGTGGTGCTTGCAGGTGTTTCCACGGCGGCTTCGCTCGTCGTGGACTCCAGGTTGGTGTTAGCCTCGGGAATGGCGGATTCGCGCGTGGTGTCAGGGGCTTCTGATGTGCTCGCTTCAGCTGGTGGCGAGATGGTTGTTGGGTCAGGCTCCGTAGCTGTTGCAATCGCGGGGATGTCCTGGGACTCGCCCGTTGCCTCGCTGGACGCTGTGGACTCGGCGCTGGGGTTGTCGGCGCTGGGCTCATCAGTTTGTTCTGGATCGGCACTGGTTGGCGTATCTTGGAGAGCTGTGGCGGCTGGTTGCGGCTTGATCCAATTTTCAGGCGCCGCTGGCGGAGTTTCGAATTCTGTGTTGTCGATCAAGCGCTGCGCCAAGCGATAGTCATCAGGGTGGATTGCCGTAGCGTCGAGTGGCTGATCGCTGCCAAACACGCGCAGCCAACCGATGGCTTGACGGGCTTGCATCTCGGGCCAGTCGTTGACGCTGTTGCACAATTGACTGCGACTAATCAACTCCCCCGCGTTGGAAAGTTGTACGATTTGTTTGGCTTGCGACTCTTCAACGCCAGGCACGAACAGTAATTCGTTGACTGAGGCGTGATGCGTATCGATACCACGACTACACACGCAATCCGCGATCGTGTCACGAACCAACTTCTTCAGCGGTCCTTGTGGAAGCTCGCGCTGGTAACTGCCCAGTCGCAGGCGGTTCATATCGATTTTCAGCAGTTCGGCCAGTGGATTCTGCAAACAGCGCGCGATCCATATCGCGGCTCGGTCGCGACGATTCTGCTCGGACAGTTCCTTGAGAGCCACGCGTCCAGCAGCATAAGCCTCAGCGCCGCCGCGATCGGCCATCGTCCATCGCAGACCGCTGGAAGCGCTCTGCTTCATCAACTCGCGGACAGTCAGTACCAGGAAGCGTCGCGCTGGGCCGTTGGTCAGTGCGACTAGGGTTACGCGGTGTCGATGCGCGAGTTCTCCGAGCTTGACGACATTTTGGCTTACCACCGAGGGCTGGGCTGAGCAGGGCAATTCATCGGTTGCCAGTATTTCGCCTGCCGGTCCGACGATTGCTACCGCTGCAGTCTTGGGGCCGACTGTGTCGACCAGCATAATCGTATGGCCCCTCACGGGGCGCCGCATTAGATGCTGTCGCAGCTGATCGGTGGCCGTTTCCAGAAGCTTTTCTTGCGCAAGTTCTTCCAGATCGGCAACCGCCTCGGCTTCTAGCTTCGATCTCAGCGAGAGTTCGAGCGCTTGCTCTGAAGCTGCTGCGAACCAATCGGCGAGCGGGTGTGCGTTGTTGACAAATGTGTCCCGAGCCACAGGCACCAGGGACTGCGCATCGTATTCGAGTTTCGTTTTGACCAATTGGCTGCGACGACCGCGACCGAGCATTAGCTGCTGGTAGGCAGTCAACTTCGAAAGTGGATTCTTCAGTGTTTTCATCGGCTGCAGCATCGCGATCAACCAGCGCCGTCGCCGTTGGCGTGGAGTCAGCTTGGCGTTTTTCTTCGATTTGTTGGAACGCTGGCTGCCTTCCGCAGTTTTTTCGTCGTGCGATTGGTCGTCATTTTCGTCGCTGTCTTCGGCATGTTCGCCTTCGTCGACGTGATCTTCGTGATCGTCTTGATCTTCGTCTGCGGTGGATTCAGCGGCGTCTTGCTGAACAGCTTGCTGAACGACGTCTTGATCTGCGTCAACCGCCATGCTCGGGACGCTAGCCTCGGAACTGGCTTCGATACACGCGTCAGTAGGCTCCGCAGGCTCCCTAGACTCGGTAGCCCCAATCGATTCAGTAAGTTGGGCAGAAGTTTCGGCAGGCGCCGGTGCTTCGGCCGGATTGGCTGCGACCGATGAAGAATCCCCCTGCTGTTGATTGGTCTCTGGTAGCTGGGGATCTGTGTTTGTGTTTGCGGGAGTGGAGCTAGTCCCAGCATTGGCCGCATCACCTGGGGTTTCGCAGAATTCCACCACGACATTCGCGCGGCGTTGGATAAGTCGTCGCAGCTTTTCGTTCAGGAGCGTGTCGCATTGCAACAAGTTCGAGACCAGGCGTTGCGACTGCTGTAGAGCTTCATCCCCGGCCGGTTGGGCGAGTCCGAGTTGTTCGGCAACCCAGTTTCCGAGATTCTCGATTTTGGGGCCATCGTAGGCGATCAGCATCTCGAGCAGTTGACCAGCTTGGCTATCTCGCTCCTGCGATTGGGCGAGTAAGCGTCGAGCACGAAACGATCGTAGGGCAGCTTCGATTTCGACTTCGGTCGTGGCTCGTTGCAGGAATTTGGCGGCCTCGTCATCCAGTTCCGCGTCCTTAGGCAACTGGTCCTTGGCTCTTTGGCGAGCTGCATCGAGTCGCATCTGCCGATCGATCTCTAGCTTGAGCGTCCAAAGCACCGCACGCGGTAGACAGCCGACTTCGTCGGCTCGATAGCGTTCGATGAAGGCCGGATGGTACCCCTGCTGCAACAGATCTGCAGCTACACGGATTTGTTCAATGGGTAAGCGGAGATGGTGGGCAACGCCACTGAGATCAATCATGCAAATGAAAGCTTCGATTCATGCTCGCTAGGTCGCGGACTTGCGGCTAGGTCGCTGTTGGGAGGAGTGCAAAGACGCGCTTCGTACTACCAATTGGCTAAACAATGCGTATTTCCCATTGGGCGCACACGCAGAAACTCGCGCGAATCTATGTAAGCTGGCAACGCTTGTCAAGCTACCAAGCGTAGAAAGGTGGTATTTGCGGCAACTTCTAAGCTTCCCGGAGCTTCGAGTGCTCAAAATAGCCACTTTACCCATCGAGTCACAAATGTGAATATGGGGAGTCTTAGAAGTCTAGCCAAGTCGCGTTGGTCTGCCCGAGCCGCTCGCGGGCTTCTTCCGCCCAGGGGCTGACGGGTGCCAACTCAAGGAATCTTAACCAATGATCGACGGCTCGATCGGTCTGCCCGGCGTCATCCAAAGCGCGCGCCAAATGGAAATGCACGTCGGCGTAATCGCTGAACTGTTGTAGGGCTCCTTCGAAAGCAGCGATGGCTAGTTCGAGCTGTCCTGATTCGGCTAGCACGCATCCTAGATTCGCTTGCGCTTCTACCAAGCCCGGATCTAACTCAATCGCCATAAAGTAGCGTTCGCGCGCACCGCTTACGTCGCCTTGGCGATAAAGTAACTCTGCCAATTGAAAGCAGATGTCTGGATTGGGGCCATAGGCGGTTAGCGCCGCGCGATACCAGTCGATCGCCATATCTAAATCGTCGACGTCTTCAGCTTCCATCGCTTCATTGATCATCTGCTCGAGCGACTGGACTGCCCCAGGGATGGCTGCTTTCGTAGACGCAGGTTCGAACCGCAATGTCGTTGGCAGGCGATCGGTGTCGTGGTCGTCCGCCTCGAAGCCAAATTGAAACTGCCCAGTCGCTTCCATGACTGAGTCGCCGTCGAGCAATACCAGTCGCTTGCCATGCGCGACGATGCGCATGGTATCCAATGCGACATGTTCGCCGACACGCGAGCGTATTAACCTCAGTTGATTCTCGATGGATTGAACTTTGATACCGCTGCGCATCCATCGGGCAAGCTGCTTCGCCGTTGCAACTTGGCTGAAGCAAAAATAAGGAACTTGCATTACCACCTGGGTCGGTTGCAGCAAGCCGGCGCGGTACCACCGTCTGATTACGCGCACAGAGACTTGCAACAACTCTGCAAGCATGGCAGGTGAATACAATTGTTCGCTGGTCAATGCTTGATTGCCCATGGGGGCTGCGGCTTCCAAATGTATGACTTCCCAATGAACTTAAGCGATGAACCTGAGTAATGAGATCGATGAACTTTGGTTTCGGCATCGTCCGTTACCGAAGCAGGTCTTGGTCAGATGTCGTTCCTCGTCAGGTGTTTAGTAGCGCAGCATGCAATATAAGGCACGCACGCCATCACGCCAGCCGATTTTCTTGCCTTCATCGAATCCGCGCCGATCGTAGCGGATGGGGCGCTCGTAGAAGCGGACTTTCTTCCGCGCTAGTTTCATGGTCAGCTCAATCTCAATTCCAAAGCGGTTTTCCCTAAGGTTGGGTGCCATTTCTTGCAGCAGTTCCCGGCGGATCACCTTGTAGCAAGTCTCCACGTCGCTCAGGTAAAGCCCAGTGCGAATATTTGCCAGCGCGTAATCCAGCGATTGACGATCACGTGCCACAGTGGCGGAACTTGACGATCGTGGTGACCATAACGAGTGCCGTAGACCACATCGGCTTGGTCTTCAATGATCGGTTGGATCAAGATCCGTAGATCATCTGGGTCATACTCCAAGTCTGCATCTTGGACGACGATGGCTGTACCCGTCGCGTGGGCGAAACCCGTTCGTAGGGCCGCGCCTTTGCCACGATTCTTGTCATGCAGGATGATATGTAAGTCTTCCGCCGTGGGAAGCTCTGCCAACTTTTCGCGCGTGCCATCAGCGCTGCCATCATCAACCAATATGATTTCGAGAGGAAGTCCAGTTCGCCGCACTCGCTCTATTACGCTCAGGACCGTGTTGACTTCGTTGAAGACAGGAATCACGACTGTTAACTTGAAGTCATCGGGGATCGCGAAGATCCCAAGACGACGACAAACATCATCGGTAAGTACTTGATCCAAGCGATGGGCTTGCAAGTTGTTTAGATGTAGGTCGACTTGATCATTGTGTGTGTGCGAGGTGTCGCGGTTGACGTTCAAATTACTTTCCAAACATGAGCATCAAGTTTCATCGATGAAATGCGCGCATTGGCAACTGCAGATCGTATATGCGAGCGATACAGTTATGAGTGATAAGATAGCACATTGTGACTCAGTGAAGCGTATGCGCAGCTGTTAGAAAAAATTCTGTTTGCTGCTTGACAGCAATGAAGAAGAACAACACAATCCTGTACTTGTTGACGACGGTAGCTCACGTGACTCGCAGAGATCCCGCACGGATGAAACTCATCAAGAAGTTCGTCGATAACTGCACACTCCATTCTTTAATGATCATTGATCATCCACCTCACGACCCCCAACTAAGTTACGTCCGCGTTTGTTCTGCCTCAAACTCTTGGGCATGTACATCGAATCTCAATCACTCGTTGTTGAGACTTCCTATTCAGCATACTGAAGGTTCAAACCTGTTTTCGCTATTTTGCCATAGCAATGGATCCGCTCCGGCGTGGCAAGGATGATGTGTTGGCCAGGGATGGCTGATTTATTTGCGTCGATTGGCGCGTGGATGCGCAGGCACTTACTTTTTTGCGAAAACAACTGGCAATGATTGCTGGTTTATGCGGCAGGACGCCGCAACTTTTTTGCACTTCGCGCCTGTCACACAAGTGAATGATTCATTTGGGTTCGCCCAGTAGTTTGCTCAGTTCAGCGCTCGCTTTTGCGGTCTGTTCAGCTTGTTCGGGTTTGTTGGTTGAGTCGATTGAAGCGGGCGAGTTTTCTGTAGATTCGGTTTGGTTGGCTGCCGTCGTGGTTGTGCCTTTCTTGGGAGCAACGACCTGCAGTACTAGCCGAACAGGTGTTTCTTCCTCTGGGATTTCATCCGTATTGGCAATGAACATCAGCCCGCTATTGGCTTGCGAGCTCTTCATTGGTACGTCGAGCGTGGCGGTGGAGAAGTTTGAAACGCAAATCAGGTCGCCACTTTCTGCCAGATACCTTTCTTTGCCGGTGTCTGGGTCTTTCCACATTTGACTGCCAGCGAATACAAAGTTGACATCGAGCGTTTTCTTATCCTTGGAGCCAGCCTCTAGGACCCATTTTCGCGTGTCGACACTATGCTTCCGCCCTTGGCTGTCTTTCCAAAGCGCGATGACTTGGATTTCACTTCCAGTGGGTGGTGTATATACCGGATCCCATTTTACGGGCTTGCCTTGTTCTGCACCGACTGCCAATAAGCCGGCGTGGATGGTCTTGGCATCACTGAAAACGGCGAATATGGATTCGTGTTCTTTCGTGCCAATTGGACAGGCGAGCATTTCCAGTTGTCCGGCGCGCAGCGCAATATAGCCATCGACGGCTACACGTTGATTCTTTTTGTCGGCCCACACGCGGTTTTTGCGGTCTAGTCGCGTCATGCCAGGCGGATCGCCGAACGTTTTTTCCACTTGTGACAAAATCGCTTCGCGTCCTTGCCACTGAGCGTGTACAGAAATTGTCATCCAGCAGAATGACGTAAAGGCAAGCATGGACATGGCTTGCGCAAATCGAGAGTTTCTAGTCATCCGTGTTTATTCCGAATCTAGGAGAAGTCGGGTAAGCGGTCTTTGACATCGTACAACCTGCAACGACAATGAGGCACGCTTAGAATTATCCGTAAACTCTTAGCCGCTGTGGCGCTAGCCGCGGTTCTCTTAGGTTTTCGGATTGGTTCTTAGTATACCACTTATCATACGACACAAGCCGATTCGCATGCGTTGCAAATTGGAGCTTGAGAAAGAAACTCTTCTAGCGGCAGGCTTCGAAATGGACTGGATCGATCCTCGTTACTCTATAAACACTGAGGTGGCTTCTTTGGCTGAAGGGCGTAAGAAAGAGAAAAAGGGTGGACGTGGCAAGAAGGTTCGTCGAACCCAGAGCCGGTTGACCGCTCCATCAGCCAAGGGAAAGTCCCGGAAGAAGTCTGCCAAGCCGCTTTCCAGTCAGGTTGACGCGGCTTTGGCTCAGCCGTTGGACGTGTGGACAGCCGCATTCGACCACGCGTTGTCGGGGCTCAAATGGCCGACAGGTTGTTCGGTTGAAAACAGCTTTTTGTGGTCAGCCGTGATGCAGGAGCAGGCGGAGGTCTTGGTTCGGGCTGGGATGTCAGCTAAGAAGCTTTCCGCCATCGTGGCAGAACACGTGGGTTCTAGCGAGCAAGACAAGGCGCAGCAAAGGGCCGAAGTTGTCGGCTTGATGGATCAATCGCTGGAGTCGCTGGCTTTTCGCTGGCTCGATACCGCTGACGCGTATCCTTTCGCCGCCTTGGGCGTTGCCGCACTTGCCTGGTACATTCCTGAAGCGGCGCGCCGTCCCGCTGCGGATTGGCTAACGCAATGGGTACACGCTGCCGTGGATCGCATCTCGATAGCGGCTCCAGATCCGGATGAATCCGTGCTCTGTGGTTTGGTCTTGCACTGTGAATTGCCATTGCTCATCGGTGTTGCTACCGCAGCGTCCAAGCGGACAGCGCTAGACGAAGCGAGTCGCGCGATGGATAACTTGGCAGAGTATCTGGAGCGCAGTGAGGATAATGTGTCTGGTTGGCTGGCGCATGGTGCAACTTACTTGCGAGCTGCTCTGGCATGCGTCTTGCGCTGTCGCGTTCTCGCCAACTCGCTCGGCTTGCGCAAGTGGTTTCCACCCCAACAGTCAGCCTTGGCGAAGCTGCTTCAACATGCAGCGCGTTGGGCGCGTCCCGACGGCACGCAGTTACTTGCTGCCGGCAATTCGTCGCCTCGGGCGATGTCGATTTGGGAAGCGCTCGTCAAGCAGACAAACAAACCTAAGTCGACGTTGAATGCGATGGCGCTAAACGGCTTGGTATCATTGTCCAAACCCATGGATCGTAAGCAACTCAAGCCCAAGTCTTTGCCTGCCCTGTCCTTTTATTCGGACGATGCGATGTGTGCCGTCGTGCAAAGCGACTGGCGACAGAAGGGCTGTCGGGTGGCTGTTGATTTTTCGGATACGGATATGTTCATCGAAGCGTTGGGCCCCCGAGGTGCCGCCATACTGGTTGGCGAGTGGACTTGTAGCGTGGCTTGCGATGGTCAGGCAGAGTTGCAACTGGATCAATGGGGGGAATCGTGTTGGTTTAGCGATGACGATGTGGACTATCTCGAACTGGAAGCAAAATTTGGGCAGCATGCACGCGTACAACGGCAGGTGGTGCTGCTGCGATCAGAGCGGATGCTGCTGGTAGCAGACGCGTTGCTATGTGATCGCCCAGGCGATTGGTGCTTGACTTCGAAGTTGCCTTTGGCTGCGGACGCCACCTTTGAATCCAATAAAAAAACGACCGAAGGCTTCATCAAGCGAGCCGGCACAAGCTGCCTGACGATGCCGATCTACTTACCGGAGTGGCACAGGCAACATACGCAAGGTAGTGTGGCCCGGGAAGAAGGTAATTTGGTCGTTCGGCACGCCTGCAGTGATGCCCAGCGATTGTACGCTCCGTTGCTAATTAGCCTGTGCAATCGGCACGCCAAGAAACCGTATACGTGGCGTCATCTAACGGTCGGCGAAGACCTGCGGATTGTGCGACCTGACGAGGCGGTCGCTTTCCGCGTCCAGACAGGTAAGGATCAGTTAGTGTTCTACCGTACGCTTGCTCCCGCGACCCGGCGCACGGCCCTGGGCATGCATACCTTGTCCGACTTCTATGCGGGTAGATTCGATGCAAGCCAGGGAGAGGTCGAGACGCTGATCGAAGTCGAGGCGGACGTCGCAAGTTGACTCGGTTCGGACGGTTCACTACCATAGGAAAGGTTGTCTACAGTTTCGATGCAACCATTGGCGGTATCGCTGGAAGTCGCGGATGCGACGCTTCCAGTGCTCAAGACAGGCGTTGTCTGTTGAGAGTATGCACGGCACGGCATCACGCTGGATCTAATGCACGCAGACGGCTGCGGCGACTGGTTAAGCAAGAAATTACGCCACGACTAGGGCGTGGAAGACAATGCATTCCCGCCACCTCTCCCACCAATGCTGAAGGTTCGTCGCATGCACCATTTCGCTAGAACGTTGTGTGTTTTAGCTCAAGTGTGCTTCCTCATTGGCGTTTCTGCGACTCTACACGCCGACGACCCCACCGAACCGCTCTCGCAGGAGATTCAATTCTTTGAAAACGAAGTTCGGCCTGTGTTGGTTGAGTTTTGTATCAAGTGCCATGGCAGCGACAAGCAAGAGGGTGGACTGCGACTCGATTCTCGTGAAGCCATGTTGGCCGGTGGGGATTCCGGCGAGGCTGTGTTACCTGGTGATGCTCGGGCCAGTCGGTTGATTTCGGCCTTACATTACGAAGAGTTTGAGATGCCTCCATCGGGGCAGCTCGACTCGAGCAAAATTGCCGCGATGGAAGAGAGTGGGTGCAGCGCGGCGCTAATGGCCAGGTCGTCCGGTAATCCGGGGAGCATGCATTGCGACAGCCGGCTTCCATCACAGATGCTGATCGCGCCTATTGGGCGTTTCAGCCGCTGGATAACCCACCACCGCCAGAAGTCGAATCCAAGCGACCGGTACATAACGAAGTCGACGCGTTTGTCATTGCGAGACTCCAAGCATCAGGCCTCGACCTCGCACCCGAGGCGTCGCGTGGCACGCTGATGCGCCGTGTGTATTTTGATCTCGTTGGCGTTCCTCCCTCTTTGGCAGAAATGCAGTCGTATCTGGCTGACGAAGCTGAGGACGCCTACGAACGCCTGGTCGATCGCTTGTTGAATGATAAACGCTACGGTGAAAAGTGGGCGCGGACTTGGCTCGATCTAACTCGCTATGCAGAATCTGATGGGTTTAATCAAGACGCCCAGCGCCCTACGGCTTACTTGTATCGCGATTGGGTCATTGGCGCGTTGAATGCCGATATGCCCTTCGATCAGTTCGTCCTGGCGCAATTGGCCGGTGACGAAATAGCGCCTGACGACCCTCAGATGCTCGCCGCTACCGGCTTCTTGCGGAATTGGATTTACGAATATAACCAGCGCGATGCTCGTACGCAGTGGAGTAACATCCTCAATGATATCACTGACGTTACGGGCGAAGTCTTTCTTGGATTAGGCGTGGGCTGTGCACGCTGCCATGACCACAAATTCGACCCAATCTTACAAAAGGATTATTACCGATTACAAGCCTCTTTTGCGACCTTTATCCCTCGTGATGATCGCGTCTATGGCACGCCTGCGGAGATTGGCGACTACCGGCAGCGGTTGCGCCACTGGGAGCTAGCCACTGCCGAAATACGGCAACAGTTAGATGAACTGGAGCAGCCGCACAAGCGTTCCGTGGCAGAGAAAGCCTACAACAAGTTTCCATTGGATATTCGACCGATCCTCTTCCGTCCAGCCGAAGAACGCAATGGATTTGAGCAGCAAATCGCCGACTTGGCCGATCGTCAAGTAATCTTGGAATGGAACAAAATCGAATTCGAAAAAGTGCTCAAGAATGACAAGCTTGAGCGATGGAAGGCGTTGCGCGATGAATTGAAATCGCTCGACAATCTGAAGCCCCAGGATTTGCCCACAGTGTTGTGCGCGGGCGAAGTCACCGCTGCTCCGCCCCCCGTCCAAATCCCATCGCGCGAAAGTGACGGAGCTATCGAACCGGCGAGCTTTGAAGTGCTAGGGGCACAGAAGCTGGTTTCATTTGTCTCGACTGTTAAGACTGAAGAATCGTCGGCTGGGGCTTCGGGCCGCCGTACAGCACTTGCGCAGTGGATTAACGATCCACGCAATGCGCTGCCGCACCGTGTGGTCGTTAACCGCGCCTGGCAAGAACTATTCGGCACAGGACTAGTACGCTTTGTCAACGATTTTGGTACCCTGGGCGAGCCACCTTCGCACCCAGAACTGTTGGACTGGTTGGCTAGCTGGTTCCTCGAGCATGGTCGTAGCCGCAAGGAATTGCATCGCCTGTTGGTTACCTCCAGTACTTATCGGCAAACATCACAGCCTGATGAAAACGCCGCCACCTTGCGAGCTGGCGATGTGGATTGGCAGAATAGACTTCTGTGGCGGTTCCCCGCACGGCGTCTCGAAGCGGAACAGATTCGCGATGCCATGTTGGTCGCTACCCACAGTCTACAACCCAGCCATGGTGGTCCCGCCAGTGACCACGATAGCTTTGTTCGTTCGATCTACACACGCGTAAAACGCAATCAACCCCATCCGTTCTTGGTGGCTTTTGATGCGCCCGATCGTTCGTCGAGCGTGGGACAGCGCAATGTGACCACTACCGCAAACCAAGCTCTGCTGCTGACCAACGCCGAATGGCCGCTGGGGTTGGCCAGCAATTTGGCACAGCGGCTGATGAGCGAAACCAGTTTTCCATCGCAGCAGGTGGCCATGGCCTACCAAGTTTGCTTACAACGTGAGCCTACTGCAGCCGAATTGCGAACGGGTGTCGCATTCTTGGACCAGACGATGCGACATGCCATGGCCATACAACCAAAGGACAACAGGCCGTCCACAGGCGAGGCGGAAGCAAAAGGTAAGAAATCAAAACAAGCAGAGAATGAAATAGAAAATGTCGAGCTGCCGTGGCAGTCGGCGGCCTACCAAACAGCACTGTCGGATTTTTGCCATGTGTTGCTTAATAGCAGCGAGTTCCTGTACATTCGATGAGTCGGGAAAGGGTGTGAGCCGTGGGCCGTAAGGTACAGTGTGCAAGCCCGGCCGCTTACGCGTTACGGCTCACTAAATCAGCAGTCGCCTGCGGCTTGCCGTTAAACGAGGAAAGAAGAGTGGGTACGCAGTCGCCTGCGGCTTGCCGTTAAACGAGGAAAGAAGAGTGGGTACGCAGTCGCGCGGCTTGCCGTCAAACGAGGAAAGAAGAACGAAGATAATTGACATGACGACTACTCGCGGAACTGGATATTTTTCACGACGTGACATGCTCCAGACCGCTGGTGCGGGCTTTGGCGCGTTGGCGCTGCAGTCGCTGTTGGCTGCCGAAGATTCGCCGCAGCTACAGCTCGGGCCCCACCATCGTCCGACGGCAAAGAGCGTGATTTTCGTGTTCCTCGAAGGCGGTCCGAGCCACATCGATTTGACCGATCCGAAGCCGGCCCTGGAGAAGTTGCATGGGCAGCAGTTGCCAGACAGTTTCACGCCGATCATCACGCCCATGGGGGAGTACGACGCGCCGCTGATGGCGTCGAAACGAAAGTGGATGCAGCATGGCGAAAGCGGCTTATGGTTTTCGGATTGGATACCACATATTGCAAAGTGTGCTGATGATTTGTGTGTGATTCGTTCCTGTTGGGGCAATGGCTTGAATCACTCCAACGGTGTTTGCCAGATGAATACGGGTTCCATTCTCGCTGGTCGACCTTCGCTGGGCGCCTGGGCCTCGTATGGCTTGGGCAGCGAGAACAGTAGCCTGCCCGGCTTCGTGGTTATCGAGGATAACGTGGGCAAAGTCATCAACGGCCCGCGCAATTGGGGCTCCGGCTTTATGCCTGCCAGTCTGCAAGGCACGCCCGTTGCTAGCGGTGCTGAACCGATTCGCTTTCTAACACGAGCCGAATCGGTTGACGCTACGCGGCAGTTGGGCAAGTTACGCCTTTTGGAATCGATGAATCGTCAGTTTGCCGAGCAGTATCCGCAAAACGACGAGTTGGAGGCTCGCATCCGCACTTATGAATTGGCCCACCGTATGCAAGCCGAAGCTCCCGAAGCGGTCGACCTGTCCGATGAGAGTCCAGAGACTTTAGAGCTGTATGGCATCGACCAAAAAGAAACAGAAGTCTTTGGGCGCAATTGCCTGTTGGCGCGACGATTGGTCGAGCGTGGTGTCCGGTTTATTCAGCTCTACCATGGTGCGGGCAGCAAGTGGGATTCGCACACCAAGATCGAAGCCAACCATGCGAGCCTATGTCGAGCCAGCGATAAGCCCACTGCGGGACTCATCCAAGACCTAAAGCGACGTGGTCTACTCGACGAAACTTTAGTGATCTGGGGCGGCGAATTCGGGCGCACCCCGATGAGCGAGAAAGGCGATGGACGCGATCACAACTGCAATGGATTCTCAATGATGATGGCCGGTGGCGGTATCCGTGGTGGCCACTATGTCGGTTCGACGGATGAAATTGGCTTGCACGCTGTCGAGGATCGCTTGCATGTTCACGATATCCATGCCACGATTCTTCATGCGCTGGGATTAAATCACTGGCAATTGGTCTATCATCACCAAGGTCGGCCGGAACGCGCCACTCAGAACGAAGGCACCGTCTGCAAGAAAGTGTTCGCGTAACCGCCCGCTTCCCTGGGTGAGCGTTTCTTCACTCTGGGAGATTGTGGCCTGTTACCGCCGTGTGTCATTCTCGCTCGGCATCTAGCCGGTTGGCAGGTTTGCCAAAGTGTCGTATCCTGACGCCCCTGTAACATGCTCAGCTCGACTACTTCCCTTAATACACCAATATGCCGCGCGATTTTCTCAAAGGCTGCCAGGACTATTACGATGTGATTGTCATTGGCAGCGGTTTGGCTGGGATGACCACAGCCAACATTCTTGGCCGAGCTGGCCATCGAGTCCTGTTGCTGGAACAGCACTACAAGTTTGGCGGTTTAGCTACCTGGTTTCGTCGGCCATCCAGCCACATTTTCGATATTTCGCTGCACGGTTTTCCGGCGGGAATGCTCAAAAGCTGTCGTCGTTACTGGAACGCTGACATCGCGTCGAATATTGAACAGTTGAAGAATATTCGTTTTGACAATCCCATGTTTTCGTTGACGACTACGTTCAACCGTGAAGACTTTACGAAGTTGCTGTCGACGGATTTTGGCGTCCCGCTTGAGAATGTGCAAAGCTTCTTCGAAGCTGCCCGCAGCATGAATTTCTACGATGACCAGTCGATGACGACTGGTCAGTTGTTCGAAAAATATTTCCCGGGCCGCGAGGATGTCGTGCGGTTGCTGATGGAGCCGATCACCTATGCCAACGGTTCGACGCTGGAAGATCCCGCGATTACCTACGGGATCGTCTTTTCCAACTTTATGGCCAAAGGCGTTTTTATCTACGAAGGCGGCACCGATGATTTGGTCGCCAAGATGGAAAAGGAACTGAAAAAGAATGGTGTAGACTGTCGCATTCGGGCCGATGTGTCGCGCATCGATGTTGGGCCGCGTGGTGTGCAAGGCGTCGAGGTGAACGGTCGTCAGATTCGCTGTGGAGCCGTCATTAGCAATTCAAATCTGAACGCGACCGTGTTCAACTTGGTCGGCGAAGACAAATTCGATCGCAGCTTTATCGACCAGGCGCGCCAGGTGCGCTTAAACAATAGCAGTACGCAAGTCTACATGGCGATTAAAGAAGGTGTGGAGATCGACGAGTCGACGGGGGATTTGCTCTTCAGTTCAACGGCACCCCTGTTTCGCACCGAAGCGTTGCTTAGCCGCGATATCACCAGCCGCACTTTCAGTTTCTACTATCCTCGCACACGTCCGCACGGCAAACGACGACATGCCATCGTCAGCAGCACCAATGCGCGATTCGAAGACTGGGCGGACCTGAATGACGAAGATTATGCGGCCAGCAAACAGGACTTGATTGAAACTACGCTAGACGCTTTGGACAAATATGTGCCCAACATCCGCGACAAAGTGGATCACGTAGAAGCCGCGACGCCAAAGACATTTCAGCACTATACCAAGCACTTGTCTGGCGCGAGCTTTGGCACCAAATTCGAAGGCCTAGCCGTTAGTCGCGCCCTGCCGGAACAAATTCGTGGTTTGTACCATGCTGGCAGCGTCGGCATTATCATGTCCGGTTGGCTCGGCGCGATCAACTACGGCGTCATCGTCGCCAACGACGTCGACCAGCACTTAGCATCCACGTCACACAGCCAGCCATAAGCGACTGCGTCGTAGCATGCGCAGTCGCCTACGGAGACTGCCGATCTAATCGAATTTGTGAACGCAAGGGTGGGCCGTAAGGCACCGAGCAGTGCGCAAGGGCCCTGCCGCTTACGCGTCACGGCTCACTAAATCAGCAGTCGCCTACGGCTTGTCGTTAAACGAACACGAAACAAAGAAGAATCAGAGCAAACTCTCACAAGGCCCAATATGTCAACCTCTGCAAACCTATCCGCTATTGAAGCGGCTATTCCGCACCGCAAGCCGATGCTGCTGGTCGACGAAATCGTGAGCCAGTCGGAAACGGAAATTCACTGCCGTAAGACTTTTGGTGCCGACGAATTCTACGTCCAAGGTCATTTCCCGGAGTATCCTCTAGTGCCGGGTGTAATCTTGTGCGAATGCGCGCTACAGACCGGTGCTATTCTATTGTCGAGCAAGACTCCTAGTACCGGAGCGGTCCCGGTTGCGACGCGTTTGGATGGTGTTAAATTCAAGAAGATGGTTCGGCCAGGGGACACCATCGATATCCACGTCGTACTCAACGACGCGGTTTCCACGGCCTACTTCATGAGCGCAAAAATTATGGTCGCTGGGAAACTGGCCGCACGGCTTGACTGCGCCTGCACCGTGGCCGAGCCGACCGCGTAAATCACGTAACCGCGTAAACTTAGGCGAGACGCCACGTCTCTCTGATGTGTGATGGCTTTTGAGGATCGCACACGTAAAAAAAGCACGTTTCGTTGAATCGCTAGACCCGTGAACCTTCAAGCACACGAGCAGACTGAAAGCAAATGACTGATTTCCTGCAACTGAACGGCAAACGCATTTTGGTATTTGGCGTAGCCAATAAAAAGAGTGTTGCTTACGGCGTGGCGAAAACGCTAGAGCAAGCCGGTGCGGAAGTCGTTTATGTGGTGCGCAGCCCTGAGCGCAAAGCTAGCCTCGCAAAACTGCTGGATGGTCGTGCGATTTACTGTTGCGATGTCGAAGTGCAGACGCAGATCGATGACCTGGCTGAGCAGCTCAAGCAAGATTTCGATGGTTTTTATGGCTTCGTCCACTCCATCGCCTTCGCGGACTACAGCGACGGCATGCATCCGTTTCACGAAACGACTCGGCGACAGTTCCTACAAGCTGTTGACATCAGTTGTTTTTCGTTAATCGCTTTAGCGGGCGCTCTGAAGGACCAGTTGCAGTCGGATGGAAGCGTCGTAGCGATCAGCATTTCAACGACTCGCATGGCCAGCGAGAGCTATGGCTTTATGGCTCCGGTAAAAGCCGCTTTGGATTCATCGCTGGCGTTTCTGACGAAGTCCTTCAGCCGCTTTAGCGAGGTACGTTTCAATGCTGTCGCGGCTGGTTTGCTAAAGACCAGCGCCTCGGCTGGGATTCCCGGATACGTCGATGCCTATCTCTATGCCGAGCGGGTAATTCCACGCGGACGTGCCTTGACGACCGACGAAGCCGCCGCCACTGCGGCATTTTTACTCAGCCCCCGCGCGAGCGGCATTACCGCGCAGTCCATCGTGGTAGACGCTGGCATGAGCATCAACTACTTCGATCGCGATCTCGTTTCGGACGCGATGCGCTAACCCTTCAATTACACTTGCGCATGAACTGGTCGTGTCGGATCGAATAAGAAACCGAAGGCGGAGAGTACAACTTGGCATTTTCTTGCATGGAAGGCTATAATGGAGGCAACGAGTCAAGAAAACTCGTCCCCACCCTAGAATAGAGACGGCGTAAAATTCACGCTGAACTCCCCCCCTCCAAGAACGCAAGTTTATCGTCCGCCCAAATAGGCGGTTATCTAATATGCAACAGCTAAGATTAGGATTTTGCGCATTTGTTTGCTGCGCACTCACATTTGGTTTCCCAGGGCTGGCCGATGAACTTCCTACGGAAGCTCTGTTGCAACGTGGCGGAGATCCTATATGCCGCTTCATGCCGCCAGTTGTCACGGTGCAGAAGGTCAAGGCGACGTCGGCCTATGAAAGCCGCTGGTTGGCGATTTGTCGATCGGGCAATTGGCCGATATCAGCCACCGACACTTACGATGCCGAGGGCGAGCCAGAGCCTGCGAAGGCGAGGACTCCGACGCGGTGGCTGCCTATATTCATCACCTTCTATAGCGAAGCCACAAAGTTCACCCAGCCGCCGCCTCCTTGCCGGACCTAGCGTTAACGGCTGATCAACTGCGACAAAGCATCGCCGACCTCTACGCACAATTCCGATGATGGACTGCCCGCGGCCCGAAGCCTAGCCTGGATTGAGTGGAGAGTATTACGCCGACAGTCGTCGCAAGAAGGAGAAGAGCGCAGGCGGAACGCGTTGATCCGTTCTCAATTTTGACTTTGGCAAAGAGAGCCCCGTCGAAGGCATCGATCCGAAGGAATTTGTGATCTACTGGCGCGGCGGCATTATCGCCCGCGAAACAGGTCGCTACGAAATTATTGTACGTAGCACTTGTTCGTTCACCTGCGATTTTGGCACCTACGATCGTAGGTTGATCGACAACCATGTGCAGTCTGGTGACAAAACAGAATTTCGTCAAACCGTCGTTCTGACTGCCGGACGCGTCTATCCGTTCGAGCTGGAATTGGTGCAGCGCAATCGCAAGACTGAAATACCGCCCGCTTCCGTGTCCTTATCCTGGGTACCTCCCGGTGGCAGCGAGCAGATCATTCCCAGTGAAAGCCTTACCAGCGAGTGGGTGCCAGCCACTTTTTCGTTGACGACGCAGCTTCCGCCTGACGATCGTAGCTATGGTTTTGAGCGCGGCATTGCGATTAATCGCGAGTGGGACGATTCAACGACGGAGGCGGCACTTGAATTTGCAGCGGTGGCCATCGACGAACTTTGGCCGAGCTACCAGCGACGGCATCGCAAGGATGACGACGAAGGCAGAGGCAAACTGAAAGGATTTCTTCGTCAGGTTGTCTCTACTGCGTTTCGAGGGCCGCTCGACGACGAGACGAGTGAGCTGTATATCAACAGCCAAGTAGCTGAAGAAGAGGACGACGCCGACGCTATCAAACGCGTGGTGCTGCTATCGCTGAAGAGTCCGCGATTCTTGTACCCAGAACTGGCCAAGCAGTCAGCTTCGCAGCAAGCCGCTTCGCGACTCGCGCTGATCTTGTTTGACTCGCTGCCTACCGATGATCGGTTGAAGCGTGCGGTTGAGAAGAACGAGCTTGAAACCGAGCAACAAATTCGCAGCTACGCGCAAGCCAATGTCGACGATTATCGCGTGCGGGCGAAAACGCGTGGTATGCTGCATCAGTGGTTGAATGTGGAGCAGTTCCGTGAGATTACCAAAGACTCGGAGGCCTACCCAGGCTTCGACAGCGCGCTGGTAGCTGACCTCCGCCATTCCCTCGATGCGTTTCTCGAGGCGGTAGTGTGGAGTGAGTCCAGCGATTATCGACAATTTTTCAACGCTGACTGGCAATTTACGACCGACCGCATCGCCAAATTCTACGGCGAAGATTGGCGGCCAGCGCAACCTGTCGAGCAGGGGCTGTCCCGCACTGAGCCCAAGTTTCAGCATGGATTATTAACCCACCCTTACTTGATGAGTGGCCTCGCGTACCACGACAATAGCTCGCCAATCCATCGTGGAGTGTTCTTGATTCGCTACCTGCTCGGTCGCACTCTACAGCCGCCAGCGGATGCGTTTTCCCCACTCAGCCCGGATTTGCACCCCGATTTGACGACTCGTGAGCGAGTGGCCTTGCAGACAAGCCCAGAAAGCTGTCAGACTTGTCATTTGCGAATCAATAGCTTGGGATTTGCCCTTGAGAATTACGATGCGGTAGGTCGCTTTCGTGCTGAAGAACGCGGCAAACCGATAAATTCCGCAGGCAGCTATACGAATCGACTGGACCAACAAGTAGAATTTGATGGGCCCACCCAATTGGCAAAGTACTTGAGCGACAGCGAAGATGCCCACCGCGCGTTCGTCGGCCGTACGTTTCAGCACTTTGTTAAACAACCACCCGCAGCATTTGGTGCAAATACCCTGGACGAACTGGCCGATAAGTTTCGGGAAGAGAATTTCAATGTTCGCAAACTGATCATTGAGATTGCGGTCATCGCCGCCCGCCCAGATCCAGTATAACAGACCCAATATGACGGACCGAACATAACAGATTCATCGTAAGAACCCTCCCGGTCTACCTTCACCCGAAGACCCCACCTAACCGGAAAACGAACTATGCCATCTACAACAAATACTACCGCAACTCGAAGTCTTGCATCGCGTCGTCGCTTTCTCAAGCAAATGGGAGTCAGTGCGGCTGCCGCCAATTTGATGTTGGGTTTGCCCAGTTTCGCATTGGCTGGCGAATCTCCGCAGCGCAAGCAGCGGCTGGTGTTTGTGTTCAGTCCCAATGGCGTCATTCCGCAACACTTTTGGCCGGAAACATTGGGCAAAGAGTTTGAACTCAAGCGGATTTTGCAGCCTTTGGCGGACTTAAAACAGCATGTGATGACTTTGCACGGCATCAACAATCGCATCAAAGGCGATGGTGATGGCCACATGCGGGGTATTGGCTGTCTGCTGACCGGCATCGAGCTGTTTCCGGGCGATGTGCAAGGTGGATCGGACACGCCAGCGGGTTGGTCCATGGGTATTTCGGTCGACCAGTACATAAAGAATAAGCTGCAAGCCAACGCGGCCACGCAAACTCGTTTCGGCTCGCTGGAGATGGGGGTGATGGTACCGGACCGCGCTGATACATGGACGCGTATGTCGTATGCCGGCCCCAATCAGCCCGTAGCGCCGATCGACAATCCCTATCAGATGTTCGACAAATTGTATGGGCAAACGAAGAACCGAGAATTGCTAGCTAGCGTGTTGGACGACTTGTCGGCAGATTTCCGCAAAGTTGAAAGTCTCATCAGCCACGAAGACCGCCACCGCTTGCAGGCCCATGTGAGCATGGTTCGCGAAATGGAACAAGAGCTGCAGATGGAGTTGCGTCAGAAGCAGGCAGTGGTAGGACACGCTGTGCCTGAGTTGCCGCCTAATGTTGAAGAAGAGAATGATAACTTACCACTGATCGCGCGGATGCAGTTGGATATGCTCGTCAGTAGCTTTGCGGCTGATTTCGCTCGCGTGGCGACTTTCCAAATCACCAATAGCGTAGGGCAGCCCAAGATGCGTTGGTTGGATATCGATGAAGGGCACCATGAGCTTTCGCATGAGCCGGACAGCAATGAAGCTGCCTTTGAAAAGCTGATCAAGATCAATACCTGGTATTGTGAGCAGGTCGCCTATTTGGCCAAGCGACTGGCCGATACGCCCGAACCTGGCGGCCAAGGATCCATGCTCGATAATACCACAATCGTGTGGACCAACGAACTTGGCAAAGGCAATTCGCACACTCGCGACAATATTCCGTTTGTGTTGGTAGGCGGCGGGTTGGGATTCAGTACTGGACAAGCCCTGGATTACAAGGGCGTTACTCACAATCGTCTGTTGATGAGCTTCTGCGAAGCGATGGGGCATCCAGTTGACTCGTTTGGTAATCCCGACTTCTGCGGCGAAGGTGCGCTAACAGGCTTGGCATAGCTTGCCATATCGGCCCTTGGGGGCTAACCTTAAGCAACTTGCATCGTGCAAGGTAGCAGGCACACTCCGTGTGCCGTCCGCCTCAAATGAATGTAGGTAGCAGGCACACTCCGTGTGCCGTCCGCCCCAAATGAATGTAAGTAGCAGGCACACTCCGTGTGTCGTCCGCTTCAAAAGAATAGAGTAGCAGGCACATTCCATGTGCCTCCGCCCCACGAGCGTGCTAAAGGAGTCGTCTGTGTATGTAGCTGTGTCAACGGATTGTTTTCCTGATTTGACTATGCCTGATGTGATCGATGCGTTTATCGATCTCGAATTTACAACCGTTGAAATTTCGCTGCGCGAAGACGGGACATCACTTAGTCCAAGTCGGATTGACGCAGAATTCGACAAAGCGGTGCATCTGGCTCGTCGCAGCCATCGTTTAGAGGTTTGCAGTTACGACGTACATATCGATGCAACTGGTGAGGAGCATTACGAACAATTTGCGGCAATCTGCCGACTGGGCAAGGCTACCAAGGTTGTGACGCTCACGATCCCCTCGGGCGAATTGGGCACACCTTTCAACGAAGAAGTCGAGCGTTTGCAGAAACTGGTCGACATCGCTGAAGGCGAAGGGGTCCGCGTGGCGATGAAAAGCCAGATCGGTCGTCTCAGTGAAGATCCCGATACTGTCAAAGTGTTGTGTGACAACGTGAAGGGCCTGGGGTTGACGTTTGATCCTAGCCACTATCACTGTGGACCGCATTCGCACAAGAGCCTCGACAAGATTATGCCATACGTGTTCCACGTACACTTGCGAGATTCCAAGAAGGATCAATTGCAGGTCCGTGTCGGCCAGGGCGAAATTGAGTATGGGCGATTTGTAACCATGCTTTCTAAGGTTGGATATAGCCACGCGCTCAGTGTCCAAGCCCCTCCCCTGCCTGGCCTTGAGCAACGTGGCGAACTGCGAAAGCTCCGTCTGCTGTTGGAAACGCTGTTGTAAATCCTCACCGTGACTGCGTCTTAACGGTTTCAACCAGCGAAAAAGTGCTGCGTGGTTAAATCTCCGCTCCAAGGTCTAGCAGTAGCGGCAGGCAAGAAATCTCTGCGAAGTGGTAGTCAGCGACTGCTTAGGGCGTTAGGCTGACACTTGGACATCTAATCGCTCTGTTGGATGCGTCACTCGAATTGCGCAGCGCAAGAGACTGCTGCTGCGCAAGCTGTTAGAATACGGTCGAGGAGAATGCCATGGATAGATTTTTAGCGATTCATAAATTTGGTGATGCGGACGCAGAAGAGCTTGATATCAAGCTGCGAGCCATGAAGGGCCGCGAGTCGCTTTCCGAATTGTTCAATTTCAAGTTGTTCGCGGATCTCCCGCAGGACAAGGTCGAGGCGTTATCGGCGGAGGACATTCTCGGAAAACGCGTCATCTTCTCGATCCATCAGCCGGAGTCGCCACTTGTTTTCTTCAGCGGCATTATGAGCACCATGTCGCTCGGGAATATATCCAAAGAGCACCGCCGTAGCTGCAATTTTGAAGTGGTTCCTGAGCTTTGGAAGTTGACTGAAACGCTCGATACACGAAGGCACCCGAGCGACAAAGTCGTCGACTTGGTTTCGAACGTGCTGGAAGAGAGGCAGTTGGATTTGAAGTTGGTGAATCTGGTAACCAGCGATTCCAAGCGGCATCCAGAGCGCGTCAACCCCGTTCAGTACGAAGAGACGTACTATGATTTCCTGTTACGTCACATGAAAGAAGAGGGGATCTACTTTTTTCATCGGGAACAGTATGTCGAAGACAACGGGCAGATCACCGGCGACCAGACGTTGGTACTTGGGGATGATGCACGTGGTTTCTTCACGCGCGACCCAGAGATCGAGTTGCGTTTTCAGCTGATGGAAAATGTCTCAAACGTTTTTGACGTTCGAACTTGGGATCGCCAGTTTAACTTCAAACCGGCGAAATGGACCATTAATGATTATGACTATCAAAAGGCAGACGATTTCGCGATGACCCGTGGGAGTAGAGCGGGCAGGAAGGAGTTTCGCAAGTTCAAGTCCCATGCGGGGTTCTACAGCAAGGACTACGCGGACCAAATGCTGGCCAACCTGGCGGAAAGGGAGGACGTTAACCGGGAATACATACTAGCCACCAGCAATTGTCCGTATCTGGCGCCTGGCTGTCGTTTTAAGTTAAAGGGGCATCCGGTCAAGTCGGAGAATGGCGAGTACATTGTGACCGCGGTTGAGCATCGTGCCTTCGAAGACTTGTACGGTTCCAACGCTGAAACCGAGTACGAGAATCGTTTCACTTGCGTCCCTGCCAAACGCATTCCTACATGCTGTCCCCACACAGGCGACGGTGTTGCCCGGAAGTGGCCTCAGCCGCAACTGATCGGAAAATCCGCTGGAGCCGCCTTCGATTCGAGTACAGCCTTTGCCGACGTCGAATTCGACTCAGGCATGGTGCTTGGCCCAGCTGCCGCAGATACGCTAGCGGCCGGGATTGTAGCAGAGTCGGCTTGGGTCGTGGATTCCAACGGGAGCTATACTGACGCAGCGACCAAGGGTACCGTCCACGCTCGGCAAAGCGGCGGTCATCCGACGGGAATCGCTGAAGTACAGGTTCGATTCACTTGGGAGACGACGGACCCAACCGACACCTCCAAGTCTCTTTGGCAATCGTCGAGCGACGTGACTACGTCGACGCGCTGGGTTCGCGTATCGCAGTTGGCAGCTGGGCAAGACTGGGGGGCAAAGTTCATTCCGCGGGTTGGTGAAGAGGTGATCGTTCTCTATCTGGATGGCGCCAAGAAAAAGCCCGTCATTGTTGGCTCCCTGTTTAATAGCTCGAACAACACGACAAATATGCTCGATCGTTTGACGGACCAGCTGCAGATCGTTTCGGGACAAGGCGGTACCGCTGAAGTAGATGGCGCTTGGAGCATCCCCAAACCGTATGGAGTTGCCAGTTCGCCAGCCAACCACGATTTAGTTGAGGGACTTCAGGACGAGAAAAGACCGGTTCCCAACCTCAGAGATGATGATGTCAGCGGAATTCGAACGCGTTCCGCTTCCACCAGTGATACGGCCGCGGATGGCCTGCGCTTTAACGAGATTCTCTTTAAAGATAAGCGAAACGAGGAAGAGCTCTACATGCATGCGGCACGCGATTTCAACGTCGATGTCGAAAACGATATGCATGTCGTTGTCCACGGCGATATGCATGAGGTCATCCATGGTAAGTATTATCGTTGTGTTAACATCGACCCCACAACGAAGAATGGTGTCAATCGCTCCATCGTTGGAAACGACAGTTTCGATCTCGACCGAGTTTGGGAGTACAAAGCGGTCGAAGGCACCGATCACCCTCTCAAAGTCAAGACAGAGGTGTATGCGGATACCGAAACAAGCACCAAAGGCGATGTTAAAGAAGTTCAATGGGGTACGTCCTCGTCTTACTTCCTTGGCAATACCTGGGAGATGAACGTAGCGGCCGCCGAGAGTCTGACTCTCGGGTTTACGCTGGATATATTCATCGGGGCGAAGGTGGAGCTCTGTGCGGCACTTTCCTTTACAGCTTGCGCCGCTGCATCCATCGAATTGACCGCAGCCGCAAAGCTAGAAGTTTCCTGCGGGCCGACGCTCGATAAGAGTCCTGTCAGTGTTGACGTGTCTAACGTCAATGTAGAACGGCGGGGAATCACTTTGGAACAGGCAATTTCAAGCTTTCGCAAAGATAAACTGCATGTCGTGGAATCGGACGTAATCATCTTGAAGGGGAAGCTCATCGTACTCGATTCTCAGGTTATCCTGCAGAAAGGCACGGTGGTCGTGCCGCCGTAAGTCGATCGCTTCGTTTCCTTCGCATAAGCCCAATGCTAGCGCCTGCGGCTCTCACATTAAATACTTTTTAGCCGTTCACGAATTTGGAGTCGACAGGAAAGGGGGCGGGAGTCTTTTCAGCAGCGCCCGCACCGATGAGATTGCCGCTGGTAGGAACTTGTGGTTTCTAATGGGTGAACGATTTAGGCAGAAAAGACTCCCGACCCTGTCACACAAGCCGACACATCGTGAACGGTTACAATACTTTTTAGCCACGCCAGTTGGCAGCCTGTTCTACTTGGTCGAAACCCGTCAGCTTCTGAGATAACATCGTTATGGAAGTCGTTAACACCAGTGCGATGCGCTTTGCGCCTTTGGTGAGTTTAGAGTCGCCCGACCGGTATGTAATGACGCTGATCATCAAGGGAACGTTCGACTTGGTGTACGGAGGCGCCATTGAATTGGCAGGGCTTCAAACCCTTCCAACGAGCGACCAGAGGTTTGACGAAAGCGAAGATTGTAGCCTGCGATACGAAGCCGATTTCGCGCCCTTCAAACCCAATGCCGATCTAATGTTGATCGGAAGTTGTCACACGCCACGTGGAATTCCGCTGCGAACTTGCGAAGTCAGCTACCGCGTTGGTAAGTGGATGAAGTCCTTGAATGTCCACGGCAATCGCTACTGGACGTCCGAGCATGGCGTTATTCCCAAAATCACCGAAGCTGAGCCATTTGTCGAAATGCCGTTGCGCTACGAATTCAGCTTCGGTGGCGCCGGCAATCGTCTGAATCCCCTAGGGAAGGGTAGTGTCAAGGAAAAAAGTAAAGGAGACGTCGAGCGGCTCCCCCTTCCCAATATTGAGGACACAAAGAATCCGATCAAGGCCTTTCTCGATCGTCCCGCACCCGCTGGTTTCGGACCGCTAGATCGAGCCTGGCAGCAGCGTCAGTCCAAGATTGGTACGTACGATAGCCGGTGGAAGAACGAGCGTTGGCCTTGCCTCCCGACTGATTTCGACGCTTCGTTCTACAACGCGGCACCATCGGATGCCCAACTGCCCGGATACCTCTGTGGCGACGAACAATTGGAGTTCATCAACCTTCACCCTGTACACTCAACCTATCAATCGCAATTGCCAGGCCTGCGTGTCCGCTGCTTTGTCAACGAAGTACCGGACGACGGCTCTCAAGAGCCGGTATTTCGTGAGGTGCCGGTGAATTTGGATACGCTATTCGTCGACATGGGTCGAGAAGACGTCTATCTGTTATGGCGTGGCAAGACCGAAATTCGCTCAGACGACTATCGAGAAATCAAACACGTTTTCATTCACACCGAGCCGCTGGACCAAACGGAGGCCAGTGTCGAGGAATGCCACCAGATCTTCTTAGGGGAATTGGCTTCGGGCGGCGCGGCCGCCAGCGCAGCCGGATTTCCGTTGCCGAACGTCGATGAGATGATCGGCAAGATCGAAGCGCGAGTGGCGGACTTGGTGGCCAGCGGACTGTCGGCACAAATCATCAATGGTCAGCTGGATCCGCGACTCAATGCGATTTTTCCCGACCTCGCAGGCAAGTCCTTGGACGAAATGGATACTGCGCTTGACGTGTTCGCTGTTGCCGCGTTGGCTGGTACCAAAGCGATTGCGGATAAGAAAGAAGAAGACGCTCGCGAAGAGCTAGCTAAATCCGGGATCGATCTCAATGAGCACAAATCCGCTGCGCAAAGGGCAGCCAAGGCAAGACAGGCCGAGTTTATAACCGAGGTAGGACTGGAGAGCGATCTCCAGGAGCTGGATGCTGAGGTAAAGAAATCTTCGGTGGAATTGTACATGCTGGGGATAGATCTTGGCCCCGCCGCCAATATCGTGGATTCCATGAGTAACGGATTGGCCGGCCTAGGCTTGAACGGTCTGCCGGGAGTTGCTTTTACGGAAGAGGCTCCGTTAACTCGCGAGAACGTTCCGGTGAAAGTCAAGAATGGCGATTCCTTCGACGGCATTCTGCTGCGGGGCATCGACCTTTCGGGTCTCGATCTGCAAAATGCAGATTTCGGCGGGGCGATTTTCGTGGATTGCAGTCTAGAGAATGCAGACCTCCGTGGGGCGAATCTGTCCGATGCCGTCTTAACTCAAGCTAACCTACGCAATGCGAACTTGACCGGGAGTCAATGTCAAAACGCTAACTTGGCACGGGCCGATTTGACACAAGCCAACTTCACCTCCTCCATACTTACGAACGCAATTCTTGAGCAGACCGTGGCTGTCAATGCGGTCTTTGATCAGGCGTCAGCCACAGGTACCAAGTTTGTCGGATCGGATTTAACGGGTGCATCGCTTCTGCAGGCGGAGTTAACTGCAGTCGATCTGTCTAGTTGCATTCTATCGAAAGCCATTTTTCGCCAGTCACTCATGCAACGTTGCGACCTGGCCGCCGCCTCAGGCAAGCACGTTGATTTCACGGCTGCGGACCTAACACAGGCAAGGGCGAGCAGCAACTGCACCTTGACACAATCAAACTTTCAGCAGGCACAAGGCAAAGAAGCGAATTGGTCGGATGCGGACCTCACCGGATCTGATTTCTCGTATTCGTTTATGCCGGGCGCGTTCTTCGTCAGAGCTTTGCTCGAAAAAACCAATATGCAGGCTGCTGGCCTGCGGCAAGCTCGGTTCAGCAAGGCTAACATGCAGGGTGCTAATCTGGTGGAATGCGATCTTTATCAAGCTGACTTTGAGGCGGCGGATTTGAGCTTCGCCAATCTCAACGGTGCCAACGCGTTCGAAGCCAACTTTTTTAGGGTCACACGGAACTTAACGACAACGGTGGGCACGAACCTGAAGCATACCCTGCTCGCCTAGGACATGCTCGATGCACGCAAGCGACAAATCGGAGAGAACTCGATGCAGTTGATCTTACAAGTGGTGTCTGGATCCGCCGAAGATCTTGAACGCGTCGATGCGTCGCGGCTCATCATCTGGATTAGCGAGGGCCAGTCCGTGACCGTGGGGCGTAGCGACAAGCGAGCTGATTTTGCTGTGTTCCAAGACGCTAGGATGTCAAGCTCGCACTTTCTCGTAACGTGCGCGAGCGATGGCTGCAATATCCGCGACATGGGCAGTACTAATGGGACAGTGGTCAATGGCTCCCCGATCCAACAAAGCGTGCTTCGAAACGGCGATGTGATCCTGGCGGGAGAAACCGTCTTCAATGTGCGCATCGAAGGAGAGAAGCAAGAGTTTGAAGCGAAGCGAACGCACTCTCCGGTCGAATCAATTCAGTTGGAAAGTGCTGGGGTTGGCGGAGACGAAGCGGAAGCCGGCTCTGAAAATACTGACCAACCTAATTCCGCTGCGTTCGATTCAGTTCCGATTGGCAGAACCGAATCCCAAGAAGCAACCATACCAACGTCTGAAATTGCCGTGCATGCGGCAATCAAAATTCAGTCAGGGCCATTTAGTCGTTCGGAAGCCGTAAACTTGACGCGATTAATCCACTGGGTGCGTCCTGGCGAGACGCTATCTTTTGGCCGCACCAAAGATCGGTCCGATGTGGCCATCCGCCAAGATGAACGTTTGACGTCCTTGCACTTCGAAATCGAATGCGATGGGAGAGTCTGTTTGCTACGGGACATGGGAAGCCGTAACGGAACTTTCTTGAACGATATTCGAATCGAAGAAGCCGAATTGGAGAACGGAGATACGATACGGGCGGGAACGACGAGCTTCGTGGTTCGGCTCGTCGAATGTGAGCCCACCGGCCGACCGCTTGGCAACGATCATCGGTTCGACTCCAGCCATGAGTTCTCAGCGCACTCGCCGAGTCGGCCCAAATCCCAGTCGGTCGAGGAAGTGGCATTCGTAGAGAAAGTGGAGGAGAAAACGACTGAGCCGATGCGGGTAGTCTTAATGCTCGCCGACGCTGTGTCCGTCGGGGAAAGCCGAGTCATGAGTTGGTTTGGTGCGGGCCAGTCGATCACCGTGGGGCGGGCGGCTGACAAAGCGGAGATGGCTATCGGTGAAGACCAACTCATGTCGGGCGCTCACTTCGAAGTTTCATGTGATGGGCATCGCTGCCGCTTGCGAGATTTGGGGAGCCGCAATGGAACCTATGTCAATGGCCAACCGGTTTCCGAAGTCGTTGTTAGCAACGGGGACAAGATCCTGGCTGGTCGAACGAAATTCACCGTCAACATTGTGGGTGGCACGATGGCGGAGCAAACGCTCGACTTCGATACCGGCCCGCTGACGATAGCTGAAACCGAGAAAGATACGGCCATCACAATCCCCGATATAGATGCTATTTTGGCAGGAGTTCAGACCACGCCACTTCCACAACCCCAGTCGGCCAAAGATACGCAAGAACTCATCGACTCCTATTTGCCCTCTGCGAATGTGGTGCAAGAACGGATCGCCAAGGGCCAAGTGATCGACGGTTCGGTGTTGAGCAAGTTAGATTTGAAAGGCGTCGATCTGCGTGACGCGAGAATAACGAACTGTACCCTCATTGAAGTCGATTTCGAAGGTGCTGTGCTTAGATCTGTCGACTTCCATGATTCCGTTTTTGTGCGAGTGAATTTTTCCAATGCTGATCTGACGGGCGCTAACTTGAACGGTACATCTTGGTCAGAAACCAAGGCTTGCAGAGCCAAGCTACACAAAGCGGACCTTAGCAATAGCACGATGATTTCGGGGCAAGCTCCCGTTAGTTCCGATGACGAAGTCGAGATCACTTTTACGGACGCTAAGGTGCCTGCCTCAGTGGTTCCCGAGATCATGGAAGCTGGCGTCCACGGCTTCGCTTGGCGGCCCAACGATTTCACTGGCGCAGACCTCAGGACTTGCCAGATCCAAGATGCTTTTTGGGATCACGCGCGTGTGGGAGATGCAAAGTTTGTGAACGCAAAGTTTGCCAACTCACGTTTTTCATGTTGTGATTTTTCGGGCTCTGCCTTCAAACGTACGCGGCTGGACTATGTAGAGTTTGAAGACTGCGTCCTGAAGAATGTCGATTTATCGACGTCGTACCTCAAAGGAGTTCATTTTAAGAAAATGGATCTATCGGAACATCCCATTCTGCCACGAGTTTTGACCGAGTGCGGATTCTCCGATTGCACGATCACTGGTCGCGATTTGTCGTTCTGTAATCTTCGTGACGCCGACTTGACCCGTGTCGATCTTACCAAAGTAAAACTTATCGATGCGCAATTGCGAGGTGCCAATTTGCAGGAGTGCGATTTGACCGGTGTGCGACTCGTAGGAGTCGATTTGACCGGAGCGAACTTTACGGGTGCCAGGCTGGTGGGCGCGGACTTGACCGACAGCAATTTAACGGGCGCGGATCTGTCCGGTGCCGACATGAAGGCCGCTCGACTGAGTCGGGCTCTGTTAAAAAATACTAAGTTGCGGAAGACCAACCTCGACGGAGCAGCCTTGGTCGACGCGATGCTGGATCATGCCGAACTCTTGGAGGCTTCATTGGCCGGTGCCGATATGCGGGGAGCCAAACTCGAAGCCGTGGACCTTAGCAAGGTGGATTTCACCACGATTGATCTTGGAAATACCAGCTTTCTTTTCTGCTTGCTGAAGGAAACGAGTTTTAAGGGAATGGATTTGACAAAATGCAGCCTTCGCGGCTGCAATATTGGTGAAGGCGACCTGTCAGGTGCATCGCTCGAAAAAGTCGATTGCCGCCAAGCCAATTTTGAAAAGGCAAATCTCACAGGTACTAATTTCCAAGTTGCCGATTGCGATTCGGCCAAGTTCATGAAGTGCAATGCAGCCGATGCTGACTTCTCGGACGCAAATCTATTCGGTGCCAACTTCGAAGACGCCGTCGCGACGCGAGCCAAGTTGACCAATGCCAAGCTCGAGAAAGCACGTTTGGTTCAAGCGGATTTTACCGATGCGATCTTCTGCAGGGCTCAATTACCATTCGCCGACCTGTCCAAAGCAATACTGACCAACGCCGATTTTGAGAACGCGAACTTGACGCAGGCCAATCTTCACTTGACCGAGGCCACTGGCACGCGGTGGCTCGGCACCAAGAAGAGAGCCGCCCGGGGTACTGACAAGGATCGTGCCGCTGCCGAATCTTGGCAGCCGCCACAGCCGAAGGAAAAGATTCTACCAATGACTCCTGCAACGAGAACTTAAACCATGCTAACTGCCAACGCTGAGACACTCTGTGGGATTACAGCCAACGGTTATTTGGGCCCCGCTGAAGTTTGCGAAATTCGCGATGGGGCCTATTATCTTTCCATTCCCGGTACCATCGAACGGCTCGCTGTCGCTGGAACGCTCGCCATCCCAGGTCGGTCCGATATCCGTGTGGGATCCCGCGTCCTAGTGGCCGCCCAGCACCTGGATGATGTCTACATTATTGGTGTGCTCGAGCTGTCTGCGGATGCTTCCCATGACTCCACGCAGCATAACATTAACTTGCAGCCTAATGATAAAGTGCGTGTCTTCTCCGAGAACCGAGACTTGCTCTTCGAACACGACTCTTCACTAGGCGTTACTCGCATTCATGTACCCGTTGGCGATCTGGAGTTCATCGCTAACCACGGAAACATTCGCTTCGAGTCGGCTGGAGTCATTCAGCTTTACGGGGCAGATGCTGTGCAAGTTCGCAGTAAAAACGCGATTCGGCTTGGGGTCGAGGACCAGACGGGGCTGGCTCGCTCCGAGTATGTTTTGGGCTCACGCGACCAGCGCATCGAAACTCCGCAACTTCGCGTGCGGACGGCCAGCTTACAAGCACAAGCGTCTGAAACTCGTTTCACCAGCCAGACGTTGCGGGGCCGGTTCGGCAGCGTCCGCATCGTTGCGCAGACCATCGAATCCGTTGCCGATACACTGATCCGCAAAGCCAAAAATTCATTCGCCCGCGTTACCGGTTTATGGCAAGTCAAATCGGAACAAATTAGTTGCGAATCCCGATCCAGCATGCATCTCAAATCGAAAAACGCGTATATCAAGTCGGAAGATGACATGAAGATCGATGGCCAACAGATTCACTTGGGCTAATATGTAAACGCTAACGCGACGCTTGAATGTTAGGATACTTGCCAATGTTACCAGCTACGACGCAGATGGGTGGACTTTGTTTTGTCTTTCCCGATGTATGCAAGACACCCACACCGGCAGGCCCCGTCCCGATCCCCTATCCGAATCTTTCCCAGCCCACGCTGGCGGTCAATACTGCAGTGAAAGTCTTGGTTGGGGCCATGCCTGTAGTTACGCTGAAGTCGCAGATTCCCATTTCCAGCGGCGACGAAGCAGGGACGGCCGGTGGCGTAGTCTCTGGCGTTTTCATCGGCCCAACGAAGTTTTCCAAAGGAAGCTCCAAGGTCTTGATTGAAGGCATGCCCTGTGTGCATCTCACCTCCATGACTCTTCATAATGGCGCCAGTCCGAACAATCCCGCAGGCGCTGTCATCGCCCCCAGTCAAGCCAAATTGTTCGTCTCGCCCTAGCAGAATCCCAGGAATTTGTGCGGGCTAACGATGAGGCATGTCTAGGCCCGCAGATCGCAACGATTTTGGGCAACCCTGGGTAACCCGCTGATGGCGATCAGCGTGCCCGATGAAAAGCGGCCCAGAATCTCGCGATAAACGCCGCATTCAAAATTGATTCGCCCCCTGCCAAAAATGGCTTGGTTCGATACGATGCGGGGATGACTCACGGACTCAACCCAGAGCAGCATGATGCTGTACAAACACTCAGTGGACCGATGCTTGTTCTAGCTGGCGCGGGTTCTGGGAAGACGCGCGTTGTCACCTTTCGCATTGCGAATTTGATTCGACACGGCACGCCTCCGGATCGCATTTTGGCGGTGACGTTTACCAACAAAGCTGCCAAAGAAATGCGGGAGCGGATTACGTCGATCGTCGGTCCCAAACGTGCGCCGCGGCGGGGCCAGACACCGCCTCCGACGCCCGTCGTGGGCACTTTCCACTCCAACTGCGTCAAAATTCTGCGCCGTCACGCGACACATTTGGGTTATCCGCTTCAATTTGCGATTTATGATCGAGGTGACCAAGAGTCGATTGCCCGTGATGTGCTACGACAATTGCGAGTTCACACGGGAATGCTCAAGCCGGGGGACTTTTTGTCCCATGTCAGCCGCTGGAAGAATTCGGGAATTCGGGTCGATGAAGCTATTGAGGCTGCTCGGAGTGATGCCGAACACGTCGCCGCTAGTGGTTATCGACGTTACCAGCAATCGCTGCGACTGGCTGGTGCGATGGACTTTGATGACCTGCTGCTGATGACCGAGCAGTTGTTTCGTGAGTTTGAACACGTGCGCGATGAAGAAGCCGGTCGCTACGATCATATCTTGGTGGATGAATATCAAGACACGAACCAATCCCAGTACGCGATCATCCGGCAACTGACGCACGGGCACCGGAATCTTTGTGTCGTTGGTGACGACGATCAATCGATCTATGGTTGGCGTGGGGCTGAGGTTCAGCATATTCTCAACTTCCGCCAGGACTGGCCTGACGCCAAAGTCATCCGCTTGGAAGCCAACTACCGCAGTACGGCTGCCATACTAGAAACCGCCAATCGCCTAATCGCGTTCAACAAGGTTCGCCACGACAAGGTCTTACGGCCGGCGCGGGGAGGAGGCCAAGCCCCGCGCATCCTGCAGTTCAAGAACGAAGTTGAGGAGGCTCGCGGCATCACGGAAGAAATTGCCCGCGTGCTCGACAAACGCGCTCGGGAACCGCGCGATTTTGCCATTCTGTTTCGTACCAACGAGCAGCCGCGCGTCTTCGAAACCGAACTGCGCAAGGCGCATATTCCCTATTCGCTGGTGGGTAGCCAGTCATTCTTTGACCGCAAGGAAGTGCGTGATTTGCTGAGCTATTTCAAGCTCATGGACAATCCCAAAGACGAAGTGGCCCTGCTGCGAATCATCAATACACCCCAACGTGGGATTGGTGCCAAGTCAGTCGAAACGCTGCTGGCTACCGCGGTCTCGCGAGGTACCAGCGTTTGGGAGGTCATGCGTGATCGCACTGTGACGGGAAACATGCCACAGCCTGCCCAGCGTGGTATCGAGCGGTTGCAAGGCTTGGTGGAGCGTACGGCGAAACGCATCGGGGCACCCGATGTGTCCCTGTCGACCATCGCCCGCGATCTCATCTACGACCTCGATTACACCGCAGCCATCGAGCGCATGTATCCAGATGCCGAAGAAGCTCAAGCCCGCAAGGATTCGGTTGAGGAAGTTATCAACGCGATTGCCGAATATGAGTCGGAGAATAAGGCGCCGTCCCTGTCAGGCTTCTTGGATGATATCGCTTTGGCTGGCAAAGAATTTGGTAGTCCGAAGGAGAAAGAGCAGCAGCGCAATGCTGTATCCTTGATGACGTATCACAGCGCGAAAGGACTTGAGTTTCCGATTGTCTATATGGTTGGTATGGAAGAAGGGATCTTGCCGCATCGACGCTCGCTGGTGGAAAACTATGACGATGTCGAAGAGGAACGGCGTCTTTGTTATGTGGGGATCACGCGCGCCCAAGATGAACTAACGCTCAGTTTGCCTCTGCAACGCAAGAAATGGGGCAAGCCGCGAGATACCTTTGCCAGCCGTTTTCTATATGAGTTGACAGGTCAGGCTGATAATCCCAACCGCACGCGCGCGATCAATGCCGCTCGCAAAGACATTATGACGAGCCAACGTGCCGTCGCCAGAAAGAAAGCAGCCAAGAAGTAGAGGATGTAGCTCAGCCCTGCGATTTGCTATGTCCACCGGCGGAGCCAGGTTTCCAGGAACAGAAGATTCCATAAGCGATAGCAGTGATTGACGCGACCGCTCATGTGTTGATCGACGAGTTCGCGGATGGCGTCTGGGCGGAAGTATTGGTGGCAGCGTGCGTCGGTGCCCAGCAATCGCTGCTCGGTTAATGGTCGCAGTTCGCCTTGAAACCAACTGCCCAGCGGCACACCAAAGCCCATCTTCTTGCGCGTCCATATTTGTCGCGGTAGCAATTGTCCAAAGGTATCGCGGAGCAAGCGTTTCTTGCTCCCCCAACCGAATTTCAACTTCGATGGCAGCGAAGCGGCGAACTCTACCAAGCGATAGTCCAATAGCGGCTGACGGCACTCCAGGCCGTGAGCCATCGACGCTATGTCGACTTTGTTTAGCAAGTCGCAGGGTAAATAGGTTACCAAATCACCCAGCGAGGCCTTGCTGATCACATCGCGATCCCCAACAGCGCGCCAAGCTGCTTCGAAGAATTCAAACGGATCTTCGTCCGGCAGTTGCTCGACGAAATCATCCGCGTACATTTCGGCTCGCAGCCGTTCTGGGAAAATTTGGAGCCAATTCATGTAGCGGCGGGCTGTTGGTTGATTCAGGGCTTCGCCAAATCGCTTTAGTCTCCGCGAAAACGATCGCTGCTTATTCGAGGCTGGTAAACCCTGGACAAAACGACTACCTAAGATCGAACCCACGGGGAGTAGACGTTCAAACCAACGGCTCATCCATAAAGCGCGATAACGATCGTAGCCAGCGAATAACTCATCTCCGCCGTCGCCGCTGAGAGCTACCGTTACCTGCTGACGCGTCCAGGCGCATAGGTGCCAAGTTGGAATGGCGCTGCTGTCGCCAAAAGGTTCGTCGTAGTGCCAAACGATCTTGTCCAGCATATCCACCGCATCTGGACGCACTTGGTATTCATGATGATCGGTGCGCCCAAGCTGCGACTTGCTGCGCATACTTGGTCTCATCAAAGTCGGCTTCTTGAAGCCGATGCTGAACGTGTGTAAGGGTTGGTCGAGTTGCTGTTGCGCGAGGACCACGATGAGTGACGAATCGATCCCGCCAGATAAGAACGCTCCCAACGGTACATCACTCCGCAAACGCAAGCGGATCGAGTCCTGAAGTAATTCAGCGAGCTGTGTGCAAGCCGTCTTGCGATCCATATCGACTTCGCGGCTCGGGTCGAAGCTCCAATAATTCTTCACCGTTGGCCGCCCCGTGCGATGATTCTGCTCATCGAAAACTGCGTAATGACCTGGTGGTAGCTTGCGGGTCCTTTCGTAGATCGAATTTGGGTGAGGTACGTACTGGTACGTCAAGAACTGATCGATGGCTCCAGCGGAAATGCTACGATCGAAGCTCGGCGACTCGGCCAACGCCTTGAGCTCGCTGCCAAACAGCAATTGGCCATTGTGGAACTGATAATAGAGTGGCTTTTTGCCTAAGCGATCTCGCCCGAGTACCAGGCGACGCTGGTGACGATCCCAAATCGCGATGGCAAACATGCCGTTGAGGTGTTCGAAGCAGCCGGGCCCCAAGTCTTCGTACAAATGGACGATGGTTTCCGAATCGCTGTCCGTTCGAAATGTGTGCCCGGCACCCTCAAGTCGACGTCGCAGTTCGCGGTAGTTGTAGATTTCGCCATTGAAGACCATCCACACCGAACCGTCTTCATTGCTCATCGGTTGGTGACCACTGGCCAAATCGATGATCGACAGCCGGCGAAAGCCTAAGGCGACGCCAGGAATTTGTCCCGCCGGATCCGGAACGAGCTGTTCCAGATGAGTTCCTCGTTCATCTGGCCCACGATGCGTGAGCGAATCGACCATGCGGTCCAGCACGGACGGCGCGATTGATTGCGCGGCTTCAAACCACATCCCGCCAGTAATACCACACATCTTGTCAGTGTTGTCCGTTCTTTGCTAACCTGCGGCGGAAGATCTTTCGTGCGACATGTGCCGTTTGTAACGCAACGCGTTGACTCAAAGTGACAAAAGTTTACCAATTTTCGCCTGTTCGTGGGCGGTTTCGAGCCTGTACTTAGATCGGCATAGTTTTTGCTCACAAGGTAAGTCAAGCTCCGAAACGAGCGTTGGTCGACAATCTGGCAGTCAGGCGAGACGATGAGAATAGGCACATTCGGCGGTATTGGAGTTTATATCCACTGGACATTTTGGTTGCTGATCGCCATGTATCTGTTCAGCGTCAGCGCGAGCGCTGGGTTGGCAGCTGGTTTGGTTGCCGTCGCTTTTGTGATTAGCGTTTTTGGATGTGTGACTTTGCACGAATTTGGACACGCTGGCGCCGCCGCAGCGTTTGGCATTCGAACGACTGATATAACACTACTGCCTATCGGCGGGGTGGCCCGCTTGACGCGGATGCCGGAAAAGCCGTACCAAGAATTGTTAATCGCGTTGGCTGGCCCGGCTGTCAACGTGGTTATAGCGACGTTACTCTTGATTCCCGTGCTGATTGGACTGAACCTGGGTGGATCCGTGCCCATGTTGGCTGGTCAAGATTTCCTGGTCCAGTTGCTGGCTGCTAACATCATCTTGGTTCTTTTCAACCTACTACCTGCTTTTCCCATGGATGGTGGCCGCGTGCTGCGTAGTTTGATAGCGATGCGTACGGGGCACTTGCGGGCGACCGAAATCGCCGCCCGCGTGGGACGTTGGATGGCCGCATTTTTCGTAATCTATGGCCTGTGGTACAGCTATTGGAGCTTGGCTCTGGTCGGCGGATTTATCTTTTTCGCTGGAACCGCTGAACTGCTGTCGGCTCGAATGCAGGCGGCAGCTCGTCAGCCACCCCGCGAGCCGGACCGTTTTGCGTGGCAGGATAGTCAGTGGACGACCACGACTCCTTTAAATCGCGAAGATGTGATTGACGCCGTCAGTGTCCGCCAAGTGAACTGATTGTAGCAGGCACATTCCATGTGCCGTACGCACTCGAAAAACAGCAGCAGGCATATTCCATGTGCCGTCCGCACTCGAAAAACAGCAGCAGGCACATTCCATGTGCCGTACGCACTCGAAATCAATAGCAGCAGGCACATTCCATTTCTCTCCGCAGGCTCTCAATCCTACGGCTGCTTGACTACCTGCTGGTTGCGGTCGCTCACCATTTCAATCGAGGAATTTCGGCTTGAGACATTTGGGCTGTTAGTCCGATCTTGAGAGAGTGGGCTGGAATATTTATCGATGAAATGCTAGCGATTCGCAGGTCCCAAGCCTGACATTGCGTCTTGGTCGCTGTTTTTAGTACAAGCCACGATTAGAGGTCAAGGATGACGAACTTACGAAAACACGCGCGGTTGTACGCAATCATCGGTTGCAGCTTGTTGGCAGTCGGCTGCCGTGGCTATCAATATGGACACTTGGTGAAGAATGACCAACCCGATATGGTGGGCAGCCATACAGCTGGTTCAGAGGTTTACCGTCCGTTGATTGAAGAGTCGGTAGCCAGGCTACTCGGTGCCTGCGAAGTGGCGCCAGCTTCCGCGACGTTTGGCCCCGAAGGGTATCCGATGTCGCGCAGAGTTTGTTTTGTGGGTGTAGAGAACAAGAGCGCCGAAGAACTTGGCGACTTCAAAGATCAAATATACGAGCTGATCGATACGCAGATAAACCGTGCGGATTCATTCGAAGCGATTAGCCGCCGGATGGTGGATTCGGCTCTACATGAGACACGGCTTCGGCCAGATGCATTGTTGGTACCCGACAACATGCGTTTGTTTACGGCTGTGCTACAGCGTGATGGACAACCCGTCGACTATTTGCTTTATGCGACACTGACGAGCGGTACGACGGAACGCAATTCATCGTCGCAGCGAGATTACTTGTTGACGCTTGAGTTGGTTGACACACGCACGGGTGCCTACACCAAGGAGCAAGCAGAGATTCGCAAGGGTTACCATCGTTCGCCGTTAGGCAAGTTGGCTAAGTACAGTCTATTCCCGGCTGGCAGGTAACCGGGTGTTGACGCTCTCGTTACAGTTCTCGATCATTCGAGCCTGTCGCTGCTGGAGTCACGCGGGTTGCGCAGGGGCCAGTGTGATCGTCGCCTTTCTGGTCGGTTGCTTAACAGGCTGCTCGACGCATACAAGTCGACTGGCCGCACCGCGTCAAAGCTTCTACGGCAATAATTTGGAGCAAGCGTATACGCAACTGTCCAAGTTGTCTGCAAAGCCGAAAAGTGATGACACGGTAGTCGAGCTAGACTTGGCACTTGTTGAACTATTTCGTGGCGATGCTGCTGCCGCCGAGCAGCGGTTGCGTTCGGTGCGTGACAAGTGGGATCACTTGGAGCAAACCAGCGTGGCGGAACAAGCCACTTCTATGATGACTGATGACTCGCGGCGCAAATATAGTGGCGAGGATTATGAAAAACTGCTGGTCCGCGTGTTTCTCACCCTGTGTAGCTTGATGCAAGATGGCGTCGATGCCGAAAGCTATTCGCTGCAGACAATCGATAAACATGCTGATTTGCAGCAGCAAGCTCGAGACAAGTGGGGCGAACGGATTCCAGAATCCTATAGCGTCCCCGCGATTGCCCCGTATCTGCGAGGAGTGCTGCGGGAGGCGACGATGTCCAACTACGATGATGCAGCTCGCGCGTACGAGCAAACGTTGGCGTTGCAACCAAATGCCTCCATGGTCCTGCAAGACCTGGAGCGGGTCACGACGGGCGTTCATAGCTCGCCAGGGCACGGCGTTGTCTACGTCATCGCGCTCGTTGGCCGAGGACCCTACAAGATCGAAGTCGAACAGCGAGCGACCCAAGAGGCATTGTTAATTGCCGACCGCATCCTGTCCGTGGTTGGCGAATACAGTCTGCCGCCAACACTGGCACCCGTCAAAATCCCACAAATCGTTTGCCCGCCCAAGCCATTCGATTTGGTGGGTATCGAAGTGGATGGGCGACCGGTTTCGACCACTCTGCCGTTGACCGACCTGCAACTCCTGGCCAACGAGACCTACGCGGCCAAGTTGCCTGACGTGATGGCTCGCACCGTGGCGCGACGGGTCTTGAAAAAGGGAACGGTTTACGCGGCCAAGGATCAGTTTGAGGCCAATTCTTCCATCGCTTCGTTGGCCTTCGATGCTGCTGGAGTCTTATGGGAAGCTACCGAATCTGCCGACACGCGCTGCTGGGGTTTGCTTCCGCGCGAAATCCAGATTTTGCGGCTGGAGTTGCCAGTTGGTCTGCATCAATTGCATCTAGAACCTGTTACGGCCGGCCGACCAGTCGCTGCCGGTACCGAATGTAGCGTACAAGTTTGTGATGGCCGCAACACTTATGTGCTTTCTTACTGGCCAACATCTCAGACGATCGGCAATGTCTTAGTAAGCGACTAGCAACTTTGGAGTGCTCCGACTTGTCGGAGCTTTCCTAGACCCAGTGGCGATGAATACGGCAGTTGATCGACTTGGAACAATCTCGCTACGATCTACGCCCCAAAATCGCTGGCGTCCCCGCAACCACGCTTGCCCCCAATCCACATGTACCAACGCGGCGATGAATCTCGCGATGAATCGCCGCACTCCAAGGGGCTCTAAACGACACGCCCCTTTATATCACGGATCTTGGCTTGTGGCATATTGGCTGTTAGGGCGGTCAAGATGCGTTTCTTACACAAATGCAATTCTTGTAGGCTTGAGCTGTCGTTTACGAAGACATGCAAGACGCCCCGTGCGATATTGCCAGGTCTGGAACAGCTCGCCAATGGCTCACCGGCCGCAGTGCGCCATTGCTGGTGCAATTCCTCCGCTGCGCCGGTCTGCCCATAGCCATTGCGAGCCATTAGTGTGCGAATCATTGAACCAATGGGCTTGGCGTTGAGGCGACTGGAGCGTTGCTTGATCTGACTTAGATTCCAAGCCTCTTCGCGTTCGGCTTGCGTTTGCGGGTCCACCATACACTCCACGTTAAGATCATGCGTATTGCCAGCAGCTAAGCTTGCATTTACTGCATCAGGATAGGAACAAGATTGGGGGTGATTCGTTTTAATTCGGCGTTGAGCATACTACGTATTTGACGATTGGTATTCTGATTGAGAGCTTTGCGAAGCAGTTCTTCGGCCATAGGGATCGTTAGGTGCGAGGCCAGCTCTTTAACGGTTGGAATAAACGCAGGGCTCATGCTGAAGCGTCTCAACCCCATTCCCAGCAGAATCACAAAGGCTTGCGGTTGTCCGGCCATTTCCCCGCAAAGTGTGACGGGTTTGTTGGCACGATTGCAGGCTGCCACGACCGAAGCCAGCACGCGGATAACAGCGGGCGCGAGTGGTTGGCACAAATGGCTAACCTTGGGATTGTCGCGGTCGGCGGCCATCAAGTACTGCACCAAGTCGTTCGATCCGATGGAAACAAAATCGACGGCAGTCAACAGTTGATCGATCATGACTGCTGCGGCTGGCACTTCCAGCATCATTCCAAAGGCAACTTTGCCAAACGTTTTTTTCTCGGAAGTCAATTGCGACTGGGCGCGGCGCACGATCGCTCGCAAACGTCGTAGTTCTTCCAGGTTGGTAACCATTGGGAACAGCATTTGGACCGGATGTTGGTCTTGATTGGCCGTTGCAGCCGCGCGAAGAATAGCACGGATTTGCGTAAGAAAAAACGTTGGGTGTTCAAACGACAGCCGGATACTGCGCCAGCCCATGA
>JAWKTR010000022.1:0-122098 GCA_041398985.1 Pirellulaceae bacterium
CTAAAACGCGGCGAGTTGCGGGGTAAACTCCACCTTCTACAAGAAATGTTGGGCGAGCCTCTGACAGCCAACGAGGAACTGGACCGTCGACCATTGAGCGAAATCAGTAGGCTCATTACTCAACTTCAAAGTCGAATGCGTAATCGCAACTCTTGACATGGTAGCTTTCACCAACAATTCAGCAAAGTTGTCCACAAGCCTTCTACGCGGGCGCGCGCAGAATCATAGATGCATATCCGGTGCAGAGGGTTGTTCTAAAACCAATAACCGAGCCAGTTTGCGAGGCGCGACTCATGATGAGACCAATCGATTGGAGTCTTGCTCCAAAGATCCTATCGGATTCAAGGGAAGCAAATGGGATTTATTTGTTTACGTGAGTAGTAGGCCTTTGGGCGGATCCTGAAGGAACGATCGATGGCCCTATAGCTGACGATTACGATTGGATTGATAGTTCTAACGAAACTGATTGGGGTGGATGCCCAATCAAGCCACCAGGTCTCCCAACAGGAGGCCCCTCTGATCCTATTGACGGTCCTCCAACTCAGGAAAATTGTGATTGGATAAACTGCATGATGGATCGATATGCGGTAGGGCTCAACCAGAGGCTCCTCGATCACTGGCGTGGTGGATCTGGCGAACATTTGAATTTGGATATGGGTGGTTTTGATCCAACTGGGGTGGTGGCGTTTGGGGACACAGCACTTCGTTGGTTTGGGGATGCGGCTGCAGTGGGCTGTGTCCGCGTCCGTTTGAATAGAATGAACGTTGTCAGACTGTCCGGTCCGCAACTACTTTGGGCCCGAAACCGGTAGAATCTATGATCTGCGCCGCCGAACTTGTCGGACTACATTCTTGCGTTGAACTAGAGACAGGTGAAGCTCTGGAGACTTAACCGACAATGGACTCGTTTCGTTTGCTCTGCGACTTGCTGACAAAAGCTCTGAAACCAAAGGGTTTCAAACGGGAGGTTGACGAGGCTGAGATGTGCATCTTTGCCCGAAAGCAGACGAGTTGTATGCAGCGACTGGGTGTGTCGATTGAGAAACGGGGTCGGAACAATGGCGAATCACTGATTGGATTTGTCATGGGAGTTGAATTTGATGACTTTGACCGTGAGCTACATTGGAATGGGATGCCACGGACACATGGCGGTGTTGTGCCTTTGCGGTTGCTGAATAAAGCAGCAAAAGCCACCTTTCCGTGCTCGGCAGAAACGAATCTGAAGGAACTGGCTAGTAACATCGCGGCATTGATTCCGAATGCGTGCATCGCTTTGGATGAACGCCAAGGCAAACTCCGCAAGACCTATGAACTTCGGCTCAACAGCCAGGTTCAGAATGCACGGAAACGAATGGCCATTCTCGCGGAACGACGGTCAAGAGAGCTGCGAGCTCGTAAGTCAAAGATGGTGCCCGCTTCATCCGCTACTCTCGCGGAGCAGCTGAATCTACCGGAAATTCTGGAAAGGCTGCTGAAGTCGAAGTCGGACAATCGTCATGAACTGGAGATCCATGCGTTTAATGAATGCGAAGCCCACGACGATGTTGTGACCAACGAAAAGATCGCGGGACTCGTCAGCCAATTCAAGTTAATTGAGCCTGAAGTGACGGAGCTTTTGGGGAAGCCCGTAGAATCGGGTACGACAGAGCACTCTAGACTGCCAGTCAATGGCGTTTGTTTTTTCGTGATGTGGCACGTGGGCTGGAGGATTGTCTATCTGGCTGTCAGTCACGAAGATATTGGGCTAACTTGTTCGCTGGAAATTGGGGTCACGGAACGACGATCGCAATCGCAAAAGGTCTCCTCGAACCGCGGTTAGCGCGTGTCAAATCTCAACGCAAACCCATAGGATCGAAAGCATGTCACACATCGTGAATTCTCGCCCGGCGGGGCCAGCGTCCGAATCCGAAATCGCAGTGTTTGAAACGATGATCGGCCACTCGCTTCCCGAAGACTATCGCCGGTTTCTCCTGGAGCACAACGGCGGAAGTCCCCGACCAGATGCGTTTACTTTCAATCTGTTCGGTCGCGACGAAGAGAACATCGTGATGTGCTTCTTCCCGCTGCGCGACTTGAGTCTTGGTGAGGTTGACGTCGAGCAACTTGACGAACTGCGAACTTGGCCAGTTCACTGTGCGTGGAATGATCTGCAGCACGATCTTCTGCATCTGTACGAAAAGGAAATCGAACATCCGCTGCTGCCGATTGGCACGGACGGATCAGGGAACTATTTCTGTATTGTGTTGTCGGGACCACAGATGGGGGCCATGTTGTTTCATGAACACGAATTGGCGGAAACCTGTGTGTTGGCGAGCAGTTTTGATGAGTTCCTTACTAGCCTGCGACCGCGTGTACGCAAGGATTACGCGGAAGAACTCGAGTGGAATGGCGAGTAGTTGAATTCGCGTCCGTCGTTTCCCAATTTTGCGTTGGAGCTGCTATGGCAAAGAAGAAGGCATCGACCGATGCGGTCGACACGATTCGACTGAATTCAATTTCGTTTTATCGCCTGCGGAGTCTGGAGTTCTTCGAACTAAATTGTTCCGCGACTGGACGAGGCGACCAAAGACCTTGAAAAATTCGCCCGTGGGATTGCCGCCACTGGAAAGGCTGCCTACCCAGCGAAATCGAACTGGTGTTGGACGCTGATTGCATCCAATGTGGATCGGAAGATTACACAATGCCGCCGATTACAACTGATTGAATTCATCCTGCAGTAGCGGTCCCTGGGGTGAATTCAGCAGTGCGCGTTCCTCGTCGTTCACTTGCCATAACTCGAGTTGGCTGGTCGGAGACGAAGGCAGGGCGGCGGTGTTGTCCAGGAATCCCAGGATATCAAACAGGCTCCCTTCAGCAACATAGGCGAGCATATCGGCCAGCGTCTTGCGTTGGTCCTGCGACAGTGAGCGATAGAGCGATGTGAATTCCCCCAAATGCTTTGGAGGTTTCGGCACGGGGGGATTCTGCAGGTATTGCAACAAGCCATCGACGGTTTCCGCAGAACTTCGCTTCAGATCGGCAACTAATTCGGCTGCGTTCATCTTGTGGTCTCAATTACCTTTTACTCCGCCGGGATTTCCCTAAGCCGTCGCAGCATCTGTCCCTGATGAACACGGCGGTCGCCAATCGTCGTCGTTATCTCGTGCGCTGCGATTTAACCGATGAAAGTCCAGGTCCCGTCGCGAACGGCTTTGTGGAAGTCAACACTGGGTATAGGCAGATTGATTTCAGCTAGTCGTAGGACTACCAGCTCAGCGTGAAGCGCGACCGGGAGGAATGGTCAGCTTCCGCTTTAGATCCGCCGGAACGCTCTTCACCGGCTCACTGACCAATGTATCGCCAACCGCTTGATCCCAGTCAGACATCATGAGCAGGTCAAAACCGGGGTTTTGGTTCTTGACTTGGCAGGAACATGGTCCAGCGATGAAGGCGGAAGCGGAGCGAATTGTGTCAGGCGCGATGCCTTTTCCGATCAATGCGTAGAGCACTCGCCCACGGCCGAAAACCGGGAACGCCATGGGTTCATCAAAGCTTTTTAAGTCTGGCTCGCTATTGAGAAGTGTTTCCAGCAGGAACGCTTCTGCGGGATCGTTCATTTTGAGCTTCACGATCGAAAACTTAATTTGCAACGGAATCTTCGCCTTGGAGAGCACGGCCGGTTCAACTTCCAATTCGGCAGGGGTGGGCAATTGTATCCAGTCTTCGTCTAGAGCCAGTTGATTCGCCAGCGCTGTGTAGGCAGCTTGATCACGGTCTGCATTCCCGGTTTCCAAAAGGATCCAGACCGCTGAATGCCCATTCTGTAGACCTTCGGCAATGCGTTTCCGTACCGGAGACGCTAGAATCTGCTCGACGTTCCCGTCACCGAGTGCAGCCGTGTAGGCGGGGCGGTCATTTGGCGCATCCGATCCAACGGGATAGTACGCAGCCACCAGCGGCTTTTTTTTGTCCGGACGCCGATCCCAAAGTTCGATGAACTGCGGATCTTTAACCGCGCGGATGTCGACTACTTGCAATTCAATGCGGCTCGCAGATTCGAATTCCTGTTGAGCGTTTTTCAAGGGTTGCAACCGTTGCGTGGCCGCTTCGGAGAGCGGACCATCATTCAGGACGACAATGCGATATTTATCTGCATTCCAGCGTTCTAGCGCGTACCGAAACACGGGCACTTGGCAGGCGTAGGCAACAGCGGCTACAGCGCTTGCCAACAAGATGACGGCAACGAACAACGGGTGGCGGTTTCTGAGCATGAAGACAACTTTCAATTCTGTGGTTTCACCGCTTTCGATTATTCAACCAAGAGTACTTCGACTGCGCACAGCTCTGGTATGGTGCGGCTGGCTGCATCATTCAAATCAACTTTCAAGATATCTTTAACGGTCGCACGAAATTCCTTGATCAGCGCCGAACCATTCGCCGTGCCCGTCTTAATTTCGCCATCCGTTTCGACCCCTTGCAGTTTGACCTTGATGCGTGCCAATTGAGCTTGATCGACGTTTGCGAAAAAAAGCTTAATGATGTACTCGGCTGGTTTGTCAGACTCGCCGCGGAGCTTCAATTCGAAATGTTCCAGACCGCGTGCGCCGGAAGAGTATAACCAGGGGGCATCGCTGTCGGCGTGAGGTGAAACGTTTTCGTTTGTATTGAACCAACCGCCGCCCTCGGCAATTTGGGGACTAATATCAAATACATATTCCAGTCTTCCAGCGATGGTTGGTCTAGGATAGCCAAACCACTCCTGGCGTGCATTGTCCAAGCGATCGCCTGGAGCTCCCAGGTTGATTCCCATTCGCTTGACGGGTGTTTCGTCGCCGACGGCGCTAAGGATGGCCCACGACTGGCTTTCCCGCTTGGGTTCCAGTACGACGGTTGAAGCGATGGAGAATTGACACACGCACCCCGCGCTTGCTTCGGGAATCATTACCAGTCCATTCCCAGGAATTGCATTCACCCAGCAGCCGAGTCGCTGTCCAGAAAAGTGTTTGGTGCCACTGTCGCGATACAAATCGTAGTAGCCAATAAAGCCTGAGCGAAAAAACATCATATTCGGTGTTGCGGTAATAACTCCGCAGTGGTGACCTGGGCGACTGAACCGCCACGTGCTCTCTTGGCCCGTGACCGGATGGAGGCGTGTCTTGGGCTCACCCGTAGCGAGCTTGAATGCCCATGGCTCTGCGTAAACATCGCCGTTGATAATCGCGGGGCGGTTCATGTAGTTTGCATTCTTCGACCAAAGCTCTTCTCCACTCTTGGCATCCAAGACCAACAATTTGCGTGTTTCAAACTCGCCTGCGAGAAATTGTTTCCAATAATGTCCGTTGGCGTTGGCTCCACACAGCACGAGGTAACCATCGGCATACATCACTGTCAAACTACCGCCGCCAGCACTGACGTCGGTGGTATCGGTAACATTAACCGGTTGTTCCCACAGCTTTTCACCAGTTCGCTTGTCCAGGGCAACGGCCAAGCGTACATCCAAGGCCTTCATCTCTTCTTCCGCTTGCTTGGCCGCTTCACCGGTGAGCGCCTTCAGTTTGCCTTTGTCACGGCGATAGAGTTCCTGGCGTTCTTCGGGAGTGATCGAGCTATCAATGAAGTAAATATGTTCGGGGCCAATTGCGATGGTGGTATGCAGGATATTCGAGCCCCGGTATGTCCAGAGACGCTGGCCGTTTTCCACGTCCACTGCGAAGACAGCATCCGTTTGCGACTTGACCGTTAATCCACGCCGCCGCAAGCGCTGTTCAAGTTCTTCGCGAATCGTACTTGACCCAAACACCAGACCATCGTCGTATGCCAGGTAAGCCCAAGCCCGATCGATGCCGTCCTCGGACTTTGGATTTTGGAACTGGGAAACGACTTGCCCAGTTGCGGCGTCCAGTCCCAGGCATTTGTCATTGACTGCGACATAGAGCACATCTTCGGCGGCGGCCAAATTATGAGTCTCACGATTATTAAACACGCCAGTTCGTTGTGCTCCCGGGTTTTCGTATTCCCACAGAAAGTTCCCGTTGTAGGCGTCGTAGGCCATTACGCTATCGACCCCTTGGATGAACATGCGGCCGTTGGTGGAAAGAGGCGCACCCGCTGCTTCGTGACGATTGATCATTGAACTAGGGCCTGGATCTCCGTACCACAATACGCCCAAGCCATCGCGCACCAACTGATCATCACTGACAGATGTATTGGCCGCATTGCCATACTGATGCGACCATGCGCCAGCCCCCGGCAATTTCCCGCGGCGAAATACTTGCCATCGCGCGTCGCGGATCGTCTCGCCTTCGTCCATTCGGAGCAAGTCGAACATCCACGTGCTGTCGTCGCTCTGTTTCGAGTCTGAGATCCCGCTCTCGGAATGGAGCATGGCCACACCGCCGCAAGGCTTGAGAAACCGGGCGATGCTCTCTGCTCTACACGGCATCGGTCCGTGTCGAAGTTGTGAATCCGAGACAATCAAATTTGCAAAGTAGTTTGAGAATGGAATCTTGTCGTATTCCGCGTTGACAATCGTGATTCTTGAACCGTGGATACCAGCCTTTTCCAGCGTTTCGCGGGCTGCGGTTGCTCGTAAGGCATCCTCTTCAACGGCGATGATAGTCAGTGCACTCTGCGAGGCTAATTCATAAGCGAGTTGCCCATCTTCGTTCCCTACCACCAAGCAAAATCCCGTGGTTTGGCCACTCTTTTCCAAGATTTCTGCAGCGGCCGTCCGATAGAACTCCGAATGCACAGCATCGGCAAAAGGTCGCTGGGACTCAGGTGGCCAGTACTTGGGTTCTTTGATGTTTTGGTCGGTCGAGAAGCAATAGATATGGCCGAGATTGGTACTAACGGTGAGGAGACTGTCTGTGGCTGCTAACCCAGTGACATTCCCTTCGACAGTCGATTCCCAGAGTTGCTGACCCGTGGCCCGATCGAGCACGAGCACTTGGTCCTGACCACCAGCAATTAATAGCGATTGAGTTGCAATAAGCGCGTCGTCAAAATCGCTGGCCACCTGCCAGATGATTCCGATACCAGCATACTTTTTGATTTCTTCTTGGGCTTCGGCAAGCTTCTGCGGATCGTCTCGCAGATTGCGCGTACGCAGAAACCACTTTTGTTTCTCTTGGCTAGCGCGAGCGTGTTCGTCGCGGTCTACACAAAAGATCTTTTCGCCGTCCATTAAATAAGCCAAGTCGTCGGTCAAGACCATTTGGCGACCGCCGATCCACGAATCACCAACTGCTCCTGTCTTGTCATCCATGGCCAGAAAGTGATGGGGACCACCCGAGTAGACTTGACCATCGCCCAACAGCGCTTTGGTGCCACCCACGACGCCACCCGCTTCAGCCCGCCACGAGTACTTTCGTTGAAATACGATGTCACCGGTTGTTTTAGAGAATGCCACCGGCAACGATCGTCCAGAGGGAACATACAAGTAGTCCTCGCCACACAGCATATAGCCTTGCGGCGACAGGTCATTGCGTCCCGCATCCTGCTGACTGATCGTATCGTTGCGCCAAATGGGCTCCCCGGTCTCTGCGTTGACGGCGCACAGATAGACGCTTTCGTGCGGAAATACTCCTGCGCCAAAGTAAGCCACGCCCTTGTCGACCAAAACGCCGGTACGAACGGGCCACCTTGAAATCATCTCGCCGCGCGACAGCAGTCGATCATCGCGAGGGCCGACCTGCACACTCCAGATCAGCCGTCCGTCGACTTGGTCCACACAGTAAGCCCGTCCATCGTCAGAACCAAAGTAAGCTTTGCCATCGGCCAGTGCTGGTGCCAGCCGTATCGGACCGTCCGTGTAAAAGCTCCATATCTCTTGACCCGTCTGCGCATCCAGGCAGTGAAGTTTATGGTCGACCGTGCTTCCGAAGAACGCTCGATTGCCGCTAATGACGACTTGCATCGACGAGTCAAAATCCACGCGGTGTCGCATCACGTGCCCCTCGATGGGCGTTTCGCGCGGGCCGGACCAAGCCAACTCGGGAACGGCTTGTGAGCGATAGATCCAAGCTAAGTTCAATTGCGGCTGAAGCGCCGCGTTCGAATAACCGGCTCGATCGGTTCCGTTCAAATAAGTTGTCCAATCGGTGGCTATTCCGACTTTACAGACAAGGCAGATAATCAGACACACACAGACTTGCAACAGCCGGATTCTCACTGATGGCTCCAATCGTTACTTGGATTTGACCGAAGTTCCAAATTTTTAGGTATCTACATAGACGATCATTGTACCGCGCAGCCATGCAAGATGTTGGTGGAGCGCAGTCTTCTGCAATCAAGGAGGCTATATCAATGTGCGCAGGCACGGTCTATCCTGGAGCGAGGTCGGAACACCAAATCTATGCCTTCTGGACACTACATATGTGGCTACAAGCCTCTTGCGAGCTCGATTTACAAGTACAAACTCCAACCCCCTTCTTATTGATGCTGCGTCCGCGGAGTGGGCTTCAGCAGTGGGTTGCACGTGAAGAATACGTGCTAAAGCCGGGCACGCCGGCGGTCGAGTTTACGGACTCGTTTGGGAATCTGTGTCAGCGCTTGGTGGCACCAGCGGGGCATTTTGGCATTCATACATCGTGTGAAGTCGAAGTTGCGGAGTTTTCAGATATTGCCTGTGGTGCCCCATTTGTGCCTGTTGAATTGCTTCCAGAAACCGTTCTGCCATTCTTGTTGCCAAGCCGGTTTTGCGAATCCGATCGCTTTACGCAGTTGGCATCGGAGTTGGTTGTGGATTGCCAGCCTGGCTACGATCAATGCGTGGCTATACTCAGCTATATAAAATCAACGCTGAGATATGTCCCTGGGGCTGGATTGGTTGGTGCCAGTGCTTGCCAAGTCCATGAGCAGACGCAAGCGGTATGCCGTGACATGGCTCATCTCGGTATTGCGTTGACGCGTGCAATTGCCATTCCGGCGCGGATGGTTGTGGGCTATTTAGAAACGCTGATCCCGATGGATCTCCACGCCTGGTATGAGGTTTACGTTGGCAACCGTTGGTACACATTCGATCCGACGCAGGAGTCGATGGATGGTGGTCGTGTGGCCATCGCCTATGGACGTGACGCAGCGGATGTCGCCATCTTTACTCAATTCGGTGCGCCGATCGATCTGCTGCGTATGGAAGTAAGCGTCAAGGCGACCTAGTTGATTTCAACAGCACAGATTTCTAAACTGGAAACGCAGGCTGCATGGAATAATCGATGACGAATGAAGACGAAACTCCCTCCCTGAATTCGATGGAATCGGCGGCGAATTCGCATCCCTTCATCCCGAAACAGATCGATGAGTTTCTGATTAAAGAAACGTTGGGACGAGGCGGCTTCGGGACAGTGTATCTAGCCTATGATACGATCCTGCATCGCGACGTAGCTATCAAGATCCCGCACCTTTCGCAGGTCGCGGGAGATTCGTTCGCTGACGAATATCTGAATGAAGCCCGTACGATCGCGGCTTTGGACCACGCCAACATCATTCCAGTTTATCGTGCGGCACGAACTAAAGATGTCGCTTGCTACATTGTCACCAAGTACATTCAAGGGTCACACTTGGGTCAATGGGCTCGCAGAACCGCGCCCAAACGCAAGACAGTTGCCAGAGTTGTGTCGACGATCGCCAAGTCACTGGCCTACGCGCATCAACACGGCCTGGTCCATCGCGACATCAAGCCCAACAATATTCTGATTGATGCGAAGGGGCAGCCGTATGTTGCTGATTTTGGACTTGCGTTACGGGATTGGGACTTAGATGCAGGACCGGCTTACGCTGGTACACCTGCCTTTATGAGTCCTGAGCAGGCGCGCGGAGAGGGACATCGCGTTGACGGGCGTTCTGATATTTTCTCATTAGGTGTCGTGTTATATCTGCTGCTAACTGGAACCAAACCCTTCGCGGGCAGCACTCGCGACGAGTTGTTCCAAGCGATCCAATTTGGCGATCCCGATCGTCCACGCGCGATTGACCCAACGATCCCCAAGGAACTCGAGTCAATTTGCTTGAAAGCAATTAGCAAGTCGATCACGGCACGCTATCAGAACGCCGATGACATGGCCTACGACCTCGACCACCTGCGTGTGGAAAACAGCGAGGAGATCGATAGTCCGCAGCACATCAGTCAGCTCATATTGAGCGATACGGACCACTCTGCAGCTCACGCGATCACATTGGCTTCCAGCGATGATGGGCGCAATGAAATTCGCGTGGTACCCAAGGGACTCCGACCGTTTGAGCATCAAGATGCTGATTTCTTCTTACTGCTGATGCCAGGGCCCTACGATCGATCGGGATTGCCCGAGTCGATTCGTTTTTGGAAATCGAGATTAGAGCACGAACCGTCCAAAAAGCCCTTTAGTGTGGGCGTACTCTATGGTCCGAGTGGCTGTGGCAAGACTTCGCTTGTACGTGCTGGATTGATGCCAATTTTAGACCCGAGCATTGTGCCACTTTATCTCGAAGCCACACCAACTACGACGGAAGAGAACTTGGCATCGATGCTGTCTGGCACTACGGGAGCGCCGGAATCTCAGGATCTACCCAAGACGATTGCTTGGCTGCGGCGCCATAGCGAGCGCAGAGTTGTGTTGTTCATCGATCAGTTCGAGCAATGGCTGTTTGGACATTCCGATTTTGAACGTGAGCCACTTGCGGGCGCGTTGCGACAATGCGATGGAGCGAAAGTACAGTGCGTATTGATGGTGCGGGACGATTTTTGGATGGGGATTTCGAGGCTGATGCGCGCCTTAGACATTCCCATCTCGGAGAATTTCAATGCGGCGGCCGTTGACCTGTTTGATCTCAGGCATACACGGCATGTACTGGTCAAGTTTGGTCAAGCCTTCGGTCGCTTGCCTGCCGAACAGAGTGAGCTGACAAGCGAGCAATGTAAGTTCCTTGAGGCGGCCGTTAAGTATCTGGATTTAGGGGGACGTGTCGTTTGCGTACATCTGGCTCTACTGGCGGAAATGATGAAGAATCGCGAATGGAACGATCCTTCGATCTTTGCCAAAGAAAATTCCAGTGGTCTAGGCATGCGGTTCCTAGATGACGTTTTTGAATCTAAATCTGCCAACCGGCGACATCGCATGCATAGTCACGCCGCCCAAAATACGCTGCGGCACCTGTTGCCAGACTCATTCTCGCGAATCAAGGGTACAGTCTGCAGTGAAAGGGAACTATTCGAAGCGTCTGGTTATACGGACAGGTTAGCTTTCCAGGAGTTGGTGCGCATTCTGGATACCGAATTACACTTGATAACTCCAGCGGATAGTGGCGATACGCAAAGCATGGATTCGGTGAATTCTGGCACCATGGAGACGGGCTATCTGCTCACGCATGATTTCTTGATCAGCCCTATTCGCGACTGGCTAGAGTTGAGGCAATTGGGCACGCGACGCGGGCAAGCAATGTCACGTTTGCAGCAGTTCACCAAGCTGTATGACTCACTGCCGCGGCCACAGTCACTGCCTTCGATGTTAGAGTATGCCTCGATTCGCAGCCGCATCGTGCCGTCGCGTTGGACCTCGGACCAGCAGCATATGATGCGCGCTGCGTTCCGAATGCATGCCCAAAAGCTGCTACTTGCCGTGGCCATGCTACTCGCCATTATCGCCCTGTTTGGCACCGTTTCCTCGGAAATGCGTCGCAACCAAAACCGTTCGTTAGCTGAGGCCAATGCCGCGCGACTCGTCGATGCGGCATTTGCAGATGCGTTAGTGCTTGCAGCCAACGTGGACGTGGACGATGAGCAACTAGGTCGCATTCTACGCGAGTACGTCGATGATCCGATGGCGCCTATGGAGAAACGCTTGCGAGCGGCCGTGCCAATTGCATTGAGTTATGCCCCCGCTCGTTCATTGCTGACTCAGAGCGTGGCCAACTTGGAACCTCTCGAAGCTGTCTTGGTCGGCAGGGTGGTCGCGGAAGGACGTGAAATCGTTGACATCCCCAGCATTCGCAAGGCCTGGCAAACCACCCGTCAACTGGACGAGTCGCTTCTTAGGTATGCGGCCGTGATGGTGGGTAGCGCGGACGGAAGGTCGGACGTGGTGGCTGGTCACGAACGGCTAACACAAGTACTGCTGCGCGAAAATCCAATTCACCTTGCGGATTGGACGACGGGATTTGCCTCCATCGGTACCGAGCTGCTCGACGATCTGATCGCGGTTGAAAATTCGCCAACCAGCTCAGCTACCGCCGTGCTCAACGCAACGAACCTGTTGGCAGTCTATGCCGCAGGACGTCCCGACGTCTTGGTAAACGCCCTTGAGACGTCAGGCGACTCCGGCTTTGGTGTGCTCGTAGATGCTCTTGCCCGCGAACAGGCACATGGGCTGTCGATACTTACACAGCACATCGGGCTACGGGAGTCTGCCGACGACGCTTCACTCGACGCCAGCTTTCATGAATGGTTGGGTATTAGTCGTCGTCAAGAGCCAATTGTCTGGCCTGAATCGCTGCGACAGCAACTGATAAAGTTCCAAAGTGTCACGGATGATTTGTTTGTCTTGGCGCATGCGATCGATTCCGCAGACTTCCAATCACTGGATGAAGATCTGGCGCAATTGGGATATCGCTTAAACTCGCTCGTTTCCTACGAACTGGACGATAGTCAGCGGCTAATGGCGCTCTGGCATCGAACCGCTGGAAATGCAAAGTTTGTAATCGGTGCCACCGCCGCTGAAGTGCGCCGGGTGAATGAAGAGCTTCGAACGCAGGGCTATCTGCCAATCGATATTGCTGCGAGTAACGGATCCATGGAAGACGGGATGCGTAGGTTTACGTGCGTGTGGGCCTCTGAGCCGCCCATGCCATTTGTGGTGGATGGTGACTTATATGTCGATATCCCCGAAGATCGGCATCAAGTAGACGGGTGGGAGCCATTCTTTGCACGAGGTCTGATACCGAAAAGTCAGGCGGTGCTAGTAGTACCCAACGATCAACGACGCTTCACGTCAGTGCGATGGGCATTACGCGAAGACGTGCTGGTCAAGGATCAATGGGAAAACTCTCAAGCGGATATTCTCGCTACCAACAAGGCCTGCCCTGATGCGCTGCTCGTCGAAGCCCGTTGTTCGAATGGCGCGCCGTTGAAGGGATCCGACAGCTTTACAAGCGTCTGGTGGAATGCTTTGCCGATCGATTCGCGGTATACAGAACATCAGTCGAGTCTAGATCACCTTCGTTCGGCAAGACTCAACGCCGCAGAGGGCTATTGGCCGGTATCCGTATCGGTTGCGCTGGCAGCCGGTACGAACCCACCGCAGTTCGGCGCTTGTTGGTGGCGGCCGCGGGTTAGTCAAACCTCGGAGTCTGAACGGAAGCTCCGGTTATCGAAGCTCGTATTGGCTGAGTTTCAATTGGGAAACACTCAGCCTGTGACGGATGCAATGTCATCCATGGAGGACCCGGAACTACGTTCTTTGTTGATTTCAGGATTCGCTGATTTGCAACTACCAGCGAACTGGTTGGTTAGCCAGTTGATTCAGGCGCAAGATTTGGTGCTGCAACGTGCTTGTGCGAAAGCGCTCGCTCGGTATCAAACGCACAGCGTCGACCCAAGCGATGTTCAGAAAGTTGCGGAACGTTTGGCGGATTGGACTGCAGAAGTTATGCAACATGGTCACGCATTCGATCCGGGCTTGGTATCTGCCCTAGAACTGCTCTGTGACAATTGGCAATTGGATGTGTGTGACGGTCTGCATCCCAATGACACCTTTCAGTTTCAGACCAGTCAGGAACAGCGGATGATCGTGGTCTCTCCGCCTGCCAGCTTCATCGCTGGCTCACTTGCTGGCGAACATGGACGTGATCACAACAAAGAAGCCCAGGTTTCGGTCCACCTTCCACGCCGCTTTGCGCTCGGTTGCACTGAAGTGACCGTCGAACAATTTCGTAAGTATCGTCCGGAATTTGACTTTCCAAGGAATTACGCCGCGACCGATACTTGCCCGATCGTGTCGGTAACCTGGATTGACGCGATCCGATACTGTCGCTGGTTGAGTGAGCAAGAGGGGCTAGCCGAAGCAGAAATGTGCTATCCCGCTTTTGATGAAGAACTTGGCAAATTTACGAACGAAGAAGCGGGTGTGGTTAGACTGCCGCAGAACTGCTTGGAGCGCACTGGCTACCGACTTCCGACCTGCTTTGAATTTGAATTCGCAACCCGAGGTGGCTATGAACAAACACGATATTTTGGACAAGCACCTCAACTCCTAGACCAACACGCATGGACTGCGGAGAATTCAGACTGGAAGAGCCACCCCGTGGCAAGCTTGGTGCCCAATGACTACGGATTCTTTGACATGTTAGGGAATGTCATGGAGTGGACTCATGACCAACCGCTGCGCGATCGCAATTGGCTGTCGAAGTTTGCAATTCCAGATCCGGCTGATGGCCAAATCGAGTTTTCCGACCAGAGTCTACGTGGGACGCTTGGCGGTGCACAGCTTTATCAACCACTCGACGCGCGCTCCAGTCAACAAGATTTTCATCTAATTAGCCAGTCGAGATACCCCTACGTCGGCTTTCGGCTAGCAAGAACTATTCGCGATTGAACCGTGCCACTTTAAATACTGATATCAAGTACCAGCCGCCTCGAACATAGATTGCTGGCTGGTGCGCGCTACAATCGTCAGAAGAGTGGTCGATACCGTGTCCAGTTGAATTAATTGCCCGAGTCCTTAGTACCCAGCGTTTCGCAACGCGCTTGTCGTGGTCGTACGCCTCCGCATCCTAACGAAAAGGCTGCTGATCGTCGCGACCAACCAGAGAGACGAAGGTTCGGGAACACTAGCCACGCGAGCAATCAGGATGTCGTCGACTCCAAAGAGCTCGCCACCACGACCAAAGGGACTTGCGCGGAATGAAATATCCATACTTGTAATGGTAGCACCCGCGTCTAAAAACCCAGAAAACTGTATGCCACCTGCATCACCCGATCGTGGAATTTCTAAAACCTGGGCGGCACCATCGTTGAATCGAAAGCTGAGCGTACTCGTCGCGCCACTGTTGGTTCCCCAATTCGTGAACCGTGCACCGAACCCTTGAATCCCTTCGTCAAACGAAAATCGCAGCGTGGCCGCACCTGTAGATGCTGATTCAGGACTGGTCGTCCAGAATACAAATCTGCTTCCGCCAGATGTCGTATTAAAGCCAGTGTTTGGGTTAATGGTTGCGCCTAACACGCGAGCACTGTCGCCAGAACTGGTACCAAAACTGAAGTGTTCAACACTGACCCCAGGTGCCAGGTTCAGTGCAGCCTTTGTAAAATTAACTAAGGGCGTTGATTCGAAATCAATTCCTTCCACAGTTCCAATGGCAGAGCTTGCATTCGAGAATGCTGTGGCCGCTGCGATAGTGTTCGTTTGTGCCCCCCCAGGTCCAGATCCCGAGTCTAAGCCGTTGAACAGAATGATATCGGCTTTGGCGGATGGACTTACAAGAAGCATTATCGCAAAAAAGATGGCTTGAACAGATTTTTGTTGGCGATCTACATTTGCCGTATTTCGATTGCTGAAAAACGGCCTTTGAGCCCAGTGCATTTTCGTCTCCCATTAAGCACATTTCTGATTCTCTCTATCGGTAGTGGGTCGATCCGGATGAAAAGCGGTAATCGAATAAAAAGAATCTGGACAATTCTCGCTGATTGCTGGTACTGATGGCAGTTATCCCTCAGTCGGACGAGGCTAGCTTGTTGACCGAGTAGCCCAGCGGCGCCCTGGGAATTGTCGGTTTTTCCTGGATTCGCTGGCCGATTTCGAAACGTTTCAGCTAGAAATTGGTTTAACATCCAGACAGAGGAACCTAGTTCATATTGGAGAGCGCCCATGAAGCTGCTTTGTCTTATTGCCACCGTGCTCGTTCTGACTGCTGATCGCGTACAGGCACAGCAATTGCGTCAGCCTGACGGGCCACAATCCTCTGGGCCACAATCCGCGGGTTCGGGCAGTTTGGAGCGAATGGGGCTGGCGGTTGGCAAACGTCTACCCAACCTGACGATCTTTGACGTGTCGGGCGATGAATTTCGCATCGCGGACTTGAAAGGCAGATACTCGGTCATCGTGTTTGGGTGCCTTACCTGACCGCCTTTCGTGCGCAGTGCCTCCAGTTTGGAGGCCGTCTATCGGGATTACCAATCCAAAGATGTAGATTTTTATTTTGTCTACAAATCTTTAGCCCATCCAGAGACGAATGGTTTCGTCCAGCCAGCTACGCTTGAGGAAAGGCTGATGCATGCGGCTAAAGCGCAGGAGTCACTGGGCACAACTATTCCCTGGCTCGTCGATGCTATGGATAACCGCTTTAAACATGCCATGGGGGATCGACCCAATTCTGAATTTATTATTGGTCCTGATGGTACCATCGTCCGCATGCGTGACTGGAGCAATGCCGACGCGCGCAAGGACCTCGCTGAATTGGTAGGCCCGATCGAGAATCCAACCGATCCGCGCAGCTTGAATCTGACGACAGACTTTGGCAGAACGGAAGTCGCGCGTGGTGTTGTGAAGCGAGTGCAGCGCGAGGCTCAGATGACCGCCGTCAAAGTTGAGACGAAAGCTGCCACACATCCAGCGTACATTAAACTGCGTGCGGAAGTCGACGCACCGCTGCAGAAAACCGGACGCGGACAACTCTATCTTGGTTTTTTCGTCGATCCAATCCACGAAGTGCACTGGAACAATCAAGCAGGAGTGGTGGTTGTTGAAGTCAATGGCCAGTCTTTCACCGGACCGGTGGTCGAGGCCAAGGCGGACGCCGACCCACGCGAGTTCGTCATTGATGTTGCTATGAAAACGTCCATCGAAGTCAAGCTAAAGTACGTGGCCTGCGATGATCAAGAGACTTGGTGCAAGCAGCTAACTCAGACCTTTGTCGTTACCCGCGAGGTCGACCCCGACGCCGGTCGAGTGCAGGCTGGCGGCCGGGGGAATGGGCGCGCGCCTGGTGCCATGCGCCCCGGCGGAAGACGCCAGCCAGGTAGAACCGGCCAGCGCCGCCGATTCTTCCCCTAGATTCCAATTTGAGTTGTCGCACAGTCGAGTCTATCAACAGGGCCTACTTCACGCCGTCACTGTATCAAGGCGTCCATGACTTGGTCGAAGGGGATGTGATTGCAGCAGGCGTACATGGGATGTTGAGTTAACCGAGCACGGATCATCTTGGGCGAAGACAGACCGCACAGAAAGCGGGCTTGCTGCCGAGCTTCACCCAGTAGATCGGGTTTCTCTTTGCTCAGTTTTCGAATGGCCGACAGCGCGGAATCACCAATCCGTGGATAATTCGGCTCGGGCAGTTCACCAATTCCATTCCCTTCACATGCTGAACAGTGTCCACAATCCATCTCTAAGCTCTGACCAAAGTGCTCAGATAAAGCGCGACTTTGGCATTGGGTATGGCACGCGATGGCCATCATTTCATCGATCCGCGACAGCTCACCAATCTCACGGTCCAAGGTGACTTGATAAAGCTGCTGCGACAACGCTTCAATATCGGTGATCGGCTGCAACTTGCGGTAGCCGTGTACCAAGCCACTAGCTTCTAACTCGATCCAACCTTTTTCGGCAAAGTAGTCGAGCATCTTTACGATCCGCGTACGATCGCACTTGAGCCGCTCGGCGGCTTGAATCAAGCTGATCTCGAACCAGATCTTCTTCTTCACGGACATAGCCAACACCGCGGAAGCAAACTGCCGACGTTCGCCTTCAAAGTGCTTTAAGATCTGTTGTGACGTGACGCGGGGCTTGTACTTGTATGTCTCATAACGCGGCGCCGTGGCGATCAACGTTCCGTCCAATTCCATATTTGTCAGCAACGTGCGTACCACGGAGTCTCGCATATCGGCTTCGTAGGCCAGCGAATAGTAGCTGATAAAGAAGTTGTTGGGTTGCCCCACTAGAATCTCTACGAATCGTCGAATGGAGCTGAGGCTGGGCGTATCGCCATAGGCAAAGTTCTCGAGCGTCACGCGATCTTCGGGCACGAGTAACGTTTCACATACTGCTGGCTCGCCATCGCGACCTGCTCTGCCGATCTCCTGCGCCAGACTTTCGAGTGATTTAGAAGGGTTGTAATGATAAATCGCGCGTATATTGGCTTTATCAATGCCCATGCCAAACGCAATCGTGGCTACGACGATCCCATCGTTGGACTGCATGAACCAATCCTGCACCTGGCGGCGTATCTCAGCGTCCAGCCCTGCGTGGTAGGCTTGCGCTGGCACTCCGGACTCGGTCAAAAACGCGGCTATCTGTTCTGCCGTCTTTTGCAGAGTCACGTAAATTAAAGTCGGTTGCACCGGGTTGGCCTGCAATCGCTCTAACAGCAGTTCGTCACGCTCCGCCTCGTTCGTCAACGTGAAACGCAATGTCAAGTTGCTGCGATAGAAGGGCGTCAGTACCGCGTCCTGCGTATCAATGGCAAATGCACGTTTGATGTCGTCGAGCACCGCTGGTGTGGCTGTAGCCGTCAACGCCAAGATGCGCTCTGCATTCAGCTCTTTGGCCATGATCGCCAACTTGAGATAGTCGGGGCGAAAATTATGCCCCCACTGGCTAATACAGTGCGCTTCATCGATTGCGAACAGAGAAATGGGAACGCCTTGAATGAATTCCCGAAATCGTTCATTGAAGAATCGTTCCGGGGCCACGTAGAGCAATTTCAATTCTCCCGTGCGAACCGACTGCATCACGTGTCGCGATTCATCCGCAGTGAGACTGGAGTCTAATCGGCCAGCGGCGATACCGCGTCCGACCAATTGATCGACTTGCTCCCGCATGAGTGCCATCAGCGGCGACACCACCAAGGTTAGTCCATCCAAGACGATGGCTGGAAGCTGGTAGCACAGCGATTTGCCGCCTCCGGTCGGGAAAATGGCAGCAGCCGACTTGCCATCCAACAATCGCTCAATCACGGCTCGTTGCCCCGCTCGGAAGGATTGCAATCCAAACCGTTCCCGCAACAATTCGTTGATATCAGCAGTTGCTTCCGCGGCCATGTTGTTTTCCTTGGTATTGGCAAGAATCGTTGAACGGCCAGTCGCATGTGCCGGCTTTGAACTCACCGTGCCTGCAAACCGACGCCTGCGGAGACTGCTGCTTTAATTTAATTTTTGAACGCAAGGGTGAGTTGTGGGACGTAAGGCACCGGGCAGTGCTAGGGCCCGGCCGCATACGCGTCACGGCTCACTAAATTAGCAGTCGCCTACTGCGGCTTGCCGTTAATTAAACGCCGATAGACGAGAGCCGACGCCCGCAGTTTGCCGTTAAACAAATGGGCTTAACGAGTGTGGCTAGCGCATGAAGCGGCGGACTAGTAGTTCCACTTCACTGGCACGGTATTTTGGGTGGCAGAGCCGGGTGTACTGCGTCCGCGCTCGATCAGCTCACGCATTTCTTCGGTCAATGCCTTAACCAGGTCTGGATGCGCGTCCGCGACGTTATGCTGCTCGGCGATGTCTTGTGAGAGATCGAACAACTGCAATGGCGGTAAATCCGCGTTGGACTTGGCATTGGGTCGTGGTGCGCTCCAGCCACCGGAATCTGGGCAGAAGCATAATTTCCACTGTTCGCGGCGAATTGCAAATGAGCCGTTAATCGAATGATGAACCAGCGACGTGCGTACTGGCAGATTTAGATTCCCCGCCGATACACGGGGTAGCCAACTAAAGCTATCGACGCCAACGTTTTCCGGCAGTTCTGCGCCCAAAATATCGGCACAAGTCGCAAGTGTGTCTTGTAGTCCGATGACTGCGTCGCATCGCGCGCCTGCAGGTAATCCGCTTGGCCAACGCGCGATGTACGGCACGCGATGTCCGCCTTCGAAAATATCGGCCTTGTGACCGCGGAAATGATAACTTGGGTCGTGTCCAAAACTGGCCAGTTCATCGAAATCGGCTTGCGGCGAACAGCCATTGTCGCTGGTGAAGATCACGAGCGTGTTATCGGCGAGTTGTTGTCGATCGAGCGCGGCGAGAATCAGCCGATTGCGTCGTCCGTCTGCATTACGAAATCTGCATACGGATTGAGTCCTTCACCTTGCCGTACCAGAGGTTGTTGGGCACGATTGGTGTATGCGGTGAAGCGAACGGGACATAAAGATAGAAAGGCTTTCCTTGCCGTGCGCCGTCCGCCCACTTGTCAATCAATTCAACCGACTTGGCTGTCAGAGCTGGCAGAACCTGGTCAGCGTCAAACGGTTCGTAGGCCGGACCTCGTCGCGTGGTTTTGTCGGGGTTGCGGCCGAGCATCATCGGATACGCTTCATCTACGTCGGGTATTGCAACGACACGATCGTTTTCCAGGAACGTATAGGGCACCATATCCAACGAGGCGCTGATGCCGAAGAAATAGTCAAATCCGACAGCGTTGGGACCGTTGGTAAATGGCTGCTGGTAGTCAACGTCCCAACCCTGTTGGCCTTGTTCAATCTTGTCCTCAAATTTGGCATCTGGGGTCTTCTTTTTCCAATCAAGTCCCAAATGCCACTTGCCCACACAAGCCGTGGAATAGCCTTGCTCGCGCATTACATCGGCCATCGTTTTGACCTCGGGCTCGATCAAACGCGGGCTAATACCTCCCAAGACGCCACTCTGCAATCGGGTGCGCCAGTTGTATCTTCCTGTTAACAGTGCGTAGCGAGTCGGAGTACATACGCCAGAGCTGCTGTGGGCATCCGTAAAGACGACGCCTTCGCGGGCCAAGCGATCCATGTGTGGCGTGGCGATCTTGCCCTCAGGATTCAAACACTGCACGTCACCATATCCCAAGTCATCACATAGAATCACGATGACATTCGGCTTCGCTGGCTCGGCAGCCCACGTAGGGGCGACATGTAGTGGTCCGCAGACGAACCACGCTCCCAAAACAAGTAAAAAATTCTTCATTCTGCCATCCCCTAGAGTCCGTAGAGTGGTATGAGTTTGCCGCTCAAGTAGTCCACGAGCGGCTGGGCACTCAATTCTTGACCGACTGCATTCTTGATGAGCTGGCCGGGATGATAGCAGAAGCCGTGTGCATGAATCTTGACACGCAGCCACTCCAAGAGCGGCGAGAATTCGCCAACTGCAATCATCCTTGGTAGATCGCCCAAATCTCGCTCTGCAGCTTGCATCAACTGTGCGGCATACAAATTGCCCAGCGTATAAGTTGGGAAATAGCCGACGAGTCCAGCGCTCCAGTGAACATCCTGTAGGATTCCGTCTCTGTTCGAGGCTGGGCGAATGCCTAAGTAGTGTTCGTAACGCTCGTTCCAAGCCGTCGGTGCATCTGCCACGCTGAGCTGGCCAGTCATCAACTCCTGTTCGATTTCAAAGCGAATCAAGATGTGCAGATTGTAGGTCACTTCGTCAGCTTCGACGCGGATCAGCGATGGTGTGACTCGATTAGCATCTTGGTACAAGTCGTTGGGACTCAGTGCGTCCCAAGCGCCAGCGACTTGCGACTTCAGGTGTGGAAAGCACCATTGCCAGAACTCGCGACTGCGACCGACGAAATTCTCCCACAGGCGGGACTGCGATTCGTGTACACCCAAGCTGGCATAGGTGCCGGGAGGCAGACCGTACCACTGCGTTGGTAGGCCTTGTTCATACAGTCCATGGCCCGCTTCATGCAGTGTGCCATAGAAACCGCTAGGGAAATAGTCGAGTTGATAGCGAGTCAAGATGCGGCAATCGTTTGGTCCCAATGTGGTGCAAAACGGATGGCTGGTTTCATCGAGGCGTCCACGCTCAAAACAGTAGCCAATCTTTTCGGCTATCCAGCGGCTAATCTGCCGCTGGTTTTCAACCGGCACTGCCCGTCTCCAAGAATCTCCGGTCGGCGGTCGCGGCGCGGCATCGAGCCTGCGGACGAGTGCCACCAAGGCATCACGCAACGTTGCGAAAATTGTGGTGAGTTGTTCGCTGCGCGCACCGTCTTCGTACTGATCCAACAGAGCATCATAGAGCGTGCCTTCCGTGGTTTGCAGCAACTCCGCCTCTTCGCGGCGCAGCGCATAGATTCGCTCCATGTGCGGTTCAAATTGCTTCCAGTCATCCGCAGCTCGCGACCGTTCCCAAGCTTGTTGTCCCAGCACGGTGGCTGTGGATAACTCTTGAACCAACCGCAACGGCAACTTTCTGTTGCGTTCATAGTCCTTCGATAGAACAGAGATCGTAGCGCTGGTTGGACCAACTTCCTGTGCCAGCTCCGATGCGCTCAGTTCCGCCAATTGTTCGCCGAAGCGGGGGTTGGTTTTACGGCGGTGGATTATGCCGCTTAGCAGCGTTATCTGTTGCGCGCGATACTCGCCGGCTTGGCTGGGTAGCCCCGTTCGTTCGTCCCATTCCAGCAAAGCGCGTGTCGCCTCTAGCAAAGCGGTTTCACGAACTTCAGCTAACACATCCTGGAAAATGTCTGACATAGGTTACTATCCGTAGTTGCCGCCTGCCGTCGGGGCGATGCCCCGACGGTTAAAAAATCCGCCAATGGTTGACCTGCTATGCGTACTCGCGATTGGTAATCAATCCAGGCATCGGCACAGGATACTTGCCGTCTTCGTCGGCCTGCAGCGGCGCTGGGCCGTCGATGAATAGACGATCTACGTTGGGAGCGAACTCGTGTTCGCATTCCATCAGATCATCAAAGGTGACCAACTGTCCTGTGTGTGCAGCCATGCGTCCCATGGCGGTAACAGCGCTTGCCATGACGCCACGCTCAACCTCGTTATGTGGTTTATCCTCTCGGATCGCTTTGATCAGGTTGTTCCATTCCAGCTGATAAGGATTGGGTTCCTTTCGTCCAAACTCCCACGCAATATCTTTCTTGGTAAAGTTCTGGCCTTTGTAGATCTTACATTCCGCTGGGGAATGACCTCGGGCGGAGATCGTGGCGCAACTCTTGGAACCATGGGCGAAACTGGCGAATTCATTGTGACAGCCAGGCATGGTGCGTCCGTCGAGCATGAGCTTGCTACCATCGGCAAACGTGTACTCGACGGCGTACGTATCGAAGTTTTGATCGATGTTGTCACCCCGATAGTGTCGTCCACCCGAAGCGATCGCTTGGATGGGCCACGCGTCTTTGATCCAGCAGCATTCATCAATATTGTGAATCAAGAAATCGCTGTAGGCTCCGCCGCTGGCCCAAAGGAACGAGTGGAATCGTTGAATCTGGTAAGCCAACTCGCTAATGCCTTCAGGTTTCGGCCCAGAGGCCGCGCTGGCGGTAGGACCAGCCATGCGATAGGCACGCAAGAGGATAATATCGCCAATCGCGCCATCGCGAATTCGGTCTACCAGCTCTGCGCGAGCTTCGCAGTGACGGCACATCAGACCCACGCCAACTTTTAGATTCTTGGCCACGGATTGCCAGCCCAACGCTAACATACGATTGCTGGTTGGCCCGTCGACGGTTACGGGCTTCTCCATGAAGACGTTTAACCCTTTTTCGATCGCATAGGTGAATTGCACCCAGCGGAATGCGGGCGGCGTGGCCAGGATTACGACGTCGCCGGGGTCCAGGCAGTCCATGGCTTGTTTGTAACCGTCAAAACTGATGTATCTACGATCTTCGGGCACGTCTACTTTTTCGCCGTGCTTTTCCTTGAGACCGGTTAGACTCGATTGCAAGCGGTTGTCAAATACGTCTGCCATCGCGACCAACTTGATCTGCTCATTGGGTACAGACAATGCTTGATCACCGGCTCCGCTTCCGCGGCCACCGCAACCCACCAAGGCGACTTTGATTTCGTCGCCGCCGGCTGCGTGAACGCTGCGCATGGATGCGGACAATAACGAAGTCGCTGCGGCAGCGGTGCCAGCATTCTTCAAGAAATTTCGACGCGATGGTTGGTTAACTGACATATTCATTTTTGATTACTCCAGAGGATTGGGGGCGGGAAGGGATGTGTGGGGTGCCAAGACTAGGCTGACTATCCAGGATGCTGTCGCGTTCGGCTAGTCGTCTGAACGAATTTATGTCTTTATGTCTTGCTTGGGGCCAACGCGTTCAACCTGAACGGGTTCGGATTTCTCCCATTTGTTCTGTTTGTCTTCTTCGCTAGGTTCGACCAGTGGTCGAACGATGCGGAAGCCGACGTGTTTCGCGTCTGTAAGATACCAGATACTCTTTGGGATTTGTGGATCTTGCTTTTTCCATTCCTCGGCGGACCCTTGGCGGGCAGCGCTACGGCAATCTTCTGGGAATTGATCCCAGCCGCCACCACGCACCACGCGAGGATACAGTGTTTTTGGAATATTCAACGGGTCGTTCGTCTGGTCAGCGATGGCGGCATAGCCTGCCTCGTCATACTGGTCCAATACCCATTCAGCCACGTTGCCGTGCATATCATGTAGCCCCCAAGGATTGGGTTCTTTCTTACCCACGCGTTCGTAGCCATCGTCCGTATTATCAAAGGTCCACGCATAGTCTTCGAGATCATCGGGATCGTCACCGAACGAGTAGGCTGTGTTCGTACCAGCGCGGCAAGCGTACTCCCATTCGGCTTCCGTCGGCAAGCGATAGTAGCGGCCAGTCTTGGCGCTGAGCCACTTGCAGAACGTTCTCGCCGCATGCTGTGTCATGCACACCGCAGGATAGCCGCGTTTTCCCATGCCGAAGGACATATCGGTGTAGGGTTTGGTGGGTTGGCTAATCTGAAACGTATCGGCCAAAGCGTCGCGCGGCGTCGATTCAAGCTTTAGTGCCTCGCGTCGAAAGATATCCAAGTCGGACATCCACACGTCATAGACGTCCCAAGTGATTTCTGTTTTTGCCATCCAGAATGCCGATACTTCGACTTCGCGCTGCGGTCCTTCGTCTTCGCGCCGATCCTCTTCGTCATCGGGACTGCCCATCATGAATTTTCCACTCGGAATAGGCAACATTTCGAATGTCACGTCGGCTTGCTCTACGATTTCCTTGTACGGTCGCATTTCCGCTTCGCTGGTCGCATTGGCTTCTGCAATCTCCAGGATCGGTGGCTTTTTCGTAGCGACTTCTTGGGCAAACGTTCCTGCCGGAATCGCAAGTGTCCCACTGGTCAGCATGGCAATTAGTAACACCCGACCAGGGCACGAGCGAAATTCGAACGCAACAAATTTCCCGAACATAGCTATCCTGTTTAGAATGATTCAGACTGTGTAACTTGACGAACTAAGCCGTTTACAATGACATTCTACACCAAACGTTTCTCAATAATCGGTGTTTGCCTGTTTTGCTGGGGGCAAGTGACGTTGGCGCAGATGCCGACGAATTCCGAAATCCCCCAGAATGCTGATGCAGCGGTTGCAGTCAACGGGTTTCAGCTTGCCTTTCCGGCCCTCGGTACCTTGGTGGAGCTGACGGCGTTTGCTGACGACGAAGCGAAAGTGCAAACGGCCTTTGACGCGGTGCAGCGCGATGTTAGACAGCTAGAGAGCATTCTAACGGACTACGACAGCGAAAGCGAAACGCGACGTTTAACCACAGTTGCAACCAAACAGGCCGCCAAAGTTTCTGATCCGCTGTGGGAGGTACTCGCGGCTTCTGATCGCTGGTATCAGCACAGCGATGGTGCGTTTGATTCGAGCCTCGGCAGTGTGACGGTTCTCTGGCGCAGTAGACGTCGCGACAAGCAGGTGCCGAGCGAGAGCGAGATCAGCGCCGCGCTACAGAAAAGTGGATGGCAATATGTCAGTTTGGATGAAAACGCGCGGACCGTGCGTCTAACGCGTGAGGGGCTACGATTCGATTTCGGCGCGATTGGCAAAGGCTATATCGTCGACCAAGCTTATCGGTTGCTGGTTGAGCACGATCTACCATGTTGTCTAGTTAACATTAGTGGCAATATGCGGATGGGCAGTCCGCCGCCCGAGCGTGAGGGTTGGCGAGTGGCTATTGCATCGCTCGAGAAAAACGGTGAACCGTTGCGCAAGATCACGTGCGCCAATACCGCCATCGCAACGTCCGGTGACCTTTGGCAATATGTGATCATCGACGGTGTAAAACGCAGTCACATTCTGGATCCGTCTACTGGCATCGGCGTGCGTGGCCCCGTGGCTGCAACCGTCATAGCCGACAATGCTACCGACGCCGACGCGCTTGCCACAGCAGCTTGCGTGCTTCGTGAAGAAGACGCGTTGGCTCTAGCCAGGAAGACGCGAAGTCAATTGCTGATCGCTCGCAAGTCCGCCGATGATGTTGGTGACGTTGGTGCCACAGATGATGATGGTGACCAAGTCAAAGTCATAGAAACGGACGGTTTTCCTCGACAATAGTAACAGGCACGCATAGTAGCAGGCACACTCCGTGTGCCGTCCGCTCTTCGCGAATGAGATTACCCCACCTGCGCGCAGCGTTCCATAGCGAAAGCAGCCAATTCCCGACCCTGTCGCATAAGCCGACACATCGTGAACCTACTTTGTTGAACCACGACGACGCTGGCGTTTGGCTTCGTATAGCGTGACAGCGGCGCTAATCGAGATATTCAGACTATCGACACCTGCGTGCATGGGAATGCGAAACGCCTTCAAATTCTTAGACTCTTCGCACCAATCGTCACCCAGCCCGTGAGCCTCATTGCCGAACACGACAGCCGCTCCAGTTCGGAAATCGCAATCCCATAAACTCGATGAACCATCAACTCGGGCCGTTAGAATTGGCAGTCGCAACGAGCTTGCCAGCTTCTGAAATTCTCCAGAGTGGCATTCCGCGATGGGCAGTGAAAATATCGCTCCACGACTTGCGCGAATCGTATTCGGATTGAACAACTCACAAATAGGATTCGAAATGACGACCGCGTCGACGTCACACGCGGCTGCGGTGCGCAGGCAAGCACCCAAGTTGCCGGGCTTTTCAATCTGATCCAGCACTAACACGAGGCTCGTCGAGCTGAGCGATAATTGAGCGAGTGAGCGTGTGGGGGTTGTTGCAATAGCGACTGGAGCAGCGGCTTGCTCACCATAGCTTAGCTTGGCAAGGACTTTGTCTGAGACTGGTTGCAAGCAATCACAACTGCTAAACGGTTCCGGCTGATTTTGATAGCTATCGTCTGAAACGAAAATCGACTTGATTTGTACTTGGGCGGCCATGGCGCGGCGGATCTCCAGGCTGCCATCGATCAAGAATTCGCCTGTCTTGCGTCGCGCCCGACTCGACCGTAGCTTCAACGCATATTTGATGCGCGAGTTTTGCAGGCTAACGATGGGTGGCACACGCTCTGACGCCATTTTTCTTTCGCAATCCCTACACTCGTGGTGGTCTGTGCGCCCTGTTTCACTTTTTCTGGTCAGCGATCGTCCACAGGCCGATCTCGTTGCTGTGCCGTATTCGGCATTCTTACTGCATAGCATACTCGGGAGCCGCCACAGTATGGATCACGACGCGAGCCAAGTTAACCCGTATCTACAACAAGAAGTCCTCACGGCCTCACCAGCCCGATTGCGTTGGATGTTGGTCAAACGGGCCGAAGAACTATGTGGCCTCGTTTCGAATCTGTGGGATCAGGGCCAAGCCGATCAAGCTTTTCAGTGGATCATCCGCATCCGCGATATCTTGGGCGAACTACTCGCTGGCGTCCAGGACGCTACCAATCCGGTCAGCGGAAATATCACCGACTTCTACGTATTCTTATTGCAGCTTTTGGCCGAAATAGAACAGGAACCCAGCAGCTCACGCATGTCCACCCTGCAGGACTTGCTTAGCATCGAAGCAGAGACGTGGCGACTTGTGTCTGAACAACAGACGCGAGAAATTTCGCCTGTGGCCGGAGCAATCCCGGCTCCAGTCGCTCCCATGACCGACTATATTGAAGGCGGTTTCAGTCTCGAAATCTAGTTTACCATCGCCTGCGTAAATCACGCTCACACACGCAAACTCGACGCGTCGTACACGTACGGACTTACCTCGCGGTCCATTGGGTGAAATTTTGTGAATGTCCGAAATGCCGGCCCCATGTGACTGATGGATTGCTGCCGAACCAACCGTAGGCATAGCTGGGCTTGGCCAGGGGCTGCAACGGTACTTGCTGATGGCGTGGATCGGGGGCACGAGCCAAAGTGCGATAGACGATCGAGCTGTGCGTAGATTGACCGGCGGCTAGGCTGGAATTGCATCCCCATGGAAACACAATGGGTTCACCAGCGTGAACGGAAGTCGTAGCCGAGCAAGTTGATAGAGTCAGTAGAAACATCACTGTGGTCAGCTTGGCGCGATTATGCATATTATGAAGGCCAGTTTAGTTTTTCGAATAGCGATTTTCGTCACTCTCTAACTTAGCTTGCGATTTCAAATTAACGCTGGAAATTCCAGGTATCCAAGGCATACCGCTCCTGGACGAGCTTGGCAACGATTTCCATCGGTAATTTCTCTGGCGCACCAGCGGCATTCCATGCACGCTGCAGGGATACCATCAGGGCTACCGGATCAACATTAAGATTCGCTAAGAATTCGGAGTGCTCGCGTCCGCCGCGATAGCCTGGCTCACGGGGCGGATGCTTGAGCAACTGCGAAATCCACGGCAGGTGCATATCGATCAAAAGAGTGCCATGATAAAGCATCCAGCGACGACCCACGCGAAGCGCATTGCCACTGAACTTGCGCAATTGGGCAGCTTTCGTGCTTGAGGGAATGACTAAATCACAAGTTCCCTCGAAGCGCACATCTGGACGCAAGGGTGCAATGCCGCGCATTAGGTTGGTCATCACAAACCGATGGGCTTCGTCCAGCATTCGCAGGTGCGGACGCTGCTCGAGATCCAGCAGGACGCTGTAGAACAAGCAACCGGGGCCAGCCACAATCGACGTTCCGCCGCTGACGCGTCGGAAGATTGGCACGTTCCACCGCCGTGCAGTGTCGCGTTGGACTTCCCCATCGACTCGGCTGCTACGTCCCACCACCACGAATAGCGACTCAGCCGCCCACATTCGCAGTACTTCCTCTGCGGCCAGACCAGCGTCAGCGGATTCGAGTAGGGCTTCGTCGAGTGCCAGGTTTTCCGCCAAAGTTGGCAGCGTTGCGTGCAGGAATTTCATGCTCTGGTTATAGCCACTCTCCAAAAATTGGCGACCATCCATTCCAATGTGACGCGCGGGCAACCACAATAGAAGCCGAATCCCACCCGTCGACTTCCCGCCGCTGGCATGTACAACCCATGCGTCATTTTAGTTCCCCACTGACTTGCTCCGTTTTAACATCGGGAATGCTGAGTGTCCTGGTTGCGCTTGCTGGCTGCTCGCCCTCGGATAAACCAGTGGCACCAGCCAGCGCCCCCGAGTCCCGAGTCAGCGGCGAATTGTATGCGGTCCAAGCCGTCAAGTTGCCGACCGCCACAACCGTTCAAGGAACTCTTTATCCAGACGAAGTTGCCGTTGTTTCAGCTCGCGTACCAGGGCGGATTGTTGAAGTAAATTGTGACTTGGGTGACGAATTGCAGCAGGGTGACAACATTCTGCGGATCGAAGACAGCGAATATCAGCTGCGAGTCATCCAAGCCGAGGCGCAGCTTGCTCAGGCACGCGCCAGCGTGGGGCTGCGAGCACAGGATTCAGTGGCCAGCCTGGATCCTTTGAAGGCACCGCCGGTACGCGAAGCTCGCGCGATTTGGGATGAAGCCAAGCAATCTGTGTCTCGGTTGAATACACTTTTCAAGCAGGGCACGGTGGTTGCCAATGACTATGAACTTGCTCAATCCGCCGAACGTGTCGCCGATGCACAATACAGCTCCGCTATCAACGGTGTCCGCGAGAAGATTGCCCTGATCGATGTTCAAACTGCACAGCTAGACTTGGCTAAGCAGCAATTGGCAGATACGCAGGTCGACGCGCCAATGCACGGCCAGGTCCAGCGCCGGATGGTTGCGGTTGGAACCTATATCCAGGCGGGCCAACCCGTCGTTGAAATCGCTCGAACCGAGGTGTTGCGTTATCGCGCCTCTGTCCCGGAACGTTATGCGCAACAGATCGCTGTCGGCTTGCCCGTCAAGTTGCGAGTTGACGACACGCAGTTGGACGTGGAGATCACACGCATTAGCCCCACACTGGACTACGCCAGTCGCTCGCTGGTCTTCGAAGCCGAAGTGCCCAACCCCGAGAGTCAGCTACGTAGCGGCCTGTTCGCCACCGGCCAATTGATACTGGACGATGCAGCCATGGCCATTGCCATCCCAAAATCTGCGCTCGTACGGTTCGCGGGCGTCGACAAAGTTTGGAAAGTCATCGATGGAAAGGTAGCAGAGGCGGTTGTTGAAATTGGGCGCGAACAACCGGACCAAATTGAGATAGTTCAAGGGTTGTCCGCTGGTGATACGATCTTGCTGGACGGCAGTAAGGGGCGTCCAGGCAAATACATCGAAGCGTCCACGGATGTCGCGTCCGAGTCCAAATTGAATCATGAGTTGTAGGAAAGACTTCGCGAGTCGAATTACTGGACTTCGCTACTGAAGAACTAAGGCACAGGCACTGCATGTATTGGCTAGCGGAAATCTGCGTTCGACGTCCCGTCTTCGCGCTGATGATTATCGCTGCGATGGTCGTCGCTGGTCTAACCGCCTTTCCAAACTTGGGCGTTGATCGCTTCCCAAACATTGACTTGCCGACCGTCTACGTGCGAACGAGCTATCCAGGAGCCGCTTCAGAAGAAGTTGAATCGGAGGTTACGCAAGTCGTCGAGGATGCCGTGGCGACGGTGGCTGGCATTGACGAATTGCGATCGATCTCCAGCGACGGCGGATCCTTTGTGATTATCACTTTTGGATTAGACCGCAACGTAGATGCAGCCGTGCAAGACGTGCGAGACGCGGTTTCCGGCGTTTCCAATCTTCTGCCGCGTGAAGTGTTCCCGCCCGTCGTTAGCAAGAGCGACCTGGACTCGTCACCGATCATGACCTTAGCCGTCTCGGGGCCGCGCACGTCGAGCGAGCTGTATTACCTGGCTGATCGCTACGTAAAAGGCGTTATCGAATCGTCGCATGGAGTTGGAGAAGTTTCGATCGTTGGCGCCGCAGACCGCGCTATTCAAGTCAATATCGATGCCGAACGGTTGGCAGCGCATGGCTTGTCGATCTTGCAAGTTCACGAGGCTTTGACGCGGCAAAACGCTGAAGTACCAGGCGGACGCGTCGACGAAGGGTATCGCGAAAGATCTCTGCGAACGCTGGGTCGTGTCGCTGATAGTCGCTTCTTTCCTAAGTTGGTCGTTGATACAGTCGGAGGCACGCCAATCCGTTTAGAAGATCTTGGTCAGGTCACCGATACGACCAAAGAAGTAAGAACGCTCGCGCGATTGGATGGTGAACAAGCTGTTGTGCTTCGAGTGCAACGTCAATCGGGCGAAAACACCGTGCGTGTTGCCCAGGGGATTCGAGATCGCCTGCCTCGTTGCGAAACACTCTTGCCCGATGATGTACATGTAACGGTCATTCAGGATCAATCCAACTACATCGTCGCCGCTTTGCACGAGATCGAGGGGCACTTAATTTCAGGTTCGATCCTGGCTTGCCTGACCGTACTGCTGTTCATGCGCTCATGGCGCTCGACGATCATCGCCTCGGTCGCTATTCCCACGTCGATCATCGCGACCTTCGCCGTCATGAAGTTTTTTGGATTTACGCTGAACAATGTCACGATGCTGGCACTGGTCTTAATGGTCGGCGTGGTGATCGATGATGCCATCGTGGTTTTGGAGAATATCTTCCGTTGCATCGAAGAAAAGGGCATGGACCCAATTCAAGCGTCGATCGAAGGTACGCGGGAGATTGGACTAGCCGTGCTCGCCACCACATTATCCCTGGTGATCGTCTTCTTGCCGGTCTCGTTTCTGTCGAGCGTCACTGGTCGAATGCTGTTTGAATTTGGAGTGACGGCGACGGCCGCCATTTTGTTGTCGATGCTGGTCAGTTTTACGCTCACGCCGATGATGTGTAGCCGCTTGCTCAAACCAGCCAAGGAAACTGCCGGCGCGCCTCGCTCACGCCGTGGCTTCTATCACTGGATCGAAACGTCGTACCTGTGGCTGCTGCGGCTGACGATGCGCTTTCGCTTGCTGGTGCTACTGTTGGCCATGGCAGTGATCGGATCCAATGTTTACTTTTATCAAAAAATCAATCAAGACTATATTCCCACCAATGTAGACGAATCCGAGTTTGAGCTGCGCGCCTCGGCCAACGAAGGTGTCAATATGTTGGCCATGGATGATGCCATGCGCGCTGTCGAAGCGGAATTGGCTAAGATCGATGGCATCGAATTCACGCTGACAACCATTGGCTCGCGCGGGGTGGGCGGAGTCAATCGCGGCGAAGTCTATGTGCGATTGACGGATGCCAAGCAACGCAGCTTTTCCCTGTCGCGATTGTTTTTCGGCTTGTTAGCCGGAGACCCTCGAGCAGCTTGGGAAGGCAATTTTACGCAGCAACAAAAGATGGGCGAGGTCCGCAGTCGACTTAAGAATTTGCCCAATATTCGTGTCTCCGTGCGGAATCTGACTTCGTTTCGACAAGGCGCTCCGGTTGATATCGACTTTTCCATTACCGGTCCAGACTTGGAGCAATTAGCCGCATTCAGCGACCGGCTCCGCAAAAAAGCTGTGGACATACCTGGTGTCGTGGACGTCGATACGACGTTGCGTTTAGATAAGCCGGAGATGCTCGTTTCCATTGACCGCGAGCGAGCTGCCGCCATGGGCGTGTCGGTACAGGAGATCGCTGACACTTTGCGGGTGGCCGTGGGAGGGGACGATCGAGTGTCTCGCTATCGGGATGTCAGCGTCGATGATGCCTACGATGTTGAGTTGCGATTGGTTGGCATCGATCGTCGTGATGCAGAATCCATCTCTCAGTTGTTCGTGCGTTGCAATCCTGTCGCTGCCGCGGACAGCAATTTGGCCAATACACAAGCTGAGGGAGGGCTCTCACCTGCGGCACTCACTGGTCAGCAGCCGTTGACGCGGATCGACAATGTGATTCGATTCAATTCAGGCTTTGCGCCTGCCCGCATCGATCGACTCGACCGACAGCGGATGGTGGCCGTACGGGCCAACGTTGAATCCGGATACGCACTTTCCGATCGCATCGCCGCCATGCAGGCCGCCGCAGAAGAAGTCGGCTTGCCAGTCGGTTTTGAAACGCATGTGCTCGGGCGTGGGAAAGAACTGGAACGCACGCTAAATGAATTCCGTTGGACCTTTGTTGTTTCCTTCCTGTTCATGTACATCGTCTTGGCAGCGCAGTTTGAGCACTTGGTCCACCCGTTCACGATCCTACTCTCGCTACCGCTCGCCGTGCCGTTCGGTTTGCTAAGTCTGTACTACGGTGGCGAGACACTCAATGTGTATTCCGCATTGGGCTTGCTAGTGTTATTTGGAGTGGTCAAGAAAGCGGCGATTTTGCAGGTTGATCACACCAACGCGCTCCGCTTTCAAGGCATGCCTCGTGCGGAAGCCATCTTGCAGGCCAATCGCGATCGCTTGCGCCCCATTTTGATGACCACTATTTCTTTCGTGGCTGGCCTGACGCCACTGTTGATCGCCAATGGCCCCGGCGCGGAAGAACGCCGGAGCATCGCTGTACTCGCCGTCGGTGGCCAAACGCTTTCGTTGGTACTTACACTTCTCGCCGTTCCCGTCATTTACTCCTATCTCGACGATCTCGGACGCCTGTTAGGCATCCAGCAAAATACCGCCGAATCCAGCCCAACGACTCGTTAGCGCGCGTCGCTCCAATCGCTATCAGCAAAATTCAAGAACCGGGTAGAGTTCTAGCGGCTATGTTACTTGGCGGGATCTGCGGACGTTTTCTGCTCGAGTTCTTCGATTTGGCGCAGTAGATTTTTCAGCAGTTGTTCCACGTCGGCTGCGATAGGGGGCTGCCTCTGTTGCGCTAATTCCGACTCAATCGTATCGGAGAGCGAGTTGCCTTGATTGTCTTTAATTGTTGGGTCTGCGCCCTGTTCCAGCAGGAATCTGCACACGTCGAGGTAGTGACGTTGGACGGCGTAATGGCAAGCTGTCAGGCCGAGATTGTCGGGTAGATTGATGTCGACCTTTGTCTCGAGTATCGCTTTGACACGATCCACATTCACGTCGCCGTAGCTTGCAACATAAGTAACCAAGGCAGTTCTGCCCAACGTGTTCTGTTGGTTGGGTTGTTTCGTATACGGAATCGCTTCAAGAAAATAGCTCAAATGCTTCCTGTCGACCTTGGTGGCGATCATTAGAGGAGATTCACCATCAAAGAGCTGGCCTCTACGACTAGGCATCATATGGGTTAAGGCAATGTTTGGGTTGGCACCGCGCTCGAGCAATAGCTTGAAAGCTTGGAATTTCTTGTTGAGGAGTGCCCAGAAGAGCAGCGTGGTTCCTCCCGTTCCGGTCGTATTCACATCCAAACCGCCATCTAGGAGCGATCTGAGTCTGTCCATGTCCTCTTCGTCAATAGCTTGGCAGCAGGCGACAAGTTCGGGTGACCGGAAAAATTCCTTGGGGTCACTTACGCCGATGACCGGCCGATCCACGTAATCTTCTGGTGGGCCATCAATCTGAGTCTTGGCAGCCTCGCGTTTTTTAAGCTCAGCAGCACGTGCCGCCGCGGCAGCCTCATATCGAACACCTGATCGCAATGCGGCATTCCAGCGCTCCACTTCTTTACGGGCTGCGTCGACATCTTCGCCATGGACAATGAGCCATTCTACGAGGCTTAGGTATTCGGCGCGCTGGCGTGCTTGATAGCTCTTGCTTTTGAGCTCTGCTCCAGCAACGAGATGTACCATTGTCCCCCAATCCCCTCCCGTATAGTGTTGCGTATTTGCCCCGGCTTCAAATAAATCCTGTGCGATTCCATATTCCGCAGAGCGGATCGCCAAATCGACTGCGTCATCCAGAATCCACTGGTCGGGACCCAACTTGAGCAATTCGCGAGATCGAATACGCATTTGCTCACCGTCTCCAGCCAGGATTGCATTGAATAACGTGCATTCTTCAGGCTGTTGCGGCAATGCTCCAAGCACGTTTGGGTCGAGGTTGTTCTCAGTCAAGGTCAGAAAGAAATCAGGCCGTCGATGGAAAGCGGCTATGTGCGCGACGGTCGTACCTTCTGCAATAATTCCACGCGTATTGAAATCGCTTTCTACAACGACGCCTGGATCTGCGCCCGCATCGGCTAAAGCTGAAAATATTTCTGCTTCTTTACTCACCAAGGCCCATAGCAAGGGCGTCATGCCATTGGCACCAACGTCGTTAACATCGGCGCCCGACTCAATCAGTCGTTTGACTGAGACGAGGTCTTTGGAATGAATGGCTTCGCACAAAGCAATTGTGTTTGGATCTTCAAAGAAATCCTCCGCTTGCCACCCGGCTTCTTCGTAAAATGACTTCTGCGGACGAGCACTGCAACCCAAACTCAAAACGCAGGTGCAGGCGATAGCACATGTAACGCAGATGATGTTCACGGGGCTCTCTCGTTTCCATTGAGCGTTAGCAAAAGTCACTGAGACTTTGGCTCGAATAAGAAATTCTCAGGATGGTGCCAGAAAGCGACTTGTTCTAATGTAGCACGGAGAAGGGCCACTGGGCATTGATTTCGGTGCCTGACCTGTCACTTATTCTCCTGGAGCTGCTTTTCGCGATCGAGTGTCTGGATCTGGTTTAGCAGTTTGATTAGCTCGCGTTCTAGTTTAGCGCTGGTTGGGCTTTTTCGCTCGCTCTTCAGTTCCCACTCGGTCAGATCGGCGAGTGTCTTACCTTTGCGAGTCTTAATCGTCCAATCAGCGCCCCGATCTAAGAGGAGCTTGCAAACCTCGGTATGTTGCCATTGGATAGCGTGGTGGCAGGCCGTCATACCTAGGTTATCCCGCAAGTTTATGTCAGTTTTGACCTTAAGTATTTTCTCAACTCCCTCGGTATCTACATCGGTGACGTGCGATACATAGTTGATTAATAGGGATTGGCCATTAATTCTCTGTTGGTTCGGCTGCTTGGTGTATGGAAGAGCTTCAAAAAAGAACTTCAAGCGACTCATGCCGAATGAGACAGCGGTCATCAGTACAGAGTCACCTTCGATAAAATGACCGGCTAGTCCCGGCATCGAATGCGTCAACGCCAAGTCGGGACTGGCACCATGCTCCAGGAGCAGCTTGAACGCTTCGAATTGATTCTTCGCCAGGGCCCAATGCAATAGCGTAGTTCCACCCAACCCCGTCGCGTTCAAGTCTACTTTGTCTCTTAGTAATGACTTGAGTTTATCTGTGTCACCCTCGTTGATCGCCTCGCAGCATTGAACCAGTTTCTGTGACTGGAAGAATTCTGTCGCATCCGCCTTGCCAATTTCTGGTCGGCGCACGGAATCTCCGAGTGTACCGAGCTCGCTAGTGTTTAAGGAAGCTTGTGCCTGAGCGTTGCTACAGAGCAAGGTGAAGACAACCACTCCAATCGCTATCAGGCGCAATGCAGAAAACGTATTTGGGAGTAGAGTTCTAGCAATCATGTTACTTGGCGGGATCTGCCGACGCTTTTTGCTCGAGTTCTTTGATTTGCGAGCTTTCTAGTTGAATTCTAACCAGTTGTTGGAGAGTCTCGCGATATGCTCTTTGTTCGGGCCAGTCGTCTTCAATGGCGATTTGAAGCAAGTCTGCGACGGATCGCCCGTACCGGTCTGGCAGTAATGGATCTGCCCCGGCTTCGATCAGCAGCGGTATTAACTGTGGATTTCGGGCAACGGCTATATGGCAAGGCGTTGTGCCACCGAGCGAACGTAAATTGGTTTCCACGCCTGCATCAATCAGTGATTTGGCAAGCGAGTTGCCTTCTTCACCGAGTGGATAATAGAGCAAGCGATGTAGTAGATTGCGTCCCTGAACGTCAAGCTGGCCCGGTTCACGCGTTTGTGCCAATGCGGGTAGTACAAACTGCTCGCGTCGAAAGGCGTTAAGGCAAGCAGCCATGAGTACTGTTTCTTGTGCCCTTGGGCAGAAGGAGGCTGGCGTAAGCTCAGGCGGGCCAACATTATGTCGTACGTAGTAGGGCCATAGTTCTTCAGTTAACCGCAGATCTGGACTGGCACCATTTCGTAATGACAACTCATAGTTTCCGACCTTTCCTGCATTGAAAGTGACCCAGAGGAACGTTATCCCTGCAATGCCGCGTGCATCCAGATCGAGATTGGACTCCATCAGTGTTTCAATCGACCTGACTTTATGTTCAAGCATGAGCGGATGGCCAACGAGACCTTCAAACGCGAATGCGGCCTCCCTATTCTCGGCCAGCGCAAACGAATTGCTGATGCCAAACCACCATAGCTTAGGATCAAGATTTGTGTGCGTCGCTTCTCGATCGTCGTGGATCTGTGAAGAAGATGTTGTTTTTAGTTGGTCAATCACAGTCCCTAGCAATTTTGCAGAGTTTCCGTCTTCAGTTAATATGGTCTGCAGGTCATCCAAGAGTGTCTTGCCGTCCTGTGCAGCGACCATCAAATCGGCGCCGACGCTTCGGTAGTAGCTAACGACAATGGAGATACTAGTGATTTCGTGGTGGGAGTAGTTGTCAATGTTGCGAATGTTTAGACGGACTGCGGTCAGTCCATCTCGGTCAAAAGCGTTAATGTCGATACCTAGCCGAACCATCAAAGCAATGTCAGCGAGAGCAACACGTCTGACTGACCGAGTAGATGCGTAAATATGTAAGAGTGTCCTTCCTCGTGCATCACGTTGATTGGGCAGACGCATATAACGTAAGCCGAATTCGATAAATTCGGCACGGCTTAGGGAGAGTTCCATAATGACAGCCAAGACTGAAGAGCCGGCTACGGATCATGAGCATTAGCACTTTTGCTCCCATTCATGGCCTCGGGGGAGCCTTATCTTCGTCGCGATTCAGTTGTTTGATTTTGCTCAATAGCATGTCAAATTCACGGTGAAGATCCTCCCCAAATCGTCCGGTCCGTTCGCGACGTAATTCCAATGCGATTAAATCGCTGAGTGCGTTACCTTTCTGGTCTTTGATGGTCCAATCTGCGCCATGTTCGATGAGATATACACATACGTTCGCGTGATTCCATTGAATGGCGTAGTGGCAGGCTGTCATACCTTTCTTGTCTTGCAGGTTGACATCGACCTTTGCCTGTAGGATGGCTTCGATGGTACTGACTTGGACGTCGGCAAGTCGATTGACATAAACCATGAGGATCGTCTGGCCATTGCGTCTTTTTTGGTTCGGCTGCTTGGTGTATGGGAGAGCATGAAGAAAGAATTTCAAGCGACTCATTCCGAATGCGACAGCGGTCATCAGTACAGAGTCACCTTCGATAAAATGACCGGCTAGTCCCGGCATCGAATGCGTCAACGCCAAGTCGGGACTGGCACCATGCTCCAGGAGCAGCTTGAACGCTTCGAATTGATTCTTCGCCAGGGCCCAATGCAATAGCGTAGTTCCACCCAATCCCGTCGCGTTCAAGTCTACTTTGTCTTTTAGTAATGACTTGAGTTTATCTGCGTCACCCTCGTTGATCGCCTCGCAGCATTGAACCAGTTTCTGTGATTGGAAGAATTCTGTCGCATCCGCCTTGCCAATTTCTGGTCGATCACGAACTCTATCAGGAAGGACTGCTTGCTCGTTTGGCGTCGGTGGGGCGACCGGCTGTCCATTTGCAGGTTGCAACAGTAATACAAGTAACGCGACAGCAAGAGGGCTCATAAATCGAATTTTCTCAAGGGAAAAATGCATCCCAATCTCCTTTCCGGACTCCAACTGAGCCGTCAGCAGCGTTGGAAGATTTGTACTTATGTAATAGTCCATAATAGATCGAAGGAAACGAGTGTGATTCTGTAAGTTTCGCAAATCCTGAAGTCGTCCCCAATGCATTGACTAGCAGATCTAGAACTCGCTGCCAATCGAATTGTGATCCGTTGCCTGAAAGTGCATCTGCAGTTTTAACAGCACTTAACACTGCAATTGACTCAGATCTAGTCAAATCGAGGAGACCTTCAATCTGGCGATCGTTTCCGTATGCCTCATTCATCAACCTGAGATGGACTTGGACAAAGGTAAGAATATCAGGGCAGTCAGCTATTCCCGCGGTGGCTGGCGCAAAATCCATCAGATAGAAGGAATGAGTCCACACATTATAGTTGTCGATGAGATTCTTGGAATTTGCAATGTTGCCTGGGATCTCTGGGAACAGCCAATCATCAAGTTCGGATTTGAGAGTGTGTTGCGGGAATCCCGATGCGTTGAATGTGTCTGACTGAGCTCCTGTTGCAAGCGAAGCGGCTGCAGCGAGCCCGCCGCCTAAGGAATGTCCTGCCGTCATGATCTCCCTAAACGCGGGGACTAGCGTTCTTAATACTCGTGTCGTAGCAATTGCCTGTCGATACTGAAACTCGCCTCTTGTCGTTAGGTTCCGAATATTGGTTAACCAGTCTTTAAGGTTGTGATTTTCTGTCCCAGCAAATGCGATGGTATAAGTTGCTTCATCATCAGCAGCATGATCCCAATAGATTCCTACTTTCAATCCGAAATCAACGAAATTTGGGTTGTCGATGTCAAAATCAGGCTTAGGGAATAGTACTGAGAGTACGAAAGCAATTTGAGCATCGGTGAGACTATCACCGATGAGGTCCAATACTTCTTCTTCGTTTAGCACGTACATAGCGAACTGTGGGGCTGCAATTGGACGATTTAAGTCAGAGGAAGGCAGATTTCCGTAGACTTTTTCGGACGCAACTGCATTACGTATGTGCCTTCCACTTGTACTCCCAGGCGGTCCCCATACAAGCGTTGGGTAGTAGGAATTTGGCTCAACGACCATCCACCGCACGCTATCGACGAGCTGGCCCGCAAACTCATCTCCTTCGATTTTTGCTCCAAGGATATTGGCAGGCGGAGTTTGCAAGGACTCTACCTCAAGATGTTTGTCGAGCGTGCTGCTAGTGAGGGCTTGCAGCCAAATCGTAATGTGACCGGAGACCGAATCATAATTCAAGTCAAGTAGCGTTAGTGGTTCGTTGAAAGGTACCAAGTTATGTTGAGCAGAATCAAATCGATGATTCCACATGGCTACACTGCCACCCTGGGTTCCAGTGTTCTCAAGCGTAACCGTAATTGATGAACCATTTGCATTTAAGCCAGAAGGCAATCGCAAGAGGACAGGTGTGCGGCGAGCATTCTGTGGATCCCGCAAGATCATTTTCCCAATTCCGTACTGACTGCTTTCCAAATACTCCTCCCACGAATCGCCTTCAGGGAAGTCGTTGTCATTATCGCTATCGATGTCTACGTCTACGCCCCAGACGGTTACATCAATGGTCCCTCCGCTGAATTCATTGGCGGTGCAGAGATTCGGCGGCCATCCAGGAGTTGGGGGATTCGGTATCCATCCCACGGAGATTTGAGTTCGTCCGACTTCAATACCTTCAACAAATAGGCTGCTCTCACCCATGTAGTGTCGAGTCGTCGCGCCAGCGACACCGTGTGTGCCACCATAGGGCAGAATGAATACTTCTTTCGCGGGTGAGTCCCAGAGTCGGATCCTCGTTACGTCATAGGAGAGAGCAATAATACCCTTGTTTACATCCATCTCACTCGTTATCAAGTCGGCCAGATTGAGCTCCACTATGTCATCTTCGTTTTCTACGCCAAATTCACGGAGATCATCAAGACTGCTGTCGTTGTCATCATCGTTGTTGTAGAGGATGTCGACCTGCTGCAATGAGTAGCTTGCTTCTCCTGTGTCGTCGTCAGTCACTTCAATGGAAATCGGGAACAAATCAACTCCAGGTTCGATGGCACGCTTGATGGTAATCGTTGCAGCGTGAGCAATTCCACAGAGATCTGAGTATTCAAAATCGCCACTTGTCGACATCGTACCGTCTCCCCACGTCACGGCCGCTTGATGCTCGTCATGCATGCCTTTGTCTGCAATAGCAATGGTTATGCTGGCGAACAAGGTGCCGTCTGAATCAGTCCCGCCTGAAACTTTCGGTCGACTCGTAATGCGCGGTGCGACGTTGAGTGCTTCCAATGACGCAGATTTCTGTGAATCGTGCAGGGAAGCTTTGACTTCGATCGTGTCCGAAGGCGAGTTGTTTCCTGGCCATTCGCCGTCATCTTCTACGAGCCAACCTCCTACGAGGACTTCGCCTGCATGCTCCACGCTTATCGTGCGGCGTTCGTTCGTTTGGATTTCACCATCAAAATTGATGTCAGCCGTGACAACAAGTGTCTGTGAAACATCAAATGGCCCGCTCACCACCACAATGACATTAAATGGCTGCCCTTCGTAGACCGACTCTACCTTATTGGTCCAGAGTTCGTCAAAGAACTCAATCTTGTCGATTTCGTAGTCTCCATCTTCCGGAAGCGGATCGTCTGGTGGTAGGGGTGGGGGATCGTTAGGATCAGCGGGTGGATCAACTGGTGAATCTGGAGGAGCGGTGGGTGGATCATCCGACGGATCGCCTGGTGGATCCGCCGGCGGTTCTTCAGGTGGATTGGTTGGGGTATCATCCGGTGGATCATCCGTGGGTGGATTGACGGGAGGATCATCAGGCAGATCATCAGGCAGATCATCAGGCAGATCATCAGGCAGATCATCAGGCAGATCATCAGGCAGATCGTCAGGTGGATTGCTCGGATCATCGGTTGGATCAATCGGCGGATCGGCCGGATCCGTAGGTGGTTCATCGACCGGATCCGTAGGTGGTTCATCGACCGGATCCGTAGGTGGTTCATTGGGTGGATCGGTTGGTTCATCGGGTGGATCGCTGGGTGGATCGTCGATCGGATCGCCGCCAGGATCATCATTTGGGTCGGATGGCGGTATGCCCGGCCCCACGCAAATGGCGTTGGGTGGACATTCACCTTCCGCCTTTGGACCTCGAGCGAGTGAATTCAGCACGCCCTCTAAATGCGAAAGGCTCGCACTTGTGTGCGAGCCTTGTGGTATAGGTTCAAGTTGTTGACCGGAGGGCGTTGCGAAGAACCCTGATGAAATATCGGTCGCCAACAGTTCACGTCGCTCTAGTCCTTCAACTATCAGTCGCCTGAACGCTTGTCGACGAGTTGCCTGGGCACGAACAAACCAGAAGTTCAGCAAGCTCATGTCGCTCACCTCCCCAAGAGTCGTTAATGATCGCTCGTGAGACGCGTACGCCATGGCGTGACGAGGAAGACGTGTCGGGCTTCACCGTCACTCCGTGAACGCCAGTCTGAGACTCCGTACGAAGCATGTCAAGAAAAAAATATTGTCTCGACGGATTTTTTAGGAATATTTTTCGACACCTGAAGCCAGGTGTATCCGTGTTCATTGGTTGTAGGTGAGCTCGAGGAGGCGTCAGGTTACAGAAATTGTTGACAACGATGTGAAGCAGGCTAACAGCCATTCCAGCGGTACTACAAACAAACGTTAGCACTGCCACATGAAATGATTCTCAGCAGGCACGACTCCGAAAACTACTGCGAAAATAATAGTGAGCCAAGTCATGCTGGTATGCACTCTGCGTTCGGAGCGATAGGCTACGTCACTAGTTGGCGGTTGGTACGGGTTGAGAGTGCTTCTTTGGATCCAGCAACCGGATCACTCAGCGAGGACTTACCGGCTGCGGACGTAGACTGCACGATCAAGCCCAACGGTCTTTCAAGCAAGCGACTGGTCGCAACCGAATACGCGACCAACTTGCTGGTGCGTTCGACGACCAAGCCACAATTCTCGAAGTCCTCCGCGATCCGTTCCAATAGATGTTCGCTGCAAAGGAGCTGCAGGGCTGACTCCCGCTGAGCGTCCGTCAAGTCGCGAACCGCTTGCGAATTCCCTTGTCGTTCCTGTTGGAGCTGCTCGAGTTGAGCCCCTCGAACCCAATAGATCTTTGGAGCAAGACTCCAATCGAATGCTCTCGTCATAAGTCGCGTCGCGCAAGTTGGCTTTCATGTTCGACTTAGAACGAACGGCTGCACCGGATATGCATCTATGATTTTTTGCGGCGCCGCGAAGCAGGTGGCGTGGAATTTCGAAATGTTGAGCGAAAGTGACCATTGAGGAATTATAGCCAACAGCTGTCGGCCAAGTGCAAACGCGACACGCGAGAAATGGGAGATGCCAGGGTGGCTAGCGGCAGCGCTGTGAGGCAACCGCGAATCACAACCAACAAACTCGCGCTACTACAACTGAAGCGATCGCCTTTTCTGTCTCCACTTGAGGCCAAGCTGTTTGTTATCGCGGACTCTGCCAAATCAAACTTATCGCGATATCCAACGCTCGTCCGCCGATGTGGAATGCGAAGTCGTTCTAGAGAATCAGTCGGTGCTTCATCGACGCGGGGTTGGATAGCGGCACTTCCTGAGCAAGCTGGACCCTTTTGAATTCTCTCCGTCTAGCACAAACGGTACGTCAAGCACTGAGCAGCGCAACCTTGGATTTCACGCGGCCCTACGAGTGCTCCATATGAATTCTTACACCCATTTACCCCACTCTTCACGAAAAACCTCTCCGTTGCACCAAAGTGCTGTCTCCGCGCGCCTTGAGTGCCTCGCGCGAGATGTCCAAATCTTACACCGTTTACTCCGCTTTCTGCGAAAAACGATCCTGCACCAGACTACTGTACCCGCGTTCTCCCGCATCATCAGGCTTATCGCTCGTGACTGCCGACCAGACAAGTTTGCCAATCCATAGGCACGCAGCGACCAAGCGGATCCAAGTCGTTTCCAAACCGCCAACCGTGTCTGGAGCTACAGACGTACGCCCGCAATTGCAATACTCAACGCCCAATGCCTCTGGTGTACGGTCCCTTTGACCTTACCAAATCCCTACAGTTTTATCATTTGCGATGAATACACCAAGATCTCGCTGCCACCAACAACAAAGCGTGGGTTCATCAATAAACAATCTTGTGGAACTGACACCTTCACTCTCCTAGCATTCATTCCAGGAGTTTCAGGGAAGCGGATTGAAAGCTGATGCGTTCGACGATTTCGTTCGAGCAACAAAACACGTGACAATGAAGTAGGAAGCAAGTCAACGACAAGCACGCTTGATGCGGTTCGCAGACTAGTTACAGAGAACTCCTTCGACCTTATGTTAACGACTACTAGGGTTTGGAAGTTGTCTTCCAATTCTGAACCTTTCTCAACTACCATCGCAAGCAGCTCTCCCACCAATCGTGAACAGACAACGCGAATTCGTTCATCCAATGAAAAGATAGGAGCTTCAACAAGAATTGCATTTTGGTCTTGGATTATTCCTATCTTGTCTGCAGCTATTACCAATAGCTGATTTTCTGGCGTAAAAGCACTTGCTTGCAGTGTGTCAAGCGAAAGAACCACCGTTTCATCGCCAGCCGGGCTGGTAGAAAAAATAGTAGCTCTTGATCCACACTGTTCAATCGCGGACAGTGAAGCAACTCCACCGTACAGAACTGACCTAGACTGAGGGCTTTTCACCGTAATCACAAAATTGCTGCTTACGACCAGCTTGTTCCCACGAAGAGTTGCGACTCGCAGTCTGCGGCGATTGTGCAACTCCGCTCCCGTCACTACGCTTAAGGAAGAATCAATGAGGACGTGCAAATTCTCGTCGCGGTAGACAAGTGTTGCGTGCCAGAAGTTGTCTTCACCAAGATCGAAAGGCTCGGTCGTTTTGACTTCATTGTTCTCAATCGTGCAGATTTGCACACTGTTTTTAGCGGGACCTTCCATGCAGATGTGCAGCCTTTTCGGCGATGAATACACACAGTTGAACAGCTTGGCTCCAGGCTCGAAGCGCGTGTTGATCAATGATATAGAATCTTGTGCGAGACCGTTGCGATGCACGGCCAATTGAACCAACACGAATAAAAATATCTCAAGCGCACGAATATGCACAGAGCTACCTTTCGAACGGAAGTGGAATTTGACGAAGTGGGCAAATCAGCCTATACCGTTGCCCTTGCACTAATTCATTGTTGTTACATACATCAAGAATAAACATATCCAGTTCAAGGACGTATTCGATTTCAATGGCTTGATTCAAACTGGGATCTATTGCTCCATCCGCCAGCATTTTCTTTCTCTGATTCCACCCAAGTCATTTCCGCGTTGAACCGTCCGCATGCTGTAGCTTGGACATCGAAAGAATCGATTTCGCAGTGTTCTTTCCCCAGCGGATCTACAAATCCAGTCGGATTCGACTTGACGTAAGCGAAGAGATTGCGTCCACTTTGGAACCCAATCGGATCTTTGGAGCAAGAGCTCAATCGAAACCTCTCGGCATAAGTTGCATCGCGCAAGTTGGCTTGCATGTTGGACTTAGAACGAACGGCTGCACCGGATATGCATCTATGATTTTTCGCTGCGCCGTCAGGCGGATGCAATGAGATTTTAGAATGTTGGATAAGGGTTACCATTGCCGAATTATAGCCAATAGCTGTCGGCCAAGTGCGAAAGCGACACGCCAGAATTGGGAAATGCCAGGGTGGCTGGCGGCAGCGCTGTGAGGCTGCTGCGAATCACAACCAGCAAGCTCGCGCAACTACAACTGAGGCGATCGCCCTTTCTGTCTCTACTTGAGGCCGAGCTGCTTGTTGTTGCGGACTCGACCAAATCAAACTTGTCGCGATATCCTGCGCTCGCCCGCCCCAGTGGAGTGCGAAGTCGTTCTAGTCAATCAGTTGGTGCTTCATCGACGCGGGGTTGGATAGCGGCACTTCCTGAGCAAGCTGGATCCTTTTGAATTCTCTCCGTCTAGCGCAAACGGTACTTCAAGCACTGAGCAGCGCAACCTTGGATTTCACGCGGCCCTACGAGTGCTCCACATATAAAGACGGACGATATGCCGAAATCTTACAGCGATCGCCCCATTTTTTCTAAAAAACTTCGCGGCAATAGACTGCTGTGTCCGCGCAACCCCTCATCAAACTGCTGTGTCCGCGCACCTTGCGTCACAGCACACATTCATAAACTAGGGATTCTGCACTCGGCTTACCGTCCAGCCATTGTCGTGCGCTGTTGGTCAAAAAACGCAGCTTTATCAGTCGCGATGCCTTCAATCGTGGCTCTGAGACCACAGATGAGCGACTAAACAGCGTGCTGCAGTCGGCTCGCATCCTGATGGATGTCAAAAACAGCCACTAACCTTCTTACAGTCGCTCGTTCACTGCCAACTCACTCGGGAGGATTCTACGCATCACTCCGCTTCCGAAGCCCTAACGCTCTTTGAACTTGCTATTCGCTATCTTTGAACTTTGAACAGAAGGTCCATATAAGTTCCCCATTATTTAGATCGAGCACATTTACCGCAAATCTATCACTACAGGAAACAAATATAACGACCGTACTGTCGGATTTACCATCTTCAATTATGGGCGGTGGCTGGAAGCATAGAAACTCATGATCTACAAAAGGCGAAAAGCTACTCCACTTGCTTTCTATTTGTTGGCTCCAGATCAACTCTTTGTGTTTAAATTGCTGTGCCATAACTCTATCAGGATTCGCGTAATAGACAACGGTCGTCCCATTCACTGACTCGTATGCTACAAACGATTGCCCGGCAACAGGAACAATATCACAAGTCATGAACTTAAAACTGCGTTTGGTTAACATGTGATGCTGTGGGGAACGTTGGAATGCGTCAAATGCGGAACGCGATCTAAGGAAATTATTGTTTTCGAACTTAGACGTATCAAAGTAGGTGGAAACCTCGGAGGGAAGTGTGCAATTCAATTCTGCCTCGAGGCAATTGATGAAGTTCTTCATTGCAATATCCGAGAGGGTCGCTTTCGTTTGCAATTTAGGATTGGTCCGTTTCAAAGTGTCTTCTATTGCTGCTGCAGAGGATGCCAAATGCCACGCAACCGCAAGACGCAGAGCTGCGTTCGACGACTTTGAATATCGATTTAGCTCTGACGGCATAGCGTCTTGAAATAGAAGCGGAAGCAAATGTGAATTTGACGAATTCAATTCGCCCTTCTCCATCCTTTCAAAAATCTGGATTCTCAGATCTGCGAATCGAGAAATCTTTTTGCCGTCAAGTTCGTAGCTTAGGTGAGTCAACGCTTGTCCATTAACAACACTTGCAAACGAAAGGGACCGTACATGTGGACCATGCGGGGTCTGGCGGGCGCGAAGTGAAATCGTGGTGTAGTGTTCTTGCGTTGTGAGCTTCAATTCATTTCGCAAGGAGACATTCATGGGTACGAACGGAAGGCCAGTTGTTCGGCCAGTTGAGACGCGGCTGGAACTTTGGCGAGAACGATTTCGAGAATTTTCCTCTGGCACCGGTACTGTCGATCAGTTTTGTAAACAGCTTGGTGTGACCGCAGCGACTTTCTATTACTGGAGAAAGAAGCTCGGCGACAGCACCGAAGCTCGGCCGGCGACAGCACCGTCGGCTAGCGGTCGTCCCAGTGCAAGGTCTCTTCAGTATGGAAATGTTGCGGCGCAGTCCGGAAGTTTCGTGCCGGTGCGTTTGGCCGCGGCAGTAGCAAGTGGCGACGTGGTGGTTCGCCTGCCATCAGGCGCGCAAGTGCTGATTCCTGTCAGTGCACCGGAGTTAATTGCGAGAGTGATCGCGCAAGTTTGTGACTTGAACGCCGCAACTTCCATCGAGGCCGTGTAGATGCTGAACTTTGCGCCGGAGCTGAAAATTTATCTGCACGTTGGTCCAGTCGATATGCGAAAGAGTTTTGACGGACTTTTTGGAGTCGTCAGTGAGAGCTTCGGGCGAGATGTGCGCGACGGTGGTTTGTTTCTATTCATGAACCGCCGTCGCGATCGCATCAAGCTGCTTTACTGGGATACTGATGGGCTTGTGATCTGGATGAAACGTTTGGAAGGCGGACGCTTCCAAGACCTGGCTCCGGCCGTTGATTCAACGCATGTCACGCTGGATGCGACTGAGTTAAATATGTTGCTATCCGGGATTGAGTTGGGCGATGTCAAGCGTCTGCCGCGTTACCAACGCAACTTGGCCAAAGCGAGCTGAATGAACATGCAGGTGCGCCAGAGAGTTGGTCACAAAAACTTGTCGCTTTTTTGCGCTAAACACCTTTCTCAATTGCAACTCAGCGCTATACTTCTGTCATGCAAGATGCAACATCATTACCGGACGACTTGAAGACTTGTCATGCTCTACTACATGAGCAAACTTCACTCATCACAGAGCTGGAAGCGCGGCTCACGGAACTGAGTAAGCTGAACGATGACTACAAGCGCGAAGTGGATGAGCTCAATCTAACTGTCCGCAAGTTGCTTGAAGGCAAGCGTCGCGAAAAGTTTCCGTGGACGGTTCAGCAGCTGGCTCTTGAGTTTCCCGATGATCCGGAGCTGCAAGAAGCACTGCAGCTTGCTAAGGCCGAGGCGGCTGGAATTACCGAAGAAATCACGGTCAAGCGGACCAAGCGCCGAAAGCAGAAGAAAGGCGACGAGAAGTTCCCAGACCACTTACGTCGCGAGTTTGTCGACGCCCTCGCGTCGGATTCCGAGCGATACTGTAGCGAACATGGCGAGCGAAAGATTATTCGCTACGACGAAGTAGAGACGCTGGTTCTGAAGCGTCCAGAGCTGTTTGTGCGTGTCACACGCTATCCCATATTCGCTTGCGCCGGTCAGCCGCAATGCGGACTGAAGTCACCTGAGCGACCAGTAGGTATTGTCGAAGGAGACCGTTACGACGCGAGTCTGGCAGTCGCGATAGCCAATAATAAGTTTGGCTACTACCTGCCTTATTATCGGATGCAGGATATCTTTGCCAGCAGCGGTTGGACGCCTAGCCGATCGACATTGGATAACATCATCGACGGACTGGAGTTCATTGTTCAGCCGCTGGTTGGACTCATGTGGCAGCGGGTTCTGTCGGACCTGGGCGTTGGGATTGATGACACGAACGTGACGTTGCTGATGCCCAATGCGATCCCCGAGGTAAAAGAAGATGACACGCCTGAACAGCAACTTAAGACTCGACGGTTGATCGATAAAATGCTCGAAGCCCAGAAGAAAGGCGAAGCGAGTCTGAATGCCAAGATGTGGGTCTACTCAGGCTTGGTGAATCAACCGTACAACCTATTCGACTTCCGTGTGTCGCGACACCGCGACGGACCAGCCGAAGTGCTAGGTGACTATAGCGGACATGTGATGGCCGACTGTTATTCAGGCAACTTGAGTGTGATCTTGGGCGCTGGGTCGAGGATGACTCGCATGGCCTGTTGGTCGCATGCGCGGCGGCACATGCACGAGGCCCGCATTAACTTCGCCAAAGAGACCGCCTTGCCCTTAGCCTTGATGGCACAGTTGTATGACATCGAACGGCGGGCGGTGGATTACACAGCCAAGCAGCGGTATGAGTTGCGTCAGCAAGATTCGGTGATGATCCTGGCCCGCTTGCGTCAATGGCTTGATGGCCCGATCGCCGGTGACGCTTTACCCAAGAGCAAGTTGGGCAAGGCGATCAATTACTTGCGCAACCACTGGCAGTCGCTGCAAGAGTTCACTCTGGATGGCCGCTTGCCGATCGATAACAACCCGGTTGAAGCTCTCATGAAGCAAATCGCGACTGGCCGTAAGAACTGGCTATTTCTCGGGAGCGTTCGCGCCGGTGAACGCAATGCCAAACTGATGAGCTTGGTCAGCAGCGCGCATCGACAAGACTTGGATGTCGAGATGTACCTCGATGACATTGTCCGCAGTATTCTATCGGGATCGACCGATTACGAGTCGATGTTGCCTGACAACTGGCGTAAGTCGCATCCATCCGCCATCCGCAATTACCGCCAGGAAGAACGTCGCGATCAGGCGGATCGCAGTCGATTCCAAGCCGCCAAGCGGCGTCAATTGCTCGACACGCCTTAAGCAATTACGCCTGCAAGCAATACTCTACGCCCAATGGCTCTGGTGTACGGTCCCCAACGAAACAATCAGAAAAAACATCGCTAGTCGCATATTAGCCTCGAATGAATGAAGTGCGTATCCGTTTTCATTCGCCATGAGGAAAGCAGGTAGTCGCTTGCAGAACTCTGCGGCTGCGACGAACAGCTACTCTTGTGACGGTGTCCGGAACCTCACGGTTCTGCGCCGATATTTCCGCTTGCAGCAATAAAATTGGATCTTATGCCCATCGGAGCCCAACGGCTGCAGCGGCAACACGAATAGAATGACCTAAATTGATGGTTACCGATAGTCGCGGCCGCTGTCCTTTGCCAAGAATCGGGTGCAGCTTCCGTCGTGGGCTGCCCTCCGGAGCTTGCGTTACAATTTCGGTTAGTTCGGGGTGCTGGTTCCGCAGGTGCTTTGCTATCCGCCTCGGAAATTTCGCCCTTTCTGACTTCATTGTCTGGGGATAGAAAGTAGAATCTAGCAGAAAGATCCGCATTTCTAAACCCTTTTGAATCTTCTATCGCGAAGTTGGAATTCTTGTCTATGACAGCAGCATAGAATTTCTTACGTTCCTTTTTGCTTGCGGTTCCATCTGGATCTACCACCTGGACGCAATGGACGTAGAGCAAGCACGGCGAGAGATGGGGATCGGCCAGCGCCTAGACTAGGGCAGCCAATCTCAGACCCACCGGGAACTCTTCCAAGTATGCATTTGATATTCTTGTTTTTGTGCGGTTATAGCAAAAAGCACCACAAAAGAGACTGCGAATAGATTTGTGATATGTATTGAAGAAGCGCCAGCCAAATCTCGTTCGTGGCTCGGAAGGATGTGTGAAAAATCACTGACACGGCAGCAAGGTCCAGCGGCAAACTGGGAACGCAGCTAAGCTTTCGGTCGATAAGCAACTTCGAGTTCTCAGCTTTTAGCTGCCCTTGAAGCGTCAATCCGTAGGAATTCAGGATTACATCAACTACTTCAACTCGATTCGCCGACATTCGTGGGCGTTCGGTGAAGTGCATCTTGCGTCACTGGCAACTGTATATTATGCGACATTGGGGTTGAACACAGGCGAATCTTTTCGGAATGGGGTCACTTGGCACGTTTTGGCCTGCTGGGTTTGTTGGTGCGTTCAGCACGGCGAATGTGATCGATGGTCCAGGAATGTGTCGGATTTGCTCAAGCCATTTGTCGGGAAGCAGGTAATCCAATTCCGTGCTGGTCACAACTTCGTCGTTGGCTACTTGCTGGAAAGCTTCGCCGCCACGATCGTATGGCAAGCGTGTGAATAGCTCGCGGAGCCACGCAAATGGTTCGACTCCATTTGCCTTGGCGCTACTGACAAGTGAGTACATTGTGGCGGCACAGCGACCGCCTCGCGGGCTGCCGACGAAAAGATAGTTGCACCTTCCGACGGTCGGAAGTTTAACCAGTCTTTCAGCGGAATTGTTATCCATCGATAGATAAACCTATTCGGTATAGCGGGACAGGGCCTCCCAGTTGACCGCTTCAAGGGGAAGCAAAGGGCTGGGAAGAATCTAACAATTTCTTATTGTAACGCTGCTGACGCTCCACAAGGACATCATGCTCAACGCTCTTCAAGGCGGCTTCAACCGCTTTCTTACCAGAGTAGTCGAAAACCACTACAGTGTGAACGGAATTATCAAGATGGTACAAGCCAAACTCGCTGGATTTGAGAAAAGCTGCGATTTGCTCCTCTGACGGGAACTGTTTAAAGGTTGCCTTTGTTGAAATGCCATCAATTTCGAATTCAGGGCTGTACTCTCGAAATTTACCATTCGGCGATAAGCTACAATGGAGCAAAACGTGACTCGCACGTGTCGAAACGCAAACAACAACCTCGCGTCCCACTTCTGGCACTACACGGCCCAGATTGGAATCCCTGAGAAATGAGGCAAACGCAATGTACCGAAACCCAACGATCTCTTTTTCATCTACAGTTAAGAGGTTTCTCGCAACTTCTCTGTAACCCAATGAGACCGGGCGAATGGCCTCAATGAAATTCCTCTCCACACCCGGTATGGACTTAAATAGGAATCTTTCATTTCCACCGGTCTCGTCTTGTTGGGCTAAGGCTCCCAGGATCGCGAAAAAGAGAACGGCTACAAACGTACAAATTGACACAGCAATATTCATCGTCATCTCACCCGAAATGTACAAAAGTCAGCTCTGTTATTTTCAAACCAATTTCTTAGACGCATTATGTATTGTGGTGTGAAAATTTCTGGATCAGTGCAATGATTCCAGCATGCTGATCGAACCGCTCTTGCGAAGCAGTTCTCAAAGCCGTTTGGCGCGTAAGGGTCGCAGCTACCGCCACACGCATATGCCTCTATTTCCCTGATGAGCGAATCGAAGCAGTCATCTCTCGGAATGGTACTCGTTAGTTCATGGTTCAGTATCTCGTGTATATTGGCTGGCAAGCTTCCATCCGAAGTGCAAATGGTTAGCCTATGGCTGGGAGGAGGACTGTAAAATCCCCCGAATCCGCCTGGGCAACAGCTGCACACAATTTCTGGCAACGGACACTTGACAGTTAGGTCGAACGGGCCATCGAATTGGTCATATATTCTGCGTAGTTCTTCATCAAACTGTACTTTGATTCTAACGTTATCAGCGCAGGCAGTCGCTTTGTCTTGATCGAGTGTTGGAACGTCTTCCGGTTTATATTTCTTTTTTTGCGATCTCTTACCTCTTGGCAAGACTTCTTGGGATCGTATACAGAATATCCACTTGGGTCGGTCATCGCCAATGGCCGGAGGTTCGTCATCGCAATAAGATTCGCACCATCCACATACCCAACCGGATCTCTGGAGCAGAACCGGCCTAGTTCTGCGTCCTACATGCGGGCGCGGTAATGATACATGAGGATCACATCATCCCACTCGCGGCCAGTGTACTGCCGTAGTACCGTCATCGCGATAAACGCGACGACCTAAGGCATCGAACTTGTAGGTTACGTCCACACTGCTATTGTTGCCGACGTCGGCGGTGCTGAGCCGATTATCCATGTCCCAGTTCATGAGCAGGCTTGAGGTATTGGGACGGAGGTTCGATGGGATGAGCGTGATGTTACCGTTTACATCCGTGCTGAGGCTTTGCCCGCCTGCGGTCAGCAGCTCGTGGGTGGGACCGTACGTACGATTCTGAGTCGTTCCTTCAGTCGTAACGCTGTCCCAGTCGCCAACTTCGGAAAGACTCCACGACTGATCGAGATTACCATCAGTACGCCTTGCGCCAGGTATGCGACGAAGTAGCGGACTGGCAGGTTCCTGGTGTGCTCGAAGAGGAGGCTGGGGAGCGGACGGCACACGGAGAGTGCCTGCTACTTTGTTTGTCGTCATAGACATAGGTCAAGTTACCAATGGCTGCTCCAGTATAACTGATGCCGCTGAGCGTGTTATCGGCATTGTAGGTGCGGCTCTCACTCACGCCATTATTATAACTGCTGGCCGTCAGCCGACCACCATCGTCGTAGGTGCGAGTGTCTATGGTCGTACTGGCATGCGTGAGCTAGTAAAGCTCGTCGCGATCGGTGTAGCTGTCCTGTCGCGATAAGAGTAACTTTTTTCTTGTGAAACCGTTTCACTATCGCGCATTCGTGCAATTGAATCCTAGTGGGGGCAGATAACCGTTTACAGTAGCGCATGATTGGCGCCGTTTCAGAAAGGTGCAGCAATGGGATTCAGGTTTTTTGGCACGGCCGATGGAAAGCGAGTGACACGTGTTCATCGATCTAGAAATAACGTACCTGAGGGAAACGAATGGGAGTTTAGCTATATCGAAGGCAAACTACTCGAATTAGCTGGAATCTCTGGCCCAGATTCGCCCACGGCGGATGCCACTGCAGTGGCGATGGAAGAAATGCGGCGAATCGTACAACAGCGTCTAGGGCTATTGGTCATCGAACTGATCATGGCCAATGGCTCTGGAGTTATGCAGATCCAAACTACCCAAAAGCACACGCTTTGGGCGGATACGGTCAAAATCCAACGGTTCTACTTGAGTGGATCAAGCGGAAAACCCGTCGTGCGACAGCTGTTTAAATTCCTCGACAAGAGCGATATGAATCACTGGGGCTACGTCCACGAGATACTGACGTTCCTGGAATTGTTTCGGACGGGAATGAAGAGTGGCGCCGAATTTTACGCCAATATTTCGTTGACGAAATAGGAGCTCCTCGCTCTTGGATTTTCGAACGGGTGCAATTGACTACAATGGGTTGGTTACGACCTTCCTCGTATAGAAAGCACTCGATTGCAAGAGATCACGATAACAAAACCGGATGACTGGCATTTGCATGTTCGCGATGGCGAGCTACTCAAGTTAGTTGTACCACATACGGCGCGACAATTCGGAAGGGCGATTATCATGCCCAATCTCGTACCGCCGATAACAACCACACGATTGGCAGGCCAATATCGCGAGCGAATCCGAGCCGCTGTACCGACGGATTGCGATTTCCAACCCCTGATGACGTTGTACTTGCATGAGGACATGCCCGCCAGCGAAGTCTCCCTCGCGCGTAGCAGTGGTTTTGTCCATGCGATCAAGTGGTATCCGTCCGGCGCGACAACCAATTCGCACCATGGTGTGCGTGACATATCACGCTGCTTCGATGTCTTGGAAGCCATGCAAACCCATGGGCTACGTTTGTTGGTCCACTCGGAAACCACCGACCCCAGCGTCGATACGTTTGATCGCGAAGCGGTGTTTATTGAGCGAGATTTGGCGCCTGTGATAGCACGCTTCCCAAACTTGAAAGTTGTCGTTGAACACGCGACAACTCGACAGGCTGTACAATTTGTGCGTGAAGCCTCAGACAATGTGGCCGCGACACTCACAGCGCATCACTTACTGCTCAATCGCACCGCCATGTTTACCGGTGGATTGCGACCGCACTTGTATTGCCTACCCATATTGAAGCGGGAAGAACACCGGCTAGCTTTGGTGGAGGCTGCGACCAGCGGCAATCGCAAGTTTTTCTTAGGCACCGATAGCGCCCCGCATCCGCGGCATGCCAAGGAGTCCGCTTGTGGGTGCGCTGGCGTCTATACGGCTCACGCCGCCATCGAGCTTTACGCCGAGTTGTTTGACCAGGTCGGTGCTTTGGATCGACTGGAAGGATTCGCCAGCTTCCACGGTCCGGATTTCTACGGCTTGCCACGCAACCAGGCTCAGATACGTCTGCTAAAAGTCGAATGGAGCGTGCCGCCAACATTCAGCTTTTCGGACAGCGAGCTGATGCCCTTCCGCAGTGGTGAAACGGTGGGCTGGAAAGTGGACGGTTGAACGTTTGGGAATTGGCCTGAGTTTCGACACTTCAGGCTGACGACAACTGTTTGAGTTTGCGAGTCTCAATCAAGCTTGCCCGTGAGAGCGTGTTTGGGTTGAAGGAGGAGCTCGAGCTGAAGGCCTGCTTGGCTACTCGATGGCTATTTTGCCTTTAAGTTTTTGCATGCCGCGGAAGATCAGACCCGCGACGGCTTCAGTGGACTTGCCAAGCTGTTCGCCGATCTCAGCCAGCGTGGCGCCCTGCCAGTATTTGAGCATGATGGCTTGTCGCTGCTCGGTGGTTAGAGTCAGCATAGCCTGGGCCAATGCGTTGGCTCGCTCGTGCCGATGCAAGGCGGCACTGGGTGAGGAGGTCGTAGCAGTTAGCAGATTGGCGAGCTGCAGCGAAGATTGCTCGACAGCTTGAATGGACTGTTCGCGACTAATGTCGCGGCGCTGGCGAGAAAATTCTCGTGCCAAGCCGTACAAGACGTTGCTCAAGATCGTACGGAGCCAAGCAGCCGTCTCCGCTTCGGTCGTACCACGGAATTGTTCACGAGCCTGATATGCTTGAAGCATGGTTTGCTGGACGATATCGGCCGCATCCACTTTACTTTTTAGGCGTGCATGCAACTGCGACTCTGCCAAGACTAACAGATAGCTACGAAACGGTTCGAATTCGGACGTATCAGCGGAAGACTCCACGGCCAGTTTTCTCCTGAGCGATGTTCTGATCGGCGGCTTAGCTCGTAGGCGGCTCGGCAAAGCCACGCGTCGGCAAGGCACAGTCTACCCTATTGCTCAGCAGCTAACTGTTCATAGCCGCCCAAAGCCGACTCAATCCCCGCATTCCTATCTTACCTGCGGCCAGCGGCATGGCCAACCATTGGGAGATAGAGTCGTCTGATACGTTCGCCTGAGAAATAATGCTGCATAAACATGCCTTCAGTTAGATGCCGAATTCGAACTAGCTGATCGCCCGTTGCAAGAATATGACCAGGGCTCCCGCCGCGTAGCCCGCAAGCGCCCAAGGTGCGATTCGTCTGAGGTACCACAAAAAGTCAATGTGTTCGAGTCCCATGGCAGCGACGCCGGCCGCAGACCCAATGATAAGGCAACTTCCTCCGGTGCCAGCACAGTAGGCCAGTAGCATCCAGAAATCGTCGTTCATTGGCAGCGTGTACATTTCAATTCCGCCTGCAACCAACGGTACATTGTCGACGACGGCAGAAACCAAGCCAATGGCGACGGCAACGATATCGCGGTTTGGCAAAACGGCGTCGAGCCATGCAGCCGCATGTCGCAGGAGCCCCATCGCACCCAAGGAGCCGACCGCCAATAAGATTCCTAGAAAGAAGAGTATGCTCGACATATCAACCCTCCGCAGGGCTGCCAACACACCCGTGCTGGACCGTGTCGCTTCATCCATCGTATGGCTAACCAACTCAGAGACCACCCACAAGACACCTAGACTGAGCATCATTCCCATATAGGGCGGTAAGTGGGTTGTGGCTTTGAAAACGGGGACACTGACAAGCGCTAGCAAACCTAAGATTAGAAACAGCCATTGCTGCCAAGGCCGAATACTCTTATCAAGATCGCTCTGCTCTCGAACCGCGGGCGGCAAGTCGCCACGCATTACGAATGACATGCCGACGAGTGGCACGAGTAGACAAACGAGGCTACCCAAGAACAGCTCCGACATGACTTCGACCGTTCCTAACTTGTGCTTTATCCAAAGCATGGTTGTTGTCACGTCACCAATGACGGTCCATACGCCACCTGCGTTGGCGGCTATCACCACAAGCCCAATAAATCGCAAGCGATCTTCGCGGACTTCGACTAACTTCCGCAACAGGGAGACCATGACGATCGTCGTTGTCAAATTGTCCAACACTGCCGACATGAAGAACGTCATGAATCCCACGATCCACAGCAGAGTGCTTTTGCGCCGCGTCCGAATGCGATTGGTTACGAGAGAAAAGCCTTCATGTGCATCGACCAATTCAACGATGGTCATCGCTCCCATGAGGAAAAACAGGATACCAGCGACTTCCCCAGTCAGATGTAGATGCTGGGATTCGATGACGAAACTCTGCCCAATGTTCTGAACATGCTCAGCGGTTGCTTCCTCGGTAAACCACAAGGGTATCACACCATCTGGTAGTAGCTGTTCAATATTCAATGTATACAAAGTCCAGCAAACTACGCCAATCAGCAGCGCTGTAGCTGCCTTATTGATGTTCAGTTTATGCTCTAACGCAATGGCGATATAACCGATAACAAAAACGCTGAGGACTATCGCTGTCATGTTGTGATTCGCTATGGTTGGCAAAGTAGGACTGGTGCGACGCATGAATTTATGGAGCAGGACAAGTCATGCGACTTCGCGTTTCGACTTCCCCTGCGGACTTCCACTTTTCGGTGTCGCATTGGGGTGTGGATTGTCCACCCGCAATTTCCTAAACACGCGTAGGATCGAGGACTGAACGAGGGGGCGAAAGTCGCGATGGCGTACGCAAAGCTTTGCCAAGCGGACTTGCAAGTAAGGCGGGCAACAAGACCAGCTCTGAAACGACACCTGCCATCAAGATGCAGAGCATTAGCCAATCAAAGCGCTGTGTGGGTGTAAACGTACTGAACGCAAATACCGACAGGCCTAAGCCGCTGATTAATGCAGCCTGGAGTGTGGGGACGGCGCAATGGCTGAATGTCGAAACAATGGCAGCTTCGCGACTTGGGCTTTGATGGAGCTCTTCGCGATACCGTGCAAGGAAGTGAATGGTGTCATCGACGGCAACACCTAGAGCGATACTGGCTGTCATCATCGAGCCGATGTCGACCGCGATCCCCATCCATCCCATTCCTCCAAAGATCAACAAGACGGGGACAGCGTTGGGGATCATGGCAATGGCACCCGCGAAAAAACTTCGTGAGACAAGCATCATGATGGGTGTAATCGTGAGGAAAGACCACCAAGTACTCTCAATCAAATCTGTTAAGCAGTGCTCGCTGAGCTTGGTAGACAATAGGAACAACACCGGTGAAAACGACACTTAGCTCTCGATCGGATGCGTATGCTGTTTCATTGCGTCGCTTGAACTGCCCCGGGTCATCCTGAAGTCGAGCATCGATCAATTCAGTAGCTGCCAGCTCGCACGACATCCAAATCTGCGTCGCTAAAATCGCCATACACAACCACCGCGTCATATTGATCGAGCGACTCAAGTTCACTGAGCGGCGTGGTTCTGGGATTGTCCGTTAGCAGTTTGACATCGCAACGATATTCTTCAAGCAAGCGATGCAAGACATGCTCAAAAGTCTCGTGAGTTCGCTTCTCGGTCTTGGCTGGCTCGTAATTGCTCCACAACAGTACGCGTTTACCCACAGGAGATTTCTCGAGCGTCAGGAGAGTTAATTCATCAAGTACGTCTGAACGCGTTTGGTAGGCGTCTAACAATGGCTGTGTGATTTCAAGTTCTCTAACGAATCGTCCGTAGTCGACATTACGAAACGCGGCCACCCGCAAGCTGATGCGCCATAACTCGCTGCCATCTGCTTCATCAACGCTGAGAAAGCCTGCCTCTGATAACTCTTGCCTACTCTTATTGAGGCGTGCATTAATGGCTTTACGATGGATGAATCCCACGTTGCCGGTGGTTGCTGACGGTAAACTTGGAGCAAAAGAGGCAGCTGACAAACTGCGACCGACAAGGTCTTTGCCTTCCGGTCCGAATTCGCGATCGATGAGCGATTGCATGCGGGTCACAGTCTCAAGTCGCTGCACAAAACTCAGCGCGTTCCAATCATATTCACTCGTCGCTTTTTCACTCTCGCGAAGTGTAGCGTGAGGAAATCTCACAACAATTTCGAGCGGAACGAGCTTGCCCAGATTGGCCTCTAGCCACCGGTAATCCTGCAATATTCTGGCTCGATGGTCGAACAGCTTGAGCAAATCGATGCTTGAATCGGTATTGCGAAGTCCATAGCCGACCAAGAGCGTAACGAAGCAGCAAAGCGAGCCAACAAGGCGGTAGCGTCTGACGATGAATGTGGCACCCCAAGCCCAAACACGAACGGATGATTTTGTTTCAAGTTTGCGAGGTAGACTTCCAGCCTGTGCGGGGCCGTTGCGCGGCAACCAACGTTTACCGATGCAAGATAAATGGAGTGCCGCCGGAAGAAAGAAATAGACAATGACCACTAGGCTCATAACGCCGGCCGCAGAATAAATTCCAAACTTTCGGATCGGAACCAACTCGCTAACTGACAGCGAAATCAAGCCTACGGCCGTTGTAATCGAACACAGCGCTGCAGGCTTCCATGCATGCTGCACGGCTCGCTCAGCGGACGCGTAGAGTCCGCCTGTCTCGATGGCTTCGCGGTAGTAATTGACTAGGTGAACGGCGCCAGAAATTGCCAATACGTAGACGAGCGAAGGCATCGACATTAGAATCGCGTCAAGGCTTTTGCCAGTGAGCGCTACAGTCGCCAGTGAGGTGGCAGCACTTAAGACGCCACACGTGAACACGATGATGGTGAGTGGGATGCTGCGGAGTGACCACCACGCTAGACCGAGGCCAAGCATTCCCGACAGGCCGGCCAAGCGAATAAGCGTCTTTTCGCCTTCCTCATCAATTGCGCTGTTGTCGACTGGTGGACCACCCAAGTGAATGTCGGCATCGTGTATTCCCGCCTGCGCGATGAACTTGCGTAGTATCCCAGGAGGTACGTTATCTCTCAGTGTTCTTCGCTGTCCGGATCCTAGCACTTGCTTGAATTCGCCGAGCGCCTCGTTGTGGAGTGTGACAACCAAGCAAGTCTGTCTTCCGTCAGGTCCGATCATCGAACCTTGAAGGCGCCCGATCGCTGTCTTGACGGGTAGACTCAACGGAGGATTGGTAAGGCGGTCCAGCATTTGCCGCCCAGTGATGACCGACTTGAAGTACTTTCGCCTCGCAACCTGGTCTGATTCGGGCAAGATGCTTGCCGTAGACGAGCCTTCATCGGAAGAAAATTCCGAATCTTGCGGGACCAGCAAATTTGCCAAGATCGCGAGCCGGGGATCGTCTTGTGCTCCACTTTCATCAGCCCCCAATTGGCACCCTTGCCAGCTAACGACGACAAACTGGTCCGATGCAAAATGCTGACGGAACCAGGCCAGATGTTGAGTCTCTTCGAAAGATCTCGGCAACCAATCCTCCACACGATTTACATTGCTTAGGACAGCGCGGCCGGCGTAGTAGAAGGAGAACGGAAGAAACGCCAGCGTAGCTACGACAATACTGACGCTCCACCTCTGGTAGAACGTCCTGCGTTGGTGGCCCTTAACTTCTTTGGTTGACACGATGCTTCGACGTTCCCTTACCGAGTTACATAATTGTTGCACTGATTGCCCTCGTATGGGCCTTGATTTTTATTGGAATCCTTCCAGCCCCCACGGCGAACGACCAATGGGTTCGTTGGGCGGGACAGGCCTCTTTCTTGGGTGCAATTCGGTTCAGCTACCAGTCAAGTTGGCATTAGTGAGGAAGCGTAATGCGATAACTTGTCAGCCATGCGATACAACCATTTGTGGTTATCTAATGGGCTGATTCATGCGATCCGCAGAATTCGGAACGGATAAAGACTGTACTTCAAAGACGAAGTGAGGTTCCGAAGTGAAAAAGCGACGCAATCTCAGGAGAATCGCTTCGGTCGGCTAAACAACCAAAGTCGTTGAATTGAGTGGGAGTAACGCAGATAAAACGGGTGCAGGAAGCCAACGACTTGAATTGAGAATTGTCTTGTGTGAGTCGTTGTACGTTTTGGTAGACGGCGGTGTCAGTCAGCTCGAGCATTGGCTTTGACGTGGAAGCAACAACTGCCCCATGCGCACCGACTAATTGCCGAGTCGAGACAAACGGACCAAGGATCGTGAGAGCAAGACACCAGCCCGCGAGAAACCGAGTAAGTAGCCTGGTACAGCCTCCAATCCAAAACATGGACTTCTGACTCTTGTTAGATGCGAAAACAGACACACTGAACTTTACTGTGCCATCATCAAGGTTATTGGCAATAGCGTCGGTACGCGAATTGCATAGATATTGCATAGATTTTGTTCACAATTTCTTTCGGCTGGCCAACAACTCTTTCTTTGGTCGAACACCAAGTCTACTCTCAGAATCAACCCAGATGAATATCGCAGCATGGTTTACGCTCGGCGTAGTGGCAGTTCTCTTCTTGAGTTTGTTAAGAAATTCCATCCCGACTGACCTGTTATTCTTGGGGGCTGTCACCATTTTATCTGTTTCGGGAGTCATCACACCCGAGCAGGCTTTTTCTGGATTCTCTAATCCCGGGATGTTGACGGTTGCTTTCTTGTTTGTCGTCGTGGCAGGGTTACGAGAAACCGGAATCCTGGACTACTTGAGCCAACATGTGCTTGGCAAGGTAAAGACCGCCCGCGGCGTCATTGCGAGGCTGGCGGTATTCATTGTGCCGATGTCCGCCTTTATGAACAACACACCAATCGTAGCAATGTTCGTACCAATTGTTGTGGATTGGTGTAGGCTGAATCGGGTCGCAGCATCGAAACTGCTCATTCCAGTGTCGTTCTTGACTATCCTCGGCGGAACATGCACCTTGATCGGCACTTCAACGAACTTGGTCATTAACGGACTAATGATCGAGATTGGCATGCCGGCAATGGGCCTTTTCGAGATTGGCAAGATTGGACTCCCTTACGCGGTCGTCGGCGTTGTCTATCTACTTCTGTTCGGCAATCGATTGTTGCCGGAGCGAAAGGAGTTTATTGAGCAACTGAACGAATCGCGGCGTGATTATCTCGTTGAAATGCTCGTTCAATCGGAATGCCGTTTGTGTGGCAAGTCGGTTGAAACTGCCGGATTGCGACGTTTGCCTGGTTTGTTCTTGATTGAAATTGATCGCGAAGGTCGGATCATTAGTCCGATCCGTCCTGAAGATATTATTCACTCGCAAGATCGATTAGTTTTTGCGGGAATTGTCAGCAGCATTATTGAACTTGAACGGATTCCTGGGCTAATTCCCGTTCTCCATCTGGAGAACGATAAGTTGCGACAGCAGCACAAGGACCGGCGGTTGTGCGAAGCGGTTATCTCGGAAAGTTCGGCGCTGGTCGGGAAGACGATTCGAGATGCCGATTTTCGCGAAGTCTACGGAGCAGCAGTGGTCGCGGTTCAGCGTTTTGGAAAACGGATTGTAAAGAGAATTGGTGACATCGAACTACGTCCGGGTGATACCCTACTAATGCAGACCGGCCCCAGTTTTTTCAGGCAATACCGCGATAGCCACGACTTTTACTTGGTGAGCAACGTGGACGAGTGGCGGCCAAGACGTCGCGATCACGCTTGGGTTTCGCTCGCTCTATTCCTACTTCTGGTCATATTTATGGCGACCGGCATCGTTCCAATTGTCCTATCAGCGGCACTTACCGCATTTCTTATGATTGCCCTCGGGTGCCTGTCAGTGAACGAGGCTCGGCAGAGCTTAGAATGGCAAGTGTTGATAACGATAGCGGCCTCATTCGCCGTTGGTGCTGCGTTGCAGAATTCTGGAGCGGCGACACTCATCGCTGAAAGTGTCGTAGAGTCAACGCAAGCCTGGGGGCCGATCGCCACGTTAGCGGCAATTTATATTCTTGGTTCGATAATTACGGAAGTGATCACTAACAATGCCGCCGCAGTATTGATGTTTCCCTTCTGCACTGAAACCGCGCGCTTGTACGATATAGATTCTCGTCCGTTTGTGATCGCTTTAGCACTCTCGGCTTCGGCTAGCTTTATGACTCCCATTGGATATCAAACCAATATGATGGTATACGGACCAGGGGGTTATCGTTTCCTGGACTTCATGCGCATTGGAGCGCCGCTCAATGTGCTCCTAGGAATCGTCGCCGTTGTCTTGATTCCTTGGCTATGGCCGTTTTGATAGCGTCTGTTTTACCCAAAGTCTTTCTTGTCAAGTTTGAGCCTTTTCATCTTTTGATAGAGGACGCGCGGATCGATTTTGGCGAGACGGGCGGTTTCGCCAATGCGTCCAGCAGTCGTTTCCAGCAATCGCACCAAGTACTCACGTTCTGATTTGGCAAGGAATTCATTCAATGGAAGCCTACTCATTCGGCTATTTTTTTGCTCAGAATCGTTATCGACGGGTTCGGATAAACCGTTGGACGATCTGATTTCGTGCGGCAAATCAGCCAGTCCAATCTCTTGTCTTGGACATAGCAACATCGCGCGCTCGATAACGTTGATCAACTCGCGAATGTTGCCGGGCCAGTGGTAACGGATCAGGGCTTCGACGGCTTCCTTGCTACACTGGGTCGCTTGGTGCGTCATCCGCGTGCTGAAATAGTGGATGTAGTCACTCACTAGTGATGGGATATCTTCGCGCCGTTCGCTGAGCGAGGGTATCCTCAATTTCACCACCGACAGTCGATAGTAGAGTACCGTCATCGCGATAAACGCGACGACCTAAGGCATCGAACTTGTAGGTCACGTCCACACTGCTATTGTTGCCGACGTCGGCGGTGCTGAGCCGATTATCCATGTCCCAGTTCATGAGCAGGCTTGACGTATTGGGACGGAGGTTCGATGGGATGAGCGTGATGTTAACGTTTACATCCGCGCTGAGACTTTGCCCGCCCTCGGTCAGCAGCTCGTGGGTGGGACCGTGCGTACGATTCTGAGTCGTTCCTTCAGTCGTAACGCTGTCCCAGTCGCCAACTTCGGAAAGACTCCACGACTGATCGAGATTACCATCAGTACGCCTTGCGCCAGGTATGCGACGAAGTAGCGGATTGGCAGGTTCCTGGTGTGCTCGACGAGGAGGCTGGGGAGCGGACGGCACACGGAGAGTGCCTGCTACTTTGTTTGTCGTCATAGAGATAGGTCAAGTTACCAATGGCTGCTCCAGTATAACTGATGCCGCTGAGCGTGTTATCGGCATTGCGGCTCTCTAGGAGCGATCTGAGTCTGTCCATGTCCTCTTCGTCAATAGCTTGGCAGCAGGCGACAAGTTCGTGGGACCGGAAAAATTCCTTGGGGTCACGGCCGATCCACGTAATCTTCTGGTGGGCCATCAATCTCAGTCTTGGCAGCCTCGCGTTTTTTAAGCTCAGCCGCACGCGCCGCCGCGGCGATACTCGGATCTACAACCGAACGAAGATGGCTACGCCACCGCGCAATATCCGCACGCGCGGCTTCCAAGTCTTCGCCCTGATCCTCGAGCCACGCCACAAGACGGTTGTACGGAACGCTTTGGCGCGAGGGCCGTGGAGGTTCGTTCTTTACAAGTAAATGCAGCATGTTCCCCCACCCAGTGTCAGAATAAACATGTACATTCGCGCCGGCTCTAATCGCTGATTCTGCTAGGGCGAATTCATTGGCACGGATGGCCAACTCTGCCGCATTATCCAGTACACTTTGCTGCGGCTTCTGTGACAATAGCCCCAGAAATCTGTCCTGCATTCGCTCGCCATGGGAACTGAGCAAGGCATCGAAAAGTGTACAAGGTTCACTTGCTTGTGGAAAAGTACCGCGTAGATTTGGATCAAGTTGGTTTGCGAGCAAGGCCATGAAGAACTCTGAGCGTTGGTGGAACGCTGCGATGTGGGCGACGGTCGTACCTTCTGCAATAATTCCACGCGTATTGAAATCGCTTTCCACAACGACGCCTGGATCTGCGCCCGCATCGGCTAATGCAGAAAATATTTCTGCTTCTTTGCTCACCAAGGCCCATAGCAGAGGCGTCATGCCATCGGCACCAACGTCATTGACATCGGCGTCCGACTCAATCAGTCGTTTGACTGAGGCCAGGTCTTGGGACTGAATGGCTTCGCACACAGCAATTGTGTTTGGATCTTCAAAGAAATCTTTCGCTTGCCACCCAGCTGCTTCGTAGAAGGACTTCTGCTTAACGAAATCCTGGCAGCCCCCGCCAACGTAAATCGTAATAGCGGCTAAGCATGCAATAATCGATTGTAGGAGTTTTTTCACGGCGCTCTCCCGGCAACTAATCCTTCAAATCTCAGTAGCCTGAAGCGATGAGTTGCCTGGGCAGGAACAAACCAGAAGTTCAGCAAGCTCATGTCGCTCACCTCCCTACGAGTCGTAAATGACTGCTCGTGCGATGCGTACGTCGGTCTTCACTGTCACTCCCACTCGGTGTTCGTCAGTCTGAGACTCTGCATGGCGCATGTCAAGAAAAAAATATTGTCTCGACAAAGTTTTTTGGGAGTATTTTTGAACACTTCTGGCTGATCCATCCCGTGTGCCACGAGCCACGCTTACCTTACGCAAATCTTACGGGACACATTCCGACGGGGTCAGCCAGTTCAGCCGATGGGCTATTGAGATATTGGTAAGTCGCTAGTCCGCGCTCTCCTGCGGCTAATTGCAATACTCAACGCCCGATGCCTCTGGTGTATGGTCCCGGGACTTGGCACTCCGCGCGCGCGCAGCAATGACAATTGAAACTAAGTTGCTATCGCCAACGCTTTTCGGAAGCGGATGGTCAGGGAATTCAATCAAATGGAGTTCTAGCCCATGAGCTCGTATTGCAGAAAAGCATTCCACGATCCGTGATTCCGACAAGTCTACCGTATCAAATTCGAGCGTGATTGCGTCGCAGGCTTTCGAGACATCATCTAACGTTGATTCGAAGTCATCCGATTCTGCTTGGAGCAGGACTGACGCAGGTGTTATCCAAGCCAACCGAACACCAGTGTGTTTGAGGTCGCGAAGCCGAGCTCTGTCATGGCTAGCAACGAAGCACGGATCAGATTTCGTCCAGTAGCCCGCATCCTCGAGGTATTGCTCCAGATTCTTATGCGAGAGTTCATTCGACAACACGATATAGGCACCTACATTCCTGTGCAACACGCGGTTTAGGGATTGCAGATGTTTCAAATGGCTATCGAGCGTCAATTCGCGAATCTCAGATTGATCAGAAAATGCGGAAAGCTCGGTCGCAGAATGGTCCTCAACGTTGATTGTGGGGGAGACAAGCATATCGCGACCTTCGTAAGAAACATCAAACCTGATGAACGCATATCCACTTGCGTGAAGCTCTCGCGTAGCGTCAAGATTTTGTAAACCGTCCAACTGCATGCCTACACGCTGAATCATTTGACTTCTAGCATTGACGAACTCTATCTGCGGCATAGTTGGCATTCCCGGAGAGTCGATTAGATTTTGCTTTTTCGGTTCGCCCTCAACTTCCAAGAGTTTCTGAATTAAATCACTGCTCGCGTCAGATTCATTCGTATCTGATACAAATACATGCTGTGAAACGCCTTGGCGGAATTGGAGCATTTGGTTGACGAGCTGGTTATATTTATCGGCAGATTGCCAATCGCGCTGATTGAATGCGATTTGAGTCAATCGTGAAAATGCAGACACTGGAATCAAATCCAGCACGTAGTCCATTGATTTTGATCGGAGCAGATGAAATCTAAGCAGAACGGTTTCGTGCAACACGCCGACCTGCTCTTTTTCACTCAAGTGTTGAATTCGCCGAAGCGATCGGCTGTGAAAGTGCCGAAAGCGAATTGCGGACAATGGAGTTTCATCTAAGAAATTCATGGATTCAATCTGCGACTCAAAAGCCCATTCAAGAAAACGCGGGCTTATGGACTTGCCCAATAATTCGGGTTGCTCCATCGCTCGAGCAGATTCTTCATTAAATGTAATTTTAAAGTTGCTTGGAAAAACTAAATTTGGTAGCACACACTTGGACCGCATGTTGCCTTCGTGTATCAATGCAAGGCACATGGCCCAATTTCGGGTTCTTGACTGCTGAAAAAAGCTCTCTTCAGTCAACCTACTTTCGAGAAGCATAGCTGAGGCGAAAAGCGGCAGAGCGTTCTCAGGATCTAATTCAGCCCATTTCTTGGCTGCATAGACCGCAATCGTTTGATGCTGGCTGGCAACCAACATTGACCAACCCAAGTAGTTTCTAGGATTATTTTGCACGCACCTTAGTAGTGCCAAATCAGATGCAGCTGATGAGTTCGGGCCCTCATTCTGCACAAATACTTCTAGCTTCTCACTTAAGTCGTCTGTTGTTACATCTGTTAGTGAACCTTCAGCGAATTGAGCAACCGACTCAAGCGTATGCGCCAATTGGCAGCCTTTCCTTCGAAGCACGCCTTCCCAAAGCAACGCATCCGAGGATGTGGGAAACGCAATGCGGAGCTCTTGAATCGTGTCATCAACTCTGCGTGTATAGGCACCGTCCAAAACAAAACGCCAAATAGCTTCGGCGATCAGTTGCTCTTCATCGGCGCATCCCGCGCTAGTCGAGAGAGGACATACACCAAGGGCAAGTCCGACGAAAAGGATATGAAATGAAGTTCGGCGAATTAAATGCATGTTCATCTCAGCTCTTGATAGGTTGCCCTCCTGCAATGCCACCTCCACACTTGGATTTGCATTCGTTCGGGGCAAATTTGCCACGCATCAACTTATCTTTGCAAGACATTGTTCCCAGGATTAGTTTTAACGCTCTGCGCAGACAGGAAAATCGCAGCATTCATGATACAAATTGGGGCCCGGCAGATTTTCCCAAGTTTCATATTTTAATCATCGCTTGGGTGGTTTTCCTGGTGTATCGCCCTCTGGCGTGGCTAGGCCACATGGTTCACCTTTTCCCTTGTATTTTGTTGCGTCTTGCATCAATTCGCAACAAAAGCTCTTCACCATGTTGGACTTAGAACGAACGGCTGCACCGGATATCCATCTGTGATTCTTCGCTGCGCCGCGAAGCGGGTGGAGTGGGATTTTGAAATGCTGAGCGAAGGTGACTATTGGGGAATTATAGCCAATAGCTGTCGGCCAAGTGCAAAATCGACACACGAGAATTGGGAAACGCCAAGGTGGCTGGCGGCAGCGCTGTGAGGCTGCCGCCAATCACAACCAGCAAGCTCGCACAACTACTGAGGCGATCGCCTTTTCTGACTCTACTTGAGTCCAGCTGTTTGTTGTTGCGGACTCGACCAAATCAAACTTGTCGCGATTTCCAACGCTCAACCGCCGCTGTGGCGTACCAAGTCGTTCTAGTCAATCAGTCGCTCAACACGCACGGGGTCGGATTAGCGGCATTTCTTGAGCAAGCTGGACCCTTTTGAATTCTCTCCGCCTAGCGCAAACGGTACGTCAAGCAACTGAGCAGCGCAACCTTGGATTTCACGCGGCTGGGTTTCTTATCTGTGCAAATTGCACCAACATCCACCGCGCTCAATCCGCGAGGATCGTTGATTTGCAAATCTTTCGATTGCCCAAACTATACAGGTTCCAAGTGCGATCGAGATAAGCAATCGGATCTTTGGAGCAAGACCCCAATCGAATGTTCTCGTCATAAATTGCGCCGCGCAAGTTGGCTTGCATGTTGGACTTAGAACGGCCAGCTGCACCGGATATGCATCTATGATTTTTCGCGGCGCCGCGAAGCGGGTGGCGTGGAATTTCGAAATGTTGAGCGAAGGTGACCATTGGGGAATTATAGCCAATAGCTGTCGGCCAAAAGCAAAATCGACACGCGAGAATTGGGAAACGCCAAGGTGGCTGGCGGCAGCGCTGTGAGGCTGCCGCGAACACAACCAGCAAGCTCGCGCAACTACGGAGGCGATCGCGTTTTCTTGGCTAGACTTGCGGCCAAGCTGTTTGTTGTTGCGGACTCGACCAAATCAAACTGGTCGCGATTTCCAACGCTCGTCCGCCACTGTGGCGTACGAAGTCGATCTAGCCAAGCAGTCGGTGCTTCATCGACGCGGGGTCGGATAGTGGCACTTCTCAAGCAAGCTGGACTATTTCGAATTTTCTCCGTCTAGCGCAAATGGGTTTATCAGTGAGCGTACGGTGAAGTAAGTGGTTTAGGTTGGGGGGGTGCTCTAGGCGTGGTCGCGTCGGCAAGCTATCGATCACAGATCATTGGCTCGAATTGCTGAGTGGGGAGTTGTCCCGCTCGATCAATCCAAATGATGCAATGCAATCGGACTCCTTCCGCGAATCCCAAACTCTTCGAGTACATCCGTTATCACCTCGTCCGTTGGAAAATCTGGATCCTTCAAGATTAAGTTATCGTCGTAGTCCAAATGCGTTAGGTTAAGCGGGGTTTTCAAGACTCTACGAAGGATTGCCTCGCACTCATCCATAGTTAGTTACCTCGCGCCGCAGTAAGCCGCACAACTTCCTTCGACTGTTACGTCGTAGCAGCCTTTGACGATAAAAAGATTTCTCGGACAACGGCCCGCGAGTCGGACGTGCCAGAGTGTCGGACGGCGGCACAACTGGGGAAGGCATTTCCTGGGGATCGTAGTGCCAAGTTTGCCTTCATACGTAATTTTTTTAATGGTGAACCAATACAGTAGGACCACCTATTTATGTAGAGCAGGCTACTTGAAACTTAAGACTTCGGTGCCATCTCGTGAGACTAGTAGGACTTCGATTTGTTGACTAAGACATGTTTCTCGCATCCCGCTACGATTCCACTCCTTCAATACCTCGCTAACTGTCCAATTGCCCGCGTTGCGATACTCAGCTCGATAAAACTGAGTTCCAAGCGATCTTGCTCGAAATGATCCAACTCGACTCATCTTCCTGTCAAATGGTGCAGTGAGTTCGCTCAGTAACTTACTATTACCAGCAAGCACTGTGTCGCTGCCGCTTACGCAAACCAAGAAATCTGACTCACCGTTCAACTCCTTCCAAGTCCGCTTGGTCAAATTGTGATCTAAACGGTATACAGCCATTACAAAACAAGATAATGTAAGTAAACAAAGTAAGATCCTCAGGCTGTAGCGAGTCATTTGTCCCCCAATTCTCTGAGCACTTGCGTCGGCGTTATAACACGCTTCGGTGACTCACTAGCTATTATCCAAAGCATTATCGTCGTTGGGAATTGCCAGAACACAAACTCAACCATAAGTCCGCATGCGACAGCCAGCGGAGAATAGGACTCATCGATCGTAAGCACACCACCGAGGAACATCAACCTCCGTGCAAGCTGCGCAACTCCCGGAATCCATGCGGCTACAGTCAAGGCGAAGTAGTACCTAATCGATAAGCCCTTTCGACTGCTGGCTACAACCAATCCAATTGCCCAAAAGCATGCTAGCGTCTGCAGGTACAACGCTGCTGGTGTAATTCGACCTGCGTTTACGGACGCCAGGGCGACTAGGCCAACTCCCCACAGCCGGAAAAGCCACGAGAATAATTGTTGAGGCCCCCAATATGTTAGCAGCCTAGAATTGGCAGTGCCCGATGGGGCTGCATACGGATTCTCATCCAGTTGCTTCACTACAATTCCCATGGAGGCAGGAGTTTCTCCCACTCTATACAAGTATCTGTCCATCTTGTGAAACTCGTTGAGTGCGAGCTTGAAATCGTATATGGCGTTCCACCCGGCTCAATTCCGATCCCAAGCGGATCGCGAAACCAGTCAGAAACATTGTAAAAGATAGTGCATCGCTGAAACGCCTGGCTGCAGCAGTTACACGGTTTAAATACGTAGATAGTACATCGTACCGACGTGGCTAGCCGCTGCCTGTAATGCTGGCACCAATCAGCAACCCGCACTCGCGCCCTATTGAGGCGATAGCACGCCCTTTAATACTTGAGGCCGAATGCTGTGTCCGCCGTGTCCGCAAGCATCCCGGTTCACACGTTTTCCTCAACGACGTCAATTAGCTTGGAGAGCCCATTGTCTGACCTCAAAGATCCATAAACTATGACGTCGCCATCTCTATACCTTGAAACTCTCCAAATGGCCTAAGTTGCGTCTGAAAGCTGATCAGCTTCAGAATGCAGACGTCCTCGCGCTTCCTTTCAAAGTTGGCCAGCACAGTCTATGCATACCGGGTTAGAGTTGATAGTTAGAGTTGTCCGTACCACGCAACCACACCTACTGCATTTTCGGCGTTTGCTAAAGAAGGGAAGGACGAATCTAGCTTCTAGTCGATAGGGTTTCTCTTTCTTGTAAAGCAGTTTTCGCTCCCAAAGCGGACCATGCAGTTCCTGCGGAGCGTTCGCTAATGATGCATCTATTTGACAAATCGCGCTGCTGAAATTTCCGCATTCTGCCTCTGCAGCACTCCTTACCGCATGAGTTTCCCAAGTCTCGTGCCCAAGTATCGCCGATGCCTTTGATACTTGAATGCCTGCCCTCTCGCTATCACGATGTTCACAGACGGGAGAAGATGAAAGAAGCAGGGATAAATGTAGAGCGGCCCGCCAGTTGTTAGGATGTCTCGTGACCACCCTATCGAATTCACCGAATGCGTCCGACCATTTTGAATTAAGCAATAGCAGCACAGCTAAACTCTCTCGGTCGGAGACACGTCCGTATTTTTTTACAATTTCGCGAAACTGAGTCTCAGCCTCTTGGAATTCACCAAGCTCAAACTTGCAGAAAGCCCCGTACCTTGCGACGTCTTCGGATAGATTCATGCGATGGTCTCGCAATACGCGACTTGGTGAGGAAATTCGTGCCCACGAAAGATAAGAAACACGCCACTTTTCATGCTGCGGGCGCAAGCGGAACTGGATAAGTTGTTCCAGCTCCAGTTCCAGTTGAAGTACATTGCCAAATATAATCCGGCAGAATAGCATGAGGGTTGACTGATTGAACAACTGGATAGTGCGGATAATCTTCTCCTCGGCCGCTGTCACAAATTCGACGTTGCGACCAGTCGATCGCGCGCTGAGCACAGCGGTCTGTACGAGTTCCCGGCCATGCGTCTGGAAACCGCGAACTTTCCTACTCTTCTTGTGTAATCTCCCTGTGCATTTCCTCAACCCAATCGCTGACGGTCGAAAAATTGGGGCAAAGACAGACCACCAAGCACCGGTCAGTTCCGTTTTTTCGATCGAGCAAGACACCTTCGCAAAATAGTGGTCTTACGTGGGACCGTGCGTACGATTCTGAGTCGTTCCTTGGGTCGTAACGCTGTCCCACCTCCACCCTACGTTGGGAGGTAGCGCCTAATAATCGCAGGTGGGGCGTGATTCAGCTTGTTGCAGAATGCGCCGGGCTTCTAAGCGGCCAGCGGCGTGGCCAGTTAGCAGACCACCAAAGTAGAGTGGGCTGCTGTATGCAGGCACAACGGAACCAGCCGCTGATCCGGCGTAGGTTCCATAGGCAGGATAAAGTACTCGCGCGGCTGCCGCTTGCTCTTCGCGCGTGCCGCGCGCTTCGAGATAAGCGATCACATCGGAGCTGGCAATTGATTCGTGATAAAGCGGTACGATGGGTAGCGAATAGACGGCCGCGTAGGTGCCCTTCCATTGCCGTCTCGCAAAATCTTTTGAATGGCCAGCTTCGTGGAGTGCAATGGCAGGCACATCGGAATAAATATGAATCGTATTCGTATACGGGTTGTAGTGGTCTCCGCCAAACACGCGTCCAGGTATCAGCGTTTCGCCCAGCACGCTGAGTGTACCGAAGGTATATCGCCAGCCCGCACCAACGCTCTTGTTCTTGACCAGCCGACTCCAGTCCTCGCCAGGCCGATATTGATTCAGCCGCACGCGGACTGTGTCCAGTTCGTTTGCGGCTAAATACTCGGCGACGGTGGTTTCTGTTTCAGGGCCGATATGATGATTTTCAACTTTGCGATTCCACAGCGTTAGTTTGCTGGGAATGCCCAGTGTCCAACCGACCGCATCCAACACGGGGCGCTGCTCGCCGCGCTGTATCTGAGGCTGTTCGTCGATCAGTTCGGCGGATTTATAGATGTGTTGTGCGTCGATGGCGCGAGACGTAAGCGGAGCGCGACAACCACTTGCAGCCACAACGCTTAGTACCAGCGAAAGGCAAAATAGTCTGGGCATCGCTAAGCACTCCATTGCTTTGACGACTTTGGTTTAAAATCTTGCAAGAATTCAGGCCGCTGTGACTTGTAGGTGCGGTACCGTTGCCATGTATAGCAGGCGGAGTAATTACTCGGCCAGAGCATAGCTGACGCTGACGCTGACCGGCATAATTAATTCATCGGCATTTTCAGCGGTGATGGTGTTGTCGTCGTCAGAAATTAGGCTGTTGGGGAACTGCGAGTCGGAATAGCTTGGGCCGTAGTACATCGAGCGGGGGGAGTAAACCGCGTCTCGATGGCTGGATACCGACCGTAAACTGCCCAGTTTTAACCCTGTAGCCGACACGAGTGCTTGGGCCTGCTTGACGGCAGCCTCATAAGCGGCTTTCGTGGCGGCTTGGATCTGTTCATCGGTAACGCTAGCAACAAAGGTGATCGAGGGTCCGCGAGCGTCGTTATCGCCAGAACTGTAGTAACCAAATTGCTCGTCCATCATGGCTTGCATTTCTTCGAGCTGTTCTTGTTGAGCGGCATCGAGTTCGGGTTTATTGTTGTCGCCAGCCAGGTCGCGCGACGTGATCTGTTGTTTCAGAGTCGCTGGTAGCAGTGCTAGGGCATCGCCTTCCTGAACGGGCAGCGTCCACTCCGCTTTGACAGCCGCTGTGGCAGTGAAGACCGTGGGGGCTTTGGGAAGTTCCGCTGCGTTGCCGCCTTGAGCACGCATCATCATCATTTGTTGCATGCGGCGTGCATTGGGATCCTGGTCGCCAGCGCCTTCGGTTAAGCGAGTTGCGCTGAAGCTGATGGATGTTGCATCGGCTTTCATCGCCGTCAAGTCTTTCTGCACACGGCTCTTGTGATCGTTGAGCGCTTTAATCGCGGCCTTAGCGTCGGTACCCTGAGCTTTAACCCACATGCTCAGACGCATCTTGGTTGGCTTCACGGATATCTGTTCAGTACTCGAAGCGGATATGCCCCCACCGAATCCATAGGGGTCTTGGGCGCGCAATTGTCCAACGAAAACGACACACAGAAACAAAGCAAGTGATTTAGAGTAGTGCATGTTAGGCCTCGATGAAGGAACTTTAGTGGATCGAAATGGGGTGATTCGATTTTAGGTTTATCAGCAAGTGGCGGGCGGAAGTATTTTACAAGCTCGCCGACGCCTACGGCTTGCCATTAAACGCCGTTAAACGTAAACGAAGAGAATTCTGCTGCAGGTGTTGGGTGTACTCATTCAAAGTTCAAAACTCCAAGGCTTCACTGCCATATTGCTTGCGCATGGTGGAACGTAGCTTGGTCAGTTCGTCATGGCGAAGTGAGCGTAGCAGCGCATAGACCAAGGCGGGGGATTCTAGGTCCTGAATTGATTGACGATAGACTTCGATTGCGTCTGCATCCGTTCGATTGGCTTTGGCGAGCGCGGCAACAATTAAGGCAAGCTCGTCTTCGGTGGAGTGGTTTGCGACGAGTTCTTCCAGAGCTACTGTGGTGTCTCCACTGACTATGAGCAAAAGATTCGCTTCGAAAGCAACTTCGGAATCCTCGCGGGTAATCTCCGCCCGCAGCGCATCGACGGGAATGTTACCATCGATGAACCACAAACCTGGGAAATTCGCATTGTAGTCGTAGTAGACCGGGACCGATGTATCAAGTTCGAGTCTGTACTGGTCGCTGGTCGAGGTCAGTCGATCGATGGCTGCCTTGCGAACTTCGGGCAAGGCGTGGTTGACCAAGCGGGCAGCGCGGTTGCTTGCCGCTTGCTCCTGATCGGCCAAGGCGATCGCTAAGGCAGTTTGAACGGTGATATCGTATTGCTGCGCTTCGGCTAGCAGACCCACAGCGGTCTGCGTCGCTAGTTTGTGATCAAAGTGGGATAGCACGCTCAGTAATGAAGCGCGAATTGCTGGCGAAGTCGCCTGTTGGTATTGTTCTGTCAGCCAATCGATGGTGTCGAGCTGGTCTGGACGCTCGGGATCGCTCTGTGGTAGCTGCTGCAGCGGAGCAAAGTCAAGAAAGGGCTCCTTGGAAGAACGTAATTCGTCATTGTCAAAATAGTTATCCAGGTTTTCGTTTAGTACCCCCAGTCGACTTTGCAGCAACCATTGGGTTAATTGCTTCGTGTCGACTTCATCACTGGGCAGCATTGCATATTGGTCCAGGAGCCAATTAGCGATCGGTAGACTATCGATCTCCAGAGCGGCGTCAATCAATTGAGCATCGTTCTCGGAAAGTGCACTGACATCGATGCTGGCACGCTCCAGCACATGCAGGCGATCGAGCTCGTTAAGCCATGGCAGAGCGTCGACAAGCTGAGGTGGACGAACTGCGTCGGCGGCGGAGTTGTTCGCGGCGTTCGCGGCGTCGTTGATCGCAGGCTTGGGTGGTAGTGTCAGCAGCAGTTGTGGATCGCCCTGTCTGAAGCCACAGGCAAGCAAGGCCAACTGCAACCACTGTTGTTCAGCCACAGCGTTGGCATCGGTGCTACTGGGTGCGGGCAAATCGCCAAAACGCTGCAGCATTTTCGCCGTGCATTCCTGCAACCAGCGTGGGCGAGTACGGTTGATGTCCGCGTTAGCCTCATCAGTAACTTGCCAATTTCTCAGCCACACGGATGGCAGGCTAGTCATAGTTGACTTTTTCGTTGGAGCGAGTTCGCTATTGGCTTCTACTTCCACCGCAGGCGGTAAATCTCCGAATAGAGAAAGCGCAGCGTCCAATTCGTCGATGTCTGTTGTGGCGGGTGGTTCCGTTTGTTCTCGATCTGCCGTGTCATCGGCGACCGAGGTTGGGCCTTCACTGCCAAATAGATTTTCGAACAAGGACAAGCCGGCTTCCGTATCGTCGGCATGCACATCGCTATCGGGATCCGGAGTTATGGTTGCCGAATTCTCCTCCGAGACGAATGACATAAATTGCGGAGGAACGGCATGCCAAGGATTGCGTTGATGGTCTTCAAACGCTCTGTAAACGTACGCGTCGTGCAGGCTCTCGATCGCTTCCGTACGCAGTTGTTTCATGGAAGCCAATAGGGCGCGCATGCCAGCCACGCGTGTTGGGCGGTCTTGGGAGTCGAGCAAGCTGGGCAACTTCGCTTGCAGGTCCTTGGGAGACAACTTAGCAAGTATTTCGGCGGCGGCCCGCAGTCGCTCGCTGGAGTCAGCCGTCAATTCATTTTGGGCATGTGCGACTAAGGGTGCAAACTGCTCCGCGCGCTCGTATTCGCTGATATCTTTGTCGATCGTATGGAGACGCTCGGGATGTGCGGTCAGGTACGCCAGCACGGCTGGAGCGGAATCTTTGGAAATGATGTTGGGAATGAGTGCAATTGCCTTTTCGGCGACGAACAAGTCTTTGTCTTCAGTGCAGGTTAGCACGACTTCAGCTAGTTCAGCACTGACTTTGTTTTCTTGGGGCGAGCCGAATGGACTGTAGCTTCCGTGATTGTCATTGAGTCGGCCAGTGATGGCATCGAGTGCGGCAGCGCGAATGCGCCAGCCGGAGTTTTTAGCCAATTCGATCAGGGCCGTTTCCGCCCTGCCACGCGTTCCCAATTGCCCGAGTGTTTTCGTCGCGTAGACCATTAGGTTTTCATCGGTCTCACGCTGCAAATACTCGACCAATGTTTCAATGGCTTGCTCGTTGGGGTGCTCGGCTAATTCGCGTAGAACGGCCGTGCGAACGCTGGGACTCGCATCTCGGAGTAGTCGTTCGATGCGCTGCGGATCGTCCATGGCTCCAATCTTTTGCAGTCGTACGACTGCATTTTCTCGGACGTTTGGATCTAAATCTCGCGACAGTTCATCAACCAACGCTTGATCCTGTGATGTGGCGATGTCCAGAAGGTAGTTGGCAGCTTTGCGATGGGTCTCTGTATCCAAGCTTGCAAGCGCCGACAGCAGTGCTGTGTTCTCCAGTCGCACGCGAGGGCTGACTAACGAGCGATAGAGCAGTTCCCGCAAGTTGACTAGTTGTGCTTCCGTCCACAGCTCCCCATCCGCCAAGCGTAAACGCACATCAGCGGCGAGTGGATCGCCGGGCAATGCGGCGGCCAACTGCAATGCTTGCGACAAGTTCGCGGACAAGTTAGCTGGAGTGGAATTGGCAACGGCCAGCACACGTCTAGATATTTCCTCCGGTGTGACCTGTGCAGCTTCAGGCGTGGTTGTCGCTTCGTCTACCGGCGAGTCGATGATGTCCTTTGTTGCATCTTGCTTGAGCCATTCCAGCAGCGGCGCGACGGAATCTGCGGTGATGGACTCAGGCGTCCATGGGTCAATATTCTCTACGGGTGCTTCCCAACGCCGCAAGATATCAGTCGCGCATAGCTGCTGAGACAAGTTGCCTGAACGCAACGTATCGACCACAAAACCGCGAGTGGTTGAGCGTGATTGGAGTAAGCGTTCCACGGCCGCAGCGCGGACGTCAGCAGCGCGGTGGGAGAGGAAGCTGCTCAAGGTCTTGAGGTCCTTCGTTGCCAGTGGACCTTCAGAGTAAAGCACTCGCTGGATCGTGGGGTCAGCGGCGGCCAAGTGCTCATCGAGCCAAGCTTGCAGCTCTGGCAACGGTTGGTAGCCTTCTGATGAAGCGACGATATGTTGGTCTCGCCCAAGCACGCGCAGGCTGGGTAGCGCGCCGGCTTGCAATTGTTGAGCCAATTCGGGAGCTTCGTCCACATCAACCTTGACGACAATCCAACGCGTCAGAATATCTTCGGCTTCGGGCGTGGCCAAGTCGCCTTCTAGTTTTCGGCACCAAGTACACCAGTCGGCTCCAAGTAGCACAAGCATCGGACGCTGGTCCAACTGTGACATGATCATAGCTCGTTCGTAATCGTCCATCACTTCGACACGCGTGCCGCTGCGACTGGACGAACTCGTCGAGCTGTCCTCTGATGTCCAAAAGTCTCCAGTAGTTTCAGCTTCACCAAATGGATCGGTTGGGAAGCGGGAAGATACATCGGTCTTTACATCGCCAAACGGATCGTCGGCCGAAGTCGTGTTGGCACCCTCGTCTGAATTTTCAGATGCGTTCCCAGTGGGAGAAGTGTCTACAACAGGTTCATCAAAAGGGTTGGGCAACTGTTTAGCGGGCGATTGGGCGACTGCCTGGACGCCAAACGTGCAAAGGCAAATCAAGACTGGGAGCCAAGTTGTCAACGTGCGATGTGTGTTCACTATTGTCGCCTTCACTGCTGTACTTGGCCTGGCGTTTTTGAACCCGCGTGCAAGACTTTCGTCCAATAGGGATCAAACTGAAAGGCAGGGCTATTCTCATGATCATGGCAACGCAGACACTGTTCCTTGGCTTGAAATGGTGTGCGTTTCCGTGGGTCGCTGACGTGTGCCTGTGATGGGCCATGGCAATTCTCGCAGCCGACATGGACGAGCTCACGCGAGCGAGCTACATTTTCAAAGCCGCCGCTGTAACCGTAGCCAGTTGTGTGGCACTGTTGGCAATGCGGATCAAACTCGGCAGATTTGGCAACTAGCACTTCCCAGGCGTGAGCGTGTTTGGAATCATGCCATACCGCGTCATCCGTTTGGTGGCAGGCGGCGCAGCTCTCCGAGCCAGCGATCGCGTAGCCAGTGTCATCCGTTGCCATGTGCTGAACTAAGCCAGCTCGTTCTGCAGTGAAGTCCTGTTGTTTGAGTTTGGCGTAGTAGCTCTTGAGGTTTTTGAGTTGAGCATCATTTTCACTAATGTCGCTGCTAACTTCGACAATGCTCGCGTCGATTTCACGAAAGCCGCTTTTTTCGCTTGCCAGCGTTATGCCAGCCAAGAATTTACCCTTGTTCGTAGCCGACATTACCGTCACGGGACCAATCTTTGTGGGGCTCATGGCTTGGCCGGTGGGACCGCCGATAAGATAGTCGACTTCGGGTAGTGACTCCGCCAAAGCCCGCAATTCGCCCTCGTCGAAGTAAGCCAACACCACTTTCACATCAGCCGCTTGTGACTGGAGTGCATTTAAGACGGATCGAATGGGGTCTTGCGCCTGCCAACTAGGATTTTCCACCCGTTGTGGATCGACAATTCCCGTGATCGCGATGCGCAAGCCGCTGCGTTCAACCAGCAAACATTTCTGGCCAACCGGTTGCCCGTCATCGGCTGTCAAATTGGCGCTTAACCAGTTCGTACCCGATTCGCTGGCAAGCTCCCGCAATTCACGTGGGGTGAATTGCGTTTCCGGCCCACCAATGTTGTGAGCCTGTAGGCCGAGTGTTTGAAGTCCGTTAAGCAGCGACAGCAGTTTGATGCGTTGGTAGGGCCCTGTGCCAATGGCGGATCCCCCAGCATCGACGACAACTACCGCATGCTCTCTTTGCGAATTCACGATGAGGCCACCACGGCGTGGCAATCCACCCGATTGATTGGACGCGCAGCCGCAAGGAGTGATCCAGCCTGCCGTATCGCCGCTAACCAAGAGCATGACCGGTTGATCGGAACGGCAGCCGGTGAAAGCGAATACGCCAAGCAACGCTGCGACGAGCATTCCACCGGGAATACGCATTCCGTGTTGCAGTTCATGTTTGGGGTAGCAACCCTGAATGTGTACGCATGAGCTCATTGAAGCAGACTATAAACCAAGATGTTGACGTTGATTTGTTCGGCATTGGTGATTTCATTGCCACCGCAACAGCAACAACCTTGCGAGTTGGATGTGTCGTTCAATCCGTCTTGCGAGTAGAGAACGCCGAGACGTTTTCCAAAGTGAATGCCGACTAGGGGCTTCGGCGTACCCTTCTTTGCTTCGAGTTTTTCAATATCGTAGGCGGTGTGGAAGATCATATGCTCCAGGCCGATATCTTCCATCTCGCGATCGGTAAAAGTCTTGGCCATTTCGCGGCGAAATGAGCGATCCCATTCTGGCGATGAGCAACCAGCTGAAGCCAAGAGGAATCCGCCGCGTTCGATAAACTGACGCAGGTTCTCACGCTCCTCAGCCAGCAATTCGAACTCGCCCTCTCCGGTCATGATCAACATTGGAAAACTATAGATTTCTTCGGAAGCTAGTTTGACTGAATGCAGGCGTCTGCTGGTGGATACCGCCGAGTCCTGTTCGGCGCGACGAAGAAAGTGATCGGCAAAACATTCACTTGTTTTCGTTCCGGCGTAGATCAAGTTCGCAACTTGGATAACCCCTGCCGCCTCACCGCCAGCGGAACTAGGATCAAGTACGACTGCACTGGTCTTGGCGGCATCTTTCTTGCCGTCCGGCTCTTCAGCGGTAGCGGGTGCCAGGAGCACGCCTAGCAACAGGACTGTACCTAGGGAGTGGGGTCGATTGATTGTCATGTTTATCTTTCCAAATTGGCAGGATCGTCATGCGCGTCGAGTTTATTTTTCCCTAATCTTCGGCCTCTCCCAAAGCGTCGTTCAGGGTGCGGAAATACTCGGCGACTTGGGAGCGATATTGAGCTGGAATGCTGTTCATACTCTGTCCACTGGCGTTACCACTCTGAGTTCGATCGCCGCGCGCGGCATTGGCGGCAGGCGCTTGCGCGTCATGATTGCTGGCTACACCGCCCGCTGACATTTCGCCGCGGCCACTGCGCTGCGAGCTGCGTGGGTTCGGAATGGAACCGTACATGCCCATGTTTTGCTGTCCGGGAAAACGTTGTGCGAAGCCACCGCCGGCACCCCAGCCTGGTCCCATGCCAGGTTTACCGCCCGGGGACGCACCGGGTTTCATGCCCATCATGGCCAGCATTTGCTGGATAGAATTTCCGAGTTGGGGACCGCCAGCACCTGGCTTAAAGGCTGCCTGGCAATTCTCGCAAGCTTCACCGCCCATTTGATCGTTCTGACTGAGAAAGCTTTCCAGGATGTCCGCTGCGGCGGCAGCCTTTTGTTGAGCGTCGGCAAATTCGGTACCCAGTAGATGTTGTTGCGCTGCGGTCATTTCGTCGCTGGCAGCACTGCTGCGAACTGCCTCGGCGAACTCGAGCGCCGTTTGTTTTAACTGTTGTAATTCCGGATCATCAGGCAACTCGGCTGCTCCAGCCTCAATATTGTCGAGCAGTTGTTCTAGCGATTGACGCAACTGTTCTTGCTCGGCTTCCAATTCGGCGACGCGTCGTTGAGTCGCTGGGTCGTCCAAGTCTTCTTTTTCTGCTAGCGAATTCAGGCGATTTGCCAAGTCGCGTTGTTGTTGTGTAAGCTGCGTAAACTGTTGTTGTGCGACGATCAGCGGCATCATCTTTTGCATTTGTTGCATCGGTTGAATGGCTTGTTCTGTTAATTCTTCCTGTGCGCCGGCGGCGGCTTTCAGCATCTCCTGCAGTTGCTGCATTTCGCTTTCTGTCAATTGCGATTTGCCTGCTGGTTGCTCGTCTGATGCCGGTTCATTTGCAGGCTGTTGCATATCGCCAAGTTGTTGAGCCATGTCGGCGGCTTGCTTTGCCATTTCGCCCAAACGCTTAGACAGCTCTTGATCGACATCGATGGGCATCGCCTGTTGGCTGAGTTTTTCGATGGACTCGGAAGCCTCTTGAGCGATTTGTTCAGCAGCGGCGAGCTTCTGCTGGAGATTCTCGGCGGCTTCAGTCGAGTCGGGATTGGCGGCAGCCTCGCGGGCAGCTTCCTCGACGTCCTTCAGCGCGCTGGCAAGTTGATCAAAGTGGCGACGGGCGGCCTGATATTTGGCCTGCAAGCTCTCCGCCCCACGCTGCTGGATCATCATCTCTTGAAACTGAGCGACGGAAATGATTCTTACGATCGTGACCGGCGACTCCGCACCTTTGATACCAGCCGGATCGTTGTCTTCAGTGCGGGCGAACAGGTGAATCTCGTCGCCGGGAGACAGTCCAAACTTCGGTAATGGCAACGTCCAAACGGCTTGCTGCCGCGCCGAATGGTCGAGCTCAGCGTCAATGCGACTGGCTGGCGATCCGTTGAGTGAACGATAAAGCGACAGGGCCGTAATACCATAGTCGTCTTCGGCTACTACCGTTACCGGCAAATTGATATCAGGCGTGGCCAGTGATATGGGACGGGGCTGGGTAATTCGTACGATGGGCCGCGCATCTTGAGTTATGGTAATACTGCCTTGGATCTTTTCGTGGGACTCAATTCCATCGATGTCTACTACTGACAGTTCGAAGCGACCCGCTCGTTCGAGTACCAACGTGCCAGCACCTTGATTCGTGGCGATTGGATTGGCGGCGTCTCGTGCATTTTCACTCGTCAAGGGCTGCAGCGTCAACTGTTGGCTCGTTCCGTCTTCGAAATTTAGGAGCAAGCGACCAGAAGAAAGTGGGCGATTGCTGCTGACCTCCCATTCGACGCGCGTGCCAGCCAAACCAATGAGCCCCTTTTCGGGCAATATTCCGGCGTAGACCGCTGCTCGTGTGTAGGCTGGCGGGGAAATGGTCACGCGAGGCGGCAAAATCTGTGGCGTCATTTGGACGTCGAGCTGCAGAGCTTTGGATCGTGAACTTCCACTATGGGCAACCAGCACTAGCGGCTCGGTAACGCGAGTCAAAATAGCTTGCCACATGTTGTCGCCTTGAGACAACATTGGAATCGTCTGCTCGCTCCCATCGCCGCGACGCGTACTCAGCGTTACTCGTTCGACTTTATCCGAGACCGAGGCGGCCACCATTACGTCTTGACCGTACAGAACACTCGATCGCTCTAATTCCAATGTCAGGAACAGGCCCGTGTAGGGAGGTATGTCATTGTTGGGGAATAGGAATCGGCTGAGTTGATGCGTGACGATGCCAGGAATCACCAGCCACAACAACCCACAGACCAATAATACCCATAGAGCAAAGACTCCAGCTTTTTTTACTGTGGCGGCATCGATGACGGTCGAAGGTGCGATGCTCGACACGCGCTGGCTAGCGCGATTCGCGGCAACGGCCGCTAATGACCTCGATAGTTCACCGGCTGGTTGTATGGGTCGAGTTGCCAATTGCCAACCGGCCAGGATTTCTCCCCCTGTATTTTGTGTGGTGTCTATGTGATGCGCCAAACGATCGTCGGTCCATTGTCGGCTGCGCCACCAAATGGCAATGGTCGTGCCGAGTGTCGCGAAGACAATGCCGGGACGGGTGATAAACCAGCGGACGGCCGTGGGCAGCTCCCAAATGATATCCAGCCACATGGCCCCGACCAGCGCGATCGCGAACAGGCCGATGGCCAGCAGGGCGAGCCGCGCTCCGCCGACTTGAATTGCGCGCCAGCGGAATGGACGCAAGCGTTCACTCAGGCTTGTCTCGTTGCTTCCGCTTCCCGCTGGCCAGACTGGAGAACCTGCAGACATAGTGACTTATTCCCCGAGACGTGATCGACATTGGCGGTCGATATAAAAATCTAGATCGTTTTACGGCGTAGCCGTTCACAAACTTGGGCTGAAAAGACTCCCGACCCTTCTACGTCTACACCAAGCCGTTTTGTCGGCGGACGACCCAGGTCGTTATCCAGCCTACCAGAATCAGCAGCAGTACCAAAGGATTATCCCACATTGTGGTCCGCACTTCTTCGTGTTTTTTCTCTTGTTTCAGTTTTTCGGCGAATCGTTCAGCTAGCGCGCCTACGTCGTCTGGCTCCAGGACCTCGCCGCCGCTGAGCCTGGCGATTTGCCGCATAATGTCGGGCCGGGCATCTACTTCCAGGCTTTCAAACCATGGATCGCGAACTTCAAAGGCCGTCGCTGCTAGCAATTCATCCTTTTCGCCCGCCACGACTTGCACTGAATAATAGCCAACCGGCAAATCGCCAAAGTCGGTGCGATAGAGGCCAGGCTCGCTACCGCCGGCTACGAGTGACAGTCGGCGCGGCAGGTCTTCATCGGCCGCAACAACCGTGACAGCCAAGTCGAGGCGACCATCGGCCGTGAGCCACTTTTGTGGGTCGCGGACAATCACCGAAGCCGTAGCTCGATCGCCACTGAGGAAGTTCGCACGATCGGCTCGTACTGCAACTTCTTGACCGGGCATGACATCTTGTTGCGATATGATCCACTGAATCATCGACTGCCAAAGGGTCGGATAGATCTTATCTTTTTCCGCGTGTTGAGGAGGTAGGAAAGCCCAGCGCCACATGCCTGCCCCTTCAACGACAACGGACAGTCCTCGACCGTAGGGTTGATACGTTACTACAGGGATCGATGTGTCGCCGCCTTCGACGGTACTTTCCACCAAAATCTGAGGCAGTCCAGCGCGTACTTTGGGAATCGAACCGGTCGAAAGCGAGGGTAGTGCCGTAAGCGGATCCTGGCCACTGCTCAATAGTGGATCGAAGACCGACGAGTCAAATCCATGGCTCGACAGTTTCGTGCGAAAATGGGATTCGTCAGCAGCGACCCACCGCACGGGCAAGATCTCCGCCAGTTTGTTCGGCACTTGATCTGTTGGCGAGCCGCGAGCGCACAACAAGCAACCGCCCGTCTGTGCGATCCATAGACGCAGGTTTTCGATGGCCCGATCGGTGAGATAAGTGCCTGCGTCGCGTCCCAACATGACCACTCGAAAGGACTCGAGCAGCGCCATCGACTCGAGGGGCGAATCCAATTCCTTTTCAATTTCCCAATCGTCCGAGCGAGGTGCCGGAGATTTGTCGTCAGGATTTTGTGGCGCGGCGGCCCCCAGCGTGTCCTCGGGTTTTTCCGTCTCGCGCTGAACCGTGACTTTGCGTCGCAGAAATCGACCAGGGCTGAGTTGGACGATGGCCGTGAGATCCACTACGGGATCGGCTGCTAAATTGCGCGATAAGAACTTGCTGTCCCAATACGGTTTACCTTCGAGCACGAGCACGCCAATCGGCGCGTTGAGTCGCTGTACGAGGACGGCGGTCTGATTATCCGCTGTCGTCACTTCTCCAACGACTTCCGCAGCGCTAATGCGATAACGCTCGATGGACGACTGCACCCCGTCGGGCAGAGTGAAACGCACCTCTTGCACAGGTTCCGCATTTAACTTGATATGCTGTGTTTGTATGACTTGATCATCGCGCAGTAGGGTCACTTCCGTCGCTTCGCCAGCCAGTCCATTGTGCCCGACATTGACGCGAATCGTAATGGGATTATCTGGGAATGCGATCATACGCGCGTTCTTGGCGGTGAGCGACATATTCTTCATGCCCAGTGACGTGCCCAAGGTCACGGTGTAGATCGGCGTAGCCAACGCATTGGACTCGCGGGCCGACTGCAGCACTCGTTGGACGGTTCCGGCATTGTGCGCGCCATCCGAAACGATGAGTACCGCGTGTCCCAGCGGCGATCCGCTGCGTGTCGTCTGTCGCAGTACGGCAGCCAAGTCCGTGCGATGTCCACGCGGCCATGCGCCTGGGCCGCCCGCGTGCGTTGCGTCCGACAGGTTGTCGGGTAGTGGTTCAACGGCGTCACCGAAAACCTGTCGGCGAATTTCAACGCCCGCTTGTGGTTCGACCTGTCTGGCAATCTGCATCGCGCGCTGCCAGCGGGCGCCAGTTCCAGTGTCGCCCACGTCTTCCGTGCGCATGCTCAGCGTACCATCGACCAGTACGCTAAGCATCGGATTACCCGGCAACGGAGGGATGGTTTGCACCCAGGTTGGATTGAGCGCGACCAGTAGCGGCCCCATCAAGCCGACCAGCAGTAGTGCCGTCAGCAGCAAACGACGCGCTAGCGGGACTGGCCAGTCGCGGCGAAAGCTGTACCAGACAATCGCTGCTACACCGGCCGCTACTAAAGCCCACCACAAGCCGAGCGAAATTTTAGGATCTATCGTCCACACGAATGCATCTCATTATCATTGGAAACGTAACTTGTTCTCGCCACGACAAGGCTGCTTCGAGCTACATGCGGCTAAACCTCAAAGCGACGATTTCGGCAATCAGACCAAGCAAGCAGGCAACAATGAACCAGCTCCATGTATTATCTGTTTCCTCTGCTGGTGATTGGCTGGAACTGAATCCCACGCCACGGGTACCCGTCATGCGCTTGCTCAAAATCTCTTGATCTAAAGACTGTAAGTCGGCTTCGGCGGCCGGTGCGCTGGTAGCTACCATCCACACTGGCTGCGACGCATCGCGCAAGGCGTAGATACCGACTCCGGCTGGTTCAGGCCAATTCCAAACGACAGAGCCTTGGCCCGCAGACCATTGCCAACTGCCAAAGTTATCTTCCGGTGGTGGCTCGCCTTCGACGGTAACAGCACTTAGTTCATCCGCCGCATCGATTGTCGGGGGAAGCATCCGCACCATAGGCTCGCCACAAGCAACCTGTTGTCCCCCGCCGCGACCGGCGAGTAGTGCGCGGGCAAGCTCGCTGATGACTGGCAGGAAAGTTGGATGGATTGACCAGTTGGATCGTCCCAAGTCGGTATTTAGGATGGCAAGCTGTCCAGCGCCGACGCTGCTGACATACAGCAGGGCCGACGTATCGCTCAATTCAGCCAAGACTTGGTCGCGCAGGCCTTCGCTGGTCGTGCGCGAAGCAAGTCCGCCGCTGAATCGCACACCTTGCAATGCAGACGCTGTGTTGCTTCCCAAGATATCAAAGGGCATTTGACGTCCAGCGATGCGTTGCACAAATAGATCTTTCCGGCCGCCAACTTTCTCGGCGGGATGCAGCGTGACTGGCGGTTGAAAATCTCCGCCAAGCAATTGTGCAAGCTGCTCTAGATTCACGGCGTCCACTAACTCGCTGGTGACGTACAACATGCCGCGCCCGCGACGTAGTTGGGATGCGATACTCTGCAATACTTCTTTGCCCAGTGCACCAGGGTGATCTAGCACCAGCACATCGCTGTCTGGCCAACTTCGAAAATCGTCGCGCTGCGGATTGACACGCACGATAGGAGTTGCGTTGGTGTCGCCTTCGATCGGACTTAACGCCACGTTGAGGACGCGTTCGAGATAGAAGCTGGACGAAGGTACCTCAAGCGTATTCTGCGCGGTAACGATCAGGACGCGGACGGCTGGTCGCACGCGGACCGCCAACGGACGCTCATCGTCGTTGGGTAAGCTGTCGAGATTGTTTTCGAGTTTCGCCCATCCGTAATTCCAGCCCGCCGCGTCGAGTGTAACCGTTTCAGCAAGCGTTTGCGTAGACTGAGGCAGCAGCGTAGCTTCCAAGACGCGTTGCACGCCAGACAAATCGACTCGGCAGCGCACCTGAGCTTCGCGCTCTGAGTAATTGGCTAGCTGGACTTCCAAAACAGCCGGTTGGCCGATGATGGGCTCAGAGGTAAAACCCACGGATTCGATAGCCACATTACCCAAGTCATCGCTGGCGACGGAATGAAATTGTATCTTGACGTCAGCAGGTATTAATTCCAGGAACAGTGTGCCCCAATTGCTACGTTGGAAGTCACTGATGACCAACAATTCTTTCGTACCACCCTCGACCGCCGCCAACATGCGTCCAGCTAACTCCAGTGCATCGCGTGGTTCACAGCGTTCGGCGTGTGGTCGAGCCTGCTTGACGGCCGATCGCAAGCCGTTCAAGTTGGGCGAAAGCGAATCAAAAATGCTACGGGCTCGAGCTCCGGCGAAGACTACATTGGCCAAGGAACCGGAGTTTAACTCCAGATATTGTAGACTGCTGGTTTGCGCTTGCGTCCAAGCCGTTACGCCGCCGCTGCCGGCAGACATGCTTTGGCTAATGTCCAACACAATCACTCGCGCCGTATCGCCGCTGGCCTGCGTGGAAACGGCCGGGGGCTTCTCCAGTAGTGGTCGAGACAATCCTAGGGCAAGGAGGGCGATGCACAAACCGCGCAAGAGTAGGATCAGCCAATCGCGAAAGCGGCTGCGCGCCTTGCGCTGCTCGATCACTTCGCGTAGAAATCGTACTGTTGATAACGAGTAGGCCACGGGCCTGGGCTTCGTGAGGAAATGCACTGCCAGCGGCGCTACCAGCGCAGCAGCTCCGATTCCAATTGCCCACCAATGCAAGAAACTCATGCTCAACTGCTTCGCAAGACCATAAAAGATCTAAGTACATCAAGGTAACTTTGAGCCGTACTGGCGAAATGGTAGTCGCAGCCTACGGCTACCAAGCCAGTGCGAGTCGTTTGAATATGTTCCGCAAACCGAGTCTCGTAGGCGCGGCGGATTTCGGAGAGTTGACAGTTGACGATGCCGTCGTCTTCCAAGCCAGTGAACCGAAACGCGTTTCCAGCTGGTAACCTCTGTTCGTCGGGATGTACCAAGTGTACAGCAATGATCTCCCAGCCGCGCGCGCGGAATGTTCGTAGCTTGGCGATCACTTGTTCAAAATCGTCGACCAGGAAATCACTCAGGATCAGCAGTACGCCACGTCGTTTGGATTGCAGCAGTAATTCGCCCAAGCCTTGCGAAAGAAAGGTCTTGCCGGAAGCTCTCAGTTGTTCGACTTGTTGATGAATCAAATTTCGCTGTTGCATTGAGGCGGTCGGTGGCAGGTAATGGGCTAGTTTCTGCCGAACGACGGCCAGTCCCACTGCGTCGCGACCAAGTACGATGAGGTGAGCCAGCGCTGTCGCAAAATACTGCGCCCACTGGAGTTTGGAACCATCGAATCGGTGTCCAACAGCGCCTTGCTGCATGGATCCGCTGCAATCGAGCAGCAGCGTACAGTGCAGGTCGGTTTCGTCTTGAAATAGCTTGAGATAGCTGCGCCCAGTGCGCCCCATTGCCTTCCAGTCGATACGTCGTAGATCGTCGCCGGGCGAGTATTCCCGATAGTCGACGAACTCCCCTGCTCCGCCCCGCCGCTTAGCGACATGGCGTCCGCTATACGCACCTTCCACGCGGCGATAGCTGGAAAACCGCATTTTTTCCAAGCCTGATAATTTACCAGGCTCAAAGAATCGACTCGATTGATGCAGAATCGGTGGTTCCATAAGGCTCAGTCGCTTTGTAGCAGGAATTGCCAAAGAATACAGTCGGGGTCTCGTTTAACGACAAGCCGTAGGCGACGGTGCTTTACTACGGCTTGCCGTTAAACGAGAGCAGTCGCCTACGGCTTGTCGTTAAACGAGGGCAGTCGCCTACGGCTCGTCGTTAAACGAGGGCAGTCGCCTACGGCTCGTCGTTAAACGAGAGCAGTCGCCTTCGGCTCGTCGTTAAACGAGAGCAGTCGCCTTCGGCTTGTCGTTAAACGAGAGCAGTCGCCTTCGGCTCGTCGTTAAACGAGAGCAGTCGCCTTCGGCTCGTCGTTAAACGAGAGCAGTCGCCTACGGCTTGTCGTTAAACGAAAGCAGTCGCCTACGGCTTGTCGTTAAACGAGAGCAGTCGCCTTCGGCTTGTCGTTAAACGAGGGCAGTCGCCTACGGCTCGTCGTTAAACGAGAGCAGTCGCCTACGGCTTGTCGTTAAACGAGAGCAGTCGCCTTCGGCTTGTCGTTAAACGAGAGCAGTCGCCTACGGCTTGTCGTTAAACGAGTGCAGTCGCCTATGCTGCGGCTTGCCTTCAAACGTAATGCATGGTCGCTCGGCTTGCGGTTGCTATTTTTCTAGACCGCCATCAGGTGGCTGTTTTGCAGGAATAGGGACGCGATCAATTGGTCAACCGGATAGTTATCGCCGATGGCACGGTGATTCAGGAGGATGCGGTGTCGCAGGATGGGCAGCGCGACCGCGCGGACATCATCGACGATAGGTGCCGTGCGGCCTTCGAGCAGCGCACGCGCCTTGGCTGCGAGCACCAGATTTTGGCTACCACGCGGTCCCGCTCCAAAGGCGACATAGTTGGTGACGGAACTGTTGGATCCGTTCTCTGGACGACTCATCGAACACAAACCAACTGCATAGTCAACGACAGCATCTGGCACGGGCACGGCGCGGACGGTTTTGCGCAATTGCACAAAATCTTCTTTCGTCAGATCACTCGTTGGCAGTTCGTCTACCTCGGCAGTCGTCTTTAAAACAATTTCTCGTTCTTGGGCCGTGGATGGGTAACCCACTCGAATCTCCATCATGAAGCGATCCAATTGCGCTTCTGGTAGCGGATACGTGCCTTCTTGTTCAATTGGGTTTTGCGTGGCGACTACCAGGAACGGATCTTCGAGTGAATGTGTTTCACCTCCCACGGTTACGTGGCGTTCTGCCATGGCCTCCAGCAGCGCGGATTGCGTCTTGGGTGCGGCGCGGTTGATCTCATCGGCGAGAACGATATTGGCAAACACGGGGCCGCGCCTAAACTGCATTTGCACGTCGCCGCCTGCATCTGCCCGCCCAAGCAGTTCGTATCCCGTGATATCACTGGGCATCAAGTCGGGTGTGAATTGAATTCGTGAGAACTTCCAATTCAAGGCTCGCGCCAGCGCTTTGACCATCAATGTCTTGGCTAAACCTGGAGCACCGACGATGAGTGCATGGGAACCGGTCAGCGCACAAATGAGCAATTGCTCCAGAACTTCGTCTTGGCCCACGATGGTTTGCTGCAGTTTGCTGCGGACGGTGCGAGCTTGCTCGACGAATGTTCCCGCAATGGCGAGTGCGTTTAGATCTGTCACGCGAAGAATCCCATTAAGCTTGGCTGTGGAATTCGCCAGAATTCCCTCGTTCGAATTTCTTGAGGGCTCGCCCGATCGGGAATTCTGGCGAATCCCACTGTGGCCTGATCAGAAGATCGACACTGATAGGCAAGTTGGCGGAACTCGAGCCTGCCAGTTCAGCATAGTCCCCGCCAGCGCTGTCCACCAGTAGGAGGAATGTTTCTTGGTGCCAAGCGATTCGCAGGCTATGCTTCTTCCGATTCGGCCGATTCGCTTTGGGCTTCGACCTCGTCTTTCGCCGATTCCGGTGGGCCACCGACGATTTGCTCGGGTTTCAAGCCGGACTCCAGTTCGCGAAGCATTTGCCCTAGTGGTTCGCGTTCGAACTTGAAATCGTCAAACACAAATGTCTTCGAGCCAGTCGCGTCTTGATAGGTCGCTTTGGCGATGCCCTTCTCCGCCCAACGTTTCTTATTGAGTTGTTTGACGGTTGAAAAATCCACAGTTTGTCCCCAACTGGTCGTCAAACCGTCCGCCGTTGATTCGACCCACGAGCCGCGAGTGGTCAAATAGTAGGCCAGCGCAACGGCACCAAGACACAAGGTGATCGCTGCATAGACATACTGTCCGGTAATGGAATCCGCGATTTCATCCGCCTTTTCCTCAGGGCGATCCGTGGGCCAGCCGCGTTCCTTGGCGATTGCATTCCATTTTTCCTGACGTTCGACCGGTTCCAAATCGGCCAGAGTTTCATACTCTTCAGCGTAGATAAGTTTTTGGGGGTAGCCAATCAAGCCGTCGTAAGCGAACCAAGCGGCCATAAACAGACAGATTACGGCTGGCGCCAAGTAACGCAGCGAATAGCTCTTCTGAAAATTTGCGCGGGTCGACATGAGTTCTTTCTACGTGCTGGGAGTATGGGGGGTGCTGGGAGAGGGCAGTCCCTCATCCAGCAATATTCTGTTTTCAGCCAGTTTGACAGGATCAGCGCTATGCATGACGAAAGTCTGCCGACACTCCCAACCCCCGTGCGATCTGCGCTTGGCATACTAGCTTCGCAAAAACGAACATCCACATGGTCAGTCTTGGTTGGATGGTTAGGCAAGCTTTGATCTCGGGGCGAATCGCGTCTAAATCAGCTTTGCCAGCCAACACACCAACTTCGCGATACACGATCGGCCAAACGCAATTCCACACGCGACAAATCCATGGAGAAAAGTCGCGGGCCTGTTCGCGGAGGGACAGGTGCAGTGGTGCCAGCTGCGGTGCACTGGTATGCCAAGGGCGTTCTTGAACGTCTAATCCGCACTGCGACGATTTCTTGGAAATCAATGCGTCACTGGCTTGGGTCAATAGCCACATGCATTTGTCCTGCAGTTCGCTGAGGGGTGGTCGGGTAATCGTAGGATTTTCGTCGTAGCTCACTTCAATCCAGTCTACTTGAACGAACTGAACTCTCCAGGCGTGTCCGTCCCAATGCGCGGTACAGGGCAATTCCAGATTGGAACCTTGGGGAACGGCAGTGGTATCGAGTGAATGTTGCAGCCGCACAGCCTCTTTGCGAACCAGGCCTGCCCAATCACTACCAGTAACTTCAGCCACCAGCGGAAAACTTCCAGCTGTGATTCCCAACGCGCCTGACCAGGCTTCGAAAGAGGCCTGTGGCGAATCGTGCGCGATGACTTCGCCCCTGCGAAATGCGAAAATATCATCTTCATCAAAGCACCATGGCGAGCTGTTAACAGGCAGATGCCAGAGGAGTGACTGTAGCCCCTCGCTCTGCGAGAATTCCCAAAGCTTGCTAGCCGCCTCGACGCGTTCCCCTGCCGTATCTGGACGGGCAGTACTGAGCGCTTCCACCCAATCCAACTTGGGCTTGATCGTCCGCGCCAACGGATTTTCCGCTGCCATCGTTAACGCTTGAATCCAGCTTTGGGTAAACGGGTTATTGATCGCGGTCGAGTTTGGTAGCGTCACGTAGTGTTGGCTTCGAAGAGAGCGAAAGGTTGATTGCGGCACTAGTCTAACAGTGTCGTGCCAAAGTGTGTAGCAGTTGCAGCGCTCTCGCTACAAAGACTCTTAACACTCGTCCACTATGGTTGGAGCAGTTTCACCTGCCGCTCCCCCTACCCTGCACCGCAAAAACATGGGTGCGCGTCACGAAGAATAGAGTGTGGCTAGCAAAGGTTCACAGACCGCCGCGTGATGGCGAATCGCGCTCAAGCTGGTCATCGAGCAGAAGCTGCATCTCGGCGACTTGATCTGGATGGGATTCGGCTAGATCATGTTCTTCGTAAGGGTCATGGGCCAGATCGTACAATTCAATTTTGCGTGCCAGTGGCTCATCGCGATTCTTGTGTTCCGTGAGTATCAGCTTCCATTGGGAGTTGCGCAGCGCCCAGCGTCCGCCACCGGGCCCGGCAATGTGGATACTGCGTTTCGGCAATTCCCCCTCGCCCCTTAGTGCGGTCCACAGATTGACTCCATCCCACTGTAATGATTCGGCGTCAAGGTCGGCTGCCGCCAAAGCGCAGAATGTTGGCATCCAGTCGACGATGCACACGGGCGTCTGAAATTCGGTTCCGGCCTTTAGCTGGCTGGGCCAGCGAACTATGGTCGGCACGCGGATACCACCTTCATAAAGTGTTGCTTTTTGCCCTCGCAACGGTTGGTTGTTTCCGGGCAAGTTACCGGTGGGGCAATTGTCATCGGGGTACTTTGTGTCGTTGTTCTGCGCCGTGGAGCCGCCATTATCGCTGGTGAAAACGATGAGCGTATTTTCCTTCTGCCCTGCCCTATCGATCGCATCCACGATTCGCCCAACGGCCGCATCGAGATGCAGAATACAAGCTGAGTATTGATGCGCGACTTCGCCTTGAATTTCGGGTGGTACTTTCTCTAGCCATGCTTCGGGTTCGCGAATCGGCAAGTGGACAGCCGTGAATGGAACATAGAGAAAAAATGGCTTGGTTTGGGCTGGCGCTGTGCGCTCGTCGATCCATGCGATCGCTTCGTCACAGAGCAAGTCGGTGACATGTCCTGGCTCGGTGAGCAACTCCTCGTTCCGATGCCAAGTCGTTGAATAGGGCCCTTGTTTGTAATGGTGGTTGAAAGGAGTTACGCCTCCAGCTAGTGAACCATAGCTATGTTCATAGCCAAAATGATTCGGACCCCATTCGGGCTTTGAACCCAAATGCCACTTGCCAATCAATGCGGTGGCATAGCCTGCATCTTGTAATGCTTTGGCAACCGTCATGGTTTCGAAAGGCAGGCCCTGGTGGTTGATGGGCGTCGTAATTCCGAATCGGTTCCAATAGCGCCCCGTATGAAATCCAGCTCGCGTAGGACTGCAGACCGGTGCCACGTAATGTTGTCTTAATTCGACGCCTTCAGAAAGCAAGCGGTTCAGGTTTGGCGTTGGCGTGTGGCCACCATGGAATTCCACGTCGGCCCAACCGAGATCATCCGCCATGATAAACACGATGTTGGGGCGTGCGGCCTCATCGGCGGGAGCCGGAGTCGTCGTCAAGAGTATTAAGGGTACGAGGAATGCAAGTTTTGTCATTACCGACTAATCTTCCCAATAAACGTTGCTTCCAGATCGGCTTGAGGCCATCCGCGAGATTCTATTTTCGAGTTGGGGTTGCAGGATCAATCTAGCGTAAGAAGACCAGCACGTACACTGTAGCAATGGCGATCTGAATGATCGCGAACGGCATAGCCAGCTTGACAAAGCCAGCGAATGAAAGCTCAAGTTGATGTTTGTGAATGATGGTCACCGCCACGAGCGTGGATGCCGATCCGATGGGCGTGAGGTTGCCACCTAGGTTCGCGCCGAATACCACGGACCACCATAGCGGTGAATCCGAAGCCGTGCCTAGGCTGCCAAGAATCTTGGCGAGCATCGCGGCCAATGGGATATTGTCAGTCACGGAACTAAAACCAGCGGAAGCGATCAGAATGGCACCCGTTCCAGTGAGCTCGCCAAGTCCAATGATCTTCTCGAGAACAACTCCAATGGCATCCAAGACATGCGCATGTTCCATGACGTTGATAACGACAAACAATGACATGAAAAAGCCGAGTAAGTCCCAGTCGAGTGCTCGATAAAATTGATCCGCGGTCGACTTGAATCGGAGCAACATCACGCCGGCGAACGCCAAGGCCACGAAGCCCATCTGGAGATCGCTGATGTAGGGCAGAACGCTGGTTGTCGCGATTGTGGCTATGAATAATATCAGCATGATGGTGCCAAACCAGAAGAAGCCTAGGCTCTCGATGCCATCGTTCTCATCGAAACTCGATACGAGTCCAGCCGCTTCGGACTTTTCTTCCACTGTCTTCAGTCGCTGTACGCCAAACATCCATGCTCCCAGCCAGATCGTAATGACCGTTGCCACAACTACATAGGGCGCAGCACACTGAAAGAACTTGGCAAAGCTTATTCCCGCCTCCGTTCCCACGATGATGTTGGGAACCGAACTAATCAAGGTCAGCAGTCCACCGATATTCGTCAGCATGCCCTCAACGACTAGAAAGCCTAGTAGCAATTTAGAACGATTCAGTTTCTGCAACGAGACTGCTGTCAACGAACCAACAATGATCATGGCGGTTACGTTGTTCAACACCGCAGAGAAAACGACTGTCATCAGGCCGTAGGCCGCGAGCAGCCAGTATGGGGCACCGCCCGTTGCTTTGGTTACTTTGATCGCAATCCACGTGAAGAGCCCAGACTTGCTGGTGATATCAACGAACAGACTCGAACCTAAGATGATTGCAATAACACTCCAGTCAATGGCGGGAATGTAGACAGGCATCGATATTTCGTCACCGCCGACGTGAACTTCTTCATCGCCAAGCGTCTGCACTTCGCCTGCAGGTAAGGAGCTGCCTACGACAACGTCTTCAAAGGGTAAGATTTGAAAAACAGCGCCTAACAGCAGACAAACGATGGCAAATGTACCCGCGATAACCGACTTCTTGGCATGGATTTTTTCTTCGAGCGCAAGACAGGCGATAAGGGCCACGAGCAACAAGGCAAATAGCACAGTGACTTCTGTCGAGACCGTTGGTTCACTGGTGGCCAGTAGTATTTGATGAGTCACGACGCACTCCTGTGAGTTAACTGAATCTGACTCTGATTCATCTGACAGCGTGAGCGCTTCGACTCGCGCTCAGGCAATTGAGATACACCCAATCTACAACATCATGATCGGTGTGTCGCGCAGTTCGACGCACAGCGGATATGCTAGTCCATGCATGGCAAGTTGATCCTCTTGTTTAGTATTCAGCACGAGCAAATCGACGCGCTCCTGCTCGATCAATGTCCGGTAGTCGAGCAGACTATGGCCTACCGTGACAATCTCTTGGACTTCAATTGGCAGGTTGCTTCGGGCAATTACTTCCGCGCACGAGCGAATGTAGTCCTTGGGTTCTTGCAATAACTGCTCCATGATGGCCTCGCGAGCTGCATCGGTTTCGATGGAGGGGATCTTGCTAATTACGGACATGTATCGCTCGAAAACGGTTTGGTCTTCAACGTGGGTCAACAGTAATTTCCCGTGCGGAGTAACCAGTCGAGCCGCATAGCTGACGAGGTGGTTGTCGCCTGTCAAATGGTCGGCGATCGCCATGACGTGCCTTGTCGACGTTGGAATGCCTGCTTGGCGGTGTGGACTGGGCAAGACTAGCACGGGGATATCTGTCGCTTGCGATAGAACATCTAAATACACACCTAAGCTGTATGGGTAGTCGGATGCTGGTGCGTGCAGGTTGCGGAAAGTGCACACGAGGTCAGGACGCAGCTCAGCTACTTTCTGGACAACATCTGAAACCGAGGAATGCTGGTTTCCGTCGAGCTGGTGCCACTGGATTTCTTTGGTGAGCAGCGTCGTGTCGAGAAAGTCCATGACTTGCTTCAGGAAGCGTTGTGTTTCTTCCGCTGCGGAATCGGAGATAACCAAGATGGAATCCAGATCGACGGGCTCCAACGCAAACTGAGCTTTGTCCGCTTTCTTAAAAATGCTTTCAAACTGATCGATATTTGTCATGTTGCCTATACTAACACCGAGTCGAGGCGGAAGCGAATCGTCGAGGTCGATCTGTTGAGTATACCGATAATATGCAGGCGAGTGTCTCTGAGACGCGACATCAACGTTTCTTCGAATCGCAGCTACGCGCTGCCCCTACAATCTCTTGCTCAGGTGATTTGTCGAGTGTAGTGCAGCCAGAATTGCGATACGATATTATTCTTGACACTTCTCGCTGATCGCCACGACTACACCGCGCGAGAGGGTCGGGAGTCTTTTCAGCAACTGAATATTACTGCAGTTTTCGTTCACAAGGCTGTTCGCCTCCTTGAGCTGAGAAGCTCCACCAAGCTGAAAAGACTCCCGACCCTGCCATGCTCGGTTACCTGATTTTTCGGTAAATTTAAACGCGCCAGTACAACGACAACGCACCAAACTCGTCGCTCAAAGGACCAATACATGCTCGAACTTCCGCCGCTGGACAAACCCTATACCTGCCAGGCTGTGATGCAACGTTTACGGGAAGGAAACGATATTTTCTGTCGTCGCCTAAAGGCCAAGACGATGAAGTTCACTGAAGACGACTATGTTTTGGCTACTGATCCGCCGCAGCAGGAACCCTATGCGGCCATCCTCAGTTGCGCAGATTCGCGTGTAATACCCGAGCATGCCTTTTGGGCTGGCGAGGGCGAATTGTTTGTTTGCCGCAATGCGGGCAATATTTCTCCACCGACCACCATCGCTAGCCTCGAATATGCCGTAGCCCATTTGCATGTACCTGTCATCGTGGTGATGGGGCATGAAGTCTGTGGGGCAGTCAAAGCAACGCTCGACTTGGTTAATAAACGGCAGACATTAGGAGATAACTTGAACGAGATGGCCGCTTATATTCTACCAGCCGTGAATATGCCGAAGGCCAGAGACATAAAGTCCGCTGTAATACGCAACGCCAAGATCTCTGCCGAAGGTCTGACACGGCGCAGTGATTTGTTGCAAGAGAAAGTAAGGTGCGGTGAGCTGCTGATCTGCGCTGCTTACTTTCACCTCTCCGCACCTTCCCCAGGAAGAGTTGACTGGCTAGAGGAGTATTCTTGTCCTTAACCAGCTTGGTTTGTAGAACTCGCCAAGCGACTCTCTCATATGCATTTGGCAAGTCACGTCCATCGCGCGGGATGGTGACAGCGGTGCAATGTGTTTCACGTTTTACGGACAACGAAACTTAGCGGCGGGCGATCGTTTCTGCCTTTACCGGCGGGGTTGATATTGCTCAACTGAAGCGCGGTGGCGTAGACATCGCCATGGTTAGGAATGAAGGAGTGCTCGCTCTGTTGATGATCCGGTTTGAGGTTGCCTGTGATCGGATCGAATGCAGGATCGAGACTACCATCAGGTAGAATTGGAATCGCCATCAGTGTAGCTTCTCCAATGCGGCCACTCTGTGTATTTCCCTTGACGTTGCCCCCGAGGAAGGCACAGGATGTCACGCGCCAGTGTGCGCTGATGTCTTGCCCGCCAATTTCGGACTGCTTTTTCTCTTCGTCGATCTTCTTGGCCAAAATCCCGGTGACATCGCCGTGGATGGATCGACCAAACTCAGATGTCAACACGATATTGGTATGGTCAAACAGGGACGTTTGCGTGTCTTTGTATTCGGTATTTTTCAACTTGTCCACAAAGACTTTGAGCGGAGACCATAGATCGACGTTCATCTTTTCGGTTTGGTCGGGGTTGCCGACTGGTTTATCGCCTTTCCACAAGTTCTTGCGTGAGTTGTGCGAGTCAAACCTACGGACATCGCGCGACTCGATAAAGAAAGCACAGGAAAGATCCGAGCGCATCATTTCATACGACATCATCGCTTGGACATTGGTATTGGGCGAGAACTTGCTGCGGGCTTTATTGCCGTTGACACTGCGATAGGTAATCAGTTCATCGCTGGGTGTCACACCGAATTGTTCGCGGAGCGCATTGTCGCGGAAAAGCTGGGACAACTGTGCGCGATCCAGCCGACGTCCTTTGGAAGAAAGCTGCAAGTAGATTTCTCGTGCACTTTGATAGCTTCGCACGGCGTGCACATTTTCGTCTTTGAGAATTTCTTGGTGAGCGTTTTGGAGGAAATTATCTACTTGGGCGGCTACTGCATCGCCTGCGGTTTCCTCCATCTGCAGCAGCAACTTGCTCAGTTTTGCCGGTGTGCCTGCATAAATTGTATGCGCATGAACGGGTCCTAATCCGTGGTAGTAGCCGCGACGTCCCGAGTACTGGACCTCATTCAGCTCGCCATCTGACAGCCACCAATGCCAGCTTAAGCTAGGTAGTACGTAAGCTTGTCCGTACTGTTCAGCAAAGGCCTGCATTACGGAACGCTCGTCGTCTTCACGCTCGTCTGTCTGCTTGAAGTCATAATTGCCCATGTGAACTTTGAGGCGATCACGTGAGTGTCCAGAGCCCGTATGCATGGAACTGATAACGGCCATGTCGCCAAATAGGTCCTTGCCCGCCTCCGCCAAATAGCCGTAGCGGATATTGCCATGCGTGTTGATCGTGTAATCGTCGCGTCCCCAATCGAGCACACGATAGCGCTCGTCACTGACGTTCTCCAATCGCTTGAGCACGTTGTTCTCGGTATTGACTGGATTGAACATGTCGTAACCACACCAGCCGCCTTCCAAGTACCAGTAGACGAGGAAGTGCGGATCCTCACTGGCGCGAGTCGCGTCTTTGGCTAATTGATTGGCCGATTGTTCTCCAGGCATGCCGTATGCGGCAAAATACGACAGGAAATCAGCGCATGTAAGTCCAGCCAACGAGGCGGCAGTTCGTCGCACAAAGCTCCGTCGTGAATGCCACGGTGGCATGACCTGCGGCAACGGTTTAGGGGCAATTGCTGTCTCAACAGCATCTCCCACATCGCATCTAGCAGTCGATGATTGTTCACACATGAGTTAGTTCCCGAAATACTCTGCCGAAGTGACGATGGCTTTGATCAATGGGCGGATTTGGAAGTTCGATTCGTGGACATTGTCCCACAATTTCTTGTAGAGCGTCCGTTCGTGGTCGCGATGGTACATTTGTCTGCCGAAGTAGAAATCAACGTGCGTATTGATGATTGTACGCACAAATCGTTCCTTTCTAACGGCTTGAGTGGCAAAGGCCTCGAGCCCATTGCCCTTAAACGGATACTCATCGACGATGTTGCGGTCCGTCGCGTCAATCTCGAGACCGCTTTCGTCTTGTGTACGATATTCTCCCGTATCCGTCCAATTCTCGCGCTGAAACGCCAGCGGCGTCAGGATTTTGTGACAACTGTAGCAGCTCGAATTCGGATCGGCGGTTCCCAGCGCCGTGACGCCTTCGCGCTGCTCGACAATCTCGGGCGGCACTTCATAAACGTAGCCAAGAAACAGCATGGAGACCTGGGCAGCGTAGTTGTAGTGCGGCAGTCCCGGCTTGCCATCAATAAAACCTTTGGTCGTCAACACGCCCGTCCGACCATGGTATGCGGGCCGCTCGATTTGGCTAAAGTTCTCGTCAACCGTGTACTCGGCAGTCAGGATTTCTTGAAACGGCCGATCATTGAAAGCTACATAGCTCCACAGTCGCGCTGGTTCGTCTTGAAGGGCAGTGCCCTGGCTTTCCAAGTAGAGTCGAACGCGATGGAAATAAAAGTCGCGGAATTCGGGCGACTCGAGATAACTATCCACGAACTGCTCAAGCGTTGCGCCAGACTCAAGGCGTTTGAATTCAGCATCCGTTGGCGGGCGTCCGACAAGATCCAGAGCGATCTTCGACAGCAACAGTCGCTCGCGCTCCCGCGCTGGCGTAGTTGCGATTGAGGGAGCGTGTGTGAACAAGAAATCCGGATGCCGCATCAATGCGCCGCACAGCGAAACCCAAGCGAGTTCTCGTGCGCTTTGACGTGGTGCAGAAAACTCGAGCTGTGGCAGCGTCCAATCGTCGACCGCGACTGCCGGCCCAGCGACTTGCCGCCATTGAAACTGCAGTTCGCTGTGTTGCACTGTGTAGCTCTGTGAAGCATCCAGCCTGACCGTGGCGTCCGCTCGTGCCGTAAGCGGGTGAGCAACTTGAATAATTGGCGATGACTTTTGCGCATGGACGAATACTGGCACGCGCGGCTCTTGATCACGCTTGCCCGGGTAATACACGCGAACTCGATACAACTGATCTTCACGCCAGTCGCTGTCCGCATGATCGTCCAACATGTATTTGAGCGAACGCTGGCCCTTGTGCTGGTTTCCGTCGTGAACTTTTTGTCCACGGACGTTGTAAGCCTTGAAACGCCCTTCGTCGAATTTCTCCCATAGGTCAACACCCTGAGCGGCTTTGCTGTCGATCAAGAATCGATTTTTGGTGTCGGCCTGGTTGATGAATTCAATCCCGCCAGCGGTAACCTGCTCTAGCGTGTGCTCGTTGGTGATTTCCACATAATTCTGCGCACCGAATTGAAACACTCCCGGCAGTTCAACGAAGGGAACCGTGTCATTGCTACAATCAAAATGGAATACAGCTGTTCCCGTTTCAGGGATATCGTACTGTTGCGGTGATTGAAGACCTCGGTGCGGCTCAACATTGTCACCAAACAATTCGCATAGCACATTATCGGCGTTGCGTGCATCGGGTATCCAACGGGCTATTACGTCAATCTCTTGGTCCATGTCGCTTGTGAGCGTCACGGTGATGGTGCTCAAGCCTTTATGCTGATTCTTGTCTTCTAAGTATTTTAGATCGCCTTGCTCGGATGGCACCCATGCACCGTCGACGGTCACATCAGACGAATCGACATTTACGATGCGAACAAGATCACCATGGCTGTCGCGCAATTCGACTCCCGCAAACGAAACATTTCGATAGGTGCCTTTGTTATGAAGTACCACGCGCCCGGGATGGTTCGGTCCGAGCGAAATGCGTCCAAGCAATCGTCTGCCATGCTTCGAATCGCTGTCGCTATCCGATGTCTCGGATTGTGTGTTGGCGCGTTGATCGATGATTGACTGCTGGATTCCAAGTCGATCGCCGTTGACAGGGATCGAGATTGTGGCTTGACTTGTCAAACTAGTCGTTGGGTCTGTGACTGTCACTTCGAAAACCAACTCCGTGTGTCGCTCGGCAATTGTCTGCTCGAGGTCTTGGACGCCTTGCAGTAATTCGAGAGCGTGGCGAGACTCCTGTTCGCTTGGAGAACGAAAGAGGACGCGTTGGTAGACTGTCTCAATCGCTTGTTGTAAATCGGATGCGCTGGTCGCTGCGTCGAGCGGTTCATTCCAATCTGCAAATGGTCCCAACTTTTGGCGATAAGCTCGGCTGGCAACGTCGCGTGAGAGGACTTCTAATGCACTCAAGAAGCTTGCCGAGGGATCTGTGGATTCGTTAAAACGCGTCTTGAAGTCGGCACCACTGAAGGCGGCAATATTCTCGGAGAACAAGTCACGATCACCTCGGACCCAATCGTCATGGAAGATAGCTTTGACTTTACCGCGCAGTTGCCAATAGCTCAGGAACTGGGTTGGAGCGGGACGAGTGCTGGGGACTGTAGATTCATCGAAAGGACTCAGCAGGGATCTGGGAAACTGTTCGTCCGTGGCTACGCCGCTGGCATGCTCTTGGGCTTGAACGGACTTAAGGAATTTCTCTAGTTTGCGAATCTGGCCGCGATCCCAAGGCTCAGCGTCTTTGGGCATGCGTCGATCAGGATGCGCATTCTTGACGCGTCCGAGCAAGGTATCTGGCCCAGCGGTGCGTAGATAACCATCGTCCAATAGATGCCGCAGGTCTTCCAGGCTATTGCCGGTCAACACCAGGTTTGACATGCTTTGGCTCGAATGGCAATCAATGCAGCCATTCGTCGAATTGGCCAGCGCGCCAGCCACATGCTTCTCATACTGTCTTAATAAGCGAAGTTCACTTTTTTCCAGTGGATCCGCAGCTCGTACCTGCCCCAATACGGCGAGGCCAACGAACAGAAGAGCAGCAACTGGTAAGGAGCATTGCATGAGTTCGATTCTTGTTTTGTCGAGGCAGGTAGATCGCTGGGACGCAACCGCCTGTTTGAATTTACTCACAACAGTACGGTGCATAGGTGTAGTATAGCGAGTCGGCTCACTGTAATTCGAATTGGTCGAGTTCGCAGGCGGGACAGCGTATAAGATCGCTAGGTTCTTAGCCGCTCATTATACCACCATCATCCTGACAGTCCTATAGAAAAGTGGCGTAACTCTGGGCGAGCTTTTTACATTACATAGGCGCTGTATCTACGTCGCTCCCACGATGCAACTCATGTGGCCGTGGCAGCACATGACACGCCCCCAGGGTCACGAAACGCCGCCCGGAGAGCTCACGAATTGCACTGGGAAATATCGATGTCGAATTGATATCTCAACAGCGGAGGTCGGCATCACCGCGAGCAGGTTTGACGGAACTTTGGAAACCGCGGTTTGTCCAACTTCGGTCAATCTCACTCGCTTCCAACTCTCGAAAGTCGGACACATACGATTAACAGATTCGAGTCTTGTCGTGCTCCCCGAGTCACACTATGCGAACATGGGCTCTTTGAGTTGGGTGCATTTCATACCAGAACTTACGTCGATCACCCAGAATCGATTTCTACCCATGGAACCCGATTTCGGCCATGCAGAAGCCCCAGTGCGAACAGAAGCAACCTCACCCTGATTGCGTTACGCGACCACGATACTATCGGTCGCTGGCTGAATCAGGAGAGGTCAGAACGAGGGCGGAGTTGGTTCGGCATCTCGGCGTTAGTCGAGCACGCGTGGCGCAGGTGCTGTGCTGTCGGAGGAGTCGTCAGGAGCAGTTGCCTGCATCTTTTTTTCGGAGTGCGCCACAGGCGTCTGCACCAACCGCGGAATGTTGAAGCCGTCCATCCTTTCAGCAAGCTGTTTCGCTGGAGTCGGTTTTTCATCAAAGAGGAGTTCGTCCAGGCGGTAGTGCATCACAATAAACTCTTCAGACTTCTTGTCTGCGCCTGGTGCAAACGCTAGCCAACGCTTCGCGATGTCGAGTTCTTCTATTCCACGTTTACCGTCAATGATGAAATTCTTGGGTCTCGTCATTGCTTGAAAGGAAGTCATGTTCCGTCCGGTCATCTCCGTGACACGTTTTTGCATCTTTTGGAAGTCTTCCTCTTCGAGTGGCGAACGGCAGTAAAAGAATTCCTTGGAAAGCTCTTCGCTTTCAGACTCCGTGATGCCTTCCCAAAGTGGATTATAACTACACATGATCGTTGGCACGGACTTGCCTGGGGTGCTGTGCGAAAAATGCTGTGCGTTGTATCCAGCAAGAATCACGCCACGCACATCCGCCTCTGGATCCACGTTCCAATTCCAGTTTGTGACTTCGTAACCACACATCACCACCACCATTGGCCTTCCGGTCGATCTTACGTGCACCTCAACGGGCTGGTGGTTGCGGGGACCATAGCAACCGACAACGTGAACTTCGGTGTCACTCGGCAAGCCCAGGCTTAAAAAGAAAGCATTCGGCCTGATAGATTCAACTTGGCTTCGTTCTTCTTGAGATATAGGTGTCGTGTTTGACGAAACCTGCTGTATGTCGGCGATGATCCTTTCCGCAGGCAGGGCGTAGCTCACGGGCTTGTTGTCCTGGAGGAAACGCGTTCCCAGCACGACGATTCCCGCCAACTTGCCATCCTTGAGTAGGGGAGTTCCTTCCCGCAGGCGGTGGTCGACTACGAACAACCCCTCGTACGTTTGCTTAAACTTGCGGGCTTCGAGCCCGAAATCGTGACGGGCGCGCAATCGCAAGACGTTGATATGTCGATTTTCAATCAAGAGTTGGGATCCGTTGGATGAAACCGCTTCGAGCCGATCGCCTTTGCTAATCGCCGTTGTTTCCAATGCACTGGCATCGAAAGGTTTTCCAAGCCGATAAACAAAACGGTCAACGTTGCTCAAGGAATCGTGATAGATCGCTTCTGCTCTTTCACCATTGGGCAGTTCAATCAAAGCACGATCAATAGCGGGCGGCACCTCATCGGGAACCACTGTGGCCGGACCTGTCGTGATCGCCAGTGTCCCCTCTCTGGACTGGACCAGAACTGCTGGGACGGCTCGTCTCGCTTGATCTTGGAAGAACACCAGCACCATGTTTGCAAGGAACGAAGGCGCTGGCCGCAGCGGCGAAGACGATGCGGTTTCTCCATCACGCAGCACAATGTTGACAGATTCCGCGTCGGCATCCGAGCCGCTCAAGTCATGGGCGGCATCAGTACTGGACGCGTCTGGAACCTTCGCTCCAGGACGGACCGCTTCCCAAAAGATGCCGTGCTGCGGATCTTCAAACCCACTGGGACGTGTCTTGCTCAAGCAGACTCGCATCCGTTGCTGGTCACAATCAATGATTCCATGGGAAATCTCAGCCGTTCCGTCGCGATTTTGATGCTGGAAGTCGATTGCATAGATGCCAGCTTCTGTTCCTGCGTCATCAATGATTCTATAGTCAACACTACTTTCAGGCCCATTGTTGGGTGAAAACGTGAAGGTGTTTCCATCGACACGGAAAGTTTGATCTCGGTGGCGTTTTCCATGCTCGAACCATTTCGTCGAGACCCAGTTTCCCTGCATTGACTGGTGAAACTGTGATCGCTTTTTTGTTGCAACACCATTTTCCAAATTCCGAATCGACACGATTGCGCCCTGCCCTCGTGTGAGTGTGAGCGTGCCGTTGCGAACCGCCAAGTGTTCCAGTTCAGATTCAATCGCGACTTCGTAGTCACCTGCATAGACACGGAGCGATTTGCCATCCTGATTGACGGTCAGCTTTTCGTAGACCTTGCCGTCTTTTTTGATAGTGATCGGTACATCGTCGGCCTCGCTCTCGATGATGATCGTTCCTTTGCTGGTTTCGAGCGTAATGAAGATCCCTGCCAGTAGCAGCGGTATCGCGAAGGCAAGAGCGATAAAAAGCTTCTTGAGTGGCGGCATGCGTTCCGAGGTAGTGGACGAGGCCACCAGTCCGTGAGACGTGGTGCCTTGATCAACTGGGATTGGTGGGGAAGGATTCGTGAACTCTTCCACTACGCAGGGGAGCGGCGCGGTCGCTGGTTCCCGAACGTGCGCGAGGCAGGATTCGAGAAGCACCGCGACTTTGGCGGGGGACTCAAATCGGTCGTCACGATTCTTGCTGAGTAGCTTCATTATCAACGCTTCGAGCCACTCGGGGATGTTCGGATTGACCTCGCGAACGGTTCGGGGTTCATCGTCGGTGATGCGTCGCAGAACTGCGTAGCTGGATTCAGCTCGGAAGGGCGGATGCCCGGTGCAGGTGGCGTACAGGACGCATCCAAGACCGAACAAGTCGCTGCGTCCGTCGATCGCTTCTCCCCGAACTTGCTCGGGCGACATGTAATGCGGAGTGCCGGGCTGGAAGCCGCTGCGAGTCAAGCAAGCGTCGCTTTCCGTTCGAGCCAAACCGAAGTCGGTCAACAAGGCTCGCTCGACACCTTCATCTAATAAGATGTTCGATGGCTTCACGTCACGATGAATCAAACCCTGAGCGTGCGCGGCAGCCAACCCTCTAGCGACCTGCAATCCGATACGTACAACCTCAGCCACTTCCAGCGGCCCGTGACGATCAAGCTTCTCCTGCAACGACCCACCGGCGACGTACTGCATGACCAAAAACGGCGGCTCGTTTTCGCTTTCAACGTTGTGAATCGGCACCACATGATCATCCACGACGCCGGCTGCTGCACGAGCTTCCCTCGCAAATCGCTTGCGAGCCGAGCCGCTGCTTGCAAGATATGGAGCCAACAACTTGATCGCCACCGGCCGGTTCAGCTCTGTATCGTGAGCCCTGAAGACGACACCCATCCCGCCGCTGCCGATCAGTCGTTCCACTTCATATCGACCGATTCGACCAAGCATTTCCGGATGCTGTGGCGGCGAAAGCAGTTCTTTTGCCATCGATTCGGTCCAAGTGACTGGCCAGATAGACGTGCCCCCCAAAGACTGGTCGTCGAATTCGTGCGTTGCGGCGTTAGCGTTACTCGAAAGAATCTCGACCGCCCGAGTCCATTCAAAGCCATCGGCAGCCAGCTCATCCAAACGTACTTGGCAACGCGAACATGTCTCGACGTGTTCCAGCAACGAAGAATCACACTGGCTGTCGGTATCACAACGCAACATCTCGCACAGCAGGTCGTCGTTGCATAAAGGTTGATGGTGAATCATTCTTTCGTCTCATATTGCCTAACAAGTTCTCTGATGCGAGCCAGTACACGGCTGCGCGCAAAGTAGATATTGCCCGCGCGCAAGTTCAATGTTGATGCCGCCTCGTCCACGGAAAGTCCCTTGACTCTTGTCAGCCAGAATGCTTGCCATGTGTGATCAGCAACTGCCTCTCGTACCTGCTCCGAAGCCCACTGAAAAACGGCCCGCTCGTGTTCCATGTCAAGTGTTGACGACAGATCCGGCTTCGCCGTCAGTTCACCCAACGCCCGCTCAGCTTCAGCTCCATCCTTACCCAGTGTGCGCGTTGCACGAGCATGAATGAGATCAAACGCCCGGTTCCGAGCGATCCGCAACATCCATGCTCGAAAGCTCCCTCGATCCCTTCGCTGGAGCCATGCCGATACGGAACGAGCGACCGAAAGTAACACTTCCTGGACAATGTCATCGGCGTCAACTGCTTGAAATCCCTGATGCAAAGCGGAGCGACGAATGGCCGGTGAATAAATCCGAACAAATTCTTCCCATGCAGCCACATCGCCGCCATCCTGCAATCGCAGGATCAGACTGGCTCGAGTTTCAGGTGGGCTAACAGGCATATCGTCGATTCTCAGCAGACTGGATGTCGAGGAATAATCCACACAAAGGGGCTCTCTACTGATAAGGCTGCGAAGGGAAGCAGAACCTAGCACAAGTGTCGGGATATTTTCTCATATTTTGCAGTTGATCAAGCACAGGTAGGCCGAACGCAATCAATCAGCAGAGAAATTCCGCTCTAGCAGTCGGAATGGAATTTCTTCCGCTGTGGAGAGTATTTCCAGTGTAGAAATCGCCCTCATAGCATTCAGGCCGTGAACCAATAAATGAGAATGAACGGTCCAAGGATTAATAGGAAGACGGCGATGACGAACCGTCCGAAAGCTCTCCGATTAGAACTCGTACCAACGGTGAACACGAGTGAGATTCAAAGAACGACGCGAGTTTCTCGCTTTTCTCAGATGCTGAAGATGCATCGACCGAAAGCAGCTTCGAATTAGCGTTCGGGGCCGCTACCCGAACCACCGACCGTAGGCGGTGACCGCAAAATGCGCCTTCAACCTGATAACGCTTCACGCTTTTCGACAGGTTTCGTTCGCGCCCCAGGACGAACCGTCATGGGGTAGTCGTTCTTTCGAGAGGCTTGCGGCGATTCCGGTGCATGAGACAAACACCACACGCTGTTAATCGCGGCAACCCCACCTTCATCGGCTTCGTGTTGTAGGTAGTCCGCGACGCGCTGTAGCTTTTCGGCAGACAAACCAATTTATGTTCCCCATGAAAACGACGCGGGGCAGCGACAATTGGAACGCTGTGATGCAGTGATGTTGTCCGCCCTTACTCTTCGATTCCTGGCTCGGAGCTGGAATCGGATTCGCCACTGCCATTGGTTACCGTGACAGTCACCTCGACCAAGTCGTCATCGGTAATATCTTTGTCTTCGACCCTGGGGCCGATGCGCGCGATGCAACCTCCAGAAGCTAGTTCAATCACCGTTCCACTTCGAGTGGTCGTACTACCGCTGGCTGTAGTCAGCTCCAGAGTTACGGTGTCCCCAACGCTGAAACCAGTGCCGGCAATAAACAACTTCATGGTGCCGCGTTTGATATACGGACCAATACCAGTGACTTCCATAACAAGCTCCAAATCAAAAAAAGTAAAATCACTCGGTTCGGTGTACTGAGTGCGCTCTGCAGGTCTGAGAAAAATAAGTCCTTGGGTCGCCGACCCTAGATCGACTTCATCACTCAAGGTCTAGGAGGTGATGCGACTTTGCAGTTTAGCAGAAATGGCGAACGTTCTCGCGTGCCAATTCTATAGGCTCTCGAGTTGTTTCCTGTATTCCGCGAGCGTCTTGCGTTCTAATAAGCTATTCGGGCCTAACTCCAAACAGCGCTCCTGTTGCTCGATGGCATTTGCCAAAAACTCTTTGGCGGAGGCACCGTCTCCTTTGGCTGAGTACAGTTTTGACTTCAGGGCGTGACATTCCGCGAGCACGGAAAGGTAGTTCGCTTTCGGCGCGTCTGCAATGATTGCTTCGAGAGACTGAATCGACAAATCGATGTTTACCTCCGCATCCTCCAGACGCGACGCCGCCTGCTCAATCACGGCTTTGGTGCGAAGGGCACAGGCATGATAGTACTTGTAGGTAACTCCGCCGCGAGTTTCAGCGAGAATTGTGAAACGCTCGATCGCTTCATCTATAATTGGAAGGGCATCTTCGGCAACCTGCTCAGCCTCGCTGAGATCCGCAGCAAAGTAAAGCAACAACCTTGCGAGCGCGTATCGCACGTCGATCATCGCACTCCTTTCGATCCACTCACGCCCGCGACTAATTCCACTCTCATAGGCTTGCCGCGCTTCGTCATTTCGACCTAGCAAGGAAAGAGCTTGGCCACGCCGCCCTGTAGCCAGCAGAGCAACCACGTAGTCTAGATCTCGCACTGAAGGCAATTCGGCCATCTCAAGATAAATTGCCTCGCAGCGTTCTGCGGATACTAGGGCAGCCTGGTTGTCGAGCAGTTCCAAGTGGAGACCGATACGTTCCAGTTCAATGGATCCAAGTGTTCGTTTCAAATCTTTATCTGCCGGAGCAAGCTGGAGTAATTCGTCCAGCAGCGTACTTGCACTCTCAAACGACTCGGTTGCAAGTTGCAAATCGCCTACGACCTTGCCATAGGATGCTAGGTCACGGAGCGTTGACGACAGATAATCTTTTGATGCTAGGTCGCTGCGGTTCAACGCCTGCTGCAGTTCGATCGATTGCTCCAACCGACTTCGCGCATCGTCCATTTTTCGAAGCTTGAGTTTCACATTGCCGGATAAGCGACTGACTTTGGCGAGTTCCCAAGCCAGATCCGTTGCTTCCGGCTCCTGAGCTCTCATGCCGGTCAGTAGGCTGTAGGCCCGATCCATCATCTGCTCACGGAATCCCTCTTGACCACTGAAACTGGACAACTGTCGCTCAGCGATTTCAACGACATCCATGGTGATCCCGCGGGCTGTTTCGGAGTTGACTTCAGCAAGCCGTCGTTGTTGCTCCGCTTGGGCGAAGTTATTTTCCGAAGTCTCGATCGCGTCGGCGAGCTGACGATTCTTTTGCGAAACGATGGTCGCGAAGATGATGGCGGCTGCCAACAGAAGCATGCCGAAGATTCCGGCACTGGTCACAGCAGCTCGATTGCGCCGCACAAATCGCCCCAGGCGAACTGAGACCGGATCGTTGTAGACGGAAATGGGTTCATCCGCCAACCATAATTCCACGTCTTCCGCGAGTGCTTTCGCAGACGCGTATCGTCGGTCTGGGTTCCGCTGCATGGCGTGCAAGCAGATAGCTTCCAAAGACTTTGGAATGAGTCGATTGACTTGCCGGGGTGGCGGGAATTGTCCCTTTTTCACAGACTCCAATGAGTCGACGCCCTGGCGATGAAATGGAGCCTTGCCCGCAATCAAGAAATACAGCGTCGCACCAAGGCAATAGATATCGGCCGCAGGTCCGAGTTTTTCCAACTGGCCCGCAGCGGCCTCGGGACTCATGTAGGCTGGAGTTCCTACCGCTTGTCCCATTCGAGTCTGCGTCGAATCCGAACCGGAAGACGGGCGCAGCGTTTCTTCGTCAAGCGAACCAGCGGAACGGTTACTTCCTGCGTTCGTCTTGGCCAAGCCCCAGTCGACAACTAAAGTCTCCCCGTATTTCCCCAACATAATATTGCCCGGTTTCAGGTCACGGTGAAGGACACCGCGGGAATGCGCATACTCGATGGAAAAGCAGACATCGACGAACCGGCGTAGTAGTTTCCGGAAGTCGCTACTTCGGTAGTCGCCCAAAGATGGGCTAGGATGCTCGGCGTGGAATTGCTCACCGGCCTCCGCCAGGCTGTTTCCCTTGATGAATCGCATGGCATAGAAGGGCCTCCCATCTGCATAGGTACCCAAACCATAAACTGGGACGATTCCGGGATGCTCGAGGCCTCCGGTAATTTCCGCCTCAAGCATGAAACGCTGGCGGCTCGCTTCGTCAAACGCGTGGCGGCCTTGAATCTCCTTCAACGCAACTTGCCGGTTGAGTTCATGATCGAAGGCGACAAAAACTTCGCCTAAACCGCCGCGTGCATGAGGCCGAACGATGGAAAAACGGCTGGACTGTGAACCGATACCCGGATCGTTGACTTTCGAATGAAACTTCGATTCCGCCACAGTTTTGGCCTGGGCTGGGTGAACCAAGGTCAGGCTTTGGCTTAGATCGGAATCCTCAATCTGTTTGAGCGCCTCAGTCAGTTCGTCACCCACTGATGAGATAGCGGCGAGGCTCAAGTCCGGTTGATGGTTGTGTAGCTCGATGTGCTTTGCGGCGAGAGCCAGGAGTAAATCGTGCGTTTCTTGATCGAGGGCATGCTGGGCACACAAGATATCGCCGATGCTCTGTTGCTTTTGCTTTCCCCAAACCCGAAAAGCAGCCAGCAATTGGTCCTGTGAAATGAAGTTGGATTGCAGGGCAAGAAGCGCAATCAGGAGGTTACGGTCACTGCTTGAATTCATAATGTCCATCGGTGGGCAATGGGCCGCTCATGCGATTCTGCAAGCTTGGCTTGCACCTGACTGGAAGATTTCTAGAACCTCAATCCGTTGCTCATTGGCAACGAGGTAGGCTATGCGCTAGTGCCCGTAGAGGATTTCCCACACTTCACGATCAGCAATACGCTCGTACCTCTGACCGATCTGCAAGTGTTGCCTCAAAATCTGAATTTTCTCATAAATTCCGCACACAACCTTATGGGCTGATGCCGCACTCTGCGAAGCAATGTACTCGTAAATTTCATCGAGGCACCGAGATGCTTCTGGAGTCCAGACTATTTCTGCCACGCGTCGATCTTCCGTTTTACCTCATTATCCATGTTCGTCCAGCCTTTGAGTCTTCCAAGCCGCGCTGGACCATTCGGTCATAAGCGAGTTGGCGAAGCAACTCCTCGTAGGTGCTGTCGTCCGGCTGCCGAGCAATAATATCCACCATGGTCTCTCTTGCTGTTGGCATACGGGAGCTCGATGTTGTCAGGGGAAATCTAATGGAAATGGATTCGTTAAATATGCCATACCGACCGTCAAACTGCAATTATGGCGGGTTTCGTGAACCTGCTCGACCGTCTGGGAGCGTCATATGCACATGACGACACGTGCCACGCCCTCCTTGGTTGCGAAGCGTCGATTCGAAAGGGCAAGAGATGTCGCGGTCAAATTGCTAGCGCAAGTCCCACGGTCGACGTCACCGCGAGTAGGTTCCGCATGACTTTGGAAACCGCGGATTGTCCAACCGAGGCATTAAGACCCTCGACTTACGGCGCGTCGGTCTATTTTGGAGACAGTTTTGCTAGCTTGGAACAGATCCCCCAATCGCATCGCCATCCGGTGTGAACGACTGGTGACCGTTTGGCGGAAATATTAGCCCCACTGTAGAACGATCGGTGGATCGCCAAAAAACAGAGCTTCCTAGTCTGCATATTTCCCCAAATCCTACTTGATTCATCTGTTCAACGTTGCGATAGTCCTGTGTTGTCAGTACCATTTGAGCCGGCTTTAGGAGCCCTGAAAACGATTCACGGAGGATGTGATGGGTGACGAAAAACCACAGCGGATTGCTGTTGAAGCACTCCGTTTGGCGACCGAATGGCAGTATTTATTCTCGAGGACCCTTCGTGAAGCGGCTCAGGAAATAGGCAAGGACTCCGAACGAATTGAGATTGAGCACTTTCGCAAGGCACTCCCTAAGGCAATCGATCTGCTCACACAGCATGAGCAAACCCTGATCGAAGATCTTCATGAGCAACGACGCGCTGCTTAAGAATGACGAAAAAGTGACTGATGCTTCGGCCAGCGATGTAAGTGCCGAATGGTCCGAGACGTTTCTCAAGCACCTCGGGCTTGAGTTCACAGCGATCCACGCGCAAGAGGATCAGAATGACGACCAGGAATCACTTCGCCAATCGATGACTTTGGCTTTCGTTACCACTCTTGCGGATTCTGGTGCGTCGAAGGATGAACTTGTTCAGTTGCTAAAATCTCAGTCTCGTAGGTTGGTCCCTGTTGAAACGGGACCTTGGACAAACGAGAGGAATAGACGTAGAGTTGAACTAATTGACAAGTCCATCGAATCCAAGCTACTGCCTGCTGAGGAGCTCGAACTTGCCCAACTCACCGAGCAACTGCGAGCCAAGTACGATACTGAGGAGCTCGTCCCGCTCGCGGGTATCCGTGCTCTACGAGAAAAGTTGATTGACACCGAAAGAGAATCAGGCAATCGGAGTTGATTTTTCATTATCCTGAATCGCGAAACAAGCGTCGCCACGGACCAGCAGGATATGCGACCTACGGAAAATATCGGCCGTGGATTCGTGATGAGTTTTATTTTCGTTGCGTCTATTGCTTGAGGCGCGAGCGGTGGAGCCAGGTTGACCACGAGTATGACTTAGACCATCTGCAACCACGAAGCCTGAGCCCAGATCAATCATTGGACTATCAAAACCTTTACTACGCGTGTAGCCGTTGCAACGGAGTCAAACGTGCACAGACCATTGATGATCCGATGGCAACTTTAGTTGGCGAAAAGGTAGACGTACTTGATGATGGCAGCCTTCTAACAGCGGATACCGCAACCGAACGCATGATATGCGTTCTCGATCTCAATTCACCTCGCATGATCGCGTGGCGGAGGATGTGGATTGAGGTCTGTAAGTTAGCAATGTCTAACGAACCGGAACTGCTGCAGTTATTGCTCGGATTTCCAGATGATCTTCCGAACCTCCGCAAATTGCGACCTCCCGGCGGAAACGCTCGCCCGGAAGGAATTGCCGAATGTTGCTTCGCACGTAGGCAAAACGGTGATCTGCCCAAGCTCTATTGAGTTTAGTCGCAATGATCGGGTGGTCGGGACTCACCTCTGTGAACTGCGGGCATGTCTCCAAAACAGCGGTTGCATCAACTTCTACCCGGAGGGAATTGTATTGATAGGCCGAAGTGTTTTCCACCGACCGCAGCTAAATTCAACCAATTTTGAAGTCAAACTGACAACACCTGGCTTTCAGCGCAGGTCGCCGTTACTGCTTAATGACGAACCGTCATGGGGTAGTTGTTCTTTCGAGAGGCTTTCGGCGATTCCGGCGCATGAGACAAACCACGCGCTACTGTTTCGAGATTTTCACCAATGCACCAGTTCCGCCCACAAATTTGCCATCGACTACCCAAGCGTTGCGTAACAGAACGTACAAGCTGCCGTCAGGGGCGAATCGAAGATCAACGGGGCGTCGAATGCCGGACAGGAAAGGATGCGCCTTGATCGGATCTTGCGGGTCCAGATACTTTACCCAGCCCTGCACAAAGTCTGCGAAAAAGTATTTGCCCCTGTAGAGTTGCGGCCATGAACTCGACACCGAGCAAAAGTCTCCACCATTAAGGGAACTTTGCGGATAGAAGTGGATGGGCCCGGTGATGCCCGCCTTGTTAGTCGGGCCGTGTTCTACTCCAGGCCAACCATAATTGGCACCGGCGAAGCCTCGGTTTATCTCTTCGGAATTTCCACCAACGTCGTTGATCAACATATCGCCACTCTGGCTAAAGGCAAACGTAAATGGATTACGGCAACCCTTTGCCCAAATGGCTTGGTACTTGCCGTTTGTTTCACCGAGGAATGGGTTGTCCTGGGGAATGGAACCATCGGCATTGAGCCGCAGGATTTTTCCTTGCAATGCATTCATGCGCTGCGACAGCGCGCCTGCGGTCTGTTCGCCGAGCCCGATGTAGAGTTTGCCGTCAGGTCCGAAATGGATGCCGCCCCCTTGATGACCGGCGGGAACATTGCCGCCAAACTGGCTTTGGTCATCTCCCCGAAACAGAATCTCCTCACTTTCGGCGACCGCAGTATCGCCATCTGCGCGAAAGCGACTGATGCGATGATGTGTAAACGGTTGGTCACTCACATAAACGACGTACACGTGTGGGTCAGCCGGGAAGCCGGGGGCTACCGTGACGCCGATCAGGCCACGTTCCCAGTTCATTTCGACGGGGATCGTCACGAATGGTTGCTCTAGCAGTTGGCCATCCTTGACCACCCGCAGAGTTCCCCCTTGTTCACAAATGAATATGCGTCCATCGGGTGCGATCTCCATGGCGACGGCTCCAGACAGGCCTGTTGCGATCGTGGTCAATTGGAAGCCATCCGCGATCTGCACAGGACCAGTAACTCCATTACCGAACTTGCCATTGCCCGGACCAAGCGATTCGAGGTAAGTGATCAAGTCGGTAAATTCTTGCTCGCTTAGAAGCTTCTCCAGCCCCGTGGGCATGATCGAAGTCTTGGAAATTCGCGATGCTTCGATATCTGCTTTTGCGATACGGATCCGTTTATCTTCTGCGTCAAGAAGTGTGATGTGTTTGTCATCGGATTCCTTCGCGATTCCATGGATCACTTTTCCGTCGACGGTAAGCACCTGGGTCGTTTCGTATCCGTAGCCGATTTGCCGTGACGGGTGAAGTAACGCATCGATCAAATGCGGGCGATCCAATTTGCCACCAATGCTGGACAGGTCCGGTCCGACCTTCCCTCCTTCTTGTCCTATCTGGTGGCAGGTTGAACAGCCAGTGCGGAGATCACGAAAGAGCCTGGCACCCGTGTCTGCGTCGCCTGTGTGTGTCAAAGCATATTGCTCAACAGCAGAGCTGTCTTCCGACTGTGGCTCCTCCGTTCGTGGATGAAGACTGGCTGCAAATTGGACGGCAGCGGCTGGTTCCGTCGATTCAACCAAGCCGATGGAGAAGCTCTGGGGCACCGAGCTCAAGTACTTTTTCATCCCAGCTCGACCAAAGCCAAACACGGTCATCTTCTTTTCCATCTGGTAGAACTGATCGGGATGTGCGTCATCTTCGGCATGACAGAGCACCAGCATGCGCGACAGTGCCTTGTCTCCGAATGCGATCCACTCGCCAGTCGCGGTCCCACCAACCAAATCACCATCGAAGTTCTCGGTCAGTGGATGCTGTGTGTTTTCTGCGGCCGTCATCCACCAGTCGGAATCGTCATAGGAGCCTCCTGGCGTACCTTCGTATAGTACCCAGTAATGATGATTCGGAGGCATCTTCGTCATCGTAAAGGTACATGATGTCGATGTGAATTTGTATTGCGCGGCCCACAGTCCGTTTTCGGAGCTCGCGGAAATGATGACATGATCGGGTGTCGACTCCTCAATCTTGGTCACGCAAGGATCAGTGTTTGCATTCTGGGCATGAAAGTAGTTACCCGCTTCTTTATAGACCGCGTTTGGAAAGCCGCGGTATTCGCCCGCCGCGCCACTCCCGGACTTGGGGTCAAAGCTAAGCCAATCGTTTCCGTCACGGTCAAGCATACTCGACAGCCCCGCTCCAACCTTATCCAAGTAGTACGTCGCGGTTGGTGTAGTAATGCGGAAACATTCGATGTTGTCGGTAGACAAACCTATTTCGCCACGATGCAAGTGTGGCGTGTCATGTTCCTGAGCGTCCAGGGGGTGGAGCGTTGCACCTGCAAACGCAATGGCAAGCAGAACTGTACGTATCATCATGATAGGCCTTAGTGGCGTTAGGACGTTTGGGTGCTGGAGTTTATAGGGAGTTGCCATTGTGTGTAACCGTTCACGATGTACCGGCTTGTGACAGGGTCGGGAATCTTTTCAGCCCAAAATTGTCCACCCCACTAACAACCACTTGTTCCTACCAGCGGTATCGCATGGGAAATGGGTGCTGCTGAAAAGACTCCCGACCCTTTCTCACCTATTGTTCAGACTCTTATTTGGCAAAGCCGAGCAATCTGGCCGCCTTGGGCTGAGAACTTGCGAATTGGGGTGAGTATATGTTAACCGACACCATTCGCCGTCGCGAAACTTCGTATTCTGGGGAGTGTTTAAGATCGATTGGCCACAGCTCGCTCTCATTGCTAATGGGGGAGTTCGGCATTCTCATCTCACCACCATAAAGTGATATATGGTCAATGTACGAGCTGCGGAGAGTCCGTCGAGTCAGGGGCTGGGGCAGAGTCAGGGGCAACAAGCTTGGCTCCTGCCGCTGTTTGTTGGAAGTGGCTGTGCAGCCCTAATCTATGAAATCGTCTGGTTTCAGTCACTGCAGTTGGTCGTGGGGGCCTCGGCGGTCTCGCTCGGCGTCTTGCTGGCGACCTTTATGGGCGGCATGTGCCTGGGCAGTATCGCCTTTCCCTTTCTGGTACCGAGGCGTTGGCATCCATTAAAAGTCTATGCGGCGCTGGAACTGCTTATCGGCTTGATGGCCATCGCCATTCTTTTTTTCCTGCCAAGCATCGAAGCTTTGTATGTGGGCATGTTCGCCCACGGGAATGCCGGCTCGAATGGGCAAATCTTGGCAGGCTATAGTCAAGCCAATGTATGGTTGCGAGCTGGCGTCGCTGGCATGTGTCTTTTGCCACCAACGGTCTTGATGGGGGCCACGTTACCTGCGATTTCGCGGTGGTTCGAAAGCAATCGTCAAGGTGCTTATCAAACCGGACTGTTTTGCACAGCCAACATCATCGGGGCCGTGATCGGTTGTCTTGCCGCCTCGTTCTATTTGCTGCGACTATATGATATGGTCGTCGCAACCTACGCGGCGGTTGCAATCAACGTCACCGTCGCCGCTATCGGATTGATCGCCAGTCATTGGCTTGCCTACGATCGCAGTGGATGGCATGGGGATAAGCAAGATCTGCTTTCGTCGCGATCGATGACTCTTGGCAAGTGCTCCGTGTATGTCGCGATCGCACTTTCCGGATTCGCCGCGCTGGGGGCAGAGGTTGTGTGGACACGCGAATTGTCGCTATTGCTGGGCGCGTCCGTGTATACGTTCTCATTAATTCTGGCCGTGTTTTTGGTCGCCCTTGGAATCGGTAGTAGCGTTGGCGCTGGATGGGCGCGACGCAGTACACAACCCGCGCTAGCATTTGCCACGTGTCAGCTGGGGGCCGCGTTTGGCGTCGCTTGGGCGGCCTGGATGATGGCCCACTCATTGCCTTATTGGCCCATCGACGCCTCATTGTCGCAAAGTCCCTGGCATACTTTTCAGTTAGACATTGTCCGCGTGGCTTGGGCGGTGTTTCCGGCTGCGCTGTTCTGGGGATGCAGTTTTCCATTAGCGCTTTCGGCTGCGGCTAACCATCAAGATCCGGCGAAATTGGTAGCAGGCGTCTACGCGGCGAACACGCTGGGTGCCATCGGGGGAGCGATTGGTACGAGTTGGTTTGCGATTCCGATGATTGGCATCCAACATACGCACCAGCTACTGCTCGCCTCCTTGTTGCTTTCTGCAGGGTGCCTAGTCTTTTTGACGTGCGCTAAGGGTCATCTTGCGAGCCGACTCGGGCTGGGGCTTGCGGCCTGCGGATTGGTCGTAACTGCGATCTCAATACCCAAGCCACCAGTTGGCTTGGCGGCTTATGGTCGGTTCTTGATCACTTGGACGAGTGACTTGCCAGATTTCTTGTATGCGGGCGATGGTCTCAGTGCCTCAATAGCCGTTTCCGAAATGGCTGGTGGAATTCGCAATTTTCACGTCAGTGGCAAAGTGGTTGCGTCGAGCGAACCGCAGGACATGCGATTGCAACGCTTGCTCGGGCACCTGCCGGCACTGATGTGCGAGGAACCTAAGAGTGTCTTGATTGTCGGCTGTGGTGCGGGCGTAACGGCTGGATCCTTTGTTGTTCATCCATCGATCGAACGCATCGTGATTTGTGAAATTGAACCACTGATTCCGCAAGCGGCCGGTGAATACTTTGCTTCGTACAATCACTCGATAATCAGCGATCCTCGTCTCGAAATTGTGTTGGATGATGCTCGTCACTTTATGCTCACGACAGACGAGAAATTCGACATCATCACTTCTGATCCCATTCATCCATGGGTCAAAGGCGCCGCTGCGTTGTACTCCAAGGAGTATTTTGATCTGTGTCGCGAGCATCTCAAACCCGGTGGAATTGCGACCCAGTGGGTTCCGTTGTATGAGTCGAGTTTGGATGCAGTGAAGAGCGAGGTGGCCACTTTCTTTGAGTCGTTTCCGGAGGGTACAATTTGGGCTAACGATGACGTCGATGGTGGTTATGACTTGGTGATGCTAGGCCAAGCGGGGGTAACTCACTTTGACCTTGACGCTATCGCAAGCCGACTTGCGCGCGACGATCACGCGCGGGTGTACGAGTCTTTAGCCGAAGTTGGTTTGAACGATGTCCTCGCATTGGCTAAGAACTACGGAGGTAGTAAGCCCGAGTTAGCCGAATGGTTGTCGGATGCCGTCGTGAACACGGACCGCAACCTACGACTTCAATACTCGGCAGGCTGGGCGTTGAACAGCTACACCGAGCGTTATATCCGTGCGAGTATGCAGCCCTATATTAAGTATCCTGAGCAACTTTTCTCGGGAAGACCGATGGAGCTAAATGCGCTGAAATATTGGATTGAGCGGCAAGCAAGTGAGGAATTACGGCTGAAGTGACCGTGGCCAATAGACAGCCGAGGTCGACATCAATTTGCAATGTGGAGGGAGGAAGCGGATTTCAACCGATGCGCAAGAAAGCCCGTGGCCTTGGAGAGATCGATGTCGCTAACCAGCAAGCCATGCTGGCCATAGGGATGGTGCGCTAGCAGCGTTCCATCGGGACTGACAACCGCTGACGTAGTCGAAGCACCGTGAATCGCGTTGTTGACAGTTGCAAAGTAGCATGTATTTTCGGCCGCGCGGCATAAAGCGGCTTTCTCATGAAAACTATTGAGTGGATCTGCAAATCCGCTTGGTTGTACCCCCGCGCCTTCAACCAATTCGGTATGGGGATGAAAGACAATTTGAGCACCACTTCGGGCAGCACTGCGAACGGTCTCAGGGTATCGCCAACCCTCATGGCAGATAACAATTCCGAATGTCATATCACCGCACTGAAAAACGCGACGTTCAGAACCGGGCGAATAGACGCCCTCCTCGGAAGGGTCGAGTTGTACTTTGTCTTGAAACCCAAGCAATTCTCCGTCGGAATTGGTCACTCGCGCGCTAATTACCCGCCGGTCACCATCTTGTCGTTCCGTTCCAAGAATTACCGCGATCCTCGCCTTGCGTGCCGCTTGATCAACGGCAGACCATGCGCGCTCCAAGAAATTTATGTCGCACTCGACGCGCGTATTTCCAATCCTGTAACCGGGTACAAAGCTCTCCGGGAAACACACGATCGCTGCTTCCAAACTGCCGGCTTGAGCGATGGTCTCCAAAGCAATATCGAGCGATTCCTTGCTGTCCTTGCCGACCCGAACATTCGCTAGGGCAATTCGCACGTTCATGGTTTTGTCCAAGTCTTAAAAGATTCATTTATGCGGTCAGCCATCGATGGCTGTTCGCCATCTCACTTTCTCTCTCTCATGTTAGAGTGTTTGACAGATTTAGCAAAGTATTCTTACCAAGTGAACCACAGGACGTCCGGCTGTGTCTCCGTGGTGCCTAAGAACACTCAATGCCATCCTCTGACCACACGGCAGCAAATGCTACAACAACCAATGGACTCCAATCTCTTTGTTGACGCCTTGGCGGACAATCCCGCAGTTGTTGGGTTGCGGGCCGAAGAAATCATCATTGGCCAAGCAGGAGAACACGCCGTGGTGTCATGCCGGGATCTCGCGCTAGAACAATATGCGCGCATGGGACTGTGTGAGCTAATCGCCAACGAGACTCCGCGGCCTGGTTCGTATCGCTATTGGGGTGGCGAAGATTTTGATCAGCTCTGTACGTCGTACGATCAAGTCACTTGGTCGATACGATGGAATAAAGAGTCACTCGTGGTAGTTTATCTTCAATGGGAAAGCGGATGTGGTGGCGACCAACGAAACTGGGTAATTGCCGACTCGGTCGAGGTGGCCGAGGCATTTATCTTAGACGTTGCGCGCAAGACGCATGAACCTGGAAATGCCATCCTTGTTTTTTCAGACGGGCGGTGGAAACGCAGCGAGGCCATTTACAACGCCACGCAATCCACATCGTTTGATGATCTTATTCTGGCAGACGAATTAAAGACAACTATTCGAGATGACTTTACCAGCTTCCTTCAGTCCGAAGACCGATACCAGCGTCTGGGTATTTCATGGCGTCGAGGAGCGTTGTTAATTGGTCCTCCAGGCAACGGCAAGACGCACTGTGTGCGAGCTTTGGTCAAAGAGTTGGCGGTGTCCAGTTTGTATGTACAAAGTCTAAGTCATCAATACTACACGCCTGAACAAATGTGGAAGCAGGTCTTCGAGCGAGCACGCGGGTTGCGCCCCTGTGTACTGGTGCTCGAAGATCTAGACTCGCTCGTCAATGATGAAAACCGTTCATTCTTTCTTAATCAGCTCGATGGTTTTGAGCAGAACCATGGCCTGATTGTGCTGGCCACCACAAATCATCCGGAACGCATTGACCCCGCGATCATCGATCGGCCCAGCCGTTTTGATCGGAAGTACCATTTCAATCTACCGACTTACAGCGAACGATTAGAATATTTGATGAGTTGGCAAGCACAGCTTGCCAACGAAACGGGTTGGTCCGACGGTGACCTAACGAGGATCTCGCACGCATGCGAAGGCTTTTCGTTTGCATATTTGAAAGAACTGGTCATCAGTAGTGTGTTGCGATGGATGCAGGCGAGCACGATTTCATTTGCAGAAACAATGATGTCACAGGCGGCTGACTTGGGCGGTCAAATGAAGACTGAATCTTCCGCCCAGCCAGAACAAAACGGGCGATCACGTCCGTCACTTCAAACGCGTTGATGTGCCAATCGGTTGCCGAATTAGCGGAATATGTCAGCCGCCTGTTGATTGAATATGCAACTGCTTACTGCTTACTGGTTACTCTTTCCTTTCGCCCGAGGTCGAGCAGCCGCTCCTTCGTTTTTGGTTGGCATAGGAGCCTTGACTTCGGCTCGCCAAGCAACCAAACGATCGTGGAGCTCTTTGGCTTTGCTGGGATTTTCATTCACGAGATTATTTGCCTCGCCGATGTCGTTGGCTAGATTGTAGAGTTCTAGTCGCCCGTCTTCGAAGAACTCCATCAACTTCCAATCACCGGATTGAATGAGGCTGACGGGCGTTGTGCGCCACAGTCCGGGGCCCGATCCAAGATAGCCTGGGAAGTGTTGGAAGATTGCGTCGCGTTGCAGCTTGGCTTCCGGATCGCGGAACAGTTTTACCAGGCTTTCGCCGTCGAGGACTTGCTGGGGCTGCGGTGCTCCCGCGATTTCGAGCAATGTTGGATAGACATCCACGTGAATCGATGGAACGTTGCATGAAGAAGCTGATTGGGTCACACCCGGCCAGCGTATGATGAACGGATCACGCGTTCCGCCTTCGTACAGACTGCCCTTGCCGCTGCGCAACGGGGCGTTGTCGGTGATGCCACCACCGACTCGGTCATTCGTCTTCGCCTTCTTCGTTTTGTTGCTTACGTTAGGATCGCGTTCGAGGCCATCTGGTCGGTCGTA
>JAWKTR010000023.1:0-99733 GCA_041398985.1 Pirellulaceae bacterium
AATGTTTGGGTATACCGACGACGCGATCAAAACCAATCCGAACATCTTAGATTCAGCTAACAAGGCTGCCACCGCAACTCGAGCCACAGCCTGCTGTGCAGCCGTAACAATGGTTGGCAGTTCGAATGGCTCGGTTAGAAAGTAGGTCATCGGTCAACTGCGAAATGTGCACTCGGCTGTCGTTCTCAGCAATGGCTAAGTCGAGCATCTGGTTGAAATCGCAATCGTAGATGTAGCCGTTCCAGTCCACCGAGAGAAGCGAGCGACACATTAGATTGTCAATCGTGCCCGGATTGAAATTCTGGATCAGCTTTCCTACATACTCGTCGTATTTTCCTCGACGAAGGAGGTCATCCAAGAAGCGACTAACCGGCATGTTCGTGATGGTCAGTAGGTTGTTGAACTGGATGCTGTATCGCATATCGAGTTCCGACTTGTACGAAACCTCCAGCTGTTGTTGTTCCGGCGGAAGGCCTAGGCCAGTTGGGTTGTAAACGAGATCAAGCTGTAGATTCGAATTTGGTTGTGCATATCCAAGCGAGTTCAACCTGCGAATCGCTTCGATCGATTTTAAGAATACGCCACTTCCCCGCTGGGAATCGCAATTTTCTTCCAGATAGCATGGAAGTGATGCGACGACGCGGACTTGATGTTTGGCCAAAAACTCTGGTAGGTCCGTAAATCCGTTAGCCAGTAGAATCGTGAGATTGCAACGATCGATGACTTGCTTGCCGAGCTTTCGCGCTTCCTGGACCAACATGCGGAACTGCGGATTCATCTCCGGAGCGCCACCGGTAATGTCGAGTGTTTTGACTTTCGAGCTTGCGAGAAAATCGATCACTTGCTTGGCGGTTTCGTAAGTCATCGTCTCACGTCGATCAGGCCCAGCATCGACATGGCAATGCGTACACGTCTGGTTGCAGACTTTACCAACGTTGATTTGCAGGGTGGTTAGCTGTTGGCGGGATAACGGCCAAAAACCTTGCTCGGCGAGCGTCTCGCTAAACGGTATAATTTGACTACGCTGGCTATTCTGCAGGATATGCAACTGCTCAACGGGTGAAGCAAGTGGATTGCCCGTGCGCTGCAGAGTCTGAAGTCTCATAATTGATTCCATTGGCTCGGAAGGGGGAACACGCTAAACTTTAGCAACAATCTGCGTCAAAGCCACCGTCAGGGTTGGTCGAATTGGTCGCTTAGTTGGGTTGCCCCTTGTGCTAGCCCCTAGTACACACGGTACTTACTCGTCAAGTTGCAATGAAGCGCGGGCTGCCACCATCGCTGGCTGCCTACGATGTTGCGGTATTTGTAGTTGCAACGAGACTTAATAGACCGTCTTCCATCTCATATTGAGTATCAAAGACATCCAGAGAACGATGGTCGTGCGTGACGACAATCACGGCGGCTTGTTGTTCGTGGGCAACCTTCGCAAATAGCTCCATGACTTGACGACCTCGGTGACTATCTAGAGCGGCGGTCGGTTCGTCTGCCAGAATAACGCTGGGGCGGTTGGCCAGCGCTCGAGCGACTGCCACACGTTGTTGCTGGCCACCAGACAGCATTGACGGCAAGCTATTTCCACGATCGCCGACACCCAAGTAATCGAGTAGCTCTTGGGTACGCTTGCGCGATGCGCTGGACGTGCTGCCGTTGAGCTGCATGGCTACCTGCACGTTTTCGCAAGCTGTCAAAAAGGGAATTAAGTTGGATTTCTGAAACACAAAACCAATATGACATCGGCGAAACTCGCGCAGGTTTGTAAGAGCTCGCTCACCGTCAAGAACGAGTTGATTGCTGATCGTTATGCGTCCCGAGGTTGGTGGATTGATTAAGCCAACAGCGGTAAGGAACGTCGACTTGCCACTCCCGCTTGGGCCAAGCAGCGCGACGACTTCCCCGCGGGCGACATGGATGGAAGCGTCTTTCATCGCGAGGACTTCGGTATTGCCACTTCCATAAACCTTGGTGAGGCCCTCTGCTACGATCGCGAAATCCGTGTTGGTTGTGCTTGTTACCGTCATGCGATCGCCTCATTGGGAGAGACCTGCAACGCTTTCCAGATTCCAAGCACACTGGACCCGACCGAAATGGCGAGCACCATGGCGGCCAGTTGCATCAAGTCGCTTTCGGCCAAGATGACACGGCGTGGGAATAGCGGGAAAAGCTGTCGTCCCGCCAGGTAAGCAATGCCGTATCCCACGATTCCCAGGATTAAGGCTTGTTGCAGTATGAGGCCCAAAATCACTGTATTCGGCGCACCGATGAGCTTTAGCAAAGCTATCGAATGAATCTTATCGAGTGTCAATGTATACAATATCAAAGCCATGATGATGGCTGCAATCACAGTCAGCAAGACACGGAATAAACCGATTTGACGGCGTACTTTTTCAACGCTTCCTTTCAGCAACAATTCTCGCTGACCATCTCGAGTATAAACCGTTACGTCGCTCCAACCAGAGATCGTTTCCACAACTTTCGCAGCATCGGCCGCCGGTGAAAGAGTTACCATCACCGCGCTGATTTGGGGTCTGGCGATTGCGGGCAGTTGTATGCTTGGTCGCGAAGCATTGTCGAGCAGCGTCGGCAGTTGGTTGGCTAGCTCAAAATCTCGGCCACGCGCCTCGCGAGCTGCTCGCTCCAATCGTATCGCTTCACCAGACGTGTCGAATTGTATCGCTTGGGCATCGGACAGTGAAAAGAATGCTATACCATCGCCACTGGAACTGATCATATTCCTGGTGATTCCGACCACAGTGTAGTTTTCTTTGCCAAGCGTGATCTGATCGTTGACCTCCAGGCCAAGGGATTGGTCCACGACCATTTCGAAGTGGGCCTGCTCCAGTGCTCGTCCCGCGATGAGAGGAATCCACTGCCCTTTGTCTGTCGGCCAACTCAAGCCCAACACGGAGATGCGTATCGGTTTTCCATCGCGCTGTCGTTGTATTGTGTGGTAGACGAATTCGCGTGCCGCTTCCACGCCCGGAACCGCGGTGGCGCGGAATACCAAGTTAGGTGGCACACGCGACAATTCAGCAAACGGTCCGCGAGTATTGCGTTGCACAATCCACAAGTCTGAGCCGACTCGATCGATCAGGAGTGTTGCATCTTCGACAACGCCTCGGTAGATGCCGCCCATGCCCATGACTACCATCAACAACATGCCGATGCCTACGGCGGTGAGGACAAAGCGTCCCAAGTTGTGTCGGATGTCTTTTAGCGCCAAATTCATGGTCTGGCGACTCGTTGATTGGGCCGCAAAGGCGTACTGGAGTTGATGGGCCTAATAACTACGTCATTTGCCGTCAATCCATCGAGAACTTGGACGACATCTCGCTGGCGAAGGCCTATTTGGATTGGACGCCACACGGCCAGTTCGGAGCTCAGGAGAAAAACGCCTTCCACACCGTCTCGCCGTTCAATGAATTTGGCGGGCAATTGCACGGCTACTTCCACGTCGGCGACCTGGATAAATGCATCCGCACGTTGTCCCACAGCCCAGTTGGTTGGCAGTTCTAAGACATGAATGTCGACAATGAACTCCCTCGTTTCACGATCGGCTTCTCTTCCCAGGCGGGCAACTCGCCCTGCAAACGTTCGTTCCGGCTCGGATCGAAATACGACGCGTGCCTCTTGGCCACTGTGTAATTTTGACATTTCCGTTTCGTCGACCCATGCGCTAACCCACAACTCGTCAGTGGAGATCAAAGTCAGCACGGAACTCCCGGGCACAGCGACATCGCCAGGCTCGCGATTGCGGCGAACGATGAGACCGTCGAAGGCCGCACGAATTTCCGTATCCATCATCCGAGCTTCATGATATTGCGCGGTCTTCTGGGCAGCCATGAGCTGCATTCGTCCCTCAACAATTGCCGCTTCGGCTCGGGCAACACCCGACTGGGCAACAGCCAGTCCTTCGCTGGCTTTGTCGACTTCCTCGCGACTGATCGCGTTCTGCTGTTGTAAAGACGCGGCGCGTTCATAGGTCTTTTGCGTCTGTTGGAACACGGCCTGTGCACGCTCTTTGTCTGCGTTCAGTCGTTCGATGGCGGCCGTCGCTGCTTCGACATTGGCTTGAGCGATAGCAAGTTGCTGCCGCAATTCTTCGCCATCTAGTCGTACCAACAGTTCGCCTTTGGCAACTTGATCGCCCTGGTCGGCCATCAACTCCGCGATGCGTCCAGCGATCTTCGGACTCAATGTGGCGGCCACGCGTGCTTCGAGTGTACCGGTGCCCAGGACTTCAGCAGTCATTCTTGCAGCGACCACTGCATGCTCTTCGACAGCGACAGGCGCAAACCGCCACCAGTAGATGCCCGCTATGAACGCCATGAGGACCAAGACTGGCTTCAGCAGTCGCTTGATCACAAACATCATTTGACCGGTAGCGTGCAGAGCTTACTCCTTACCCTTCACCTTGGAGGCTTTCGGCAAGGTATAAGGAGCGTGAATCTCCTCCATGCCATTCTTAATGAATCGACTAACTAGTTTCGCGTGTTCTTGAACGAGCATTACCACGAACGGATCATCGGATTGATAGGTGACCTTTATTCCCTGATCCGTTTCTTCGTAGGTCAGCGTGTAATCGTCCGCGTGTTTGATCAGCTCGACAAAAATAGGATGAAACGTCATTGGCGGTAGCGGGTTATTGTCGAGTACCCGCGCTTCCATGGCGGGCACATGCTCTTTGAGCAAATTTGCAATCGCCTCGTCATCGGATTCCGTGACCGCTTCAGCTCCGTCAGGCAGGTTCTTGACGGTCCGCTTGATCTTGTCGCGATCGGCAAACATCGCGTGCAGGGTCGTCATATCACCTTGCATGCCTGGCATCGCTCCAGGTCCCATGCCTCGTCCCATGCCTCGCCCTTGACCTGGCCCATGATGGTCGCCTTCCGAAGGTGCCGCATGCTCAGCAGTCTCTTGCGGCTGTGGCGTGGCCGTTGGGGCTGCCTGGGCAATCGGCAAATAGGCGTAACCGTCAGCTTGCAGATTCACGACTGCGGTTAGTGCCGATACGGCGGTTTGCACAGAATCTGCCACGTCCTCGGGCTCGTAACCTTTGGAGATTAGCGACTGGCCGCACACATACAATTCGACACCAGACTCTCGAAGTTGTTGAAGTAATTGCAGGTTGGGGTTTCCATCCGTCTTGAATTTTTCCGCGTAAGCGACTGGCTTTAGGACGCTCAGCGTGGCATCGCCATGGAACACTACTGCGATTTGAACCGTTGCGGGTTTGGCACCACCGCCTGCGTAGATGTTCAAGTACTTGGCTACTTTTTCCAGACCCGCGTTGAGTTGACGTGCATCACCCGCACCAGTCAGATCCACCAGCAACCTAGTTCCTGCACGCGGCTGATGAGCCGCGTCGGGCAATTGCACGACCCCTCCGTAATTAGCGATAACGGGATGCTTAGCAGCGCGAGACGTGGGCGAGTCCTGATCTTTCACTTGTAGGCCCGGTCTGGTACCAGGTCCTCGACCGCCACGGAACCCGCGTCCTTGGCCTGGTCCAGATTGATCTTGGGCCAGCGTTTGCATGGCAGACAAGCCAAACATCAAGGCGGTGATTAGTACGACGGAACGGCCCATAAGATGTCTCCAAGTGACAGATGATGTTTACTCGCGTGAAGTCGCTGTACGGTTGTTCTACTCAACAGAATTCGCGGTCATATGCTTGGCGATATAAGCCGGTTCACCCATGCGTTGGAGTAAGTCTAATTGCAATTCCAGCCAATTCGCGTGCCCCTCTTCATCAATGGCGATACGTTCAAAAAGCTGCCGCGAGCCAATGTCTCGATCCTCGCCAGCTTGGATGGAGGCTGTCGTATAGAACTCGATAGCCGCTTTTTCATCTGCTAGGTCAGTCTCAAACATTTGTTTGAGCGAAGTTGCACGCACGGGTGTTTTCTCTAGAGTCAGCTTAGGATCGCCTTTTAGAAACAGGATACGGACCAAGAATCCCTCGGAGTGTCCAAGTTCCTCCTGCAGTTCTTCACGCATTTTGGTGGCCAATAGCCCCATGCCCCAGTCATCTAGGACGCAAGCGTGAAGCTGATATTGGTGCGTTGCGGTAAGTTCCATTGAAAGCGCGCGTTGTAGGTTTTCGATCGTCCGGGTCTTGGTCATCATTGGCTCTCGCTATTCGTGGTTAGGTAGGTATGAGATTTGAGCTGGGAAAATCCATTGGACTTAGTAGCATATCACGTACCAATTTGGTTTGGCAAAGCAGAACTAGTCGTCAAGCCGAGCACGTTTCGTCTTTACATTGGTTCCAAGGCATACGGGATAGTCCTGTTCCCATGACGCATGTATTGGTCATTCCCGAGAATAACAACCCCGCGCCCATGGCTATCGGTAGTGCGATCCAATACGCGTTGAACATGGATAGGACGGCCCCCAACAAGACCAAAAACCCGGTGATCATCTGCACCTGACAATGGAGCGGAATTGCTTTCTTGCCTCGAACGACCGGCAATCCCGCAGCCACAGCTGCCATGGTACCGCCTTCGACATCGACGACATTAGTGATACCAGCCGCCGCCAACTTCTCACAGGCTTGCTTGCTGCGCGCACCCGAGCGACAGATGACGTACAGAGGCTCTTGCGCGCTTTCGTTACGTGCTGTTTGGATGGCTGATGGATTTAGGCGATCCAGTGGCTCGTTGCGTGCGAATTCAACACGGACTTCTCGAAACTCGACTGGCGTGCGCACATCGATTAACTCCAGGCGTTGCCCAGACGCGACCAAATTCCTGAATTCCGTTGCAGAGATTTTCCGAGTCATATTCCAATTCTTCTTTTCTAGCTGAGTGAGTGCCAATTCCTTGAATTCAATCGGCAAAAAGTCGTTGAATTTGCAATGTGCCGGTCGGGTCAGTGCTTGGGTACACGGCAGGTGCTTAGCCCGAGTGGGCAGTATGCGGGACAAAAGCCGATGAGCCCAGTCAAGAGGGGAACGACTCCCACATAGCCCCACGGCGTCTGGGGCCCAACGAAAACGAGGGCCAGCATCCCAAGCCCCGCCGCGATACGTATCAAGCGATCTACGATACCTAGATTGGGTTTTAGCATTTCGGTTCTCCTAGTGACACAGTGGATTTCTCGCCCGACGCAAGGGTAGAGCCATAAGTCCCAGAAAGGTTACAATAATAATTCGATTCGAACGGTGAAAGCACCAAAGTGGCCCGGCCTTCGGCCCGGCAAGACCCGCTCTCGAGACGGAACACGGAATGGCCAATGGAAAGCCAGCTAGTAGAAGACGAACAAACAGAAACTGAATTGCTGCAGCGCGCCAAAGCCGGTGATTTCGAGGCGTTTCAACGATTGATTGCCAATTTGCAACCGCGCGTATACGGACTTGCCATGCGCATTTTGCAGCAACCGCAGGATGCGGAAGATGCTACGCAGCAAACCTTTCTGGCGCTGATCGAACACATTGGCAACTTTCGCGAAGAGTCATCACTCGCCACATGGGTTTTGAAGATTGCCAGCAATAACGCTCTCAAGATTCTTCGCAAACAGCGGGGGCTAAGTGTCGTTTCGATGTCCCAAATGTCGTCCACAGATAGTTATGGCGACATTCCACATCCCAAATTCATCGCTCCGTGGAGTAGGCCAGCAGACGAAATCGCTCAGCAAACAGAGGTGCAAGCTGAAATTGAAAAGGCACTAGCCGAGTTGGACGACAAGTATCGTCTGGTCTTTATCCTGCGAGACGTGCAAGGACTCTCGGTCAAAGAGACGGCAGAAGCGATGGAATTGACCGAAGCGAACGTCAAAGTCCGGTTACTGCGGGCACGGCTGGCACTCCGCGAACAATTGACCAAGAAGTTCGGCGATCCGCTGCAAGCGATAACCCCAAACCATGACCATTCCTGATTTCTTGTAACCTTTACTGCTTGGCTGGATCTATAGTCTAACGCAAATGTTGCGAGGATACCAAAAATGAACTGCGATGAACTTCTGCAAGCCCTGAACGAATATGTGGACGGTGCGCAGTTGACCGACATCTGCGAGGAGTACGCGCAGCACTTGGCCGACTGTAATCCATGCCAAGTCGTGGTCGACAACATTCGCCAACCGATTGCCTTGTATCAAGCAGGCGAGCCCTACGAGATGCCGCCCGCATTCCACGACCAACTACGAAAAAGCCTCCAATCTCTTTGGGAAGAGAAATTCGGAAAAGTTAGCCTTTAGTCGCACCGGAAGTCATTCTTTCTCTGTGGCATTCTTATTTCTGGAAATCGCCAGAGTTACTCCAATCTATTTTTCGCAACAGTTGTGACGATTAAACAGGTTGCCGTGCGGGTTTTTCTTGTCGGACTTCAGGCGATTCGCCGATTTAATTCCTGTTCATGGCGTATTGTTCCCTGAAATATATTTGACTCAAAACCCCAGAATTAAACTATGCGTGCTGCATCCCCAGACCGACCTACAGCGCCGGACGAACAACTTGTCGAAATCCTACGTAAGGAAAATATCTTACTCAGGGAAGGCCTCGCAAAAGTCCAAGCGAATCTTGCAGAATCTGTCGGACTCAACGATGAAAACTCGAAAATTCTTCAACGCGTAGAACAAGACTGCCGTGTGCTAGCGACCAACGCCCAATCGATACGTGAAAGTACCGCTAGCTTTACTCAGTCGATGGCCGAAATGCGTGTCTTAGCCGAGGAATCCGACGCGCAATTAGAGGGCATGCGAACTTTCGTAAACTTGGTCAAGAAGATTGCTGAGCAGACGAATCTATTGGCCCTAAACGCGACAATCGAAGCGGGCTGCGCCGGCGAGGCAGGCAGAAACTTCGCTGTCGTCGCCAACGAAGTCAAAGTCCTGTCCAGGCAGTCCCGAGAAGCTGTCGATAATATTGGTGAGTCCATCAACTTGATTCTAGAGAAAGCGGCTTGCGTGGCGGAGAAGACGCGATTGATGGAGGCTAGGAGTAACGAAATCGACAGCACGGTAGCGTCGCTTTCCCTGAATATGCAAGAGGCTGCCGCCGAAGCTGAAGTAGCGGAATGTAAAGTCAACGCGTCCAGCGATCGCGTTTTCATGAGCCTAGCCAAGCTCGATCACATCATATGGAAGGTGAATACCTACTTGAGCGTGCTCGAGGGCGAACCCAAGCTGAAGTATGTTGATTCCCACAATTGCCGCTTGGGTAAATGGTACGAGCAAGGTGACGGACAGCGCCTGTTTGCCGCAACTCCTTCATTCGCTGGGCTGGCACGCCCTCATGCCGAAGTACACGAGGCTACCGCCAAAGTGCTTTCGCTCCTAGACGACGTTTCCGCAAACGAGCAGAGCATTGCAAGCGCCCTTGGGGCGATGGAACTCGCCAGCGATCGTGTCTTTGATTTTCTCGAGCGGATACTGAAAGAAAAATCTGGGGCGCAGCGTTAGTTGCACTTGCAACTTCGAGCCCAGTTCACCAGTTGCTGAGTATTCATCGCCCCTGAGTGCCGCGCTATTTCCTGGCTACCTGCTCATCTTGTGGAGTACTTTCCAAAGAGATGAGACATCCGCCTGCCAAGTTGGCAGGACTAGGGTTAGCAGCGTCGCTTCGATGTTGGTCAGCGTGACCGCCAGCGCGGCAATTCGAGTCGGCCATACGGAAATCCCCAACACGAGTAGAATTCCCGCCAACAATACAATGCCCTGCGATTTCTTTGCAGCGAATGTGTGATAGCTCGGTACCTTGCCGTACTTTATCAATCCGGCTCCAGTCGTCAGCACATAACTGCCAATCGCAATTCCAATCCAGATCAACTCCGCCTGAAGTTCGATCCAGCAAAGCAGCAGCACGCCAAACACCAAAGCCGTATACAGCGCCGCGTCGGCAAAACTGTCCAACCGCGCCCCAAAATCAGATCGTTGATGAAGCCAACGCGCCAGTCGCCCATCAATCCAGTCAGAAAGCGTTAGTGCGATGAATAGGCCCACAAAGGCTTGCCGGTAACCCCACCAGGCCAACGCCAACAGCACGAAAGAGCCTGCTAACCGAAACATACAAATTATGTTTGGCAATGTGAAGATCCAGTTCCGATAGGCAGGATCGCGTGGTTCAAGTTGATCGCTACCCGTCGTTGTTTTCGATGGTGGTTGCTCTGTTTTCTTAGTCATCAGTGAAAAAGCTTTATGCATGCGTTCGTCGCGGTCAGGCTTTTGGATGGTCACCAGCGATGGAGCCAATGGACGAAGTAATAAAAAGCTGGTGCGGATAACGTTAGACTGTCCATTCGGTCGAGCATGCCGCCCATTCCAGGAAGCAAAGTGCCACTATCCTTGAGCCTCGCCTCGCGTTTTAGACCAGAAATATTCACATCGCCGAGAAAGCCGGTCAGCGAAATGATGACGCCCGCTCCAGCGGATATTAGCAGGCCTGACCATGGCGGTCGATCGAACGTTAGCGTTGTTAACCAGGGTGCGGATGCCACAGCTAAGACGATTGAGACCATCATCCCGCCCAGGAGTCCCTCCCAGGTCTTGCCAGGCGAAAGCATGGGAGCAAGCTTGTGCCTACCCCAAACGCGACCGACCAGCGCTTGGGCGATATCGTTGGTTTCGGTCAATAACACCAAGAAAATACACCAACCGACGGCACCTGCACTCCACGCACCCGTTGCGGCCGGAAAGTTCATGGTTAATACCGCGTGGGAAGGTCCCAGTACGATGAGGATACCAGCCCAATAGAAGCCTGCCGTTGTGCGCAAGTAGTCGTTGCTTCGAACCGTAGCAAGTTCGACCGCGGTCACCGCAGCCAGCGCGACAAACGGAAAGGCTCCCACGCTCCACATCGCGTCAGAAGTACCGATCACCCAGTAATGCCCTACGGCAAGCAAGATTAACGTGAGCCATACCAACGGAGCGTCCACTGATCGTCGTCTGAAGATCCGTTGAAACTCGCGCAGCGACAACAGGCTGGCCACACAGAACAAGGTAGCAATGCCTGGACGGCCACAAACTAAAGCAACGGTGAAGGCGAATAGCAGTATCCACCAAACTAGCAAACTGCCGCGACGCTTGGTAGCCACGCCCGCAGAAGCTACGTCGACGCTGGTCTTGCGCCTCAACGATAACAAGCGAAGAATGCTGCCCACCATGAGCGCCGCATAAGCGATCGCCAGCGAAAAAATAAGTCCATTGGCTATGACTGGCACTCGGGCAACTCCGGTGAGACCGAATTTGTACCACCTGCGATTGACCTGCGCTGATGCATGCGTTTCGCCAAACTTTGCAACAGAAAATGAAATAGCAGTGGCAAGAACACGATGCCGGTCATTGCTGCTAGCAGCGGCAAATCCAACAGGGACCAGACTCCTTGTTCAGCGACAATTTTCAACGAGGGAACTCGCGTTCCCGCGAAAGTGAAGACCATGGTGCCCGGTAGAATCCCAAGTAAGGTGGTCCAGCAGAATGCAGGCAATGGTACTTTAATCGCTCCGGCACCGTAGTTGATCAAGGTAAATGGTGCATGTGCCAGCCTGAGCAGCAGCAGATACCTTGCTCCGCCCAGCGCGAACTGCCGCCTGAAAATTCTTAGTCGCCGGCGCCATTTGGGTTCGACCACGTCGCGAGCCAAGAATCGTCCACCCAGGAAAGACACGACCGCCGCTCCGGTTAGTCCCAACTCCACCATTGCAAAAGCCTGCCAAAAGCCGAATAACCAACCACAAACGACGGACTTGCCGGAGGTTCCGGGAATCAACGATATTGCGAAATAAATCAACAAGCCAACGCACCAGCTCGAGATTGGATGGATCGATACGTACTCGCGAAGCGCTTGCTCGTGGTCGACGATCCACCCCCAACTCGGGATGTAACGCTGACCGAGCCCCATCAAAACAATAAGCAGAATAAATAGCAAGAGTGTCGCGATTCGTCGCGAAAATAGACTTGGCATTGATCCTCGCTTTCGCATTCTGGAGCCAGCGAAACCGTGTGCAAAACGCGCGCCAGTGCCCTTTTGGCACTGTACACTCAACTTCGCCCAGAGGCACAAGGAAAGGGTCGGGAGTCTTTTCAGCAGCGCCGCCACCGCTGAGATGCCGCAGATAAAAACATGTGGTTGCTAATGGGTTAAGCGATTTAGGCTGAAAAGACTCCCGACCCTGTCGCATAAGCCGACACATCGTGAACGGTTACATATTGTTTACCCTGGCCTTAGCCGTGCTTGGGTGAGCCTGAACGATGGCACGCGAAATGCATTAATTCCTCAAAACTAATTAAGCGAAAGGAAATCATGCTGGTGCAGGATTCGAATCAAAGGCAGGGTGACGCAAGTGAATCGCAGCCAATCGAGATACTCCATATATCCGATTTGCATTTCGGCGAACCTTTCGTGCCAGAAGTAGCAGAAGCTCTAATCGATACGATCCAGAAGCTCCAGTTTGATGCGGTGGTCGTCAGTGGCGACTTAACTCAACGTGCAAGACGGGAACAGTTCATCGCGGCTCGAAACTTTTTAGAGCGTTTGCCTGATCTACCGCGCTTGGTGATTCCTGGCAACCACGATGTACCACTCTACAATATCGCTCGTCGGTTATCCGATCCACATCGCACGTACCGAGAATGTATCAGTCATGAACTGAATCCCGTCATTTATATGCCCCAAGCCACGCTGGTGGGCTTGGATTCAACGGCACCCCGCTCGGCCATTAGCAACGGTTGCATCCATGCGTGGCAACTCGAGCATTGTGCCAGGGCATTTGAAAATACGCCTCCTAATGCAGCGAGAATCGTCGTCGCCCACCATCATTTCGCACCGGCACCCGACTATTTGCACGATTCCACGATGCCCAAGTCAAAACGCGCAATCATGCGTTTCGTGGAGCTAGACGTCGACGTCATTATGGGCGGACACTTACACCGTTCATTTATCGGCAACTCGCTTGATTTCTATCCTGGTGCTCATCGTGATCGTGGAATCGTGATCGCCCAATGTGGCACGACAACGTCCCGGCGCGGCCGTGGACGGGAACAGCAAAAAAACACATTCAATGTAGTGCGAATTGAGAAATTCAAGATCGTGATAACGCACTTCCTCTATTTTTCAGAGCATGGCTTTGTCGAGACGAGCAGCCATCACTTCACTCGCGGCTTCGATCCACAACTGATCCAACACCGGGGCGCGGTCGACCAGGCAGGTTCTTAGTCACTTTGCTAATAAGACTACTCGAGCCTAATCCGGTTTGCGAGCGATCCACACCGATGCGTGTGTATGTCGCAGCACGTAACGAGAAACGCTCCCCAGGAAAAACTTGCCGGCTAATCCGCGGCCTGTGTCCCCCAATACCACAAGGTTGCTATGCTGCCGCTTGGCGAACCCCACAATCGCATCTCCCACGTGAATCGCCTCAATCACATGGGTTTCAACGCATGGAAACTGCGTTTGCATCTGCGTGGCCACTTTCTGCAGTGCTTGCGCCATATCCTCTTTAATTGGGCCGGTATCTAAGTCGAGAGGAATTTCCAAGTAGGCGTAGGGCGTGAGCATTACGCTGAGAAGATCCAGGTGTACCTTCGCTCCCCAAGCAAATGCCTTGAGTTGATCTCTTGCAAATTGGCACTGTTCGGATCCATCGTAGGCATGGCACAACTTGAGTCCCTCGTGGTTCACTTCGCCCGGTCTTACCAACAGCACAGAGCAAGGCGCATGCGTTGAGACGAAGTCGCTGACGCTTCCCAACAATATTCGATCGATAGTAGAATGCCCAAGCGCACCAAGCACGATCAGCTCACTGCCTCGGGCCTTAGCTTCTGCGACGATGGTCTTCGCCGCGTGCCCCTCGGTTATGACGGTTTCAACGCTGGCGTTTGCTCCTTCGAATATGGCTTCAACGCGTTGACATGCATCCACTGCACGCTGCCTTTCAGTTTCAAGGTTGCGCTGAATCCAATCTACGACTTCGCGGGACCCATGGAACTCGAATGTCGGCGAAATCGCGAGGACGGTTAACTCCATGCGATCGGGATGTGGTAGGTGAGCCAAAAACGCTGCGGCCTCTTCTGCAGCTTTGGAACCGTCTGTTGCCAAGAGCACTTTCATCTTGTCTTCCTTAGAATCTGAGTAAGAACCACGATTTCGATTCAGGCTGCGTCGGCGATCTTCTAAGACCTGTCAATGTTTAACCAGCCAAGCGTCGGGCGATTAACAGGACTAAAACGATTGCCAATAAAGCGCTAGCGGTCCACCACAACAACTCATGCCGACTTATTTGTCGCAAACTCTTGGACATCTCAGTACTCCTTGCGTCAATTTTCTTGATAAGTCTCAGTCATGTCTCTGCAATGGTAACCGTTCGCGATTTACCGGCTTGTGACAGGGTCGGGAGTCTTTTCAGCAGCGCCCGCCACCGATGAGATGCCGTTGGCAGGAACGTGTGGTTGCCAATGGGGTATGCGATTTAGGCTGAAAAGACTCCCGGCCCTTTCCTGTCTGATCCAAGTTTGAACGGCTACCTGCAATGTACGTGCCAGTGAGTAGTTCCCAGATTCACTACCCTGCAGCGTGCGAATTCGCGCGTTTCCAGTCTGGGGTGGCTTGAATCGCACGGCTCTTCAGTACGGCTAGCGAACCAGTAAATAGAACTAGGAGCGACATGGGCAAGCCTCAGTTCTAGCGACAAGGGTATCGCAGTGTTTGCCACAACATCCTTCCGAGCGTGGCATGAGCTTTGCACCTCAGTGATACGAACCTATGATTTCGATTCACTTAAGACAGGGAGATAGTAATGGCGGTTGATACCAATGCAGTCCGCGAACAGCTCGAAACGGAGTTGCAACTGCTGCTCACGCGGGTGGAAAACATTGACAACCGACTGCGTCAACCTGGTGAGCAAGATTGGGAGGAGCAGGCGACCCAACGTGAGAATGATCAAGTACTCGAAGTATTGGACGCGCAGGCCCAGGAAGAGATCAAACAGATCCGCGAAGCGCTGCGTAGGATTGACAACGGGCAGTACGGCAAGTGTGTCCATTGCGGACAAGCCATTGCCGATGAACGGCTAAAGGCTCTGCCGTATGCAACCAAATGTGTTCGGTGTGCTGCCCAATGATCTCCACGATCGCATGTGGCTGCGCGTCAAGCTCTCCAACCTCGTAACGCAAGAGTGCAAATCTGTGCGGTAGACTCAAACCGAGCAGATTGTGGCGCGCTCCCGAAACTTTGTTCATTGCAGAACGCTAGGCTTCGACATGAATACAACCCATGATCGACTGGCAAACTCGCACACACCTGATCTGGAGCTCGGCGTGGCAGACCTGATAGCTGCTTTGTCAAACCCCAACGCATATCCGCAAGATCCAACTTCAACGATTGAACAGCTCGATACGCATATTTCTCTTGTGTTCCTAACGGACAACTTTGCTTACAAGGTCAAGAAGTGTCTACGCAATAGTTTTTTAGACTACTCTTCGCTGGAACAGCGTCGCCATTATTGCTTTGAAGAATTGCGGTTGGACCGTCGCTACGCGCCGGATCTCTACCTTGACGTGGTGCCCATTGCCTACGACGGCCAAACTGTTCAGGTCGAAGGTGCCGGACCCGTCATCGAATATGCCGTGAAGATGCGACGCTTTGATGGGCAACAACTTCTGAATGCGTGTTTGCAACGAGACACCGTCTCCGACGCGGACATACAAGCCTTGGCTACCACCTTGGCGACATTCCACACCACGGCCCAGCAGGCAGGTGTTAACGTACCATATGGTACACCAGCCAGTATTTACCAGGATGCAATCGACAATTTTGACGCGTTGGAAGAAGCTCCCGTTTCTCTTGGCCTCTCCGAAAGGTTGGGCGAACTGCGCCAATGGACGGAGCGAGAGTACTTGGGGCTTGCGCCCGTGCTGGCACAACGCAAGACGCTCGGCGCGATACGCGAATGCCACGGCGATTTGCATACAGGCAACTTGGTTCGCTGGAGGCAGCATTGGACGCCGTTTGATGGAATTGAATTCAACGAACGTTTTCGTTTCATTGATGTTATGAGCGATGCAGGCTTCTTGGGAATGGATCTCATTGCCAAACATCACTCTCGCCTATCCAATTTATTTATTAACTGTTACTTGGAAGAAACGGGCGACTATGCTGCTCTCCAAGTACTCCGGTGGTACATGGTTTATCGCGCTTTGGTACGTGCCAAGGTAGCATTGATGCGCTTTATGCAAGCTGGCTCCGATGTCGAGCTTGCCACGGTCACGAGCGCTGAGCTGAAGCACTTGCTGGCAACCGCGCAGCGTATCGCTCGAAATCGCACACGCCGCCTGTGGATCACCCACGGCCCCAGCGGTAGCGGTAAATCGACCGGCGCTCTGCGGTGGGTACAAGACGTAGGGGCCATTCGCATTCGATCCGATGTGGAGCGAAAACGCTTGCTTGGCCAGCAGGCGACCTATCGACCGCTCGACAGCCAATTATCGCAAGTTTATTCCACCGAAATGACGCATGACGTTTATCGCCGACTTGCAGACCTGGCGAGCAGCGTCTTAAAAGCGGGCTACAGTCCGATCGTCGATGCGACATTTTTGGAGAAAAAGCATCGAGACGCTTTCGTTGAGCTCGCTGCAGCACACGCTGTAGAGATGCAAATTCTGGACTTTCAAGCACCCGAATCCGTATTACGAGCGCGGATCGAATCGAGGATTGCTATCGGCACAGACGCTTCGGACGCGGGACTGACGGTACTCGAGCATCAACTCAAATCCGCTGAACCGCTCTGCGAGCAGGAGCTGGCAATCGCTGTATCCGTTTCAGCTGGGCTCTGTCTCTAAACGTGTCGTCGTGACCCAATGAATCGAGAATGGCCGGGGTGCGAATTTGATCGGGCATGTCTAAGAACTGCTTTGGAAACACAACCTAGTGCAATCGATGTGCTAAGTCAGTAAACTGTGCGCCTGACGATCAGTGAATCAGGCTGATTGTTTGCCCAAACACAATACCAATCCTCATGCAGTAGGAGAACTTGCATGTTCTTGATCGTAGCCACGTGGAATGACAATAGCGACTCGATTTTCTTGGTTGGTAAAGACCCAACCAATAAGCACCTGCCAGACTGGAATGAGTTGTTAACGAAACTTGATACGATCGCTGATCCTGCCGATGCGAAACTGCAGTTCGCAAGGGTTAGTCGAGAATTCATCCTTCTTAAGGATCAAGAGACTTCGGAGTATTCGCTCGACGATTCGCGTGCTTGCTCCCAGCTAAAGCCCTTGAAGTTGACCAAGGACATGCACCTGGAATGGTATCAATCGCTGCTGGATAGTAAGGAAAGTAATGAGGGAAATGCAATTGACGATGACGAGCCAGAGTTCTGACCATGGTATATGGGGCGACGAAAGTCGGCGATGGTTCTTAAAGCGTTGGACAGCAGCGGTGATGTCCGCAGTCGCCCTGCCTGGCGACGGCGGGTTGCGAGCTGCGGATTCGCTAACGTGGAAAGCGGGACTTGCGAAAGCGCTTATTACGCCGGAAAAAGCTGTTTGGCTCGCCGGCTACGGATCGAAGCGTCCACCTGATGGCAAGCTGCACGACTTGTGGATGAAAGCCCTAGCGCTAGAAGACGCAACGGGAAAACGCGGAGTACTCATCACCAGCGATTTTCAAGGTGTGCCCAAGGTGATGAGCGACCTCGTCTTCGAAGAGCTTCGGCGACAATTCCAACTTGAACGCCACCAAGTGATGTTCACGTTTTCGCACAATCACTGCGGCCCACGGCTCGGTGACGATCTGGTCGATTATTACCCCGTCGAACCAGAGCAAGTAGAGTTGGTGGCAGAATATACCTCGCTGATGGTGACCCGAGCCGTATCGCTGGTCGGCCAGGCACTGAATGAGCTCGCACCAGCCAATTTGCACCTCGGAGAGGGACAAGCTACTTTTGCGGTTAACCGCCGCAACAACCAAGAGTCAGAAGTACCAGCGCTCTTGGCTGCTGGAAAGCCGTTGGCTGGTCCCGTTGATCACTCCGTACCGATCATGAAAGTGACCCGACCCAGCGGCGAATTGGCAGCGATCCTCTTCGGCTATGCCTGCCATCCAACGACGCTCAGTTTTTTTACTTGGTGTGGCGATTACCCAGGCTTTGCGCAATTGGAATTGGAAGACCGTCATCCCGGTGCGATGGCGATGTTTGTGAACACTTGCGGCGGAGATCAGAATCCATTGCCGCGACGCACTGTGGAACTGTGTAAGAAATACGGCCACTTGCTGGCGGTTGCTGCTGAGGAGGCGCTGGCTATGCCGCTGAAGCCAATATCGCCTGAACTAAATTCAGCTTTTGAGTTGATTGAGTTGCCTTACTTGAATTCATTGACTCGCGACGATCTTAGTCCGTTGTTGCAGGACACAAATGTCATCCGCGGGCGTTGGGCCGCGCGGATGCTGCAAAAGCTCGATGCCGGCGAAACCTTTCCTGCTTCCTATCCCTATCCTGTTCATGCTTGGCAGCTTGGGAATGAGATGCTTGTGATCGGCCAAGGCGCGGAGACCGTGGTAGACTATGCTCTGCGTTTCAAACAAGAATTCGGCCCCGGAACCTGGGTTTGCGGCTATACCGATGATATGATCGCCTACATCCCATCTCGCCGCGTATGGGAGGAAGGTGGATACGAAGGGGGTTCTAACCTTTACGAGTATGGCCGCCCTGCCTTCCGCTGGTCGGGCGATGTCGAGGATCGCATTGCTGCTGCAGTGCATAGATTAGTCAAGCAAGTTCGCGAATAATGGGTCACGCCCCACGCGTGGTTCTTCGCCATCGCCACACGGTGCTGTTTCGACAATCATGACCGGAATGGACTCATGATAGAAAGTGGGATTTCCGACGTACTGTGGACTGGCCCTGGTTGCCTGTCTGTAATTCAGACGCGGCCGAGTCTAAAATGGCAGCCTGTGATTACAAACGCAGCCTCATTGCAGTTGGAGCTGCGCTGCGAGATTCTCGAGCTGCTCGCGGCGAGCAGCGTGGCAGTATCGACACAAGCACTTGGGGTCGGAGTGAGACAATGCGACGAAACGTAGAGCAGGCTGCCAGCCTGCTGTTGGTTTTATTGGCGTCACAGGCTAGCAACTTGTGTAGCGGAAATGAAAACGCAGCACGCCCCGACATCGTAGTCTTTCTGTCCGACGATCATACGTGGCGAGATGCTTCGGTATACGGCTCGCCTGACATCAAGACGCCGAACATGCAGCGGCTGGCCAACGCGGGCATGACGTTCGATAATGCGTTTGTGGCGTCGCCGTCGTGTGCGCCGAGTCGGGCCGCGTTGCTAACCGGCATGTATCCAGCCAGGAATGGGGCGGAGGCTAATCACTCAAGCCCGCACGCGGAATTGAAGAAGTTGCCAGCCTACTTGCAGGAACTTGGCTATGAAGTGGCCTCCTTCGGAAAAGTGGGCCACTATCGACAGACTCCCGATTACGGTTTTGATATCGCAAAACATTTTGGATACCACGACGACGTGGCCGTCGATGAAGCGATCCAATGGCTGCGAGGTAGAAAGTCAGACAAACCGCTGTGTCTATTTGTTGGTACCAACTGGCCACATGTGCCCTGGCCGGAGGATGTGAGCGATATCGATCCTGACATGCTGGTGGTGCCTCCGAATCATGTGGACACGCCTGTATCGCGACAATGGCGAGCCAGGTACGTTGCCGCCATTCGGACGATGGACAACGAACTGGGCAAGGTCTACGACGCTGCAAGGGAAGTCTTAGGCGAAGACGTGTTTTTTCTCCACACCAGCGATCACGGTGCTCAATGGCCGTTTGGCAAGTGGAATCTGTACGATGACGGTATTCGTACACCAATGATCGTCTCGTGGCCGGGGAAATGCGGCGGTAAACGGCTTGACGCGATGGTGTCGTGGATCGACGTGTTGCCTACGCTGCTCGAGGCCGCTGGGACTGCGCTACCGAAAGACATCGATGGTAAATCGTTTCTGCCCGTTCTGATAGGTAAGACCGTGACATCGCGACGTGATCTTCACGACGCACAGCGGCGATGGAAACTTCAACGTCTTTCCGATCCGTGCGGCCTATACCGCCGATGGCTGGAAGTATATTCGCAATTTGCATCCCGAATTTCGCTTTGGCAGTCACGTGACCCGCACGGTTGCGGACAACGGCTATTGGCCCAGTTGGGTTGAAGCGGCGGCTTTACTGACGAACAGGCGAAGACGCTCGTCGACCGTTACCGGAATCGGCCAGCGGAAGAGCTCTACGACACACGGTCTGATCCCTGGGAACAAGAAAACTTGATCTCCAGTCAACGAACATCAGCAGAGAGCGACAGGTTGCGGGTCGTCTCGATGAGTGGCTGACGCAGACCGGCGACACACTGCAAACTGTATTTGGACAACCTGACCGCAAAGGGTCACTGAGCGAGAGTGAGTTCGTTAATCCGATCGGCGAAGGAGCGGACCCGTGGGTGATTCGTGATCCCAATACTCCTCGTTACCTGTGGTGTATGTCTGAAGGCAATCGCGCGATCGCAGTTCATACCAGCGACAGTGTCACTTCGATGGGGCGCAAGCACATCGTCTGGCAAGCACCCGATAGCGGGTCGGTTTCACAGCAGGTGTGGGCTCCGGAACTGCATTGGCTCGACGGGCATTGGCATATCTACTTTGCCGCCTCGGATGGCAAGAATGAAAACCATCTGGGCTACGTGTTGAAATCAAATACGGAGGATCCGCTGGGGGATTACGAACGCTACACGGCCCCTTCGCAACAGGCAGCGGCCATGATGGTCGGTCGCCGAACATCTGGGCGATTGACATGACGGTGTTACAGCACCAAGGCAAGCGGTACGCGATTTTCTGGTCTGGCTGGGACGAGCCGGTTCGGATCAGCAATATTTGTACATTGCTCCCATGGAATCGCCCACGAAACTCGCTGGACCGCGCGTCGGTTGTGATAACGATGACTATTTATGGGAACGCATCGAGCCCGATGAGTCCAAGCGTGGGCTGCACGAGGCTCCTCAAACGACTTCAAACGAAACAGCAAACGGCAATCGTTTATTCGTGCGGATGCATCGTGGTTGCCGACTTATAAACTCGGGCTGTTGGAGCTGATCGGCGACGATCCGTTGCTGCCATCGTCGTGGAAGAAGCGTCCCCAACCTGTGTTTGATGGCACGCCGGACACGTATGGTGTCGGGCATTCTTGTTTCGTTCCGTCATTGGATGGGAGGCAGTGGTGGCATGTTTTTCATGCCAAACGTGATCGCGAACCGGGCTGGCGTCGCGCCGTATTCGTACAACCGATGAACGTCGGTAGAAAAGGCTTTCCTTTGTTTGGTAAACCGGTCTCGCCCGGCGAAATTACAATCCAAGCCATCTGGTGACGTGACCGCAAGCACCAAGTTCTCCGCCGAGTCGTTTAATTACTTTGGCCATCATCAGTACTTGAAGATCGATAATGATGCCATCCCGTAGGCCAGTTGCCGGCTGAATCGATCAATGCATATCGCTCAGGCGAAAAAGTAGTCTTTTCTGGAACGGTTCCTCGAAACGCAAAAGCGGAAGTCACGAAAATCGATTTTCATGGCGATGCACAAGCCCGCGATGCGGGAATCCTGTTCCGCACTACCGGTGTAGCTATCGGCTACGACGCGCGCTGCCGGATGCTTCCCAGCCGGACTGATTCCGAGAACTCAGATCTTGATATTGGGCAAAACTGACGGCAGCAAATGGCTGGAAGGAACTGACGCGCACTTCAAAACGACCATCGGCGCCGAGCGTCCGCAACACTTGGCTGTTCAAATTCAGGACGATCGCATTACCGTTTATTTCCGACGGCACGCAGATGATGGAGCACACCGACGACACCTACGAAAAAGGTTTGATCGGACTGCGAGTTGTTGACACCGACGCTAGTTTTTCACAGGTTAAGGTGACCTTTCCACCAGAATTGCAATGAAATCGCTGGAAATATGAGCAGAATTGCCAAGCCCAGGGCGTCCACTGCACAAACTCTTGTACTTTCGCATTGGCAAGAAACTGCATCCCAACCAAGACTAGGCTTGTCAGAAAGCCAATCCACGCAATCAACATTTGAAGCGCGGTGTAGGCGGCAACGCTCATGCGACTTTGCCATAGCAAGAAGATCATGGCAATTCCCAACAGGTAGCATGCGGTCACCACGATCGCAAACGACGTGGAGCCGAAACAGAACGCGGCGACGGCAAGTGGCAACATCCAAGCTGTGGCGCCGAGGCCACTACCAAACCAACCTCCAGCGTTCCAGCGGAACACTTCGTAGGTCTTGCTGCCATCGGCGAGCGTAACTTCGGTCAGCCGGCGAATAGATTCGCGCTGGCGTTGCACCGACTCGCGGACCGGTTCACCGCGGGCTCTAGCCGCTTCCGCCACTCGCTTGTAGCCGCGAATACTGTTCCATATCCACACGAAGTTTACTACTTGGAACAGGACTAACAATCCAATCAATAGCACACCGAAGCGCGCATCGGTCACGAGGGTTCCTTGCTTCCTAGCCATCACCAGTATGCCAAGCAGTAGCAGAAAGACTAGCAGTCCGACAACAAACTGCCAGGTCTGTCGAAGAACGAATTTCTGCTGGCTTTCGTATTCGCAGTTCTTCCAACTCATCCAAGTGCCAAACGCTCCGCCTGCGAGTCCGATCAAGGGTCCCAAAACCGCACCTCCAAAGACAGATGTTACCGCTGCGCTTCCACCGCTCACCTTGCCAGATGCTGCCGCAGTCGCGGTAGCTGTGGCGCCGGCCGCGTAAGTCGTCGAGGGCAAGCTCGCCATCACCAGTGCAGCAAACGCTGTCTTGGGAGCAGTTTCGCAAAGCGTCCTACGGATCGACTCGGACATTTCCGCGCGCACCAATTCGCGTCCTCGCTTGAGTCGTTGACGGATGGTCGATTCGTTCTCGCCCAACGCAATCGCCACATCGCGAGTTGATTCTTCACAGCGATAGAATAAGACCATCGGCTCGCGATAGGCTTCAGGAAGTCGAGCGAGCATCGACCAAACCAATTCGCGTTCCTGATCATTGGACATGTTCGCCTCGGGGGTTTGCTGTTTGGGGTCATGGATATCAAAGGGCATGCAGTCCAGCGAACTATCTTCGCGGGTGGGCCTGGCGGCGCGCACCGTGTCGATGGCTCGACGTCGAGCCACTGTGCAGATCCAGCCTGGGAATTTTTCTGGATCTTGGATCGTCGCTAGGTTTCTCCAAGCCTCGATGAACGCTTCCTGGCCGATGTCCTCACTGAGCGAAAAATCGCCACAAATGCTGTAAGCTACACCAGTAACCATGGCAGCATATCGGTGTACCAGCCGTTCAAAGGCGTCCCGGTCACCCGTCGTAGCCGCTAGCACCAGGTCGGTCGTTGTTTCAATAGTCAAGCGAATGTCTCCTCGAACTTTACATTTTGCAGCCCGAGTATCGTGCCGCCAACAAGAAGTCGAAAGGCAGAACAAGAATGTGACAGAATCTTGCTCCGTGCAGACAAAAAAGAGGCTCGAGGGGTAGTCGTGGAACTCACCTAGCGACCCTCTGGCAAATAGTGCACTTTCGACTGGCAGGTCTATTGCGCGGGAGGGTGAGGTACCATATTGTGGTGGGGTTCAGCGAGAAGTTTCAAGATCAGTCCAAGAGTGACACGTCCGCAAGCACTATTGTAAGAGGAATCGAGCTTGATAAGTTAGAATGATGATAACCAGGGAAACGAAATCCATCGCAACGTATCTCCGACTAATCGCTACCTATCTCGTCGTTACTGCGAGTTGTGCGGGCACGCCAAGCTGTCTGATCGCCGCCGAGAAGCCGAACATCGTGTTTATCTTGGTTGACGATCAAGGATACTACGATCTGGGCTGCTATGGTGCAACTGAGGTAAGAACGCCTCGCATCGACAAGATGGCCGAGGAAGGAACTCGGTTCAACGACTACTACGCGGCAGCTCCGATTTGCAGCCCGTCACGAGCGGGATTGATGACGGGATGCTACCCGCGCCGAGTCGGCAACCACATTTGGGTGCATCGGGCCGATTCCAAGACGGGCATTCACAGCGGTGAACTGACTCTCGCGGAACTCTTCAAAGACAACGGTTACAAGACGGCTTGCATCGGCAAATGGCATCTGGGTTTTCACGAGCCCTTCCTGCCACACAACCAGGGCTTCGACCATTACTTCGGACTGCTTCACAATCTTGATCCAGTCGAGACCGTTTACTTTGAGGACCAAGGTGGCGTTCCGCTGATGCGAGGCAGAGAAGTTGTCAAGCGTCCTGTGGATCCTGCTGAATTAACGAAGCTCTACACCGACGAGGCGATCGATTTTATCGAGGCGAATGTCGGATCGCCGTTCTTCCTCTATCTTCCCCATACCATGCTTCACAATCCGCTTGGTGTCAGCGAGGAATTCAAAGGTACGTCGCAATGGGGCGAGTATGGGGATGCGATTCAGGAACTGGATCATCACGTCGGCCGCATTCTTGATGCTTTGAAACGCCTGGGCATCGATGACAACACGATCGTTGTCTATGCGTCGGACAACGGTCGCGGTCCCGGGCGCAATCCGCAGCAGAAGATTCGCGGACGAAAGCTCTCCACATACGAAGGCGGCATTCGTGTGCCAGCAATCGCCTGGGGGCCAGGCCTAGGATTGCAGGCGGGAGGCACTTCTTCCGCCGTGGTGCGGGCCATGGATTGGTATCCGACTTTGGCGACGTTGGCCGACATCGAGATTCCAGCCGATCGTGTGATCGACGGGCGCGATATCAGCCCGTTGCTCCGCGGGGAAACTGACATCGTACCGCCACCTGGTTTGAAGAAATCGCTCAACGCGGGCGTACCGCTCCGCCGTCGCTGGGAGCCTGACGGTGAATGGGCTTCGATCATCACCCGCAACCAGTACAACGATGCGTTCTTCTATCACGGCAGCCAGGGAGCTCTCGCCGCAGTGCGATGGCAGAACTGGAAGCTTTACCTGAATCCAAGTCTCGCCTTGTATGATCTTGCTGAAGATCCTGGCGAATCAAAACTTGTTAACAACACGGAGATCCTCCGCAAGCTTCGTGGGATGGCGATCTTGTTTCAGGAAGAAATGCGGCGTGATGCGCGTCCTGCCGGCGAAGTCTCTCTACCGCGTGTCGATGGCAATACGGAGATCCCTCAAACGCTGTTCAACCAACTTGATGCAAGGCTTGGGGTGACCTACGCACGCTATGCAGACCGGACATTGGAAATGGACCTTTATCGACCGCAAGACTCGTGGGGAACACTGCCGGCAGTTGTCTGTGTCCACGGCGGCGGTTGGGCCAACGGTACTCGTGCCAATCACGGCCGAGTCGCTCAAGCGTTGGCGGCGCGTGGGTATGTCGCTGCAACCATCTCGTATCGGTTGAGCGGCGAAGCTCCTTTCCCGGCGCAAATACATGACTGCAAAGCGGCGGTACGATTCCTGCGAGCTAACGCCAAGGAGTTCGGCATTGACTCGGATCACATTGGAGCAATCGGACTCTCAGCTGGCGGGCATTTGACGGCGCTGCTGGCCACTTCCGCTGGCGTTGAAGAACTGGAAGGCGAAGGCGGCAACGCCAATTTCAGCAGCGCAATTCAAGCCGCAGTGCCGATGGGGGCTCAAACCGACTTCCTGTCGGACCGCACCCGGGAGGTCTCCGCCGGCGAAGAAAGTGGAAGAATCTGGCGGCAGTTTCTTGGGGGACCCCAAGTCGAAAAGATGGAATCATATCGGCTGGCGTCACCGCTGCATCACCTCGACAAGACCGATCCAGCTTGTTGGTTCATCACCGGCGAAAGGGATGATCCGAGCACCCACGCGGATGCCTTTCGCGAGCGCATGCAGCAATTGGACATCGACACTGGCCTGACCGTTATCGAAGATGCGCCGCATCCTTTTCTGGGAAAACAAGTCTGGTTTGACAAGATGATTGAAACGTCGGACACCTTCTTCCAACGGACCTTCGGCCATTGATAGTTCTTGAAAAGATCGAGAGCGAATCATGGCGGCGCGGCCACTCAGCTCTGGATGCCGCCACAACCGTCGATGCAAGTCCAGACTGGGCTAGGTGGTTTTGACGAGTTGGCAAATTTCGGTCCTACTTTTCATCCTGAGATTACAAGCAGCCATGACAACAGCCAACAAATGGCTGTTGTTCGGACTTGGTAGCTAGGTGAATACTAACCGCTACATGATGGCGATTCTCAGGATTGGGTCTTATTCTTTGCGGCGAATGACGTGGATTGTCATGGGACGCTGTTCTTCCGTCATGGTCACGCCAAATTCCTTTTCATACCAATCACGGGCCATCTGCCGCGACTCACTGCCGGAAAACCAGGGTGAGTCGCTTGCGACGTAGTATTGGTCGTAATTGACGGCCGCTTTGAACTCATCCCAGCTTGCATACTCTTCTCTGTTCCAGCGCGGTGCCTCGGGAAGCTCTGTCCGGTCGATGATGATTGGATGATCGGCTGTGTAATGGTTGTTCTGGATGCGATTGAAATCCGCCAGCAAGTCATGCATTGTTACAGGCAACTGCTTGAAGCCGATGCCTGGACGTACCAAACCAGGCTTGGTTTTCCCACCTTCGATGACATACGGAACTGGAGGTGTCACTTCTTGCCAGGGACGCAATTTTCGACCGTCATGCTTTGCGACCCAAAACATTCGCTCTTCCGTGACATCTGCATATTCCAGGCCGATCTGGTTTAATGCGGACTGTACCCACTCGCCCCACGGTGTATCCTTTTCGAAAATCAAATCAGCACGAGGGAACGTAACGTCCAGCAGGTCACCTTCGACTCGCCAGGTTTCAGGTGCGCGATCTGGTCCGCCATGTTGCACTCGTAGGTTGATGAAGTTTTTTACGGTCAGCGGAGAGTATTGGTCGTGGTCCAACGGCAATACCCAATATTTTCCGTCCGGCGTTAGCTTGATGAACTGATACGAATACGTCTGCTGCTTTTGTCGTGGCAGAATCGTGACCCTGCCGTTGATGGGATGCTCGTCCAGGCGAAGTCCGACATCCTGAACATGTTGATTCCAGGCAAGCTGCTGCCCATCATGGCCAAATCCATGACGTAGATTCTTAGCGTTCGGTGGCACGTAGGCGACAATCGACTCCGGCACTTGCTCCCCGTAGCTGAAACTCAGCTCAAACGCCGTCCGTTCTCCTTCATCGCTTGATCGCAATTGCGACATCCTGAATGGTAGATGCGAATCCACGTCAAACCAATACTCCGTGGAAACACCTCCACGATTGATGCGGACGCCATGCAGGTCATGACCAGCTTCCGTCCGCTGTCCAAGATCATCTGACTTCACACCTTCCTGCTGCAGCAGTTGAAGGTATCTCTCGAGCCCCGAGAAACTTTCGATCTTGTCTTTGGACGCGCCGTCAGCAACAAACAACAGATCGACGTCCTGTTGATATTCCTGAAGTCGGCCACCACGGCGACATCGGACCACTGGTCCCAGCTGTTCGTGAGAGGCGGGCACTTCGCCGTCATACCAGTACCATCCATCCATCGGGATTTTGTCATCAGGTTGTTCGCGAGGCTGTTCCAACGGCCAACTGCGGACAACTTGTGAGGTCCAGCCCTCGACGTGAACTGATTTTACTTTGGCAAGTGCCGCAACGGTTTGCGCGTACAGGGATGCTGGTTGGGCGAGCCAGGTGCCCACTGCAATCAGTGTACAGGCTGCGGCAGCCAACCCCACCATGGTACGTAGAAAGCCAGATTGATGACCTCTTACTGTAATTAGACCACACTCGATATCCGTCATCACGCCGTCAACGATCGACGGGCGATTTCGAAGTTCCTGTCCCACTTGATCGAGCCGGTCCGTGATTTGCCTTGGTTTGCTCATTGGAATTCTCCTCATTGACCCAGCCGCGCAAACGCTCGTGCGCGCGCGACAGTTGCTTGGAAACCGTACCGATCGGTCGGCCGGTGATTTGCGAAATATCTTGAATGGAATGTCCGTCGAAATGACGTAATCCAATCACCACACGTTCCTGTTCGGGTAGTCGCTCGACGAATTCCAGCAACTCCAGCGAGTAGGGTGACATGCTCTCATTCGATGTGAGCCCTCTGAATCGTTCGCACGCTGAGCAACGATGGGCTGCGGCAACGCCGTTGAAATGCTCGCACGGCTTTTCTGCGTACGATGCCTAGGAGCCATGCCCCGAAATTCGACCGATCTCGAAGTGAGTTCAAACCTTGAAATGCAGCGACGAAAGCTTCTTGAGCCGCATCATCCGCGAGGTGCGAATCGTGAATGCAGCGCAGTGCGGCGGCACGTGCCAGTTGTTCGTATCGTTTGACCAATACGGCGTACTTCTGGCGATCGCCCGCGAGTATCTGTTCGATGGTTTCGGCGTCGCTTTGCAAAATGGCTCGCTTTTTTCTAAATGGTCGCAGGTCATGATTAATGTGGCATTACAACTTAAGTTCACCGTCAATTGGTTTTTGCGGCACGGAAACGGTAGAAATTTGCAACTCGGCTCGATTGATGAGCGAACTCTGCGGTAATTCCAAGCCATGACCACACTGTCGATGGCTATATGCCGCCTTGCCTTGTGTGTACGAGCCACGCCGTTGCGGAGACAGAGTTCTTGTCAACAAGAATCTGCGGAAGATGTGGTTCGACGCTTGGTACGGCTGCGAGTTGTTCAATCATCCATCACGCAATCTCAATTTGCCACTACCGATCGGCAACTCGCAATAATTTCACATGCTGTGCGATGAGAACGTCATCGGAATTCTCAAAGCTCGCATGTACATCGATCGTGGGCACATCCGCGGGGTACCCCTGTAACCTCGGTTTGATTCGAAACAGTATGAGCGGTCGTCGGAAAATCTTGTTGTCTGCGTGATCGAAATCCGAAGTCAGCAAACACCACTGCGTTGTGCCGTGTTTGGGACAGCGCTAAAGCGACATCAGCGCAGCTCTTCGATTTCAAAACCCACCGCGGGGCGTGGCGTCCCTGATGGCCAAGTGAATTTGCGATTCGAATGGTCGATCGCCACGTCATTGATACTGGCTTCACGACGACACATTAAACCATCGGCATCAAGTTCCCAATTCTCGTTTCCGTAGGCGCGGTACCACTGGCCATCGACCAAGCGGTACTCGTACTGGAAACGGACAGCGATGCGATTTTCGGTAATAGTCCACAGCGATTTGGCAAGGCGATAGTCGAGTTCACGTTGCCACTTCTGCGTCAGGAACTCTACGATTTGATCACGTCCGCAGATGAACTGATCGCGATTGCGCCACTCTGAGTTGATTGAGTACGCTTGCGCAATACGAATGGGGTCTTGTGAGTTCCAGGCGTCCTCGGCCGCTTGAACTTTCGCTGCAGCTGATTGGAGATTGAAAGGGGGCAAGAGTGAAAGTGTATTGGGCATGTCAAAGCCTGAAGGGCGTTGGAGTGGCTGGGCTGATTGATTTGATGAAGAGTGAGGGAATCAAAAAGGCCGCCGCCGAGACGCTCTCGGACGGCGGCCGCATTGGTCAATGGTCAGGCGACTTTGCAAGTCAGGCATTCTGCGCGTGGAAAGTCGATGTCGGGATCGGCGACATGATTGAAGTAGTTCGTGAAAATATTCAAGGCGACGTTCGCCACCACTTCCGCAACATCACCGTCGGTGAAACCATGGTCTCGCAGCTCTTGCAAGTCTTCGGTGGTGACATGGCCACGTTCGTTGACCAACTTGCGAGCGAAGCGAACCAGCGAGTCATTCTTGGCGTCGACCGCCGAACCGTGGCGTGCGTCGCGGATCTGGTTGGGGCTGAGGCCCGCCATCTTGCCGAGAGCCGAATGAGCTGCCAAGCAATAGTCGCATTGGTTCGCCTCGCCTACCGCCAAGGCGATCTGCTCACGTTGCTGGTTCGACAACGATCCGTCGGCCAGCCCACCGCTGAACTGCAGATACGCCCCCAGCGCTGCGGGCGAGTTGGCGATCGCACGCATCATGTTGGGGACCATGCCGAGCTTGCCTTTGACAGCGGTAAACAACTCAGCAGATTTGCCCGTGGTGTTTTCGGGAGAGATTTGATGGATTCGGGACATGACTTGGTTCTCCAGTAAAAAGGGTTCCATAGAAACAAACAGGATCGCTCCGATTGTGCTTGAGTTGGAGCGAGGGAAACCGCATATCCAATTTCCGTGCCAAACCTGAAAACAAATCCCTAAGTCGCTTGTTGGAAATCACTTAGGTCATTTTCATGGCCAGGTTGCCACCCCACGAGATTTCGTGAATAATCGATATGTCGTGCCTGCTGCACGAAATGTCGTTGCACCGGAGTCCGCTGAATGAGCCTTCAGAAAAACGCGATATTCGGTGATCCGACCGAGATCCTGCTGGCGCTTTCGGGCAAACACCACCTGCCGGAATTGCTTCCCCTGGCTGTCAGGCTGCTTGCCCCCGATGAGAACGTTGCGTTGGTTCGGATTTGGCTGGTGCGTCCGCCGGAGGAAGGTGATTGCCCGAGCTGTCCGATGGCTGGCGAGTGCGATCACCGTCAGCGATGTTTGCATCTTGTTGCCAGCTACGGAAACTCGCGTCTTGATGGCGATCAACATTGGGAAGGGACGACGGGTGACTTTCGTCGCATGCCGATGGCCGTGCGTAAAATCGGCCACATTGCGGCGACGGGGGAGACTGTCCAGATCGATGACCTCACGTCCGACTCACCCTGGATTGCGCGACCGCATTGGGTGCGTGAAGAAGCGGTGCGATCGTTCTTTGGTTTACCACTTCGTTATCGCAATGAAACGCTCGGGGTGCTGGCCTTGTTCTCCCGCAAGCGAATGGCTGTTTCTTGCTGCGATTGGTTTCGGATGATCGCCGATCACTTGGCCGCCGCGATCGCCAATGCCCGAGCGCTCGACGAAATAGAGACGCTCAAGGCGAGGCTCGAACAAGAGAACGAGTACTTGCGCGAGGAAGTCGAAATCGCATCGATGGGTGAACTGGTGGGCAACAGTCCGGCGCTGCAGATGATCAGTCAGCAGATTGACTTGGTGGCTCCCACGGATTCTTCGGTCTTGATTCTAGGCGAAAGCGGGACGGGAAAGGAGTTGATCGCAAGAGAACTCCATCGTCGTAGCAACCGCTCCCAGCGGCCGTTGATCAAGGTGAATTGTGCGGCGGTTCCTCGAGAATTGTACGAAAGCGAGTTTTTTGGTCACTCCAAAGGATCGTTCACGGGCGCGTTGCGAGATCGCGCCGGTCGATTTGAGTTGGCCGATGGCGGAACGCTGTTTCTCGATGAGATCGGGGAGATCCCGTTGGATCTGCAGGCAAAGCTGTTACGGGTCTTGCAGGAGGGTGAATTGGAACGGATTGGTGAAGAACGTACCCGGCGTTTAAATGTACGGATCATTGCTGCGACCAATCGCAATCTTCGCCAGGAGTCCGCCGAGGGACGATTCCGCCAAGATCTTTTTTATCGACTCAGTGTCTTTCCTATCGAGCTGGCACCGCTGCGCGAGCGGGCGCAGGACATTCCATTGTTGGCGGAGCATTTCTTGCAGCAGTTTGCTCGTCGCTTGGGTCGTAGACCATTGAAGCTGACATTGGCCAACGTGCAGCAGTTGCAGCGGTATCGTTGGCCGGGAAACGTCCGAGAGTTGCAACATGTGTTGGAACGTTCAGTCATCATTTCGACCGACGGCAAGTTGCGATTCGATTTGCCGGACGACTCCGCATCGCAGCCGCCAAAGAGAACAACTCAGCGGTACGCTGGCTTTCCAGAACGTGTGTTGCCAGAGCAAGTTTTAACGGACCATGTTTTAACGGACCACGAGGTACGCAGCTTTGAAAAAGAAAACATCTGCCGCGCATTGGAGGCGACCGGCGGCAAGGTCTATGGCGCGGGCGGTGCGGCGGAATTGCTGGGACTGAAACCAACCACGCTACTGTCTAGGATCCGAGCTTTCGGAATTCGAAATTAAAAGCGGCGTCACCGATTTGCTTCCTGCCATATGATTCGAGAGAGCCGAATGCGGTTTGGTTCGGACCTGCGTTCCTTGGGGAATGCCATTTCTGTGCTGACGACCCAGGTCTCCGTGGGACTGAAATCTACCACTCCAAAGCCGCCGGCAAGATCCAGGCCGGTTTCCGACATCAGCACCTGCTCCGTCGACCGGATTACCTGGAGTTTATCTGGATCGACTCTGGCGATGAACAATGGGGCTCGGTTGCGAAAGACGTGATCATTGTTGGCTCCACGACGCGTGTAGGCTAAATACAACGCCTCGTCGTGGGTGATCCAGTGTTGCTGAGCATTGTAGCTGCCAAGAATCTCGCCGTCGTCGAATCTCCATTCGATTGGTTCCGAGTAGTTCAATCCATCATCGCCCACGGAAACAAACGCAGATTCATCCGCCCGCATGGTGAGATAGAATCGGCCGTTGTGTCCAATCACGGATGGTTCGTAGAGTCCACGACGACCGTTAAAGGTCAGTTCAGAACCGTGTTCGATGTACGTCAGCTTCTCTCCGTCAAAGCGACAGCGTGCAACGATTGTCGTGTATTGTCGCGACTTTGGATTTTTGCGGTAGCGAATCGGCAGCAAGATTTCGCCATTGGGTAAAGCGAATCGCTGGTTGCAGCCTGAGTTTGGTTCGAGCATGAGGTTGCCTTCGTGATCTTTGTCGGGCAGTTCCAGCAGATTCAGGCCACTCCACTGTTTCGTGCTTGGTGAGTAGACGGCATAAGATACGCGTTCATACCCCCGGTTCTCGTTGACGCCCTTGTCAAAGCCGAACGTCTTTCCATGCGCCAGCACGACACCCGTGGCAGCGTGCCATTGAGGGCAAACGTCGCCGATGACCAAGTCGTGGCCTTCCGGCATCGAGCGACGACGAAGGCTGATGATCTCCTCTGGCTTACTCCATGAATTTGCACCATCGGTGGTTTCGGTAACATACACGTTGCGGTAGCCATGGGAACCCTCACGCTCAATCTCCTGAGTCGTCACGATCACCCGACTGGGATTGCCAGGGATGAGTGCAGGGCGCGATTGTGACCAGTGCAGTTTACCCTGGCTCTGAGCAATCACCGATTCCACAATTTGAAATGGCTCGTTTGCTGATAACCGTGCTGCCAGGAACTCCAGCATCGTATCGCCGGCGAGGTCGTAGTACTTGCCGAGGTTGTGACTAGTGTTCTTCAATGTCACGACTTGGTGCGAGATTCCCTGCGACGCCAATATTTCTTTCAGAGGTTGAAAGGCATCTGGACGGTCCTGATCGCCATTGATGGTCAGTAACGCGTACTGATGTGCATGCAGTTGCTCAGCGTTCTCTTGGGCGATTCCGAGCAGTGGACTTTCATTCGCGCGTCCGCGAAACGACAGAGCGCCGCCCCAACTGCCGGCAGCACAAAACAGATCGGGATGACGCAACGATAGAGACACCGACCCCGCTCCGCCCATCGAAAATCCGCAGACGACGCGAGATTCAGCGGCAGGCATCGTGCGATAACTGCGGTCGATCAGCGGTATCAGTTCGTCAACGATCATCAACTCGACTTCGTTTCGGTATCCGCTCATTCCACCATTCGGAAAGACGCAAATCGCCGAAGGAAAATTGCCTGAGCGGATTGCGGCGGACACACGTGAAGAGAATCCGGCGGAATCCGACTTCTCCGATCCTCCGGCACCATGCAGGAAGTAGACGACAGGGTAACGTGTCTGTTGGTCCTGATCGTATGCCGGTGGCGTCCAGACAACGTATCCGACATCGTGCCCCATCGATTTGCTGTTCAGGACATGGTGGGTCAGTCCCTTCAATTGGGCGATGTCTGCATTCACCCACTTGATCTCCCGCTGCCGCTGCTGAGCAGGAGAGAAAGTTGCGGTCGAGAGTGTCGAAATCACAATGAGTGCTGTGAGTAATCTGGCGGTCATGATCGTTATCTTGCAGAGAAAATGGTACCCGGCTTGACTGCTCTAAAAGCACCGCAAGGATGCTTCTGAAGATGCCGACAGAAACAATCGGCTTGCCAACCATGTTCGGTGGTCACGTCTCCGCTGTCAACTTCCTTTATTGAGCGAGCAACCCGGCGAGAATCATATGCGCTTCTTCAATCGTCGGTTTGTGATCGACTCGCAGACTTCGCACTGACCGAAGTTTCTGCTGGAATTCCCTATTTCAGTTTTCTGAATTGGTCATCGCACGAACGGCACCCGACGAATCGGTCGCTCGTGGTCTTCATGCATGACCTCGGGAAGCTGGAACACGTCCCCGTCGACATTTGTGAAATAGAGTCGTGAATTGGATGGCTGGCGACCGTGGCCATCGGTCCAAATTCCAATGAAATCCGCGTGAGCGTTCAGCACACGTCGGACATAGCCGTGATTCATCGGGCTGTTTTGCGTGAGCTGTTTCAACTTCGTCCACCGCGCACCTTGATCGCGGCTTTGCCACATCACGATTTCACCGCCAGGATTGTAGGCTTGCGCTCCGTTCTCGGTTGGCGCTATAACTCTCCAGTCGTCGTCTGCAATCAGCCACAATTCACCCATGTCATAATTGTTGTCCGACCTTGTGATTGGCGAGATAATCCACTCTGTTCCATCCCAGCGCGCTATCGTCCAGGTGCGAGGGTCATTCTTGGGGCCTGACTCGTACCCGTGGCTGGTGATGTACAGCAGTACCGGGAAATCTTTATTGTCGAAGCGCAGATCCTTGACATAGACATTCAGACCTTCCGCCTCATAGTTGTGGATCAGTGCTTGATTGCGAACCTCCACCAGCGGAAGGGAAACCGTAGAGCCATCCGCTGTCTGCCACGATTTTCCATCGTCTGAAGATTCTACGTAGTACAGGTTGGTTCGCCAGTTCAGACCCTTACCATTGGGATGATAGTTGAAGAATGTGCCGAGTTTGTTGCGTCCAACGCCGGAGATTTGATAGTGCCCTTCTCCAATCGCGGCAATGCGTTGCCACTCACTCCACTCTCGACCATTGCGGCTATTCATGAAGCAAATCGTACGTTCGGCGGGAAACCGGTATCGTGTGAAGAATGCGGCGAACCCATCCTCCGCAGTGTGCCAAACCTGCATGTAGGAAAAATTCTTGATCGGCACGCGAGCATCACCTTCCTGTCGTGAGATCTCGACCAACTCAAACTCGTCAATTTCAAACGGGCGAACGCTGCGATGAACATAAGATGGCCTCGCACGGCCATGCGATGTCGAAAAAATCCAAAGATAGCCCTCCGAATCGACCGAGATCACTGGGTTATCATGGGCGTCGCTCGTGTTCTTATCGAGCAGAATAGTAGGACGCGGAACTGTTCCCGTGGCGTGGTCGAAATAGGAAACCATGTGCAGCAACTTGCGACTGTTATCAGCGGGCGCCCCGCCGTAACAGAAAAATGTCTTGTTGACACTTGCACAATAGACTGCGAACGGCTTGTGTTTTGCACAGTACGTACCCATCCCGCCACTATATTTGTAGACATACTCGTCATTGGACGGCTGGTTCATATACCAGATACCATGGTATCCGTCCGCCTTCTGATTGATTGTTGGTACCACATCATTTTCGGAAGTTGCAACTTGGCCAACGGCCGAGGAAACCTGGACTATGAACGGAAGCATAGTGAGCAACAGACTTCGGTTCAGCAGAACTTTGCGTTGAATAAGCATGGCTTGTTCTATTTAGTATTCGAGTTGCAAATTGCTTCGTTGGGGTGACGCCATCTGAAGTTCGATGGTCCGCATCACTATCCCCGCTCCTGTTCCAAGTCGATGCCCCACTCATCTAATACAAAAGTCGGAACGACACCGAAGCTCGCCCGACCATCAGCCCACTTTATCGTCTCGGGTCGTTTGGCAATCTCAGTGCAAAGTCGGCTGGGATGAGGCATGATCCCGACTCGGCCCAGATCCAGCCTGTCCGAGTCCCAACAAGTCTGGATGGTCACATTGGGATGATCCCGTTCGTAGGTATGTCCCTCGCAGGCTCGATACAGCAACCGGAACTCTTGGTCCTCCAGATCGAAAACGCTACCTCGAAGTTCGGCAGCGAACTCAGCAGCCCGTGGCCCGTGCTCGGGATCGGTGCCTTCATTGATTCGGCGTGAGTCGTGAAGCACCGCGAACAATGAAACAACCTCGGCATTGGCTCCGGTCGCATCAGCCAACCGCTGACCGTTCTCAAGGACTCTTGCCCAATGCGCAACGCCATGATGTCCGTTTACTGGCAGAGCGTAGTCTTCGAGGATGGCTTGGAGGATTGGCTTCAGGTTCATGGCTTCCTCTCTGCCGGTCTCGTATGCCAATAGGCCCAGAGAATGAAGACGCCTTGCAACGGCAGTCTCAGGAAGTGAACGAGAGGAGAGGCTGGGATCAAATCCTGATTCTGGAACAAGTAGATATTGGCAGGGAACACCGCAATCAACAGGGCGATAGTTCCCCACCCCGCCAAATGTGAACATTTTGGGATCAGCAGCAGGACACCCAGCAGAATCTCACAAATGCCGCTGACCAGCACCAGTTCCCTATGAAGCGGAAGATATGGCGGTACGATCTTCTGGAAGAATTCTGGGTTCACGAAGTGCATCGTGCCAGCCACGATCATGAGGATCGCCAGTAGGCATTTCGAGATCGTTTTGATGCGTGTCATGTAGTGGCCTGTTTGAACGCACCGAGAAAAGTCTGCGGCGCCTGAGCACCAAACAATGTGATCGCATTGTTGATGATGAAGAATGGAACTCCATCGATTTGATGCCGTTGAGACATTTCTCTGCCGCATGAGATGTCATCCATTCTGTCGTCGCTGCTGAGCATCTCTTCGGAAGCTCGCCGGTCCAGTCCGCCTTCAGCAGCAACGTCAATGAGTGTTTGTTTATTGCTCCAATTCTATCGCGAACAACAAAGTAAGAATAGAATTGGCGATAACAAAACTGGAGACCACGATGCCAATTTCACGACGAGAGTTTTGCGGAGCAGTTGAGGCGAGTCTTGCCGTAGCCAACTCCAGCTTGTTCGCCGATGACTTAAAACCAAAGCCGATTCGAGTTATCGCCTACAACACTTCAAGCTCACAGCCGGATCTCGACGAAGGGCGGTCAAAGCTTTTGATCGGCGATCTGAATCATGGTCCCGACACGGATGAATACAAACGTTGGATTGACGCTGGTTGGAAGGACATATTTGCCAAGGTGGGAACTGACGCGTGGTTTGCACTTCAACCCTGTTAGGCGTCGATACACGACCTTCCAGCGTCAATCCCCATTCGGATCAGAAAGCAGTCCGATCCTACCGCCTCAATTTCTCCCTTTGATCTGGCTCAAATGCATTGGGCATATCCAGTTGCGTGTTTGTTGAAGACGCCCATCCTTCGCGGTCATCTGCCGTGCTGTACTCCCGGACCATCACTTCATACACGGTTGCACTCTCAGTAATGACCGCGGTGCTGACGAGCCATGTTTGGTTGACCAGTTCGAGTTGCAGCGCCAGACACGGCCCTTCTGGCAAATCCGTGTCCTCGATTTCTACGGCTTAATGAGATTGATTACGGCCATCCCGCGATCCCCACGTCGCAGTATCACCGGCACTTCGATTCGCAATGGTTTTACTTGTTCGCGAATCTCACGCAGCAAATCTCGATTGGAAGCCACCTTGGTTTGCATCATTGACAGTGCGGCATCAAGGTTTTCGCTTTGTAACAACCTAAGAAACTGGCGAATCGCTTCCTGCACTCCCGCTTCCGGCGTAGGAATTGGCGAATCCATTGCTTCGGGCGTAGGTGCCGACGGACGTTCGTGATCGGCAATTTCGATCGTCGCTTCACCCGTGCTCAACGTGCCGTCACTGAAGTCACTGAGCTGAAACTGCAGGCGGACCTTTGTTCCGGGTGTGACGTTGAGAATCGTTTCGCCGACGTTGGGAGTGGATTGCGCTGCGGTGTCGGCTAGGCCGATCAACCGCAGCGGCTTACCGCGTACCTTTTCCGGAGTCTCGCCAATCACTGTCTCGATCGCCCCTCCCGGTAGGATGTGATCGAATTCGGTAACGGTCAGTTCGTTGCCTCCTTGATCGCGGACCTCCAGCTTCTCCTGCAACGAGCCACCGGCGACGTATTGCATCACCAGGAACGGTGGTTCGTGCTCGGATTCCACGTTGAAGATCGGTACCGCATGGTCGTCCCGGACTCCCGCTGCCGCACGAGCTTCTCGCGCAAAACGCTGGCGGGCGGAACCACGCACGGCCAAGTACGGGGCCAGCAACTTGATCGCGACCACGCGATTGAGTTCTGTATCAAAAGCCTTGAAGACGATCCCCATGCCACCGCTGCCGATCATCCGTTCCATTTCGTAACGACCCAGTCGCCCAAGCATTTCAGGATGCGATGGCGGATTCAGCAGTTGCTTCACCATTGCTTCATTCCAGCTCGATGTCACTTCATGGTCACCCCGAAAACACGGCATGTCGTCCTCGTCAGAGGCCAGCGCTGCGGCAGCTTTCTGCCAATCGTTGTCGTTTGCCACCAGTTCACGCAGCCGTGACTGGCATTGCGAACATTGCTCGACGTGATGAATCCACGGATCGTGCTCCACGTCGTGGGCATTCGCCGCAAGCAACAGCTTCAGCTTGCGGTCATCACATTGCATGATGTCACTGTTCATGTGCGAACCTCATATTCCTGAACAAGCTCTTTAATGCGAGCCATGACGCGACTGCGACTGACGTAGATGTGTCCCATACTTGTCCCAAGTGTTTCCGCAGCTTGTTGAACGGTATGCCCGTCAACTTCAGTCAGCCAGAATGCCTGCCATGTTGATGGAGAAACGACTTGCTGAACGCGATCAGCTGCTCGGCGGAACAGCTCACGCTCATATTCACGGTCAATCAGCGACGAAATGTCGTTGCGTATGGAAACTTCCTTGAGCAACTGATGACCACGCGCCCCGTCCTGCCCCAGTGCCCGAGTCGCTCGCTGGAGCAACATGTTGATGGCCTCGTTGTGAGCGATGCGCAACAACCACGCATGAAAACTGCCTCGGTCATCCCTATCGATCCACCGCGAGACCGACTGAGCCACCGCCAGCAGGACTTCCTGAACCAGATTCTCCGCATCCGCCGCCTGCAAACCACGCCGCCGAGCGACTCGGAACACGACGGGCCCGTAGAGTCCTGCGAACTCTTCCCACGCCGCCATATCGTCCGCGTTTCGCAAACGCAGAATCAGGCTGGCTCGGGTTTCAGGAGGACTGTTTGGCATCGGTCTACTTTAGCAGTCGAATAGGTGACTGTAGATGTAGACCGAACGAACAGACTCAATCTTGCACGCCCAAAGGATGTTTTCAGAAATAGCAGACTGCCATTGTGTGTGGTGAAGGATCCACGTGAGCCTTTCATAGGGTCAAGGAGCGATTAGCACTCCTATCCAATGACAGACAATGCGTCCACCTGCAGTGCGACGAAAGAAAGTGAACGGTTGAACTCCGTAAGTGATGTGCTCACAGATACTTGACGCGTCCCATTGCGAAATCGTGGAAACTGATTGAACTTTTTTGAGACCAGCGTTTCACAACGAAAACTCCAGAAAAAATCCGCTGATCCCATTTGATCAGCGGCTTCTGTTCTAAGAAAGTGGAGGATAACGGACTTGAACCGATGACCTATTGCATGCCATGCAATCGCTCTCCCAACTGAGCTAATCCCCCGTTGTGTGGGGTCGGACGGTCGTGTGTTGTTGACGGCTCCGTTCGACTTGAACAGCCAAGTCTAGCGTGAATGGGCCTGTCAGTGAAGGTCCGTTAAGAGAGAAATTCGCACTTTTCACTTTTCAAACTCTCTGATGCTTGGGGGGCACGGTGTCTGCACGGCAGCCAGTGCGCACCGCGTCAGCGCCCAGGCTGCCAGCGCTGAAAATCCGTTACAAGCAGTGTGACTTGCCCCTGTAGTTGCTGTTTTAGTCGGCGAGGGGGAAACAACGTGAGCATTCTGACGAGGCTGTGATTTACATGGAGTCTTGAAGTTCTATGTACCAGTCTCTTTGTGTTAGCTCATGCGCTCCATTTTCCTGGATTACAGTACGACGACGCCCATCGCGGCTAGTGTACGCGAAAGCATGCAACCGTTCTTCTCAGAATTATATGGCCATCCATCGAGTGGCCATTGGATTGGAAGGGCTGCGGCGGAAGCGATCGAGGATGCACGCTGCAATCTGTCTAGCTTGATCGGCTGTCACCCGTCGGAAATCGTGTTCACCTCCGGGGGAACGGAAAGCGTTAACTTGGGGCTGTTAGGCGTCGCCCGCGCCATTTCGGCGAATATGACTGAGCGTCCGCACTTCATCTGCTCGATTCTCGAACACCCGGCTGTGCGACAGACCGCGCAGCAGCTTGAGCGCGAGGGCTGGGACGTAACTGTTGTCGGATGCGACCCTTACGGCGTTGTGCCCGTGGATGAAATTGAGCGGGTCACTCGCAGTTCCACGCGTCTGGTCAGTATCATGCACGCTAGTCATCAGATCGGTACCGTCCAACCCATCGCCCAGGTTGCGGAGTTGTGCCATGATCGTGACATCCTGCTTCATTCCGATGCGGCGCAGACGATCGGGAAGATTGAATGCCAAGTTGAAGAGTTGGGCGTGGATCTACTGAGTCTCAGCGGTCACAAATTCTACGCGCCCATGGGTATCGGTGCTCTATTCATTCGCCTTGGGGTGCCGATCGAATCGATCTTGTACGGCGAAGGCTGCGAGGCGGGATTGCGCCCCGGGACTCCTAATGTGGCTGCCATCGTGGGATTGGGGCAAGCCGCCAAGCTGGCACAAGCCGGCTTACAGAGTGCGATCGATCGAGTAGCCGATTTTCGTCTGCGTTTCCTGCAACAACTGGAATCGCTCATCGGCCAGAAGTTGAAGGTTCATGGGGGCGATGTCGAGCGCGTGCCGGGCATATTGAGTCTGGAATTGCCCGGGGTAACCGCCGAGGCGCTTGAGCGAAAGTTGCCCGAAATTTGTTTTGGACCTAGAGCTCACTGTAATGGTCGCCAGCGATGTCCGTCTGACAATACGCTGGTCGCCCTGGGGCTGAGCCAAACCCAGATCAGCAATACGCTGCGCATCTCCTTTGGCTGGACTACGTCCGAGGATGAGCTGCATCGCGCAGTGCACATGATTGCTGCCGCCTACGAATCGCTGGTGGAATAGTCCAAACATTCGCCCCGGTCTACTGGTCCCGGCTCTCGCTTTACGGGACAATGTTCTCCTAAACGCTCCAGACTCTTTACGCTGCGCTTTTGTAGAATTGTAAATGAGTTGGTGTTCTTTTTATCCAGTAAGCATTATCAATGGTTAGGAGTTATAGCGTGACGATCAAAGGTGTTTTTCGCTTGAGTTTAGGATTTGGGTTGTGCTGTACCGCAGCCGTTTCACAGGCAGAAGACTGGCCAACATTTCGTGGTGCGAACCGAGCTGCCGTGTCCGCCGAAACGGGCTTGCTGGATAGTTGGAGCGAATCTGGGCCGCGTCTGGTGTGGGAGGCCAAAGGCTCAGGGCGTGGTTATGCTAGTCCAGCTGTGGCCGATGGTAAAGTCTTTACGCTTGGTGATCACCTGTCGACCGCCGATGATACCGACGAGTACTTGACGTGTTTTAGCGCTAGTGACGGAAAGCAACTGTGGAAAACCAAGACCGGACCAGCCTACAGCGAGCACAATAAAGAATCCTGGAATGGTTCGCGGAGCACGCCTACGGTCGACGGTGATCTAGTCTATGTCATCTCCCCTTTTGGCAAATTGGTTTGTGCCAAAGTCTCAGACGGTTCTGTCGCTTGGGAAAAGAATCTAAAGCAAGATTTTGGCGGCAAGAAGAAGGACTCGTGGGGCTATGGCGAATCGCCGCTTGTCGATGGCGATCTCTTGCTGTGTACCCCCGGCGGCGAACAAGCGACGGTCATCGCGCTCGACAAAAAATCGGGCGAATTGGTATGGAAGTGCTCGCGCCCCACGGATGTCGGTGCTGGGCATTCGTCGATCGTGATCAGCCAAGTTGGTGGTCGCAAAGTCTACGTGCAGAATACCGGCGGTGGACCCATGGGGATTGCCGAGAATGGAGAGTTGCTGTGGACTTACGACATGGCTCCGCCCACCGCCTTCATTCCGACGCCGATTATCAAAGATGACTTGGTCTTCAGCGTCGCTGGCTACAACTTGGGTGGTGCGCTGCTGCAACAAGTGCCAAGCCGTGACGGCGTAAACATCAAGGAAGTCTATGGCCTCAAGAAGGAAGTTGCCAACAAACACGGCGGCGTAATCCGGGTCGGAGACTATCTGTATGGCAGTAACGAAGATCGCAATACGGTTTACTGTGCGGAATTGACGAGTGGAGAAGTCAAGTGGCGCGAACGCGGTGCTGGAGAAGGTTCAACTTCGGTCATTGCTGGCGATGGTAAGTTGTTCGTCCGCTTCCAAAACGGCACCGTGGCCTTGGCCAAGTTATCGCCCGATGCCTACGAAGAAATCAGCTCGTTTAAAACGCCTGGCTCCGGAGAAAACAACAAGCCAAGCTGGGCACATCCCGTAATCGCCAATGGGCAACTGCTTCTGCGCGAAGGCGATTCCATTCTGTGCTACGATATTAGCAAGTAGTCAGTGGCTTAGATTCTGAGGATTGGCGGTAGTGGATCACGCTAAATATCCACTATCGCTATGACTTATAGCCTCGGTTTCCATGGGGTTCGGCAACCGGACGCGAACCGGCGATTGGTTTAGTTTTATAAGGGCCAACTTCACCCCCGGGAGGCCCACGGCTAGCGCCTGAGGTTCACTAGGGGCGCACGGCTAGCGCCTGAGGTTTACTAGGGGATCACGCAATAGGGGCCCACGGCTAGCGCCTGAGGTTCACTAGGGGATCACGGCTAGCGCCTGAGGTTCACTAGGGGCCCACGGCTAGCGCCTGAGGTTTACTAGGGGCGCACGGCTAGCGCCTGAGGTTCATTAGAGGCTCAGGGCTACGGGTGGCCTCTGATGAAATCTACAGAGTAAGTGCAAATTGAATAGCGCCCAGGAACCTTGATATTCGCAAGCAGATAATTGGAATGGATGTAATGCAAAGCAAGAACATCAAGAACATCAAGAACATCAAGAACATCAAGAACATCAAGAACATCAAGAACATACTGGTCGCTGCCGTCCTGCTCGCATGTTCTTCGGTCGGAAGTACTCTGGTGGGGCAAGCGTTCGCGGCCGAGCGTCCGAACATCGTGCTGATCTTTACCGACGATTTAGGATACGGCGACGTCGCTTGCTTTAGCGAATGTGAGCATCGTACGCCGAACCTGGATCGCCTTGCCAAGCAGGGCACTCGCTTTACCGACTTTTACGTGGCTCAAGCCGTGTGTACCGCTTCGCGGGCGGCGCTCATGACCGGCTGTTATGCTAATCGCGTTGGACTGGCTGGTGCGCTGAATCACACGAGTCCGACTGGTATCAACGCGAGCGAACTGCTGCTTCCGGAAATACTCAAGCAACAGGGATACGCGACGGGCATGTTTGGCAAGTGGCATTTGGGCCTCTCGCCTGACTTTAGCCCACTGGTGAATGGATTTGATCAGTGGATGGGGATTCCGTATTCCAATGACAATTCTAAGTTCCATCCGGTTTTGGCTGATTCCATGCCGCCACTTCCATGGATTGACACACTCAATGGAAAGGAAGTGGTCGTCGAAACGGATGCAGACCAAGGCCAATTCACGCGACGACTAACCGAGCGGTCCGTGGCGTTTATCGAACAGAATAAGGACAAGCCCTTTTTTCTATATGTGCCGCATATCATGCCGCATGTGCCGATCTTCGCTTCGGAGAAGTTTCTAGGAACCTCTGGCCTGGGCCTTTACGGCGACGTTATTGCCGAAATTGACTGGTCGGTCGGCCAGATCGCAGATGCGGTGGATCGGCTCGGTCTCTCGGACAATACATTGTTTATCTTTGCAAGTGATAATGGTCCGTTTCTGAGCTATGGGAGTCACGCCGGTAGCGCGGGCGAGTTACGGGAAGGTAAATTGACGACCTTCGAGGGTGGTGTCCGAGTGCCTACCATCATGCGCTGGCCTGGGAGAATTCCTGCCGGAGGCGTCTGTGATGAGCCCCTGATGACGATCGACCTGTTGCCTACCGTCTGCAGTTTGACGGGGGCAGCGCTGCCTGAGCATAAAATTGACGGCCTGGACGTTAGTTCGCTGCTCTTTACCCCAGATGCTACGAGCCCTCATGAGGCCTTGGTGTTCTACAGCGGCACCGAACTCCACGCCATCCGCATGGGCAGGTGGAAGTTGCATTGTCCGCATAAATACTTGACGCCCCGCGATGACCTGCGCACCGATGGGAAACCCGCCGGCTGGGGTAAGCTCGAGCCCAAGTCCATTACCGAGAGTGGCGTCGAGGGCATTGCTAGTCGCCATGGATACCGCGTCGAAGAGCTGCCGCTATCGCTGTTCGATTTGTCGACAGACCGCTCCGAACTGCACAATGTGGCCGACGATCATCCGGAGGTCGTGGCCAAGCTCACTGAAGCAGCCAACGCCTATCGCGTCGAATTGGGCGATTCACTTACCGGTGCGGTTGGCAGTGGTCTACGGCCGATTGGCCGTGTAGGTCAGTAGTGCTTATTCGTTCGAAGCAATGGCAGCAACCGGATCTGGTTCAATCTGTTTGTATTCGAGCGAATCGCGATAGGCGGATGAGTCCATCAGGGTAAAGCCTAGGAAGAGCGCCACGAAGACGAATGAGCCTAAAAAAATGATGGCATTCAACGGCTTGTCGTGAATCATGTGCATGAAAAACAGAATCACCAAACTGGCTTTGATCGTCGCAATGAACAAAGACAGAATCAATTCCATGTTCCCGAATTCCAGCGTCGATTGGTAAACGGTTAATCCCGTCAGAATGATCAGCGCGAAGAATACTGCGAGTAGTTGCCAGACTGGCATGGGGTGTGAGAACCCGTGGTGACCGTCTGCATGATCGCCTTCAGCGTGGGCTGCGTGATCTGTCATTTCAATCTCAATCTATGGTGTATGTAGTGTCTTGTCTGGTTTTCAGGTCGGCAAGTCTGTCCCAGACTCGCTCAATTTTCTGCAATCGCGTCTCGGAGAGACGCAGCTAGTGTCTATTTGATCAAATACAATAGTGGGAACAGGTAAATCCAAATCAAGTCGACCAAGTGCCAATACAGTCCCACATAGTCGACAGGACCGAAATATTGTTCATTAAATTGATCTTTGGTAGCCGCACCAGCAACCAGGCGAGTACGGCCATGCCACCTAAGAATGTGAATGGCGTGTACCGGTCATACAGTAGTAGATGCTGAAAAATAAGCCTGCACCAGCTGGCTGGTCGATCATTTTTATGTCGGGAGCGCGAGCACGGCTACCATTTCGTCTGCGGCTGGTTGTCGAGACCATCACTACTTTTTCCGGTTGGCTGGCGGAGGCTCCGTGATCGGTATCCGCGTGTTCGTCAGCCTCATGGCTAGAGTTCTCTCCGCCGCCATGTTCTTCGCCATGCTCTTCGCCATGTTCGGAATCAGCATGTTCGACTTGACCGTGCTCACCATGCGCGCTGGCATGTGGTTTAGCTTCGGCATTCTGAAAAGCAATGCCAATAAACACGCCCACAAAGTAGCACAGGGCGGTGACGAGCAAGGGGCCAGCAATCTCCGTCAATCGCTTCTTGCCCTGTACAATGGTCATCACATACCAGATAGCCAAGCCGACTGCATATAGTGCGGGAATGGCACTGAGCTTATACAGCCACGGCGAAAGCCCTTGGTGGGCTTCGGGTACCGAGTACTGCGAGACATACATGCCGGCGGGCAGCGATCCCATGTCCCATTTGTGGGTGTATTCGATAGCTTTGACGCCTAGGAACATCGCCGCACAGCCTAGAGTAATCGCCAGGCGCACGACGAGGCCGGTACGTTGCCGCAACTGCGCACAACGCACACCCCAAGCCATCGAGAGACTACTGAAAAGCAGTACACCCGTATTGAAGGCGCTGGGGTGGCGTTCAGGTATTGGCTGGAGAAGTTGAATACATCTGGATTGCGGCTGCGGTACAGCGCGTATGCGCAGAACATGCCGCTGAAGAATAGCACTTCTGTTACCAAGAACAGCCAGATTCCAAGTTTTCCGGAGTCGTACTGCTGTTCTGGGTCGTCGAAATGGTGTGCCAGGAACTCTGGGTGCGCATGATCGCCGTGCCCATGCCCGGCGCTATGATGACCTGTGCTATCGTGTGAATCGTGTGACATGCGTTACTTGGCTCTGTAATGTTTTAGTCGGTTGCAGTGCAGTTCAAATTCTTGCAGCTGCCGAATGTATTGATAACGTTCGCTACAGCTTCCTAATGTTATTCAAGATGAATGACATTCAACCAACTTAGCCCTTGGCTGGAGTGGGGGTTGGGGCAGGTACCGTGGGCGATTGAGGTTGGACGTACTCCCAGCCTCGTTCATCGTCACGGTATACGAGTGGTTTGTAGTTGTAAGGATCATTGACCGTCGGAGGATTTTCAAAGTTGAAGAATGGCGGTGGTGATGCGCACTGCCATTCCAAGGTCGCTCCACCCCATGGATTCGGCGGAGCCTTACGACCGCGTCGCAACGAGTGAATGAATACACCTAGCGCGACAAATAAACCTACTCCAAGAACAAAAGCACCGATGGTAGACAACTGATGCAACTCTTGAAACTCAAGATCATAGCGGGCATAGCGGCGAGGCATTCCGCGGCTACCCATCACAAACTGAGGCAAAAACGTAATGTTGAAACCAACGAACACGAGCAAGCAAGAGATCTTGCCCCATAGTTCGTTGAACATCTTACCCGTCATCTTCGGCCACCAGTGGAAGACCCCGCCGAGGAAGCCGACCAAAGTACCGCCTACCATCACGTAGTGGAAGTGAGCCACTACAAAGTACGTATCGTGCAATGGGCGGTCCGTTGAAAGGGCTCCCAACCATAGTCCCGTCAATCCGCCGATCGTAAATAGGAAAATGAACGACAAGGCGTAGCACATCGCCGTATTCAGCTGGACGGTGCCGCCGTACATGGTGGCCAACCAGTTGAAGACTTTGATGGCTGAAGGAATGGACACTGTAAACGTCAAAGCACTGAAGATGATCGTCGTCACGTCGGCCATGCCACTGGTAAACATGTGGTGGCCCCAAACCAAGAAGCCGAACAAGGCGATGGCAATTGAACTGTAGGCAATAAAGCGATATCCGAAAATCGCTTTGTGACTGTGAACACTCATCAACTCCGAGATAATACCCATGCCTGGCAGAATCATGATGTACACTGCCGGGTGTGAGTAGAACCAGAAGAAGTGCTGGTATGTTACCGGATCGCCGTTCAATGCTGGATCAAAAATTCCAATCTGCAGAACGCGCTCAGCGGCCAACAGCAGGACAGTAATGCCCAGTACCGGCGTGGCTAGCACTTGGATAATCGAAGTTGCGTAGGTCGCCCACAGGAACAGCGGCATCTTGAACCAGGTCATCCCTGGTGGCCGCATCGTATTGATTGTCACAATGAAATTGAGGCCCGTGAAAATCGAGCTAAATCCTAAGACAAACACGCCCATCGTCGCGGCCACGACCGGACCACGCGTGGTTGTGCTGTACGGCGTGTAAAATGTCCAGCCCGTATCGAGGCCCGTATAAAGCATCGCCGTTAGGAAGAAGATCGCGCCGGTGACCCATAGGTAGAAACTAGATAAGTTGAGACGCGGAAAGGCCACGTCTTTGGCACCGAGCATAACAGGCACCAAGAAATTTCCCAGGGCCGCCGGTACGCTCGGAATGATAAACAGGAACACCATGATCGCACCGTGAAGTGTGAACACTTGGTTGTACTGCTGGTTGTTGAGGAACCACTCCGAGGGCGTCATCAATTCAGTTCGCAATATCAACGCCAGCATACCAGCCAGAAAGAAGGCGCTCATGACGCCCACCAGGTACATCAAGCCGATACGCTTGTGATCCAGCGTCAAAGCCCAACTAAGGAAGCCTCGGCTGTTGATCAGAAAGTTATCTTTCTCATGCGAATATGTCGGGCTAGTAGCTACCGCGCTCATCGCTTCATCCTCTATTCGGGTTAACCGATCAAAATGTCAGTATGTCAGTATGTCAGTTCATTGAGTTTCCCGGCTGCGGGAAAACAGGTTAAGCGTCTGTCTTCACTGCTTCGGCAGTAGTTTCGGGTTCAGTTTCGGTTTCGGTTTCAGGTACTTCGGCACTTGGGTCGGGAAGTTCATCCGCGGAAATCTCCCCATCCTCTAAGGCTTTGATGAACGCGATCAGTGCGTTGATCTCATTGACCTTCAATTTGCCAACGAACGATGGCATCTGGGAAGCACTGGCAAACTCGGGGCGCATTTCTTTTTGCGGCTCCAAGATCGACTCGTTGATGTACAGGTCGTCGACTTTGATTTGAGTGCCTTTCACGCTGGTGAATTCAGTGCCGTAGTCCTTGTAGAAGCTCGGGCCAATGGCCTTCTTTCCATCGATTGAGTGGCAGCTCTTGCAGCCTGCGCGTTCATACAACCACTGACCGTGCGCTACTGGGTGTTCTGGAGGCAAAGCCTCCTTAGCTACCCACGCGTCGTATTCAGCTTGGGTATGCACGTATACATCGGCGACCATCTCGCTGTGTTTGTCGCCGCAATACTCGGCGCAATACAACCGATACTTGCCTTCGCGGATCGGTTTGAACCACATCGTATTCAAACGCCCGGGGACAATGTCGGTCTTGGCACGGAAGGCAGGTACGTAAAAGGCGTGCAGCACATCGGTGGAACGCATATTGAGGCGAATCGCCTGGTTGACCGGCAGGTGTAGCTCAGTACTCTTGGCACCGTTGGGGTACTGAAATGCCCAGTTCCACTGCATCGCTTCCACGTTGATGTCTAGCGTTTCAACAGGCGGACGTATCATATCCATGTAGCCGTATACGCCGCGGGCAAAGATCCAGCAGACGATAATGGTTGGAATAACGGTCCAAGTGATTTCCAATAGATTATTGTGCAGCGCGGATGAATCGCCTTTGTACCCTGGTCGTCGGCGGAACTTGATCGCGAACCAGACCATTGCCCCAACCACCAGGACGAAGAAGAATATGGAGATGTACAAGATGTACATGAACAAAGCATCCGTCTCTTGGGCAAACGTAGAGGCCTGCGGAGGAAACCAAAATGATCCTTCGCGGTCTACGGCCAGGAGTGGAATATTGGGACTGAACATGAGTCTTATCTCTTGGAACGGAACTAGGCTTCGTTTGTCGGAGGTGAAGCTGGATGATTGTGTGTAAACGCAGTCGCCTATGGCTTGCCGCTAAACGGTTCTTGATTTGGTATTGGTATGTGGCTCGCCGCTGAAAGGCTGCTCTATCGTTGTATTGTATGCGTCTGTCTGTTCTTCGCCGTTGGCAATATCCACCTGGGGCGCTTTTGCCGCAGGTGTTTTCTTGCCAGAGAACCAAAATGGTGCTGAGAGTCCCAGTGCTAGCATGACAAAGGCCGCGCCACCAAACGCCATCAAGCGGCGGGCATCTGCCGAGTAACGGTTAGCATCGGGGTCATACAGGTAGCAAAACTGGATAAATGATTCGGAAAGCGAATACGTTAACTTGCCCTCCCCTGCCTCAGCGACGGCCAATTTGAGTTGGTCGGGTTCAACCCCCAGCGAAAGCAAGTAGCGGCAAATGCGGCCGTCCGAGCTGATGAAATAGGTCGCTGCAGGGTGGTTGTAACGCTTGTTCGCTGCATCGTACGTGTAGCGGAAGCCCACGGCATCAGCCAAAGCCGATATTTCAGTCTGATTACCCGTCAAGAAATGCCACGCCTGCTCGGCTTTTGTCGAACGCAGCATGCCCACATATTTTGCCTTCGTGCGTTCGGCTTTCGACGGCAGCTCTCGGGGGTCAATACTGACCGTTACAATCTCAAAGCGATCACCAAGTCCCTCGCTATCCATCGCACGCAAGGTATCGACCAAGTTATTCAACTGGGCCACACACAGGCCGGGACAATCGCTGTAGTTGAGTGTCAAGATTACAGCTTTGTCTTGCTTGAAAAACTTTCGCAACCCAACGCGATTTCCACGCTCATCGGCGAAAATCAACTCGAGCGGAATGAATTCGCCGACTTTGTCTTCAACGTCGATGCCGCGCGCATTAGCGGGGAGTTGCTCGGCCATTTCGCCAATTGACTCCGCGCGGACGCTGGCCGACCAAGCGCAGCAGCACAGGGTCAGCAGGAAGCACGATTTTTTGACGTTGGCAAGCATCGTAGGAGGCAAAAAACTTAATGGTTCTGTTAGGTGGTCGGCGATTTACCAAGTTCTTTAAGCAGCAATGCCTTGGCTTGATCGATGGGGATTCGTAGGCGTTCTTCCGTTACAATCTCGGGTTCTTTGTCCTTTCCAGCGTCGCTTTCTGCTGGATCCGCGTTTGCTGCATCGCCAGCCCCGCCATCGGTGGTAGCGTTTGGCGCGGGCGGAACTTCAACTTGCACTTTCTCGTACATGGCTAACTTTGCCTTCTGCTCGCGAATCAACTGGTCAGATGACTCGTAGCGAGCATTCGCCAACTTGCGGTCGTCTTCTGCTTCGATCCAGGCATAGCACAACGCCCGACCGAGCAGGATGATGATCAACAGCAGGATGCAACTAACGAACGTGGTGTAAGCAATCGTTGTTGTATCTAGATCGTCGTAGCGAGCCATAGGTGCCGCCCTGGAATAAATATGAGTTATTTGGACTGACTAAACATTATGATAAGCCAACGCATCTGGTAGCCAAGGATCTTTGACGGCTACTACCGGCGTATCGCCGACTCGCCACAGGAACAGGGCGATGAACAAGCTGACCATGCCGATCCAGCAAATCAAGTGACCGAACAGAAGCGGAACGGACATGGGCGTGTTTTCGCTCACGTTGGGCATGATCAAGAATGTCATATCCAGCCAATGTGCAACTAGCAATAGTCCAGCCCAGCCGGCCATCACACCACGATTGCGGCGCACGTGACGTGACACCGTACCCAAGAACGGAATGGCAAAGTGGAAGACGATCAGCGCTAATCCCAGCCACTGCCAGTTATTGTTCATGCGGTATTTGTACCACAGTGTTTCTTCAGGAATATTGCCATACCAATACAGCATGAACTGTGAAAAGGCGATGTAAGCCCAAAATACGATGAAGCCGAATTGGAATTTCGACATGTCGTGGTAGTGCTCGGTAGTAACCAAGCTTTCGATACGCCCGTTGCGTTGTAACAGATAGCAGGTCACGATCATGACCGCGAAAAAGCTGAGCATGCTGGCGGCGAACAAGTACACGCCGTACATCGTGCTGAACCAACCAGCGTCCGTCGACATCATCCAGTCAAACGAAGCGAAATTCAGAGCCAATGCGAACAGCATGATGAACGGTCCGGCCCACCGCTGTAGTTTAAGCGTGATCTCCGTATCGCCCGTATCGTCCTGCTTGCGACTCATCTTGAAGTACACGCTGGCGGCGATAATGAATACGGCAAAGTAAACAGCGGTTCGCAAACTAAAGAAAATCGGGTTGAGGTATACCAGCTTTTCCTGGACCACATGGGTCAGGTTGTCGACGTTACCGTTCCAAGCGTACAAGGCATCACTTGGTGTAAACAGAACCATGGCCAAGATGGGTAGGAACAGCAAGGCCCACCATGGAATGGTGTATGCATACAATTCAGCGATGCGGCGAATCGAGGCGCTCCAACCAGCACGTGCCAAGTGCGAGACCATCACGAAGAACAGCGCGCCCAGGCAAAAGCTCAAACAGTAAATAAAATTCGCCAAGTACGAATGGAAGAACGTGCGAAATCCAAGCTCGGCTTTTTCCGTGTTCGTAAAATAAAATATCCCCAGGCTTAGCAGGACCGCGATTGCACCAACGGCCACAAAAACGGGTGCCCGTCCACGCCAGCTGGCTGGTAAAGTGATGTTGTCATTAGGAATATTGGCGGCCATCGTGGTACCTAAGCCTTGTTGCGTTTGCAAAAACGAGAGTTATGTTCAGCTATTTTTGGGTGGTAACGGTCATGCCAGGCGGAACATCACTGTCCTGCGCATTTTGACTACGTTGTAGTCCTCGTACATACAGCACCACTGCCCAGCGCTCCTTCGGGTTGAGCGACGCTCCATAGCCGCCCATTTTGCCTTTGCCATTCGTCACCGTGTAATACAGTCGACCTACCGGCTGTTGCTGGACGGCTGCGGCGTGCAGACTGGTTGGCTGGAGCCAATAGCCTTGGGCCAGCGCTTCAGCACGGCGGGAAACGAGCCCGTCGCCATAGCCACTGAAGCCGTGGCAGACTGCGCAGTTCTGTTCAAACTTGCGGCGGCCTAGATCAAACAATGCTTCGTCGGTCGGCAATGGGAACTCAGTCAGCCAAGCGTAATTCGGTTCCGCATTGGCTGGCACCGTGGGAAGATCGGCGACTGGCGCGGCTTCGTCGGCAGACGCAGGCTCTTCGACTTGGGCTGTCACTTCAGCCACTGGTGCTGCTGGTTCTTGAGCTGCTGTTGATTCTTGAGCGGGTGCTGCAGGGCCGGTTTCCTGCACGATTTTTTCCTCAGCTGGCGTTTCAGCCGGAGCGTCGGTTGTTGCTGGTTGATCTGCGGGCGATGGCGGTTGGCCATCGTCCGGCACGGCCGCACGCGTTGGCGTCTTATCCCCGTCCTGGAAGCTGACCAAATTCACGCTACTGCCGCCCAGTGAAGCCGTCGCGGCCGGATCGTAACCCAAGTAATAAGGGTCGGCGAATTCCAATTCGCCGCGAGCAACGGTTCCAGGCACTGGCGGTTGCTGGACACGACCATTCGGAAAGATGGATGCGACGGCAGGTGTCTGGGTCTTCAAACTCGGCTGGAAGTCCATATCGAAGAACACATGCAGTCGCGGGCTATTGCTTTTCGCTGTGCGAATATTGAGCACGATCGCGCCGGGAACCAATGTGAGCAGAATTAAGGTCAGTATCACCGTGATCAAGGAACGCGGGATTTCGGTCGGGCTCTCATCTTCGCGAACCTCTTCGACGGACAATGGCGACGTGTCGCTGAGCAAATTCTTGACTTTGTCCGAGTTGAAGTACTTATCGCGCGAGTCGACCCACAGGAAAAAACGGTCGTCCGTGCTGCGATCAAACTTGGGATTACTGAAGACTGGGTTGCTGAACTTTGGAAGCCCGTTCAGACCCAGCATAGCAAACACGGTGGTGAACGCGGCGAACAGGACTGTGAGTTCAAACGCGACAGGAATGAAGGCTGGCAGGCTAATGTAAGGTTTGCCGGAGATGATATACGGATAGTCGACGGCATTCATCCAGATCTGCATCGTGATGGCGACAATGGTGCCAGTCATACCAGCAAACAGTGTAAACCACGGCAGTACAGTTGGTTTGATCCCCAAGGCCTCGTCGATTCCGTGTACCGGAAACGGAGTAAAGGCATCGGTGCGCGTGTACCCCGAGTCACGGACCTTGCGGGCTGCATCGAGCAACTTGTTCTCGTCTTCATATTCAGCCATCCAACCAAAGGCTCTTGGCGGCTTGGCTTTTTTCTCAACTTTATGTTCGCTCATCGAATCTGCAACTTCTTAATGTCGTCAATCGCGAAACTTGCCTTAGCGAAACTCGTCAGAGTTTCGGCTGGTATCCCATTTCTCGTCAATGCTTGCCGTGCGCCAACCGATGTTCGGCATGCGCGTGCTGGCTCATGACACCCTTTACTTCACTAATCGCCACAATGGGCAAGTACCTACAGAACAGCAGGAATAAAGTGGTAAACAGCCCGAAGCTACCTACCAGCATGCCAATGTCAACCCAAGTCGGTTGGAAGTATCCCCAACTCGACGGCAGGAAGTCGCGACTCAGTGAGGTCACGGTAATGACAAAGCGTTCGAACCACATGCCGATGTTCACGAAGATGGTCACGATCCACATCAATACGGTGTTGGTGCGGAAGGTGCGGAACCAGAACAACTGGGGTGAAATCACGTTGCACAAGAACATTGCCCAATAGGCCCACCAGTAGGGACCGAAGGCACGGTTCCAAAACGTGAAGAACTCGTAGGGGTTCTGGCTGTACCAAGCCATGAAGAATTCGGTTGTATATGCCAAACCGACCATGGAGCCCGTAGCCAAAATGATCTTGCACATGTTATCCAAGTGCCGCGGCGTGATTAGGTCTTTCAAGTTGTAAATGGCTCGCACCGGTATTAGCAACGTTAGTACCATTCCGAAACCACTAAAGATCGCACCAGCCACGAAGTAGGGTGGGAAAATGGTCGTATGCCAGCCAGGCAGCTGCGATACGGCAAAGTCAAAACTAACCACCGTGTGAACCGAGAGAACCAGAGGTGTTGCCAAGGCAGCCAGGATGGCATAGGCCTTTTCGTACCGCATCCAATGCCGTGACGATCCACTCCATCCCAAGCACAGGATACCGTAAATCATCCGCCGCCACTTGCTCTTCGAACGGTCGCGGAATGTTGCCAAATCGGGAATCATGCCCATGTACCAGAATACGAGCGACACCGAGGCGTAAGTTCCAACCGCAAACACGTCCCACAACAATGGACTGCGAAACTGCGGCCACATCCACAGATTCAAACTTGGATACGGCGTCAGCCAAAAGGCCAACCATGCTCGTCCAACGTGAATGCCTGGGAACGTTCCGGCGCAGATGACCGCGAAAATTGTCATCGCTTCGGCTGCACGGTTAATACTCGTTCGCCAATTCTGACGGAACAGAAACAAGATCGCGGAAATCAAGGTACCCGCGTGACCGATACCAACCCAGAATACGAAGTTGACGATAGGCCAGCCCCAGAAAACTGGCGACATGTTACCCCACACGCCCACGCCGGTTAGTATCAGATAACCAATCAAAGCGCCGAACATCAGCAGCAGCGGAAAAGCGATACAGAATGCAATCCACCAGATGGCAGGCTGCGCTTCTTCGCTGATTCGTGCCACCATGTGCGTGACCGAACTGTACGTTTGATTTCCCGTAATCAGCGGGGTACGACGACCTGGTGTGTCAATCGTATTGTCTACTGCAGGACTTGCTATGCTCGCCATGGGCCGTGCCAAAAGTACGTATGGTTAATATGGTTGATAAAGTTTGGGATAACGTGGTTTAGCTTGGTTCGCAAGCGTTCCACTTAGGTATCTGGAGTCGTTAGTGGTCAGCTTTTGTCGTTGCATGCTCGTCGCCCTCAGCATGCGCTTGCTCGTCTGCATGGGGATGAGCTTCGTCATGGGCAGCGTCGTGTGCATCGTGTTCGCCATGACCGCCATGGGCGGGTTTGCCGATTTGGACCGATAGCAGCAAGCGAGGATGCGTGTTGCGAACGCGAATCAGGTACTGCGTGCGGGGCTTGATGTTCAATTCTTCCAGCATGGCGTAGGCACGCGGGCTGTGTTGCAATTGATACACGAGACTGCTCTGGTCTTTAATATCGCCAAACACAATCGCTTGGGTTGGGCAGGCCGTTTGGCAGGCCGACTGGACTTCACCGTCTTCGACCAACCGGGCTTCGTTTCGAGCGTTGATTTTGCCGTTTTGCACGCGCTGGATGCAGTAGGTACACTTCTCCATCACACCACGACCGCGAACGGAAACGTCCGGGTTGAGGACGAGTTGTTGCAGTTGCCGGCTGGCTGCATCCAGCTTGCTCTTCTGCTGCCAGCCGTAGAAATATCCGTATTCAGTGCCGTAGTTGAAGTAGTTAAATCGCCGGACTTTGTACGGACAGTTGTTAGCACAGTAGCGAGTCCCCACACAGCGATTGTAGGCCATCGCGTTAATGCCTTCTTCGGTGTGTACCGTCGCGGCCACAGGGCAGACTTGTTCGCAGGGTGCGGTCTCGCAGTGCACGCAAGCGACAGGCTGATTAACAATTTGCGGCGTATCTTGCTCGCCGCGGAAGTAACGGTCGACGCGGATCCAATGCATTTCGCGTCCGCGACCGACTTGCTCTTTTCCAACGACCGGCACATTGTTTTCGGCTTGGCAAGCAATCACGCACGAATTGCAACCCGTACACTTGTTCAAATCGATCGTCATGGCCCACTGGTAAGGCACCGTTGACTTCGTCTCTTCCGCGTCGATTGGCTCGTCCCACAGCGATTTAAGCGGTGGATGGTGGATGCCCAGGCCTTCCACATACTTCGCGCCCATTTCGGAAATCTGTTTGAGCGTGCCCTCGCGGACTAAGCCTCCGACGCGTTCCTTGATCCCGTCGAGTCCAGTTTGGTCGATGCCGCCAACTTGATCGTCGATGGCGAAGTGGTCTTGAGTGCTAACGAGTTTGTAGGGTCGCGAGGTTGGCTGGGCTTCGACACCCGTCAGGATATGCATGTTCTTGATCGAACGCATGGGCGAAACCGACTTGCCGATTTCGACCGTATCGTTGCTATCGACCGCTTCGTCGCGACAGACGCGACCGTAGCCAATGTGTACGACGATCGTCCCATCGGCTTGGCCGGGCACGATGGAGACCGGCAGATCAAGCGTTTTTTCGCCATGGGACAAGCGGACGATTTCGCCTTGTTTCATGCCAGTGGCTTCAGCGGTGGCAAAGCTAATCAAAGCTGCGTTGTCCCACACGATCTTCGTGATGGCCTGGGGCAATTCCTGCAGCCACACATTCTTGGCGAAACGACCGTCGTAGATCGTATCGCTTTCGACGAAAAGCAGTTCCAGCTCACCCTTCTTAATTTCGGCGTTTAAGACACCCGTCGGGAGTGGGCCATCGCCAGCGATGTCGGCCGTGATGGAATCTGCCGTGTTGGACGCCAAGTAACCGTCGTGCAGCACGTCTCGCCACTTCCGCTCGGTTAGTTGTTGCCCCAAGCTATCCGCAGTGGCTCGCACGATGGCTGCGCCGGTTTCAGGTTTGCCGTGCAATAGTGACAAGATTTCCAGGGCATCTTTGCCGTTGAGTAAAGGCAGGATTTGCGGTTGGCAAACTCCGTAGCTGCCGTCGACGCCCAGCACATCGCCCCAGCTTTCTAATGCGTGTGCCAACGGGACACTCCACGACGCCGTTTTCGCAGTCTCGTCTTCATATTCGGCCAAGTAGACAACATGGTCCAGCTTGGCCAACGTCTCGCCCAGCTTCACATCGCCTGGGGCAGAATACACAGGGTTGTCCCCCAGGATCCACACCGTATCGACGCCGTTGGCTAGCTTTTCAACTAGTTCGGCCAAGCCCACTGTCTCGACCCCAGCGATGGCGCTGCGTCGCGGCCTGAGGTTCAGCGTCTTGCCGATGTTCTCCAATTTATTGTTTAGACGCAGGGCGGCCAACTGCACGTCGTGTGGTTGATGCGCGCCAACGGCGACCAGGCCCGCACCCCTGTTTTGAACTAAGTCTTCGGCCATAGCTGAGACGAAACGCTCCAAGCGCTCTGCAGCGTCGACTTTGTCCAGCGGCAACTCGCCGTCAGCGGCGACAGCCGGAGAGCCGCCGGCCAGCAATTCGTCCACTGCCTTTTCGAGCCGGACCAAGAAAGCGCCAATTTGTGAGCTGCGGACAGCCAACCGCGAATCGGCTGAGGAGCCGGTGACCGAGTGCCGAGCTTCGACGGCGTATAGGCGATTCATCTTGCCTGGCTCAGGCGTGCGACCACGGGCGAACTGCCGTGAATAGACCAACATGTTTGGGTCGTTGCCTAGCAGGTCGCTGTCCAAGCAGCAAATAACTTTTGCGCTGCTCAGGTCGTACAGTACTTCGGCTGGTTTGCCGGCAGCTTCTGCCAAAGCGGTTTGCTGGGCCGAATCGTCGATGGATGCAAAGTGAGCGACGGTCGTCTTGGGGAGGAGTTTGACGGTCTCAGCCACCATGCGATTGATGGACGGCGAGAGCGAGGGAGCCATCAGGATGGCCAGTCGGCTGCCCTGGGACTCAGCTAACGCATTGGCGTGGCCTTGTGCATAATCGGCAAATTCTTCCCAGCTTGAGTCTACCAAGCTGCCATCAACCCGTTTGGCGACGCGGCTGCTGCGGTCAGGATCGTACAGACCCAAGATGCAAGCTTGGGAAAATACGTCTGTCCCCGCACTGGCGAACCGTGGCTTGTCGTTGATGTCGTTCGGCTCGGTGGCCCGCATGACTGGGTGGGCCGCGTTGCCCTCGATTTTGATCGGACGACCGTCGAGATTGCTAACGAGCAAATGGACGGCTCGCCCCGCAAGCTGAAAATTCGTTGCGTAGTGCTTGGGGACTCCGGGAATGGTATTGGGGGGACGCACCACCATTGGTGCGATCGAATCCGGACCGTAGCTGCAGCCGGCCAATCCACCGAGGGCCAGCGAGGCACTCATCAACTTCATCCAACGCCGCCGGGACACACCCTCAGGAAATTCTGAAGCGGCTTGGGGAAATTCGCGATGCAGCATTTGCTCAAATTCGGGCGTGCCTTCGAGCTCGCCGACGCTTCGCCAATAGCCGCTAGCGCGCGTGACGGATTGCACAGCTTGGGCCGCATGTCCAGGGACACTCAACGTTGGTTGGGATTCAGCAGTTGTAATTGGGAGCTTCGCCTGCATTTGTTCGCTTGCTTAATGGATAGATGGCTTCGTTGGCGCTCAGCCCGCTGCTAGCGGTGACACACAGCACAGTTGGTTTTGGGGTGAATGTTGTTTTCTTCGATCAGCCGCTGGCCAATCTCTTCGCGAGTCCCTTCGCCTTCGGCAGGTTCCCAGTCAAGTTTGGTGATGAATTCGACTGGGCGCAAGTTGGGGGCTGGATTGCGATGGCACTCAATGCACCACGCCATCGACAACTCCTTGGCCTGGTAGACCTTATCCATGGTGTCGATACGGCCGTGGCAACTGACGCAACTCACACCACGATTCACGTGCGCCGAGTGGTTGAAGAAGACAAAATCTGGCAAATCGTGAACCCGAACCCAAGGGATGGAAGCACCGGTTTCCCAGCTTTCGCGCACGGCACGCAATTTAGGGCTATCGGCATGGACTGCCGAAAGAGCCGGAGCACCACCGTCTGCACCGATCCCACTGTGACAATTTATGCACGTCGCAGTTGGTGGAATGGCCGCATGTGCGGCTTTTTCCACCGTGGTGTGGCAGTAGCGGCAATCCATTTTCAGCTCACCAGCATGGATCTTATGGCTGAACGGCACCGGTTGGGTCGGCATGTAGCCTGGATTCAATGTTTGCGGATCGGTCGCACCTAGGAAAAGAGTTCCAGCGTAACCACCGCCTGCCAACAGGAGGATTCCAAGCAATGGCAGGAATTTATTGATCCATCGCGGAAATAAGAATCGATTCATAGCCATAACGATAAGTTGATTGTGAGTTCGTGATCCGCGCGTACCCATCAGGTGTCGCGTGTGAGGAGAGGTATCGGCGCAGAAGCGTGGAGTAGATCAGATCGAAATGAAGCCGCTGTTCAACTGGATGAATCTGCACAGTATCGCGTTAGACCCCACTTTTGTTCAATACCACCCGCAGAAGTATTTACCCAACTACTCACGCGACAAATAGTCGCAACCAGGTGGGCAACCCGCACGCAGCCCAGGCACAGCCGCCTACACCAGTTAGCGCAAGTCAAGGCGCAAGAATCGCACTCGCAAGCGGCCCCTCCCATTTGCTCTTCGCTAACCCGCTAACCACACGGGGACACACGAACCTCGCTGGGGCACAGCCCGGGGACACACACGTTTTGGTGAACCGCCCGGGAATACCAGGTTCTGGTCGGTGGGGACACACACGTGGAGCAGCAGGGGACACACACGTGTGACAATGACGATGTGCCGTGTCCGCCGTGTCCCCGGTAGCTGCGGTTGGCCTGATGGCTGTGTCCCCGCGACGGGGTTAACGATGTGCTGTGTCCTCAGGGAATCGCCCGCGGGGACACACGATAGCGAAACGAGCTTTGTTCTCGAATGGGTCGATTGACACCAGCGCAAGAAGGCTCAAGTAAGTAATTGCCTAAAAAATCTGAGATTTCTGTAAGAAGTCGTCGGCTCGTCCGTCTTATATCTCCAGATGCCCAATTTGCAAAGGAGAATCTCATGGCACGCACTGCTCGAGCAGACGTTTTTTCACCGGACGAAATCGCAATCCTGCATGTTGTTTGTCGGGTTGTTCGGCGGTGTTACTTGTTTGGCGATGATCCACTAACCGGCAGAAATTACGATCATCGGAAGAGCTGGGTCGTTCATCAATTGGAGCTAATGGGGGCGTGTATGGGAATTGATGTATTGTGCTATGCAGTGCTCTCGAACCACTGCCACCTTGTGCTCCGGTCCCGCCCCGACGTAGTGAAGGTCTGGGACGATCGGGAAATTGCGAGGCGTTGGTTGACGCTATGCCCAAAGCGCAAGTTGCCTGATGGTTCAGCCAAGCCCCCAAGTGAGGCGGAGCTGAACGCAATTCTCAATAATGCCAAAAAGCTTAGCCAGTTACGCAGTCGGCTCAGTGACATCTCTTGGCTCGTTCGCCTACTTTGCCAGCGCATTGCGCAGCGAGCCAACGCCGAAGAGGACGAGGCAGGCAAATTTTGGCGGAGTCGTTTCCGGGCTGTGCGTTTGCTGGACGAGGCGGCTATTTTGGCTTGTGCCGCGTATGTTGACTTGAATCCGATTCGTGCCGCGATGGCAGAAACGATCGAAGGCAGCGATTTTACCTCCGCGCAACTGCGAACTCAGGCGTTAGTCAACGCGACGCCGGACAATAGCAGTTGCGCGGCGAGTGGAAATGACTGCGTTAGAAGCCCGGATCGGTTTCTTTCGCCAGTGCAGATTGACGAACTGCTGGATCCGCTTGGAGCACGTCCAAGTTCGCAATCCGAACGGTGTAGCGACAAGGGCTTCCTGCCGATGACATCGGCTGCATACCTTGACCTGCTTGATTGGACCGCTCGCCAAATCGCTCCAGGTAAGCGGGGCGCGACGCCAAATGAGACACCTGCTATTTTTGAACGATTGGGGATTTCCGCTGAAGTGTGGTGCGAGCTCGTTAGCGGGTTCGGCCGGTTATTCAGTGTGGTGGCTGGGCGGCCACAGAGTGTTGACGATCACCGCAGTCTACGCCGCCGTCAGCGGTCTTACTTGAAGCAAACCACACGCGAATTGCTCACTGTCCAATAGACATTGTGATTTTTGCTCGGTCGCTTCTGCGGTGGCTGGTAGCTGCCAAGCGATGTGGGTACTCCAAATGTCTGGCTGTTTACAGGGCTAGGACTCAGAATTTGCACTGTGGCTCAATCAGCGACTCTACTAAAGACAAATCGAACGGCTTGAGCTGCGGAGGTCGGTTCATAGCCGCGGCAACTTCTAGGAATGGCGGCGACAATGCCGCCCGCTGGCGATAATCATGGAATACCAAACCTTGGAAGGAGCTGAGTTTTTCGATTTGCTGTTGGCAGGAAATTCCCTCATCGTCCAACAAGCAAACCACGGGAACTCCAAGCAAGCATGATTCTGCGTGTATAGAAGATGCACTGTTGCAGATCACTATGTCGGACCTACGGATCAAGTCAATCGATGTAGTTGTAGAGGGCACGACGATCGCGTCTGTATCCCGCGATACCAGTTGCTCAATTTCAGCAATGCCGCTCCATACGGGGAACTTAACGTACACGTGAGCGTTGAGCAGCGGGCGCAGGTAATCTACAACGCCAGCCACTCCGTATTTCGTCCGTAAGTGCTCAATCATGCTTACGAATAAGGCAATTCGGGGGCGTGTCTGCGACTTGTCTACTTTGGGGCCCCTTGGAAAGCCGAGACTCTTGCCTAGTTTCTCAAGCCACGGGTTTACAGAAGGTAGCTCGAGTGTCGCGGCCGCATACTTGACCCAGCCGGCGTCGTGGACTTTGGTGTGTGTCCCTAGCGTTGCTTGCAATGCGGGGGCTTGGTAGGGAGCCAGCACGTGATCGAATAAGCCCAGCATCCTTATTTCGCCTAAGTTCTCGTCTCCGTATGGCGTGAGTAGATCGTGCGGGACATACATTGAAAGTTTTGGTTCGAGTAGTGGAATTATCTCCACGGGGGATAGGTAGTTCGGGTAGTTCGCCGCAAACCTTGGGGACAGGTGTTCCGCGACTCGTATCGAAAGATTGGTGTGAGCCGACGTGATGTAGACGGTCGGCTGCTTGCGCAGTCTCCGCAACTTCTCTTCGGCGCTTCCCTCAAATTTGCCGAAATCCAATTCAATCACTGGGTAGCCGCGATTTCGCAAGTGGCTGCAGAGCCCCTGGAGGACGTATTCGGAATCTACGCCAGAAGTGACTATGGTCGGTTTTTTCATGCGTCCTCGCCGACCGGTATCCATGAAGCTGTTGGGTAAGTGGCGGAAATTTGGTCACCGCTCATTCTCAATCCATAGGTAGCGATGTGCGGCAGTTGATAGTTTGTTTGTATGGCGGATTCCCAGACGGGTTCCATTTCGGTGGAGTCTATCGGTTGAATTCCAGCCCGGATAAGTGCCGCATCCACTTGCAACCACAGTGGGCAATGGACCATTTCTCGGTCACCTGGCAGCAATACGGTCTCAGTGGCTAATTGCTCCCATCGATCGGTGGACTTCCAGAGAGATAAGTCCACGCTGTGAGCTGGATGAGGCTGAAGCATTGCGGCAAACATGTGTGTGTCCCCGGGCCCCTCGTAGGCTGCGACTAGGGAGGCATGCGAGTGAAGCGGGCCAACGTCGGTCCGCCAATGGAAGTCCGCCCGAATCAGCAGGCGATTGGCTGTAGAGGTTCTTGGCGGACAGGGGGAGAAGGCCAGCGTTAACTCGTCCGCCCGGCCCCTGAATTCGCCAGCTTGCGGTTGAGCTTCGCCAATCACTAATTGCCACGGAAGGTTCGTGGCATCGGGAATTGCAACGCGACTAACGAAGTGCGTCGTCGCGGCGGTCGACGGTGCGGCCGCTGGTGTCTTGCTGCGGACATCAAACGGTCCGGTCGGCGAAATGCCCACGCTAGAGGAATGGTGGGTCAACTGGTTGTCAATCACGGAAATTTGCGACACTTCATAAAATCCCGATTGAAGCGCGGCATCGCGAAATGCGTAACTCTGGTCGAAATTAATGAGTGCAAGAAGCCTGTGACGGCAAAGTGATTTCAGCCAATGCGCAGATGCGCGGCCGCTAGCGAACTCATCTACCAGTCGATGGGACAAAAGGCCGATTTGGCTGTAGCTCTTGTCGACTCTTGACATTAAGCAAGTAGCTACCTGCTCTGCGTCCGTCAAAACCAACAACTCGATGTCGGGGAATAATGACCTGCACCCAGTGTGGAATTCGGGGCAGGTTAAGATGAGTTCCGATGCATTCCAAAGCTCAATTTGCGAATGGACGGTGCACCAATCCGCGTAACTCGGTTGCAATGCCGGCCGATTCGGTAGGGTCATTTGTTTCTTGGCGTACAGATGAAGGCATAAAAGTGCGTATCGGGCCAGCGATTCAGGTCAGGCGGATACACATCCAATACCTCGACGCAAAAGAATTCAGAGAACAAGTTCTCCTGGGACTTAACCGACGGATACCGCGCGTGGTAGTGGCATCCCAGCTCTTCCGAAAATCGGTCGACGATTACTTCTTGATCAATACCACATTGGTGTTTTGCTATAAATGTACCCTGGGGGGCAAGCATGCCTGTCGCGTTCTGGCAGAGCTTGTAGAGTTCTTCGTCGGTTAAGAAGTTTGCGACGCCAAAGAGCAGGATTTCGTCGTATTGCGAATTGTCGAAGTAATCGACCACATCGCAGCAGACGGGCGTCAATTGCATATGGGCGGGAGCCTTCTTCAGGAAACCAGCGTACTTGTCAACCGCAACAACTTCGGTTGCCAACGGCAACAGCTTACAAGCCAATGTACAACCACCCGCACCGAGATCCAGGATGCGGTCGCCTTGGTGAGCGAATGCACTGACTAACTTGAAGTCAATTTCCAGCCGACCATCGTCACGGTAATTGGTAGCTAAACGCGGATCGGCGATGGCGGTGCGCCCTGACCAGAAAGCGTCAATCTTGCCCTTATCCATTAGCCGGGACCTCTAAGAGTGTGGGCCAATCTTGATCCGCCCGGAGCAAGTCTTCAGGTGTGTCAATCTCGACGCAGCGGATATCCATAGCTGCGACTGGGAGTATGCCCTCAATCATTTCGTATACGTTGCGGTCGCTGGGCGGTACCTCGGGAGGAAAGAAGTTAACTAGCCCGGTCCACTCGTAGCGGCTTTTCTTACCGTAGGACAGTCCGGTGCAGAAACCACTCGAGTTCACGTCGGCAAACACAGGGTGGGACGTACCTGGCTGGGTTACGCCAATCATGTTTTCCCCTGCCAACAGTATGCGGCGGAAATCTTCGGGGTGGACCAACAGATCGCCATCGAGTGACAGGCAGCGTCCCTCGAGACCATTGGCACCAATTGATAGGCTTGCGGCCGTCTTGGTGGTTTTCCATGTTTTGTTCTGAAGGATCTCGATTCCAGGGAACACGCGGCTCGCCAGCTCACCCACTTCGTCGCCTCGATAACCAACCACGATCCGAACCGCATCACCGAATTGACAAAGGGTTGTTAATTGCCATTCGAGGATTGGCTTGCCGGCTATCTCTACAAGTGATTTTGGGAGGTTCTTGCCCAAGCGGGAACCGCAACCTGCGGCGTTGATGACGATAGTGGTCTGGTCCATCGGTTCTGCTCCCATCCTGAAACGTCCATGGTTGCTGCTGAGCGAAAATCCGACGCGATTCTAGCATTCTGGCGATTTATACACAACATTGCTCTGAATCGTTGACAGCAGTGACACCCACGAGTCAAGATGATGGTGTAGAATCCGCTCCCGCTCGGTTGCTTGCCTCGACGGCCACTTCGGCCCGCTTGGGAGGCTTGGCAGCTTTTTGGCTCATCTCTCGTCGTTTTCGATAAGGAAAGCACCATGGATAAACCCATGCGCGATTTCACCGACCTGCTTCTCAGGCGTGGCGTGGTCAGCTTGGACCAGCTCAGTGAAGCCACCAATGTGGCCAGAGATAACGATATTGCCGTCGGGGATGCGCTCATTCAGCTTGGATACGCTGAGCCTGATGCAGTCTATCGAGCCCTAGCCGAATTTCACAAGCTCGAGTACGTCGATTTGTCGGCCGAGCGTATTGCCGATGAGGTGATCCAGTTGGTTCCCGAGTCTGTCGCCCGGGAAAATAGCATTATTCCATACAAAGATGAAGACGACGCACTTCATGTCTTGGTAAGTGACCCGTTTGATCTGGAAACGATCGAAAAGCTGCGGTTTATCTTGAACCGCAAAGTTGAAACTGCCTTGGCGCCTCGCGAGGCCATTCAAGAAGCCATCAACCGCTACTATGGTCAAGTCGAAGGTGAGTCCGCTGACTCTATTCTCCAGGAATTCACCGACACGCAAATCGACTTTACTGACACGGCCGAAGATGGGGGGCAGTCGGAGGAGTTGGTCGACGAGTCGAGTGCCCCGGTCGTCCGCTTGGTGGGCATGATGATCCAAGAAGCCGTTCAGCTTCGCGCCTCGGATATCCATGTCGAGCCGTTTGAGGATCGTGTGCGCATCCGATATCGAATTGACGGCATTCTTGTTGAGCGTGATAGTCCTCCGCGCCGCTTGCTCGGGGCGATTCTGTCCCGCATCAAGATTCTCGCCAAAATGGATATCGCTGAGCGTAGACGCCCCCAGGATGGGCGGATCAAGGTGACTGTCGGCGAAAAGGAGTTGGATCTGCGGGTCAGTATCATTCCAACAAACCATGGCCAGTCGGCGGTCATGCGATTATTGGATAAGGATAATATCAAAGTGGGGGTGAGGCAGCTCGGATTGGGGGAGCGCGACTTCAAGATCTTCACCAACACCATTAAGCGGCCCAATGGCATTATGTTGGTAACTGGTCCCACCGGGTCGGGGAAGACCACTACCCTCTATGCCGCGCTCAACGCGATGAATCGACCTGATCGAAAAATTATCACTGCCGAAGATCCTGTCGAATACTACCTGCCAGGGATCAATCAAGTTGAAGTGCGACACAATATTGGGCTCGACTTTGCACGCATTATTCGGGCTATGTTGCGGCAGGCACCAAACATCATCTTAGTCGGTGAGATGCGGGATACTGAGACTGCTTCGATGGGTATTCAGGCCTCTTTAACTGGACACTTGGTTTTTAGTACACTGCACACGAACGATGCGCCCAGTGCTGTTACACGAATGGTCGACATGGGCGTACCCGGCTATTTGGTGGCGAGTTCGGTCGTCGCAGTGCTTGGGCAGCGTTTGGTGCGTACGATATGCAAGCGTTGCAAGACGCAAGTGAAGCTGGGAGAAGGCGTGCTCGTAGATGCTGGCATACCCCCTGAAGTAGCTAGTAAGGCTACGTTCGTAAAGGGTAAGGGGTGCGGCTACTGCCAAAAGTCCGGGTACCGCGGTCGGATGGGAATCTATGAGTTGATGGTGGTGAGCAGCAAGATCCGTGAAATGATGTTTCAGGGTAAGTCAACTATCGAGATTACCGAGCAGGCGATCAAAGAGGGCATGACGACTCTGTATTGTGATGGCATCCGCAAGGTGCTGCGGGGACTGACGACGTTGGAGGAGGTTTACCGCGTGGCGAAAACGACGGAGCAGGATCAGCTAGCCCTACCGGCTGTCTTGAAAGAGTTCATGGACGCCGTTTAGCCTTCTTGTATGGCCAAACCCTTGCGCAACAACGATTTGCGCTTTCTGCGGTCAGGGACGCCATGCAGCAAGCCGCCTAGGAGTTGTGCGGGACAGCGTGTTCGTGGGACAGCCCGCGTTTTTCGCCGGACACACCCGGATATTTCTGTCGTCGGCGCACAGCAGTTTGGGTGACCCCTAGGGAGGGGGCTGCGCCGGCGGGGATGTCTTACGGGGACGCACAGCTGTCGGGGGCATATTTCGGAAAGCATATGTCGGGACACAGCGGGCGCAAGAGTGGTGTGTCCCCAGGCTCGCCAGGGGCTTAAGAGGTCAGCGAGGGTGTGTCCCCAGGTTGTAGTGGGGGCCCGGGTGGTGTGTCCCCAAGAAGCGTAAGAGTAGTGTGTCCCCGGGCTGCTGCTGGGGTGTGTCCTTGTGGGTGGGGTGTGTCCCTGTGGGTGGTGGAAGAGGGGTGTGTCCCCGGATGGTTGGTTCAGCTTCGGTTTGAATTAAGCTGTGTTCGGAGGTGTTGCAGCTCGGATAATTTGCATGATCCCCTCATAAGTACGGGCGTAAAGGGGAGCGAAACGCCAGGAAGTTGGACTTGGGGTGCGGACCGTAGATAGAATAGAGCCGTTAAGCAAATGCATCCTCGCGAATTTCCAAAATGGTTTGAAGGGTTCCCGTTTTGCAATTCGGAGTTTATCCCCCCACATGCCTGTGAAGTACATTCGCTGGCACAGATGGGGCCTTGTCATTCCTTTTGTCAAATGAACCCTTGTCGCAAACCCAAGAAGATCACGCCGGCCTTTGGGTAAACCGAGCTGGCGCGAAGTACTTTTCTGACATTAACAGTTCACACCTGGATAGGCCGTAAATGGCAACAGTCTTAATTGACAAGCTCCTGCAAGCTGCTGTGAACAAGGGCAAGCGATATTCATATAGTCGTCGGTCAGCCGCCGGTATTTCGTTTGCACGGACGCATGCGGAAGCTAGAGACGAAAACCTTGGATTCCGAAGATACGATGTCTCTGATGAAGAGCATCGCGCCGGATCGCTGCCAGCGCGAGTTGCAGGAAGCTGGCAGCTCCGACTTTGGTTTTGCATTTGGTGAGCTGGCGCGTTTCCGAGTCTCCATTTTCAAGCAACGCGGCAATATCTCGATGGTGTTGCGGCAGATTCCCAATGACAAATTAACGCCAGAGCAGCTCGGGCTTGCCCAGTCGGTGGTGGACATGGTGCAGCGGCCGCGGGGCTTGATGTTGGTAACGGGGCCAACGGGATCCGGCAAGAGTACGACTTTGGCGAGTTTGATCAACTTCCTGAATGAAGAGCATGATCACCACATCATCACCATCGAGGATCCGATCGAGTTTTATCACGATCATATCAAGTCAACCATCAATCAGCGGGAGGTGGGTGTTGACGTACCGAGTTTCTCGGAGGCGATTCGACGCGCTTTACGTCAGGATCCGGACGTGATTCTGGTTGGTGAGTTGCGGGACTTGGATACGATTCAAGCAGCCATTAGCGCAGCCGAGACGGGGCACATGGTTTTTGGCACACTGCACACAAACAGTGCGCAGGGCACGGTTAATCGAATTATCGATGCTTTTCCTGGTAACTTGCAGGATCAGATCCGCACCCAGCTCAGCACCTCGTTGGTCGGCGTAGTAGCACAGACACTGTTGCCTAAGAAGGGTGGAGGCCGCGTGGCGGCCTACGAAGTCTTAGTCGTAACGCCAGGTATCGCCAACTTGATTCGTGAAAACAAGACGTTTCGGATCAACTCGGCTATCCAGACGGGTGCCAAATTCGGCATGAACTTGATGGATGATGCTTTGTTCGATTTATACCGTGACGGTACTTGCGAAATCGAAGACGTGTTGTCCAAGCGCATCGGCCGGACGACTTGGCGAAACGGATTGTTAACGCTCGCCGTGGAATTATGGATGGTGATGATGTTGATGAGGATGATGAAGACTGGAGTGGAGAGCCGTGGGATGCATGGGTACAAGAGTATTATTTAACGGCTAAGGTCCGAAAATGGTAGTTCGCAGAATCGGTCAAATTTTTGTCGACTTGGGCTTCATCACCGATGAACAGCTTGAAGTGATTCTGGACGAACAGCAGCAGCGTCCAGGTGCCCTGCTCGGCAAAATAGCCGAAGATATTGGCTTGATCACGGACGAGCAGTTGGCGCAGGCGCTCGCTGAGCAGCTGGGTATGCAAACCGTCTCGCTGGCGGATGTGCAGTTGCCACCAGACGTGTTGGAGAAGGTTAACGAAACGATGGCGCAAATGTATCGCGTCATTCCCATTCAGTTTGATGGCAACTCGTTGACCGTCGCCACCTGCGATCCGCAGAATTTAACGGTCCAAGACGAATTGCGCACATTCTTGGGTTTCGATATTCGCATGGTGGTAGCCACCGAGCGCGAGATTTTGGCCGCGGTCGACAAGTACTACTCGTCGGACCTCGACACGATGGAACGTATCATCGCGGATCTGAACGAAGATGATGAGCTGTTCCAAGCGGCTTCGAAAATTACTGGTGACGGCGCGTTCAACTTGACCGACGCCGAAGCCCTAGCGGATAGCGCACCGGTGCGCAAGCTGCTGAATATGGTGTTGTTGTTGGCAATTAAAGACCACGCCAGCGATATTCACTTTGAACCGTTTGAAGATGAGTTTCGCATTCGTATTAAGGCCGAAGGCGTGCTGTACGAGATGGTGCCGCCACCACGTCACTTGGCGTTTGCCATTACTACTCGTATCAAAGTGATGGCCAACTTGGACATTGCAGAACGTCGACTGCCGCAGGATGGTCGGATCGAGTTAATGGTGGGTGGGCACCCAGTGGATTTGCGTGTCAGTGTGTTGCCAACGATGTTTGGCGAAAGCACGGTTATGCGAATTCTCGACCGCTCGGTGGTATCACTCAGCTTGAATAACGTGGGGATGGACGAAAAGACGCTAACCCTGTTTCGCAAGACGATCGATCGTCCGAATGGAGTTATCTTGGTGACCGGCCCAACGGGATCGGGCAAGACCACGACGCTCTACTCAGCGTTAAGCGAGCTGAACCATATAGAAGACAAGTTGATTACGACCGAGGATCCCGTCGAGTATGACATCGATGGAATCATCCAGATTCCGATCGACCATGCCATTGGCGTGACCTTTGCCTCGTGTTTGCGCGCGATCCTGCGTCAGGATCCAGACACGATTCTCGTGGGTGAGATTCGTGATACGGAAACAGCGGATATTGCCGTGCAGGCTTCCCTGACAGGGCACTTGGTGTTTAGTACTCTGCACACGAATGACGCGCCGAGCACGATTACGCGGATGAAGGACATGGGCGTACCCACGTTCCTAATTACAGCGTGTGTCGAAGCCATCTTGGCGCAACGATTGGTGCGCCGGATTTGTACAGGCTGTCGTGAGGAGACGACGGTTAGCACCGAAGTGTTGATGGATTTGGGCATTGATCCGGAGTCGGTCGCGGATAAGAAGTTCTATCGCGGCGGCGGCTGTGAGAAGTGCAATAACACGGGCTACAAAGGTCGCGTGGGGCTGTTTGAGTTGATGATCATGAATGACGACTTGCGGGAAATGATCATGAACAGCTGCACCACGGACGAACTGCGTGATCGCGCCGAATCATTCGGTATGATTCCGCTGCGCAAGTATGGAATTAACTACGTCTTCGAAGGCATCACCACGGCTGACGAAGTCTTACGCGAAACAATCGCGGAATAATGCACAAGCAAGTGTGGTGAGACAGCGGATGGCACGGACGGCACGGATGGCGCGGATGGCGCGGATGGCGCGGACGGCACACGGAGTGTGCCTGCTACTTTAACACGAACGAAGAAAACCCAAAGCTTAACTACAGGGGATCACGCCAATGCCTACTTTCCAATTTGAGGCAATGGACCAAACCGGCCAAGAGATTAAGGACATCATCGAGGCGGCTAACGAAGAAGAAGCGCAGACTACCATTCGGCAGATGGGCTACTTCGTTACGAAAATCCAAGTCAAGAAGGGTGCCGCCAAGACCGCGCCTGGGCAAAAGAAGAAACGCCCTTTTGCCATAGGCGGTGCGAAGACGAAGCATATTTGCGCTTTCACGCGCCAGCTCTCCATCTTGCAAGACGCGGGTTTGCCGATTCTCCGAAGTTTGAAAATCTTGGAGACGAATAGCAAGCCGGGCAAGCTGAAGAATGCCCTCATGGATACCTGCGACGAGATCGAGATGGGTTCGACGCTCTCGGAAGCGATGAGCAAGTCGCCCAAGGTCTTTAGCCGCTTGTACGTGAATATGATCAAAGCCGGCGAAGCGGGCGGTGCCCTGGAGACGATTTTGCAACGTCTGGCCGACTTTTTGGAAAGTTCCGAAGCGCTAAAGCGCAAGGTAAAGGGCGCGTTGATCTATCCGATCGCGGTCGTCATCATCGCCGGTTTGATCCTGGCGCTGATCATGAAGTTCATCGTCCCAACGTTCAAAGACATGTTCCTCGAGTTCGGTCTGGATTTGCCGGCTCCGACTGTGTTGTTGATCGCAATGAGCGACTACATCGTGCGGTATTGGTTCTTGCTGTTGCTGATCCCGTTCTGTTACTGGCTGTTGATCAAATTGATTCGCAAGTTCCGGCACGGGCGAATGGGCTTCGATATGTACATTCTCAAAGTGCCCGTGTTCGGTTCATTGATCGAGAAGAATATTCTCGCGCGGACGACGCGGACGTTGGGTACGTTGGTTTCATCGGGCGTGCCCATTCTAGAAGCTTTGAATATTACGCGGGAAACTGCCGGTAATGCGCTGTTCGAGCGAATTTTCTCGAAGGTCACCGAGGCGATTCGCGAAGGTGAAGTGATCAGCAAACCCATGCGTGAGAACTCAACACCCGGCTTTCATCCCTTGGCTTTGTTCTTTTGGATGCTTATGGGCTCATTCCCAGGCATCATGATTTTGTCGGTCGCCTTGACGGTCGGCAACGTGGCTACCGCCGAGAAGGGCACGCGGGAGACGCTGTTGATGATCTCCGGGTTTGCCTGTGGTTTGGGATGCGTGCTGTGCGCTTTGTTCTACTTGATGAAAATGAAGGCGCGCGTCATCGATGAACTGGTAGTGAACATGGTTGACGTCGGCGAGGAGACCGGTGAACTTGATACCATGCTTTATAAAGTTGCGGATACTTACGACGACGAAGTCAATGTGATGACGGAAGGTTTGACGCGCTTGATCGAGCCCATTTTGATTTGCTTCCTGGGGGTTACGGTCGGCTTTATCGTCATCGCCTTGTTTATGCCGCTGGTCAAAATGATTAGCGAAATGAGCTAAGCAAGCGGTATGCCAGGACATCGTAACCCGACGCGTGAGCGAGGGAGGTTGACTGTAACCCGACGCGTGAGCGAGGGAGGTTAACTGTAACCCGACGCGTGAGCGAGGGGGTTTGACTGAGAATCCAACAAATAACACATCAAACGCCCTTGCTAACGCGTCGGGTTACGATTTATCGCAACTTCAAGACTTACGTGTCGAGTGACGATGGCCTGGGCGGCCAACTAATTACCAAGACATTAACTACTTGCAATTCGGGGAGATGCAGCGGGTTCATTTGGCCAGCTGTATGAATTGCGGATAACACCGGAGGGTCGCGCTGATGCGAACTAGAAAACTGCTTTGCTGCACTGAGCCGCGTTTGCGCGGCGGTTTTACGCTGGTCGAGGTCCTGGTGGTCATCGCCATTATTGGGGTTGTCGTCGCTATGCTTGTCCCGACGCTCGGTTACGCGATTAGAAAATCGAATGAAACGGCTCTGGCGATGGAGGTTTCCGCGATTGAGGTTGCGATCATCAAGTATCGGGATAAATACGGCGAGTATCCGCCGGACGGCTCAAGTGCGACCGACATGACCCGCCACTTTCGTAAGATTTTCCCAAACATCGCTTCGTCTGAGTTGACGTTGTTGACTGCTGGCAGCAATTCTTCGACGGGCATCACAGGCTCAGTCATGGATCCGCCGGAAGCGCTTGTGTTCTTTCTCGGTGGATTTAGTGACGATTCGGTTCATCCGTTTACTGGAGCCGGCGGGCCGTTCTCAGCGACAGGTATTCCCGCGATTCCCTACCAGTACAACATTGAACGCAATGAACCGCTGTACGAATTTAACTCAGGACAATTGACACTAACCATTCATGATGAGAACGGCACTCCACTGACGATTTCCAACGACGAGACGGAGTTGGGCTTGCCTACACCACCGGGTTTTGTCGGTGACCTAATTCCTGTATATCGTCCCAGCGGTCGCAACGCACCATTCGTTTACTTTAACAGTCGAACCTATGCTACCGCTGCTGGTTTTAATCGTTATCCCGGACAGTATCCGGGTTCGATTGGAACAGCCCGCCCATACAAATCCGACGCAGTGAATACTTCGGCGGGAGCCACCTCTGGCGATACGTTTTATCGTTACGCTGAGCCACAAAAGTTCCAAATCATTTCGGCGGGGCTCGACGATATCTATGGAGGGTTTGTGACTGGCTCAGATCCTACCGTCGTGCCGATGTTCTCCCGCTTTCCGAGTGGCGATAGTTTAGATATTACCCAGCCATTGGCCGCGCAGGGGCAATCACAGTACGACCGATATGGCTTAGATGGCCAACCTATCAATTATCAGCTAGATAACATTACCAACTTTTCTGACGGCACGCTGGTAGACAGCCTGCCATAACCATTGCTACCAGCGCGTCCCTAGTGCCAATACCTGTATTAGCGGGTTTGGCGCAGGCTTTGCATATAAGTGCATGTCCACTGTATTCACGCATCATGTGTTTCAAAATGAGAATCTTGTCTCAGATTGAAACACTGGTGGTTGCTTCGTGTCAGCGCAATTGGTCGCGAATGAGAAAGAGTTCGAAACTCAGGCGAGTTTGATCAAAGAGAAGCTTCGATGAACACTCAAAAAATAAAGCGAGCCCCAGCCTATCGGCCAAGTTTCACTTTGATTGAACTGTTGGTTGCGATTGCCATCATCGGTGTGATGGTAGGCATGGTAATGTTCTCGCTCGCCGGTGCGCAGCAAGATGCGATGGTCGGTCGAACTCGCGGGACGATCAGCAAGATCAACGACGTGATCCTTCAAGAGTGGGAGAAGTTTCGTTATCGCTCGGTGCGTATTGATGTTCCCTCGGATTGGCTGCGGCCTGTCGTGGATGCCAGTGGTGGAATTGTCGGGCAACCGCCGTTGAGTCCCCGCGAATCGTCGCGTCTGCGATTGATTGTCTTGCGCGATACGATGCGAATGGAGATGCCGGATCGCATGACGGATATTCTGTATCCACCCACGATGTATATCACGGCTGGTAATACGGCAAATAATGGGGGCTCCAGTCCCGTATTTACTGACGACCGACAGTACGTCGTTCCGACGCGCGCCGTGCCAGGCAAGCTCAATAACTATCGCAATAAGTTTGGCTTGGCGTCCATCATTACTCCATACTCGGGTCCAGTGACTGGCAATGCAAATCCGAATCCACAGAATCAAAGCGCCGAGCTGCTATATCAGATCGTGGCGGCGGCGAATTTCCAAAGTGGTAGTGCACTAGAGCTGTTTCGACCAACCGAGATCGGGGATACCGACGAAGATGGTTTGCCAGAGTTTGTCGACGCCTGGGAGCGACCGATTCGCTGGATACGCTGGCCCGCTGGCTATGTTAGTCCGCTGAATGATACGAGTACGCCTGATCCTATGGACCCGGTCCGCACCGATTGGCGGCACTCGAAGATAAGTGCTTATCAGCGTCCTGCGTTCACGCCTAAGCCATGGCTGCTAGTGCCGTTAGTGGTCTCCGCCGGACCAGATGGTGTGTTTGATCTGACGTTTGATCTAGGTACATTAGCGTACGCTACGCAGACGTGGGGATTTCCGACTGATTCGGCCGCACATGGCAATAGCTATTTCTTCCCCGATCCTTACATCGGCACTTACGATGTAAATGGGAACGATATCCGTGGCAATCTCGGGGCGGGCTTGGGGGCTCCCTTTGATGAAAACAATGATGGCTCTTTGGAAAATGTTACTGACAACATTACCAACTATGAACTAATACTTGAATAGCGCCGAGCGTATGAGATGAAGCGAATGCCAATCAATCAACCAATTCGTCGCCCAGCTTTTACGGTACTCGAGCTGCTAATCGTGATGGGGATTTTCTTGCTGATTGCGGCAGTGACCTTGCCGACTGTCAAGGGTTTGCTTGAGGATTCCAAGTACAGTCAAACGTCGCGGTTAGTTCAGGGCTTTGCCGAATCCGCGCGGGCGCGCGCCATCGGCAGCGGTCGTCCCGTGGCGATGATCATTGAGCGAATGTATGCCGATGGTAGCCGAGATCTAGTGGGTAATGATAGTTGTATTCGTTTATCGATTGGCGAGGTCTTTCCGCCATACGAAGGTGATTGGGCGGATGCGCGGGCTACGATTGTTTCCAATCCTATTCCTACTCCCATTCCGAATCCCTTGACCCCGGGTTTTGCTGGTAGTGGTGTTTTGCGAGGGACGAGCTACTGCGATATTCCCTTTTCGCAAGCTGCTTCGTTGTGGGATCCCGTTAATGGAGAGCCGTCGGGTTTGGCAACGCCGGGTGACACGATTACGTTTGGGGCGAGCAATCGCAGCTACCGTCTGGTCGACAGCGACGGTGACACGCACGCGGTCAGTTACCTGCCTCCACCGTTGAATTTGATCCGGATTGAATTCGATAATCCAGCCTACGATGACGATGCTGGGTATGTCTTGGGCGAGCAAACAGTTTTTCCATCCAGTCCGTTGCGTTTTCGGATTTACCGTAAGCCATCGAAGTCTTTGGTCGGTGGGGTTTCTTTGCCGCGTGGGATGTGCATCGATTTATCCTGCTCCGGTGGCGGTGTGTCGGGGATCGATTTTGGGACAGCATCCATTGCTGCTGCGAGTCGAGGTGGTAGCGATCCTGGGGTCACGCATGAACCAGGCGTGTACGGTCCGGTTTACATTGTCTTTAACGCCACGGGTACCGTACAAGACGTGTATTACGGACTGACCCCTGCCGTCCCTTCCGCTCCCAACACGCCTGAAAAGCTGCTGGTGCATCGTTCGGTGGGTAGTCCGATTCACTTGTTGGTCGGCAGCACGGATCAAGTCTTCCCGACGCCGGCGGCCTACTTGGGCGTTTACAACATACCGTCACCGGCGGTCTCGGCGGCGGACGACGTTCGTTACAACGTGCTGGATCCTGCCAACTACTGGGTAACGATTAGCCCTTTTTCAGGCACGATTCAAACGGCAAAAGTTCAAGACCAAAGCGTATTTCCCGCGCCCCCGGCGAATTTAACTCCGCTGGAGCTTTTAGATTTGCGGATTCAGCAGTCTCGCGCGCTGGCCATTAGCGGCTCGCAACGCATCGATCCATAGGTTTTTCCCATGTCGCTCCATCAACTCAATTTAATGTCAACGTGGCCTGGCCTACGTGGAAACAGCGCTCGGCGTGGCGTCACGCTCGTCGAAGTTCTATTCGCGATTGGGATTGTGATTATAGGTCTCTTTGGCATCGCTTCGTTGCTACCCCTGGCTGCGCGCAATGCGGAGGTGGCGAACGAGTCCAACGAAGGTCAAGCGTACGCACAACGCTACTATGCTGAGTTCGTGACGCGCGGGCTAAACGACTCGAGTAAATGGGCTTGGTTTAACGACGGGACGAAGGCCATAACTGCGGCCGGCACGTTGGGTTCCCTTGCGACTAGTCCGCCGATCATTGGCTCTTCAACTAGTAATGCCGTGGTCTCGACTGGCAATAGTGGCGGGACGATTAGTACTCACAATCGTCACGCGATATGCATTGATCCTGGATTCTACTCAGATCCATTGACGTTGCTCGAAATTTCGACCCATACGTTTGGTCCTGGACAAGCCTATCGTCCTGGTCTATTTCCGTACTATCACGATGATTACAACCCCGTGTCCAACCCGGCTATGCCGAGTCCGTTGCTTGCCCCGCCAACGTTGCGGAATCGCCCGAGGTTGTTGCGAGTTGGCTTGGCGCATCCGTCGATTGCCAATCGGTTTGCACCGGCCAAGGCGATCCAGACATTGTTTAATTCGATCGACGACTTGTCATTGACCAAGCCGGCCGACAAGGCCTTGCCGCCGACGCGCATGTACGAAGGCACGCCTTCGCCGTTTTCGACCGCTACGCCTACGCCGCGTGGGTTGTCTCAGTCGCGTTATTCTTGGTTGGCTACACTCTGCCCGCGCGAGTTTGACGCGACCGAAACCGCTTCGGCTCGTCAAGAACAATACTACACGCTATCGATTGCCGTGATGCACAATCGCGATCGAGCCTGGTTTGCACCGTTGAGTGTCGATCATCGAGATATTCCGCAAGGTGAACGCGTGCTAGGCGTGACGCCCTTGTCAGGCAATTTCATTGGTGGAGATGGTGGGCGTGTCGTGCTTACTGGTAGTGACGGCATGAGCGACGTGGTTCGCAGCGGCGATTGGCTGATGTTTGCGCGTTATCAAGACGATTCTGCCAACCGGGGCGTGATTTGTCGCTGGTATCGCGTGATAGGCGTGGATGGTGACGCCCAACATACCTTGGCGACTGCAAACACGCCGGCGTTTTGGACGCGGAATGTGGTGTTGGAAGGCCCCGATTGGGTTTTTGATGAACTGATTCCTGATGGCGATGTGTTGAATGACCTACCCACGCAAGCCACCATCGTTAGTAACGTCGTGACCGTATTTGAGCGAGTTATCACGGTTGAATAAACCGGATTGTTGGAGAATGAAAATGAACAAGTCAAAACGACGTTCTGGTTTAATCCTGCTGGTGGTACTGGGCATGCTGTCGTTGTTCAGCATGTTAGCGATCACCTATGTAGTTTTCTCCAGCCAATCGCGTAGCAGCAGTTTGACTATGGCGCGAAAGTCCTTTCGCGGCACGCCGCCCTCGCGGCTGATGGATGAGGCTGCGCATCAGATGCTGCGAGGTTCCAATGACCGTCTTTCTGCACTTTGGCGACAAGGGCTACTTGGGGATTTTTATGGCAGCAATACCTTGTCGAATGCTGACGCCAATGATGGCTGGATCAGTGTGTTCCCGCGGACCGACGTCAGAGACAATCCCGCGCGGCAAGTTCGCGTCAATTGGTTGATTCCGGCCCCGGTTAATCCCGCTAGTCTCGAGGGGCCGCGGTTGCTCAGTGGTAGTTTTCTAAAGATTCCATTGCAATGGAATCAGGCGTTGCCACAGCAGCACGATGTCTTCAATGGTCGCATCGTCACGTTTTTGGCTGGCCCCCTTGAGAATAAATCATTCCGAATTATTCGCTACCTTGGCGAAATGGATTCAGCACCCGCGCCGCCAAATACTCCACCACCAAACTTGGTTTATGAACAGTCACTTCAATATTCGATCACTATTGATTTGACTCCCGCGCTGAACGAACTCGTCACGGTGGGCACGACAACGGCACCATTACAGACTTGGTTGACATCGTCGACCGATGGATCCGCGCTGTGCTATGGAGTTCGCAATGCCAATGCTTATGACAGTCCATTTGCGATGCATATCAATGCTGCGCCGTTGAATGCGTTGGGCAGTGGCGTCGGTTTGGCAGGCGATTATTTCGGTGGGACTGCCCCAGTAAACCAGACGACCGACGCGGCGCCCTTCATTTCATTCTTGACGAACGTCCAGTTTCCTCCAGCCACGGCGACGGAACCCTACCGCAATATTGCGACGGTACTTTTGCAGAATTACTCGGCAGCGGCGCGGCAAAATTCAAGCTACTTCCCGACAGGTGATTTGGATGAGCCCCATGACGCGGCTGACGTTAGCGATTTTCACTTGAGCTATCGTTTTCCAGGTGCGACGGATGGCAATTTGATTATCCCTGCACTCCATCGACCGGCTGTGATCAATTATGTGTACTCGCAGATCGTCGACGTGAAGAGTTTGCCGAATTTCACGTTGCTTGATTTGTTTTCGACGATTGAGTTGTTGCAACGGGCTTGCGGTCGTCCGTTGTCGTTCCGCATCTTGGATACAGCCAACCCGCCGAATGTGCTTGCGCAACAGAATCCTTCTTTCACCGGCAGCAACTATGGTGATTTTCCGGGCAATGTTCCGCAGACACCACAATTGAGTATCGTTTATTCGCCGCAGAATTGGTCTGGAGCAACGCTTGAACACCAAAAAATCGAAGCGTGGGTGCGTTGGTTGCAGCGCGGTCCTTGGGACGTAGATACAGATGGCGATGCCATTGCGGATGCCAATTGGACAGATATTAACTTGCCGTTGATGACCTCGGAAGACGGACGTTTGTTAAAGGTGTTGGCCGCTTATTATGTGGAGGACCTAAGTGGTCGTTTGAACCTGAATGCCAGCGGCAGCTATGAGCAAGCTCTCAACGCGTTCAACTCAATTACTGGCGACAATCGTTATGTGGGACTGAATGGTGGTCAGATGGCGCAGGGGCTCGGCTATGGCACCGCCGATATCAGCTTGCGTCATTTGTTCGGTTCGGACGCCGAATATGAAAGATTTATGGCGGAACGCAACGGTGCCGTGTATTCGACCGCCACAACCGCTTTTCTCAATTATGGTCCTGGATTGGATAGCAATACTGATGATGCAGTTAGTGTGTTGAGGCAGCGGAACCGCAGAGCAAACCACAATCAGAATCTCATGCCAGGCTTGCCGATGTCCGTGTTTGGCAGATCGGGTATTGGTTTTGATCTATTTGGAAATCCGATCAGCTTTGATTTGCTCGGTAACCAATTGAATCAAAATGTCGATGACCCTTATGAATCGCGCGTATTGAGTACCAGCCGTAGTGATCGATTGATTACGATTCAGGAATGGGAACGCGTGCAGCGCATGTTTGACCCGGATCGTTCAACATTACCGGACCGATTAGAACGCCTCATGTTGTCAGGCCAAACGTATGCGGTAGGCCAAGATCGCATTCGTGCGGTTACTCCACGGAGTAGCTCAACAATTGCGGCGACGTTTCCGGGAAGCTACCTGCGCAATCAAATAGACCCGAATTCCCCTGCTCCGCCCAATCCGCCGAATATTCAACAAATCACTCGTCGAGTTACGAGCTTTACCGAAATGGTGGAGGCAGTGGCGCAGCAGCGATTTGGTACCGGCACCTTGCCCGTGTTTGACAATACGGCTCTAGTCCAATTGTTTCCAATTGAGTTCAAGCATAACCTTCCATTTGACCTGAATCGCCCTTTTGGAAATGGCGCTGATGATAGTCTCAATGGCAACGGACTGATTGACGAAGCTAGCGAGTCGGCAGGTCACGGAATCGACGATGATGGCGATGGGCTGGTTGACGAGGCAGATGAAATCGCCAACTTTCCACTACGTCACCAGCGAGCTTTCTACAGCGGTGGTAATTCGCCGAATATCATCGAAGATTACGGAATCAGTGGCGGAACGTTCGACCCCTTCTACGAAGATACTGCCAACCGAACCGTTTACGAGCGCCGGGTCTTTGGTGGTAACCAGGGCCGTCAGTTGCTGGCTCGGCACCTGTATTGCCTGGCGCAGCTGCTACTCCCCAATGACTACGTCTTTCCCAACCAACCCAATGCGACCGCTTATCCCTATGGTTCGCCTGAACGTGCGCGGATCCTGGCGCAATGGGCGGTCAACGTAGTTGATTTTCGGGATATGGACGCGAACAACACTCGATTTGCTTACGACGATAATCCGCTACAACAGAAGCCCGGTGGTTACTGGGTTCCCAACAGTGGAGTCGTTTGGGGGCGTGAACAGGCCGAGTTGCTAGTAACCGAATCACTAGCATTTCACGACATGCGCATTTCGCGCAAGCAGAATCCACCGCCGGGTACCAACCAATGGCAGCAGCTGCGCGTACCACAAGGTTCGTTGTTCTTGGAATTTGTGGCGACGGCGAGCAGTGATACTGGTTCGGGTTTGTTGCCTGGCGTCCCGCGTGGTACCAACAATTCGTTATATCGTGTGAACAATCAAGGGCGCGCAGAATTGGTGTTAAGCGGCATAACCCCGCCTGACAACAATAACAACAGATTTCCCGTGTGGCGTGTCCTGCTGCTCGATCCGCATCAGCCGGGCAGTTCGGTGGAAGACGCGTACTTGACAGCAGCCAAGCGGGCGACGATGCAGTACCAGTTCGCGTCTGCCGCTGGACTAGCTTGGGACACCGACCCGAACAATCCACTGCCAACTCCTGGAGTGAATCGAGTTCTGTGGTTTGCAGACTTGGTTCCCACGGCCGGCAACTTGGCCTTGCCCGGTGTGGCGAACATGCTGCCAGAGAAGGTGTATCGCAATCAAGGTGGTGGTGGCGTCTTCCTGGCTGGAGGCCAATACTTGACGGTCGGGCCCAGGGTAGATACGTTCTTGGGCCAACGTGATACGGGTGCTTCGCCCCCATTAAATAATCCAAGTCGTCACCGCATTCAAATGCAAGTTGGCTGGACGCAAATTTGGACTGAGGAGAATAATCCTGGTCTGTGGCAGACAACCCCACCACCAGCTCCATTGCCCAATGGCGAGCCTTTACCAACGCCTGCACAGTTCATAGCGCCTTCGGTTTCGCTTGTTGCCCAAGCCGACCCACCAGCAGGTTGGACGCTCAACACGGATTTTGTTGGTTTGAATATTTCCGAGCCAACGCCGGACGCTTATTACCCAGATCCAACTCTTGTCTTGAACAGCTCAGACAATGGTACTGACCCGATCACTGGCGTCGATGGCTTTGATAACTTGCCACCCGACGCTTATGTCGACTTAGATGCAAACCCAAATTCCAATTCACCTCACGATCCGCTCGACTTAACAACTGGCCCATTGGCAGCACCGAACTGGCAATCCACTGGCGGCCAAGATGATCGTCCGCGGATTGAAAGCCGTGCTAACTGGAGTACTGCGGTGCTGCAACGCTTGGCAAATCCAGATTTGCCATGGCACGATACCCTGAATCCCTACATTACGATTGACTGGCTTCCAATCGACTTGACTGTGTTTTCCGGTGAGTATTCCATTCCTGAAGATGGGAATGTTCACTTGGCAAGCCGCCAAAAAACTGGCCTGGGTGCTGCACCAAATCAAGATTTGGGTAGCGTCAATGCAGCCACGCTGGACAGCTCTGCAGGAAGAACCCTGTTTAGTTATCATTCGGTGCAAGGTCCGCGAACGTCCCCATTGGCTTCGATGGTCTCCGAGCCTGGGTACTTCGATTATGTTCTGCCACTTGAGTACGAGGATGTGCCAAATGCTGCTGACACACCATTGCCGCGGATAACAGCCGGGCAAAACGTTGGGGACTTTGTCACGTTGGGGTATTTGAATTCTCGTTACGGTCTTCGTGGCATGAATGGCGAGAATACGCATGCCAACTACTTGAATAGTATCGTTTATTACAACAGTGGTACGGCAACTGCGCCCTCGGCTCCCGTTACGGTGAACCGTGATTTCGTTAGTTCATATGAGTTGATGAATGTCCCTCTGTCGTCGCCTGGGCAAATCATGCAGGAGTTTACGCCTACGCCAATGGGCAACGCGCCGCCAGCTCATCTGCTCGACTACGATATGCTGGTCGGCAGCAACGCAACGGTGGGTCCTAAACAAGCAGTCACATTGCTTGAGTTGACTGGTACCAAGAACCCGTGGCAAGATTCCGATACGATCTTGAATCCTAGCTTTGTCGTTGCCCCAACACCGACCAGTAACAATGATCACATTCTCAACAACGCACTCGCGATTTTTCGGCCTCCGTTTAATCGATTAGCCAATTACGTCGAGCCGGGTGTAGTCAATCCTAATACAGCCAGCGAAGACGAGGTTCTACGTGGATTGATGTGGTCTGCCATTACGCCTGCCGCAAATCGCAACAGTGGCGCGATTCCGTACCAAAATGAGTTGTCGAATTCGCTTTTGCAATCCAGCCCCAGTGCTTCACTTCCCGATCCCAACCCGACCCTGAACAAGAATGTGCCGACCCGATTTCCTGGCATATTTAAGTCGGCGTTTGCGTCAAGTGTTTCATTGGATCCAAGCCAAGCAGGAAACCCACCCTTGACCGGTTTGCTGCGGCCGGTTGTCTCCAGTCCGCTGCGAGTCTTCGCGGCTGACGCTTCGGCACCATTTAACCCACTAGCGACGAACTATCCTGTGACGCGTTTGAAGAACTTGACGGCATCGAATTCAAATGTTTATGCGGTGCGAGTCGTGTTGGGATACTTTGAATTTGATCCAGCGACGGGCTTGGGACGGGAGTACGGAGAAGACGAAGGCAAGGTGAAACGCCACAAGGGCTTCTACATCATGGATCGTTCGATCCCCGCTGCCTATCGCGAAGGCGAAGACTTGAATACGGACAACTGTATTCTGTTGCGACGTATTATTGAATAGCTGGCTAAGGGTGCGAGCCAGCTTGCCCAAGCGGCGGCGGTGTAGGCCCACTCGCCAGAAATCTGAAAAATGGTGGCTAGCCCGCCCAGTACACGCAGTACTAGGGCGGAGTTCAGTAAAATAATGGTCCGCCACATCCATGTCTGATGCGCACTAAAGCGGTGTTGCCTGGCGGACCGCCAGCCTTGCAGAACGCAGATGGCGGTTAGCATGGCCAAGCTAGCAAAGCCTAAGCCGGCAATTACCCCGGTCTGGGCATAAGCGGACATCCACAGTCCACTTGGCGTCAACAGCAGTAAGACCAAGCCGACTTGTGCGCGTCCCAGCCAGCGATGCCACTGCGGCCACCGCTGGCGAAGTCGCGATTGAATCAGCAGCAATGCCAGCATTAGTGCCAGCGGTCCCGAAAGAATATGAGCGTAAAAGGCTAAGTGATAGCCGCTGAAGAAGTACGCGCGCCGCCCCTCCAAGAAGCCGCGTTCGAAGGTCGGTGGGAAATAATCACCATAGACCAGGAGGATCGCTAACGTCACTTTGCAGACTAAGATCACCGCCAGCCATTGCAACGCGCGCAGCAAGTGGCTGCTATGGTATGTCAGGTTGCGAGGTCGCATGGACCAGCATGCTCGCATCGTGAAGGGGTAGCGCAACTCCTAGGGAGGTCCGGCAGCGGAGTTAATGGTCGCCTTTCGCTCCGCGAAAGTTTTTAGTGGACTTCGCGGGGCGAAAGGGTGTATATGGTGGACTTTCGCGGGAGCGAAAGGCGACACTTAAATTCTCACGCTTACTTCTTGAGAGCGTCGCGGATTTCGGTGAGAAGGACGATGTCAGGAGGTGTTGGAGCTTCGGCTTCGGCTTTCTTCATCCATTTGGCCGCGACGCGGAGGGCGACAAAGATGACAAAAGCGAGGATAGTGAAGTCAATCACGTTTTGCAGAAACGTTCCGTAGTGAATGGCAGCTTGAACCTGCTTGCCATCGGCACCTTCGATCATCTTGCCAAGCGGGAGTTTTAAGCCGGACATGTCGGGTACACCCGCAATCACGGCGATCAAAGGTGAAATAATATTGTCAATGAACGATTTGACGATGGCTGCGGCCGCAGTACCCATAATGATACCGACCGCCATGTCGATCAAATTGCCTTTGAACGCGAATTCCTTGAAGTCTTGAATAAAGCTCATGTGAGGTTCCTAACCGATGGGCGAAAGTAGTAGAGGGGATAGCCATGAGCCCTGTAGAGGGGCGAGTGGTTAATATAGATTTTCTTCGTGCGAAAGCTAGCCCCTCACCCCCAGCCCCTCTCCCCGAAGCAAGGAGAGGGGAGCAAGACTAGGTTCCAATACCCAATGCTACTTATCCAGAAACTGCTATTGGGGCAAAGTGATGAGCTGTGGTAAGTTTTGGGGAAGACCCTACCCGCGCTTAGGTGTTCCCAGACTCTTTAGGCGGCGGACGAACATTGTAGTTAAGGCATAAGGAGGCGCCTTCATGCAACTGGTAAACATGGATGTGGACCACAACGGTACCAATCAAAACACACGGCTTGGACCATTCTCGCCGGGGCTCAACGCAATTTGTGGCCCCACCGGCACCGGAAAGACTTCATTGTTGCAATGGCTGCGCCAGATCGCCGCAGAAGATTTTGCATCCACCTACAACTATCCTGATCCGGCCTGGAATGGTGCGGCTCCGGCATACGCTCGACGAGCAAATTTACAATCTCCGGTTAGCGGAAGTGTCGAAATCCGCAATCGATCGGGCGCATTTCGACTGAGTCTTGGCAACGATGGTCGCGTGTATCAGGTGCCCACCGATTCAAACGGGCGCTCATGGGAAACCCACCAGCGTGCGGCTTATGGTCTTTCTTCCGTGCAACGCGATGTGTTCCGGGCCTTAGCTTCTGCTAACGGCGCGTTAGATACGGAAGCGGCGTTGTTGGACACAGCTCGGCGACTAGGGCTCGATGTCGAAGTCGCTCAAGATAACGCGCTTCAGCGGCAGCGTTTGCTGGATCGCGAGCAGGATCTACTGCGCCGCGCCGCGCTATGGACCGATCTGCGCGACAATCGAGATGAATTGTTGCAACGTCGCGCTGAACTGGAAGGCGAGTTGCACCGCGCGCGTCACTCACAGCCAGCCTATCGCGGGGTGGACACCGATGACAATCGGCGCTTGTTGGATCGCAACAATGCCATCGAAGCCGATTTGCGTAGTATTCAAGTTGAATTGGAGCAAATCGATCAGCAGATCGCCAAGCTCCGTGCGGAATTGAAACTGCACGAAACAGGTCACCACGAATTGGAAGTGGGGGAGTCCTATCGCAGCCAACTGCAGCAGCTCGATGATCGACTGAATCGCTGGCGGCAAACGCTCCGTGATCTAAAGAGTCATCGCGAGCGCGTGGAGCACAATGCGACGGACGCCCGGCTTGATAAGCAGATTGGTGATCAGCTTTCGACAACCAAAGAGAGTGACCCGCGAGCCGCGTTGCGATCGCTGGAAGCCCAGATTGTCAACACCCGCCAGCAGCTCGACCAATTAGTCGACCGCTATGCTGGTCCAATGAACACTGCCTATCTGCCACCACACCAGGATGGTTATGGTTATGCACACCGGCACACGAACCACAATGGGTATGCGGTACAACACGGCGTAGATGGTCAAACGCACATTGCGACGTCGCATAGTTATGCCGTTCCGACCGTGGCTCAGCCCGACACTAGCAATCTTCCAGAGACGTTGCGGGTCATGCAGAAGGACTTGCACGAAGTTTGCCAACAGCTTGCGCGGCACGAAGCGACCGCCGCCGCGCAGACGCTCAAGGCGCAGTCGCAACAGCTTCAGCGTTGCGAAACCGAGTTGCTCCAATCGGTCGAGAAGTTGATCGACGAGCGGGCTGAACTATTGCGTAGAATTGCCGATGAGCAGCACATCTCCGTTGAACAGTTAACGTTGGCATTTGGCGAGTGGTGTCAGTGCCATGATCATCCGCATCTCCATGATTGGCTGATGAATGCCGACTCACCCACGCGGGCAACTCGCTATGCGGATTCAGCAGCGCGCCAGGATGTCATTGACGAACTGGAGCGATTGACCTCGCGTCGTAAACAAATCAACTTGCAGGCCGAGGAATGTCGGAGACAGTTGCGGGACGCGGAATTGCTACGTCGCGACCATCTACTGCCTGTTCCAGCATCGCGAGGACGTGGCGAGACAGAAATTTTGCACGAATTGGATCGCATCGTGGCGGCTCTGAATGGGTTGGACGAGCGTGAGCGCGTGCGTGTGGAGCTAGACGACGTGCGTCGCCAGCTCAGCCGTTTGCCAACGGACCGCCGCGAGGGTGGATACCGGGCTTGCGTCGATCGTCACATCCTGGGCCTGATGGATCCCCGTCGGACCAGCCGTGTTCCTGGTTGGCGCACCAACGGCTCATCGACCTTGCGCCAATACGATCATGTAGATGGCGTGATTGAGCAGCCGGTTTATGATCCCAATATTTATCGATCATCAGAGATGGCGGTACCCAAGAGTATCGTGCGGCTAGCGATGCGGCTGGCGATCGTTGAAGCGATGGCGGCGCGCGGCGAGCCAGTGTGTCTGGTACTCGATCAGACGCTCGATGGTCTGCCCGTGGAGGTGCAGCAGTCGTCCATCCACCACTTGGCGCACACCGCGGCGGATCGACAGCAGATTATCGTGATGACGGCTGATGAACATGTAGCCATCTTGGTGCGTGGTCAGCATGGCTATGTCGGATATCTGTCGGCATCGCGACCTCAGCCGCTGGCGATGGATATCAATCGCCAGTTGACGGCCTATGCAAACGAACTCGAATCCGAGAAATGGTATCAGCCCATCGACAAGCCGCGCAGGGCACCGCGTCCAGAGACTCGCGAATACTATCTCCATGATCGCAGCTTGATTGAAGAACTGCCATCGATCGATGCTACCGCTGCAGCGCGCTGTCGCTCGTTGGGCGTGGATCGCATCGGTGATCTACTGGATGTTGATCCCGTATGGTTGGCGGAACACATGCGAATGGATGGGATCAGCAAATCAACCGTTACTCGCTGGCAGGCGGAGGCGCGTTTGCTGTGCTCCGTTCGCAAGCTGCGTCCGTTTGATGCACGCGTGTTGGTTGGGGCTGGCATTCGCACGCCACAACAATTGTCAGAAGTTCATCCTAGCCAACTGCTTGATCGTGTGGAGAATTTCCTGGCTACCGATCGCGGTCGCAGCATTCTCCGCAGTGGCAATAGCTACGAATTATCGCGCATTACCACTTGGATCGCTTCGGCCAAGAGTGGCTCGAGTCGTTACCAGCGAACCAGCTTGACCGACGACAATGATTCGCTTCGCAGTCGTCGCCGTGCCGAGTCTGAGTATGATCGCGAGACCGGCCGAGAATACGCGCGCGACTATGACTATGATCGCCGGTCCAGCAGCGATGGTTCAAGCCGTGGGTATACAAGCAGTAGCAATGGATCGACGCGAACCAGCAGCTCGCGACGCAGCCGGCGTAACAGCCGCAAAGGCTATCCTACGTTGCGCTCAACGGGTGAACGCAGCTACACAGAATCGTCGCGCGAGCCACATGAGCGAGCTTCTCGGAGTCGCGATGATCGTGCTCGGCGACCAGTCCGCGAGTACGAGCGAGCCACGCGTGCCGAGACCGTGCGTTTGGCGAGTACGCACGTCGATGAAGAGTCGAGCGTGCGGCTAAAGTTCTATTTAGAGTTGTCCAGTCCAGTGGTGGATGCGCCATCGATTGGACCGCGTATGGCATCGCGTTTGGAGAAGTTTGGCATCTTGACCGTCGACCAATTGCTCGCGGCTAGCGCCGATACGTTGGCTGATAAGCTCAACTTGCGCCGCGTGGACCCCGCGACCATTCGCGGTTGGCAGGAACAAGCCCGTTTGGTGTGCCGCATCCCGAACTTGCGTGGTCACGATGCTCAGTTGTTAGTAGCTTGCGATCTAACGTCGCCCGAGGAATTAGCCAATATGGATGCACAAACCGTGTTGGCTCAAGTTCTGGCGGTGGCTCAGACGACCGATGGGCAGCGCATTCTGCGTGGGGGCAAAGAGCCTGACTTGGCCGAGGTCACCGACTGGATTGCCTGGGCCGGAGCAAGTCGAAGCTTGAACGCGGCTTAATCGATTGTGAGTAAGAGATCCGTTAGCGGCGAATTTCGCCGCTGGCGGAATTGGATTCGACGAGACTGGTTACCATGGGCCGGTCTAGTAATGGTAGATCGCCTGGCAGCGTGTACTTGATGGCGGCTGCCGCACATGCCCAGCGCAGGGCCTGGCCAACATTTTCCCCTTCGAGTGTGGCTGAAAGAAAGCCGGCGGAAAATGCGTCGCCGCCACCCAGTCGCTCGACTTCTTCGGCGGCAAAGGCGGATTGTTGATGAATTTCGCCCGATGGTTCGATAGCAACCGCGCCTGCCTTACCCATGGTCAGTAACAACGTGCAATTCGGCCAGCGCCTATGCAACTCACGGCAAATCGCCTGTGGTTCGGTGGCGGTTGCACCAACCACGGTGTTGGCGTCACGAGCTGGCAAGAATAGATAGTCAGCGGCAGCCAGCAGCGGTTCACAAGCTCGATAGGCAGCGTCAGTCGACCAAAGACGGCTACGGTAGTTCAAATCGAAGCTAACCCGCATTCCCGCTGCACGCGACAATTCAACTGCCCGTGCCGCCGTCTGCCCGGCGGCGGGCGAAATGCCAAGCGTTATCCCGGTGGTATGAAAGATTCGTGCTTCACTGTTAAATAATTCAACTGGTAATTCAGCGGGCTGCATGCGGCTCATAGCAGAGCCAGCGCGATCATAGAAAACTTGGGAGCTGCGGGGAGCTCGCCCTCGTTCCAGGTAATAAGTGCCTACCCGATCTTCAACAGTCCATACTACGTGCGATATGTCTACGCCTTGCGAGCCGATTTCGCGGACTATCCAGCGGCCCAGCGGATTGTCGGTCATGCGTGACAGCCAACTGACTCGATGACCTAGCCGCGCAAGGCCGACAGCCGTGTTGGACTCGCTACCACCGACATGGATTTCAACTTGGCGCGATTGCCCAATCCGCTCAAAGTTCGGCGGCGTGAAGCGGGCCATCGTTTCTCCCAGCGTGATGACTTGCGGGTGGTTGCGCATGGCATTGGTCACTGAAGTGGAGTTCGAGCGGCACGAAGCGTGTAGGCGCGGGCGGTGTTGGCAACGCGATCCCAATCAGCCGCGGCGATGGCTGCGGAGTCGATAAGCTGACCGCCTACTCCGGCCGCGACTGCACCGGCCTCGAAGTAGGCTTGCATATTCTCGAGTCCAATTCCACCAGTTGGCATTAGCGGGATCTCTGGCATTGGTGCCAAGACATCGCGTATATAGTCCGGCCCCAGTCCGCGAGCGGGGAAGACTTTGACGATCGATGCGCCATCGTTCCAGGCAGTTGCAATTTCCGTAGGTGTCATCGCGCCGCTCATCGCCGGAACGCCTGCGGACCGGCAGGCTGCCGTGACGTCGGAGCTGTGGATGGGTGAAACGACAAACTGGGCACCGGAGCGAATCGCCCTTTCAGCTTGATCGCCACTACGTACCGAGCCCACGCCAATAGTGGCTTGGCCATTGGAAAAAGCTGCCAGTTCCGAGAGTACATCGCTGACGGCAGCCAGAGCCCTGGGATTGGTGAGTGTAAACTCCTGTGCGACGATTCCGCCGTGCAATAGGGCTCTTGCCAACGGGACAGCGCAAGTGAGATCATCCAAGCGAATAATGGCCACCAAGCGGCTGTTTAGAATGAGATCGAGGGAATTATTCATAGGGATATTACCAGGTCACATGCGACCGCGACGTGATCAGAAAGCGATCCTTCGTGTACCTTCCGGTCCAGTAGTCGCAAATTGCGAACGGATTCCGTGGCGACACGCACAGTTGGCGAATCGAAAGTGGGTGGTGCGATGAAAACGTAGTCGATTCGTTCCCCACCATCGTTCGAGATGGCATCGCTAGTGCCGCAGTCTTGATCCCCTCCAACATCAGCGAAAGTTGATCGAACGTTAGCAAGGCTATCCATCAATCTTTGGTACTCGCTCGTGGCTGTCCGCGCGTAGTCTTCGACTATCGCATGGTCAGTTGCAACAATGTTGAAATCACCCATTAACACGATCGTTTCGGTGTCGTGTGCATGTGAGGAAATAAACTCACACATTTCAGTAATTTGTTTTTCACGCGCCGATGAGCTTTGGCTCTCGAGATGGGTCAAGAAACAATCCACCATCATACCCGAATCGTTAATCTTGATGCGCGCGTGTAGAATGCCTTTGGCTGCAAAACCATCTGAGTAAACGCCGTTACTCAAGAATCGCGACGCATGGCGATACGTGTGAGTATGGCTTTCAATTACTGGGAAACGGCTTAGTAGAAGCAAGCCTCCATTGACGAAGTGTCGTCCAGAACGTGGTGGGCCACTTACCTTCAGAAACTCCCTAGAAGCTTGCGATTCTATTTGGGAAATGAGCGTCTGTCGGTGCGAGTCGTGAAAGACTTCACACAGGCCAATTAAATCAAAGTCGTGAAGCTGTGTCGCAATGGCAGAAGCACGATAAGAACTCTGTCCGCGATGGCCAGCCACTGGAGTTGCGATCATCGGTAACAGGTGAGCATTGTACGTCACGGTACGTAAATGCATCGATCCAGGCACATCAGGGCGAGATTGTAAGTTCACTAGCGTGTCACCGTGGAGGAGTGATACAGTTTCCTGCCGTCGCATGCGCGCCTTGAAACCCAGGTGCGAACAACCGACGAGCACAATCAGGACACTCATGGTCAATAAGTGCAACGCGTGTCGCCTTACAGGGGCGAATGGCTTCTTACCACGATTGTTGCGAATCATGATGCGAGATTCGCTCGTAGCATCGCTTGTTGATGTCCGGCTAGGAGCTGCTCAATCGTTTCTTGTTCTTGTGCAGTCAATTCCAAGCTGCTGGCGGCAGCGGTTTCCGCAATCTGATCAGGCCGGCGTGCGCCAACGATGGCCGCAGTCATCTCGGGGCGGCGAAGCACCCAAGCGATGGCCAGTTGCGCAACGGACATCGAGTGTTTGTCGGCGAGGGGACGTAAGCAATCGACCAATCCCAGGTGCGCATCTAAGAGGGGAGATTGGAAGTTGGGATCGCGTGAGCGATGGTCTTTGTCGGATAGGGATTGAGCGCGCTGGAGCGTAAATTTTCCGCTTAGCAAACCCTTTTGCATGGGGCTATAACAGATCACACCGATGTTATGTTGGCCACAGAACGGCAGGATGCTCGCTTCGATGTCGCGTTTGAGCATGCTGTAGGGAGGCTGTAGCGAGGCGATCGGATGAATGGCCTGCAGTCGCTGCATTTGTGCCACGCTATGATTGGAAACGCCAATCTCACGAACTTTGCCTTGGCTCTTCAAGTCCACGAGCGTTTGCCAGCCCTCTTCGATGTCCTCGTCCGGTTCTGGCCAGTGCAGTTGATACAAGTCGATGCAGTCGATGCCCAATCGTCGCAAACTGCCTTCACATTCAGCGATAATACTGTCTCGCTTCAGCACTTTGTCGATCTGCGTGGGGCTGCGCATGACCCGTCCACATTTCGTGGCAACGATCGGTCGCCGCGTTGGCCCTAGCACCTGCAGCGCTTTGCCCACAATTTCTTCCGAGCGCCCGCCACCGTAGACCGCCGCAGTATCGATCCAGTTGATGCCAACGTCGACGGCGGCCACAATTGCGTCGACCGCCTCTTGTTCATCTTGATCGCCCCAGCCGAATTGCCAGTCCCCACCGCCGATTGCCCAAGAACCAAAACCGACCTTGGTAAGACTCAACGACGAATTGCCCAAGCGATTTTCTTGCATCAGTATTTCCTCACAGTGAGCTAGCTGCATTACTACGGTTCTTGAAGCCAAAGCACCCAAGCTAGCGCAGTTTCATTGCGTTGCGCTGCGGGTTGAGTTCAGGGCTTCGATGATGGCGTCTACATCATAAACGCAGCCGCCCCAAGTTCCACCGCCGAGTTGCTGCAAGGCCGCCCATAGACGCGTATCATCTGGCAGGCGCGAGTCGGGTGCAAGCTGCGGATGGGTCTGGCGTGCGGCCAGCACTTGGGCGGCGTCGGTACCAACGAGATTCACACTGCCAACCAGTTGTCCACGATCGACGATGACCTCGATCATATCGCCATCGCGCAGCTTACCAATGGGCCCACCGGCCAACGCTTCCGGGCCCACATGTCCGATGCAGGCGCCGGTGCTGACGCCTGAAAATCTCGCGTCGGTGACAATCGTAACATGTTTGCCCCATTTGATAAACTTGAGGGCCGACGTGAGCTGGTATGTTTCTTCCATACCCGTTCCCAAGGGACCACAGCCAATGAGTACGAGTATGTCACCGGCCTCAACACTGCGACTACCGTCCGCTGCATCTTGCTTCGAACGTTTGATGGCTGCGATGGCTTCTTTCTCAGAAGTGAAAACCTTGGCCGGACCCGTGTGTCTGAAAACGCCATCGTCACCAATGACGCTGGGGTCGATAGAGGTGGCTTTGATGACGGCGCCTTCGGGGCACAGATTGCCTTTGGGGAACACCACGGTGCTGGTCAAGCCTCGTTGTTTGGCGGTTGTCGGCGGGATGATCACATCGTCTGGATCGATGCCATCGCGATCGCTCAGCAGTTGCCTGAGCGCGGCACGGCGCGGGCTCGACTCCCACTGGTCCAAGATATCGTTCCAAGTCTGACCAATGACCGTTAGGCAATCACCATGAATTGCACCCAGCTTGCGCAAGTGCAGCATAACTTCCGGGACGCCACCGGCGAGATACATGCTGACCGTTGGGAAATTCTGTGGACCGTTAGGCAAGACATCGACAAAACGCGAAACACGGCGGTTCACGTCGCTCCAATCATCCACGGTTGGGCGTCTTAGCCCGGCGGCATGCGCGATGGCTGGAATGTGTAGTAGCAAGTTGGTGGAACCACCCACTGCAGCATGTACGGCGATCGCGTTGGCCACGGCATCTTGCGTCAAGATGTCAGCGAGTTTTGTGCGACGTTCCGCCAATTCCATGAGTGCTTCGGCCGAGTAGCGAGCCATATCGAGCCACACGGACTGGCCGCTAGGTGCCAACGCGGCGTGTGGGACTGTGATACCCAGCGCCTCTGCTACGACTTGACTAGTCGCGGCTGTGCCTAAGAATTGACAGCCGCCGCCGGGACTACCACAAGCGCGACATCCTGCCGCTGCTGCATCTTCAAGCGACAGTTCACCATGGGCATAACGTGCGCCAATCGTTTGTACTTTCGCGGTATCCTCGCCCGTGGTGGACGGCAGGGTTACTCCGCCGGGTACAATCACTCCAGGAAGATCGCTCGCTCCGGCCAACGCAATCATGGCAGCCGGCAGGCCTTTGTCACAAGTCGCAACGGCCAATACGCCTTGCCGCGTCGGCAGCGAACGAATCAGACGGCGCATGACGATAGCTGCGTCGTTGCGATAAGGCAACGAATCAAACATGCCGACTGTGCCTTGCGAACGCCCGTCACAGGGGTCGCTACAGTAGACCGCGTAGGGAATGCCGCCAGCCTGGGTAATGGTCTCTGCCGCAGCCCGCACTTGCAAGCCAACTTCCCAGTGCCCGGTATGGTAGCCTAACGCAATGGGCTGTCCGTTCTCGGCTCGCATACCGCCCATGGTGCTCAGCAATACGAACTGTGGGCCAGCCATCTGCTGCGGGTCCCAACCCATGCCCGCGTTCTGCGTTAATCCGAACAGATCGCCGCTGGGCCAATGGCGCAGCATGTCATCGGTAAGGTGTAAACTACCTTGTGGGCCAGAGCCGCTTGTTGCAATGCCACTTGCATCTGTCTTACTCAGGCTAAACCAACTATCCAACCTTCGAGTCACGCGATGCCCCAATTGTCCTGAGCTTTGAATCTACTCGTGATGACCTAGCGATAGCCAGAGCAGCTATCGAAGTAGCGCAGGGCTTCGCCAGGATACGATTGTCCAAGCAAGGAGCGGCCTTGGAAGGGGACGCAATCACCAGGACGACGATGTCCTAGTGTATACACCTTCTCGCACGGATGTTGCGCCAACAACTTATAAGGCATTACAAGGATCGAAGTATAGAAGTGCGCTGCGGAGAAGAACACTGGATGCTTGGGGCTATTACCGTAACGCTCCATGTTGACTTGTTCAAAGTACAAGGGATGGTGGTAGAAGGTCGGTGTTACCCAAGCGTAGTTGGTACCCATCCAGCCACGTTCTTGACTGACCGGCAGAGCCGGCGCGTGTCGGTAGTCTCCCTCGATGTTCAGCTTCGCAAACAGGAAGCTGGCATCGGTTAGAGGGGCGATCATGGTGGCCGTCGAGTATCGTTGAGCCTTGGCGCTCTTTTCCGTGTCCGTGGAAACCAAGCGATTCAGCGGTAGGATGTCGATTGGTATCAACGTTTCGGTCTGCGCAGTTTGCTGCTTGGGTTGCGGTGCCCGCACGTTCTGCAAAATGTAGGCTTGTCCATTCTGCTGAGGCGCTGTCACAGGCTCACTCTCCGCTGCAACTGGTGAGGCAGCCGTTTCAGTGGTGCGACTCAGGGGCAATAGATTGACCGCAGGAGCAGCAGGCGTCACGGCGGCTAGCGACATCGTGGCTGGTGTTGTCGCGGGTGGCATTGTCGTGGCTGGCGAATTCGTGGCTGGTGTTGCAGATGAAACGTCGGCTGCCGACCAAGGGAGCTGCGCCACATGGACACTCTCGGGAGGTACCAGCGAAGGCACAATATCGGATGGGCCAATCATGCCGGCTGCGTAGCTTGCCTCTGGTGAACTCGTTACCGGCGGCGTAGCCTTTGAAGGAGTGGACGTTGAGCGAACAGCCGGCGGAGGAACGACAGTCGGAAGAGCCCCAGTTGAACGAGCTGCAGGCGGCGCAATGGCAGGTGGTGGAGTGATAGTGGCTGCAACGCTGGCAGCAATCGGCTCTGGTGCAACTTGGAACCAAGGGATTGAATCGGCAGCGCCAATCAAACCAACCGGAGCTTGTGCGGCACTGGGAGCAACTTGGCCTTTACTGGCTTGCCAGGGAATCTGCTGTGCACCGTTGGGGGGCATCGACTTTCTGTCTTGGGTCATCGACTTTGGCAAGTTCTTAGCGACGACAACTTCCCACGGAACTTCGGCGACCGAGGCTGTGGTAGCGGAAGTCTTGTGCGGTGTGGGAAAGGCTGAGAAGTCGCTGCTACCGTATATTCCGGCCGGTTGCACCGCTTGGTTCGCCGTTGGGACTTGATCCCAGGCAACTGGTTGGGTTATCTGGGACGTCGTACGACTAGGCCACTTCCACCCCTTGTTTTCTTGACCAAAAGCTGCGTTACTGCAGAGGATAGTGGATAGTAGAGTGGTAAAGGCGGCGCGCTTGGTGATTGGTTTCATTTCGAAGACTCCATTCTTCGTTTGCAGTGACTCGCTTCGGGAGGCAAGTCATTGCAGCTATGCTTATAGGCAGCCGCGGTGTGGCGGACCTCACTGAGCCCGAGCCTCTTGCGGGGGATGTCTACCCCCGTCGTTCGGGCGGTGTGCGTCGGCAATATCTACTGACACCGGTTCCCTAATTCGGCAAAAAGGCCCTCAATTATTCTGGAGATATCGGTCATAACTCTATATTTCACCATCTTGCCTTTCAAATTTAACGCCTAGCGACGATAAAAGACTAAGTAGTGGTTTAGAAAATAGGTTAGCGCAGACTGGGCATTGCCAGTAATTCCATCACCTCCAACGTAGGCCTGTACCGGACCTGTGAAATTATTGCTGACCGCCATCTCGGGTTCACGAGAAGGCAAGACATTCACGATTGAACCGAACAAATGCCTTACCTTTGGTCGGACCTCTGCCTCTGACTGGAGTTTTGAGGACGATGGTCACATGTCCAGCGTCCATTTTGAAGTCGCCAATCTCGGTGATTCAGCGGAAGTTCGAGATCGTGGAAGCACCAATGGCACGTGGCTTAACAACCAAAAGATCCAAAGTCAGAAATTGCGTGAGGGGGATCGTTTACGCGCGGGCAAGACGGTGTTGACCGTTGAATTTATGCAGCCGTTGGTACAAGCTGAGGTGGTCGGTGGAACTCATGTCAAACGACCCTCGGATGATATGCCGACGCCGCCGGTCGAATCGTTTGAAGATTTTCGGCCTCAGCCGCTGGTTAGCAACCCCGAACCGCCACCACCCAGTTTACCGCCACTCTCGGAACCGGCACGACCAGCCCCCCTGCCCTTGCCGCAAACCGATCGGGTAGAACATGCCAAGGCGATCAACCCGTTTGACTCTATTGATTTCGTCGACGAATCGAGTCCGTTTCGCAATCCGACGAATGAACCTGGCCCACGCTACGATGCGACGCCCTATACTGCGGACGAAGATCGGTTGAACAGCCCCATCTCTGATTCGAGTTTTTCGTTTCACGTTCCCGATGCAATCGATCCGTTTCCAACCTCGCCAAAATCGCCGATATCGTCGGGCGTGAGCGAACACCAATTGCTGGAGCGTCGCACCAGCGTCGAGGCGGCTGACGGCTATGCCGTTATTCTAGACTCACTTGCTCGCACTTGGTCGATTCAGTTGGTCGTCCACTTTCAAAAGATTCGCACCACGCCACCGGTGAGTACTGGCAAGCCCCTATTCACTTGGCTCAACGAAGCTGATGCGCGCGACTATTCGCCATTGCGGATGCCATGGAATGAAGTCAGTGGGAGTGCGGATATACTGCCTCTGCTTCCACGTTTGTGCCGAGCCGATGCTTGCTTGGCATTTTTCTCCAGGTCCAGTGTGGGGCTGGGGGGGCAACTGGATCAGATTCTAACCGTAGGCGTCGACGGTTTCTCGGAGCCCGGTGGATTCCTGCCAGTCTGCTGGCCTTCTGGTTTGGTTGATGATCTTGGACGCCACTGCGCCGAGCGTCTGTCGCGATTTGTTTAACAATAAGATTTCTGGTGCAGTCTATTGTTCACCCTGGGATCACAGCAAAATATTGGCAGTGGCCGATGCCGAGCTGGCTATCGACCTGCAGCAAACTGAATTCACTGTATCGCCACGCCGCGAACGGTAGTGAAAAACTCCCGACCCTGTCCTGTCGACTCCAAGTGCGTAAAAGGGGCTACAAAAAACGCCTCACTGTTCCAGGGCTTTTAACAATAGGTTTCGCGCTTCGGCACGTTTCCGGTTACCTGGGAACTGCATTCTGCTGAGCTGATCTTGGAGCGTTGGTCCCGGGGATAACTGTGCCAGCAGCCGCTTACACTCGGCAGCCTCTTCGGCGGATAATCCGCAATACCAAGTGATGAATTTGGCTAGTCGCTCACCAGTCAATGCGACTTTGCCTAAGTGCTTTCGCTGCGCGGCCGCGTCAGGTTCGCTCCAAGCCGCGAAATACAGCGTTGGCAGCGGAGCGGTGCCTAACCGCTCGGACCAGGTGACGACGCCCTCGTCGGCGGACCACTCGCCGTTTGTGGCATCCGGTTCCGTGCCACAATGCAGTTTTACGTCAACCTGAGCATGCGGCTGAAACAAATCTGGCAGGAGAGCATTGCTCAGCAACTCGCCCAGCATCGCCCCTGGATCGGTAGACTTTGAATTAACCTCAGCCTGCTCGGCCAGCCAGTCTTGATATCGGTCTGTCGTAGCAGCATAGGCCTTGAGCGAATCGCCAGCATATTTTGAGTCGCGAAACTTTGCCAACTCTGCAGGCAGCTCTTTCTCAGCCGGGATGCCCAACTTGCGAGCAACGATTCTGACTAGGATATCGGCCACCAATGATTGGTCTTCGTCAAAAAATATCCGTGCGATGCGCGGTCCGTCGGTCACGTCGAAATAACCGCGTTCGATGAAATACTGCCCGACATAAAACGTTAGTGCTTGTTCACTATGCTCCGTGTCACGTAGCGGTATCGCCCAGAAGTAGAGACAGGCGTTGGTGAGATCTCGCCGTACTTCATCGTCAAGTAGCTGTTGCAGTTGTTCACGGAGTTTGGGCTCGCTAACTTCCGTGCCGATCCAACCGATCCACAAGTCGATCAATTGATCCACATTGCCCTGCCGTTCCTCAATGGTGGCCAACATATCGTCTGAGTCGCGAAATCGCTCGCTGTAGACATGCGTGGTCCCCAGTGGACTGGACAACAAGGTATAAGAGCCCGCACCGCCAATATCATGTGGCATCTGGCCTTCGAAGCGACCCGTGAAAGTGTTCTTCGAGTTCGATGTCGATGGCTCAGCGCCATAAACGTTGGCGAGTTGCTTGAGTTCCGCCTCTTCGAATGGCGATATGTTTTCGTTAGAGTCTTCGGACCAAACCGTCAGCTTGCGCTGCATGGCAGTGCCGTCGGGCGTTAATTCAATTTGGTATATCTGATGTGAGCAGCCCAGGCAAATATGCAACAGGAACGCAAGGGCCAAGATGTTTGTCAACTTCATTGAATTCTCCCGGAGATGCAGCGCATCGTGATGCATATGCTGTATCGCATGATTCAGCAATCCGCTTTGCGCTGAGTTTGTACGGTCGCAGTACAGTATAACTATACTGGACATTGGCTTGGCTGCACTTTGGGTGAAACGTTGGCAAGTGATGCAATGAAGAATGAACTTTCGATAACTTCCAGAATGCGGCTGAGTAGGCTGGGCCTGGTGGTTGCCTGTTTGGTCGTCCTGGCTGGTCGTACAGCTAATTCGCAAGTCGACACTTTGCCGAAGGGGTTTTCGGCAGTTCAAGGCCAGTACATTGACGTCATCACGGACATGCCCTTGAACGATGAGCTGCGTGGCCTACCTGCTGCATTTGACGCGGCCATGCCCCAGTGGTGCGCGGCCTTTGGTATGCAGTTGAGCGAAGTAGCTGATTGGCACGTTGAGGCATATGTGATGCTTGAACGCGGGCGTTTTCAGGCTGCTGGATTCATTCCTCCCCACCTTCCGAACTTCGCTTATGGCTTTCAAGCGGGCGATCATTTGTGGGTTACCGAGCAACCCAGCGAATACTACCGAAGACACTTGTTGCTACACGAAGGCACGCACTGGTTTATGAACCGACGTTATGGAAGTAACGGTCCACCCTGGTTGATGGAAGGCATGGCGGAGTTGTTCGCTACCCACATTTGGGATGGAAGCGAATTGAAACTAAATATCGTTCCTCAGTCGAACACGCAAGTTCCGTATTGGGGACGCGTGACAATTATCCAAAAACAGCTCGCCGACGGCACTGCGCCGTCGCTCGAAGATATCTTGCGCTATGACAACACGGCTCATCAACAAGTTGAAGCGTATGCGTGGAGCTGGGCTGCCGTCCTGTTTCTGCGGTCACATCCAGATAGTAGAGATGCATTTACAAGGATGTTTCAGCAACCAATGCGCGATGACCCAAGCTTGACGCGTTGGCTATTCGCCGAGCTACGCGATCAGTGGCCACGGCTGCGCGGCCAATGGCCAGCTTTTGCCCAAGAGCTAGAGTACGGCTACGACGTTTCCAATGGTTTTCTCACG
>JAWKTR010000024.1:0-95997 GCA_041398985.1 Pirellulaceae bacterium
GAGACTCATTACGCCGGGCGTTAAGGCCAACAGCATCAAAGGAATTAGATAGGCCTGAGCTTCTTTAAAACTCTTTGCAAAACTGGTGATTGCCAGCAGCAGAGCGGCAAAGAACATGGTGAATAAGACCAGCAAGAGCAACACTGTGCCCATTACTTCTGCCGTCAACGCACCGTCGCCAAAAACCATTCGACCAATGCCGCTAACCCATAAGGTGATGGTCATGGCTCCCAGGTTGGCTAGAGCCGTCAGCAGAGCAACCGTCACTACGGCGGAATACTTGGCAAACAATAAGATCGGGCCTGGAGTGGGAGACACAATTAGCGACTCCATCGTGCCACGTTCGCGTTCACCAGCGGTCAAGTCGATTGCGGGATAAACGGCACCGGCCATTGTCATCAAGACTAACACTAACGGCACTAGCGTTGCTAAGAGTTCAGCATAGTTGCTCTTCAGTGCAACCGGTTGGGCGTCTAAGCGATAGGGAGTGCGATAGCCTGGCCCAAGTAGGCTTTCTGATGTTCGGTTGTTTACGGCCGCGAGCATCCGTTCAAGCAATTGAAGGGCTCGTTCGCTCTGTGGATCACCATCCCTATAACGCACGTCGTATCGCCCGACCGTACGGAGCATCGCCGTTGGATCAAAGCCATCGAGTCCGTTTCTCTGTTGAAACCGTTTCAGGCGGTCTGCAAGACCGGATGGCAATTCAGGGGAAGTGGGCTCCACCGCCTCGGGCTCCACCGCGTCCTCTGGGGGAGAGCTGGCTTCCTCGCCCTGGCGGCGAATGATAACCAGATCGATCGAATTATCGCGCAGCTCATTTCGGCCATCGCCCGTCAGCTCGACGACTTCGGGCATTGGCAGGGCAATCGTATCTAGGCCGGAGAGCTGCTCGGCTTCGGAGCTGCGATCGGCTTGGACACTTTCCAGAAACACAGGGGCTAGTTCTTCGTACTGCAGCATTTCATATCCAAGCAGCAGTATGTTCGAAAACTCTTTCGTCTGGACTTCGGCTCCCAAACCAAGGCGTATGGAAGATTGAGCGCCTGCTACATTGCCCGTCAACAAGATGCGATTGAGTACCAGACTCAATAACGGATAGACCAGTAGCGGCATAAGCACAAGGGTTACGATGGTTCGCCGGTCCCGCAGCGATTCGCGTAGTTCCTTCAAGCACAGACGCAGCATTCGAGCCGGAGTTATGCTGTAGCGCATGAATCCTCCGTATTGCTTTCCTTCTCACGCATCATGGTTAAAAACATATCAGTCAAATGCTCTTGTTGCGTGGCCACCTGGATTTCGGCTAGCGTGCCGGCATACATCAAATTGCCGCGATGTAGCAGACCGAAGCGATCGCACACGCGTTCAGCTTCATCGAGTCGATGCGTCGATAGCAAGACGGCTTTTCCCTGGTTCTTCAGATGCGCGATAAATTCGAAAACGGTTTGGCTACCGACGACATCTAGCCCGCGTGTGGGTTCATCTAAAAGCATGACTGGCGGATCATGCATCAGTCCACGTGCCAAAATCACACGTTGACGCTGTCCAGTACTCAGCGTCGAACAGCGCTGATCGACAAATCTTCGCAGTTCCAACCGCTCAACGAGTGTCTCCAGACGTTCGCGCGCTGCCGCAGGTGGCACGGCATATAGATCTGCAAAGTAGAGTAGCATCTCGCGCACACTTAACCACGGATAGACTCCGTCATTCGTCGAAACCATGCCAATGCTCGAACGCACCAGGGCCGAATTTGGACCCGAGCGAACTCCATCGACCTCGGCCAAACCACCATCTGCGGCCAACAAGCCCATGATAATTCGTAGCGTTGTAGTCTTGCCTGCTCCATTGGGACCGAGCAGCCCAAAGACTTCTCCGGCGGCCACATCAAATGAGATTCCGTTCAGTGCGTGGACCGTTGCGCCCGACCACTGAAAGTGTTTCGACAAGTCTGCGATGTGTATCAAGGGGACCTATTTCTTTCCGCGTGGTGTCCAGTTGTTGTTTGGTATGTGAGCGGATTCCAGATAGCCAATTGCCCGTTTGACCAATTCAGGATGCTCGTCAGCTACGTTGCTTTGTTCCGCGATGTCGGCCACGACATTGTATAACCGGACTTCGCCGGTCAACATTGGCTCGCGAATGGCCACCCAATCGCCAAAGCGCACTGATTGTCGTGAGCCTTGTTCGTAGAATTCCCAGTACAGATATTCGTGTGTCAGTTGCTGGCCCTCGCCCAGCAGCGTTGGCACCAGGCTAATCCCGTCGGTGGTTACAGTGACCTGCGAACCACACAATTGTTGTAGCGTCGGCATTATGTCCGCCGAATAACCGATGTGCTCGCTCAACGAACCTGCAGCGATGTGATTTGGCCAACGAACGATGAACGGCACGCGAATCCCGCCTTCGGTCAAAGAGCGTTTAATACCGGTAAGCGGGCCATTGGGATCGAATCGGTCCAAATCATGATTGGCTTCGTCATGCGGACCATTGTCGCTGGTAAAGAAGACGATGGTATTCTCGTCGATTTGTAGTTCTTTCAAAAGATCCAGAAGACGACCGATGTCGCCATCCATCCGTGTAATCATGGCCGCTTGACCTTTGTCTGGGTTCGGCCAGTCTTCGTTGGCGTAGATGCCGTAGGTGGGGACTTCTGCACCATCGCCGACCATGCGAGTAGCTTCGTTGTTGGCATGAGGAGTAGTCAACGCTAGATACAAGAAGAACCGATTGTCGACATTCCTACGTACAAACTCAAGCGCTTCCGCAGCAAACAGGTCGTGCGAATAATCGACGCGTTTGGTAGCTGTTCCGCCGAGTGAGTCGGGGCGTCCCTCTGGGCGTCGCACCTCGTTGCGCAGCGGTACTCGCTTGTCATTTCGCCACAAGAATTCAGGATAGTAGTTGTGCGCGTGGACTTGGTTTAGGTATCCGAAAAAGTAATCAAACCCTTGTCGGCCAGGAAATCCCGGCTGATCGACTTCCCCTAATCCCCACTTGCCAATTAGACCTGTTGCATAGTCCGCAGGCTTTAGCATCTCCGCAAGCGTAATATCCTCGTCCCGAAGTGACTGAATTAATGTGTCACCACCGGCATTGCCGCGCACCCAAGTGTGACCGGTGTGTTGTCCCGTCATGAGCACACTTCGACTTGAGGCACACACGGTACAACCCGCGTAAAACTGCGTAAAACGCATGCCCTGCTTGGCCATGGCATCGAGACGCGGTGTCTTGATCACTTGTTGACCATAGCAACCTAAGTCGCCGTAGCCCAAATCGTCCGCCATGATGAAAATCACGTTTGGCCGTTCCGCCGCAGCAGCGATCAGCGAGATAGGGCCTAGGGAGAGACAAAGTGTAAGTGCAATGACAGATAAGATACGCATATGGATTTGTCCTTCAGTATCGGGTCGGGAGTCTTTTCAGCGGCACATCTCCCATGCAATACCGCTAGTAGGAACATGTGGTTGCTAGTCGGTTGAGCAATTTTGGGCTGAAAAGATGCCCGACCCTGTCAAAAGCCAGTACATCGTGAATGGTTACGCCGATTGTAGCCGGACAGTTTACCTCAATGCGATGCCGTTCGCCCTTTCGAACACATTTTTTGTTGAGAGACTCGGGCGTCTTGTTGCCGAGACTCCGGGAGCGGGCTCAGCTGTAACCGTTCACGATGTGTGGGCTTGTGTGACAGGGTCGGGAGTGGGTCGGGAGTCTTTTCATCCTAAATCGCATACCCCATTAGCAACCACACGTACCTGCCAGCGGTATCTCATCGGTGGCGGGCGCTGCTGAAAAGACTCCTGACCCTTTCTTGTCGACTCCAAGCTCGTGAACCGCTACGCTCAGCTTACCATGAGCCCAATGGATGCGAGCAGCACGATAGCTCCGCACATGCGGAGGGCAAACACACGCGGCGTGAGCCCCGTATCGGTAACTCGAAGGTAACGCCCTAGCAACCAAATAAACACTAGACTCCACAATCCGCGCGAACTGTAGACGACGTTAGACACTGCGACCTGCTGCCAGAAAGCCACGCTGCAGACAATGCAAAGAGCCTGAACGGCGATAAATAGTGCAGCACCCCATAGGCTGGGCCAAGCCGCCCGAGGTATGGTGCGCAAGGGTGCTTCGAATCGCAAAATAAAGGTCAGCGATATCAGCGAACTCACCAGGAACATAATCGGCAAAAAGGCACCTTGCCCCCAATTGCTACTCCACATCTGCACGCATACGTCAAACATGGCAAAGGCTGCCGCCCCAAGTGATGCAGTCGCAATCGAGAATACGACTCGACCACGTCCCACGCTGCCATCACTGGTGTTTAACAGGACAACCGCCAACGTCGCGCCACTACATGCCAACCAAGTACTCGTCGGCAATAGACCAGCACCAACTAGCCACAGGAAGATTGGCACAAATAGAATTTTTAACCCTAACACGGGAGCCGCAACTGATATCTCTCCCTGGGCTAAGGAAGTCAACGTCAGCACTTGGCCAGCGACATATAGGACACCGACGATTACTGGCTGCCACCATAGGTGCCAGGTCGGTGGGGCGTCTAGCAAGAACAGAAATGGTTGAAAGGCAATAGCGGAAACCAAGTTGCATACAAAGCTAGTCCGCCAAACGTCGATTTTCCAAGTGGCGGTGCGCTTCATGCAAAGCGCTCCACATGCAAACAGAATGGCCGCCAGCAGTGGCAAACCCAACACACCTCCCACAGTCGTCCAGTCGCTCAGAGCAGTTCTTTCTGATAAGTGTTCGGCCACAAGGCGAAAAAGTCAAACTTGGTGACTAAACGCGCTAAAGCTCGGTACGGTTGTTGAATCGTTATGGACTAGCAAGCACAATATGGCAAGGCGTGGAAAGGGCGTGGCGTCGACTTTTAAGCGTACACCGTAATCATCCAGTCAGGATACACAACATGAAATTCAATTGGGCACCAATCGCACGCGCAGCACGCATGGGCTCAACGGCCCGAATTTGCTCTGTGGTGATGCTCATAGCATGTCTTGCCACCATAGCTCAAGCTCAGCAAAAGCAAGCTCCCGAGGCCGAACGACCACCAAGTCCGTCGACACAAATTTCGGACGAAAACAAAAAAAGTGAAAAACCCAGTTCGCGCAAGTCCAAGGCAACGGCATCCGCAAAAATCGCTCCCGCGAATGAAGTCGAAACGTCAGGAGGAGATCTCGAGTCACGATTGAGCAGCATCGAGAAGCAGCTTTCGGACGTTCTGCAGGGCATCGAGAAGATGCGGGCAGCCACCACGCCGACAGAAAGTGCTTCTGCGTCAACTGTCCAGTCTGGCAACCCATCCGAAGAAAAAAAGGACAATCGTCCCAGCGAGTTGTCCGATGATTTTCTTCGCGCTGTGCAGTGGCGAAGCATTGGCCCCGCCAACATGGGTGGTCGCATCGTGGATCTAGCTGTTAACCCAAAAGATCCCAGCAATTGGTGGGCGGCCACTGCAACAGGAGGTTTGGTTCGAACCACGAACAACGGTGTGACACTCGAGCATCAGTTTGATCGCGAAACGACCGTGTCCGTCGGTGCAATGGCGGTGTCTCCTAGCCACCCAGAAGTTTTATATGTCGGTACAGGTGAAAATAATCCTCGCAACTCGGTCTCGTACGGCAACGGAGTATACAAATCGGAGGACGCAGGCCAAACATGGAAACATGTGGGCTTAGACGAGACTTATCAGATCGGCAAAGTTGTGATTCACCCCACCGATCCGAATATAGTTTACGTCGGCGCGCTCGGCCGTCTGTACGGTAACAATGATCAACGCGGCGTCTTCAAGACGACCGACGGCGGTGCGACTTGGAAAAAAGTATTTTACATCGATGATCGCACGGGAATCATCGACATGCAAATGCATCCAACCGACCCAAACACGCTCATAGTGGCCGCCTGGGAACGGCTCCGCGATGGATTTGATAGCTGGCCAGGCAACGAAGTACCCATTCCTGACGGCTACGATGGCTACGATCCGATCCGCAAGTATGGTCCCGGCTCGGGCTTGTACAAGACAACCAACGGTGGCGAAGCTTGGCATCGGCTCACCAAGGGACTACCCACTAGCCAGCTTGGCCGAATCGGTTTCGACTACTTCCAAGCCGATCCCAACATTCTGTATGCCGTGGTGGATTGTGAAAACATCGGCAAGGGGCAAGATCCTCTGCTCGTGTTATGGGGCGCTGTCGCCGCGGATCGAGAGAACGGTGTGTTGGTTGAACAAATTTATGCCAATTCTCCGGCGGAAAAGTCTGGGCTTCGGGTTGGCGATCAGCTAGCTAGCTTAGGCGATACAAAGCTCACCTCTTTTAATCAAGTTCTGGATGTGCTGCGCGATAAGAAGCCTGGCGACAAGTTCTCAATCACAGTCCTGCGGGGTGGCGAAACGCATGAGTTGGAGTGTTCTCTAGCGTCACGCAGTGGTGCATCCAACGTGTGGATGGGCATTACCGGTGAGGACGACGGTAAGTTCATTAAAATCACCTCAGTCGTGGCGGAAGGTCCATCCGAAAAAGCCGGATTGAAGGAAGCTGACAAGGTTTTCGAAGTTGACGGAAAACCAACCGAGAACTATGCCGCGATGATTGGCTTGGTACGTACGATGAGTCCTGGAGATTCTCTCAAGATCAAAGTGGATCGCGCTGGCGAAAAGGTCGACCTGGCCATCAAATTGGAGGCTCGCCCCGGTTCTACCCGGACACCCCAGCCAGCCAACACGGCCTTTGTGGGGATCCAAGGTCGTAATGCACCTGATGGCGGCGCGGAAATCACAGAAATCACCAAAGATGGCCCTGCCGAAAAGGCTGGCTTGATGAGCGGCGACACGATCAAGAAGCTGGACGGAACGGTCGTCGATGACTATCGCGAGCTCTTGAACATGTTGCAGGCCGGTAAGCCGGGGGACAAGAAGACCTTTACCATCGCCCGCGCTACCGAAACCAAAGAGATCGAGGTCCTGATGGAAAAGCGCCCAGGTCCTACTCGCCCCTACTCGGCCAGCCTTGGGGGACAACAGGAAAACGTGCAGGATATGCAGGGTGGCGACGGACATGAATACGGCGGTATCTATAAGTCGATCGACGGTGGCGAAAGCTGGACTCGCGTGAATAGTCTGCACTCGCGGCCGATGTACTTTAGCGTCGTACGCGTCGATCCCAATGATTCTCAGTTCGTCTATCTCTTGGGGGTCAGTCAGTACAAATCCGAGAACGGCGGCCTGACCTTCGATAGCAGCTTTGGCAGTGGCGTTCACGCCGATGGTCACGCGTTGTGGGTCGACCCGCGCGATGGCCGACACCTAATCATCGGTGTCGACGGAGGGATTTATGTTACTTATGATCGCGGCAAGAGCTGGGACCATCTGAATCTGCTAGCGTTGGGGCAGTTCTATCACGTCGCAATTGGCAAGACGTATCCCTACACGGTGTACGGCGGGCTGCAAGACAACGGCACATGGGGTGGCCCCTCGCAAACTCTCACGTCGACGGGGCCCATCAACGAAGATTGGCTTTCCATTGGTGGAGGTGATGGCTTCCGTTGTGCCGTTGATCCCAACGATCCCGATGTGGTCTACTACGAAAGTCAAAACGGTTCGATGGGACGCCGCAATCTGAAAACAGGCGAGCGAGCTTCGATACGTCCTCAACGTGTCGACGGTGCTCCGCCCTATCGCTTCAATTGGAACACACCGTTCCAATTGTCGAATTTCAATTCGAACGTTTTCTACGCTGCTGGAAATCACGTATTCCGCTCCGAGGAACGTGGACAAAATTTGAAGGCAATTTCACCGGACATCACATTGACAAAGCGTGGAAGCGCAACGGCTTTTGCCGAATCTCCACGCAATGCGGATGTTTTGTACGTTGGAACCGATGATGGGGCGCTATGGGTCACTCGAGATGGAGGCGACCATTGGACAGAGATCGGAACCAATTTGGATTTACCAGCACCACGCTGGGTAGCAACCGTTGAAGCCTCTCGTTTCTCCGACGGCAGAGTTTATGTTTGCCTAGACGGTCATCGATCCAACGATGACGAGCCCTACGTTTTCGTATCGGAAGACTACGGTTCGACGTGGAATTCAATCCGTAACAATCTCCCTTGGGGATCCACGCGAGCGCTGCGCGAAGATCTGCAGAATGAGAACCTCCTGCTGATCGGAACCGAATTCAAAGTCTACGCGTCGACAAATCGCGGTGGCCATTGGAACTGCCTAAATACGAACTTGCCCACCGTCCCGGTCTTCGACTTTGCGTTTCATCCAGAGAATGGCGATGTCGTCGCAGCGACTCACGGCCGCAGCTTGTGGGTGACGGACATCACACCGTTGCGACAATTGACGGCAGAGGCGGTAGGAGTAAGGCCGCTGCTCATGCAACCCAACGTCGTCGTTCGCTGGCGGCGAGAAGCTACGCGTGGAGGTACCAACCAGCGCTTTGTTGGTGAAAACGCTCCGTCGGGCGCCGTGATTCACTACGCTTTGCCCAAGAAAGCTGACAAGGTTTCGCTGCGAATTGAAAATATCAAAGGCGAAGTTGTGCGTGAGCTCAGCGGTGCAAATACGCCGGGGCTTCATTCCGCTAGATGGGATTTGATCATAGCGCCCCCCGCGCAACCGTCAGCTGCATCTCGGTCCGCCACATCTGGGGCGTCCGCGCGGCGCCGCACAGAACGGCCGTCAGGCGGCAGCGATCCAAGTACTGCGGCAACGAGCCAGGAATCAGCCAACGAGGCTTCGTCGCCTGAAGAATCTGCCGAAGGCCAAGCAGAAACGCAACAAGCCCAACGGGCCGCTCAACGCTCCCCTGCCGGTCGCGGCGGAAATCGTCGTCCAGCATCCCCAGGCAACTACCGTATCACACTGGTCGTTGACGGCGCGGAGTTTGTCCAAGAGTTGCGCATTGTCAACGATCCCCAGCTTCCTATCAGTAGTCCATTCGGCGAGGAAGTGGAATCGTACTGGGATAGCGATGACGCTGAATCCGAAGAGGAAGACGCAGCCCAAGGTAACGGCGAAGACGGAACACGTGGGGCTGTCGGATAGGCCTCCGGCCATAATGGTTATGGCCTTTCAAAACAAGACGTTTCGGCTTTGACGGAGCGGCGCGAGCGGTCCGGTGGCGCAGAAACCGGAGGGCTCGCGCCCTGCCGGTATTTGCGTCCCGTAGTTTTGCCAATCCCAAAGTGCGGCTGGCGGCAGACTGTTGCTGACGCAGTTTGGTCAGAGGGCGTGGCGGTTGTGGTTACTGTGATAAGGATTCACGCGTGGCGAAAAATTGGAATTGGTGGTCACGGAAACTGCATCGGTGGGGCGCTATAGGAAGCGCGCTGCCAATGTTGTTAGTCATCACCACTGGCTTGCTGCTACAAGTAAAAAAACAGGTGCCATGGGTCCAGCCCGCCACCCAGGCTGGGCAAGCCAAGAATGTACGGCCAGAGCAGGATTGGACGGACCTGCTGACCGTCGTCCAATCCATCCCGGAAGCCGCCGTAACCGACTGGGCGGACATCGATCGAATCGATGTAAGACCGTCCAAGGGCACCGTAAAAGTGACCTGCAAGAATCGCTGGGAGGTTCAGATCGATTACGTAAATGGGGAAGTGCTTTCGAGTGCCTATCGGCGATCAGATTTGATTGAGAGCTTGCACGACGGAAGCTTCTTTTCTGACTTTGCCAAATTGGGTGTGTTCCTACCCAACGGACTGGTACTGATGAGTCTGTGGCTGACAGGTGTCTGGCTGTGGGTCTTGCCGTTGCGCCAACGCTCGAAGCGCAAATCACGCGTTTTGCCGGAGGGGCCATCCCGCCGCGCATTCAGTCTGGTTGAGTTGCTCGTTGTTCTAGCAATCATTGCGACATTGATCAGCTTGATTCTCCCAGCGGTACATGGTGCAAGGGAGTCGTCACGAAGAATGAGTTGTCAGAGCAATCTACGGCAACTCGGACTGGCCCTGCATGCCTTCGAAAACTCTTATCGAAGATTTCCGCCATCGGGATGGACTGAGGCCAACCCAAATAATCCAGCAGGAAAGTACGTGGGCTGGCGCGCGCTCACTTTGCCCTTTATCGAACAAACCAACACACAGAAGCTAGTCGACTTTCAATTGCATTGGTGGGAGGGAACAAACGCGACCGTGGCGTCAGTGCAAATCAATATTTTCCAGTGTCCGAGCACACCGACGCGAATCGAAGTCCTGTCCGCGATCGCCAAATCACCAAGACCAGCCCTCACGTTTGCGAACCCGATCGCCGGCGCAGATTATGAGGCGATGATGGGCGTACAGCCCGCCTCCATCAACGCTCACCTGAACCGAGCTGTGTACAATACTGCAAATCGTTTTTCTGTCCTGCATCGTAATTCGTCTACCCGGTTTGCAGAAATAACGGATGGCACGTCCAATACCGTAGTACTTGTCGAAAGTAGCGCGCGTCCAGCTGTCTACCATCGACGCAGGATGCAGCCGACACTGGCGAACGACCAAGGAATTGGTTGGGCAGACAGTGAGGGAGCCTTTAGTCTCGATGGCGCAAGTCGCGACGGAAGCCGGGAAGGCTGCGGTGCGAACTGTTCTGCGGCAATGAATGCCAAGAATGACAACGAACCCTATAGCTTTCACCACGGCGGGAGCAACTTGCTGTACGCCGACGCTCACGTTACCTTTGTGAGTGAAAGTGTAGACTTGCCTGTCTTTGCAGCGACATGTACAAAACTCGCTGGCGAAGCCATCCGTCCCAATTGAGGATCTGCGGAATAATCACCCCACAGTCTTCGTAGTGGACGAGGTTATGAGTCCCATCTCGTTTTCCAACGACAGTTCCTGGAGTGAAGGTTTACGCGTCCTTTGCGGTAAAGTTCCTCTTCCGATTTAACGCTAAAAAACAAACTGATTGATGATCATGCGTTTAAGATTACTTCTTGCTGTTTTCACCGGATTTATTTGCTCTCAATTCGTTCACGGGCAGCATCAACATGGTGAAACCACTAAGGTTGCTGCACCTACGGTGTTCTTGGACAAGAGTCCGCGCGTGGTTGAGTACCAGCTGAAACGATTGAGCAACGAACAACTGTTGGCAATCGAAACGGCCACCGATGACAAGAAGTACATCCCCGTGTTGACGGCGATCTTGGCCCGGGACGGTATGCCAGCTGCCAACCGCATCGCGGCGCTTGACGACTTGGTAGCCATCAATCGTTCCAATGCGGTGGTGGAATTGTCATCGGCAATTGCCTCCATCAAAGGAAACGATGACGTTGCTCAACGCACGCGGCAAACGTTGGCTGGTCTGCTTTTGGCTTCCCCGGTTGAACTATTGGGGCAACAGCAAATGGTATTAGAAGAACTAGCCGCTAACCAAAACCCGCAGACCATGTCCGTGGGACTGGCTGCGCTTATTGCTGCGGGAGTGACCGATAAAGCTTTCGCAGCTGCCGAACAGTCCGAGGCAGCTCACGAGCAGCTTTGGAGAGGCGTCCGAATGTTCGCCGATCCTGGCACACGCTCGCAGCTTCACTCGCGCGCTTTGACCGCGATCGAAACGGATCAGCCGCTGGCTGTCCGTCGCGCCGCCATCGCAGCCTTGGCCACTATCCCTGTGGGAAGACAAGAGACTTTCCTGCGAGTCTCAGAGTTCTTGGAAGACGATGACCTGCGTCCTACTGCGGTGCAAACACTATTGTCGCTGCCAGCCAACGCGGCTGAACCGAAACGCTGCGGCGAACTGGTAGCTTGGCTCGTCAATTTCGCTGAAGCCACACCAGCAGCTGAACGGACGAGCGATAGTTTTGTCGACGCGATGCAGTTGGTTGACCAGTTGATTGCCAAAATACCGCCCGAGCAAGCCGCTGAGTTTCGCAACCGCTTGCGAGAGACGGTAGTTCGTGTCGTACGCGTGCGTACTGTCGAAGAAGAAATGCGTTACGACATTCCATACTTCGCCGTCGAAGCAGGTCGCCCAGTTCAAGTCGTCTTGATCAATCAAGATATGATGCCGCACAATCTAGTAGTCACACAGCCTGGAGCGTTAAAAGAAATTGCTGAGTTGGGCATGCAGGTTGGACCCGCCGGCGGAGCCAGTGGCAAGCAGTATGTGCCAGACAGCGACAAAGTCCTATTTGCTACCCAAATGGTTGCGGCCCATGAGCAGGAAGCTCTAACCTTTACCGCACCGACAACTCCAGGCGAATACCCTTATGTATGTACTTTCCCAAGACATTGGATGCGCATGTATGGCGTGATGGTCGTCGTCGAGAATTTGGACGCGTGGCTAAAGAATCCTACCGAGCCAACTGACCCGGTGGGCAGCAATCGATCGTTTGTGCAGAGTTGGACCATCAAGGACTTTGCCGGCAAGATTGACACTGGCTTACGCGGTCGAACGCCAGAAATTGGTAAACGGCTGTTCGTCGAGGCTTCATGTGCCCAGTGCCACAAGGCGGGTGATCTTGTGTCCGGCAACGTCGGGCCGGAACTAGGAAAAGTCCTCGAGCGATGGAAAGGCAATACGTCCGATGTCCTCTTGGAAATCCTCGATCCAGCACACCGAATCGACCCTAAATATGTCGTGCAACTGCTGTTAACCGATGATGATGAGACAATCTCTGGATTGGTCATTGCCGAAACGGATGACACCATTTCTATCCTCGATAACCCCGAAGCTAAAGAACCGCGTGTCGTCAGCAAGGATGAGATTGTTGCTCAACGCAGGACTAGCACTTCCATGATGCCGAAAGGACTACTCGATCGCTTCAGTGAAGATGAGATATTTGAGATCTTAGCATTTATCCAAAGCATCCAAGAAAAGTAGCAAGTTGGAGCGGTTTGTTTTCGCGGCAATCGTAGGTGACCTTTCCTCGTTTAACGGCAAGTCGCAGGCGACTGCTGATTTAATCGAATTTGTGAACGGAAGGGTGAGCCGTGGGCCGTAAGGCACCGGGCAAAGTGCAATGCCGTTCAATGAATGTAGTGGAAGTCGCCAGACTTCCCATAACACAGGGATCTCTGGCGAGATCCACTACATTATCTTCCCTCGATGATCGACTTGGGAGTTAAACATTGCTCCAGCGCGGCAGCCATTGATTTGACATGTGGCGGCTGAACCATGCTGTGGTGGTGGCCTGGCACAAAGCAAACTTGTACAGATTCCGCCAGGTGCCGCCATCCACGATCTTCAGTGGTGTGAAGCTCAAACGGTACTTCGGTGGGCCGGAACAAGGTGATCGTGCCAGGGAGCCGTGCAAGGGCATAACGTCGCGCAAGGTCGACGTGGTGATGGAACAATCCCTGTAGATCACGAAGCGTTTTCTCAATGACTTCGGCGGGTGAATCGTCTTGAATCACTCCTAACTTTTGAGCATGCGCCCATAGAAACGGGAGTTGCTGCTCGGCGGGCAGATCACCTAACTGATCGAGACTCAGATCGATGCCATATTCCAGGCCGACGCTGACTTGTTCCTCGACGGGTACGAGCGTAGTGGCCCCAGCTGGAATCGTGGTGTCCAGCATCACTAAATGCGTCCCCTGTCCGTTCCGCAACAACTGTTGCGCCATTTCAAAGGCGATCAGACCTCCGAGCGACCAGCCACCGACGACGTAGGGACCTTGTGGCCAGACACTTCGAATGGCTTGTACATAATCGGCCGCCATAGACTCAACACTGTCAGGTAGCCGTTCGTCGCCGTGCAAGCCACGAGCGCGTATGCCGTATAGCGGCTGTTCTACAGGCAGACAACCAGCCAACTCGCGGTAGCAGATGACGATGCCGCCTGGCGGGTGAACCATAAAGATGGGGGGACGAGTACTCGTGCCTTCAATTGGTTTAAGTGGTGCAAGCAGGGGATGCAGCTGCGGCCGACTGTTTCGGGTGGCAGCCTGGGTACCATGGCCCAGCGCGTGCTGGGCCTTCACGCACTCGTCCCCAAAACGCTGGGAGATTTCGTATGGATAAAGTTCTGTTAAACGCAATGCGATCTGCGCGATATCCGCTAGGTCGAATAGCAACGCGGTTGGCACATGCACCCCTAGATCCGTCGTCAACTTTCCCGTCAAGGTTGCTGCGCCAAGTGAACTTCCGCCAGCATCAAAGAAGTTAGCGTCGACACTAATGAGGTCGACACCCAAGGCTGAGCACCACGCCTCCGCCAGGTACGACTCCAGTGGTGTTCGAGGGGCGATCCTCAGTTTCGGCTCCGCGTCTGCAACAAGTGAACTAATGGCCGGAAGTGGAAGCCGCTTTCGATCTACTTTGCCGCTAGCAGACAGTGGCATTTCTGGGAGCACACAAATGGATTTGGGAAGCTTAAAGGCAGGCAAACGTTCGGCTAAGAAGCGAGCCAAAGCGCGGCGATCAATTCCTTGTCCAGTTACAAATGCTACCATCGCAGCTTGCGGCGTATCGCCCCCGACTATTTCAACGGCCGCCCGCGTCACGTCTGGGTGCGATTGAGCGACCGCTTCAATCTCACCTAGCTCGATCCGATAGCCATGTAGCTTGACCTGATGGTCGCGGCGTCCAAGAAAACGAATCTCACCGTTAGCTAGTTTTTGCCCAACGTCCCCTGTCAGATACAGTCGCTGCTGTTTCCTGTCTGGATGCGCGACAAACTTCGCTTTCGTCAATTCAGGGCGGTTCAAGTAGCCGCGTGCCAGCCCAGCTCCACCAATGGCTATTTCGCCAGGTATCAAGTCTGGCAGCACATGCAGTTGATCTCGCCGTTTGTCCACAATCAATACTTCCGCCCCCGCGATCGCACAACCGATCGGGATAAGCTGTGATGACGGATGATCCGTGAGATCACAATACGTGGCTTCGATCGCAGCTTCGGTGGGGCCATAGAAGTTCAAGATGCGCAGCCCACTCGGCGCTGCAGCGCGTAGCTGATTCAAGAGCTCCGAAGACAGTGCCTCCCCACCAACCCAAACCTGCCTTAGGCTGAGGCACTGCGAGAACTCAGGTTGTGTGATCAGCACACGCAGCAGTCCGGGAAATACTGGCAAGACAGTGACTTGGCGCTCAATGATCAAGTTGATGATGTCTACAGGATCACAGTTCGCGTGTTCCGGGTATACCAACGACGCACCCTGGCTGAGCGTCGATAGCGCGATGCCCAAGCCCGCATCGAACTGATGTGAGAGTAACATGAGTACGCGATCGGAACCCAGCGGCACGTCTTGCATGCGCCATTGCAAAGTGTTGCAAAGCGCTTGATGCTCAATTAACACGCCTTTCGGCTTGCCTGTTGAACCAGACGTATAGATGGCGTAAGCCAGATCTCGTGGCTGGACGGTGGGCAGCGGTAACGCAGAGCTCATGTTGCGCAGCAGCTCTGAAAATGGCACTAGGCGCAGCTGATGCTTATCTGCGAAATCGCACACCATTTCGCGACTCTCGTCAGCGCATATCAGATGCTTGGCTTGCGAGTCATCTAGCAAAGTCGTCCAGTCTACCGATGGAGCCCCAGCATCAATGGGTACAACCGCAGCGCCACTAAATTGCACCGCCAATATGGCTGCCAACGTGCGCGGGCCACGCGGGGCAATTACGGGGACAAGATCACCACGCTGCACACCGACCGCTGCCAGACGCAGTGCCATGGCTCGGACGGCGCTGCACAACTCGTTATATGTTACTTTGTAATCCGCTTGATCGAAAGCAAGCTGATTGCCAGCGCGCTGCTCTGCGGCTGAGATCAGTGATACGACGGTTGCATCCGACCCAAGGGACTGCGGCGATTGATCGCCGCTTTCCGATTGCGAGCGCGTGGAAGGTGTGCAAACTAGTTCAGTCAATGCGTTTGGAGCCAAGTTCGATCGCGCTGGTAATACGGGTTGCGGATGAGAATGCAGCGCCGCCCTGGTGCGTTTCGCCTCCCAAAGAACGTCGTCGATCGAAACGTCAGGTCCGTCGAGTAAGCTATCCAGCAATCCGCTGAAATTCTCTGCCATCAGAGCGACAGAGCTTGCTTCAAACAAATCGCAGCAATAGACGAGAATGCCGCGCAGTCGATCGCCGCTCTGCTCCAATACAAATTCCAAATCGTAGTGGCAGGTTTGGTGGGGTACATAGAAGCTCTCTTGCCTGAATCCACCAAACTCCCAGACCTGCTGGTCGGCAGGCGTCTCCTCCGGGAACAAGAAGCTGGCTCGCCCAGACTCCGCTTTCACTTGTGATTTCTCAAACGTGCATGACACTTGAAAGAGTGGACTACGGCTTGGATCGCGTGCGATGGCTGCATCGTGGACGATCTGGGAGATTGGATAGGCCTCGTGCTCCAGCGCGTCTAACAGCGTTGATTGCGTGCGATTGATCAGCTCGCAGAAAGTTGGGCTGCCAGTCAGATCAGCGTGCAGCGGCAGCATGTTGACGAAGAAACCGACGGTTTGCTCGTATTTATGTTGTGTGCGGCCCGAGAATGGGCTGCCAATATAGAATGAGTCCTGTCCAGTATAGCGACTCAAGAATACTTGCAAGGCGGCATGCACGACGGCAAATGGGGTCGCCCGACACTTGACAGCCAACTCGCTGATGCGCCCAGATGCATTTTCTGGGAATATCAACGACTGGGTTGCGGAACGTCCCGTAAAGGAAACTGGGCGAGTGCGGTCGAGAGGCATCTCCAATACGGCAGCCCCACGGGTGACCACGTCTTTCCAGTATCCACGCATCTTAGCGCCGCGTTCGCTGGCAAGCAGGTTTGCCTGTTCGTTCACGAAAGTGGCATAGTTGGTAACGGGCGCGGGTAAATTGGGCGCAAGTCCAGCGGCGAAGCTGGGGATTGCTTGGCGCATTTCCTGTAGAATCAGCACGAGCGACCAAAAGTCAACGACGATATGATGCGTTGTCGCCAGCACCAACCAATCGTCGTCTGCAAGTTTTCCCAAGTATAGTCGCAATAGTGGCCCACGCTGTAAGTCGAAGGGGCGTAACGTCTCCTTCATCAGCGCTGCTCTGAATACTTCCGGCTCGGCCTCCAGCTTGACGACCTTGAACTCGGGTCGCAAATCATCGTGGATGCGCTGTGTTAACGCTCCCTCGGAGTCAGAAAACGTCGTTCGCAAACTGGTGTGGCGCTGTGCGAGCAACTCAATCGACTGGCGAAAAAGGTTCGGGTCAATTGGCGAGCGGACACGTGTGGGCAGGAAGACATTGAACGCTGTCGCCTGGGGGTCACGACGGTACGCATGCCAAAGGCCCTGCTGTCCCGCCGACATCGGAAACTGCTTGGCCCGTTCCGCAGCCTTCTCCGCTTTGTCACGCAGCAGCTTTTCTAACAGCGCGCGCTGCTCGCTAGGTGACATCGTTTGCAAGTCATAGTCGCGTTTTCCAGTCATGACGGCTCGCGAAGCATTTGACTGAGCAGTTCGCTAACGCGTTCGGCTTCCAAATTGGGTAGTTCTTCCAAGAGAGTTGCTGGCTCCTGCGCCGCGAGATCATTCTGCGTGCCGTCGGCAAGTGTGTCGGCGAGCATGTCGACAAGCTGGTTGGTAATGTCTCGTGAGGTCCCACCGCGCATCAATGCCGCTATGGGAATGTTCATGTCCAACTGACTCTCAATCCAGTTACGCAGCTCCACAGCCATGAGCGAATCCAATCCCATTTCCAAGAGTGTGCGCTCAACCGGGATCTGTTTTGCGGAGATGCCAAGTAGGCTAGACAACTTGTTGCTTAGCAGTGTCTGCACCAATTCGGCTCTTCGCGAGCTGTCGGCAGTACGCAAGTTTTCGGCTGTGAGCGATTCTCCAATCGCGGCGGAGTCATCAGTCGTCGATTGCTGAATCAAATGCGCGAATCGCGGAGAAATGCGATCGGTAATGCCAAGCCCACGCCATACGCTCCAATCAATCCGCAGAACACTTTGTTGGATCGCTTTGGACTGTAAAGCATGTTGCAGGCAATCGGTCGCTTGTTGAATTGTAAAACTCAACACGCCTTGCCGTTCAAGTCGTTTCCCAAGCTCCTCGCGCTCCGCTAGATAACCAACCTCGCCCAAGTGCCCCCAGTTCATCACTAGAGCAGGCAGGCCGAGTGCGCGGCGGTGATAGGCCAAGCTATCGAGCAATGCGTTGGCCGCTGAATAGTTGGCTTGCCCGGCGTGTCCAAACACGCTCGATAGCGACGAGAACAGCACGAAAAAATGCAAATCACGTCCCAGCGTCTGCTGGTGTAGATTCCACCCGCCCAGGACCTTGGGACGCAATACCCGTTCGAGCGTCGGTCGATCGAGATCGCCCAACAACTTATCCTCAAGTACCATAGCAGTGTGAAAAATACCCCGCAACGGTGGCAAATCGCGGTCAATGGTCCGCAGAGTAGCACGGACTTTTGCCGGTTGCGCAATGTCGGTTGGCAGTACCACAATGCGTGCGCCTGTCCTGGATAACTCGGCAATTCGCTGCTCAGCCTCTGGGTGCAGCGTCTGGCTGCGCCCGCTGAGTACCAAGGTACGAGCACCTGAGTCAATCATCCACCGCGCGATTTCGAATCCAAAGCCACCCAGGCCGCCTGCTATCCAGTAGGTTGCATCTCCATCGAACACAAGCGGAGTAAATTGACCAGCGAAGATCTTTGACGGACGCACATCATAGGTAACCGCGACCTTGCCGATATGTTTGCTCTGCTGCATGAAGCGAAATGCGGCGCCAGTTTCCGAAGCGGAATAGGACCGTGTTGGTAGGGGCCGCAATTCTCCAGTCTCGAATCGTTCGACCAACTGACGCAGCATCGTTCCCATCCGTTGCGGCTGTTGCTTAAAAAGCTGATCCAAATCAATCGCGAAGAGCGATAGATTGTTGCGAAACGGATACAAGCCCAACGCAGCATCGTTGTAAATGTCGCGTTTGCCGATCTCAAGGAATTTGCCACCGGTTTGCAGGATGGAGAGTCCTGTTTTGATCGCTTCGCCTGGCAAAGAGTTTAGTACCGCGTCGACGCCCTTGCCTGCGGTGGCTCGTAGCACTTCATCGCCAAAGGCTAAGCTGCGAGAATCCATCACCAGGGTGGCGCCAGCTGCTTTGACGAACTGTCGTTTGGCATCGCTACCGGCTGTAGCGAAGACTCGTATCCCTCCAATCTTGGCGAGTTGTATTGCCGCCAGGCCCACACCACCACTGGCCGAGTGTATCAGGATTGATTGGCCGGCTTGTAAGCGTGCGCACTCGTTTATGGCATACTCGGCAGTCAGAAATGCAATCGGAATCGCAGCGGCTTCGGCGTGACTCAAGCGACTCGGCTTAGGCGCAACCAGGGCTTCGTTGACAACAACATGTGTCGCGAATGATCCCGGAGCAATGGCAATCACTTCATCGCCCACCTGCCAATGAGACTTGGCTGATACCCGCGAGATGCGCCCCGAACACTCTGCGCCCAATTCAACGGGACAGTCTGTCAATCCGGGATAAAGGTCCAGTGCCTTCATGACATCGCTGAAGTTTAGCCCTGCCGCCAGTACTTCGATCTCAACTTGCCCTGGCTCTAACACTTCGCTCGATTTACTCTCGTATCGCAATTCCTCAATGCCCATGGCATTTCCGACTTGCAATTGACTTGGCAGCAACCTGGCTGCGTCAGCAGATAGGGGCTCATCTTCCGACGGTAAGAAGCGATGCACAAATCTCCGTCCGTCGCGCCATTGCACCTCATCTTCCTCATCTCCTGCCAAAAGCTCGCTCAGAAGATTATCCATATCGCAAGGTGAAAGTTTGCGCGGCAAGTCGATCAATTTAGCGCGGAGACGGGATGATTCGCTGGCGATGACTCGTCCAAAGCCAATCAGCGGTGCCGCAGCGACGTTGGTTGACTCGGGCTCGCCATCGGTCGATTGTGCGCCGCTGGTCACCAAGCTCAAATTGACGGCTGTGCCGGAGTACATAGCCTCCCAAGCTTGGACGAAGTGCAATGGTGCAAGTGTCGTAAGAATGGTGCTGCGATCGAGTAGCTCACTATTCAAGCGATCCGTGCTTGGTACGTCGAGGCCCCACAGGTAGACGATGCCTGCGACGGAAAATCCGCGAGCCTGGACTGTCTCGAGCATAGAAGAAAAACTCTCGCGGCTTTCCGGATCGACCTGATAAAACGATTCGCTACCGGATTGCGGCACATGGGAATCGTCGCGATAGACGGCTACGACACGATGCCGGCGACTTCGTAGGCGCTGAGCTAGTTCCTGTCCAACGTGTCCTTCGTCCATGAATAGCAGCCAGGCTGCATTCTGGGATGAGTTGCCAATGCTGTGCCCGGCTTCTTCTTGCAAGGGTTGTGATTGCCATTGGTAGTTGTAGAGCATGTCCGACTGGCTGGATGTGGTTGCCACCGCGTTAACGCGGCGACTTTCAAAGTGTCGCACCGTCAAACACAATTCACCAAAGGGTGTAAAAACATCCAAGTCGCAGATCATCAGCTTGGGTGTCTTGCTCAGCATGCGTGCATGCACGATAACTCGATCACTCGGTGGGCGATGAAATGTCACGTCACGAATTTCAGCCGGAAGGTACAGTCCATCCAAGGTATGGTCGAAGTTGGGATCTGCGGCAATCATGGCGTGAAAACAACTATCGAGCAAAGCAGGGTGCAGGTGATAGCCCTGCGCATTCGAAGCGCTGTCCGAGTGGTCTAAGAGACTGACCTCGACGAGCGCCTCGCCGGGACGAACCAATCCGCTGAGTACACCTTGGAAACGTGTCTCATATTGCAGTCCCAGAGCGCGGCAGTAAGCATACAAGCGAGAGCGATCAAACCCTTCAGTGCATTTGGCTCGAATGGATTCCAAACGCTGGGAGAACTGCTGTGGAGTCAGGTTCGAAATTGTTGGGTCTGCGTGTTGAGGCCGGGAACTGACGTCAAATGTGGCCAGTGGTGTCCAATGGCTGTGTTCGATCTCGCGAAATGCAAGTTTCAGTTGTCGGCGTTCTTCGTCGTATCGCGTTTCAATCCACATTGGCCTTTCGGGGGCGAGCATGCATGGCGCTTGGATGCGGATGTGTTCCAATCGCACCGCCTCACGTTCCTGCACCAGTCCAGCGGCAGCGATGGCCGTCTCAATCATGGCCGCCGCAGGATAGACAGTAGATCCCCGTACGCAATGATCTGCGAGAAACGGTTGCCAGCAAATCGATTCGCTGTTGCCAACTTGGCGTAGGGCCGTAGGTTGACTCGCCTAAGAGCGGGTGATGAGCCGACGCCTCACGGGTGACTAGCGATTCCCGTGATTCTGACCAGCAACGTTGTTTTTGGAATGGATACAGCGGCGCAGGCACTTTGCGAACCGGTTGATTGTAGAACCCAGCCCAGTTGATTTCGAAGCCGAGCGAATACAGGCTACCCAACGACTTGCTCATACACAGCAGGTCGTCTTGCTTGCGATTAAGCGAAGGCACGCATCGCACGGATCCACCTGCAGCTTGAAAACACTCATGGATCGAATACGCGAGCACTGGGTGTGGTCCAATTTCGACTACCACCTGATAGTCGTCCTCTGCTAGACGCGCCATAGCATCGCTGAACCGCACACTTTGACGAACATTATGCCACCAGTATTCCGCATTCAACTCTTCGCCCGTTACAACTTGGCCAGTAACGGTCGAGACAAGCTTAGAATGGGACCGGCGTGGTTGAATGTGCCGCAGCGAATGCAAGAGCTCTTCGCGGACCGGCTCCATCTGCGGGCTGTGGAATGCGTATTCGACCGCCAGCCTTCGGCAGAATACTCCCTTGACTTCGAGTTGCTGGGCTAATGATTCGATAGCATCTGCTGCTCCCGAGATGGTAACGCTGCTTGGGCCATTGATGGCTGCCAGCGATACATGCTGCTCCAGCCCAGCAATCCAGTTTGGAACCTCGTCGGCGGACAGTCCGGCTGCGACCATGGCACCAGCCGATGTCGCCAAGTCCATAGTGCGGCCACGATGAAAGGCCACCAAGCAGGCGTCCTCCCAGTCGAGCGCACCAGACAGAAAGGCAGCCGCGATTTCGCCGACACTGTGGCCAACGATGGCGGTGGGCCGAATCCCCCAACTTTCCCACACAGCAGCCAAGGCGACTTGAATAGCAAAAATGCTTGGTTGAGCGATCGAGGTTTCTTGCATTCTCGAATCCAACTCGCCACGCTGCAATTCCTCGAGTAGCGACCAATCGCCATACTTAGAAAACTCTGCGTCGCACTGTTTGATAACGCTCCGGAAGGCGGGCGAGTACTGCAAGAGGCCTCGGCCCATCGCCCACCATTGCGGACCTTGTCCCGAGCACACAAAGGCAGGCCCCTTGTCGCGACCACTGAACGCCGTATCGGTCAACTCGGACTGCGTTGAATCAGCAATCACTCGCAACTGAGAAATTAATCCCTCACGATCGGAAGCGCAGGCCGTTGCGCGTATCTCGCGATGGCTGCGACGATGTGCCAGGTAGCCAGCTATTTCTGCCATGTGGAATTGCGCACCCTCGGCGTCCAACCAACTCGCCAACTCGTCAGCCGTTTGGGCAAGTGCTGAGGCGCTACGGGCTGAAAGTGGCAGTAGCACGGGCGCCGCAAAAGTCGTTTCGTCAACGCGGGCAGCTGCGACCATTGTCTGCGTCGAAATTGCAGGGGCTTGCTCCAGAATAATGTGTGCATTGGCCCCGCCATAGCCGAAGCCATTGATGCCGGCCAATCGCGTGCCATCTACTGCGTCCCAATAGCGTCCAACCGTTGGTACCTGTATCCCCATCGTTTCGAAGTCGATGGCTGGATTTGGCGTTTCGAAGTGTAGATTTGCAGGGATGCGGCGGTGGTGTAGCGCTAAGGCAACTTTGAGAACACTGGCAATGCCCGCACCGGCCTCCAAATGACCAATATTGGTTTTGACTGATCCGACCCAGCATGGATTATCTGCAGGCCGCCCTCGACCAAGGACACGTGCTAGGGCACCAGCCTCAAGTGGATCGCCGACCGGTGTTCCCGTACCATGCGCTTCCACATATTGAATGCTGCCGGGGGACACACCCGCTTTCTTACAAGCAGCGCGAATCAGCTCCTCCTGCGCCTCTTGGCTGGGCACTGTCATACCCTGCGTTCGCCCGTCTTGGTTAAGAGCTGTGGAACGAATTACCGCGTAGATCAAGTCTTTGTCGCGCAGGGCGCTCGATAGAGGTTTGAGCATGATCATGCCAGCGCCTTCGCTGCGCACGTAACCATTGGCCCGCGCGTCAAACATCTTGCAGCGCCCGTCCGGCGACAATACTCCAAGTCGACTGAAGGCAACGTAGAAATCTGGCAGCAACAGCGCATTGACACCACCGGCCAAAGCCATGTGCGCTTCGCCGCGCCAGATGCTCTCGCAGGCCATGTGAACAGCGACTAGCGAAGACGAACACGCTGTATCAACTGCCACACTTGGACCGCGTAGGTCAAAGCAATACGAGATCCGATTAGCCGCTATACTCGATGAACCACCCGTGTTGCTATAAGCGCTGATCACGCCCCGATCTTGAAAACTTAGACCAGCTACTGCGTAGTCAAAGCTAGAGATGCCAACAAACACGGATACGGGTTTGCCCGCAATACGTTCCTGGGGTTGTCCCGCATCTTCCATCGCACGCAAGGCGACCTCGAGGAGCATTCGCTGCTGGGGATCCATACTAGCCGCTTCACGCGGCGAGATGCCAAACAACTGGGGATCGAACTGATCTATGCCGGTGACATAACCGCCCCACTTACTTTGAGTCTTGCCGGGCGCAGGTTCGCTCGCATAGAACTTTTGCAAATTCCAACGCTCGCTTGGGGTCTCACTGATCGCGTCGATACCAGCGTCTAGCAGGTGCCAATAACTCTGCCAATCGTCCGCCCCGCCAGGTAAGCGGCAACCCAGTCCAATAATTGCGATGGGTTCGTGGTTGTAGTTGGGAATATTCATAGTTGTGTACTAACTGACAAACTCGTTGAGCTGTACTTTGGATTGACGGAACTAGAAGTCGCGAAATGCCTCAGTTGGCAGCAGCTTGGCTGCCCGTATGGCAGGTAACAATGCCCCAAGTAAACCAATTCCAAGCGCCAAGAGCGTGCCTTGCAAGAAGGTTTTGGAATCGATCACCGGACTGAGAATCCCCTTCGCGGCCGGCGCCTGACTCAAACCCCACGTCAACAATATTGCGAGCAGGCATCCCAATACGGCTGCAGCCAACGCTAGTCCGCAGGATTCGGACAGGATCATCAGTACGACCCTGCGTTTGGGCCAACCAATTGCGCGCAGGATACCAATCTCTTTCGTTCGCTCCAAAACGCTCGTCAGCATCGTATTTAGTGTTCCAATCGTGCCGATAACCAGCGCTATAGCCGAGGTCATCCAAGCCATTGCGCTGGCAAGCTGCATGCGAGTGTCGGACTCAACGAAATCAGCTGTCGCGAGCGGAAGCAACTTTGGGTCCAAAGACTTGATCTCACGTAATGCAGTTTCGGCCTCGCTGCCCGCCACATTTCCGTTGAGCACGACATTGATGTATGTCACTTGTCCAGGCCGATCCGTAAGCTCCTGCAATGTTCTTAATGGGAAAATGATCGATCCGTTCTCCCAAGTGCTCGGACTCTTGAAAATACCCACCACTCGATATGGCTCTTCGAACATGTTGATGGAGTCGCCGACTTTGACGCCAACCCGCTGTGCAAGATTCACGCCAAGCATCAAAGTCCGGTCCTGGAGCGTCGTTTTGCTTGAAATCCTGCCAGGCACCGTATCATTCTGATGCGGACTGCTGTCATTTTGATCCACGAGTTCGTAGTCATCTAGTAACCAGGATCCGCTTGCAATACCCATCGAAGGGATCCCATAGACGCCCTCATCTTCCAATGACATGGTCTCCAGCAAGACCCCCGCAGCGCGGCGAATGCGAGGTAACGACTCGATCTTTTTTACGAAGCTAACATCCACAGAACTACTTAGGCGGTCCGCTGATCCCTCGCGGGAGACCACGATATCCACCGCATGGGCTGCGTAAACATCAGAGAATGAGCGTGTGAAACCCTGCGAAATCCCCAGCAGCGAGACAACCGCCGCAATAGCCGTCGCGAGGGCGAGCAACGTCAAAGCGGATCGCGCTGGGCGGCGCACCAGATTCTTCCAGATCAAAGCTGTAAAACGCAACAGGCTGTACCTTAATCGCTCTGGGCATTCAAAAAAGCTGATGGTCCGCGCAAAAACACGAAGTTGTCGTGGGGGTTTGGGTAAGGACGCTGATCGTTGCGGCGAAATACAACGGGGCGATATTTTAGGGTTGTTCCCATCCGATGGACTAATAGTGTTTTGTCGTCGACACAGATCATACGGATAAATTCGGAGTCGGCCACTCCTCAAAATCCAGCCAGTTGCCCTAAATTACGATAGCCAGCGCACATGACCTACTTTCGCCTCACACTGACCCGCACGCTGGCCATTGGCTTGGCGGTAAGCGTCATTGCGCTTAGCGCCTGTCGCGCGAAACCGTTCCAAACGCTAGTTCGCGGCGTGATGTCAATCGATGGCGATATGGGGGTTAACGGCGATATGAATGTGGGCGGTAATATGAGTATGGATGGCAGTATGAAAATGTCGGGTGACGTTTCAGCCTCCATGAAGACTGACAACACAGCCTCGCGACTTGTCTCGATTCCTGTCTATACCGGTGCTAATCCCGATACCGCAGCGGCGCGGCGAATCGCAGTATTAGACGTCGATGGCCTGCTATTGAACAAGAATATTAGTGGCTTCGGCTCACTCGGAGAAAATCCGGTAGCACTGTTTCGTGAGAAGCTGGATATGGTTGCTACCGACCCTAGTGTGGCTGCCCTGGTACTCAGGATTAACAGTCCTGGCGGCGGAGTAACGGCCACCGACGTCATGACCCGTGACTTGCAGCAGGTCAAAGCTCAGCTAAAAATTCCCGTCGTGGCCTGCATTATGGATGTAGGCGCAGGAGGCGGATACTATTTGGCGACTGCCGCCGATGTAATCGTCGCCCATCCCACGTCGCTCGTCGGTGGTGTTGGCGTAATCCTCAACGTCTACAACTTGGAAGATGGATTGGGGCAATTCGGCGTTGTATCGATCCCGATCAAAGCTGGCGAGCGGATAGATGTCGCATCGCCGGAGCGCATGATGGAAGCCGAAGAACGGGCTTTGCTCCAAGAAATCGCAGACAGCTTTCATGAGCGGTTCAAGACCCGCGTCGCTGCTGCCCGCGTCCACCTCGAATCAAAAGATATTTTGGATGGTCGAGTCATGACCGGCGGCGATGCGCTGGAGTATGGTCTAGTCGATCAACTCGGATATCTCGATGACGCGGTAGTCCTGGCGCGACAATTGTCACATGCCCCTGAGAACACTCCTTTGGTCATGTTTCGTCGGGACAATGATCGAGCCTATACGCTGTTGGACGTAACTCCCAATACGCCGACCACCTCCTCGATCTTGCCTTTGAAAATGCCTGGTTTGGACCGCAGTTCATTGCCTACTTTTCTATATATGTGGCAGCCGGAACCCAGCATGGTCTCGAGTGGTGGTGGCTAGCAACTCGGGTTTAGATAATCAGTTCTTCGACCACGCGCGACGGTTCGACGCCGGTCAGACGCATGTCTAAGCCTTGGAATTTGTAACTGAATCGATGATGGTTAATGCCTAGCAGATGTAGCATGGTGGCATGGAGATCACGAATGTGAACTACGTCTTCCACTGCGTTATAACCCAGATCGTCCGTGGCTCCATAGGTCATTCCAGGGCGGATGCCACCACCGGCTAGCCACATGGAAAATCCTTTGATATGGTGGTCGCGACCCGCCCCACCCTTGCCTTGAAACATTGGCGTGCGGCCGAATTCGCCGCCCCACACGATGAGGGTATCAGCGAGCATGCCGCGCTGCTTTAGGTCTTGAATCAACGCGTACGTGGGACGATCCGTCAAGCCGCAGCAGATGTCCATGTATTTTTCGAGTCCACCATGATGGTCCCAACCGCGATGATAAAGGTGAATGAAGCGTACGCCGCGCTCGGCTAGCCTGCGGGCAAGCAAACAGTTTGACGCATACGAACCGTCGCCCGGCTGTGCGCCATACATCTCAAGTATGTGCTGCGGTTCGTCGCTGACATCCATCAATTCAGGTACGCTGGTCTGCATGCGAAATGCCAGCTCGTACGCTGCGATGCGAGTCCCGATTTCTGGATCATTCACACGTTGGTAGCGGTGCTCATTTAATTGGCCAACAATATCAATCAGTCGACGCTGCTGACTGGCGGAAACCCCCGCAGGGTTGCGAACATAGTGTACCGGATCACCACTCGAGCTGAATTCAACTCCCTGATAGCGACTAGGCAGGAAGCCGCTGGCCCACTGACGCGATGCAATCGGTTGAGGATTGCGCCCCCCAACGCTCGACAGGACAACAAACCCAGGCAAGTTGTCTGCTTCACTTCCAAGGCCATAGTTGATCCATGCGCCCATTGATGGACGTCCACTGATGGCAGACCCTGTATTCATGAATGTATGCGCTGGATCGTGATTGATCTGCTCAGTAACCATCGACCGCACAATACAGAGATCGTCTGCCATTTTCGCGTGCCAAGGCAGATAGTCACTTATCAGTTGGCCGCTTTGTCCGTACTTACGAAACTTGGTTAGTGGCCCCAGACATTTCAAAGCCTGCCCTTGTAGCTGTGCGATCGGTTGACCTTGCGTATACGACTCGGGCATCGGTTGAGCATCGAGCTTGGCGAGCTCCGGTTTGTAGTCAAATGTCTCCAAGTGGGATGGCCCGCCAGCCATGCACAGAAAGATAACGCGCTTCGCACGCGGCGCATGATGGGGCATTCCTGTGGTAGCGCCAGGAAGCCCTGCGGGCGTGGTCGCCGGCAGATCACGACCAATCATTGCGGCCAATGCTGCTGCGCCAACGCCTACACCACTTTGAGAAAGGAATGTTCGGCGCGGGTGAAACGGAGAATGCATGACGTCTAATTCCTGGTAATGGCTTCGTCCATGTTCATGACAGCCCGCGCGACCGCCGTCCAGGCGGCCAACTCGCCGATCGCTATATCGCTCGACGCCGGTGATAGTCCTACGTCGAGCAACGCTTGAGCCGCTGCAGCATCCTGCCCATACACAGCTCGATTCTCAGCCAACAGTTGCGAAAGAAGCGCTTGCTCTCGCTCATCGGCGGCACGGGAAAGTACATAGCGAAACATTTGCTGGATCTTCGCATCGTCTTTGTCTAACTGTTCTCCGTTGGATTTCGCGCCGCACACACGTGCTGCCAAGCCACGCGCGGTTTCGACATAAGATGGGTCATTGAGCAGTGCTAATGCAGCTAGTGGCGTATTGGATCTTGGTCGCTCCGCGGTACATTCCTCTCGGCTGGGAGCGTCAAAGGCTTTCAGGGCTGGATGCAGGAATTGTCGCTGCCAATGAACGTACACGCCTCGACGCCACTGTCGTTCGTCGATGTGCTCTTGGTATTTCCGCTCTGGAAAATTCAGGTGACGATAGTAGCCCGCCGGTTGATACGGCTTGATGCTGTCTCCGCCTGTCTGATTGACGAGCAAGCCACTGACGGCAAGCGCCGCGTCACGAATCATCTCTGCCGGCAGTCTCTGTGACGTCTGCCGCGCGTACAAGCGGTTGAACGGATCGCGACTTCGCAACTCCGGTGATGCCTGCGAAGACTGTTGATAAGCGCTGCTTAACACAATCTGTCGTACCAAGTGCTTGATATCCCAGTCGGACTGGATCAGTTGCAAGGCTAGATGATCGAGTAACTCGGGATGCTCAGGCGGCTGACCTTGTCCTCCAAAATCGTCCAAGGAGCTCGACAGTCCCGTCCCCATCAGCAAGTACCATATCCGATTGACCAACACTCGAGCGGTCTGGCCGCCGTTGCCATGCTCGCAGTCGGTCAGCCAATTCGCCAAATCCAGTCGCGTCGCTCGAGTGGACTGCGACGCAAGCGCTCCCATAAACTCGGGAATCGCTGGCTCAACGATCGGACCACTTTCGTCCAACCAATTGCCACGTGGTAGGACGCGCGTGGTCCTTGGGCTGACGGAAACCGTAATCATAGTGCGTCTGGCGCGATTTTCGATACTTGCGATCTGCTCTTGCAACGCACGCACTTGTTCAACTTTTTTCTTATCCGTCAATCCGGATGAACGGATGGAGTCGATTTTCTCTGTCAGTTGATCAACTTCGCGTTGCTGCTCGTCGGTAAAGACTGGAATTTCAGGATCGCGGCGCGTCGGTAGTGAGTTGCCGCCGTTCGTGAAGTGCTTTTCCTCGTCGATATCGGCAAAGAAGGCCGCTAAAGCATAAAAGTCTTTCAGCGTGTATGGGTCGAACTTATGATCATGACACTGCGCGCAACCAACGGTCGCCCCCATCCACACAGCCGACAAATTGCGAACCCGATCAGCTGCATAGATTGCCAAATATTCTTTGGGCTGTAGACCGCCTTCGTGCGTCGTTTGCAATAGTCGGTTGTAGCCAGTTGCGATGCGCTGTTGAAGCGTCGGCGAGGGAAGCAGATCACCGGCCAGTTGCTCGCGCGTAAACTGATCAAATGGCAGATTGCTATTGAAGGCGTCAATCACATAATCGCGGTAGGGTGATATATTGTGGTCTTGGTCGCCGTGATAGCCCACGGTATCGGCGTAACGCACCAAGTCCAACCAATAGACTGCCATTCGCTCACCATAACGCGGCGAAGCCAGCAGTTGTTCAACCAACTGTTCATAAGCGTCATCTTCCGAATCGGAACCAAATTCTGCCATTTGTTCGACCGAAGGAGGAAGGCCTGTTAGGTCGAAAGAGACTCTCCTCGCCAAAGTGCTAAATTCAGCTCGCGGCGAGGGACTAAGTTGCTCATTTCGCAAACGGTCCAGAATAAACCGATCGCTGGGCATCTGCGACCAATCATCTTCAGCCACTGAAGGCACGGAATGTGCCTGCGGTTCGACAAATGCCCAGTAGGCAGCGTATGGGGCCCCTTGCTCAATCCACTGCTCGAGGAGCTTAACCTCTTCTTCCGCCAGTTGTTTGCCCGAATCAGCCGGCGGCATCCGCAAATCTACATCCGATGTGACGAGTCTGGACCACAGCTCGCTCTCCTGTGGGCTCTCTGGAACGATGACCCCTGCTTCCTTAGCTGACTGTTCATCGTCCAGTCGCAGATCAGCCTCGCGGTGACTAGCATCAGGACCGTGGCAGTAGAAACACTTGTCAGACAGAATTGGTCGCACGTCGCGGTTGTAATCTATGGGGCGCTCATCTGCGAACAGCGTGTGCGACAGCACGCAACTGACCAAGATGTAAGACAGATTGAACACGATTCTGGATGCGAGAAATTGCATGAGTCCGATCGGAGGGAATAGAACGGGCCTTGAAAGGCGAAGTTGAGCTACATCGTTCGTCTGCAGTCTATTGTAGCACGATCGGCAATCCAAACACTCCTCCCAATAACACTCTCCAAATAACAGCCAAAGGCCTCAAACAGATTCAGGGAGGCCAACAGATATTTGCTTCGTCCAACCTACCCCACGATAAGCTTCAAGCATCCCCGCATATCAGAAAACCCCATTCTCCTTTGCTAAGATAATCCGCTGGCATCTCTGAATCTGCTGGAAGTGTCCAAACATTTCCAATAACAGAGGCCTCAACAGATTCAAGGATGCACAGATATTGCTTCGTCCAACCTGCCCCGATAAGCTTCAAGCATCTCGCATATCAGAAAACCCCGTTCTCCTTCGCTAAGATAATCCGCTGGCATCTCTGAATCTGCTGGAAGTGTCCAAACATTTCCCCAATAACAGCAAAGGCCTCAAACGATTCAGGGAGGCCAACAGATATTTCTTGTCAACCTGCTCCACGATAAGCTTCAAGCATCCCCGCATATCAGAAACCCCGTTCTCCTTTGCTGGATAATCCGCTGGCATCTCTGAATCTGGAAGTGTCCAAACATTTCCCCCAATAACAGCCAGAGGCCTCCAACAGATTCAAGGATGCCAACAGATATTTGCTTCGTCCAACCTGCCCCACGATAAGTCAAGCATCCCCGCATATCGAAAACCCCGTTCTCCTTTGCTAAGATAATCCGCTGGCATCTCTGAATCTGCTGGAATTGTCAAACACTTCTCCAAATAACAGCCAAAAGCCTCAAACAGATTCAGGGAGGCCAACAATATTTCTTCGTCACCTGCGCTTCATCTCATATCAGAAAACCCGTTCTCTGCTAGATAATCCGCTGGCATCTCTGATCTGCTGGAAGTGTCCAAACATTTCCCCAATAACAGCCAGACTCCAACAATTCAAGGATGCCAACAGATATTGCTTCGTCAACCTGCCCCCGATAGCTTCAGCATCCCCGCATATCGAAAACCTCTCTTGCTAAGATAATCGCTGGCATCTCTGAACCTGCTGGAATTGTCCAACACTCTCAAATAACAGCCAAAGGCCTCAAACAGATTCAGGAGGCCAACAGATATGCTTCGTCCAACCTGCCCCACGATAAGCTTCAAGCATCCCCGCATATCAGAAAACCCCATTCTCCTTTGCTAAGATAATCCGCTGGCATCTCTGAATCTGCTGGAAGTGTCCAAACATTTCCCCCAATAACAGCCAGAGGCCTCCAACAGATTCAAGGATGCCAACAGATATTTGCTTCGTCCAACCTGCCCCACGATAAGCTTCAAGCATCCCCGCATATCAGAAAACCCCGTTCTCCTTTGCTAAGATAATCCGCTGGCATCTCTGAATCTGCTGGAAGTGTCCAAACATTTCTCCCAATAACAGCCAAAGGCCTCAAACAGATTCAGGGAGGCCAACAGATATTTGCTTCGTCCAACCTGCCCCACGATAAGCTTCAAGCATCTCCGCATATCAGAAATCCCCCGTTCTCCTTTGCTAAGATAATCTGCTGGCGTCCCTGAATCTGCTGGAGATCCAAACATGCAAAATAAGTCAAATCAACAGCAGCGCGATCCGATCACGCATCGGTTTATCGGACATGCAATGCAGGTGCATTCGCTGGTTGGACCGGGGCTGAGTGAGGAGATTTATCACCAAGAGCTCGCTGCATTGTTACAGAAGGATGGGATCGAACATCTGTCAAAACCGAGGCGTGACTTAGTGTATCGTGGCTTCATCGCAGACACATTTGAACCGGATTTTGTGGTAGAAGACCATTGTATTCCTGAACTGAAGTGCTTGAAGGGGACATTCTCTCCCGCACACATGGTCCAGGTATTCTGTTACTGCAAGTTCTGGCGGCTTCGCACCTGCTTGCTTATCGACTTTGGCAAGCAGACTGCTGACTTATGTTTCGTCCAACATCCCACGAAATAATCTGCTGGCGTCTCTGAATCGGCGGGAGCCCCGGCCCTGCTCGGCTAGAATATCTGTGTGTGGCTATGAGTGGCGAAATGCGGCATGCGCTAGGGGGGCGGCTGCGGCAGTTGCAAACGGCAGAGCCAAGCCACCGATCAGCCATAAATAGACGACAGGCTCAAGTTCGACCTCGGGCAGAATGCTCGAAAGCTTAGACGAGATCAACCATGTTGTCGTTAGGAAAGCGATCCAGATACAGACGACTCCGCAAAAATACTTGGTACTTAGAATCCTGGCGTGAATAGCTGTGATCACCAGATAGAGTGACGCTAGTAGTGCCAAGATCGGCAGCAAGTATGCATAACACCACCAGAGGTTCTTCAGCGGCTGGCCATGGGAAATATCCCAGGCCCACAAGCCCAGATGCGCGAAGAATAGTAGGGCGGCCCCGGCAAAAAGCTTGTGAGATTTGCTAATGGCGAAAACGAAAGTCATGAGCATAGCCGTGCTACAGAAGTAGACTAGGATCAAATTGCAGGAGCCCAAGCACCACCATTTCAGTGTTATGTTCCGCAACGATAGTTGGCTGGCTGCGACGTTGTGCTCTGGCAATAGGTCAATTGTCGATTGCAACAACGCTTCCCAGTAGGGCCAGTGTCCCATGAGCGTCGTATGCAGCGCCGCAACTAGCGCCATCAGGAAGCAACCGAACGTAGACCAAGCCCCGACCGTGACTAACTTGATTGCCATTAGCTGGTCACCGCGGAGCGGGCGTGTGGCGTCAAATGCAGACAAGACCGCTGCGCCCTGTCGCCGCTGTAGACCTGCCAGTGGATCGGTCGCCAAGATTTGGTAAAGTAGTGGGCAGCAGAGGATGCAACCCACCCACATCCTCGCTGAATGCACGCCGCCCCAAGTTGCGTTCAGCAGCGGAACAAGGGCGATAAACGCAAATGCGAGCAGGGTAAAGAATATGGCCGCATGCACGATGTGCCCAGAACGTCGTGCCTCAAACCAAAACTGCGCGACAAGTGGGCCACGAGGATTTCTGATGTGCATCCACGCATCTAGACGCTTTGTAAAGGTGGTCAGCGCGCGGTTTTCCATGACTACCTGCCATACACGTGCTGGCACGAGCAGCCACCGCAAGCCTTCACCATAACGTTGCCGCTGGACTGATTGAACTGTCGCTGCGATCGCTGCAGTCGCGGTCAAAGCCAGCCCCAAGTATTCGATCCAATTAAGTCGGAAGTAATCGGAGCTACCGATAGCAAGCAGTATCGGTTGGCTTTCGTCGCGGAAAGAGTGACGCAAAGCGAACGCGCCGATGATGGCTAGCAGGGCTGCAAACAATCCGATCAACTTCTCCAAGGCGTGTGTACTAGCCCACGTTACGCTCGTAAAGATGCAAACGATCCATCCAAGCAGAATTGCGACAGAGAATGTCGGCAAATACAGTCCAAAGATCGTTTGTGCGAAATAGGCAGACGATAGGTAGCCTACCATTGCGACTAGGACGGAATACGCCATGGGCACACAGACCAACTGGAAGTTGGAGATGGGGCGAGTAAACCCAAGCCGAAACGTGTAACCTGTATTTTGATTGTCGAGATCACCCATCCAGGTCGTCGAGCAGACGGCGGCGACACTGAGCAACATAAGCGCGAGACCCTGCACAATGCTCTGGAATGTGGCTGATTCGACGTCATTCAAATTGCTCGCTAGGGCCGCCATCAGTATCAGCATCGTGATGGCCCCGCCAAAGCGTAGCAGGAGGTCATAACGACTCACGCGCCACAACTCCCAAAACATCGCCAACCACGGCTTGCGAATGACGTCTTGCATTATCCTTCCTCCGACTGCCGCGCACGACCGACGCGAGCTACAAAGATTTCTTGAAGCGATGCAGTTCGCAAATGTTCCACCTGGCCGCCGACGTCGGCAAGCGTTTGCCGTACATGCGCCTGGTTCCCATTACAAACGACATGCCATTGTTTTCCGTGCCTTTCCGCAGCAAGTATGCCGTCGATCTTGGGGAGGCTTTGGTTACAACTGTCAAACCTGACCGACAGAACTTGATGTTGCTCGCGAATGTCCTCCAACGACCCCTCCAGTACAAGTTTGCCTTGGTTGATCATGAAGACGTGGTCAGACATCAACTCAACTTCGTCCAGCAGATGCGAGGAGAAAAGGACCGTTCGTCCGTTGTCCGCAACCGCCCGAATGACGGCGTTCAGAATATCCTTGCGCACCACAGCATCTAGACCCGTGGAGGGTTCATCTAGCAACAACAATTCAGGGTGATGCGCGACGGCCGCTATCAAACCAGCCTGGGCTCGCATTCCTTTAGAAAGCTGCTTGACCTTCTTGGACGCATCCAAGGCAAATGTTTCTAACAACTCCGCGACATAGGCACGATCCCAAGCTGGATAGAAGGCGGAAAGATATTCGAGCATTTCATCGATCTGCATCCACTCAGGCAGATCACGCTGCTCTGACAAATAGCCGATGCGGGAAAGTACGTTTACCGGCTCGCGTACGGGGTCCACTCCAAAGACCTTGACTGAGCCGTGCTTGGCGCGCAACAGCCCCATTAAGTGTTTTATCAGCGTCGTTTTGCCAGCTCCGTTAGCACCGACCAGTCCGTATACCAAGCCTGGCTCCAACGTTAAACTAACATCATTGAGCGCAGTCGTCTTGCCAAACTGACGGGAGAGGTGTTCGACTTGTACCACACGTTCAGTCATGGCGTTTCTCCATCGAGTGAATTCTATCGAGAGCCGTCTGGCGTTTTTCAAGCAGTTCTAACACTTCGGCAAAGCTGAAATTCAGTTGACGAGCTTCTGCCAGGAGAGCATCCGCGCGTTGCGTCAGAATTCTCCGCTGTTCGCTCTTGCGCAGGGGGGACGCTTGTTCAGATACGAACGTGCCTGAACCGTGTCGCTTGACTAGCAAACCCTCTGCATGCAAGGTGTCGTAGGCTTTGACGATCGTGTTGGGGGTAACCTGCAGTTGTTGAGCCAGACTGCGTATCGGCGGGAGCTCGTCACCAACATCCAACTGCCCAGAGGCGATTAGATATCGCACTTGATTGACGATCTGCCGATAGATGGGCACGCCGTCTCGCACGGAAAGCTCTATATGCACGGGCACCTCATGCTTGTTGTACAAGTGTTGCATAACTATGATACACTTGCAAATCGGTACGGTCAAGCCATAGGAGGCAAAACCGACACATGGCAGTACAATAGAGATCGCTCGGAATTAGATCATTTTCTCGAAGATAAGTATTGAATACGGAATGTTTGGTGTATTGGCGGTAAACAAACCACCAGGGCTCAGTAGCCGCATGGTGGTAGGCAGAGTTGCGAGGCTGATTGGTCCACACCGGGTAGGCCATACTGGCACGCTTGATCCGTTGGCGACTGGTGTATTGCTATTGGCGATTGGACAGGCAACACGGCTGGTCGAATTTTCACATCTGCAAACTAAGAGTTACGAAGGTGACTTTCTGCTGGGGCATACCAGCGAGACTCTCGATACAGAAGGTAACGTGCGGCCACTGGAATCCGCCCCGCTGTTAACACGGACGCAGCTTGAACAAGTGTCTGCGCGGTGGATAGGCAAGATCAAACAAGTGCCTCCTAAATTCTCCGCCATCCACATTGGTGGCCAACGAGCGTACGACTTGGCTCGCAAGGGCCATGCCTTCGATGTTCCTGAGCGCGAAGTCGAAGTGCAGCACATCGAAGTACTCGACTTTTCCGGAACCCGCATGCGCCTCCGCATCGATTGTGGCACGGGTACCTACATTCGCACACTGGGGAGCGACATTGCCCGGGCCCTCGATAGTGATGCAGTTATGTGCGGTTTAACCCGTACCCGGATCGGCAAATTGACGCTTGACCACTGTGTCGATCTGGAGTCGCTGGCATCGGCGGATGTGGTCCAACACCACCTTCACTCACCGCGACAGCTCGTAGACACACTAACAACCGTCACTCTGAGCCCCGGCGACGCGATTACGATCCGGAACGGCATACCCATCGAATTGGAATTTGATGAAGCCGGGCCGATTTCTGCTGTGGATGCCGATGGCGAACTTGTCGCAATTCTAACGCGGGCTGGTTACCGCTATCGTTCGCTGAGAGTTTTCCAAAACAGAAGTGAAACGCCACAGCCAATCAGCAAGAGTACACCACATAACCCCGAGTCCTGATGGCGCATGCCAAAATGGAGGAATTCGAATAGCTTCTTGGATACGGTAGTGACGCCGTTGGGTAACACGAGAATAGTACTGCTCAATTCACCAGCGCTAGTAGCTACCAACAAAATGAAGCATGCAAACAATCGCCTCCCACATTGTGGCCAGACGACGTAACGCAATGCCTGAAAGTGGTTTAGTCCGTCAGACCGCACCATGCCCCATGTGCTGTTTGAAATGGCGGCAAAGACCGCGTTCACTAGCAACCAAGCTAACGGAAGTTGACGGAATTGTTGCGCCAGTAGCGGAGCCGTTAGGGTTGTATCATACAATCGGCCAAGAAATGCGGGCGAATCCCGGTTCAGTAGCCCAATCACTAACATGCCAGCCAACGGACCTGGGATCGCTAACAGAATCAGCATGACAAAGTGTATCCACCGACGCTGACGCTCGCCGCTGGCGAAGTAGATCGCCAGTGCTAGTCCCATTGCTAGCAGGCCGGACGTAATTGCCAAAAGTCCTGTCCAATAGAATTCGGCACCGTGCGCTGAAAACGACTCCACGACCGTGGTGCAAAATCGCGTTAGACTCCAACCATAATGCACACTGCCTTCACTGGTCAGGCGTGGCTGCCAGCCGGCTTTGTAGGTCAAATTGACGATGGGAAGTCCGACCAGTATTAGCAGTACGAACCACACGACCATCGACAGGAGCAGCCGTCGCTGGCGAAGCCCATACACTCTTGGCTGAAAGTGTTGAGCGCGCATCAACACATCATGCAGGTTGGGGCTCGAACGCAACATCATGGCAGCCAGGCCAAACACCGGCAGCGCGCTAAGCACTACCGAAGCGATGTAGGTCAATGGACTGATCGTTCCGAAGCTGGCGTCTAAGTATATCTGTTCGGCAATCGTAGGCACTTGATAGAGGTTCGTAACCACCATCTCGGTGAAGATAGGCACAATGCACCACACACAGCTTGCGAGCAACCACGGCCGCAGCTTGGGTAGTACCACGCGAAAAATGGCAGCCCGACTGCCTCCCTCCAGCAGCGCCATTTCTTCTTGCCCGCGATCGGTCCATATCAACCCTAAGGATAGAATGAGGCATACCCAGGGGATCGCTGCCAGCGCGTGAATAAGTGACACGGCGAAAAGGTTTGCGACTGCGCTCTGCATGGCCATCACAGCCGAAGGCCCCAGCCACCCAGCTACCAACCATCCTTGGAGGCCGAACCCTGCGCTCCAGCCGCCCGCAAAGACATACAGCGGTACGGCGAGCTGGCTGCCGAGCGCGAGCCAGCACCAGCGGCGTCCAATGATATTGGTCCTGACAAGAAGTATTGCGAGCCCAGCGCTAATTGGAATGGCAATCGCTAAGCAAATCAAAGACACTGCCAGAGTGTTCAAGATTGCCACTGCAAGCTCATGCGTTCAAAGCGTTCCGCCACCGTCGACCGTTAGCAGTTGTCCAGTTGTCATGTTGGTATCGAGTGCCAGATAGACGACTGCCGCGGCAATGTCGCTGGGCTGCGAAGCGCGTGGCAGCGGAAACTTTGCCGTCATCTCGTCCAAATCCCAGCCACTTGCGCTTTCACGAATCCAGCGGGAGTCGATCGGGCCGGGGAGGACAGCATTTACGCGTACTTGCGGTGCCAACACTTGTGCCATCGACTTCGTCAGTGTATTCAGCGCGCCCTTGCTGGCTGCATAGCCAATCGATGATCCTCGCCCATTGAGCCCAGCCACGGAACTCACATTCACAACCGCCGCCTGAGGACTTTGCCTCAACAGATCGACGGCCGCTTTGATGCAGAAGAATGGGCCTTTCAAATTGACGGCCAACATGCGATCCCATTTGTCTTCAGTCAGGTCCTCGAGGTCTTGGCCTGGAATGAAATACGTCATTGCCGCGTTGTTGACTAGGACATCGAGCCTGCCAAACTGCTCTTGGGTCGCGGACAACATCTGCTTTACGCCAGATTCGTCCGCCACGTCACAGGGGTGCAACATAGCGGTCGCCCCCAACTCCCGCACGCGTGTTGCCGTTTCCTGCGCTTCTGCTTCGCTGCGAGAGTAGTTGATTACTACATCAAAGCCGCGCATGGCGAAGGCGACAGCACATGCGCGACCTACGCCAGTGCCAGCACCGGTAATGAGCGAAACTGGGCGCGTCTGCGACATAGTCTTGGAACTTGGCATTGAGGAGTTCGAAACAGAGTTGATTACCGGCTACGCGCCTTGTTGGCTTTGTCGATGGCAGCTAGGGCGATTTGATGGCATTCGGCGATCTCAGCCAGTGGATTCTTGGGATTCTCTTCGTACTCCAGTGACAAAGCTCCGTCGGCGGGGAAGTCCACCGCAATCAGCGCATCGATAACACCTTCGACATCCAGATGGCCCTTACCTAGGATCACACCCTTGGCGTCTTTTTGCATTTCGGCGAAATCCTTGAGGTGAATGCCATACAGACGCCCTTTAAGGAGCCGAACAACTTCTGTCGCACTTTCGCCAGAGCGAATGAAGTGCCCCAGGTCGGCGCAGGCACCAATGCGTTCATCATGGCCTTCGATCGCGCGGAGTACATCGACAACCTTGTTGTAACGATGTCCAGGTCCATGGTTATGGATTGCCACGCGAATATCAAACTCCTTGACTAATTCGTCCAACTGATCAAACGATTTTGGATCCGGATCCGCAGAAATATTCTTGATCCCAAGCGCTTTGGAAAACTCGAATGTCTTCCGATTGGCTTCCGCATTGTCGCTGAAGCCGTTCACCCCATGCGCCGATATTGTCATGCCTAAATCAGCGACTTGCTTTTTGATTTTTTCGATATGTTCGGCGGTAGAGTCAAGCGGCAGCATACCGCTGTAAAATTCAACTTGCTGAAAACCGATGTCGGCTGCGTGCTTGAGAGCCGTGTCCAGGTCATAGCCACGTAGGGAATAAAGCTGGATTCCTAGCTGGAGTCCTTTAGCCTGTGCTGCCAGCAGTTTGCTCTTGGTAAACGCCAGCGCACCGCACAGCGCCATCGATGTAGCTACAAATTGACGACGAGAAGGCAATTGCATGGTGATGTCCTGTTTTCAATAGTTAACGGTCGATATGGTACTGTTCAAGTTTGCGGTAAAGCGTTGCGCGGCTAACGCCCAGCAGTTTAGCGGATTCGATCATGTTTTTTTCAGTTCGCTCGAGAGCCTCACGTATCAAGCGCTCTTCCCAAAGATCGATGCGAAGCGTATCCAGACGATCGCTACCAATATCTCGCAGCGACAAGTCTCCGGGTTCAATTTCGTTGCCAGCTGCCAGAACTACGGAGCTATCCAACACATTTCGCAACTGTCGCACGTTGCCTGGCCAACTGTAGTCCTGCATCATTTTGCGAGCGGCTGCAGAGAGTTGCAAGTTCGGACGTCCATGTTGAGAGCGAAAATGGCCGAGGAAATGCTTAGTGAGAATATCGATATCTTTCCCGCGTTCGCGCAGTGGCGGTACAACCAACTCAAATACACTTAGGCGGTAATACAAGTCTTCGCGAAATTTCTTGTCTCGCACATACTCACGCAAGTCTCGATTGGTGGCAGCGATGACTCGCACATCCACGGTGACCTCCTTGCTGTCGCCGACGGGCATGAATGGATGCCCTTCGAGAATGCGTAGCAACTTGGCCTGTCCCTCGAGATTCAGCTCGCCAACCTCGTCCAGGAATAGCGTGCCGGTATGAGCTTGTTGGAACCACCCGGCGTGATCTTTGTCAGCGCCCGTGAAGCGCGCTTTCTTATGGCCAAACAACTGACTTTCCATCAGTTCTTGCGGGATAGCGGCGCAATTTACGCATAACAGCGGACGATCTCTCCGCGGACTAAGGCGATGGATCGCCCGTGAAATAAGCTCCTTGCCAACGCCACTTTCACCGCGAATCAAAGCACAACCACTAGCCTTTGCAACGCGGCTGATGCGATCCTTGAGCTTGAGCATGCCTGGCGATTCACCGATCAACTCGGCAGAAATCTGCGGTGCGCCGCAATCGTTGATGCTCGGCCGATAAACTAGCTTGAGCGCGACTGCTTTCCAAAGCGACGGCCAACATATTCCCGGCTGAAATGGCGAAATCAAAATGCTCTTTCTCGAATTTCCCCTCTTCTCGGTAGAGATGAATTGCGCCCATGACCGTTGTATCACTCATCAACGGAACACAAATCGCGTCAGCAAACGTGGCTTCTTGGCCCGTTCCAGCAATGCGATCCTTGACCCACACCGCACGGCCTTCCCGGCTGACGCGTTGGGTTAGTTTCTTGTGCAGCCGAAAACGGTCTGCCAGTCCTGGTGGTACCACAAGCTGGGGTTTCAGTTCGCCTTGGTCATCGATCCACAAGAAGCCAACTGCGGTCGACTGAGTTCGAACGCGGAGCATTTCGAGGCCGGTTGCGGCAACTTCGTCGGGTGATGTACAGCGTATGAGGCAAATGCTCAACTGATACAAATCGAGCATGTCTTGACTACGCTGATGGGTCACCATTTGACTCATCGCGCTGATGCTGGCCTCGCGCGAAATGGGGGCTTCGAGAACCAGCGTTTGTCCTTTGGCTTGTGTATCTTCCTGGTCGTTGGGAAGTTCGAATAACAACTCGGTCGAACCCACGGTGATGCGGTCGCCGTGCTTGAGTTGTACTTGACTGATCTTTGTCTCGTTGACCAGCGTTCCGTTGCGACTATCGGCGTCTGAGGCTACCCAACGCCATCTTCGTAGCTGATAATAACGTGGGTCCGGCTGCTGAGCGGGTCGGACAGGTAAATTTGACAGCCATTTCCGCGACCGATACGAATCGGCTGGGATGCATCCAAATCATACTTCTTCTCAGAAGCTGACCCGCGTACGACAGTTGCAAGGGCTCTCATATGGAATTCAGCGACGAAACATGTGGGCGTATATGGGGTTCTAAACGATGCTGGCCGACGACGGTGCTGGGATGTGCCGGAAAGGACTGGTGGTGCAAGGACTGGTGGTGCAAGGACTGGAGCTCTCCGGTTTCGCACATGCGGCCAATTTTATGGCTCATTGTAGCGATGTTTTTTACTAGCATAGTCGTTTCATGGCCCTCCGCTGCGTAGATTTCCGGGGTTCCGTTGGTGAAATCCACTCGAATGTGTTCTAAGGCGGAGCCTAGCTTAGCCGACGGTGACTGCGTAAACTTTAGGGTTCCAAATGAAGTCCTAGCGAAAGTAGCACGGGGGTAGTCTGCGGAATTCTGGCGAATCCCATACGACTGCTCAAACACACAGGTCCAACGAATCGCCCATCTTACTTCTTCTGCTCACGCATTGGCTGACGATGAGTCGCGGCTCCAGACCTGGGATTGCTACCAAAGGAACCGGGTTGAACGATCACAAAGAACGAGGCATCACAGCAGCGGAGGGAGATCCCGACGTCCAGCTCATGCTGCGCGTGAGGGACGATGACGCCGTGGCCTTCGAAGCACTGATCCTGAGTTACCAAAATCGTCTACTTCGAATCTTGAAACAAATGGTTGGTTCGCAAGCTACCGCTGAAGACTTGGTGCAAGATGTATTTTTGAGAGTCTGGCGAGCGCGTAAAATTATCAAGCCACCGCCAAGTTTTCGACGTGGATTTTTCACATTGCGCACAACGTGGCTAGCAACTCGATCCGAGATAGGAAACGCAAACGCGAGGCACAGGTCTCCAGCAATGAACAGAGCTCTCAAGTGTTCTCGCTTGATCATTTGGCCATCGCTTCTACTGGGGGTATGCCCGCGCGAAAACTAGACAAACTTGAACGCGCGGAAATGGTGCGCGTTGCGGTCGAAGCATTAAACGATCGGCAACGAACGGCCCTGGTGTTGAGTAAGTTCGAAAATCTTAGTTATCAGGAGATCGCGGACACGATGGAATTGAGCGTACAGGCTGTCAAGTCGCTGTTGAGCCGCGCCAGGGTGAATTTAAAGATTCTGCTAGAGCCCTACTTGGACGGCGGGCAGGTACCAGGCCCTGCCGAGGAGGTCAAGGAATGAGCCAAGACGCACCGTACCCGCAGGCCTTCGATGATGAAATGCTCGTCGCTTACCTCGATGGCGAATTGCCCAGTGAAGATGTAGAAGCCATCGAAAGGTCACTTTCCAGCGATAACGAGTTGCAAAACCGAATCGACAAGCTACGTATTACATGGGATCTACTCGGCGAACTGCCCCATGAACAACCCAATCCAAATCTCGCTCAGTCCACCATCGAAATGGTTTCGCTGGCGCTGGCTCGCGAGAATCAGCCGTGGCTAAAAAGCGTTACCCAAAACCGCTGGGCCATGTTGCTATGCGGGCTCCTACTGGCTTTTGCGACCGGTGTCATGGCGGCTCAGCAGCGTAGTCGAATGAAAAAACAGCAGTTGCTCAGCGAATTGCCAATTCTCGTCCATTACGACCAGCTCGACGAAATAGATTCAGTCCAATGGCTAAAGAAATTGTCAACCATCGATACGTTGGTTGCCATTGCAGAACAACCTCAAGTCGACGTTGACGTTATCGAAGTTCCCACGGCTAACGACGAGCGAGAATCCTGGCTGCAGAGTCTAGATCCCGTCACGCGAGCAAACATTGCGGCCCATCGCCCCGCCTATCGCCAAGACACGCCAGAACGTCGCGCGGAGTTAAAGAAGATCGCTGAGTCGTTGCATGAGCCCATCTCTACGGAGCCCCAAACAACACTACACTATTCCACCCTCTTGGCCGCCTACACTAAAATTCTAGATCAGATCGGGACAGTAGAACGTACTCACCTCAACGCTATCGACGATCTGGACGAGCGAGCTGCCGAGGTTGCCAAGTTGGCCGCACGCGAGCGGGCCATCAGCCACGCCAAGCACCTCTCAAGTGCAGATCGATCTGCATTCCGCAACTGGAACGACGAACTGATCAGTACTAATTGGGAATTCTTTAGTCGTTGGCCTGATCCTGACGCCAGGGTCATTGACGAAATTTTTAGCCCGATCGAAGATTCGTGGATCAAGGATGAGGATTTGCAACCCCTGCGTGAAAGCTTGTCGAATCACGCCAAGCTGCTGCTTTCTGCTTTGGATCCAATTCTTCAGCGCGACGTACTTGGTGTATGGCTCATTCACGTCAGCGATCGGTCATCGCCAACAGTCGTCCATTCGGTCGAAGAATTGCGACGGCGGTTTGAGAGACTGCCGAACGAGAAAAAGTCTGAACTCGACTTTCTTTCTGAACGTGACGTACGACAAAAGCTGTCGATGTGATGCGTCACATCGTTCATGTAGGCTGGCGGCAACCGTATCGAGTCGAGTCACGTGCGACGGTATGTCGGAGTTCGAGGGGGCTATCTAGTCTGCTAACGACCTTGAGAAGTTCTCGGCACTTCTCGACACTTCACGGTACGACCACTTCGTTGCGTTGCAGCTAGAGTGAAGATCAACAAGTAATGAAGCCACAAAGAAACGCTTCCCTGCAAACGGCGCTGACTTCCGTTGCACTGCTTAGACGCTGGACGGCTGTGTGTACGCTGGTGTTGCTCTGGTCCACTTGGCGGTTGTGGCTGCCATACCCCGGCTTGGCGTTTCCGCAGGTGCCCGCCTTTGAGTTCCTTTGCACGATGCCACTTTTCGTAGATTGGATTTGCGCAGCTGGGCTAGTCGCTGGCTTGCTGACCATGGTTCTGGCACCGCGGCGCATCACCATGGCCGCAAGTCTCATTCTACCATGTGGACTGGCGTTGTTATGTCTGAACCAACATCGCCTGCAGCCTTGGTTTTATCAACTGCTACTGCTGGCTTCGGTTTTCACAATGCGATCGGAGCAGCGCCAACTCTGGTGGGCTAGAGTGCTGATCGTCAGTATCTACGCTTTTTCGGCCGTTGGCAAATTCGACTTTGAGTTCTTGCATACGGTTGGGCAGCAGTTCTTGGACGCACTGGTAGGTGCGTTTGGCGGCGAAGCAACGAAATGGAGTCTGCCAACAAGACTGACTACGGCCGGATTGATGCCCTCATTTGAACTGCTGCTGGCCGCGGCATTGTGGATCACCATGGGTCGCGGCATTTCTCGCAAACTAAGAGCCGGGACCGCGATTGCCGCGTGCATGTTTCACTTGGCGATGGCTTTTTTCTTCGCCGTGATTATGAAGCATTCAACGGCGGTCGTGCTGTGGAACTTGCAATTTGCCGTGCAGGCTCTCATCCTCTTTTGGCCGATGCAGGAAGCTCTCGACAGTTCTGCAAACGACCAAGTGAATGCAGGACAGGTTGACTGGTATACGCGTGGTGTCACGACGCTCGTCGGTGTCCTGATTTGTATGCCTTTTGCTGAGCGCTGGGGTTGGTGGGATCACTGGCCGAGCTGGGCCTTGTACGCACCGCATAGTAGTCGCGTCGAGTTGAGCATAGCAAGTCACGCGGTCGACTTGTTGCCGCAAGACGTCCAGCCGTTTGTCGAGGGCGATCCAAACGGTCTTTGGCGGCGAATCGCGTTGGGACGTTGGTCGCTGGATAGTTTGCAGACTCCGATTTATCCGCAAGCCCGATTTGAGCTTGGCGTGGCTCGCCAGATCGCCCAACATGTAGGTTCGGTCGTAACGATTCGCGCGGAGCTGCTGGGAGCAGCCCATCGCTGGAACGGCCGTCGCCAGCGAGTCGAAGCGGTCGGCACGCAACGGCTCGACGACTTGCAATCCCATTTTCTTTTGAATACCCGACCACGCGAACTGTAGATCGATGACTGGTACATTCCAGGAGGTCCTGCCGGAGGTGAACGTACGATGAGTGTGAGTGATCGAGAAATCATGGTTGAACTCCCTACGCTGGATGCTACTTGCGCATTGGCAGTCGGCATTGCGCAGTATGTAACTTCTCTCCCTTCGCAGATTTCGGCTACGTTAGCATTGCAAGGAACGCTGGGCATGGGCAAAACGCAGTGGGCAAGGTACTTTTGCCAAGCACTGGGAGTGCCGGCGGAGGTCGTCACCAGTCCTACGTACGTGTTGCTCCAGCGATACGGCACAGCCATCGGAAAACGCATCTATCACTTCGATTTTTATCGACTTGAGTCCGCTGCGCACGTGTGGGACTTGGGGATCGATGAATTGTTCGAACAACCCTCGATCATCTTGATCGAATGGGCTGACAAATTCCCCGAGTGTTTGCCCATGGAGTACTTGAGGATTGAATTTGGACAGTCAGCCGTCAACGACACTCAGCGCCGTAGAGCCCAAATCGCGCTGCCAGCAAGTTGGCCCGAGCTTGACGTGCGTGCGCTAGCCCAGCACAATGCATCACACAGCTCCTCATAAGCACTGCTGCTGCCGCAGGGGCCACGTTAACGTCGTTTAATGGCAATTCCGTTCATCGAAGAAGATAATGTAGTGGATCTCGCCCGAGATCCCTGTGTTATGGGAAGTCAGGCGACTTCCACTTACTCATTGAACGGCATTTGCGTTTAATGGCGAGCTGCAGGCACCAGACCAAGTCTAACGGCAAGCTGCAGACGTCCGTGCTTTTTGCGGTAGTTTTCTGCACTCCTTACGCGTTCTCTTGCATCCAGGCGAGCCAGCCCGAATGGAATTTGTTGCAATTGATTTTGAAACGGCCAACGGCCAGCCCAACAGTGCTTGCCAGTTGGCAGCCGTGGTTGTGCGCGACAGCGATATTGTCGAAGAGCACAGTTGGTTGATTCGCCCTCCGCGCATGTATTTTTCGCCGATGAATATCAGCGTACACGGCATCCGACCGAAAGATGTAGCCGATGCCCCGACCATGGAAGAGGTCTGGAGTGTATTGAGCGCGCTGATTGACGGACAAACTCTAGTCGCCCACAACGCCCGGTTTGATATGGGCGTACTCATCCATAGCTTGGCCGCTTATGACATCGCTTGCCCGGCAATCAACTTCGCTTGCACCCGAGTACTCGCCAAAGCCGCATGGCCAGGTAAAGCGCGATATGGACTGAAGCCGCTGGGAACTTGGCTGGGCATTGATTTCAAGCACCATGATGCGCTTGAGGATTCGCGAGTATGCGCAAGAATCGCCTTGGCGGCGGCGAACGCTCATTCACAAGACGACTTGGAGTCGCTTGAAAAAACGCTACGGGTCAGCCGTGGTCACTATCGCCATAGTCATTTACAAGGTCCGCGTATGATTGGGCGCCGCTCCGGCTCCAGTGGGTCGCGGACAAGCACGGATCGTTTTGGCTTTCCAACTGCGAAAACCAAACGCCCACTGGGAAGTATCGATCCCGAAGCAGTAGTAACTGCGGCCGCCCAAGAACTGCCACTCGCCGGCAAACGCATCACGATGCTAGGTCCCCTGCGCGGCTTGGATATCGAAGGCACGTTACAATTGATCGCCAAGCTGGGGGGCATCACGGAGGCGCAGATCACCGCTAATACGGATTACGTGGTTGCCTGCGGCACAACACTAGCCGATGCAAGCGAATTGATGGTTGAGGCCCTGGCACGCAACGCGGCGACCAGTGCGACAGTTGCAAACGCCACCGATGAAGCACCTCGGCATAGTTGCGGCATCCGCTTGTTGAGCGAACGCCAGTTCCTAGCCCTGTTGCCAGCCGGCAAATCAACTATAGGCTGGTAAACAGACCGCGCGTTCCCAGCTTTCGCGAGGTGATTGGCGAGTCGTTATCGTTTAATAGTTATCTGCGTTTATGACATGCGAGGAATTTTGATGGGACAGTTAGGAAGTATGATTGCAGACGCCGCTTCGATGGGGCCGCGTTATGCTCAGCGATTGGTCGACGGTATTTCTGCTGATCGTTTTGCGCGCTTTGCCACGCCGGGCGGTGAAGTGGTTGCCGCCAATCATCCAGCCTTTATATTTGGGCACTTATGTTTGTATCCTCTCAAGGTCGTCGAGCTGTTGGGCGGTAATGTCGATCTAGTCACGCCCCCCGCAGGCTTTGCGGAGCTGTTTTCTAAAGATGCGAAATGCCAGGATGATCCTGGTGCGAACATTTATCCGCCAGCCGACCAGATTATGGCTTTCTTTGAATCCAGTCACCAAGCCGCCTTGGAAGCTTTGCGTGCCGCGTCTGACGAGCAGCTGGCTCAACCCAATCCGGTGGATTCGCCCATGAAGACAATTCTACCCACGTTGGGGAGCATGCTCGCATTCTATATGACCGGGCATTTGATGACCCACCTTGGTCAGCTCAGTACGTGGCGACGAATGGAGAAGTTGCCTCCCGCGTAGAATCCATGCGGGCTACTGCTTTAAGATTGTAGCTCTCCCTGGTAAGTTCATCCGCAGCTAGTTAGACTAAATTACCGTTCGAAAATTAGTTGCCGAATTGGGATTAGCGACAGGACGCGAGTCCTCCGTTTTATTACATCGGACCGCTCGTGGGCTGTTGATTTCGTGTCGCGACTTCGTAGTGAACCTCAGGCGCTAGCCGTAGACCCTTTCGTGTCGCGACTTCGTAGTGAACCTCAGGCGCTAGCCGTGGGCCCTGACATAGTGTTTACTGCGCCGGATAGTGTGCCACGACTTCGCAATGAACCTCAGGCGCTAGCCGTAAACCCTAACATAGTGTGCCGCGACTTCGCAGTGAACCTCAGGCGGTAGCCGTGGGCTCTAATGGCCCACCTCGCCCCAAAGGCCCACGGCTAGCGCCTGAGGTTCACTCATCCATATGACAGAGAGACATGACAAGTACCAACGCGTCGATTCAAGAGGACAGCACTGCCGCGGTCCTGGCAAATGCCAAGAGCATTCTTCTGGTTGACGATAGCATCATTCTTCGCGATCGTCTGGCGATGGCGTTTCAAGAGCGCGGTTTCGAGGTTTCCGTTGCCAGTAATTACGACGAAGCAGTCAGCGTTTTCAATCGTACTCCGACGGATTTAGCTGTCTTAGACCTGCGAATGCCCGGCAAGCCTGGCTTGGTGTTGCTGCAAGAATTGAAGAAGTTGTCACCGCACACCAAATTTCTGATCCTGTCCGGTTTTGGCTCAATTGCCACGGCCATCGATGCAATTCGACTTGGTGCAACGAACTTCATCCCCAAGCCCGCTGATGCTGACGATATCTTGCACGCTTTCGCGCGTGGTGATTCGGATGTGGACGTTCCAGAAGCTGAAGATGCCATTCCCGTACCGACGTTGGCTCAAGCCGAATGGGAGCACATTCATCGCATTCTTGCTGATTGTGGTGGTAACATCTCCGAAGCCGCTCGACGGCTCGGCATCCATCGTCGTTCGCTCCAGCGTAAGCTGCGAAAGCGCGCCCCTTAACTTTGGAGTGCTCCGACTTGTCGGAGCTTTCCCATGCCAGCGACTATGCCTTTAACCAACCTTCCCGGCCACCTGCGAGCCAACACACAGGTTGTTCTCTTACGCTGCCGACTCAACGCCCTACCAAAGCGGCGATAAATCGCCGCAGTCCAAACTTTAGGTGCTCCGACTCGTCGGAGCTTTCCCATACCAGCGACTATGCCTTTAACCAACCTTCCCGGCCACCTGCGAGCCAACACACAGGTTGTTCTCTTACGCTGCCGACGCAACGCCCTACCAAAGCGGCGATAAATCGCCGCAGTCCAAACTTTTGGAGTGCTCCGACTTGTCGGAGCTTTCCCATACCAGCGACTATGCCTTTAACCAACCTTCCCGGCCACCTTCGAGCCAACACACAGGTTGTTCTCTTACGCTGCCGACGCAACGCCCTACCAAAGCGGCGATAAATCGCCGCAGTCCAAACTTTGGAGTGCTCCGACTTGTCGGAGCTTTCCCATGCCAGCGATTGAGCCTTTAACCGACCGTCCCGGCCACCTTCGAGCCAACACACAGGTTGTTCTCTTACGCTGCCGACGCAACGCCCTACCAAAGCGGCGATAAATCGCCGCAGTCCAAACTTTGGACTGCTCCGACTCGTCGGAGCTTTCCCATACCAGCGATTAAGCGTAAAACCGCCCCTTTCCGGCCACCTGCGAGCCAACACACAGGTTGTTCTCTCGCGCTGCCAACTCAAAACCATACCAAAGCGGCGATAAATCGCCGCAGTCCAAACTTAACGCCACACCTTAGCCGCTTTCACGGCTGAAAAAAGTATTCCTGCAAGTACTCGCGGCGGTCGCCGGGGTAACGGGCAAATTGGACTAGACTGAGCAGCTTCTGCTGATCACGCCGCAATTTCTCCTCCATGGCCTGCCCGTCGCGTAGTTGTTCAGGCAATTCTTCGACATTTTGAATGTGCAGCGGCGACAATGAACCCTCGAGCACTCCGTATCGCTGCATCAATCCCAGGGCGGTCTCCAGTCGTCGGTCATGCTTCTGTTTTGCGTGAAGTCGCGCACGCAACCACTCAAGCCCAAACGCGTTGATCGACTCACGATCATAGCGAAGGAAGTCGTGCAGACGCGCAAAAAAGTCCACGTCGGGATTACTCCAACGCATAAATTCCATCTGCGTCGCTAAATCGGCTTGGTCGTACAACAGCAAGCATGCGGCAGGCAGCCCATCGCGGCCGGCCCTCCCAATCTCTTGATAGTAAGCCTCCAGCGAACCGGGCAGATCGGCATGAATCACAAAACGGATATCGGGCTTGTCGATACCCATGCCAAAGGCATTCGTCGCTAAGACGAGCCAATCCGGTTCTTCGATGAATTGCTCTTGAATTCGGCGACGAACTGTTCTTGCCAGTTCGCCGTGGTATACCAAGTGCGGCAATCGCTGGGAATCAAAAAACTCGCTGAATCTTTCCAGCGTGCTAATCAATGTAAAGTAAATGATGCCAGCACCGGGGGTCGCTTCAAAAACATGTCGAATGCGCTCCAGTTTATCGTCGTCACCCCAGACTTCGGCAACGTCGAGCGACAAATTCGGACGCTCGATACCTTCATGGAATATTTTAACTTCTGTCGGTTGCAGCCCCAACTGGTGGACAATGTCACGTTGCACTTCCTGCGTCGCTGTAGCCGTCAAGGCAAGCGTGGTCGGATTGCCCAACTGCTGACGGATCTCAGCAACGCGCGTATAGTCCGGGCGGAAATCGTGGCCCCACTGGCTAATGCAATGCGCTTCGTCGACAGCCAGCAGTACGATTTGGCGCTGCTGCAGAACGGCGCAAAACTCTGATTTGCGAAATCGTTCTGGCGTGACGTAGACGATCTCGTATTCGCCACTGCCGATCGCCGCATAGCGGGCTCGTCTCTCGTCGCCAGTCAAAGACGAATTGACGAACGTTGCTACGACGCCCCGGCTGACCAGGGAATCGACTTGATCCTTCATCAATGCGATTAATGGCGACAAGACCAAGGTGAGCGAACCAGGGAGCGAGTTTTCATCGCGGGCCGCGACCAGCGCTGGTATTTGATAGCACAGCGACTTGCCACCACCGGTCGGCATGATCATCAGCGAATGCTGTCCCCGCAGCGCACGTTCGATGACCGCGCGCTGGCTAGCGCGAAAGTCTGCGAAACCAAATACTTCTCTTAGGATCGCCGCCGCCCTGTCGCATGTTGCGGCAGGTGGTTGGCTTGGTTGAGCAGGAAACTCGGAGGACATAAACACCGTCGCTCGGGGCCTGACAGTTGGGAGTTAGACAGAAAAGTCTCATTTGTGCTTGTCTTGCCACCAACCGCCACGTGGTGTGAAATCGGGTTGCAAGAAACTGGCATGTTCGCGACTGCGGTTTTGGGTCCGCGATTCAGCTTGCTGCAAGGCCGCCGCATTTTTTTCTGTATTGAACTGGGGGTTCTCGGTCGGGAATCTAGCTTCAACGTCCCGTAGCCATTGATTGAGCTGTTGCTTCAACCTTGCCACCTGTTCCGGCTGTTGCGCAGCCAGATCATGCTGCTCGCCGATGTCCACAGATAGATCATACAATTCATCGCGTCCATCTTCGTAGTAGTGAATTAGCTTCCAATTTCCATCGCGTACGATCGACGACGGCTCACCACCTTGATTGCCATAGTGTGGATAGTGCCAGTAAAGGGGACGGCTTGACATTTCCGTGCCCCTAAGGGCTGGCACAAGACTGATTCCGTCGACTTGAGAGTCGGTCGTGGTGCCGCCAGCAATCTCAACCAACGTGGGGAAGAAATCAATACCACTGGCAAGTGCATCGTTGTCCGAGCCGGTCGTCACCCCAGGCCAGTGAATATAGTAGGGTTGACGTATGCCGCCTTCCCACTGGCGTCCCTTGCCGCCGCGCATCGGCAGACAACTTGTGGCATAGCCGTCGCCAGACGAGACGCCGCCGTTGTCCGAAGTAAATATTACGATGGTGTTGTCCGCTTGCTTGGTTTCCGCGAGCGACTCCAGCACATAACCAACGGCCGTATCAAGTGATTCCATCATGCCAGCGTACAACGGATTGTCTTGCACTTGCCGAACCTCCTGGGTGCGATCGAAGACGAATCGCGGGCGATCGACAATCAACCCCATGGATTGTGCCTTGTTGCGATACTTGTGCCATAGCTCTTGCGTGGTTTGAATGGGCGCATGCACGGAGTAGAACGAGAGCATGGCGAAGAACGGTTGGTCGCTGTCCTTTTGAGCGGCGATGTACTTGGCCGTTTCACGCCCGAGTCGCAGCGGTAATTGCTCACCCGGTGGGCCGTCCGTCAGCTTGGGATTGCGATAGGGCGAAAAGAAACCGCCAGGAGGTGTGCCATACTCGTAGCCGCCCTGATTCACCTCGTATCCCTGCTCTGAGGGTGAAAAACCTTCGCCCCCAAGGTGCCACTTGCCGGCAAAAAACGTGCTGTAGCCCAGTTGTTGTAACGCTTCGGCAAGCGTCGTTTCCTCCAGCGCCAATTGAAGATCGTAGGCCGCTGGCAGCAGTCGCGTATTGCGATTCCACTTGTCGGGCTGCGTGTTTCCATTCGGAGCGATGTAGTCGGTAATCCGCACCCGCGGTGGGACTTTTCCCGTTTGAATCGACGCACGTGAAGGACTGCAGACTTGGCAAGCGGAATAGCCGTTAGTAAACCGCATGGCCTGGCTGGCAATTCGATCGATATTTGGCGTTTCGTAGAACGTGCTGCCCTCGCAACTCAAATCGTGCTTCCCCAAGTCATCCACGAGAATAAACACGATGTTGGGCTGCGCCGCAGTGGCAGTCGTCGCCACCAGCCAAAACGCACACAAGTGCAAGAAACTTTGAAATCTTCCCGTTAGTATCGAGAAGCAAGGTTGCGGTCGCATATCCAGTTGCATAGCCAATTAAACTCCTGTAGCTGCAAATTTCGTTCTCTTGATCGTTGAATATTTCGCCATTGTAGTGTTTTGCGCGCTGACTTTGGAGTGCTCCGACCCTTTGGACTGCGCCGACTTGTCGGAGCTTTCCCATGCCAGCGATTGACCCTTTAACCGACCGTCTCCGCCACCTTCGAGCCAACACACAGCTTGTTCTCTTACGCTGCCAACTCACTGCCAACTCAACGCCCTACCAAAGCGGCGATAAATCGCCGCAGTCCAAAATTTGGAGTGCTCCGACTTGTCGGAGCTTTCCCATGCCAGCGATTGACCCTTTAACCGACCGTCTCCGCCACCTTCGAGCCAACACACAGGTTGTTTTCTTGCGCTGCCAACTCACCGCCAACTCAACGCCCTACCAAAGCGGCGATAAATCGCCGCACTCCAAACTTTGGACTGCTCCGACTTGTCGGAGCTTTCCCATGCCAGCGATTGACCCTTTAACCGACCGTCTCTGCCACCTTCGAGCCAACACACAGCTTGTTCTCTTACGCTGCCGACTCACCGCCGACTCACCGCCCTACCAAAGCGGCGATAAATCGCCGCAGTCCAAACTTTGGACTGCTCCGACTCGTCGGAGCTTTCCCATGCCAGCGATTGACCCTTTAACCGACCGTCCCGGCCACCTTCGAGCCAACACACAGGTTGTTCTCTTATGCTGCCAACTCACCGCCAACTCACCGCCAACTCAACGCCCTACCAAAGCGGCGATAAATCGCCGCAGTCCAAACTTTGGACTGCTCCGACTCGTCGGGCTTTCCCATGCCAGCGATTAAGCGTAAAACCGACCGTCCCGGCCACCTTCGAGCCAACCCACAGCTTGTTCACTTACGCTGCCGACTCACCGCCAACTCACCGCCATACCAAAGCGGCGATAAATCGCCGCAGTCCAAAAACTCCAGTTTCGCATTTACCCAAACCCCCCATCTATCCCAGTGTGTCACCGACGGCGTTTTGCTATCAAAAAACTTTGCAAAACTGTCCGACGGACAGGCATTCTTGGGATCTTCTTTGAATCTTCATAAATCCTTATTGGGAATTAAGTTACGTCTTAACAATTGCAATGGCAGGCAAGACGGTGGTGATCCACAAAATTGCTACAAGTTGTGGCTGGCTGGCGACTTGCGACCGCGATTTCTTCGAAATTTGACAAGTTGTGAAGTTTCTTTAAACTCTGCGAAAAGTGCTATATGTAGTGCCTGCTGATCCACGATATACTACAGGTAGTGGTTTGCGGCCGCTTCTACATTGGGAGGTTTCGTCTCTGCACGTCTTTTCGTATCCGGAGTCTGCGGTGGCTTCGATGGGGTACCAGGAGTCTAGAGTGGGCGGAGAGCCTACTTTTCAGCTTTTCAAAGCTTAGGAGCTTAAAACGGATGGCGACAGTCAAATTAGCAAGCATAAAGGCGTTAAATCAGGTCGATCCAAACCACGCAGCACGTCCAAAGCGGCTGCCAAGCAGCATGCGCAGAGAGGTCTGAAGGTCGAGTCGATGTTCTGCCCTACCAACAACGACCCATTTGAGACGGTCGGTTGGGAAGTACGCAGCGCGGCCATTAAGGACGAGAGTGGCAAAGTGCTTTTCGAGCAGACCGACTGTGAGATTCCCGAAACGTGGAGCCAATTGGCTACTAATGTTGTTGTTAGCAAGTATTTCTACGGAGAACCTGGCACGCCCGAGCGGGAGAACAGCGTTCGCCAGTTGATCCATCGCGTGACTCGTACCATTACCGACTGGGGTATTGCTGACGGATACTTTGCCAGCGCCGAGGACGGCGAGTGTTTCTATCGCGAGTTATCCTGGCTGTGCTTGCACCAGTATGGCGCATTCAACTCGCCAGTTTGGTTTAATGTTGGTTTGTTTCAAGAGTACGGCGTAACCGGTTCCAAGTGTACGTGGAATTACAATCCGGAGACGCAGCAAGTCGAACAGCCTGAGAACCCGTATGAATTCCCACAGGGCTCGGCGTGTTTCATCCAAAGCGTCGGTGACAACATGGAAGACATCATGCGTCTGGCTAGCAGCGAGGCGATGTTGTTCAAGTTTGGAAGTGGCACCGGGACCGACCTATCGACGATTCGCAGCTCGCGCGAAAAGCTCTCTGGTGGCGGTACTCCGTCTGGACCACTCTCGTTCATGAAAGTGTACGACTCGATTGCTGGCGTAGTGAAGAGCGGTGGCAAAACGCGACGAGCGGCGAAGATGCAATCGCTCAAGGTCACCCACCCGGACGTGCTCGAGTTTATCGAGTGCAAATGGAACGAAGAGAAGAAAGCTCACGCGTTGATCCGCGAAGGCTACGAATCGAACTTTAATGGCGAAGCGTACTCGTCGGTCTTTTTCCAAAACGCCAATCTATCGGTCCGCGTGACCGACGATTTCATGGCGGCAGTCCGCGACAAGCAGCAGTGGACGACAACGTGGGTCAGCGAAAAGGCGACTGGCACACCACCGACCTACAGTGCCCGCGAAGTGCTGGAACGCATGGCCGAGTGTGCTTGGCACTGCGGTGATCCAGGCGTTCAGTATGACACCACAATCAATGATTGGCATACTTGTCCCAATTCCGGACGCATCAACGCCAGCAACCCCTGCTCAGAGTATATGTTCTTAGACAATACGGCTTGCAACCTGGCCAGCATCAACTTGATGAAGTTCCGCAAGAAGGACGGCACGTTCGATATCGAGCGTTTTACTGCCACTTGCCGATTGTACTTTATCGCCCAGGAGATTCTGGTTGGGCACGCCAGCTATCCCACGGCGGAGATTGCCGAGAACAGCCACTTGTACCGGCCGCTTGGCTTAGGCTATTCGAACTTGGGCAGCTTGATCATGACCGCCGGCGTGCCCTACAACTCCGACGAAGCCCGCAGCATTTGCGGCTCATTGACGGCGTTGTTGCATGGTGCAGGTAATCTAGCAAGTGCCGAAATGGCTGGTGTGGTCGGACCTTTTGCGGGCTTCGAAAACAACCGCGAGCCGATGCTGCGTGTCATGGAGAAGCATCGTGAAGCCGTTAACGAAATTAATGACGCAGGCCCGAGCTACTTGAAACAGGCTGCTCGCGAACTGTGGGACAAAGTTGTTGAACTCGGCGAGCGTTACGGTTATCGCAATGCCCAAGCGACTGTGTTGGCCCCAACCGGCACGATCAGTTTTATGATGGACTGCGACACTACCGGCATCGAACCAGACATCGCTTTGGTCAAGTACAAGCAGCTGGCCGGAGGCGGGATGTTGAAGATCGTCAATCGCTCGGTCGCACTCGGTTTGCAGACGCTGGGCTACTCGACCGAACAGGTTCAGTCCATTATCGAGTATGTCGATGAGAACGATACGATCGAAGGCGCTCCATTTGTCAACGATGATCACTTGCCGGTCTTTGATTGTGCGTTCAAACCGGCGAAGGGTACGCGGAGCATTCCGTGGCAAGCCCACGTGCAGATGATGGCGGCAGCACAACCGTTCCTCTCCGGTGCAATCTCCAAGACCGTCAATATGCCCACCGACGTAACCGTCAAAGACATCGCCGACGCATATTTTTGGGGTTGGGAATTAGGTCTGAAAGCTATCGCAATCTATCGCGACGGTTCCAAGCAGAGCCAGCCGTTGAGTACCAAGAGCGAGACGCAAAAGGACGCTGACGCGGCCAAAGCTAAGGTGGTTTACAAGCCTCGCCGTGAGCGATTGCCGGACACACGACAGTCGATTACGCACAAGTTCAACATCGCCGGTCACGAGGGCTATTTGAACGTGGGCCTCTATCCCGATGGACGTCCCGGTGAACTATTCATTACCATGGCTAAAGAAGGTTCCACCGTGGGCGGTTTGATGGATGCTTTTGGCACCGCCATCTCGATGTCGTTGCAGTACGGCGTTCCCGTCGAAGTGTTGGTCAACAAATTCAGCCACACGCGGTTTGAGCCCATGGGGCACACAACCAATCCAGATGTGCGCATCGCCAAGAGCGTGGTCGACTATATTTTCCGCTGGATGGGCGTAACGTTCTTGGCTGGCTTCCGCGAAGCCTCAGCTGGACAAAGCCACGGTGAAGGTGCCAGTGCGGTGGCTGTGGGCGGTGAGCAAGCCATGAATGCCATCCGCGCCGATGGCAATGGTGCGACCGAGCATGCCGAGGTATTCACTTCGGCTCGATATGATCGCAGCCCCAATGGCGCCGTCAACGCCGAGAGCTTGCAGCGGGCCGGTGTCGCTCTAGCCCAACCGAACGTTAGTGGTCAATCGGCTAATCGGGATTCGCAGTTCGCTGGCTTTCAGTCCGATGCGCCAAGCTGCGATAACTGCGGCTCAATCACCGTTCGCAACGGTAACTGTTACCTCTGCCACAACTGTGGCAATTCCATGGGCTGCAGCTAAACACCACTTGCTCAGCAAATAGAAATAACACGTAGGCGAGTCTCTCCGAGACTCGCTGAAATCTCGCTGACATCTCTCCGAGACTCGCTGACATCTCTATAGGCGATTCGTTGGCTTGCAATTTCACAGCCGTAGCCAGTCGCTCTGTCGGCTCTGAAGCACGTTCGGCGACCCGATGCGAGCTTTGGCGATGTGAGGCATCCATAGAGCTTTTTCAACCAGCTCGATCAGTCCATAGGGATCGATGGGCTTGAGCATGCTGAAGACTCCGCCGTGCCCTGCCAGACGTTGCTTGTCCGCAGCCGTATGTTGCGTCACTAGAAAAATGACGGGCACCTCACCCGTGCTAGCGCTCGCCCTTAGTCGACCCGCAAAAGCACAGCCTGTGTCGACATCGTCAATTGACAATATGATGACATCGAACTGCCCAGCCAGAATCGCTTGCATGGCAACTTCTTCCGTCCGAGCCAGCGTGGTTCTGTGCCCCTGCATGTTCATAACCGAACCCATGGCGGTCAACATCAATGGGTCGCTCTCAATAACCAGCACGGACGAGGCGATACTGTCGGTACGTGTAAATGTCATGGTTTATCAAATCTGATAATTGGCATCGGGTTTCATATCATCTGGAATGCCACTGCGAACTCGTAGGTTCGGTTTCTCGAGCACTACCGTCGTGTACGGCGCGACACTGCTGGTGATCCAGACAGAGGAACCGATTACACTGTCGTTACCGATTACAGTGCGACCACCAAGGATGGTGGCATTGGCATAGATGACTACGCGATCTTCAATCGTCGGATGTCGTTTTTGGCCACGAATCAACTGGCCATCGGCGTCTGTTGGAAAGCTCAATGCACCCAGCGTCACGCCTTGGTAGACTTTCACGTGCGAGCCGATTTCGCAAGTCTCGCCGATCACGACGCCCGTGCCGTGGTCGATGAAAAAGAATTCGCCAATCGTCGCGCCTGGGTGAATGTCGATTCCGGTGGACGTGTGGGCGCTTTCCGTCATCATCCGCGGAATGAACGGAACTCCCAGCCGACGCAGCTCGTGGGCAATACGATAGACGGTAATCGCTTCGAGCCCTGGATAACAAAAGATGATCTCGTCTCGACTGCTGACCGCCGGATCGCCGTCGAAAGCAGCTTCGACATCCGTGGCCAATACATTACGTAGCTTTGGAATACGCTGCAAAAAGCTGATTGCAATCGCTTGGCCCTTCGCTTCATAGTCCGTCTGGTTTTCGCAGTCGCTAACTCGGTTGTGAACGCGATCATCGTGATGCAGAGCCCGCCCGATTTGGGTCGTCAAGCGATCGTGCAGCTTGTCGATCAAATCGCCGACGTGGTACATGACGTTGCCGCGGTGCAAACCCTCGCGACGACGAAAGCCCGGGTAGAGCACATCTTTGATGTCCTCCAAAATCGTCTCAATGACCTCATACTTCGGCAACGGACAGTGTCCCAAGTGATTGATACGATCGTCCGCCGTATAGGACGCGACAATTTGGGACGTCAAATTCGGGAGTTGCTCTTTTAAGCGAATGTCAGTAGCCATCGCGGTACTTTGGAATAAAAACCATTGTTATTGTGTAACCGTTCACGATGTGTCGGCTTGTGTGACAGGGTTGGGAGTCTTTTCAGCCTAAATCGTTCGCCAATTAGAAACCACGTGTTCCTACCAGCGGCATCTCATCCGTCGCGTTGCTGAAAAGACTACCGACCCTTTCCTGTCGACGCCAAATTCGTGAACGGTTTCGTTATTGTTAACCAACTGCCAGTTCCAGCCAGGAACTTGCCGAAATCATTGTCCCATCAAGCTGACAATAGACTCCCTGTATGGTTCGGACGTATTAACGCTCAAATCCACTCTGATCATACCAAGCCCTCTCTTTTATGCAGTGCCCCTAGTTTACCGAGCGTAACCGCTAAGCGGTCTACTGTTTAGATCGGTCCACTGTTTATAAGGGGGCGACCCGAATGGCACCCGCGCGCGCCAGATGCCTTTTCAAGAACAGCTTAGGTTGGATGATGACCTAGCTTTGTCAGCCCAGACAACTGGCTCAAGTGATCGGTGAGGCAGCGCAGTCGATTAGCTCGGAAGGCAGCTAGATCATGGGCTCCTGTTCGTTGCATGCACGCCCGAAGCTGGTTGGCTAGCGTATCAAGTAATGCTTCTGTTTTAGCCAGTGAAGGCTCGGTTTGGGGGGTGGGCAAAGAGATGCCGCTGAGCATGCCTCCGGCGGAGACCGGTTGGGCTGGCCGCGTATCGACGGTCGATTCAAGTAGCGAATCGATGCTCAGGCACGATGCGCCAAGTGCCAATAGTTTGACGCACTGACCTACATCGCGTGGGTGAGCAACGAGCAGAATTGGCAGCGCTCGATCCGCTTGTTCAATCCGTCGACGAGCGCGCGTTAGTCCTTCGATCAAGACTGCTTCATCGTCGAGGTTGGGATCGGCTACGAACGTCAAGAAATCAACTTGCGCGGCCAGACATGCTTCGAGGTCAGTGTTTGCAGCACCAACCGGCAAACTGACACCAATGGGCGTATTACCGCCAGCAGCCACGCGAACGGTTTGGACAAAGTTCGCTAGATCCGTGACTTGACCGAACTCGCTGGGCCATGACCAAGCCGCTTCGTCCGATTCTGGTCGCAAGCAAATTTCAAGCGCATCGGCAGTTTTCATTTCCAGCGAGTTAAAAGGACTTGCGTTTTGGCGCGTCGCAAAACGTAGCGGCAGACTGGCGGCTGGTACATCAGCCAAGTGTTCAACTGGGCCATAAATGGGAATGCCAGCCGACCGCAGTAACCCGCACAGCACAGGCCATTGCTTTCCCAACCACTTGGGTTTGGGATGGCGAACAAACCATGGCATACCCACTTGCAAGCGTCTTTGGGAGCCCATAGTCGGTATGGTAAATGTCGTATCTAGTTCTGCAGCGGAAGTGTTGATTGGCAATGCGGCGCAGGAAAAGCTCAATTCATCAAAAAGACTATGCATGAACGGACCAACTGCTTCTCGAGGTGGATAGGGATTCTTAAGGGCGGGATAGAGGATTTGGGCGATAGACTTTGAAATCGGCACCACCGCCTTTAATACCAGCTCTAGCCAAGAACAAACTGAGTCGCAACGCTTCGGCGTCTTTCATACGCGCCGGACGCACGTGAGGAGCCGTGGATTTTACGTCACCACGAATGAATATTAACCCACCCGTCATTTCGCGACCGACATTCTCACCAGCGCCGTTACCCAGTACCAAAGCGCCGTCACGCATTCGATAACCTGCGTCGTCGCCCACCGATCGTCTGACAAACACATCGGCTCCCGCTAACTCCATTCCGCAACGATCCGCTGCGTTGTTGTGTACAGCGATGAAACCACCTGTGGCAAAGGCGGCGAGGCAGTCGCCTGCGCTGCCATGCACCAAAACGCTTCCCGACGCGAACGAGTGTCCACAACAACGCCCGGCGTTTCCTGCCACGTCATAGTGCGCACGTTCACTCAGCAAGAACGCGAAATCGCCTACATTACCAGCGATAGCGATCGTCAAAGCTTGATCGAGGCCAGCGCCGAAGCCATGGAACGGTTCGTCCACTTCCAACTGCACGCTTGTGTCGTCCGCTAGATTCTCGAGCTGTGCATGCAGGTCAACCAGCGGCAGAGCCCCCTTGATCAGAATCGGTGATTCATCTTTAACTTCTTCGTCCGCCATTGTCGATTCACCTCAACCCAGTGCCTTCGCATACGCTGGACCAGTAACAACGCGTCAGGATTGCGAATCATGATTAGTATTCCCAAATAGGATAACGCTCCTGCAGGGGCAGCGCCCCACGTTTTTCCCCAACCAAATTCATAGACAAACCAACTGATGCCGCAAGCGACCAGCGCACCAACCAGGGATTGCATGAGCGACGTCAAACTACCGCTGAACAACGGCTCGGTCGTCTGCCGAGCCAAGTGCCAAGCCATGACGATAGCCGCAACAACTAAGTAGATTGAAATCGATAGCGCAATCCCCCAGATGCCTAGCCAATAGAACATTGAGACTTTCAACGCTAGTCCGACTAGGATCGATGCCGAGCCGATTAGCGTGGGAGTTTTGGTATCTCCCAACACATAATAGCCACGGGCCAACAAGTCGCCACAACTGGCACCCACGAACATCCCCATCATGGCCACAATCAATCCCGCCACGACTCGCGTGTCGTCGCTCGTGAATTCCCCTTGCTGCAACAGGTCGCGGACGATCCAAACCGCAAATATACTGAAGCCAATCGCGATCGGTACGACCAACAAAATCAATCGCCGAAACGCCAATCCGAAATGGTCTGCAAAGCCCGCTTGCCCCTCTCGCTCGAGTCGGCCCGCCAGTTGTGGAAAAGCCACCACCGAAAGTCCACTGGTGCCAATGGCTAACAGTGCCATGGCGATGCGAGTAGCATAGTTGATATGGGCAATTGCCCCTGGCTCTTCGGCAGCCAACTGTGCAGCGAGCACACGATCTACCACCGGGTCGATGCGCATGAACATCGCCCCCAGTAGGAGCGGCCATAACAATCCACACATGCGCATTAGCCGCGGGTAGTCTTGCGACCAAGCCGCCATGTCGCTGCGCTGTAAGAGCCCCGGTAGCAATGGCCAAATCTGGATGGCGACCGATAGCACCGATCCGAGGTTGATTGCCCACGCCACTGCAGCAATATTCTCTTCCCCGTACAACTGTGCCAACGCCAGAGTAGCGAGCGTACCACTGACACCCGCCAGCGCTGGAACCAAGAAGCTGTGACGACTGTGATGAACGGTATGAGACCAACTGACCAACCCCGTCAGCAACACCTGGACGCTCAGGATTCTCAGTAGCTGCACGGTCATCTGCAGAGTATCGGCATTTAGGTCGCCATATAACCATCGGCAAATCGGAGCAGCGCAGACGTACAGTAGCGATGCGATGGCCAAGCTGACGCCACTGGTCAATAAACCTACCAGTGCGGCAATACGCCAACCACCACGCCCCTCTGCACCTTCGCCCGCCGATTCGCTGAATCTGGCTACCAGCTCGGGAACCAACACATAGCCCAGCGAACCGGTGACCATTGCTGCGAACATCGTTGGCAAGGCTAAGGCAGCCGCGAGTGCATCAGCTTCTGCATCAGCTCCGTAGATGCGAGCCAAGACGCGCTGAAACAGAAACTGAATGACGATCTGCGCGAACGAAGCCGCTGAGACAATTGCGATGTTGCGAGTAGTGCGCTGCGGCTCGGTCATGCCTGACCACCTGGTCGAGTTTTATGCATGGTTGGCTCACACACGCGTACCTGATTGAGAAGAGTTCGATTGTACCTCGAAAACAAGGATCGCCGTAGCCAAGCTTAGGGTACGCGCTGATAAAACCCGTGGAGCTGCGTAAAGAGTTCAGGCCACTGGTGTTGCAAAGCCCCGGGCTGCTGGAAATATGCTTCCGATGCAACTGCGAAAAATTCGGCTCGATTGGTTGCCCCATAGCAGTCCAACAAACTCGGAGTACCAGATTGACAAAGTGTAGTTAATCGTTGGAATTCACGATTCAGGACGGCTAACCATTGCTCCGCCACTGCTGCAGATTCAATGGCTGGTACGCCGTCGGCATGCGACCCGTTGCGCATGTCCAGTTGATGTGCGAATTCATGAATGATGACATTGCGAGGGAATTGGGGATGTTGCGCGGTGGCTAGCACATCGGCCCAGGCCAGGATCACGGGGCCGCGATACCAGGCCTCGCCCAGCCGCGCCGAGTTCCCTTCTACCAGAGTCGAGCCCAGCATGTCTCGCGACTTGGCGACGTAGGTGTCTGGGTAGAGCAGAATTGATCGCACGGCATCAAACCACTCGTCTGGCAAACCGAGAGTCATTCGCGCCATTTGAGCAGCAATGGTCACTCGCTGCGTATCCTCCATGATCTGCCCGCCGCAGCCCTCCCAGTTCTTCTCACGCACGAAGACTTGAATCCGAGCCCGAATTCGAGCTTGATCCGCTTCGTCCAGATGCCAGAAAAAGCTCGCGCACTGCTTAAGAATAGCATTCCAACTAGTAGGAAACGGCAGGGCCATTAGCCTCTGCCGCCGCCGATGACGAATCCATCCGAACACTAAAATTCCCCGCAAAAATAATAGGATAGCCTTGAGAGGGTGACGCTCAAAACAGGACGGTACTGAATTCTCCTAGCGATACTCCCGACCCTTTGAACTAACGTTCTAGCAGCCGCTGTAGGATCGTATTAACTAGTACCGCGCCCAACTCACCACGCGCCGATTCCGCGCCAGGGATATTGTAGCGGTCATAGCCGTAAGCATCGAATTGCGACTGCGGGTAAGCACGCGCGTAGTTGCTAGATCGAGCGAACTCCTCAGCTCGACTAATCTGGCGATGCGGTTCGTCGTGCTTGTAAACACTCCGTCGTTGCAAACTGTTGCTGTAATCATGTTCGCGATTTTGGAAACGTGTATCTTGTCTCCCATGTGCGACGGGGGACGGCTCGAGGATCGGCACAGGCACCGCAGACCGTGCGGCTCGGTGCTCCGGCAAAGTCGCTGGAGCGCTCAGGTGCGCTACGACGTCTGTCCAACTCTCTACCACACACTGCCAGCCCAACGCAAATTCGGGATGAAGCTGTGCGGCGCAGTACTGCGATACGCGGCTATCAACCAGCGATAAATACGCTTGAGCCTCACGAGCTTCGCACATCGTCGTCGCCCAGGGCACGCCGCACTCCGTCGCATCCACTAAGCTGCAGGACTTGGGAACCAGGTTATTCGCCAGAAGTTTCTCGGTTGGCGAGGGAGCAAAGTTGCCAGCGACTGCTTGAAACTCGAGCACTGATTGGTGGAACCTCTCTGCCGCACAATGTAGCGGCGAGTGAGGGTTGGGATCTTCAACCACAGTCCGCGCGACAATTAATCCCGGTACCGGCACTGGCGCTGGCGGACGCATGGATAGACCAGGTGGGACTGGCCCCGGAAAACCCGACCCCGGAAAACCCGGCCACTGAGCCTGGGCAACTCCGGCCATTAAAACAATCCCCAGAGTAAGTAAGGCTCTGTGCATGGTAAGAACTCCTGATTAATTGCTTTGCGTGCCAAAGTCCGTTGACTTCGATTGGAGCAATTAAGCTTGCAATTCACTCGCCAATTCTTGTGCCAGCTCTCAGGAAGAGTTATAAGCCCTTGTTTTGTAAGGACTTGCGATTTCTTGACTCAGCCCGCGTTTCCAACTTACGAGCCAGCGGAAGATGTCGTATTGACTTGCGTGCCTGGCCTGGTGGTGTCAATTCGACATCAGTTGCAGGGAGCTCGATGGGTTCTCGGTGCTTCCGGTGTTTCATTGGGCATTGCGCATTACTTGGCGAGTATGCGTGCCCAGTGCCTGGGGGCAGCACTCCATTGTGTCCAGGACACAGCACTCCACTTGTGGGCCAATCCGTGCCGGGACACAGCCCTCCGTTGAGCCGTGTCCAGGACACAGCACTCCGTTGGGGAAGCCGTGTCGGGACACAGCAGTCCGTTGGATTTCGGATGAAGATCTGCGGCATTGCTTTCGCAGGAAGCAACTCACCGCTTGGGGCATTTTTGGCCGTCGTTCAGGAATAGATCGCGGTGTGCAGGAATGCGCTAGCAAGGCCCCTCGCCGCAAGCAAAAAAAGTCGGGTACACTGGTCAGCATGCAAATACGCGGCAACCCCCTACTAATCCAACAGGCCACCCAGTGGCTGTCCCGAACTATTGCGATCGTCATCTTGATGGCTGTGCCTGGGTTGATCGGCGTACAGATCGATCGATGGCTAAAAACAACCATGTTTACGCCGGCTGGATTTGGGTTGGGGATTGTGGTGGCTGTAGCGGCCCTTTTAGTTCTCTCGAAGAAATTGACGCCACCTGCTGGCGGAAAGCCCATTCCGTTCGATGACGAGGAGGAGGTAGAAGTCCGGCCAAACAAAGCGAAAGCTATTCCACAAACAGCACGAGGGCGCGAGCCGGATTGAATATCAATGGTAATGCAATCGACGCTCATCACCTTGGCTGTACTGCTTGCAGCCAGCTTCGGATACGTTGCGACAATTAGCCACGCTGGGCAGATTTCTCTGCGTCCAGCGGCGATGGCTGTGGCAGCTACTCTGTTTGGCGCTCTACCTCCACTGGCGTTTGGAAGCGTATTATCCAATGCGGCAGCGCGTCAACTGGCTGTGGTGGCGTGGAGGATGGCGATTATGCTGCCGGCGCTGTTCATAATGAATAAGTTCGACGGTATGGAAAGAATTTGTTTCATCCGGTGCTTACTGGCCTGTTATTTCGTTGCGCTGTTATTAGAATCTGGGCTCCTGATCCGCGACGCACGTCGAACGGGCGAATGAGCCCATCCATCGACCCTCCGCAGCTCACCTGTGAATCTCGAAGAATGACCTCCCATGGCTTCTGACCCAATCCTACACATCAAGGACAGTTACTACTTTGACGTGCCGCGCAAGCTGTGGCGCGTCGAGTACGATTCGCCCGAGCAAATTGCTGAGAACGTGGGCGCGTGGGCTGTTCGGAACGACGCCGACTACCAATCCTGGGAAGCGGACAAGTTCATCGACGAATTGTCTGAACTGGTGGCTGACAAAGAAGCGCTCGCGCATGCCAAAGATGCATGGCTGCATTGGCAGCATGCCGACCCGCACCGCCATGGTCGTCCGTTTGACCAGTACGTCGAAGATGCATTGGCCGAGTTGCGAGCAGAGGCAGGCAAGTGGGCCGCCGCGCGCGACGAAAAGTTCAACGATCCCGCGCAGGCATATTTGGTCGAGCACCCTGATGCACAAATGGACTGGATCGTCAAAATTTATGGGGACGACGCCAAGCTAGAGCAGTGGAGCAAGATCCGTCGAGACATGGATGATGCTCAAGAGCTGGATGCCTATATGGAGTCTCCCCGAGGCGATTGGTCACCTGAAAAGTTGAAGGAATATAACTTCCATCTTTCCGGCAAAGTCTTTATTCCGCAACCGTTTGCCGAACTTCGTAATGCCTACGAGACCAAATCGGGATTTGGTATTTCCAAGTACATGCTCATCGAAGTCGCGGTAGCAATCATCGTGCTGCTGGTTTTTCGCTGGTTGGCTGGTCGGATTCAGGATGGCAGTGCCCCGAAGGGCCGTGTCGCCAACTTGCTCGAAAGCTTTGTGACCTTTATCAAGACGGATGTGGTTGAGAAGGGGATTGACCCGCACGACTCGCCCAAGTTCATGCCGTTGTTCTGGACGATTTTCATGTTCATTCTCGGCTGTAACCTCATGGGGATGTTACCTTGGGTCGGTTCGCCAACTGCCTCGCTTGCATTAACTGGGGTCTTGGCGGCTCGTCATTTTCGTCGTCGGCACTTATCTGGGCGTCAAGCAGTTTGGCGTTGTTGGTTATTTGAAGAACCTAGTGCCCGATTTAGGTTTACCGATTTACTTGGCGGTGTTCATCGTGCCGATGGTGTGGGCGATCGAGTTCTTCTCGCTCTTCATCAAGCACGTGATCTTGGCCGTTCGACTCTTGATGAATATGGCCGCTGGTCACTTGGTGCTGCTGGGCATCATGGGACTAGCATTTAGCCTGAGCGCGGCCACGATGCACAGCGGCTCATGGACAGCACTTTCACTTGTAGCGCTCGCTGGGACGACGATACTGAGCTTCCTTGAGCTCTTCGTTGCTTTCTTGCAAGCTTATGTTTTCACTTTGTTGGCAGCACTCTTTGTTGGCAGTGCGACCCACCACCATTAGACCTTCAGATCATTTACCTTTCAGAATCCATTGAGGAGACATTTCTGTGACTAAAGTCCTTCGTACTGTTGCTTGGTCAGTCGGCATTACTATGTTGATGGCCGCTCCCGCATCGGCTCAAACCGGTGTTGCTCCGCAAGTCGGCGCTGGTCTGGCTGTTATCGGTGCTGGCATTGGTATCGGCCTGCTAGCTAAGGGGGCCGTTGAGTCGGTTGCGCGCCAACCGGAATCTTCGGGTACGATCCAGACGCTGATGATCATCGCCGCCGCTCTGATCGAAGGTCTCGCGTTCTACGCCGTATTCGTGTGCAGTTGAGCCGTTGTGCTCGGGTTGGCTCGATGCTTACTACCGAGGCCTCGGATCGTTTGGGCTCCGGAATAGCTCTTGTTTCAGTGACCGATGTTTCGGTTTGTGGAGTTTTGGAAATATGAAGTCGCTTTCAATCTGGATCGCACTGGCATGCCTGTGCCTTAGTCTTGGTACTAGCCTTGCCCAAGAAGCAGATGCCCCCAAGGCTACCACGGGCGCCGAAGTTGAAAAGGATGCTGACGTCGCTGAGACGCCCGGCGGAGTGAAGAGCGAAGAGAAGGGGCACGCGGACCCTGCGGATCATCCGGATGGCCATGCCACCGAAGGCAAAGGCGATGCGGCTAGCGGACACGCTGACGAGTTGCACCTTGAGAATGACCCCACGCACGGCAATATATCACCGCCAACCTGGGAGCTGATCGAGTTTCGCACCGATATGGCGTTTTTCAGCGCGATTGTTTTCCTGTTGCTGTTGGCTGGTCTAACGGCCGTCGCTTGGAAGCCGATTATGGAAGGTCTAGAAAAGCGTGAACGTGGTATCGCCGACAACATCGCTCGTGCCGAGAAGGCTGCCAACGACGCTACTGCTAAGCTAGCTGAGTATGAAGCGAAGCTGGCTGGCGCTAACGAAGAATCGCAGCGGATCTTGGCGGAGGCTCGGAAGGATGCTGAAGCCGCTGGGCAAAAAATGATTGCTGCCGCACAAGAAGAAGCTGCTAACCAGCGAGATCGCGCTGTCGCCGACATCGATGCGGCTAAACGCGTTGCATTAAGCGAATTGGCAAGCCAGTCCACCGACGTTGCCATGTCCTTGGCACAGCGCGTCGTTGGCCGGGAAGTCAAAGCGGCTGACCATCAAGGTTTGATCCAAGAGATGCTTTCGAAGGTCCCAAGCAAGAACTAACGAACTAGCATGACAGACGAACAACCACAAGAAACCGTACTCGATGTCGACCAACAACAGGTCGGCGCGCTGTATGCTAAAGCACTCTTAGGCTCTGCCGGCAACTCGGTCGATACGATCGTGAGCGAATTGGAAGCCGTTGTGAACGAGTGCTTGAGCCAGCATCCACGCTTGGAACAAGCCTTGGCCTCGCCGCGGATTTCCCAGGAGCAAAAGGAAGGCATGCTGGATCGCATCTTCAGCGGTCGGGTCGACAGCAAGCTACTGAATTTCCTCAAAATTCTGTGCCGTCGTGGACGTATCGACTCGTTGCGGGCCATCCAAGTCACCGCGACTACGATGCGCGAAGAGGCGATGGGCAAGACTCGCATGCACGTCAAGTCAGCTCATCCGCTGAATGACCAACAGCGAAAGCAGATCGCCGATAAACTCAGTCAAGTCTACAACACGCAAGCAATTTTGATCGAAGAAGTTGACGAGTCGCTGCTGGGCGGAATTGTTATTCGCATCGGTGACCGAGTACTCGATGGCAGCATACTCGGCAAAATGAACTCGATCCGCACTGGCGTCGCCAGTGGCGTCCAAAAGGCTATTCGCGATCGCTTTGAAACACTGCTTTCGCCCTAGACAGGCCGACGCCCATCTGTGGCGGCCAACTAAATTCAACACACCAAATCAACTTTCACCAATAACAGAAATATTTCGAGGTAGGGCATGAAGTTCAATTCGGACGAAATCGCCTCGGTGATTCAAAAAGAAATCGAGACTTTCGAAAGTCAAATGGACGTCCGCGAGATCGGTACGGTACTCGAAGTGAGTGACGGTATCGCCCGCGTGTACGGTCTCTCTGGCGTCATGGCCGGTGAGATGGTCCAATTCCCCAGCGGCGTAATCGGTCTGGCTTTTAATCTCGAAGAAAACTCAGTCGGTATCATCATTCTCGGTGACTACCTCACCATCAATGAAGGTGATGAAGTCAAGTCGCTGGGGCGGTTGCTGAGCGTGCCGGTCGGCGACGGCATCATCGGTCGTGTGCTCGACCCGTTGGGTAATCCACTCGATGGACGTGGCCCCGTTGAATCGACCGAACAACGCCCGGTCGAAGTGATCGCGACTGGCGTTTCCGAGCGTCAGCCGGTTCACGAGCCGCTACAAACGGGCATCAAAGCTATCGACGCGATGACGCCCATCGGCCGCGGTCAACGGGAACTGATTATTGGTGACCGCAAGACCGGAAAGACCGCCGTCGCCTTGGACGCGATCATCAACCAGAAAGGTACCGGCGTTAAGTGCTTCTATGTGGCCGTTGGACAAAAGGACTCGTCGGTTGCCCTCGTAGTCGAAACGCTACGCAAGTACGGCGCGATGGACTACACGACTGTGATCGTCTCCGGTGCCAGTACTCCTGCTCCCCTGCAGTACATCGCGCCCTATTCGGGTACGGCTATGGCGGAACACTTCATGTTTAACGGCGGGCACGCCCTCGTCGTCTACGATGACTTGAGCAAGCAGGCTGTCGCCTATCGACAGTTGTCGCTGCTGATGCGTCGTCCACCTGGACGTGAAGCCTACCCGGGTGACGTGTTCTATTGCCACAGCCGTCTACTCGAACGCTCCGCCAAGCTCTCCGAAGCTCTCGGCGGCGGCTCACTAACCAGCCTTCCCATCATCGAGACGCAAGAAGGCGAAGTGTCTGCATACATTCCTACAAACGTGATTTCGATCACGGACGGTCAGATTTACTTGCAGCCTGACTTGTTCTTCAAAGGCATTCGTCCCGCCATGAACGCTGGTATCTCGGTATCTCGCGTAGGTGGTGCAGCTCAAATCAAGGCCATGAAGAAGGTCGCTGGCGGTCTGCGTTTGGACTTGGCTTCGTTTCGTGAATTGGAGGCCTTCGCCCAACTCGGTACCGACCTGGACCCAGTCACCCAAGCGCGGCTCGATCGCGGCTATCGCATGGTGGAATTGCTGAAGCAGTTGCAGTACCAGCCGATGAACGTCTACGATCAAGTCGTCAGTATCTACGCTGCTACGCGGGGGCATATGGACGACGTGGCCGTTGAGAATATTGCTGACTTTGAATCCAAATTGCTCGCCTACATGCGTGATCGCAAGGGCGATGTGATGTCCAAGCTTGAAGAGTCCAAAGACTTGACTCAAGAAGTCGAAGACGGAATCAAGGCTGGTATTGCAGAGTTCAAGAAGGGCTATAAGCCAAGTTAAGCAATCGACCCAACAATCGATGTAGCGGTTTAATGACGTAGTGAGAGTCGCCAAGGCGTTCGGTGCCATCTGGCGACCCAGCCGCAGAGAAAACAGCAAAAGAGACTCATGGCAAACATTCGTGAACTCGACAAGCGACGCAAGTCGGTCCGCAATATCCGCAAAATTACGCGGACGATGGAATTGATCGCCACGGCACGATTCAAGAAAGCCATGGATCGGGCAGCTGCCGCTAACGACTACACCGAGCGCATTACGCAAATTGTACGTGACTTGGCGGGCGCTGGCCTCGAGGTCTCGCACCCCTTGTTAGCCGATCGCAGCGAAGTCAAAACGGCAACCTTGCTGATGCTAACCAGCAACCGCGGCTTGTGTGGTGGCTACAACGGTTCCATCATCCGCGCCTCGACGGTTCAGCGTAAACAATTCGATGAACTGGGTGCCGACGTCCGCTTTGAAATCAGTGGAAAACGCGGCATCAACGCTATGAAATTCCGTAACGTGCGCGTCGATCACGCCTACACAACTTTTGAAGACGAGCCCAAGTTTGTCGATGTAGCGAAAGTCGCTGATCGCTTGATGGATGACTTCACCGCCGGTCGTATGGATCGCCTTGATATCGCTTACACTAAGTTCGTTAGCCTTTCAAAACAGGTCGCAGTGGTCGAAACCTTGTTGCCTTATGCGCAACCCAAGACCGAACCCGCCGCGACTGCGGAAAGTGTCGCAACCACCTCATTGAATCAAGCTCAAGAAAATTACGAATTCCTGCCTTCCGCTGAATCCATCTTGGAAGAAGTCGTTCCGGCTAGCTTCCGCGCCAAGCTCTTCAAGTGCTTCTTGGATGCTGCTGTAAGCGAACAAATCGCTCGGATGGTCGCGATGAAGAGTGCTACGGAGAATGCTGGTGAGATCATTAAACAACTCTCCATGACCTTTAACCGCGCTCGCCAATCCAAGATCACTCAAGAGATCATGGAAATTATCGGCGGCGTCGAAGCTCTCGAAAAATAATCAATCAGTAGTAAAGCTCAAGAACACTCTACGCAAACTATTAACACTAGGCTTTTGCCGGATAAGGGGCCGCCCTTTCCGGCTCAAGAGGAACATTCAAAATGTCGACTGCCACGAACAATTTTGTCGGACGCATCACTCAAGTCATCGGTTCTACCTTCGACGCTGAGTTCCCCGATGGTCAACTGCCACCGATTTACAACGCGGTGAAGATTCAATCGGAAGAGAAGGGTGTCTCGATCAACCTGACTGGAGAAATCCAACAGCACCTGGGCGGAGGACGCGTGCGCTGCGTGGCCCTTGGTAGCACCGAAGGCCTGCGACGCGGTTTGGATTGCGTCGATACCGGCAAGGCCCTGTCGGTGCCCGTGGGCAAAGCTACGCTGGGGCGTGTCTTCAACGTATTGGGCGAGCCCGTAGACCAACGCGGCCCGGTCGAAGCCGACGACTACTGGCCCATTCACCGCCATGCACCACAAGTTGACGAACTGTCCACAAACACGGAGCTGTTTGAGACCGGTATTAAAGTCGTCGACTTGCTAACGCCGTTCGTGCGGGGTGGTAAAGCCGGATTGTTCGGTGGTGCCGGTCTGGGCAAGACCGTTATTCTCACTGAGTTGATCGCGCGCATCGCCAGCTCTCACGGTGGTTATTCCGTTTTTGCTGGCGTGGGTGAACGAACTCGCGAAGGCACCGACTTGTGGTTAGAAATGCAAGAAACCGAAATCGGTACCACCGGTCGCATGGTTATCGAACAGACTTGCATGCTCTTTGGTCAAATGAACGAGCCACCGGGGTCTCGACTTCGCGTTGCCTTGGCAGCACTGACGATGGCCGAGTTCTTCCGCGATACGACTGGGGCAGATACGCTGTTGTTCGTCGACAATATTTTCCGCTTCTCCCAAGCGGGTTCGGAAGTGTCCGCACTCCTGGGACGGATGCCGTCAGCCGTAGGATATCAACCGACGCTCGCTACCGAGATGGGCGCTCTGCAAGAACGTATCACGTCGACCAAGAAGGGTGCGATCACATCCGTTCAAGCCGTTTATGTACCGGCGGATGACCCGACTGACCCCGCTCCGGCAACCGCCTTCGGACAGTTGGACGCGTTTATTTACCTTGAACGCTCGATTTCCGAAAAGGGAATTTACCCAGCCATCGATCCGCTGGCTTCGAACAGTCGAATTCTCGATCCACAATACGTTGGTGAACGACACTACACCATCGCTCGGCGCGTCCAAACGATTCTTCAACGCTACCGTGAATTGCAAGATATCATCGCTATTCTCGGTGTGGATGAATTGAGTGAAGCGGACAAGATGGTCGTACATCGTGCTCGCCGTATTGAACGCTTCTTGTCGCAGCCATTCTTGGTCGCCGAGAAGTTTATCGGTCGACCTGGTGAAATTACCACCATCGCTGACACCATCCGCAGCTTCGAAGAAATTTGCGACGGTAAGTGGGATCACCTGCCTGAACAAGCATTTATGTACGTCGGCTCGATTGAGCAAGCCGAAGAACAAGCTAAGAAACTCGCTGCCAAGTAGTTTGCCGCGAGCCAGTTCCGGATGTTAACATTTCCATTCACCACGCAATTGACCGACCATGAGCGAACTCCAGTGCGTAGTCGTCACACCCGAAAAGACTGAGCTTGATGTACAAGCTACCTCGGTAACCGTCCCCATGTTTGATGGTGAGATGGGCATCCTGAGAGGCCATAGTCCGCTCGTTGGTCGCCTGGGTTATGGCGTGTTGCGCATCAAGTCGGGATCAGGCCTGGATAGTTATTTTATTGAAGGTGGCTTTGTTCAAGTCTCTTCGAATGTGGTTTCTGTACTCACGGACAGCCTGCTCCCCATGTCCGAAGTTACGACACAGACCGCTGAAGCGGCACTCAAAGCGGCTGATGAAATGCCAACCGACGAGCCCGAGCAGGCCATCGCTCGCCAAAAAGCCCATCAGCGCGCACGCGCTATGAAGCGGCTTGCTTCTCTTTGAGCGACGTCGCGCGGAATTGGCGGAGCGGCGCGAGTCGTCCGGTGCAAAACCGGAGAGCTGCCACCAACATCCCAATTCGGCAACTTATTGACAGACAGCCTCAGACGCGTGGGTGAGTTCGTTTACGAATACAATATTCAGTGGACATCGTGACATCTGGGGCGCGGCGCACCCCAGGTTGACGTCGACGACGGGCTATACGCGTCCTAGCTCAACTCATTGCGTACTTTTTCCAGCAGGGCCTTGGTAGCTGCAATTCCCTTGAACGAATCGCCGCCGCCTTCAAACTCGACTCCGACAAATCCCTTGAAACCCGAATCAACGACGATCTTTAACATTCGTTTGAAATCGGTATGGATTTCTTCGCCCGCATCGTTGAAATCATGGGACTTGGCGCTGACACCCTTGGCGAACGGCATCAACTCATAGGTTCCCAAATAGCGATCGTATTCAAGCGGTGAATCGCCGCCTCGGCTGATGTGAAAATTGCCGAAATCTGGCAATGTCCCCACACGTGGATGATCGACCATTTCCATGACGCCTCGCAGCCAACGACCGTGGCTCGACATCCCACCATGGTTTTCGACGATAACATTCAGTCCAAAGGGGTCTGCCGTTTCGCATAAATTGCGTAAACCATCTGCAGCCAGTTTCTGCTGCTCATCGTAGCTCAGCTTTCCATCCGACGCCGCATTGACACGGATAGAATGGCATCCGAGGTGCTTGGCCCATTCCAGCCACTTTACGTGGTTCTTAACGGCTGTCTTACGTTTTTCAGCACTGGGATCCCCCAAGTTGCCTTCGCCATCACACATGATCAGCAAACTCTTGACACCCGCATCGTCTGCTTGTTTCTTCAATTTTTCCACGTAACCGGCTTGGTTGACAACGTCCTTGTAGAACTGATTGACATACTCGACCGCTTCAATCCCGCACTCATTCTTCGAGATTGTTGCAAAATTGAGTGGATCCAGTTTTTCGACACCTGGACGACCAAAAAACTGGCGATTCAGCGACCACTGAGCCAGTGAGATATCGAACAGTTTGTCGTCCGGCACTGCTGCAGCACGCGTAACTCGTCCCCCAGTTGCCGTCACCGCCACACCAGCTGCAGCCAGCGCAGCCCCACGCAAGACAGTCCGTCGATCGAGATTACCCATATTGCATTTCTCCCAGTAAAAAAATTTGCCCGGCGAACAGCTCGCCTACAGCTCTTGTCATTCTCAGAAGCGAATTTATTGATCTATTGAAAATACTTGCGACCGTTCGCGAGTAGGCAGACAATTCTACACAGACTAACAACGATTCTCACCACCCTCGTCAGAAAAACGCTAGTTGTTCGCATCATATCTGGTCTTGCACGTCCCCGGCGACCGATGTAATCTGATGACTTCCTTAGGAGCTGACATGGCCGCATATTATTCTGCACGATTTCGATCGTTATCATTTCAGCCGCCCGGCTCCTTATTTTTTGTTTTGTAGAGTTAGATTTGCCAAACAGCCCATCGCGGCTTTGCACGACCACAATCCTCTGTAGCTCAGTTGGTAGAGCAGGCGGCTGTTAACCGCCGGGTCGTAGGTTCGAGTCCTACCGGAGGAGCTTTCGTCAAAGTTCTAACTTTGGCGACCAAAAGACTTAACGCCCGGCGTCGAGAGATCGACCGCTGGGCGTTTTTCGTTTCTACCCAGTTTTTCGCGGGTTTCCAACGCTTTTCGCGTTCCGCCGGCCCAATCCGCCGTGCTCTCTGTTTGCAGAGAGATTTCCGACTCTCGAACGCAACCTTCAAGGTTGCGTTCGAACGACCGAAAAATCGGTCCCGAACTCTCTGACTCTCTCTTTTCGGGGGCCTCCAGAGTTAACACAGAGTTCTCGTTCGGAGTCCGGATGAGAATGCATTCGAACACTCGACATCGTTCGGAATGACAGTAAATGCGTCTCGCGATACAATGTAGAAAACTAGTGCATTTGTTAACGCATCAGCCCCTCATGCGTTCGCCAGGCTCAGGTCTGTGACGATCTGTTTTGGCCTGAACGACAACCTGCAAGGAGGTCCCCTGTAAGCAACGTGCTTTTGGCCCGCAATTCGGCCATCACGAGCGAGAAGGGGTGTTTTCAATAACAAGAATTTAGGACGGACGCTTGATGGGAAAAAGTCGAACGGCAACCATACGCAGGATTCCAGAGGGGGTGAGTCGGCGCAGTGTTAGGCCTTTCTCTGCACCCATTCTAGCCGGAATAAGGCCGGACACGATTTCGCTTATCCTGCTCAAAGACCAACCTGTAAGCTACGTGCGACACTTGCTTGAGTCGGTGCCGCAGTCAGCAGCAGGTCTTGTCGGCGAACTTTTCCCTCAGGCTCTTAAGTCTTTGAGGCTAAAGCACACAAGCCCATGTACCGAACTGGCAAGTGAACTGAGGTGGCTTACCGCAATCTTTCTTCGTCATAAGGAAAGGCTTGAACAATGGGTCTCTCTCCGCAGGGACTTTGAGCGATCAATGGTGTCGGGAGACTACCCGAAAGCACGTGTCCAGCTGTCAGAAGCCGAACTTCGTTTTGGAAAATCGATTTGGGCGATTGAAAGCGAGCTTCTTTTAGCGGAATGCTCCGAGGGCATAGAAGGAAATCGGATAACACTACACCGCATCACGTCCGAGGCACCAAATTGGATCGCAGTACTTGCAACCTTCCTAAGTGAGCGCGTTGAGACAGCGCTAGCGCCGGTGGAATACGAAGCCGTCGTCCAGTCGCACCTGGACTTCAATGACGACTTTCACCCCATTGCGAGAAGCGCATTTTTTCGTGTTAGTCCTGCAAAACGGAACTCTATAGCAAATCTCGAAGATGTATTAAATGTCGAGGAAAGTCACTCGCTGTGCGATAGGCTGATAGTAAGCACACGGGTCCTGGAAAACCTGATTTTTCGAGAATCGAATGATCTAGAACCCGGACTGTCAGACGCTATCCAGGCGTTAGCTGACTCAATAATTTGCCCGAGATTCCTCTTCCTGAAAAAGGCACTGAGAACGCGGACGCAACACGATGCGACATCCTTGGAACAAAAAATATTTCAAGCTATTCACTTCTACACTCTTGGTGATTACGAAAATGCACGTTCGTTTGCGGAACAAGCGATAGTTGATTCTCCAGAAACCTTGGAGCCGTACGAGATATTTGTAAAGTCGAGCCTTCGTTTAGGCGTTCTCCTGTGTGCCCTTTCGGTCAAGATTCAATCGCGGCCAAGATCTGTAGCAATCTGTCAATTGTTTTCTCGCGCGAGGACAAGATTAATTCTGCATTGGAAACTTTTTGTTGCGACTCGGCTACCAGTTGTGGATGGATTCGAAATTGACGCAATTAGAGCGTTCTACGCATTGCATTCATACGAGTCAAACCCACGTACTGAGTCGCGAATGCGCGAACATTCTTCGGCCTTCACCCCTCGAGTCGTTGTGTCTCTCTACAAGGACTCGCCTACTGCGTACAGTGAACTAGAATCACTTGAGCAACTGCATCCCTCGAATGCAGCCGTATCATTATTCAAGGCAAACCAGATAGCGATTCGATCAAGCACGACCCAGCTTCAAATCGATCTCAATATTCCGAAAAAAGCGACTGCTTCGAAACGAAGCTAATGTTTGCGAACAGTTGCGTTTGTATGATGCCGCGACGCACGAGTATGATGAAGTCTTACGCGAACGCGGAAGTCTACACTAGGGGAGAAATCAGAAGCTGCCTCAGGCCTCTATCGCTGTTTGACAGCAAAGAATGAGTTCTCTAAAGCCGCGAGGCTTATCGTAGAGACAAGCCTCGAAAGACCGCAGATCATTGGAAAGTCGACGCTCATCGAATTACTGACACAATATCCAGAAGGTGGTGATGACGAAGTCAGTTCTGATATAGCATGGCCGATTCTCCATTTTCTCTCGCAACAGTTAGAATACGAGAGATCACCTTCAAGACTCCACGACGTATTCGAAGACTTCCTAATTGCATGTTCCTGCAAAAGCCATCAGAGTTGCTAAGAACTCGAGCCAGTTTAACAATCGGGAGTTCTCATTCTTTCTTCGAAACGTGTGCGCTTTCGAAGTCCTCGCAGAATCGTTTTGGTTCGAATCCCAAGACGAAATTGCCCTCGAGCGAATTTCCCTTTGTGAATGGCTCATTGAGAACGACCCGGAGAACCGGCAGATCGACCAGGCGGAGATTGCTGAATCAGCAGGATTCTCGCTATTCGTGAATTAACACATCATGCTGAGCGTCAAGAATCTTCGTGGATACGGATGCAATCATCGAGTCTCTTCCAAAGACAATTCTTGACCGAGCGACTCGGTGCATGACGCTCGGCATGCTCAAAGACGTCAGTCTTCGTCAAACTATCGAGATTACAAAAGCCCTGATGGAGGAAATTGACAATAGCAGGATCTTCATCATTGACGAAGGGTTTCGGCTTTTTAAACAAGTGTTTGAGGACCTGAAGACACAATTTTTATCCAGCAATAAGTACGGACTAGACGCTAATCTGAGCCAGCGAATCCGCCATGGAACACTAGCTGGGGCTCTCCGCGCACCGTTCGAATCGCAACAACTTGTGACGCTTAAAGACAGCTCAGGAAGTTATATGCAAAACGATTTCTGGATTAGGCGAGTTTGTCGCAGTGAGCATGATTCGATTGGCCTAAGCGAAGCCTTGGCAGAGTTTTCGGCGACCGTTGATGGCATTATCTATCGAGTCAGGAATGAATGGGTTCAAATCCGACAGAGCTCGGGATCAAGTAGCGCGCTTTTCAATTTCGAGTTCACAGAAGACCAGCTCGTTTGCTTGTACGAAGTCACGCTTAGCGCGGAATCGCCAGCCGACATGGTTCGGAAAGTATTTGAGGCGTTATGGCAACGCACTGACGAAGCCCTAAAGGAGGTTAGAGCAACTATAGAAAATGCTCTTTCATCTGAACTCTTTGAGGCAATAAAGCGTTGCGAGCAGCGAATCGATTCAGTGATTGGGCATGATCAATCAATGCCTATTCGTGCTGCTTTCACAACTTGTGGAACGCATTTGACCATGGCACTGAAAGCAATTTCGGAATGGTTTAGACTCGATGAGCAGAAACATGTGCCTGACTGTCAGTTGCGCTCTCTATTAGAGGCTAGCACAGAAGCGGCGAAGCAATTTTGTGGGCCTTCGCGATTGGAGATAAACGTCATTTTGGATAACGACGTTACTGTACCTGGCAACCAATTCCGTGCTTTATGGGACATGCTTTTCATACTTCTTGATAATGCGGCGAAACACTCAGAATCGACGCAGACGAACGTGACAATCGAGGTTGTTGCCAATGGGCCGGTTATTAAGATGGTCTGCAAGAACGAATTGCCGAGCACCATCGACGTAGAGCTTCTGAAGGAGAAAGCGGCGAGACTAAATCAGATGACCGCAGACGAGCATTCGCTCGCGACTTCACGCGTTGAAGGCGGGAGCGGATACGGCAAGCTACACAAGATTTTGTGCTATGAGATGGGACTAGACAATTATCGAGTCTTTGTCAGCGGCACGATTCAAATGAATTTCAGGCGGTCATTGAGCTCGAGGTACCATGGAGACGGCAATGAAAACTCCTAATCGCTGATGACGACCCGAATAAGATGCGGCAGCTCAAGTCGTTTGTTATGCAGGAGCTTGTCGATGCAGAAATACTAGAACGAAATTCCTTTAATAGCGCCGCTCGTTGCGCAATGCTGGACGAGCCTACAGTTATCCTCCTTGACATGACAATGCCGACTTTCGATGTCGGTGGCAAAGAGACAGGTGGCTACGAGCGGCGATATGCGGGTTTTGAAGTTTTGCGTAGGCTCAAGCGAAGGAGAAAAGCAAGACGCGTAATAATCGTCACTCAGTTCGAACGGTTCGGAGAAGGCGCGGACCAAATGACGTTAGAGCAGCTAAAGGAGCAGTTGGCGACACAATATCCGGAAAGCTACATCGTGACCGTTTACTACCAAGCCTCCGATGCGCAATGGCGTGACGATCTCAGGGTGGCACTCGATATGGCAATTGAAAGGGCTATAGAATGACAGATATTCCCCTTCGAGTGCTGGTTGTTGATGACAATGAGGCAAAGCGCAACCGAATTCGTGGAGTTCTCTCAGACGCCGTAGGAGCACCACAACTTGATTTGAAGTCAGCTTCTTCAGTTGCCGCCGCGGGTGCAATGCTTGAGTCGCATGATTTCGATTTGCTGATTCTTGACCTCAACCTGCCTATGCGAGATGGTGAATCGCCGGTCAAAGATGGTGGTATGCGTTTGTTGCGAACTATTGTTCGAGGCGGGCCAAGGCTCAGGCGTCCCAAGCATATCGTTGGGCTCACAGAATTCGAAGATCTCTTCAAAGAGTCTGAATCTGAGATGGAGTCAGAGTCTTGGCAGCTCCTGCATTATGCCTTTGACTCATCTGCATGGCAGGATGTTTTAGGCAGGAAAGCTGTCTATATCACCGGGACCTTGGCGGGTATGCGTTCCGACGATGATTACCAGACTGATTTAGCGATTATCACTGCACTGAAGGAGATCGAACTAGACGCTGTCCTTAGTCTCCCGTGTGAATGGAAGAGTTTGCGGAGAAGCCAAGATGACACGTATTACTATGAGGGACGTATTGAAACCGAAGGCGGACCGCTTAAGGTTGTATGCTGTGCTGCAATTGAGATGGGAATGGCAGCAACTGCTTGCCTAGCGACAAAGGTTATCTACAATTTTTCGCCGCGTTATCTAGCGATGGCAGGAATAACAGCCGGAATGGCGGGCAACTTTGGGGACGTGATCTTTGCCGATCAGTCGTGGGACTACGGGGCAGGCAAGGTCATAAATTCGTCCAACGCTGAAAGTGTGTTTAAGCCTGGTCCAAACTACATTGCTGTGGATGCTGAACTGAAAGAAAAAGCCGCAACATTTCAAGCAGACTCGAAGTGCAATTTTGCATGAGATAGAATCCAGATGGCAAGGCAATACACCGTCATCGAGATTAAATCTTAGTATTGGTCCCGTTGCCTCTGGGGCAGCGGTTGTCGAGAGTCAAGAAATGATTGATGCCATACGCACTCACAACAGGAAACTAATCGGAGTAGAGATGGAAGTTTACGGAAGCTTCCTAGCCTGCCGGACTGCTAGGGCTCCTCGCCCGAAGTGTTTCGCGGCAAAGTCTATTTGTGACTTTGGTGCTCCGCCCAAAACTGACGAATACCAAAAATATGCGGCATTTACCAGCGCTCAGTTTGTCCTAGAATTTGCGAAGCACTATCTTCGCTAGACTCTGCCAGGAGTACTTTTTCCATGATTGGCCGGTGGCCGGTTGCACCAAGCGGCACGCCAAGCTATCGCCGGAAACGATTCAGACAAATTTCAAAAGAAAATAGGCAGCGCGTGACCAAACGTGTCACAGCGTGGGCTTAGATTGGCTCCCATCATTTCCGTTTCGATCCAAATTCAATGGGAGCACAACTATGCAGTTCAAAGAAAAGACAACAACCCACCAGGTCGCTGTTCTCCAACAGGTCTGGAAACGCCTCAAAAACGCCGAGGTGCAGACAATACATCAAATCATGGATGCGACCGGACTTCAGTTCGACTCTGTTTGCGAAGTCCTGTACGACTACGCGGAGTTGCCAGACTTCATCCAGTTGCTTCAAGACAAAGGATGTCTCGATGATGTCCCGTTCGACGCGTCAGAAATGGAAATGGGGAACCAGGTTCTCCTACTCACCAAGAAAGGTTTTGCTTGGGGCGATTTTGACGAAGAACCGATCAATCAAGTTCTTGAACTGCTTTAGTCTGGTAGCCGAGCGTCCGAAGACGACATTCCCGATCGATTACTGCCAAGGATATCTGTATAACGGTGGCGTTGTCTAACACCACCGTTGCACAAATACGCGATCGATGGATGATGCCCTACACGCGTTCGCCGCGAATGAGTCGATCTCGGATGTCTTCACAAAGCGTGAAGGTGATGACAGCGGGATGCGCTTCGCGGGCTGGACTTCTATGCATCACGAACAACTGATCGTCCATCCGTATGCGGGAGCCATACTTTTCTGACTCGCGTTCTGCGGCATCTTTCAAAGCCCGCAAGAAAGCGAAGTAGTTACATCCCAAGCCCCTGCACATCTCAACGTAAGGTGTAAAGTAACCGTACACCGGAGCCATGATTGTTGCGTGGGTTAGCGTTAAGGATTTGTTCCCTTTCGCTTTGGAGACTCATGCTGATGCCCCTTCGTTCTCGCGCCGATATCCGCCAAGCTTGGATCGATCGAGTTGATCGATTTCGGCAGTCTACCCAAACGGTTGCTGAGTTCTGTCTCGCCGAAGGAATCTCGCAAGCTTCGCTCTATCAGTGGCGAAGAAAGCTGAACCCCGTAGTCGCTCACACGACTCAAACCTTGCCCGCGTTCGTGCCCATCAAGCTACAACCCAGCCAAGCCGCACCCACGACGGTCATGTCCGTGGAGCTGCCCGGTGGCGTTCGTGTGAGACTCGAAGTCACTCAACCCAACCAGGCAGACGCATGATCGGTCTGCCTGCCAGCACGCCCATCTATCTCTACACCCAGCCAGTTGACTTTCGTAAAGGCTTTGATGGGTTAACCGGCATCGTCACTACCGCACTGGGGCAGACAGTCACTGATGGCGCGTTGTTTCTATTCGTCAATCGAAAGCAAGATCGTATCAAAGCGCTATGGTGGGAAACCGGCGGACTGACCCTATGGTACAGACGACTCGAACAAGGAACTGTTGAACTGCCAAAGCCGGATGCGAATCACACGCATGTCACCATCGATTCGGTTGAGCTCGCCATGTGGCTTGCTGGCGTTCCGCTGAAGTCCGCCAGAGCCAGACGCAAGCGTATGAAGGTCGCTTGATCCTTCAAACATTCTTCTTGGGCTCATATACTTTCAATCTATGATGCGTACAATCGCCGCATCATGGATGCAAAGCAGCAACAGTCGGACAACTCTCTTCCCGATGACCTTGAAGCCTGTCATCGGTTGATCGCTTCGATGCAAACTCAAATGAGTAGGCAAGCGAGTGAGTTGCAGGAACAAACCAACAAGTTGCAACAGCAATCTGTCAAGTTGCAACAACAAGCCACGGCGTTAGCACTTAAAGAAAAACTCGTCGAGCAGCAAGCTCACTCCGTCCTTGAGCTCAAGACGAACAATGATCAGCTTGGCGAGAAAGTCACCGAGCTGAATCTGCAGATCGAGAAACTTCTACAGCAACTGTATGGCCGCAGAAGTGAACGACGCATCGACGGGGCCGGTCAGTTGCTACTGGATCTCGGCGAGGAAGCGACGCCCGAAGTTGTCAGCGCCTTGGAAGAAGCGATTCGCGAAGCGGAGCAAATCGTCGAAGCTGCTGAGCAAGAGAAGCAACAGCGCCGAGCCAAGCGTCCTTCCAAAGACGATCGTAAATTTCCCGCACACCTGCAACGCGTTGAGCGCGTCGTCGATCTCCCTGAAGAGATGCGAGAGGGGTTGAAGCTGATCGGTTACGACGAAATAGAAACGCTGCAGTGGGTTCGCCCCGAGCTTCGTGTGCTATTGACCAAGTACGCCAAATACGTCTATCCCGCCGATAAATCCGCAGGCATCGTTAGTCCTGAACGTCCGACAGGCCTCACGCTCGGCGATCGCTTCGACGCTTCAGTGGGCGTCGAGGTGGTCGCTTCAAAGTACTTCTTTCACTTGCCGTTTTATCGCCAACAAGACATGTTCGCCGGCAGCGGTTGGATACCGAGTCAGCACACTGGTGAACATCGAAGCGGCCGTTGAATCCGCGCTGCGTCCGCTCGCGGACTACTTTGCGCGAGTATCTGAAGATGGATCAAACGGTGGGCTGCGATGATACCGGGGTGTTGTTGCTCACGCCCAAAGCTCTGCCGGATCTTTCATCGCATCCACGGGGTGATCGAATCAGCGAAGTTCTTGGTGCTGCGATCGAGTCGGGCACGCCCAGCATCGGGCGCACTTCTGGGGCTACTATGCGTCGCGACTCCCGGTGGTGGCGTTTGACTTCACGGTGAGCCGTCACCGCGATGGGCCAGACGAGGTGCTGAGTGACTTTGAAGGGAATGTGATCGGGGACTGTTGGTCGGGCTTTCAGCGGATTGAACTACGTAGCACGCGCGAATTACGTTCGCGGCGTGCTGGGCTCATGCGCGTCGCAAGATCGACGAGTGTCGCCGCATTCCCGACTCAGGTCGCGGCTGGAATCGCTCATCCGGATGCTTTATGACATCGAGGAGCAAATCAAACCACTTTCTGCACCAGAGCGTCTATCGCGTCGACAGAGTCTGTCGCGTCACGTGCTTGGGTTGCTGGAAGAGTACTTGGGCAGTGATGAGATGTCGGTTCGCAAGGTGTTACCCAAGAGCAATCTGGGCATGGCCTCGGCGTACGTTCGCCGGCACTGGGACGCATTGACGCGGTTTGTCGAAGACGAGTCGATCCCGATCGACAACAACGACTGCGAACAATTGATGAAGCGAGTCGCCACGGGTAGAAAAAACTGGCTCTTCAAAGGTTCGGTTGCATCTGGCGAACGCGGTGCAAACCTAATGACGATCATTGGCACCGCGGTGCGCAATGACCTGGACGTGCATGCGTATCTGGACGACGTCCTACGTCGAGCGCTTGCGGGAGAAACGGACTGGGCATCGATGGCGCCGCATGTCTGGAAGGAATCGCATCCAGAAGCCATGCGCAACTACCGCACGGAAGAGCGTCGACAAGCCGCCGACCGCAAGCAAACCAAGCGCGCCCGCCGCCGCCTCCGCAAGTAGTCAACCCACCCACGCACCTGGCTCTCGTGTACGGTTACGGTGTAAAGAACTCGTGAGCTTCGAAGTAGTCACAAAAGGACTCGATGAGATCTCGCGGCCAGATGCGGTTCGAGGCTTCTAGCGGCCTACCTTTCATCAAAAGCTCCAGTGATTCTGGTCGGCAACAATAACCGCGTTGCCGCATATGTTCTGCTACCTCCTCAATCGTCAGTGGCTGTTCACCGCAAGCGATAGGCTCACGCTCAAGCTCTACGAATTCTTCGATAGTCAATCCAAACCTCATTTACACGGCTCCTATGATAAGCACTCGATTTGTTGCAAGGCGAAGTTGCCTGCCTATATGCTTATTCCTTGCGAGCCGGGCAATTCGTAAAAGATTCCGCGAGAAATAGCGGATTGAGTTCACGGCGAATGCGTTTTCTTTCCCACCCTAATCCGTCATTTCGAACCCGCACCGGGTATTCCTACAGATAGACGCGGCTGTTGTGGCTGCGACATGTCTGTCTTCGAGCCGCCAATTATAGCGGCGTTGAGCATGGAGGTGCGAGTTGCTCTCGTCTGTTCCCCCTTCTTCATTGTCCGCGCCGGTTCGGCGATCGGAAATCGCTGCGATTCTGGCCGCCGGCATTGTGCGAATGAAATCGCGTGTGGCGATTGCAAATTCAGAAATCGACGACGATCCAGCGGAATTGCCAACAGCTTGCCTTGAGGTTTCTTCGGAAAGCGTGCTCTCTGTGACCAACGTGGTTAACGACCAGTGAGTCCGTATTCTCAGGGGAAATCAATGCAAATCGACATCGACAAAGAGGTCGCTCTGCTCCAACGCATGACGGTTGGGCACAGGAGAAATTCGAAGAGACGTGGGGCGAGCTAACCAACACTCGCAACAAACAGTGGCTCGTCAAACGCGTACTGCAAGCGATGCAGGCCAATATCGAAGGTGACATTTCACAGCGGGCCAGGCGTCGCGCCGCAGAACCTGCTCGCGGCACCGACATCCGTACGACTGCCCGCTTCAAGCCAGCCCTGAAGTCGACGGGCGACACCGTGACGGGTTTCGTCCACAGAAGAGGACAATCGCCCCGCCGCCGAGATCAGAGATCGAGCGAGCTCTCATAAAGGCGAGAAAATCGTGGTGCTCGTTCTGGATAACGGCTTGAATACGAGGGGGCGATCTACAAGACGCTCATGCCGCTGTGGCCAAGAAGATCACAGCCAGCACTGCAACGGATACCACTTCTTCAAGCTCAACAAAAAAGTGGTGACAAATGAACAAGGCTAACATCAATCGCCAATTGAACTGTGCGATCTACACCCGCAGTCCACAGACGAAGGGTCGACACAGGCTTAATTCACTTGACGCTCAACGCTGACGCCGAGGCGGCATCAAAAGCCAAACGCAAGAGGGCTGGCATTGCGTGCCCGATCGCCACGACGATGGTGGATTCACCGGTGGCAACATGGATCGTCCAGCCGCTCAGGTAATTGCTGGCGATATCGAAGCCGGCAAGGTGGAACTGTGTGGTCGTTCACAAGGTCGACCGACTAAGCCGCTCGCTACGGACTTCGCTCGCATGCTCGAAGTCTTCGAACGCAACCAGGTCGCGTTCGTCAGCGTAACGCAGCAATTCAATACGACCAACTCGATAAAGGAATGATGCTCAACGCTGCTGTCGTTTGCCCAGTTCGAACGCGAGCTGATCTCGGAGCGAACACGCGACAAGATCGCTGCTGGGCGACGGAAAGGCAAATGGTCTGCGGCATGCCGCCGCTTGGATACGACATCGAGCCGCAAGGCGGTATTTCGAATCAACGAGGTCGAGGCTAACAGAGTCAGGCGATTTACGATCTGTACTGGAACGCGAGTCGATCATGGCGACCATTGCTGAGCTTGACAACCGTGGCTGGAACAACAAGTCATGGAAAACGAAAGGGAACTCTTCGGGGCGGCTCGCCGTTTACCAAAGCAACGCTGTTCCGACTCCTCACCAACGTGACCTACATCGGCAAAGCGCTGAGGCTTACTATGACGAAAACGCGAGAGCATGAAGCACCTCTCAACGAGGTCTGGCAGAAAGTGGCAATCGCTTCTGAGACGGAACGGTCGAACAGGCGGCGTCGAAGCGAGAAACAAATTGGTGCGATGCTCAAAGGAATCCTGCGATGTGCATGCTGTGACTGTTCGATGACACCGACGCACACGACCAAGAATGGATCGAAACGGTACCGTTACTACGTTTGCATGAAGGCCCAGAAGCGTGGCTGGAAGAACTGCAAGTCGAAGTCAGTGCCGGCCGCCGAGATCGAGAAGTTTGTCGTCGACAAGATACGCCACGTTGGCCACGACGCGGCACTCGTCGGACGAGGTGGTGGAACAAGCCAAGATCCAGTCTGGAGCCGCGAACTGGGGGCACTTGTGGCCGAACGGGACGAGCTTGTGAAAGAACTGGAGTACTGGAATGAAGCCATCCGCGCTGCCGCTCCCAAGACAAGCCAGGCTCGCCGACGCAACTTCTCTGGAACAATTGGCCGACTGGCACGAGAGCCTTCGTTCGCGCCGAACATCGGCATGCGATCGTCGCGCCGCGAAGCTGACGGCGATGCAGGCCCAGACGCTAATCCGCGAAGATGGTCAACGCATTGACCAGCTTCGAACCAATCTGGGAATCGCTTACAGTCCGTAGGAGAGCAATCAAGGATCGTCCAGTTGATCGTCAAGCAGATCGATTACGACGGAGCGACCGGTCGCGTGACCATCACTTTCCATCCCGATGGCATCAAGACGATCGCCATGGAGAACCGTCCTGAACACGTGGAGACCGCATCACAGAGCAAGCCAGTAAGCGTCGACTTTCAGTTCTCAATCAAGCAACGCGGCCGTGGAGCCAAGAAGCGAATCGTCGAAGCGGCAGCCCCATCGGACGAGCCCAAACTAAGCGCTCGAACGCATACCTCGCATCTCGCGCTACATGCTTGCGATCCACTTCGAGGATCTCATCCGACAAGGCGTGAGACCACCATTGCTGACCGCCGGTTTTGGGCATGTGACCAGAGCACGCGTGACGCAGGTCGCGAATTTCCCGTGGCTACCGCGCCAGAGATACAGGAGCAACTCCTGTTTATGGAAACAACAGTAGCCCCTGTTGAATTGATCCAATTGAAATGGCTTCAAGCCGTCGCCACCGATTTCAATTGGGAAGGCCAGCGAAAACACTGGAAAAGCCTGCGAGTTTAGTCACTGGATAAGATGGGCTGTGCTTTTCGCATTCGAACATCCGTGACAAGCTGCATGATGTGCTGGCGGGAAAAGATAGGGGTAGACGTCTGCAATCCAGATCTTTTGCATGGGGCCGGTTGTTGGTGGCTGGATCGCAGAGGATTCGGTAAACTACCGATCCGAGTGAAATTTACACGCAAATGGGAGGCATCCGTAAATGGCAACAACAAGAGAAATCGAGCCAAGAATCTCACCTCTATCGAGGCTGAAGAAAGCCGAAAGCAGCTTCTTGGCTCGGCAGATGAAAAGCACCAGGCGACGCTAGGGCAATTCTTGTCCCCTCTTCCAGTAGCCCAATTCATGGCGTCTATGTTCGCCCCGGTCGGCGAGTCAGTAAAGCTCCTTGATCCAGGGGCTGGAGTAGGCTCGCTACGGCTGCCTTCATGAAGAAATATGCGGCAGAAAAAAACGGCCGAATTCAGTAGAAGTATCGCACGAGATTGATCCTCGCTGCAATCGAGCTTGGCCAGACGCTAGCGGACTGCAATCGGCGATGTCGGGAAAATGCAATTGAGTTTTCAAGTACGATCGTTCTAGGGATTTCATCGAATCAATGGTTGCCAAGAAGAAGCACCAACTATTCGAAAGCGATGCACCGAGCTTTACCCACGTCATTATGAACCCGCCCTACAAGAAAATTAACATTGGGTCGGCCACGAGGAAGCACCCCAGTAGCATTGGCATCGAAACGAGCAATCTATACACGGCATTCATGTTGCTATCTGTAAAATGCATTGGTTGATGGCGGCCAGTTTGTCTCAATTACACCTCGGAGCTTCTGCAACGGCCCATTACTTCAAGACATTCCAAGGCATTTCTTCTCGCCATGCATTTAGAGCGGCTTCATGTCTTCGAGTCGAGAAAAGATGCATTTGCGGATGATTCGGTTCTTCAAGAAAATATAATTGTTCATGCAGCAAAGATTGATGGTGTAAGCGGGACAGAGTTGCAATTTCAACTTCAGCGAGTGCAACGGATTCAGATGGAACGCATCGTGTGGTTCCGTACGAATCAGTTGTTACAGTAGGTGACCGATCTTCTTTCATACATATCGCGATGAGTGAAGAATTGATGCTGTAGCTAGTCGGATTGAAAAAATGCCTCCTCGCTTGTTGATGCAGAATTGTCGGTTTCGACTGGCTGAGTCGTCGATTTCCGTGCTCGAGAATTCCTTAAAGATACGTCGTCCGAGAACACGGTCCCGCTGTTGTATCCTTGTAACATCAGTTCATTTGGAATCACTTGGCCAAAGGACAAAACAAAGAAACCCCAGGCGATCATTTGTTGCGAAGAGACGAGCAAGTTACTCATCAAGGCGGGATGCTACGTTCTTGTAAAGCGATTCACAACGTAAGGAAGAGACGCCGAATCGTTGCGGCAGTCCTTCATGCCGACGCTCTGGGCTATGACGATATTGGCATCGAGAATCACTTGAATTACTTCCACTGCAATGGCGACCCATTAGATGAAGATGTAGCGTACGGCTTGGCGGCATACCTGAACACAGTAACGGTCGACAACTTCTTCCGTCAGTTCAACGGCCATACGCAGGTGAACGCTACCGATTTGCGAAAGCTTAAGTACCCCGCCAACGACATCCTCAGGTCAATTGGAAAGCAAGTTAGGTGCCTACCGGAAATCAATTTAGATGCTACGGAGCCTATCGTAGACCAACAGCTGAACTGGCTGCCTTAAGAACCATGCAGCTGGAAATGCTTGGACGGATCTTCTGCGATCCACATGTATGTTCCAGGCGCGATGTTCTTGTGCTTGCCCTGACGGGCAGCGGCTGTCTTCCAATTCGGATACGCAGTGGTGAATGAAATCGCCGAGTAGCCAGACCGGACAGCTAGGTTAGTGAGTTGATCCACTTTATGGTGGTCCACCTCACCATCGCTCGTTACTGCTTCCACCACCCAGAGATGTTTATCATCATCGTTACATAACAGTATATCTGGCATTGCGTCTGCCAGGCCGAGGTGGAATACCGGCGTCTGCGAGCCTGTCCCGATCTTCATCAGGAATACGATCGCCGTCCGAATCATCAACGTAAAGGACGCGAAACCCGGGAAGAAACAGGGATGAAAATACGCTGACGCACTGCTCAATTAACTCTTGATGCTTTGAGCCGGTCTCGTCAGCCGACTGTTTCGCCATGTCGGCTTGCAGGCTCAGACGAATCCGCTTCGTGTCTTCTGAGATCCATTCCTCAGCCGCATGCTCCCAGTCATCCATCGCTAGGATCTGAACGAAGCTGGGTGCAAGTCGATATGCGTTGTTTGGAGACTTTTGAGTTGGGTGTCCATGAATGAATTGATTTGTACGCGAGTCGGGCTGACTTTTTCGATAGCTCCTATTTCCACAGTGGCTTTAGCCAGTAGCTACGCCCCTCACGATCAAGTTTAGAGCTATTCCGCTGAAGTATCCCAACATGGGTTCCAATATGAGCAACTGTGGCTCCGTCCTTGAACTTGAGTGTTTTCGCTGCCTTCGAAAAGAAGCTCCCGTTGTAGTCGTCTAGGAGAGCGAAAACGGCGTCTACCATATCAGCGGTTTCGCGGTCGATCTATGCAAGTACCTTCCTAACCTTATCCTTCGTGACTCCGGACAAAGTGGAGGGAACTGCGGAGTCGCCGCCCGCAGCGTACTGTTCTGATTTGCCTTTTACGCGATCATTTAGTGACATTCACGAAGTCTAGCACGACCGTAAGCTTAGGACTAGCTGAGACTTGCATTAAGGTGCAACGACCTTCGCGCTAGACCGGTTTTGAAGAACGAGTTGCGAATTGTCGGCTCCGCGGCAATACGCGTCTGGACAAGCAATTTGGCTGGTTATGAGGGAATCAAATCAACCAATGAGATGACGGAATGGCGACTGACTTTGGAAAAGTAAGCTGAACGCAAGCTGATACGCTCAAGTACGGATCGGGCATTAGCCACGGCTGCTTAGAACTGCGGGATGAAGCGTATTCGATGTCGCTCTGAGGGTGATTGGCAATCGCTTAATTCCCGCTTGGCGTAAAAAATCAGCATATCGGTCGGTTTCAAATTAAGCTATTTACGTAAAGAATTTCAGAAAGCCAGTGGGATAAGGCAGGAGGGCCTTGGAACGATGAGAGATTAGCACATGGGACACATGCGGCTCGAACTTTACTCGATACAACTCGTTGGAGACGAGTCGTTGGGCTATTGGCCGAAGGTGGTGACGTCGCCGCTGTCGCTGGTGCAACCTCGCAAGCAGCCCAAGATGGACTCGATATCGCCCACAACGACCCGGGCCTTTGTCACGCCGTCTACCTATTAACGCAGTTCGTACTAGCAGCACGAACTGACGATTTCGCTGGCTCACTTCAGAACGTTGGAATTAGCGTTCCCGGTGACGCAGGATTGTTCGACATCGTGAGTGGCTTCAGCGAAGCTGTCGACCGCCACCTCGTCGGCAATGGTAAGCGAACTGACATCGGCGAGATGGCGCAGTCAGCAGCGGTTGAAAGCATTACCGCGTTGATTGGACCACGCTCGCAGAGTCTCTTTGGGACGACAACCGCCGAGATTCAGGACGCTGCGTACCATTTCTCAACGCAGAACGGTTTCGCAACCCTCGCGCACGATTTTTTCTCACGATTCACTCAGCGATACCTCACATACCACCTCGGCCGCGAGCTCTCCAATCATGTTGGCGGGAACGGGCGATTTGCCAACCCATCCGAGAGCTCAGATTTTGTTCAAAAGCTCGGTGCACATTGCCGGGAAGCTGGTGAAATTGTCAGAACGTTTGCTGGCGGCTGGTATTCCAAGGCGAACTTTGAGAATGGGATCACCCCGCAGAAGGCGAAGAACTTTGCGAACTATGCACTGACCAAGCTGAAATCAGAGCTTAAAGTGCGGGGGGATCGAGATGACTGATAAGCATCTGATCCTTTGCGGTGGCGCAAAGCTTTCGTCGAGGAACAAGGCGTGGCGAGAATCTAGGCCGATCCGTCTGGAACTAGGAAAGGGTGAAAAGCAGCTCCACCTTCGTCTACATCATATCACGCGCAGGCTGGCCAGCCAGATTCCTGCTATTGCAATCGATCTCTTGGAGATTGCGACATACGTTTACGCCGCAGACCAGATGGTTAGTCGAGGTGGCCTAAAGGAATTTGAATATGGCACGAAGTGGCGTAGGCAGTTCCGCTTGGAGATCCCAGTGCGACTGCCTGACAAGTGGAATGATCCAAAGATGATTTCACTACTTCAAGAGACGATCGGTTTTCTTTCCGACGATGACTATGAGTTTCACTTCACGAGCTTCAAGACGCCACCAAATGTTGACCGGTATCTTTTCGATACACTCGACGTTGATGATGCGGGATTTGAAGAAGTCATACTGTTTTCAGGTGGTCTGATTCGTTTGGCGGTGCCGTCCAAGAGATTATACAAGGCCAGCCGCAAGGTGGTTCTTGTAAGCCATCGACCGGTCAGCAAAATCTACGCGAGGCAGAAGGGATTGGTGAAGGACCTGGTCGACCATTTAAAATCCATGGGCCGATGCATGCTGCCAGTCAGAGGTCAACAAGACGAAGAATTTTGGTCGGGACTTCACCCAACGCAGTCGGTCTTTTGTTTGCTGCCCTCGCTGCAGCGGTTGCACTCTCAACCGAATCGGATTCGATTCTATGAGAACGGAGTAATCAGTCTGAATATCCCATTGAGCCCGCAGGCGTTAGGTGGACGTGCGACTCGTACCACGCACCCACGCGTACTAAATGGCTTCGAAGAGATATTCAGCTTGGCTGATAAGCCGTTTGCTGTTGAGAATCCGTATTTGTGGAAGACAAAGGCCGATATTCTCCGCGAGATAAAGGCTATTGGTTTACAACCACAGCGCTCGCACAAGCAGCTGCACCCACACAAAGGAACAGACTCACATGCACACGCACTGTGGCTATTGTTCGCAATGTAGATCGGCGATTGAACGCACTAGCTGTTGGGTTTACGAACGAAGAAGATCCAGCGGAGATGTATTCGTCCGATGTGGTCTTCGGCGAACGTGAGGAAGCAGATCTCACCATGATCGAACGTTATCTCGGCACCTGCTTGGAGCTCGATCGGTTGGGCAGCCCAGAAGGACTTCTCGTAGCGTATCCGAGATTGCACGGTCCTTCGGCAACTCAGACTACCACCGTCACAAGCGGCTGACGAAGTGTTCAAGCTTGGCTAAAGCGACATGCACGGGATATTTGCGGCACTGTCGAAAACATCGTTAGTTCTTCGTCTGCAAAAGTGGTGCGAAAGGACTATCCGCCCCGGTCATTGCTGGGAATTGCAGTGGGACGTGTGTCTCAGACTTCCCCGAAAACCAGCTGCACCGGCATCGATTGAGCATAGCACAACGACACCGGGCACGCATCCACTAACGGAGCGGTGCTGTTTAATGACGATACGTTCTCTGTGGTGTTTCAAGGCAAATCGTGTGAGCTCCGAAATACGAAGGAGTACGCACATTAGTTACCGTAAGAAGAGGTTGTGCACCTACGTGTCACTCGATGAGTTGCGAGCATCGGTTTGGCAAGATGAGCATGTCGAGAAGAACACCGTGCAGCGTGTGGTGTCAAATCTGCGTAGGCAGCTTGAATCTGTTGGGCTTGTAAACCTTGAAATCGACGGGAAAACAAACCGTCATCATTACGCCCTGAAGATTAAGGCGTAGCTGAAAAACCTGCGCGACATCAGCGATTTCTCAGCGTTGTGTAAAGCGAAAAATCAGCGACCCTCTTCAGAATCTTCTTCGTTAGCCGCAGCAAGTTGCGGTCGTTCATCTACGAAGGAGAGACTAAATGGATTCCGCGTTATCTACGCGAGACAGCAAGTGCGAGCCCACTTCGCATGTAAAAAAGCGAGACCTTTCCCGTGACTGTATGCAATTGCTTGAGTTGATGCAGCGGATCAACTTTGGACGGATCGAAGGTCTTCAAGTCGTCAATGGTGAGCCAGTTCTCAGTTCCATCAAAAGCGCAAGGAGCGTTCACAAACTAAAGGGCGAGAATGGTCCGAGACCGGAACTTGGGATCGCTGATTTTTCTCTGAAGCAAGAAGTGTGCGAGCTCTTTCGCTTGATTGAGAGGGTTGGGAACGGTGAGCTTGATCTAATTGAGATCAAGCATGGCCTTCCGTTTATTGTCGAACTCAATGAGGTGCCGGCCTAATCAGGGAGTGGGCACCCAACAAATCAATTTCTCATATTAGTTCCCTGACATTTAGCTGGCCGCAAAGCGGAGGCAATTGTGGGCGACGCCGAACATGGCTCGACTCGCATTGCCGCCGCTTTTTTCGTTTTGCTGCATTGCAGTGACCGCTCGTCGTTAGCCCACGCCAAGCTCCAAGCCAGCAAGGAGTTTTTACAATGGCTGATGGTTTTGACTTTCACAATGACGTGTTTGTCCTAGCGGTGATTCGACGTCGTGTCCTGCTTTTGGCTAGGGCACCAGTTTTTAACGAAAGCGAGGTTGATGATCTAGTTCAAGAAATCCATTTACGACTAATGCGGAGCATTCAGTCCTATGATCCAGCGATAGGCCATCCTTATCCGTTCCTATGTACCGCGATCCAACGTATCGCCTCAAAGATCTTTCGGGAAAGGTCGACGGTCAAGCGGCACACGAGCGGCAGGTGCAGTTTGAGCCAGGTTGTCCGCGGCGCTGACGGTGAATCCTGCGAGCTTTACCAGCTTCTGCGGCAGGAAGACCAGGACCGAAGGCTATGTCGAAAGACAGCTCGAAGTGATGAAGAGCGAGCGAGTATTCGAATGGATTTGTCATCAACAATCCAGAAGCTGCCACCGTTTTGCCAAGAGATTGTTCGCCGGCTCAGAACGCAAAATGTGTCTGAAATTTCGCGGGAAATGGGAATCCCGAGAACGACGATCAACGATTGGCTGCGTCAGATCCGTCAGCAGTTTGATGACGCCGGGCTCAGAGCGTATCTCGAGGAATAGTCGAATCTCCATTGCGAAACTTTTCTGGAGGCGGAATTGCCGGACCGTAGCTTTAATGCTTTTTCCAGAAAATTCGTCCGGGCTGTGACCTAACGTGTCACAGCCATCGGGATGATAGCATTCGCGATTGGCAGTGGCTTGGCCTGGATGGAATCACTCAGGACAACGGTCATGGACTGGCGGATGGGATGCCCACGCTAGGAATTTGCACGGTGGAAGCCGTAGGCCAGCCCCTGCCAATCGCACTTTTTGTGCGTCAGTCGTTTGGATCGCTTGACGTTTTAATCAATGAAGGATTGGTATGGCTAATTGATTTTCAAGGTTTGCAACATGACCGCAGTTCGAATTTCGCGCCTGTCGCGCCCCGGTGTTTTGGAATCGATCGATCCCGAGCGATTGTTCGCTCTGCTCCACCCCTATGCCGATTTCTTTGCAAATCGGTCTGTCCCGATCGAAGCCCCAGGCTCGATCGATTGCCAAGCGGTCATACGCGAGATAGCCAAAGCCGATCGAGAAACGCCAGCAGACTTGCTGGACGCGATCTCTTTGATTGACGAACTAGCCAACACGGTTGCTGTCGACCTGTTGCTCGACCGAGTTCCAGCCGAAACCCTTGGAATCGCTCCTGGAGGGAAGCATTCTTCGGCCGACATCGTCACGGCGGCGTGGCTGTCGAATCGCGAGAAGCTGGTCCAGACCCATGCGTTGTCTCGGATCAAGCGAGTGCGCTCGTACGACTATTTTCAAGCGAGCCAGACCACCGCTCCGAAATTTGTGACGCCCGCAGAGGAGACGCTTCAGCAACTGGAACGAGACATCGATTCCTGGCACGTGGAGCGATTCCGCGCTCAGGGAACGAAGGTTGAAGTCTTCGAGAATGACGAGGAGGTCGAATTCTCCATCATGCACGGAAGCCTCTTTCGACGACAGACGGTTGTAGAAAATGGTCGGTTCGGATTTCAGTCGTTCTGGCCAGTGCAGAGCGCCTCAGCCATCTATAACCGTGAGTTTGGAGAGTTACGGGTCAATGCCAAGACAGCGAGGGAAAAAGCCCTGTACTGCCGTCTCCTGGGCAAGCATATGTTCGGCAACGAGAACCTGTTTCCGACTGGCGTGAAGTACACGCTCGATCCTCTTCGCGAGTTCGAGTTTGATGCACTGGTACCTGGCGATATTGAGGGCGTCCGCGATGTTCGAATGATCGAGCTTTGGCTTGGTGACCCAGATGATCGCTACGGCGTGATAACCATTCGAAAAGGCGACGACCTGCTTGAGTGGGCACAGGCAAAAAACAAGAATATTCGCATCGAGAGGCGTTTGATCTCCGCAACGTTCAAGATGGAGCTTGAGGGACGCAAGACCGAATTGGCGATCACAGTTCGTCCTCCTAATGTTGCCATCTACAGTCGTGGTCGAGTGTCGTCGACTATCGAAGCTTGGCTTACCCAGCGCGGATTCATCATCTCGAAGCAATTGCCGAGGAGGACTCGCCATGAGCCAGCCCTGGCAAGCACTTGAGCAGCTAAACGATGTGTCGACCTC
>JAWKTR010000025.1:0-86737 GCA_041398985.1 Pirellulaceae bacterium
GCCGTTGGTAGTCTACGTGTTGGACAGCTGAGAGAAGCGGGGGGACCGTTCGCACGATTGCTAAGTAGGTGCAGGCGGTTGTTAGTGCGCCGGTGTTGAGTGGTGGATGGGTTGCGTGTGGCGCGAGGACAGGCGAGACTGCGCCCGCAGTCGGTGGCGGCTTGTCGTTAAACGAGAGATTGCGCTCGCAGTCGCCTGCGGCTTGTCGTTAAACGAGGTTGCGCTTGCAGTCGCCTGCGGCTTGTCGTTAAGCGAACGTTTAGATCAGACGGGAGAGGGTCGGGAGTCTTTTCAGCAGCGGCCGCACTCGGCTGCTATATCGCTGGGAGGAGCATGACGTTGCTTAATGGGTTGGACACTTTAGGCTGAAAAGACTCCCGACCCTGGCAGGTTCTATGCGTAACTTTAGGAAACAAAGTTAGGGGTGGGTGGCCGGTAATGACTGAGATCGATACTCTTGAACCACTCGATGGTCTTTTCCAACCCTTCGCGAAGAGTGACCGTTGGTTGCCACTGCAAGTGACGTTTGGCGAGCGTAATATCGGGGCGTCGACGGGTGGGATCGTCAGCCGGCAGGGGACGGTCAACCAATTTGACTTGGGCACCGGTTAATTCAATAACGAGTTCGGCAAGTTCGCGGATCGTAAATTCGCCGGGATTGCCAATGTTGACTGGTCCGACAAAGTCACTCGAGCCATTCATCATACGATAGATGGCTTCGACCAAGTCATCCCGATAGCAAAAGGCTCGCGTCTGCGCGCCGCTGCCAAAGATCGTAATATCTTGTCCAGTGAGAGCCTGGCGTATAAAGTTTGATACGACGCGGCCGTCGTAGGGATGCATGCGTGGACCATAAGTGTTGAAGATGCGCACGATGCGGATGTCAACTTTATTCATGCGATAGTAATCCATAAACAGCGTTTCAGCTGCTCGTTTTCCCTCATCGTAGCAGGCTCGCGTACCGATCGGGTTGACATTGCCGCGGTAGGATTCAGGTTGCGGATGGACTTCCGGGTCTCCATAGACCTCTGATGTGCTCGCTAGTAGGATGCGCGCTCCACAGCGTTTCGCCATGCCTAGCATATTGATCGAGCCCATTACGCTGGTCTTGATCGTTTTGATGGGATTGAATTGGTAGTGTCCTGGTGCTGCGGGACATGCCAAATGGTAGATCTCGTCCACTTCCAAGTGAATGGGCAGGGTTACATCATGTCGAATGAGCTCGAAGTTTGGGCACTCCAACAAATGTGCGACGTTTGATTTTTGGCTGGTAAAGAAGTTGTCCAGACAGATCACATCGTGTCCATCAAGGACGAGCCTTTCACACAAATGTGAGCCGAGAAAGCCGGCACCTCCTGTGACAACAATCCGTCGTATTTCAGCCACAGTCGCAAAGATCCTCAGGTTCGAGAGAGAAAGTCAAGAATCTCAAGTGCGGCTCAGGGCCAGCCGAAATTCGCTAGAGATTCTTTGTGCTGGACATGCCGCCAACGGTTATGCCCCGAAGTCTACTGCCAATGTCTTGGTCGCCATGTCGCGAGCTCTAGTGATTTAGCTTCTGTGCTTTGATTTGGCAGCCTTGTTTGGCCAGAATCCCATCCAGGAGCTTGGCCCCGTACCGGCGCTGGTGGCGGTGCTTTCCTCAGCGTCAGCAGCAGCCTCGCCATTGAGCAAGCGGGCGAGATTCTGCATGGCTTGGGTGATTGGTGCTTTAGGAGCCTGCTCAAGTAGTGGTACGCCGTTGTTGCGAACTTCGACCATGGTTCGATAGTCATTGGGGATTTGCGCAAAGACTTCGCGACCAATCGTTTCCTTGGCCTTCTTTAATTTGATCTGGCCACTTTCAAGTCCCACACGATTGACAACAATTTTAAGCTTGTCGCGTATGCCTTCGAATTCATCGAAAGACATTTGCAGTCGCACCAAGTTGCGCAGACACGGCAGGTCCAGTTGCACAACCATCAATAGTTCGTCCGCAAACTCGAACGCCGCCAAGTCGATCGCAGTGAAACCCTTGGAGCAATCGATCACAATGTGTGAGAACGTAGCTTTCAACAAGCCAAAAACGCGTCGAAGTGATTCGGGCGTGATTAATTCGACGTCTTGCAGTTGGACTGGCCGCGGCAACAAGTAAAGGCCCGAACTGTGTTTGGTCAACGAGCGTTTTAGCAACTGGAAATCAAGTCGCGAGATGTTTTGAGTAACATCGATCAGGCTATAGTCTGGGATGGTATCGAGGAATACATCGGCGTCACCAATTGCCAGATCCAGGTCAACCAGTGCGACTGTATTGCTTGGATTGGCTGCCAAAACGCAACCCAGGTTGACGGCCACGCTTGTACAGCCCACGCCACCGGAGGCGCCAGCGACAGCGATGATCTTGGTACTGCGACTCTTACCCGCGGCGCCACCATATTTCGCCTCTGAGATGCGCCCCAAGGCAGCCATGAGGTCTTCTAAGGTCGTGGGGATGGTCAAGAACTCTTTGGCACCTGCCCGCATGGATCTCAGGATCAGTTGCCCATCGCTGCTCGAGCTGACAGCCAGCATAGCGCAGTCGGTCGCGTCGGCTCTCAATCGTTCCAGTAGAGCGATCGCCTTATCTGCGTCAGCGTCTAGACTAATGACACCCACGTCGGGCGACGACTCGGCGACGACATCTGGAAAAAACTCGTAACGGGAGCATTCCGCTTCGAGCCATACAACGTCCATCCCCAAGAGCATCTTCTTGAGGGTCTCCCTCGACGCGTCTTGCGGATCAACCAACGCTAATCGAAGAACGTTACTCATAAATTAAGCCTCTGGCGAGTGGGAACATAGGCACGTCGGTTACGATTCAGGGATTCTGCAAGTCCGTCCCTTGTCGGGACTCGATTGCTTTTCTACCGCAAGATCGAGTTACCGCCCGCTGCCGTATTCGTCGACCTGTTGGGGTCGCCTGAATTCATTGGATAGTTTTGTTGGTAATTCGGTTGTGTGTATCCAGGTTGCTGTGGTCCGCTGGCTTGTTGCACCAGTCGTGGAGCATTTGGACCGACGCTCATCGCGGCAGGATTGGGCACCGGCAGCGGGGGTTGTTGGGCAGGTACTGCGATGCCATAGCTGGGTTCCATACCGGGATATCCAGCATCCGTGGGGTAACCGCCAGGGACCGACTGTATAAGGCCTGGATTGCAGTTTGCATCATCCAGTCCAGACAGCGGAGTTTCCATGTAGCCGCGCCAGTAGAGTTCGCGGTCACTTGGACTTTGCGTCATCGTGCCAGGCGCTTGCAGCGGCACTTCATGCGGATCCATAGGGCCAGCAAAGTTCGGCGTCACAGTGATCAAGAGCTCAATTTCGTTTTGCTCTTCACGTGTACTGCGAAAGAAGGCACCTAAGTAGGGCATGTCCGAGAGCCACGGAACACCAATATTGATGGTCTCGCTCTTGACTTGCAACAAACCAGCCAAAGCCAGTGTCTGGCCGGCTCCCATCTCAACACCGGTTTCCAAGAATCGGCTGCGCAGACCTGGTACGCTGACACCTTGAATGCTAACGCTGCGGCTGGGGTCTATTTCGCTGACATATGGGCGGACTTCTAACCAGATTCGGCCGTTGCCCCGCACTTTGGCGACATAGTCCAAACGCGTACCGAATTCCCGATACTGCACGCCTACTTGCCCTAATCCTGCGGGTACCACAATTGGGATTTCGCCACCAGCATTGAAGCTGGCAGGACGTCCATCGACGGCCGTGAGCGTTGGGCTGGCAAGCACTTTAACCAAGCTATTCTGTCGTAATGCTCGAATGGCTGTGAAAAAGGAGCTACCGTTCTCGACAACACCTACTGAGAACGTCTGATTGCCTGCGCCGGAAAACGCGCCATCGACAGACGTGACCAAACCGCTAACAGTCGACTGGATGATGTCGTCGCCGTTGGCAAATGCGTAGTCGATACCAAGTGCACGCAGCTTCGTGCGAGAGACTTCCATGATCTGAGTTTCGAGCTGGATCGTATGGACGCCCGTAACAGCGATTTTGTTTATAACAGTGGGGAAATACTGTTTGGCGATCTGGTCCATTTGCTCAACGTGTTCATCGTTGCTCACATAGCCGGAGATAATGCAGCCACCTTGGATTGGCGTGATACCAATATTGGCAGACGGGTATTCCTTGCGGATGATCGCTTCGAGTTCACGGACATCGCCGAGCACCATGATTTCGATTGTATGTACAGAATCGTCATCGCCCATCAAATCGACTTGGGTGACGCCCGTGGCCAGGGCGGACAACTGCAATCGATTTCCGCCTTCGAGCGGCAGAGCGCCCACCACTTTTGGATTCTGAATTCGAACGCGTCTGAAAGCTTGATCGGCGGTAATCTCGCGACTGGTGTTGATCACCATTTCGATTGTTTGGCGAGCACTGCTAGCTTCAACGCTCACTGGAGTATTGGTCATGGCCCACTGGCTAGCAACCGGCTGTTGCGCGATCGCACTCTGGTGGTGGGGAGCCGCCAGATTGACCAATGTTCCAATGAGTGCGGCAGTGAATATGTTGCGCAACGGTTTTCGGGGGCAGACGCGCTCTTTTGAGACAGCCATGCGCTGACATCCTTGTGCTTGATTGTCGTATGCCCAGCAGTCATCCATGACTAAAGAAAGCAAACGACTTAACTATCCTGTGAAAGGCGTAAATGCGAAAGAGGGTGGAAGCCGACCGGAAACCCGATCACGACCCACCCTCTCGCGGCAATGGCTGTGAACTTTGCGATTTTGCTTAGTTCACGGCTTTTGCTTCTGCATTGCCCGTTGCTGGTTGCGGTAAACCTGGCGTAGGCGGCTGCAGAGGTGCGGTGCTAGTAGGATATGTCGGCGAATAACCGCCATAACCTGAATAAACATTCCCAGAAGTCTCCCAAGGACTACCGGATCCTTCCGCATAACCGTTAGAACCATTAGTAGCTCTAGGTTCTTCGACTCGCTGAGGCATTTCATTATCGTCCGACCACTCGTACTTCGAAACACCTTCTGGGGTGATAATCAGCATTTCTTGTTTAGGCGTAGCGGCCTTAGATGGCTTCGGTGTATTGCCAAACATCGCTTCAATTGAACTGAAAACTTGCTGAGTACGATTCGAGTCGACCTCAGGGGCAGATTCTTCGGCTTGGCTGAGCCAAGTCAAGAACATCTCACCGTTGTCGTTGGCGTCCTCGACATCACCTTCGCTCAGTCCACGCAGGTTGAGCGTCAGATTGCCAGTGGCAATAGAGCGAGCCGTGGTCAGTGCCTCCAGTTGGCCTTCTTTGACGAGCAACTGGAAAATCGTTCCTTTGGTCGCGCCGTTTTGCTGCAGAGCCTCCGAATCGCGGGTGGTGATACCGTTGATCCCACAGACTTCCACGTTTCTCAGTACGGTCCGGGACTCGGGAGGTGAGTTCTTGCCGCGCACCTTAAAAGTGCCGAGTACGTCGACATGGTCACCGGGCTTGATATAACCCGCGCTGCATTCGATGTCGAATACGCGATAGCCTTTGGGTACCAGGATGGCCAAGCTATCTTGGTTGTCCGCCAACTTCTTGCTCAAGATGGGCTCGTTGGCGAAAATACCTTGGCTAACGAATTTGCCCTCGATTTGACTCAGATCCGTCAACCCCTTCGGGCAGACGATTCTTGGGCCACTTATCCAAACGTACATTCTCAGCGGTGATCTTGCTGAGTTGTTTTCAGATCCTTGGCTGCCACAAAGATCTCGACCGTGGCTTCTGCTACTGGGCCAGAGTCCGGTTTCATGACAGTCTTGCTAACAGCGACTGCGGCGATCATGCCACAGCCCAGAGCAACGACTAGTAATATTAACGATTTAGCTCGCATCGCCAGTTTGCCTCAAACGCTATCTAGGTATGCGGCGAGTCGCGTCCTGGTGACCCTCAGAGCACGCATGATATTGAAACGCCTTCGAATCCAGTTCTTAGGCCTTACTCTATTGAACGGCACCAAATATGGGTGCCTTGATAGCTATCATTGGCATTTGGTAGGTGTGCGGTCCACAATGAAAAAGTTTGTTCAACTGTCTTACCTGAGTAGATTTCTTTTCCCTAGCCACTAATTCTGCGCAAACGGAATTAATTGTGATTGATCCGAACGCAAAATCGTTCCATTCATCAGTGTCGACAGACAATTGCCTGTTCGATAATCGTATTCCAAGAAATATTGATCCTTCGTCGGTCAAGCCACTACATTGGGTGCAGACGTGAAGCCATGTTCGTGTATTACATAGATGGTTTGACATCGTGACAGACCCGTGCGTTAGACTTATTACAGTGGCTATCGCCAATTTTATTTACCCATCAGGTTAGTGGTGACACATGACACGTTTGAGAATTGAGGAACGCTCTAAATCTATCAGCTTCGATCGCAGTAAGAGTGATTCATTGCTCGCGACTGGTAGCGAGGAAGCTGTGGAGGTAACCAAGCGGGACGATGGTAAAGTGGACGTAAGGGTGCGGCTAGCGCCGCTGATTTCTTGCTCTGTTATGCTCAGAGCACTTCCCAAAGAGCCAGAGGAAATCGTCGTTGGGCTTGATACGGTTACAACGCAATACGCCGATGGAACCGTAACTAAGAAACTCAAGGTCTCCCTTGAGCCAGATGGAGCGGCATTTGACTGTTGCGTTGAGTGTGATGGGCGAATTGTATGTGGGCCCAATGCATGCATCCTGTGTGACAACGGCATACTGATATGCTGTATGGGATAAATGCTAATCAACGCGCCGCATAACGCGAAAGCCAATCATCGGATAATGACTCTCTGGATGTATCCAGAGAGGAACATCTGGATCACATCGGCTGGCATCTGAAACGTAGCTTCCACCCATTGCCGCCCTGCTAGTGACCGGTACGACCAAGCTTTCTTCGCCATGTAGAATCTTGATCTTTGATTCCGATTGATCCCAGCACCACTCTCCAACATTTCCACGGGTATCGAATAGCCCCGCCTTGTTGGGGAGATAGGTGCGGCAGGGGGCCGACGAGGTTGTGCCAAAATTCGCAAACAACCTCAGCGGTTCCTCATCGTCCAATACCAAGTTTCTGCCTGCATTCCCGCCAGCCAAGGCCGGCCACTCCGCCACTGCCGGCAGGCGATATCCGGAATTTTCAGGATGATAGTCCCACTTGAACTGCGATGAGACTTTGACTTGGCCATTGACCGTTGAATGGAGCTCTTCCACCTGAGATGTCTGAACATAACATGGAGCTAACCCTTCTAATTCACTCAGGCAATTGCACCAGCGAATTGCCTCATACCACGAAACTTGAGCAATCGGATGTTCGCGGAGCAACTCATCTGGAGGCGAGCTTTTCGGCTTTTCTGGCCTTACTAGGCTGCCTGGGTTTTCCAAGCTGCGCGAATTCACGGTGGTGAATAGCTGCAGACTGGTTTCGCAGTCTGCAACCCAGTAGTCTTGCTGGTCAATCGAAATTCGAATGAGATGTATTCCAGCAGGGCCAGTTTTCCAAAAGTTGCTGGGAAATGCTGCTGGGGATTTAACAGGAAGCCCGCAAATCCAATTACATAGGCTATGTATTTCTGGTGTCTGCGCTCGGTCTCTGATTTCGGAAACCGTCTTGATGACCTTACTATGCTGTGAACCGAATTCTTGTTTTCCGACGATTGACAGCAGGGTGGCTTGTACCGAATTTTGATTGGTACTGGATGCAATTTTCAAGAGTCGATCCTCGTGTCGACTCCAATCCCCGACGGACGAGAGAAATTCAGCTCGGGAGCGCTGATCGTCAAGCACTTGACCTAACGTCGTGTCTTCCGGAGCTATCAAGAGGACAAAGCCAATAGCTTTGGTCCGCAGCTCGCTTGAGTCAGAGTGCAGCAATGGTATCAAGCAAGTCAAGTAGTGTTGGGGATTCACGGACACAATATCCAAGAAGAACTGCTCATCTCGCTTGGGTAGGAATTGCAGAGAGTCAACAACTTGTGCGGCATCCGCGCGTCGGGCAGCGATCGCCAGGGCAGCGCGGTAAGTGGAATCCCTATCACTCGAGTTGGCCGCCTGCAAGAGAATCCTATCTACACGACCTGATTCTCCTAGCGAGCTGAACAAGCTATACGCGTGAACATCGTCACTCGCGAGAAACTCACGGACACTCACAGCTGCCCCCCATTGCGTGAACATCCAAGTCAAGCAGGACAGCAGTAGCAAGGCGCTGAAACCCACGGTAAGCAAAACTCGTTTTCTTCGTTTGCTGGTTCGTGTCTCAATTACATGGCCCAACTCGCGATACAGCGCCACAGCCGACGCAAATCGACGCTCTGGTCGCTTCTGCAGGCATATATTGCAAAGCTTGCTAACTTTTCGAGGCACCTTTGGGTTTAGACTGTGTATGTCGGGCGGATTGCCATCGCAGATTGCTTTGTACAACTCCTTGCGACTACTTCCCGTGAATGGGCGTTCACCGGTAAGTAGTTCATAGATTACGACCCCGAAAGACCAAACGTCGCTGCGGTGATCTGCAGTTCCAGAACGAATTTGTTCAGGAGATAGGTAGGGAGGACTGCCAGCATCGCAGCGACCTTCATCTTGCGCGTTAGCCGCCAAGCCAAAATCACAAAGTAGAACGTGCCCATTGCGATCGACAAGTATATTTCCAGGCTTAATATCTTGGTGAAGATAACCGCTCGCATGAATATGCGCTAGGGCTCCTGCGGCTTGGAGTAGCAAGGCGATCATTTGCTCAACGTTGCCAGTATGCTTAATCGTCTCCCCATCGATATATGGCATGACCATTGCCCAAGAATTACCGGGCAATTCAACTACGTCGTGTACCGGGACCACATGCGGATGATTCAGCAGAGCCGCCGTGCGAGCTTCGTCCAAGCCCGTGGCAAGCGCGGGTGCTCTTTGAACTTTGATCACTACTTCGCGATTTAAGGTTGGATCAGTGGCGCGGTAAACCAAACCAAAGCCGCCACCACCGATCGGTTCTTCCAGGACATACCTTCCTAACTGACTACCTGGGCCTAGCTGACTTTCGGGGTTTAGCTGTCTACTTGGGCTGCGCGAGCAGGACTTGGTCTCCGACAGGCGTCTTCCGAATTCAATGAGCTTACGCAGTTCAGGTTCGACCAGAAATGCTTCAAGGTCCCCATTTTCATTGGCTCCATTCTCAATCATTGCGAACCGTCTTGTCCCCGCAAACGATCGTGTTTCCAAATTCATTCTTCAAGGCGCGCAATATCCGTGAGCAAGCCAAATCAACTTGATTGCGAGTCAACCCTAGCACTCTCGCCACATCATCCCGATCGAGGTTGTCGGTGTAACAAAGCAAGAAAGCCTTCCAATTATGCTCGCGATATTTGGTTGATATCCACCGAACAATCTGGGAGAAGATTACATTCACGTTAGAATTGTCCTCGCTGTCCGGCTCATGAATGGCGAAAGGGACGTTCTCGGGGGTGTCCAACACCAGTTCCTTTAATCTGCGATGCATATCGATGATTTTGTTTCTAACAATCGTGAATAGCCAGCGCCGAAACGCATGTTGACCAGCGCTTCTCCGAAAAACGCTCAAGTTGGACCAAACACTCACCCACGTTTCCTGGCCGACATCTTGCGCCTGATGAGGTGAAAGTCCACGTTGGCGACACCAAACGAAAATCACAGGGCTATAGATTTCGACAAGCAACTCCCAAGCTTCGGCATCACCTTCCCTCGCATTCGAAAGCAGACCAGACGTTACGGTATCTACAGCGTTTTCGGCCCCGGGCATAGGCGGTCGCGTCTCCCTTGCAAAAGAAATCTACCGGTGACAGGTCAATTCGTTAAACCCAATGGGTGGGATTTTCCCATAACCCAAATGGGTAAACAAGTATGCATTCTGGTAGGCGTTGCGACGCTTATTGGGAAAATAAGGTGCGCTATGGGAGAACCGCGATCTCAAGATCACTCTGACGGGAGTGTTGAACTCTCGATTGATCAAATTCGAGTAGGCTCCGTCTGCGACATGGATGTTTTCGACGAGGCCGGGCGGGTGTTAATTGGCAAGGGCGTCGCTCTTTCTGAACACTTCCTGGATGAACTCAAGATCCGTGGGATCAAGAGCCTCAGGGTGTCGCGGGGTGATGTGCAAAAGCTCACGGGTGATGCTAGTTCGATTGGCGAGGCGGCAGATATTTGCAGTCGGCGTGCAGACCGCAGCAGTGAGCCACTTTCGGATGAACGCAGCGTGCGATTTGCAACAGAAATTGGAACAGCGATCACCGCTTTGTCAAATTTGGGAGCAGACATCAGCGCTGGAGCGACGGGTTCCTTCGACCAGTTGCATGCCTTGCAGGCGAAGTTTCTCGAGATGTTGATTGAGGATACGGATCAGTCGATTTCAGAGGCAGGCCGAACAGACATCGATGATGCACTTGCAAAGCGTTCAGCCCAATTCTCGATGCTCTCGATGGCCACTGCAGTCGAAATGCGCATGAGCGAGGAAGATGTATTGCTTGCAGGCAGTTGCGGCTTGCTGCATGATATAGGGCTTTATAGCCTGCCCGCGCACTTTCGGGATCCCGCACATCAACTAACATTCGCGGAAACCAACCAATACCGCAAGCATTCAGAGATTAGTGCGGGTATCTTGGCACAGCATCCGATCTTCGGGGATGAATTGGGAGTGGTCGTGATGCAGGTTCATGAATTTCCTGATGGAAGTGGTTATCCGCGCGGGATACAGAAGCATCGATTTCACCGACTGACCAGCCTTCTCAGTTTTGTGGATTTCTTTATCACGCTCATCAATCCGACACCCACACGACCTCCCATGGTACCCTACGACGCGATAACCTGTATGCTCTTCAAGTGCCGCACGGGATTGATTGACGCAACTCTCTGGCGTGCTTTCATCAACCAGTGTTCGCTCTATGGGATCGACAGCAAGGTGGTATTGGACAATGGTCAGGGCGCAACGGTCATCCGTCGTGACGCCGAGCACTATGACCGACCTGTCATCTTGAAGGAGGGCGATGACCAGGAGATTACTCGCTTGAAGGACAGCGATCGACAGATCAAAACCGTTTATCGCGGCGACGTGCATTTGAAAGTTGACCGTGCAACGATCGAAGCACTCCCCATGGCCGAACTGCTGCGAATCTCTTGATATATATTTTCTTACAGGGTCGGGAGTCTTTTCAGCCTAAATCGCTTGCCCCATTTGCAACCCCATGTTCCTACCAGCGGCATCTCCTCGGTGGCAAGCGCTGCTGAACAGACTCCTGACCCACTCCCGTCGACCTCAAGTTCGTGAACGGCTACAAACAGGGACACATCTAGACGCCCTGCGTCGATCGGCGGTGTACCAACGCATAGGCACAAGGCACAAGGAACAGCGTGAGGATGGTTGAAACAAACATGCCACCTAGCAATGCACGGGCTAGTGGAATCATCGCTTCGTTACCGGGAGCCAATTGAAACGATAGAGGCAACATGGAACCGAAGAGCGTCAGCGAGGTCATTAGAATTGGTCGCAAACGAACTTGAGCGGCGGAGAATGCCGCAGCGTGCGATGACATCCCTGTGGCACGCAGCTGATTAGCAAACTCAACCAGCAAGATCGAGTTATTGACAACGACTCCAATCATCATCAAAGTACCCATCAAAGACTGAATACTGATGTAGGTGTCGGTTAGATATAGAACTACCAACACGCCACCGATTCCAAGTGGTACAGCCAACATGATGATTAACGGGTCAATAAAAGAACGAAACTGAGCCATCAGTACAAGGTATATCAAGAGCGTCGCCACAGCCAATCCATTGCCGAGTAGAGACATACCGGCACGCATCTTTTGGACTGGACCGCGCAGTGTTACTTTGACGCCGTTTTCGAATTCTAACTTTGCTAGTGTTGACTCAATGTCGGCCGCTACGCTCCCCAAATCTCGGCCAGAGACGTTGACATGCACATCGTTAACGCGAGCGATGTTGTAGTGTGCAATCTCGCCAGGAATGGTAACACGATTGACAGTGGCGATATTAGAAAGCGGGATGGTGACCGGACCATCTGGAGTTTGAAGCGACACCGGAATGTTGCGGACTTCTTCAAGGGATTTGAACTGATTGGACTCATATTGCACGCCCATGAAAAAATCGGTCCCAGATTTTGGATCAATCCAAATCGTCGGTGCGTATCCGACACTTGATCCCAACGCTGTCAGTACCGTTTGTGCGACTTGTTCCTGGCTGACACCTAGATACTGTGCACGCGTCCGATCGACCTGCACGTCAAACTGGGGATAGTCGAGTGACTGTGCAATCTGCACATCTCGTGTCCCGGCAAGCGGGTAAATTGCCTCGACAATTCGTTCGGAAGCAGCGCGACACTGCAGCAAGGAGCCTGCCGACACCTGGACACTGATTGGGGTGGGAACACCTTCATTGAGCAGCTAGATTGACAATGCCACCTGAGACAAACAGGAATTCTTCTAGCGGATATTCCGTAGCCAGCTTTTCTCGAAGCGTTTCGATGTAAGCAGACGTACTTGCCGAGCGTCCATCCTGTTTCAAGTTGACAATCACGTACGCTGTGTCAGGGCCCGAATTGGAACTGAGCACAGTTGAGAAGCCGGCTCCCTTCCCGACGGGTAATCCGATATTGGCAATCAACGTGTCAATTTCGTTTTCGGGAATCACTTCCTTGATCGTCTCCTCGATCTTAGCAACTAACTGCTCGGTTTCGATCAGTGACGTTCCCGGCAGTGTTTTCAAACGCAACTCGAAAGTGCCCGCGTCGACTTCGGGGAACAGCTCAGTGCCAAGCCTTGGGTACAAGATCAACGATGCACCGACTCCTATAACGATCAGCAGTGACGTGAGGGCGGGCATTTTCATGGCTGTGGCGAGGGCGTAACCGTAGCAGCCGCGAGGCTTCGAGTCATCACGCGAACTCGGCTTTGCGTCCCGTTTGTCTTCGCGGACAAAGGTGGCGCAAAATGCAGGTACAACGGTAAGTGCCAGCAGGTACGAAGCGCCGATCGTCAATGTTGCTGCTAGCGAAAGCGGCGTGAACAGGTACTTGATCATACCGGTCAAGAAAATCGCAGGTAGGAAAACGGCTAGTGTGGTAATCGTACCGGCCAAGATCGCTCCTGCAACCTCTTGCGTTCCATCGTGCGCCGCAGTGAATGCGGACTTCCCAAGTTTTGCATGGCGAATAATGTTCTCGACCACGACAATACTTGCATCGACGACGGTTCCTATCGCTAACGCGATTCCTCCGAGGGTCATGACGTTGATGGTCTGACCCGTAAAGGCGAAGCCGAGCGCGCCGATCAGTATTGCCAGCACGATCGTCGAGACAATAACGATCGTTGGTATGATTCGCCTAAGAAATACGAAAACGACGACGCTGACCAGCAGGGCCCCAAGGCCGATTTGCGTAAGCAAATTCGACATAGCGTTGCGAATGTAACCAGACTGATCGGAAACGAGAGTGACTTCGGTAGCTTCGGGAATGCTTCCTCTAGATTTCATCTGTGGAATTTTCTCAGCCACTGCAGCGCCAATTCGATCGACAACCGCAATCGTATTCTCCCCGGGCTCGCGAAGCAGTGGACAATAGACGCTGCGTTTTCCATTGACCCGCACGATGTTGTATTGGATTGCAGCATCATCGACGACACGTGCCACATCGCGAATGAAAATTGGTCGGTTATCACGAACTGCTACGGGGATTGCCCCAATCTCTTCAACATTGGGCAAAGTGTTGCGTGGATGGACTTGATAGTCGGTTCCACCCATCGTGGCTGTCCCGGCAGCGAGCACCAAGTTTGCTTTCTGCATGGCTTCTACGATATCAGTCGCGCCGACATGGTAGGCCCGCAACTTGGCTGGATCGATGTACACCATCATCTGCCGGAATTTACCACCGAAGGGATGTGGAATTTGAACGCCCTTGAGTCCACCCATCTCGTTGCGTACGGCGTAGTAGCCAATCGTATACAGTTCTGATTCGCTTAGTCCTTCGCCGGAAATCGCTGCGAGAACGACGGGCAAATTGGATGGCTCGCTTCGCAAAGTAAAAGGCCATTCGATGCCGGGTGGTAGGTGGAACATATCGCTGGCTTCCAGGTTCACGATGTCATTCATCGCAGAGCTAGCGTCGGCACCGGGCTGGAAGAAGACTTTGATAACAGCCGCACCAGGAACCGTGCGCGACTCTTGATGTTCAATTTTTCCAGCCAATGTCAACGCTCGCTCGACGCGCGCGGTGACCGACTTTTCCATGTCGAGCGTTGGCAGGCCAGGGTAAGAAAAGAAACTGACCACTACAGGCTGCTTAAAGTCAGGCAGGATGTCGATCGTAATCCCGGGAATGACGGTCGCACCGAGCACGCACATCGCGACAGCCAACGCCAGCACAGCGAAACGATTGCGAAGCGAAAAATTAATTAGTCCCATTCAAATTTTTCAGTGAGTTGGTGTACGTGACGCAATCTACAAGCTTGCAGGGAACTTTGGTGTATTAGTTACGCTCCGTTTCGCCAGCGACCGCTACTCGCAAGCGGCAGGCAGGTCAAAGATGGAGCTCTGTCGACTCACTCCAAAAATCGCCCCGCTAGAGCGGTTTGACCCTTTGACCATCGGTAAATCGTTTCAAATGAGAATCGATGACTCGTTGTCCAAGTTGGATGCCGGAGAGGATTTCGATCGAATTCCCGTCGTCCATACCTGTGGTGACTGGGACGACGGAGACCGTGTCGTCTTGATCGACAACGTAGACGTAGGCCTTGCCGCCATCCTCAAAGCGAATGGCTTGCGAAGGCAATACGTTGGCAATGGTCACGTTTGCAAAATCAATCCTTGCTTGGCCGAACATACCAGGCAGCAACTTGCCATCTTCATTGGACAAGTCTGCCTCGGCGATCATGGTTCGGGTACTTGGGTCAAGGTGACTACTGCGTCGCGAAATAACAGCTTGAATGGGTGCTTCAGCTGAGAAGGAAGGAAAAGTGAGAGTGATTTGGTCACCTTGGTTTACAAACGGAGCGTCCGCTTCGGGTACGGGAATGCGCACGCGCACCTTGTCGACCTGGCTGATAACAAATAATGGATCGCCCTTACCAACTTCGCTCAACGCGCGAACCAAGTCGCCCGGTTCGGCGGTACGCGCCGTTACGATTCCAGTGATCGGCGCTTTGACGGTGGCGTAAGATATCTGCACGTCCAGCTCTTGCAATTGAGCGCGAGCGATTTGGGTGTCAGCTTTCGCCGTGGCCAACTCAGCTCGTGACAATTCGACCAGAGCTTCCGTTACTGCAACATCTGCGCTTGCCGATTCGATCGTCGAGCGGGTGGCATTGATATTCGCTGACTCGGAGTCTCGCTTCTTTCGCGCTTCGTCTAGCATGCGATTTTGCAGTGAACCGCGTTGGACGAGGTCCTGGGTGCGATCGAACTCGGCCTGAGCGGCGGCTAGCAACGCCTCAGCACCAGCCAATTTGAATTCGGCTTCCGACATCATGGCCTGGGCAGCACGCACGCGAGCTTCGGCCAAGTTGAGGCCTGCCTGGAACTTTCGCTCATCGGCCTCCAAGCGTCTAATGCGATTCTCCATGACCTGTTTTTGTTGAACTAGTTCTGGCACGTCGATTGTGGCGAGTTCGCGGCCAGCTTCTACGTAATCACCAATGTCGACGTACAGCGATTTAATGAATCCGGTTGCTTTCACGCGGATCTCAGTGCGATGGAACGCATGGACAGTTGCAGGTTGCTGGGTCGTCCGTTGAATCTCGCTCTGGGCCAGAGTTACGGTCTTAACAGGAATCTGGCGGACCGATTTGGATTGATCAACGACTGGCACCGGGTTAGTGCAGCCAAGGGCAAGTACCAAATTTGTGCCAAGCACAATTACCATGCATCGCTGAGAAAAACGCCGAAACGGGTGGTGTTTTCGATTCATCAATTCTCTCTGATCTGCCAGGCGTTGGGCGTATTCGGCGCTGCCGCCTAATCCGCACAATCGTTACGAAACTCACCAGCGAAAAAGCTTTGCTACATAAATCACTTAGTTTAGTTCGTACAAAGCGAGATTTCGATACGCGTTACAGCTGAATCCGGTTTTGCGACAGCATCATCCGTCACGATCGCCACCTTCGATTGCCGAAGCATTTTCGGAGCAATTGTCGCTTTCGGAGCGACTGGACATTTCATCAGAAACACGGAGGGTAGGATGCCCAGATTCAGAATGCCCAGATTTGCATTCAACCTGGGACTCATCTGTTTAGCCGGATGTGCAACTCAGCCACCGTTGGTCGAATCGGCGAAACGTCTGGCGCATCCGCTCACCGCCGGATCTACGACAACTCAGGCAGTTGGAACGTCGACAGCTGTGGTTCAGCCAGAGGCGGACACAACGGCATCGCCCACCCGCCCAAGTCCGTTGGCCAATGCGAAATCCAACGAAACCGCAGGGAGCACGGTGAGGATGGCCTCGCACTCTCTGGTTGCGCCTCAAGAAGAAGACGTAGTCTTGGCTGAGGAATCGTACATAGACGAAACGGGCATACGCTCCCAAGTAATGCCAGACTTGCAGACGGGAGCAACCTCTGTGCAAGCACCAGCCGTTGAGCTTAATCTGCCGTCTGCTCTTGCGATGGTCGGAGGTGATCATCCCGTTGTAGGTTTTGCTCAGTCTCGCGTCCGAGAAGCCTATGCACAGCTTGAACGCACCGAGGTCCTATGGCTACCAACCCTTCAAAGCGGCTTTAGCTTTCGTCGGCATGACGGGAACTATCAAGCCAGCAATGGAGACATCGTGGACGTCAATTTGAATTCGTTTCAATACGGCTTGGGAGCTGGCGCAACTGGGGCCGGTACGACGCCGCAACCCGGCTTAGTAGCCCAATTTCACCTTGCCGATGCAATTTTTCTACCCGAAATTGCTGAAAAGACGGCTTGGGCGCGGGGCCACGCAGCCAAAGCGGTTTTGAACGAACAATTGTTGCGCGCTGCTCAGGCATATCTCGAACTGCTAGACGCACACCAAGACGCTCGAATTATTGAAGACTCGCAGCGGCGTACAGCTGACATTTCGAAAGTCACTAAGGACTTTGCCGAGGCCGGTGAAGGACTGCAAGCAGACGCTGATCGCGTGCAAACCGAACTAGCTTTGATCGACAACCGATTGCTAACAGCTTACGAGCGGATTGCAATTGCTTCGGCGCGCCTCGCGCAAGTGATCAGCATCGACGCAAGCAGCGAAATCCTACCGACGGATGTAACTGCCATCCCGCTGGAGTTGGTGGTTACGGCATTGGACAAGGGGGCATTGATTAGTCAGGGGTTGGCGACGCGACCCGAGCTAAAGGAGTCTCAAGCGTTGGTCGCGGCGGCGTGCGAAGCGTTCAAACGCGAAAAGTACGCACCGTTCGTGCCAAGCGTTTTGCTGGGGTATAGCGTTGGCGGATTTGGCGGCGGACTCGGGAATGATTTGTCGAATATCGATAGCCGCCACAGCTTCGATGCGCTTGTTACTTGGCAGGTACGCAATCTTGGTCGTGGTGAACGAGCGGCTCGCCGAGAAATAAACGCACGCATTCAACAAGCGAAGTATGAGCAGCTTCGCGTGTTGGATCAGGTCGCGCTCGAGATATCCGAAGCCTTCAGTCAAGTTGAATTTCGTCGGCGTCAAATCACACTTGCCCAAACGGCTATCCAGACAGCCGACAGATCATTCACCGCGACCTGGGAGCGTATTCGCGAAGGAGAAGGATTGCCCATCGAAGTTTTGCAAGCGGTGCAAGCTTTGGAGGCGTCGCATCGCGCGTATCTGCGAGCCGTGATAGACCACAATCAGGCCCAGTTTCGGCTTCAATGGGCGCTGGGCTGGCCCGTTGCGGCTTGACTGATGTTGCGCAGGATTGTAACCGTTCACGATGTACCGACCCTTTCCTGTCTGATCTGAGTTCGTGAACGGCTACGCAGGATTTACGCGATCCAGCCACCGCCGAGGACGCGGTTGCCGTCGTAGACGACGCACAGCTGGCCAGGCGCTACGCCGCTCGCGGGCTCGTCGAAATCGACCCGAAAGCTCGTCGGTGAGATGGGAGTAATGCGGGCTGGGGTGGCCGTGCTGTTATAGCGAATTTGTGCCAAGCCGTTGAAAGTCGCCGTGGGTGGTTCGATGAGCCAATTGGCGTCGGAAGTGGTTAACGTCGCTTGTTGTAGGTCCTCTTTGGATCCAAGTACGACATCGCCGGTTTCCGGATCGATCCGCGTCACAAAGACCGGCTCGCCGAAAGCCATACCTAGGCCCTTGCGTTGACCGATGGTAAATGCCTCGATACCACGATGTTGTCCCAAGACTTCACCAGTGGTGGACACAAAATTGCCTTTGGTCAATCTCCCCGTTTTGGCGTTGATAAACTCGTGATGTTTGCCACTGGTTACGAAACAAATCTCTTGACTGTCGCGTTTATCGGCGACTCGTAGCCCCGCCTCGGCGGCCAACCGCCGAATCTCAGGTTTGAGAAATTGCCCCACCGGCAGCATCATGCGCTTCAGGTATGTACGATCGATTCCGGCAAGAACATAGGATTGATCTTTGCTGCTGTCGACGCCGCGAAGCAGCCAGGAAGCATCGCCGTGATGGACCAACTGCGCATAGTGTCCGGTGGCCACGAATTCAGCGTCAACGCTGTCTGCATAATCGAACAACCTGCCGAACTTGATCCAGTTGTTGCACTGGACGCAGGGATTGGGAGTGCGACCGCGCGCGTATTCATCGACAAAGTAATCGACAATCCTGGCGAAATCGGCTTGCAGATCCAACGCGTAGAACGGAATGCCTAACTTGTCCGCCACGCGCCGCGCGTCCATGGCGTCGGTCGCACTACAGCAACCTTGCTTATGATCGGTTCGTCCCTGTAGTATCGGCAACAAGGGATTGGGCGAACCATCGTCCAGACGACAGGTTGCGGCAGATTTTTCGCCGTGGCGCATGAATACACCGACCACATCGAAGCCTTGTTCGAGCAGCAAATGTGCTGCGGCGGAGCTATCCACCCCCCCGCTCATAGCAAGCACCACGCGTTTCATCAGCCGTTGGTCGTGTTAACGAAAGTCTGCTTAGAAGAGAAACTCAATAGCTGCTGTTATACCCGTGACCGGCCAAACTGGCGACGTGCCTCAACGTAAGGTCAGTAAGACACCGACGCCTGCGGCTTGCCGTTAAACGAAAGAAACGACGCCTGCGGCTTGCCGTTAAACGAAAGAAACGACGCCTGCGGCTTGCCGTTAAACGAAAGAAATGATGCCTGCGGCTTGCCGTTAAACGAAAGAAATGACGCGTGCGGCTTGCCGTTAAACGCAATGCCGTTCAATGAATGTAGTGGAAGTCGTCAGACTTCCACTAACACAAGGATCTCTGGCGAGATCTACTACATTATCTTATTGCGTAACATTATCTTATTGCGGCTTGCCGTTACGGTGGCGAAGCTATTGCCCCATCTGGGCATGTCGGGCTTGGATGTTGCGATACAAGAGGCTCATGCGTGCCTTGAGATCGGTCAACTCTTGTGTGGCTGTCGCAGCCGCTGCGTTCAGAACGTCCAGCTCTTTCTTAAAACCGTCTAGATCTGCAACTAACTTCTGATTCTCGACCTGGCGAAAGCTAATCATTTCGTTACCCAGTTGATTCGCTTTTTCAATTTCCGCCGATTCACGTTTTACGAGCGTGATTCGCTCGGCCAGCTCGTGCTGACGGACAATGTTGCGATTAAAGGCTTCTTCATAATCGTTCAGGGGTCGCACGTAGAATCGCTGCACCAATTCCGCCTTGCCCGCCGCGATCAACTCTTGAGCAGCTGGCTCTTTGAGAATGATCATTTCGCTTTGCATATTTGGGGTTAGCTGAACTTTTTCATTATCATCACGCTTGAGGCGGGCATCGACACTTCGCCCAATTGCATCAAAGTACCCAGAGACGGTTGCGTTGGCACTATCCGAACTGTCTACTTCCACTTCGTGATTTTGAAGCATATTGACTTGGATCCAAATCGTATTGGGCTCATCGTCCGGGCTGGCAGGCAGACCATCGCGTACGTAAGCGTCAATAACCTCTGCACGCAAGCTTTCGGGTACGTCTGCAAATAGCGCGGCAATGGAGTCCGGGTCCATCCGACCAAAAATTGCTTCGTTGGAACCTTGCGATCCTTCGGCAGCAAATGCCGTATGGCTGTCAATGGGGAGCAATTCATACAACATCCAAGTTGCCGCGCCAGCGGCAATGCGTTGTTGCTGGAAATCGCGGAGCGGCAAAGTTGGTCTCAGGGTAACTTGTCCACCCTGACTTTGAGAAACAACAAATTCACCTAAGTAGAACACGGGCTTGGGGTAACCGTCTTCGCCTTGTTCTTCAACGAAGCTGTAAACGACCAAGTTGGCGGGCAGACTTTCGCTACTGAGTGGCGCTGCTGCCGCACCTCCTCCGGCATCTTCATTCAGGGGATCCACTGCGGCAGGTCCGGCCGTCATTTCCAGCAAGAATTCGCCATTGTTTTCTTGGATAAAATTGAGCCCCCGCCAAACTCGACCCCGGTCAGCGGTCAGCCGTCGCAGCATTCCTTTCACTGGAATCACAGCCTCTAAAGTGCTCTCGCTCATATCAAATCCTCCGTAGAGGAGTTGATGTGTTTCCGCCGCTGCTTCGTCAGCCTGCTTCTGGGCCTGAAACGCATCGCGAGTGTGGCGTACGCGCCGATATTGAACGCCAGCCGAAAAAACCATGAACACCCAACACTCGATGAACAGCGTGCAGAGCAGAATCGTGTGTAGAACGCCCCAACCACGAGCCGTCATCACGATGATGTAAATGAATACAATCAGTGAGACGATGAGCAGGAGTAGAATGAGAATAGCACCCAAACCCATGGCGAATTCAATTCCTGAACAGGTGTAATGACAAGCTAACCTGACGCATGCGCAGGCGGTGAGGCGACGGACAAGCTCTTATCTTACTTGCCAATTTCCCGCATTGTACTGTTTTCACGGTGTTTTCACAGGATCTCGGGCTGTACCCTACATTGGGGGTGCGGTTATCGCAGCTGTCGGGCTTGGTGGGCTAGGGAAACTAGGGCGACTTGAACAATCCCACCAAGTAGTACGCGCTGGATATTTGGAATCACGCCTATTGTTGGCAAAATCCGAACCAACAGGATAAGTCGGCCATGCGTCGGCACCACCCCAACGAATGTACTCGCACTATCTCTCAGTATTGTCTCGTGTACCCGCCCAGCGCGAGACTGACCAGCAAGGAAGCTCACATGCTACGCGTGAATCGAATGCCAATGAAGGCACTGTCTCGCGAATTTCGCCACGCAATACGCGCCTTGACCGTCACCACCACGCTTGCTGCCAGTCTGTTCTCGATTGCCATGCCAGGCTGTACCCGAAACAAGTACCGCTGCAAGACAGACACCGAAGCCTACTACCTGCTCGATCAAAAAATTGCGGAAAGCTGCGAAGTGGGCGCTGCGCCTTACCGAATTGAACTCGACAGCCGTAGTCGCATGTTCGATCCGTTCAACCCGGATCGTCCGCCAATGCCCGAAGATGATCCGCAAGCGCACCAATACATGCGTATGGTAGATGGCAAGAAGGGCTACCCGCTGTGGGAAGCCAACGGGCGCACAAATATTGTTGAAAATCCGCAGTGGTGGAGCTACCTTCCGCTCGACGAACGCGGTGTGCTGGTCCTTAACCTAGATGACGCCGTTCGAACGGCGCTGTTGCATTCGCCCAGTTATCAAAACAGCCTGGAAGAAATGTATCTGTCAGCGTTGGATGTTTCCAGCGAACGATTCCTGTTTGATTCCCAGTTCTTTGGCGGCCTTCAGTCGAGCTACACGGCCGACGGACCGTTCCGCAATAACGCAGCAACTCCCAATAGCAGCAGCGTATACTCTACGGGTGCCTTTAGTCGTGGACGACGCCCGCTGAGCATGCAAAAGCAGTTCTCGACGGGTGCAGATTTAATTGTCGGCCTGGCCAATACGCTTACTTGGCAACTGGCTGGTCCCAACGACCAATCCGCCAGTACCGTTCTCGACTTTTCGCTTATTCAGCCATTGTTGCGTCAGGGTGGCCGTGACGTCGTGCTTGAGCGACTGACGCTAGCTGAACGTACGCTACTGGCCAACGTGCGGTCTTTCGAACGTTATCGGCGTGGATTCTACCTGCAGGTTGCGACGGGCCAAAATATTGACACCACACCGCGTCGCCGGGGTGGAGTGTTGGGCGGAGCTGGCTTTTCCAACTTCACGGGGCTTGGCGGTGGTTTTGGAAACTTGGGTGGTGGTGGCGGTGGTGCCGGCACAGCCGGTGTGCCTGGCGCCAACGGCTATCTAGGCTTGCTGCAAGACCAATTGCAGATTGCCAACCAAGAGGAGACCGTGGCTCAGCTAACTGACGTCTATCTACAACTGCGAGACAATTATCGCGAGCTACTGTTGACTATTCCCCAGTCGCAACAAGAGATTCCATCGCAACAACTGCAGGTGGTGCAAGCCCAGCAACGATTGTATGACTTCCAAACCACCTTGCTGCAGTTACAGGTCAGTTATCAGCAAACGCTCGACAGTTTCAAAGCGACCTTGGGTTTACCGCCCTATCTGTGCGTAGAAATTCGCGACCCTTTGTTGGATCAATTCCGCTTAGTCTCCCAAGATTTGCGAGACCGGCGCGCAGAACTGACCGTTGCACGGGCGACAATCGGCGAAGACAATACGGCCATTCTGGAACTGAGCTCGGTTGAAGATGACCCTCAAGCACAGGATTCGTATCGCGTTATCCCAGCCGGTGAACCGCTGACCCAGGCTTTGGATGCACTAGCGCGCGACTTGGTACCTTTGGGGCAACTCCAGCAGACAATTTTGCGACAAGACATAGTACAAATCCGCGGTGACATCGATAAACTCCGCGGAGCCATACCTGTACGACGCAAGCAATTGAATCGCTTGAAAGAGATTGTTGAGCGCGAAAAAGGGATGGTTTGTACCCTACTTCCCACCGGCACATTGAACATCGGATTCCTTGAAGGCGAAGGGCTCGAAAAGTTGCCCGACGAGCTGGACCAGGAACTTGATCGCTTCGAAAAGCGATTCACGGATCATGCTCAGACATTTGACAAACTGAACAAGACGCTCGCCGACACCAAAGTTAACCTGGACAAGTTTGAGAGCGACCGCAAGCGATTTTCCGAAATCAGCGACGGCGTGATCTTAGGTTCCCAGGACTTGATTGCAGAAATTAGCGAAGACGTGTTGGCACTGCAATTGATTCAAGCTCGCGCTCGCACCGAAGCTGCCTTGTTGCCGGAAATCGACATTGAACCACGCGATGCGCTAGAGATAGCGCGTGCCAACCGTCGGGACTGGTTGAACAACCGCGCTGCGTTGGTCAACTCGTGGCGATCCATTGAATTCGTCGCGGATGACTTGGAGAGCTTCCTCGATTTTACCGTTAGCGGCGACGTTCAAAACTATGGCGACAATCCGCTCAACTTGCGTTCCTCCACGGGACGGTTGCGAGTCGGTTTGCAGTGGGACGCGCCAATCACACGCCTTCAGGAACGCAACAACTACCGGCAAATCTTAATCGAGTACCAGCGGGCCAAACGTTCCTACTATCAATACGAAGACGCGGTATGGACCACCATGCGCAGCTCGCTACGGGCCATTCGACAAAACCAACTGTCCTTTGAAATCCAGCGATTCGCGGTTCAAACGGCTACGCAGCAAATCAGTATCAATGAAGATTTGCGTTCGATCAGCGAAACTCTTGGCACGAACTCTGGGCCAACCGCGGCACGCGATGCAACAACTGCCTTGCAGGACTTGCTTTCAACCCAGAATCAGCTCATCGGTATTTTTGTCAACTACGAAGCTCAACGCCGCGGATTGGATTTGAATCTGGGGACCATGCAGATCGATGCCGAAGGTCTGTGGATTGACCCAGGTCCGATTCGCTTGGACACCGTCGGTGGCAGTATCGGTGGGGCTGTGCTGGAGTACGGATTGACTGAAGGCGATTTGCGAATTCGCGAGCAGATGAGCCAAATGGAAAATCAACCGATTGAAAATGCTCCCACCGATGGACTTCCGCCGAGCGTCGCTCCGAATGAGCCGGATATTCCAGGCGGTGCGGTGCCACAAGTGCCGGCTCCCGTGGGCGAGGCGTTTCGAATACCCGATATTCCAGCGCTCATGGGTGGCGCACAGACAAACACGATGCAGCACCCCGCAGCGACCAGACAACTCGTCCAGGAAGCTAGCCCAGCCGCCTTTCAGCGACCGATCGTTGGTCCCCAAACGCCATTTGGTTCGTTCTCCAGTCAGAATCTGCCGACCGTGCCAGTACAAGGTAAATGAGATCCTTTAGGAGTGCTCCGACTTGTCGGAGCTTTCCTATTGTTAGGTCGTAGCGTCGGACGGGAGTTTCCGACGGAGAATGCATTTGCCAAGCAAACGGTCCCGTATTTTTTCTGCGAGGGACCAGCGCCATGCCCAGGAACAACGCCATTTCTAGGGACCAGCATATAGGAAAGCGGCGATAAATCGCCGCACTCCAAAGGTGCACTTTGGGAGTGCTCCGACTTGTCGGAGCTTTCCTATTGTTAGGTCGTAGCGTCGGATGGGAGTTTCCGACGGAGAATGTTTTTGCAAAGCAAATGGTCCCGTATTTTTTCTGCGAGGGAACAACGCCATGCCCGGGAACAACGCCATTTTGAGGGACCAGCATATGGGAAAGCGGCGATAAATCGCCGCACTCCAAAGGTGTCTCAAAACAACTGTGTAATCGGCTGTCCGTCTTCCAGCAGGTTGTAGGGACGCCCAGCTGCATCGCGAGCGTACAAGTCGTCGATGCCCGTGGCAAAGTAGACGGTTTTTGCGATATCGGCTGGAGTGCAGGGATTGAGCGCAGGATACTCCGCGAAACGGTCGCTGGCGCCATAGGTCTGTCCCCCGCGAATTCCGCCGCCAGCCATTAGGACGCTCAAACAGTGCGTCCAGTGATCGCGACCAGCACCGCTCGGTCCACCAGAGCGTGGATCTCCAATCTTGGGCGTGCGCCCCATTTCGGTTGTCACGACCAGCAGCGTTTCATCCAGCAAACCGCGTTGTTCGAGATCTTCGATCAACGCAGAAAACGCTTGGTCGAACTCAGGCAACAAGTGATCTTTTAAGCAGCCAAAGTTGTTACCGTGCGTATCCCAGCCACCTGCACTCTTGCACTGGCTAGCGATGGCTTCATTCTCTTTCCAAAACACAGTGATAAACGGTAATTCCGCTTCAACGAGGCGCCTGGCAAGTAAGAGACTCATCGCATTGACAGTCTTGCCGTATCGCGCTCGCACAGGCTCTGGCTCTTGACTGACGTCGAATGCCGTGGTCGCTTGCGAGGAAAGCAGCAGGTCTAGCGCCCGCTGTTGGTGTTGTTTCCACAGACTCTCAATCGCCGAGTCTTCGAAGTTGCGACGTGCCGCATCGAGGGTTTGAAGCAAGGCAGTCCTTGAACGCAGTTGATCCGAAGTCACGTCGCCGCCCAATACCAGCGAGGGTGATTGGAATTTAAGTGGTTCATCGACGCTACCGTGGACATACAGAGGGTCAAACTCGACACCTAGCCGAGCGGCGAATTGACCGGGGCGCGTGTAGGGCAGTTTACTCGGCATGTGTGGCAGTGAAATTGCGCCAGGCAGGCTTGATTGTCCGTTTCGTCTTGAGGCAACGACAGAACCCATGAAAGGCCAGTCGTCGGCGTAGGGGCGTCGATCATTTCCCAGCGATTGAAACGTGGGATCAGCCTGATGTCCCGTCAAATTGTAGTAATAGCCAGCATGGTGGTCATTCGTATTGACGCTGCCGCAGACGGAGTTAATCACAGCCAAGTGGTGTGCTTGTTTGCCGAGTAGCGGCAAGTGTTCGCACAGTCGAATCTCTGGTGCAGAAGTTGCCACGGATTGGAACGGTCCCCGATACTCCGCCGGAGCTTCTGGTTTCATGTCCCAGGTGTCAATGTGCGACGCGCCGCCGCATAAGAAGAACAATATTACTGACTTGGCCTTCCCGCCAGCGCCGGCTGCCAGCCGGCGACCTTCGGCAGCGGCGACCGATTTTGCTGCGTCAACAAGACCTACACCCCCAAAATTTAGTCCAGCCCAGCCGCTGGCGGATGCAACGAGAAAAGCCCGTCGATCACGGGAGCGACTTATTCTGCCGTGCGAATTCATCAGATCAGCACCTCTGCAATGGGATGTCCGGATGAAATGGGGAATGGTCGGCCTTCGCGATCACGGATCAGAGTCTCTGGATGAAAGCCAAGGCAGTGGAAAACGGTAGCTGTTAGGTCTTGCGGCTCCACGCGACCTGTCAGCGGGAAACCACCCTGCCGATCAGATTGGCCGTGGACCACACCACCGCGTATTCCCCCACCAGCTAGTGCGGCCGAAAAAACGTGCCCCCAATGATCCCGACCACCGGCAGCGTTAATTTTTGGCGATCTACCAAATTCACCTATCCACACGACCAGTGTTTCTTCAAGCAAGCCGCGCTGTTCCAAATCTTCGAGCAAGGCCGAATAGGCTTGATCCATGGGTGGGACCAGTGCCTGCTTGCAACGCTCCGCATTCTTGGCGTGTGTATCCCAGGCGGGCGCTACGTTTTCATCGTCTTCCCAACGCGTCCAATTGACTTGCACCAGAGAAACACCTGATTCGACCAACCGCCGCGCCAATAGCACACTTTGACCAAATCGATTTCGACCGTAACGATCACGCACGGACGAAGCCTCACGGTCGAGAGCGAAACTGGTTTGCGTTCGCTCGTCGCGCAGCAGGTCCAAGGCTTTGTTCTGCCAAGTGGACCAACGCGCGGGACCTGGTCGATCTAGATTTTCAAACTGACGATTCATCAGCAACTGCAGCTCGCGGCGGTGCATCAAACGCTCGGGCGTGATATCAACTGGCAGTGCAATATCAGGTACTCGAAATTCATCGGCGTTGGGGTCACACGTGATTAACCACGGGTCTGCCGCTGCGCCCAGCCATCCTGCGTCCTGTCCGGGCCAGACGATATGCCCGGTATTCCAGATTTCTTCTGGAAGTCGAATACTGCCGGGCAAACTGGCCTGATCTCCCTTCAGGTGTCGCACGACCGCAGCCATCGAGGGCCAATTGTTTGGAGCCCCTGGCAGCGCATTTTCATTGTTTTTTGGTGCGTGTGGCCGGCCAGTTAGCATCCAGTAGCCGCTGGACGAATGTGCGTTGTCGTCTGTCGACATTGCACGCAAAATCGCAATCCGTTCGGTCAACTTGGCCGTTTGCGGCATGAGTTCGCTGATATGCACGCCAGGTGTAGCCGTCGTTGTTGTTCCAAATTCACCGCGGACTTCGGAAGGTGCGTCTGGCTTAGGGTCCCATGTTTCGTGTTGCGGAGGCCCACCTAGCATGAACAACACAATGCAAGATTTTGCTTTGCCGAAAGCGGTACTGAACTGGCTCGGTGAAATAGTAGGTTCTGCACCGCGCGCTCGATCCAGGCCAGTTAGACTGAGCCCGAAGGCTGACAAGCCACCGAATCGCATCCATTCGCGACGTGACCAGCCATCGCAGAGTTTTGTTGCTGAGGCTTGCATCGAGAACATACAGAAATTCCTCGAGGTGGGGTGCCGAGGTGAAGTGGTGGGAGGCGATCTGCTGTATACGATCGTCAAATCTATACGACCGCCAAGACAGTATAACCAAATTTTGGGCTTCGAAACTTCGCGCAGTGGTCCTCAGTTTGCGATTTTGACTATCAACGACCTTGGCATTCTTAGTGCTGAGTACACTCGCTCTTCAACGCGCGAAATGCAGAGTTGTGCAGGAGGGGTAAGTTCAATCGCGCAGGGCGAAGCCTTGAAGCCAAAACATTCCGCTATGGGCGACACGCATCGTCTTACTTGCGTTTTACGTCAATCTTGACTCGGGTACCAGAATTGGCTGTAACCTTGGTCTTCCCTTTGCCTTCGTAGGCAACGCCGAAAGCATCGCTGTAGGTGGCGGTAATCTCGTATTCGCCCTCATCCACTTTGGTAACAATCCAGCTACCACCTGAATTCAATTGCGATTCGCCGCTAATGCCGCTGATCGCGGTGTTTTCGGGGTACGCTGGATCTTTACCATTGACGGTAATTTCGACAACTACGTTATGCTTCTTTGGTGCTGGGGGTGGTGGAGGAGCAGCGGGTTTTTTCTTGACCTCAGGTTTCTTTTTGGGCACGCTGACAGGCCGTTTTTGACCAGTCCACTCAAAAATCGCTGGACGATTGAGATCTTGAAAATTCCCAGCTAAGTCGATCGTGCGACAAACGACCGTGAATTTGCGTGGCGACAGCTTTTCGATGGCACTCACCTGTAACGTAACGACCCATTGTCCGTCTAAGAATTCGGCTTGCATCGCTGGCCGATTCTCATCTATGTCGCCGATATCGTACTCGTCTTCATTGAATCCTTCTCGGTCGAATGCAAAGAACACGCGTTGTACGGCGGAATCTCGGTCGACGGCTGCAATGGATATCTGCATGGATTCGTCATCCTTATACAGCGTTCTTGTGTCGGTTTCGACATTGGCAATCTCTGGCGGAGTCTTATCAAAAACTACGTCAAACGCTTTTGCCGACTGCGGTTCATCTTGAATCTTAACCTCCAGTTGTCGACGTTCATCGAATCGGTAGTTTTCCAACGAAAATTCGGCAGTCAAGTCTTCAACTGAGGCACTGAATTGCAAGTTACTTCCGTTCAGTCCGAAGCGAGGCACAAATCGACGATCGGTTAAGTACGGTGCCCCGCCCACATCGCCGAGTTTAATGGACACCGATGTTGGGCGATTGATTTTCGGTAGATCGACTTGTACAGGCATAACCACCTTAGCGACGGATATTTCTGTACCATCGCTATCAGCACTTACGTTTTCACGTGCGGGGATGACCACCGCACCGTCATAGGCCTGCGTAGGGATGGGGGTACCATCAGGCTTCTTGCAGATGAGTTGGTTGTAGTCGAGCCAAATGAAGGACTGCGTGGCACCACTTGGAACGTCCGTTCCTCCGCGAACGCGGGATTGAAAGTTGAGTGCTCGGGGGTACTCGCCCAAGTCGAGGTGAGCAAAAATCGGCTGTAGTGGCTGCTCGCGCGGTGACAGGCTGAGCGAGTTCTCGTTTTCCTCTGGATTGAGAATCGCGATATTCTTACCCGATCCGGTAATGGAATTGCCTTGTGCGTCGGTCAAACGAGCTTGCGCTTTTAACTCTTTCACATTCCATCGGCTCCAGTGGTCCGGTGGCACCTCGATATCGATGACGAAAGTGCCCTTGCGAGCGGGCGAATCGACCGAGGCAAGGCGATTCAGCGGATCACGATGGTAGGCTGGGTTATCCGGGATGCAATCGATCCATAGAAAGGTTGGATCGATATCAAGCAAACGAGGTGGTTGATCCGCGTTCTCGACGAGAACTTCCTGGACGACGCAAACCAAGCCAAATTCACCAATCCTACGCACCGCAGCATTCTCCGCCCCTGCCGCGACCGCTGCATTGTCGGCGACCGCTGAAAAGCTGAGTAGTACCCCATTTCCACTGGCGGCAGCAGAGTTGCCCTGGTTTTTTGGCAGTTGGATGGGCCCGCTTGTCACGAACTGTTTAGGCAATTGTGGTAGGTTGCGTTTGGTCTGTTCGATCGCAGCGGGTTTGACACGTCCCGTGCCCGCTGCTTGTCCACCAGGCTGTACATCGTAAATCGTCGCGACGACCGTCTTTTCTTTGTCTGACAAGTTCGTCAGATATAGTTCGTAAGTGTTCTTCGCTTGACCGCCAATGGCTGGAACGCTTAACTCGCGCAGGATGTATTGTCCGTCTTCATTGGCTTCTGAGCGCACGATGCGCTCATCGGGCGAATTTACGAGTTTCGCAAACAACTCAATCCGGTTGGGATTCGGTGGCAACAATTCAACTGCCTGTGGAGTAGCGTTGGCATCAGCGCGGTCAGCAATGGCCACCGCAATCTTGAAGACTTCGTGCTTGTTGCTCAGTACGATAGCCGTGTTGAATTGCAGTTCGACACGACCTCCAGAGACAGAAAGCGGATGTTCGACGTTCTGCGCCAATTCGATACTGCCCTTCACGTACGATGCCGTCAATGGAGGACCTCCGCTAGCATCAAAATCACTGGCGTTCAACAATTTCCACTTCAGGTAACAGCGGTCGACAGGTGCACCGTTGCGCCTCCTTAACTCACAGCGCAGGGTACTTGGCAATTGCACTGGGCCCTTCGGCACCTCTACATGCATGCTTGAGTCGTTACTGACACTGACGATTAATCCGGCCGCAGTAGACTGCTGGCGGTCCAATTCAAAGAGGTTGAAGCATGCGTGCTTCCATTGTGCGGCTGGTCCCGTTGGAGGTGGCAGTTGATTGGCTTGACGCAGCAGCCCAAGCGTCCATTCGTTCAGTTTATCAGCGGAGTCAGGTGGGGATGAAGCGATCGGTTGCCCGCAGAGCTGAAGGGCAGCTTGGAATTGATTCGCCCAGGAAGATAAATGAACTTGGGTTGCTCCAGTCCCTAGGTTGCCGAGAAGTTCATCGGTAATATTCAAGTCGGGTTCTTTGAGAGGTTGACCAGCCGCGCCAGGTTGTCGCAAGAGTTGCGGTTTGAGCAGCGTCGCCGCGTAAGCTTCCGTAAGCTTGCGTCGGTCATCAAAGCTTAAAGGTGTATTGAGCAACAATTGTTGAATTTGATATTCGTCATGCCAGGAGAAATCCACTTTAGCAACTGAGTTGACTTGGTCCAACTTGCGACTCGCCTCGCGAGCTCGGTTCCCCAATATGCGACGTAGCTCTTGCAAGCTAGCTTGCGCGGAAGACAGGTCGCTGGGTTGCAGCGGAAACTCAAAGGCGGTGTCGCGAGGATCGCTGGGCAATTTCGCATCGATTGCTTGCAATGAAGTGATAAGATTATCCAGAGCGCGACGAATCTCTTGTCCATCAGACAAACTGCGCAGCCCAACGTTGAGCCAACCCGGGACTTCGCTGGCCGTGTCCAAATGGGTGCGATAACCGTTACGAACCTGTTCCCAGAGCTGCTGTTCCCTCGAAGGTATTACGCTTGGGTCGTTCCAGGGAAGTTTTCCACTAGTGGGTGTCAACTGAGACTGCAAACTGTTCCAAGCGCTTGGTAGCGTGGCCGGGTTCGCTATTGCGACGGGTTCTTGGCTGCGCATGGCGACGGCCAGTTGCTCGAGCTCGGAAACAAAGGCGGCTAGTTCGGTTTGAATGCGCGTGTTGCTGTCAGTATCTAGCCATCGTCTACGCCCCAACTCTGTGGCGTCGGTAAGGATGGATTGCCAACGGTCGATCGCAAAATCAATTGGCGACCATCCACTTGGATTGTTGCGTTGGCGTAATTCGTCGTGAATTTTCCAGAATTTGAGAGTCGGATCGGTGATGGGAGGTTCCGGTGGTGGAGCAGGTAGGCTTTCGCCATCTGTTGGGCCAGCGTCGGTACCGGGTTGAGCACTGGTTGAGGCAGTTTCTTGAAGAGCGACGAAATGTTGTGGCGTAGCAAGATTTGCCGTTTCTTCGGGCTGGGGCGGATTCTTGGGGTCGAGTTCTTTTTGCAGCTTTTCCGCATCTTCAAGATCGGGTATTTCGAAAGAAACTCGCGCCACACGAACTTCACTGGCCCTTGCCCACTCCCGCGCGCCGTTGGAAATATCTGTCAGATAGCCGGAAGTGCCACTGCGGAGGAGCAGTGGAGTCTGTGTTCCGTCGGTGACATCATGGCTGTAGCGCAACACGGCTTCATAGAAACGTGAGAGCGATAGAAAGTCGACCCCTTTGGCGCACATTTCTCTCTGGCAGGCGTATTCGCATGCTGCTTGCAGCAAGGTCCGCTGGCGCATGTGCGAGGCATGCGCGGGTTGGAGGCTTGCCGATGGGGTGATGACCCACAGCGGTTTTTCAATTGGCAAGGCAGCGACCGCACGTTCGATTAACTCAGGCACATTATTAGCAATGACTCCTAGGTGCGGCGCGCTGGTCAAATCGCAAATATCAGCAAGCAGAATCACGTTCGCAGCATCGACATTCTGTAGTTGGGTCAGAATATCGGATAGGGCAATGGCAGAGCGTCCCACGCCGGATCGCCGATCTTCGGTGTCGAGGTCAGCCAAGAGTAGTCGTTGTTCAAAATCGCCCGAGAGCAAATAGGCTTGGCCGCGATGAGCAATGGCGTGCCCACGGAGATAAACGATAACCGTATCGCGTCGGGCGGCGTTGGCTGTTCGCAGATCCCGATCGATCGACGCCAGGCGGTTTTGAATTTCATCGCGCGCGTTGGGCTGCTTGCCTTCGGACGATCGCAATTGTCGCCAGGGAAAAAGTTGCCGCTGGGGAAAACTTGCCGCATCCATCTCCCAAGTTGCGTAAGCTGGGTCGGGTAGCACGCCGCCATACTCGCTTACCGAGATCGAAAACGCATAGGTTTGGGGCTGGGGTTCAAGCCAAATCCACTTGGCGAAGAAATTCAAACCAACGCCCAGCAGGACCGTCAATATCGATACAGGAATCCACTTATTGACAGTTCGAGTCTCATTCTCAGTCCAACTACGGTTTACTTTCGCGTTCATAAGGGCTTTGTCCGGAAGGCACTGCTTCGATCGATGGCTGATAAATGGGAATGATTTTGCGCAAGTCGAGCACCATCCCGACTCGCAACTCTTGCAAACCGTTGTTTCCAATCATATCCGCTGCTATCATAACGCTTCCATCGCACGTTCGCACTCCGCAAGGGTGGGTTCAGGACAAATCGGCTTTTCCAAGTGTGCAGCTAATTGGTGGCAGAGCAGGAGTGATTCGGTACAAGCAGCACCGAAAGCGCCGGCTCTTTTCACTTTACAGTGACACACACTTCGAAAACGAATCGCCCTGGTTGGACTTTTCAATTTGCACATCGCAGAACCATTTTCGACTGACTACGGCCAAAAAATATGCGTAATCCGGCGGTAAATTGGGCAGAGGGAATGTTCCTTCGTCCACAGCACTTTCAAGCCGCAGACCGCTACTGGGATGAAATCACCTCGCTGAACATGAGTTTCAGTAGCCCCTATGGTTACGGCTTGCAACGCGTGACGATTTCCGCCGAAGCCCTCGCCAACGGCAGTTTGGAGTTCGGAGGTTTGCGTGCGCGTTGGAAAGATGGAACCATCATTGCGCAGGAAGACAATCATGTTGAGCGAGTGGAGCTCAAGGAGCGTTTGCCCTCCGAAGTTGTGGGCAACAATCCAGTTACCGCCTATTTGGCAGTGCCCATTCTGCAAGAAGGGCAACCCAACGTAGCAATTAACAAGACTGGTGGTCTGCAGCGTTACGTTGAATTCCGGCGGCCGGCGGATGATGAAAGCGTTGGTGGCAATCGTCAGGAAATTGCCCTGCGCAAGCTGAATTACCGAGTGCTTTTCTCGCACGAAGAGTTGACAGGATTTGAAGTTATTCCGATCGCCAGGTTGGTAAAATCGGAAGCAGACGAAGGCCAATTCCTGATTGATTCGACCTATTTTCCTCCCTCGATGTCGATTCAGTCTTGGCCTGAATTGGCGGGTGTAGTGCGCGCTATTTATGATGTGATCGGTAGCCGTATTCAATCGCTGAGCGATATTGTGCGCGAGAAGAATATTACGCTATCGAGTCAATCCCAAGGCGACTTGGAAAAAATCCTGTTGCTCAATACGCTGAACGAAGCAGCCGGCGAACTTTCTTGCTTGGCATTTGCGGCTGGCGTACACCCACTGGTCGCTTACACCGCATTGTGCAAGATCGTTGGCAAGTGTTCTATTCTTGGTCCAGGACTTACAATTGAGAAAGTTCCCAAGTATGACCACGAAGATTTGGCCACGATTTTCAAATGGGCTTTGGAGCGCATCCGCAAGCTGATTTTCTCGGTGAAGGAAGACGAATACGAACAGCGTTACTTTGTCGGATCGGGGCGCGGAATGGTTGTGCAGTTGGAGCCAGAGTGGTTTGGGCTCGAGTGGGATTGGTACTTTGGGGTAGATCCAGTCAACATAGGCCGCGACGAGTGTTTCCAACTCTTGAAGAACTCCATTGACTGGAAGCTGGGGAGTTCAGATAAAGTCGAGCAATATATGACGTTGCAGAAGCCGGGCGTCAAGTTGCGACCGGTGCCACAAGTTCCTCGTGCGCTACCCAGTCGGGGCAACTGGGTCTACTTTCAGATCAAGCGTGAGGAGGATGCATGGCGACATGTCCAAGTCACGCAAACGATGGGAATGCGCGTAAAGTCCGAGCAAATCGCCAACTTGGACACGCTCGAAGGCGCTCGGCGGTTGCGGATTGCCATTGATGGTAAGACGTACGGCCTGGAGTTCGCTGTGTTCGCGGTTCGCAATCGCGTGTAGTAATGGGTTCGATGTTGAACGACAAAGAGACAACGAGATTCAAATAGCTTTGGCTCGAAACAACCTGAGGATTTGCCAGTGCGTCCAGACTTTTCAAGAGCTGTTGATCCGATATTTCTGGCTACGCTGCAGTTTATCGAACGTATTGAGCGGAGTGATCGATTGGTGGCCGCCGATGAACGGGCAACGTTGTTGCGCAAGATCGACGATGCCGAAAATCGGTTGGGAGGAACGCCCGAATGGCAGCTTGCCAAGTACGCCTTGTGTGCCTGGATCGATGCGCTGTTGATTGACGCACCCTGGCAAGGCAAGGGCTGGTGGAAAGATAACTGCTTGGAAAAAAAGTACTTTGGGCGTCGCGATGCGCACGAGGCTTTTTTCCAGCGTGCCGCCGAGGCGTCCGCGCTGGGGCCCAAAGACGCTTTAGAAGTGTACTACTTGGCTGTGGTGCTTGGTTTCCGCGGCTTTTATGCCGACTCCGATTCTGGTTATAAATCTAGCATTATTACTGCGCATCGCCTGCCGGATACGATTGAGGCTTGGTGTCGCAGCACGGCCCGTAGCCTACAACTGCGGCAAGGCCGTCCAGACATACCGGCAGCGGTCCAGGCTGGAGGCTCGGCCAAACCACTCAGTGGGAAGACGTCTTTGACGCTGTTTTCAATGATCAGCATGGTTCTATTGGGCTTAGCTATCGCGACCGCACTTTTGGTCTTTGATCCGTTTTCCGACCATCGAGTTCAATGATCGGCAGAGTAAGAGTTGGATCTCGAGATCCAGGTGTTCGATAAGTTTAACCCTTTGGCTGCATTGTTTGAGCTATTTCGCTCATAGTAGCAGGCGACGTGTTTTAAAAAGGTCAGCTCGTGTATTTCATCATTCGTACGATCCAAACAATTGCCTGGCCAATCCGTTCGCTGTACTACATGATTACGCAGTACACGCCGGGGCTGAGCAAGCTGCCCAGCCTTTCGGTGCAGATGCGGATCGCTCTGATGACATTTCTCTTCCTGCTGGTAGTCTATGCTGCGGCGGTAGTCAGCTATTGGTTTGCCAAAATTGGCGATACGGCTGAGAAGAAGTTCTTGATCTGGGTTGGGTTGGCAGTCCTGATATTCGTCATCCCCACGATCGTCTTCTACTTGGTTAAGTATTTGATGATGAAAGAGGAGTCTCGCTTTCCCGACATCGATCGTGTGTGGGACGCTGGACTCGAAGAATGCGAGCGCAATGGCATTTTTATCACTGAAGTTCCTGTATTTCTGGTACAGGGCGCGCGCGACAATCGTACTGCAACGCAACTCATGAAAGCGACCCAACTGCCGCTGACGGTGTCTTACCCACCCCAAGAAGACTCGGATATCGTGTTCTTTGCCAATTCTGATGCCATCTTTCTCTATGTAAATGGCTGTAGCTGCCTTTCACGACTCTCGTCAGCGCCCGCTGGCCCTTCGCCTCTGCAAGTTTCTCCGATGGGCGGAGGCGGGGCTGCGCCAACAGGTACAATTGACGCCTCCATGTTTTCGGCGGGTGCGGCCAGGCCCGCAGCGCCTGCCGATGTTGGAGGAACACTAGCCGATGGATTTCCCCCTCCAGAGCCTGCCGCCCCCATGATGCAACCGGCTGCGGCGGGAGTGGGCGGCACAATGTTGCTTCCAGAAGGTCAGGGCATTGGAGATTTCTTGGGTGGTAGCCGCAGCGGTGCCGCCGCCGAAGTCCCTCGCGTTCCCCAGTTGTCCTCGCAGGATATTGTCGAGCGGGAACAGAAGCTGCGTCATGTGTGTGGTCTACTTCGCGATGCCCGCAAGACGATGTGTCCCATCAACGGCCTAATTACTTTGCTTCCATTTGAGCTGGTCGAATCGGCTCCAGGCCCGATTCAAACCGCCGCTCAAAAGGACTTGGCGCTGCTCCGCGAGGAGCTATTGGTACGTTGCTCCAACACTGTCTTGATTACCCATTTGGATCGCGAAGAGGGCTTCCAAGAGTTGGTCAAGCGCGTGGGCGAAGAGCGTTCGCGCGAATTTCGCTTTGGCAAGGGCTGTGAGTTATGGAATGCGCCTGAAGGAGCACGATTAGAAGCCACGGCGGCACACGCTGTGGGGGCCTTCGAAGATTGGATCTACATGTTGTTCCAAGAGGAGAATGCTCTCAAACACCGCTATAATTCGCGACTATTCATGCTCCTGTGCCGAATCCGTGGCAAGTTTGCAGAGAATTTGCGTGCGGTATTATCCCGGGGCTTTGGTTTTGACCCTCAGACGGAACCCCATCTCGCCTATGAACAGTTCTTGTTCGGTGGTTGTTACTTCGCGGCAACGGGCTCGGATGCTAGTCGACAAGCCTTCGTAAAAAGTGTGTTCCTCAAAGGAATCCAGCAGGAAGGTGAGCTCGAGTGGGCTCCTGAGGCACGCAATCGCGACACGCAATTGCAGTTCGCCGCAAATCTATTCGCGCTGCTCGGACTAGCAGCCGTCTTGGCCATTATCGGCCTGGTCATCTACGGTGTGATGAAGCAGAATCCCGCATAAGCCACTCTGCTGGGGATTTTTCGCAACAATTCGAGCGATCAAACGATAATAACTTGGCTACGATTCTAACCGCCCCAGGCGGGTGTTCTCGAAGCAAGTGCTCTTTCCGAGCCGGTTCCCATCGGTAACGCATGGCCAGTTGCACATCGCGCGCTGGAGTCAGGTTTACCGTGGGGACATGTTCTTTGCATTTGATCATTCTGGTGAGGTACGGACCATGGCGTTTGACGAATCGACCCGCTCCCTCAACATTAAGACCCCGCGAGGTGTCAACGACGTTCAACTAACGGCCTTCAGCGGCGAGGAACCGCTCTCTGGTTTGTTTCATTTTGAACTCACTCTGGTATCTGTGCACGCCGACATTCCAGGCGATGCGATGGTTGGCAAACGCGTCACGTTCTCGATCGATCATGACGACGGCGATAAGCGGTTTTTTAACGGCTATGTCAATCGCTTCTCAGGAGGTGATGAAGATGTCAAAGGCCAGCGCACATATCACGCTTCCGTCGTTCCGTGGCTGTGGTTCTTGGACAAGACCGCAGATTGCCGCATTTTCCAAGAGAAGACGATCATCGAGATCATCGAGCAAGTTTTTACCGATTTAGGTTTCATGGACTACGAGATGAAGATTTCCGGCGATCATCCTGTCCGGGAATACTGCGTCCAATACCGTGAAACCGACTTCGAGTTCGTCACGCGTTTGCTCGAGGAAGAAGGCGTCTACTATCACTTTAATCATGAAGATGACAAGCATACCATGGTCATGTCGGATAGCACGAATGGCTATACCGATGTAAAGGAGAGTCGCGTTGACTATCCGCACGACATTAGTGCCACACGTGGAATTGGACCTACCCTGCGAAGCTGGCAGCATGTGTATGAATTCCGCACTGGCGCCTGGGCTCACACCGATTACGACTTCAAAGCGCCCAGAAACAATTTGATGTCTACCGATAAAACAGTGATGACTTATGAAAAGGCCAAGAGCTACGAAAAGTATGACTATCCCGGTGAATTCCGTGATAAGGGGTTGGGCAAGACTCTATCGCGAGTCCGCATGGAAGAGCTCGAGGCAGGACACGATCTGGTATACGCATCTAGCAATTGCAAGTCGTTTACGAGTGCTGGTCGATTCTATGTTGCACGCCATCGTGTACGCGCCGAAGAAGACAAGGAATACGTGATCACGAATATTCGCCATGAAGCACGTGCGACCAACTACGAAACGGGAGAATCCGATGCTGATGTCGACGAGTATACCAACCAGTTCGAGTGCATTCCGAGTTCGACAGTCTATCGCCCTCCGCGCACCACTACCAAACCAATCATGCGCGGCTGTCAAACGGCAGTGGTGACAGGTCCGCCGGGCGAAGAAATCTATCCAGACGAATTTGGACGTGTGAAAGTCCAGTTTCACTGGGACCGCGAGGGCAAACGGGACCAAGACTCGTCTTGCTGGATTCGCTGCAAGCAGAGCGTGGCAGGCAACAAGTGGGGATTTATGGCTCTGCCGCGCATCGGTCAAGAAGTGGTCGTCGATTTCCTGGAGGGCGATCCCGACTATCCGCTAATCACCGGTTGCGTCTACAACGCAGATCAAATGCCGCATTATGTGCTTCCCGACGAAAAAACGAAGACGTACATCAAGACCAATAGCTCAAAAGGTGGCGATGGACACAATGAATTGATGTTTGAAGATAAAGCTGGGGATGAACGCGTCTACATCCACGCGCAAAAGAACATGGACGTTCGCGTACTGAACGACTCCAAAACACGGATCTTTGGCAATCGCCATCAGATCATCGGTTGGGAAAAGGATGGGCAAAAGGGTGGTGATCAGAAGGAGCTTGTCTACCAAGACAAACACCTCAATATTAAACGCCATCAAGTCGAGCATATCGAAGGCAATATGCAGCTAACGATCGGCGAGGGCGATGCGGACGATGGTGGTAATCTTGATGTGCTCATTGAGAAAGATAAGAAGGAACATGTCAAAGGCGATAGCCATTTAACGGTCGATGGGGCCGTCAATCAAAAGTTTGAGGGTGGTCTGTCACAGACCATCGGCGGAAACAGCCTCATGAAAGTGGATGGCAATATCGCCCAGGAATCCGGACCAACTGGCGAAATTCACTTGAAAGCAGGCATGAAGGTAATTATCGAAGCCGGCGTGCAAATCTCGCTCGTCGGGCCTGGGGGTTTTATCGATATCGGGCCAGCGGGCGTGTCCATCTCAGGTTTGATGGTCAACATCAACAGCGGCGGGGCGGCTGGCTCCGGAAGCGGTTGCTCACCGGCAGCAGCTCAAGTACCGCAAAAGGCCGCACCCGCCTCGCCAGCGGCAGCGCACAGTTCAACTTCAGGTATGGTTAGTACAGTGGGAGGTGTCTAGTCTCGTGATCGCTATCGAACTGACCCAAGCCTGTGACGCCACTGGCAACGAACCAGCTAGCAAAATCATTATTGGTGATGCCCCTGTTGTGTTTGGTCGTTCCAGCCAAACGGATATGCCAATCCCAACGGATAAGATGGCTTCCTCACGTCACTTCCAAGTTCACCGAGAAGCCGGGTCGCTATTCCTGCTGGACTTAGGCAGTACCAATGGCACGCGCGTGAATGGGCAGCGAGTGCGATCTGCGCAGCTTGTCGATGGCGACGTTATTGAAGCCGGCAATACTTGCTTTACCGTGCGAGCCACTGGATTGACGCAAGCTCTGCCTACCAAGACTGATAGCGTATATATCGACCCAACTTCTTCAGTTGAATTCAATCCGTTCGACAGCATCCACGGAATGCAGAAGAAATTGAAGAAGATCGACGATACCGCCGACGGTGACAGATCGATGGAGCCACTGAGAGAATTGCAGTTGGCCGCGCGACGCGAAGTATGTCCATCGGGAATCACGCGTTTGACAGGCTCATTTTCGGCTCCCACGACATGTTCGACGCTAGCCGAAGCCTTGCAAGCGACGACAGAATTGTATTTCTCAATACACTTCGAACGCTTCGGTCAGCCATTGCCAGATGAATGCAACTTGGAATCATCCAGTTTGTTCCGATCACTTCCACCTGCTGCTGCAGCCACTTTGCCAGTATTGCTAAGTGCCAACGAGTATGACGGTTGGAAAGAGTCGCTCGAAGCCGGCTGGGGAAAGAATGCGATCATCATCCTATTAACATCAAACGACAAGACGACGTTGCTTGACCGAATGAATTGTCATGCTCTGAATTCTAATAACGTGGCGAGTGGCGTTTGCTGGCCGTCCGTATTGCGCGCCATGTTGTATGCCGGTGTGAATGACATCGGCGAAAGACTCTTGGATGTGGTAGATGCACTGCTTATCGAAGGCGAAAAAGCGGATACTTGGGAAATGTTCGGCAAGCCCGAGTTCTTCGACCAACTGACCGACTTGAAAGTCTTTGCACCCACCTTACAAATCATCTCCACGTAGAAGTCGCCGTGGGATTCGCCAGAGATTCCCGCGCGGAGGAATAGTGCCATGTCAGACGAAGTAGAACTAACGCCAGAGGAGATTGCCATGGAGGCTGCGGCGGCAGCCTTTTCCGCAGCGATGCCTCCGGCTGGGCCGAAGTTTGCTGCCCGTCTGGGCGACTTGCACATTTGCCCAATGGTTACTGGCATCGTTCCCCACGTCGGCGGCCCCATCGCGGCTGGATTTCCGCAAGTCATGATTGGCGGTATGCCGGCCGCGCGGCAATCGGATATGGTGACTTGCGTCGGCCCCCCAGACAGTATCATGATGGGGTCGCTCAGCGTCAAAATTGGTGGCATGGCTGCAGCCCGATTCATGGATCCCACCGTTCACGGCGGCATGATTACCATCGGATGTCCCACCGTAATCATCGGCGATGTAGGCAAAGGCCGACCACTGACCGTGCTGGGAAATCCTGCGGCAGGGATGGATGCGTGTAATGCCGCCGCAGGCGGACGTGACTCTGGCAGCACACAACAGTCCTACCAGAATTGTGGCGTCGAATCGGTGCGACAGATCATCAATCAAGTCACGGGCGAGAGTGTCGACGAAGATACACTCTTAGACGAAGCGATGGATGCGAATGATGCCGATCGTGAAGCGACGCGCGCGGACAGTGGTGGTACGTCGCCCGCCTCACGTGAGGATATCTTGGCTCGGCATGGCGTGGACTCTAGCCAACAAGATGCAACGCTAGAGAATATTTTAAATGCTGTCGGAACAGGTCGTGGCGTGATCACATCACACGATGTGTCCGTCTTGTGGGGACCTGGCAATAGCGGTGGTCATGCAATCCTGGTGACCGGAGTTGAGTTTGATGAACATGGACAGCCTGAGACGTTTATTACGAATGATACCGGCACCGGTACCTGCGGAGCTCGCTATCCTGCGGACGTGTTCATGGCTTCGCTTCGTCCTGGTCGACCCGTGAACGTGACCGATGAACCTATTTGGTAAGCCCAAACCTGGCAACGCATAACAACTCCTTCGAAAGTCTAGGCATGCCGATCGAACCCCCCTTCAAACCAGCTAGCGAGATTTGCATTAAAGCCGGTCGAGTGGCGGCGTCATCGTTGCCAGACGAAGTTGCAGAGACGCTGCCGATTCCTCGGCGAACCGAAGACGAATTTGCGTTGATCATCATGCATTACTCCGAATCGGGTCCGCCCGGCAAACGGGAGGTTGGATTGCCTCACCACGCCACGTTGATCAATCCGCAGACTGCAGAAGTTGAGAAGTTTTGGAAATGTTCGCCCGAGGAACTTGGAATCCAAGGACAGCTGCCCAAAATTGACGGCGTGGGCATTGATCCAGAAATGACATCCATGCAGTTCGTGGAAAAGCGGAAACGCTTTCTCGAAATCTCAGCGAACGTTTGGGAAGCCTACTTTCGCCGGAATGAAAAACCTAACGCTGCCACCAAGGTGGTGATTGCTGAGTACGTCGAGCTGTTTGGAAACATCACCAAACAAGAGGTCGCCCCCTTCTACATCGCAGCCAGCCCAGATTTCTTTCGGTGGCTGCAGGCTGAAAAATAGCGAGCTGCACGAAGCATGAACCCGACACCCGTATCAAGCTTCACGAACCTTTCCGCCCATATTACCCGCCGGCATTATTCTGCCGCAGATCAGTAGCCGTTCACGAAGTTGAAGTCAATAGGATAGGGTCGGGAGTATTTACAGCAGCTCCGCCACCGATGAGATTCCGCCGATAAGAACATGCGGTTGCTCATGGGTTAAGCGATTTAGGCTGAAAAGACTCCCGACCCCGTCCCACACAACTGTGCATACTCCGTGGGCATGGGCAGTTCCAGCCTAAAACATCCCACCACCACCCATGCCACCCGCACCACCTCCGAATCCTCCTCCACCCAAACCACCTCCACCGAAACCTCCGTAAACCGAGACGCTAGGCTTCGCGGCGTTGCTGGGGTGCATCTTGGAGACGTTCAGCAGAATGACCTCGATGCCCTGGTGGGTGGTATCGGTGGCACTCACAACCATCATCGATCCCACCAACCTAATTGTCTGCGATCCTCCGTTCATATCCCAATTCTCAGGCTTAAGTATGTTCTGAATCGCATCGACAAGAGAGTCGGCGTTGGCTGAATTCGGCAACACGTAGGACAGGTCATAGAAGCGAACGTTCAGGCGTTCTTCGGCATCATCAACTGTGGTGATCTCGACTGTGCTTTCAGTAACCACGTAGGTCAAATCGAGTGGCTCACAGGCGCGACGAATCAATTCGCGAACCGAGCCAGTGCCAGCGACGCTGACAACGTTGTCGGGTGTGACACCGAACTCTTCCAACTGACGCAGATTGAGCTCGAATTGTGTGTTCGTTTCTTCGCTCAGCCATTTGACAAAGTCGGTTAACGGAACTTGCTCGAAACTTGCGTCCAGTTCCATGGCGAGCACAGCACGATTGCGTTCGGTGGATTTCAGACTGGCGGCGCCGCCGGCTAACCAACTTGGCGTGTCTTCGCCTTCCTCTGGTCGTTCCCAGTCTGTTGGCTCATTGGGCTCCAGAGGCTGCGCCGCTCCGCTGGCTTGTCCGCCTCCACTTGTACCGCCAATACTTCGTCCCTCACTAGTTGGTCCTTCACTAGGAATACCAATTTGTGCTACCACCTCGTGTGCTGGAGCGACGGCGGGCAGCGTTAGAGCGGTTGGGGCATTGGAGCCTGAGCCGGACGGACGGTCATCGCCAGCAGTGGCAGAAATAATGGCCATCGTGCCAGCGATCAAAGCAATGCTGGCGGTAATTAAAGTCTTCGTGGTACCTGCACTTATCATTGTTGTTTCGCCTTGAACTAGAGAAGAGAGATTAGAATCGATTTTTGCGGTAGGCGCCGACGAACCTCCCGCAGGTAGATGTGCGTCGAGAAACGTGTTCGTCCACTGGGTCGCCTCCACCGCCTGGACGTGTTGCTGAAACCAACCGGCACCGGCCAGCACCACCGACAGGCTAATGCCGCGTCGCGCGAGCTGGGTGCGAAGTGTACGGCGTCCGCGCCGCAATCGTCCTTCGACGGCAGAGATGCTCAATTCCATGCGACTAGCAATCTCCGGCGCAGAATAGCCGAGCAGATAGTGTTCGATCATGGGCTGCCGATACTGCTCCGGCAACCGTTCTAGCTCCCGATCGAGTGCTTCCAGCTCCATTTTTCGTGCAAGCTCTGTTAGCGGATCGTCACCGGGATCGCCTTTCGTAATCACTTCGTCACCGCTTTGATTGGTAAGCTGTTTTCTGCCTGTAGCCCGAATGCGACAAGCCGTTCGATAGGCAACTCCGTGCAACCAAGCGGCCACGGAAGCGCCACAACGGATCTTTCCTGCGTTCTTGAGTAAAACCAAGAAGGTTGCCTGAAACGCATCTTCGGCACTCGCGGTATCGTTGACCGTCATTCGACACACGCTAGCCACCAGCGGCGCATAGCGTCTGATGAGGATCTCCATCGCTCCGCGGTCACCACTGCTCGTGTAGAGAGCTAACAACTCAGTATCTGTCTTTAAATCATCCTGCGCGCCGACTTCAGACAATCGTCGAAGCTGGTGAAGCGGACTGTCCGCAGAGGTATCGTTTGTAGACTGTGTGTTGCTCATACGCTTGTTAGTGCAGTCAAGCACCAATTCCGGGCGCAGAAAGTTTGAAGAAACATGAATTCGAAAATCCTCCGACACTTCTCACTGATCGCTACCACGTAGGTCAGCCTCTCCGAGGCTGGCACCAGCAAAGCATTTTCTCCTACGAGTCTCGGAGAGACTCGACTACGTGAATGGGCGACGCACTTACAACTTCGACAGTAGTAAACCGCCCCGATTGCTTGAAGCCCAGGTCAGGCCTCCGCCTAACGGCTGCGCAAGTACCCCAGTAGAATCGAGAGTTGCTCTGGGGAGAGCTTGCTTTCAAAGCCCTCGGGCATCAGGGAAACCTGAGTTTCTTGCACTTCTTCAATTTCGGACTGAAGCAGCTCTCGCATGGTCCCGTCTGCTTGAGCCAGTCGCAGATTGGCCGACGAACGCTCTTGTATAATTCCGGCCAGCGTCTCGTCGTCGCTGGTCAACACTAGACTCTGACGATATTTCGGTTCGACATTACGATTGGGATCCAGGATTCCAGTCAACCATTGATCGATGGTCCAATGTCCGAGATTTTCGAGCGGTGGACCAACCATTTGGCCCCCAGGCTGGGCGCGGTGGCAGGCGGCGCAGTGCTCTACAAACAGCCGCTCACCTGCAGAAGCAATCGTGGGAGGATTCAGCGAAGTAGACTCTTGTTGTGGACTACGATTGGGTGGCGCCGGCATTTCGGCCAGATATCGCGTTACCACCTCCGCTCGCGGCGTGGGCTCTCCAAAAACTTTCGCAGCCCGACTGCGCAAATTGCGATCTCGATAGCTCCGTAGGAATTGTACCGTCGCGGCGTCGAGTTGGTTTGGATTTATGGTTCTCCTTTCAAGAGCTTCGACCAAAGCGGTGACCCAGGTTGGTCGAGCCATCAACGTCGCGCTGGCTGAAACACGCTGAGGCACGCTCAGATGATTCCAGGCATCGATGAGCAAGTCGGCAACTTGATCATCGGGTACGGCTCGCAACGCTCTGATCGCTGCTTGTTTTAAGTCCCTTTCCGAAGAGCTCAACAGTTGTCTCGCCGTATCCAGCTCGTCTGCTCGCGATAGAAATCCGCTGCCAATCAAGTTGACCAAGGCCAGACGCTCCGACAGCTGAGAATGCGAATCCACTAATCGAGCCCGAGCGCGAGATGACTTGCTCCCGCAAGCTCTCATCGACGCCGGACGAATCGCCCACACTGGACAAGACACTCAAGAGCAACAGATCGGAAGCCGAGAATTCTGCGTCGTCGCTGGCCACCACTGCTTTGAAGCGAGTGGTTGCCAATGCTTCACGATCTCGAGCTGGCAATCGCTTCCACAGTCGTGACAACGTTTGTTGCGTAATAGAGAATTCGTCGGCAGAAACGGGCTCGCCGGGACGCCAACGAGCCAGCATGCCGCTGGCAATTGCCAGCGCCTGCTGCTCAGCTTGAATCAACGAAAGAGCTTGATTGACAGGCGTGTCCGTGCGTGAACGACTCGCAATTTGCTGCAGTCCTGCCCCATGCTCCAGGTTGTGGAGTCGAGTCGAGGTGAGGATCCACTGCAAGTCGACGGCGAGCCCTAATTTGCGATTAGGCACCTGTGCAAATGCGGTCGCAAAAGCGTCGCCGAACTTGCCAGGCGCGGTTTCGCCAAATTCCAGAGCAGAACGCACAACGCGCGGGTCGACATCTTCGAAGGCTCTGATCAAGTCGTGCTCGGTGAGCCAACCTTTCGCCAGGAGGCAACCCAAGGCTGAAACGCGTACGGCCGGATTCGAGTGTTCGCCAGCCATACGCCGGACGTCGGCTTGCACTGGTAATTCATCGCTCTCCAGAATTCGCATCAAAGCCAAATCACGCACCGCGCCGTTTTCGCTCGCCAACGCAGGCAACACTTCGGAAGCGGAGTTGCCTATGCCATGTAGCGGTAAGAGTTGTGCGTCGTCGCGGTAGACGCGGTAGATGCGTCCTAGATTAGCGCCCGCGCGCAGATCCAAGCGTTCTTGCCAAGCCGTGGGAATCCACTGTGGATGCTCAATCACTTTCCGTACCATGTCTACTACCCACAGTGAACCATCTGGCGCGTTAACTACCCGCACTGGTCGCGACCATGGGTCGGTTGAAGTAAAAAAGTCGTAGTCGACGTCGGCTGGGTGGCGTGTCGCGATGAAATGGCTGCCGGGTTGATAGATGGCGATCCGTGCGACCAGGTTGTGTACGGGTTCGCACACGAAGCCAACATGCGCTGCATCCGTTAGGCCCTCGGTGCCGAGCGACGGCACTCGGCTGATCGTGCTGCTGCACGCGCTAGTAAAGCGATTGAGGGCGAACAAATCGTTAAAGCGGTCTACAATCTTGCTGCGCGGATAGACTGGCGGCGCGACGGGCGGCGACAGCAGATGTTGTTTTCCGCCACCATCGACCGAGTGCTCCGCCTGGTAACGACTTTCAATAACATACTGGTAGATGGGCAGGCTGTTTGAATTCCCAAACCAATTTCCAAACGCATCGCGTGAGCGGACAAACTGCGTTTCGCCGCTCGTGGTCCGCACCTCGCCGGTATCGGGGTTCCAAGCCACATCATGTCCATGCACGTGATATTGTTGGCCATTCCTGGTGCTTGTTAGCGTCTGGGTTCCATCTCCCGCTCCGAAATGCAGCCAACCATCCAAGCCGATTTCAAACCCGCTGGCGCGATGCTGCGGATTTGCTTCGCCAACGCCGCTCAGAAGCGTTTCGGTTTGGTCAGCAATGCCATCCTGGTCGGTATCGATCGCATAGATGATGTTCGGGGCAGAAATGATTAACGCACCATCACGCCAGGGCATGACGCTCGAGGGATACGATAATCCCGCTTGAAAGACTTGGGATTGTTCCAAGACGCCATCGCCATCATTGTCCCGCAGCCACTTGACTCGCCCGCCTCCCTCCGTGCCCTGTGGATAATCGGCCATTTCCACGACCCATACCCGACCATCCAATCCAAAAGCCACGTTGATGGGATCCTGTAACTGTGGTTCACTGGCAACCAAGTCGACTCGAAAGCCATCGGGAACACGAATCGCCGCGAGAGCCTGGCTAGCGGAGAGAGGCTCGGATTCGGTGGATTCGTTCTTCACGATCTCAGATACTCGCCGCAGAATCAACGACTGGGTACCCGTCTGCCATCGCCCAGGTTGCAGATAGTAAATCATCGACGAATCTACTTCGTAGCCTCCTTCGGGACGCATAGATTCGCTGGCAACATAAGCGAAAACGTCGTCTGTGTAAGCGGCCACCCAAGTCTGAGCGGTAGGGAGTTCCTTTTCGATTAAGTACTGGTAGTCGACGACGACTTCGCCACCCAGGAAAACCCATGTCAATGTGTTGCCAAATTGCCAAGTATGAATCGGCATCGGATACGACTCGGGCAACCGTCCCATTTCCTGCCGGACCTGTGTCATGTGTGCTGCCCATCGTCGTTGATTGGGCACGTCGCTGGCGGCTAGCTCGTCTATGCGAGCTTGCGTCGGTTGTTCTGGTGCGATACCAGCGTAACCAAATCGCGTTTCTGGAATGTCGTTGAGTTGAGTCAGGTCATCAGACGTCAAGGCGCTTTGCACGGCGTCGACCATCTCGGCGGCATGCTGTTGCGCGAATTCGTAGGTACCGCGAGGACTGGGATTGGCATCCGCTCCACAACCAATGATCGGCAAGAATACGGAATTGGCATGAATGGCTTCCAGGCGACTGGCTGATAAGCCAGCCCAATCGCCGCTGACTTGATTAAAATCACCACCAAGCGTCGTGCAGTGATTCGCATACATGTAAGCGCCACCCAACATCCTGCCGTCCGGCGCGATGGCTCGTAGCACGCGCACACGGTGATCGACTGGTCCGTCTGGCCGTTCACCGAAGCCAGACCACACACCGTCACTCAGCACGCGACGCTGAACCGCGAAAGTGGCTTGCGACTCGCCGATTGCAAGTTTGGCTGGCTGCATGTGGCCCAGCGCCTGAGTAATCGCTTGTTTGATGCCATCAGTCATCAGTTGCGTGTAACGTTGTGTCGCTGCGGTTTGCTCATCAGTCGACGCCTCACGCAGTAGATTGTTAAGTCCACCGTGGATGTGCGGAGCTGCGTGAGAGTGCGTGCTGCTCAGTACAAACTGACTGCGCGGTATGCCATGTTCACTGCTTAGCCACGCGGCAATTTCGACGGTCAGAACGCCCGGAACCAAGATGCTGTCGACCGATGCTAACACCATCGACTTCTCACCGCCGCGAATCACCATTGCACGAGCATGTAAGGGATCGGCAACACCGGTCGATGATGCGCTTCGGCTCGCATAGCCGCTCAGCTGGACCGGTTCTGCGGGAGTCACGTCAACCTTTCCCAAACCCACCTGCCACTGGATGGCAGGTTGAGCCTGACAGAATGTGGGGAAAGTGAAAAGCAGAAGTACGACGGTTAGCGGGACGCTGGCTAAATTTCTCATGGTTGCCATGGCTCGTTATGGTGTAAGTCGAAACCAACGGTAAGAAGTAACCGTTCAAGAAGTGTCGGCTTGTGTACAGGGTCGGGAGTCTTTTCGGCCTAACTCGCTTAACCCACTAGCAACCACATGTTCCTATCAGCGGCATCTCATCGCTGGCGGCGCTGCTGAAAAGACTCCCGACCTTGAACGGCTACGGTAATTATATCCGCATAATAGCGACACAACTCGCTGATCGCCACCGCCAGCCTCGTAGGATCGAAGATCGCAATCAACTAACTGAGGTTTTCGCTGCCGATGTGCGGGTCCAAATTTCTTGACGCGTTACGCTACAGGGGCTGGCATGGTTCTTGCGATGCTGTCCGGGAGAGGAGAAAAGGACTGGCCTGACAATTCGCAATGCGCGAAGATGGATGACGCTAAAGAATTTCGAATACGCTCACATGGCGTCCAGTCACTTCGACTTTACCGCGCGCAATCGCAGAAATAACTTCAGGGTAAAGTTGGCATTCGAGCTCGAATACTCGCCGCGCCAACGTCTCCGGCTTATCGAGCCGCAAGACTGAGCATGAGCGTTGGGCGATGATTGGGCCATGATCGTACTCATTATCTACAAAATGAATCGTACAACCAGTGACTTTGACGCCATGCTCTAGAACAGCCGCATGGACACGTTGTCCATACATCCCGCGCCCACAGAAGGCAGGAATGAGTGAGGGGTGGACATTGACCACCCGATTCTCGAAATCGCTAGGGATTAGCAGATGCTCGAGATAGCCACCCATAACCACTAGATCGATCTGTTGTTCGCGACAGGGCTCAAATATGGCCTGGCTGTGCTGTTGGGCGTCGTCGTAATTCTTGCGTGAAATGATCTGTGAGGGAATCGATGCTTGCTGGGCGAACTGCAATCCCTTGGCCTTCGGATTGCTGCTAATAACCAATTTGAGATCGGCTGGCAGCTCCCCCATTTGCTGGTGCTGAATCAGGTTTGCGAGGGTCGTCCCGCCACCAGAAATCAAGACCGCCACAGAGATGTTTTTCATGGGTCCCTCGAGATGAGAACAATCGCGATTTCGACATGTCCGCCAGCCAAATCAAAGGTCTCCATACCAGCGATTTCCGTTCTCTTGATTTCGACCGCCAGGGTTTCACCGACAATGTAACTGTAGTTTTCCTGTAATGCTACTTCCAATTCGGCGCTATCGTAGAGAATATGGATGAAGATGCGGGCGGTGCGCTCCAAATCAGCCTGTTTTCTCAATTCCTGCACGATGCGCACCAGATCGCGAGCGAAGCCCTCGCGCAACAGCTCGGGCGTTAGATCCGTGGAGAGCACAACGACGCTATGTCGCCCTTGCGCGGCAGTCCAGCCGCTTTTGGCTTGCAATCGCACTTGGACTTCTTCGCTATCAAGCAGGACTGTTTCACCTTGCAGTTTGAGCGCAATGTGGCCTTCGTTTTGCATTTCACTCATCAACGCTGCGCCATCAGCGCCAGCTAAGGCTTGCTTGACTTGGGGAATGAGCTTGCCGACCTTCGGGCCTAGCTTTTTGAAGTTGGGCAATACTTTGTATTCGATAAACGGGCTGTTACCGGCGGTATACGCGATATTCTTAACGTTCAGCTCGTCTTTGACGATCTGATCATGCTCGACAAGCCAATCCATGAATTCGTTGCTCGCCAAACTGACTTCGACTTGAGCTAGTGGTTGGCGGACTTTTAGTTTAGCATCCATTCGGGCGGAACGTCCCAGCGAAGCGATCTCACGCAACACTTGCATCCGCGCCGCTAACCCTGAATCAATGCGATCGGTTGGCACGGAGGGGTAGTCGCACAGATGTACGCTTAATCGAACTTGCGATTTCACCGGCACCGTTAGAGCTTGCCACATGGCATCGGCAACAAACGGTACAAACGGCGCGACTAACTTGGACAGTTCGATCAGAACTTCGTACAGAGTCCAGTAGGCATCGGACTTGTCGTCGCTGGCCGCTGCCAGCGCTTCGCCCCAGTAACGATCTCGACCGCGACGGACATACCAATTGCTAAGTGCATCCACAAATCCGCTGATCTGTTGACACGCGCCATAGCTATCGTATCGGTCCATGCGCTGGCAGACTTCCTGGATCGTCTGCGCGAGTTCACTGAGGATCCAACGATCCATTTCGCCACGAGCGGCAATGGGTCGGTAGGTGGCCGCTTGCTTCAGTTCGTCACAGGTCAGTTGATCTAGCCCGCCAGCGATCTCGCTGGGGCCGGCAAACTGATCGATTTCCGCATAGGAAGTGAAGAAGTTGAGCACATTCCACATCCGCAGTAGGAATTCAGGGATGCTATCGCGAATCGCCCTCTCGGAGTAGATGATGGAGCTCCACGGCGGCTGATTGGCGAAGAAGTACCATCGCAGCGCGTCGGCACCATGGTTGTCGAAAATCTCTTGCGGGCTGCGGTAATTTCGCAACTGCTTCGACATCTTGCCCGTCTTGGCAACATAGTCGGTTCCCAGATTTTCGCGAGCTTCCTCCTCGGTCAGGTAACGCTGCTTGCCGTCTTTGCTTTCGTACCATTCGGCTAACATCAGACCCAAGACGATGCAGTTGCGAAACGGGTGCGGAAAGGCTTGCTGTGCCCCGCTCGCGGAAGCTTCACCAAACAGCATCGTGCTGATCGCTAGTTGACTGTAGAACCAGCCACGTGTCTGATCGATGGCTTCGCTGATGAAGTCGGCTGGAAATGCGTCCTTAAATCGCTCTTGCCCCTGGTGCGGATATCCCCATTGCGCAAAAGGCATCGCCCCTGAGTCGTACCAGCAATCGATCACTTCGGTAACGCGGCGCATGCGACTGCCACTGGCGAAGGGCGAATCATAGGTGATTGCATCGATGTAAGGTTTGTGAACCTTCAGATCATCGACCATTTTAGGATTGGCCGCCTTGGCCGTGTTCCAGACGTCCATGCCGGTGACGCCTGGCTTAGTCATCAGCTCTGCGTAACTGCCCACAGCTTCACGCTGCTGAGTCACCTCGCACTCCCAAATAGGCAGGGGAGTTCCCCAATAGCGTTCGCGGGACAAAGCCCAATCGACATTGGACTGTAGAAAATTGCCGAATCTTCCCTCGCGAATATTCTCTGGCAGCCAGCCAATCTGAGAATTGTTTTGCAACATGCGGTCTTTAAATTCCGTTGTCCGGATAAACCAGCTTTCACGTGGATACTGAATTAACGGGTCCTGCTCGGCTCGCCAGCAGAACGGATAGTCGTGCAAGTACTGGTCGAGCAACAGCAGGTGCCCGCTTTCTCGAAGCTGTCGTGTGATGGCTTTATCGGCGTCTTTAACCCAGACGCCTTGCTGTGACGGAAAATCTTCGGTGAATTTTCCATCGGGTCCCACTGCGCACAGCAGGCCAGGCTTATCAGAACTGGCGGCAAATCGCGTTTGCTCGCGGACGAGCAATTCGTAATCCACCTCGCCAAATGCGGGAGCGATATGCACCAGTCCCGTGCCACTGTCGAGCGTCACAAAGTCGCCAGCCACGACGCGCCAATACAACGGCTCAGTTTCACCGCTAGCCAGCTTGCCGGTCGCGTCAAAGTGCTTAATGGAATAGGTGTCGGTGGGCGGTTGATAACGCTGTCCAACTAGTTCGCTTCCCTTGAGTGAGCGTTCGACGCTCCATTTGCGTTTGGCTTTTTCGGCAATTGCATCCACCAGTGCCGCAGCCACGATCAGTTTTTCGCCGCTTTCTTCATCGACACAGACGGCGTACTCGATATCGTTGCCAACAGCTGCAAATGTATTGCTGGGTAAGGTCCAGGGGGTGGTGGTCCATATGACCAGCGAGGTTTGCGGCTGATCGACCAGCGGAAACTTGACATACACGCTCGGATCGGCAACTTGACGATAGCCTTGACCAACTTCGCCGCTGGACAGAGCCGTTCCGCCTTGAGCCCACCACCAAACGATCTTATGACCGCGATAAAGGAGTCCACGATCGAAGAGATTTTTCAGAGACCACCATACGCTCTCGACATACGATTGATGGTAGGTCACGTAGGCTTCGCTCAAGTCGATCCAAAAGCCGATTCGTTCGGTCAGCCGCTGCCATTCCTGCATGTAGCGCCACACGCTCTGCTGGCATTTCTGAATAAACGGCTCGATGCCATACTCTTCGATTTCGTCCTTGCCGTGAATGCCCAATTCCTTGCATACTTCTACTTCGACGGGCAAACCATGCGTGTCCCAGCCAGCTTTCCGCTCGCAGCGATACCCGCGCATGGTTTTATAACGAGGAAAGACGTCTTTGATGGCCCGCGTTAAGCAGTGGCCAGGGTGTGGCATGCCGTTTGCCGTGGGTGGTCCCTCGTAGAACACAAAAGCTTCCGCGTCAGAACGCTGCGCTAAACTTCTGGCATAGATGTCATTCTCTTTCCAGAATTGCAGGATGGATTCTTCTTGCTTGGGAAAGCGGATGCTGGTGCTAACGGATTTGAACATAAGTCTGTGAGTGTTCGAAAGTGAAAATAGGGGTGCATCTCCGAAGCCAAGATTTTCACCGGAATTGGCTTTAAAGCCCAGCCCACTTTGGCAATAAACGCCTGTTTACGGTGTACTCGCGACTAACAACTCAGAAAGACTAGGTATGAGGTGCTCTCGAGGCGCTGCCTCACGGGGTTGCCGAGCGACTCTATGGCCGCGATCACCAAGACCGCAAGCAAAACGTTTGGCTACGAGAGTACAAGGGGGACGAAAAGCGGATGGCACTCGAGAGCGCCTGCTACTATCGATGTCAGTTTTGCCGTAAGATTGTGTCTCATTGCGAACCAGCCTCCCGTTTTGCACAGATGGAAATAACTGCGAAAATGAGTGAAGAAGAAGATTTTAAGATCCACCCCGAGGCCAAGGGCGAGGATGTCAAGGAGCGTCCGCAACCTGCCGATGAACCAGCCGATGCGCGGGAACAGGATCATTCTGACTTGCTGGCCATGATGCAGCGTACCATCGCTCGCTTAGAGAGCGATGGCACCACGCGCGGTGACCTGAAAATACTCAGCCGCACCTTACGCGAACTACGCTACGCGTTCAAGGTCTTCCAACCCTATCGCCGCCGACGCAAGGTGACCGTGTTTGGCTCTGCCCGCACACCCTCAGATAAACCGAGTTACCAGCAAGCTGTCGAGTTTAGTCGCGCAATGGCACGCCACGGATGGATGACCATCACCGGAGCGGGTGAAGGCATTATGGAGGCTGGACACGTTGGTGCCGGCAAAGAACTCTCGATGGGCCTCAACATCCAATTACCCTTTGAACAAAGCGCCAATCACGTTATCGAAGGTGATCCCAAGCTTGTCACGATGAAGTATTTCTTCACTCGCAAGTTGATGTTTGTCAAAGAATGTAGCGCTGTGGTCTCACTTCCCGGCGGTTTTGGCACGCTCGACGAAACGGCTGAAGTCCTGACGCTACTACAAACCGGCAAGCAAACCATGTTGCCTGTTGTGCTGCTAGACCAACCGGGCGGCGACTATTGGCAACATTTCGGCGAGTTCATCCGACAGACCCTGTTGGCCGACGGAATGATTAGCCCTGAAGACGAAGCGCTCTATCTGATCACCGATAGCGTCGAGGCGGCCGTGGAAGAAACGCTAAATTTCTATCGTGTCTACCACAGCTTACGATACGTGGGCGACACGCTCGTCCTTCGTATCTGCCAGGAATTAACTCCGGACGACTTGGAGCGAATCAACGATATGTTTAGTGGCATTCTAGTCGAAGGGAAAATCGAGCAAGTTGTTGCTCTGCCAGAAGAAAAGAATGAGCCGGAAATCGCCGACTTGCCACGCATCAAACTGCGCTTCGATCGAAAGCAACTTGGCAAATTGCGTCAGCTGATTAACGAGATCAATAGTACGTGCCCGACTTGTAGTGTTTCCTCCAACTGTTAGCCGATTGTAGAAACTTCGTCATGAATGTAGTGGAAGTCGCCAGACTTCCCATAGCACACAGTGCCATTTCATGAATGTAGTGGAAGTCGCCAGACTTCCCATAGCACAGGGATCTCTGGCGAGATCCACTACATTATCTTTCGTCGATGAACGGTATTGCCGTTATACGATAGAGGGCTAGGTGCGTTGCTCGAAGCTCATTCGATCCTATGAAAACTAGCGAGATACCGTCGAGAATCTACGACCAACTTCTGGAGCCGCACAAGGCCCAACCAGCACAGGTAGTCGCGGGCAGCGGACTATCGAGTGCGGAAGTTTTCCGCTGCGTCGCTGGCGAACAACCATTGTGTTTGCGCTGCTGGCCTGCGGAGCATCCATCTCGCGAGCGTTTGCAGCTAATACATGCAGCTATGCAACAATTGACACTAGCGGGCATTTCGATAACTCCGAAATTGTTTTTCACACGCAGTGGTGACAGCTTTTGTTTCGATGGTCAGCGATACTGGGAACTCACTAGCTGGTTGCCCGGCGCTGCAAGCTACGCTACCCATCCTAGCGAGGTCAAGTTGGACGCAGCGATGACTGCTCTTGCCGACATCCACCAAGCCTGGTTTCGGGCGAACCAGTCGCCAAGCTCCAAGCTGAACACCAGCCCGACGGTTAGCGAGCGGGTTACGCGACTGGCTAACTGGTTACGACAAATTGATCGGCTTCGGCCCACTCAGCGGTGCGAACCGGGAATTGAATGGAGTTTGGCTAACGCAACCTGCGATGCCCTGCGCCGCCTCGGCCCCAAGCTGCTCGCCGACTTAGAAATACTGCGAGTACAGCCGGTTGGCTTACATTTTTCCTTGCGGGACATTTGGAGCGAACACGTGTTGTTTTCCGGCGACACAGTTAGCGGAGTGATTGACTTTGGCGCGTTGCGCGTGGATGAACCTTTGACCGATATCGTCCGTTTGATTGGGTCGCTTGAGCCGGTCGATGTAGCGAAACGGGAGTTTGCAATCAACGCCTACGAAAATCGACGACAAGGTTACTACGTAGTCGATCGAGCGAGGTTAGCTGTATTAGCACAAACCGCCACGCTCTTGTCGGCTGTCCAGTGGATGCAGTGGTTGATCATAGAACGGCGAACCTTCAAAGTGCCACATGCGCAGTTGGTCGATCGCTGGAGTAGGTTTGTGAATGCACTTGCGTCGCACACGTCTTACAGCAATCGCAATATCTGAACTAAACTCGGGATGCGATTCAGAGTAACCGTTCACGGTGTGTCGCTTTTTGTGACAGGGTCGCAAGTCTTTTCAGCTTAAATCGCTTAACCCATTAGCAACCACATGTTCCTTTCAGCGGAATCTCATCGGTGGCAGCGCTGCTGGAAAGACTCCCGACCCTATCCTGTCGACCTAGGGCGACCGCTACCGCGCTGGAGTGATGATCGGCTATGATGTATCGCGCTTTATCGGGAGGATCTAACTTTGATTGAGACGATTTTGCTAGACATGTTGGTTATCGCACCTCACCCAGATGACGCTGAGCTGGGGATGGGTGGTGCCATTGCCAAAATGCTTGACTTGGGCTGGAAAGTTGGCATTTTGGATCTAACCGACGGCGAACCAACGCCGCATGGAACGTTGGAGATACGAACGGCCGAAACCAAACTGGCTACCCAGGTTTTAGGTTTGGACTGGCGCGAGAACTTGGGACTACGAAATCGCTTTCTTGAGCCAACGCTCGAAGCTCGAGCTCAGTTAGCCAATGTGTTTCGCCGCGTGCGCCCCAAATGGCTGTTCGCACCGTATTGGGAGGATGCTCACCCCGACCATACGGCAGCTACGCAATTGATAGAAGCAGCACGTTTCTGGTCAAAGCTAACCAAGAGTCATTTAGAGGGCGAACCCTTTCATCCGCCGCGAGTGCTCTACTATTACTGTGTTCATTTAAAACACGTAGCCCAGCCCGCGTTTGTACTTGATATCACTGATCAGTGGCAACGTAAACGCGAATCGATTGCAGCCTACGCGAGCCAGTTCGTTCAAGGCCGCGAGCATATGGTACCGTCGTTCATCGACCGTGTGGAACATGAAGCCGCCTATTGGGGCAAAATGATCGGCACGCAGTATGGCGAACCATTTGCCAGTCGCGAACCCATCGCACTGAGTGATTTCTCGCGCCTTCTTTGATGGCTGTTGAAATACGTTCAAACCCAAAGTTAAATCTGGAGACGCACTAGCCTGATAACATTAAGGTGCGTTGCAGCACCGAGTTTTCGCGGCTAGACTTTGTCCAGAATTCTTTCATTCTCAAGTCGATCAACGGAGGCACCCATGTCTTTTGGTGACAATCCAAATCAGTATTCTGGGCCCAACCCTTACGCGGTCCCCAGTGGCGACCAATTCTCGCCGACTGGAGGTCCTCCCGGCGGTGCCGCCGCATCGAAAGTAAAAGGCCCTGCCATTGCTCTACTCATCCTGTGCCCGATTGGTATCCTTTTTCTCTGTCTCGATATTGCTGGGCGAATCTACGGAATCGTTACAGGGGAAGTCGGATTCTTGGGTGAGAATGCTCAGGCTGCACAAATGCAGGGAGCAGTTATTGGCAATTACGTGGGGTTGGTTTTCGACTTCCTTGCCATAATTGGGCAAGCTTACGTTGGTTTCGGGGCGTACAAAATGCTCAAACTTGAGAATAGGCAGGCGGCATATTCGGCATGTGTCCTGTCTGTCATTCCCTGTATGTCAGCTTGTTGCTTGCTTGGCATTCCATTCGGCATCTGGGGCATCGTGGTCATGAATGATCCCGCAGTCAAGCAAGCCTTTCGATCCTAACCCCGGAAGAAAACATGCCAACTGACATTACTACCACTAGCCCAGACCTCGTGGTTGAACTCCTACAAGGTTATCGGCGCTCAAAAGCCATGTTTGCTGGTGTGCAACTGGGAGTGTTCGATGCGCTGCACGGCCAATGGATGTCAGCGAGTTCCCTGAGCGAAACACTGCAGTGTGATGCTGATGCCTTGGAGCGACTGTTAAATGCGCTGGTTGGCTTGGGACTGCTCGTACAAGGTGAAGCGGGCTTTAGCAATTCGCCTGTAGCAGACAGTTACTTAACCTCCTCCAGTCCCACGCGAATGACCGGCTATATCAACTACTCCAACTCAGTTGGCTGGCAGTTGTGGGGCAATCTGGAGGACGCTGTGCGCGAGGGGACGAGTCGCTGGAAGCAGTGTTATGGCTGGGATGAGCCAATATTCTCGAGTTTTTTCAAGAGCGAGGAAGCTGCCAACGAGTTCTTGATGGGGATGCATGGCTTCGGCACCATAAGCTCGCCCGCAGTTGTGCATGCTCTAGACCTGAGTCGCTTTAGGCGCTTAGTCGATTTGGGTGGCGCCACGGGACACTTGGCGATTGCGGCCTGCGAGCGTTACCCCATGCTAAAGGCTACTGTGTTTGATCTGCCAACAGCTCGTCCACTGGCTGAAACGATCGTGGGCGCGAGTTCGGTGGCGGATCGTATCGAACTGGTGTCCGGCGACTTTTTTGTGGACGACCTTCCGCCTGGTGACTTAATGTCGCTTGGTAGAATTATCCACGATTGGAGTCCTGAAAAGATCCGTTTGCTACTCAATCGGATTTTCGAACGCTTACCCGTTGGTGGTGGCCTGCTAATTTGCGAAAAAATGCTCTGGGATGACAAATCTGGCCCAAGTTGGGCGCAAATGCAGGACTTAAATATGCTGGTGTGTACCGAAGGCAAAGAACGCACGCTCGGCCAATACGAAGAACTACTGGTCGAAGCGGGGTTTGAAAATGTCACTGGTTGCCGTACATCAACGCCCATTGATGGCATTCTGGCCATCAAGCCCTAGACAGCTTTCACCTGGGCGAGTCTGTCCCAGGCTCCAACATCTCACACGTAGGCGAGTCTGTCCCAGGCTCGTAGGTTGCTGAACTTTTCTTCGCGTCTCGGAGAGATACGGCTATTTGCTATGCGGCTACATTTTATGCAGCTACCTAGATGTCGTCGAGTCGCTGGATGGGTTCATTGCGCTGGGTTGCTTCGAGATAGTTGGTCAGGATCAAGTGCGCGGCCAGTCGATCTAGGTTGCGTTTCTTCTTGCTGGAACTAAGTCCCGTATCGCGTAACAGTTGACGAGCTTCATTCGTCGAAAACCGTTCGTCGTGCATCACGATCGGCAACTGACTCAGATCGCCCAGCCACTTTGCGAACGCGCGGGCTTCTTTGGACTTCTGACTCTCTTGACCGTCACAATGAATTGGCAAACCCACAACCCAGCCCACGATGCGCTCCTTTTCGGCCAGGTCCAACAAGTAATCTGCGTCTGATTCCTCAGAGCGGCGCGTGTAGGTTTCGTAGGGCGTGACCCAACGCTGCGTCAGATCGCAAATGGACAATCCGATGCGAACGGTGCCAAAGTCAATGCCGACCAACCGCCCAGAGCGCGGTAGTTCGGTTTCAACGTTTGGTTCAGATTCCGTCACTTGCTCGACTCTGCCTGGTTTACTAGCGCACTACTTATTGAACAATTCGTGTTGAGCATCACCCATACTGATGATGTAGGCAAGCATATCCAAGATTTCATCTTTCGTCATGCGATTCATCAAGCCGACGGGCATCGCGGAAACGTTGGAAACCCGCAGTTCTTCAATTTCCTTGCGATCGATATTGACGCGTTGGTTGGGATCCGTCAGATCCGTGTTAATCGTCATGGAATCGCCATTCAAGTTGACAACGACACCGGTGTGTATATCGCCGTCAACCGTCAATACCGAAATGGAAGAAAACTGTTCGTTGATGACTTTGCTAGGGTTTACGATTTGGTCCAGTAGATCGCGAGGCGAAAATCGACGACCAGCCGAAGTCAAATCTGGTCCGGTCATGCCGCCTTGATTACCAAAGCGATGGCAGGCGTAGCAACCGGAAGCGGCAAACATGCGCTGGCCAGTCGCGAAATCGCGGTGTATCAGTCCATCTTCGGCTGCGATTGCCAATTCCTCCAGGGTCCATTCTCGGGACTCGCGCCCGACAAAAACTTCTCCCAAGTTTTCAAGTGCCGATTTCTTGACCGGTTGCTTGGCGAGTAGTTCAGCCATGGATTCACGTTGCGCGTCTGTTAGCGAAGCAACGGCGTCGTCACGAATGAATCGAATGAAGGTTTCAAAGCTAGCGCCTCCCTTGTAATTGGCCGCCTTCAGGAACCACTCAAAGTAGGCTTTGCGGAGTTCGGGTGTCCAGCCTGCCCTCAACAAGCGAATCGATCGCGCGTACTGCATTTGCTCTTCTTGCGTTGGAGCAGAGTCCATTAAGGCAATGGCTTTGCCAGCGACGGTCGGAGATTCCAACCAAGCCAGCGTCTCGCACAGCAGCCAGTTTAGGTCGGCTGATTCATCAGGGAAAAGCGGATCGAAGCGCGCGACCAACTTCTGCACCATGGACTGATCTGGTCTTCCAAATCGATTCAAGACGATCTGCGTGGCCCGTAGGAGAGTTAGCTGCTCGGGCAACTCGATATTGGCCGTGTCAATTGCAACGATCGCTGCGAGCAATTTGTCGCGCATAACAGTATCAATGGGTGGCATCGCATCCGTACGATGCTGAGGGCAGATGCCAGTTACACGAGCCAAAGCCAGCAAGGCTTCGACTTGTTTCCGCGGATCCGCTTCGGTGAGCGCCTTTTCTGCCCAGGTTTCCGTCGGCTGATGTTCAATTGCAGTACGCGCTGCAAAGCGAATGAAACGATCCTTGTTAGACAAGTAGGGCCAAGCCACATCGACGGCCTGCGGATCATGTTGACCATGAAAGGCTTCCAATTGGTGTCGCGTTTGGCGGGCAGCGCTGACGGCCTGTGCGACCGGTGTTGAAATTGGTTCGTGCGCCTCTTCACCAACATAAGTCACGCGATATAGGCCTGATTGCACGCGTCGGCCACCAATCGTGAAATACATTGCGCCATCTTGTGGGTGGATAATCGCGTCAGTGATTGGCAATGGTGCTCCCGTAATAAACTCCTCTTTGGTAGCCGTGTAGGCAGATCCTTCGGGCTGCAAATGGACTGCGTAGACCTTGCCCCAACTCCAGTCGAGTGCAAATAGAGCGTTTTGATACTTCTCAGGAAACTTGGCACCATAACCGAACGTTACGCCAGTCGGCGAGCCTGGTCCGATGTCCAGTACTCCAGGCAAATTGTCCGCATAAAAGGGAGGCCGCTTGCCAGCCCCGTTGCGCCATCCAAATTCGGCACCACTAGTTACCAAACAAATGCGTGTGGGCCTGTACCAAGGCGTATTGAAGTCGTATTCCATATCCGCATCATAAGTGAATAGCTCGCCGTCGCGGTTGATAGCAGCATCGTAAACGTTGCGAAAGCCTGATGCGTAAGCTTCGAACTGCTGTCCGTCGCGCGAAACACGATAGATGATTCCGCCCGGCGCTAGAACTCCGCGATTGTGTCCACGACCATCTGGCATGCTGGGTAACAAATGGTCTTCGCCCCACACACGCCGTACTGGCGAAGTTTCTGCCATCTCGGTCGGTCGCGCGTTGTTACCGGATATTAAGAAAAATGACTTGCCATCTGGCGTGGGCACAATCGCGTGGACGCCGTGATCGCCTTTAGAGTCGATCGCTCGTAGCAACTCGACCTTGTCTAAGTTGTCGTCGCCATTGCTATCCGAAATCCGATAGAAGCCCGATGGTATTTTCTGCTCGTAGTCATTGACTCCAACGTACAAAGCATCGTCAGCCCAGACCATGCCGTTCACCGCGCGAATGTCCGCTGGCACGGGTTCAACCATCGATGCTTCGATAGTTTGACCGGCGGCTGGCGGCGTTATGCGATACAAGCCACCAAACTGATCACTGACCAACAATCGTCCCTTGTTGTCCGTACACAAGTTAACCCAGGAGCCTTGCTCTGAGCCAGGGACAGAGTATAGCAACTCAACTTGAAATCCCGGCGCAGCCGTAATGCGATCGATGGGGGTAGCTTTGTTGCCGCCGATGGCCGGACCAACGGTCGCCTGCCGAGCGGGTTTTTTGACCGCCGGTTTCTTGACCGCCGGTTTTTTCTGCGCTGGCTTATTCTGCGCTGCGGCTGGCTGAGTTGGCTTGTCCTGAGCCCAGGCCAGCGATGGGGTTCCAACGACGATCACCCCCAGCAGGACAGGCAACATCAATTTCATGGTGAGGCAGATCGTTTTCATGTGGTGGCTTTCATGGTGGGAGGAACACGGTTGCGTTATAACACGGGCAGTGCAGCGGCGACGGGAGCCGTAGCGGCTCGATCATTGACGCGATGAACCATGGCCCGCACGATCTTGTCCATGGCACTGCTACAGATCGGATCCTCGAGTGCCGTGCTTAGGTCGCCCGTATCCGAATTCTGACGCAATTGCATATTCAACGGCACTTCTCCCAAGAAAGGAACATCCAACTCTTCGGCTTTGGTGCGTGCGCCACCGTGACCAAAAATGTCGTATCGGATGCCATTATCGGGACAAATAAAGCCGCTCATATTTTCGACCATGCCCAACACGGGAATTTTCACTTTGCGGAACATGGCAATTGCTTTTACGGCATCCAACAAGGCAACTTGTTGCGGCGTGCATACAACCACAGCGCCGGCCAGCGGAATCATCTGTGACAGGGTTAGCGCGATATCACCTGTTCCGGGTGGCATGTCGATTATCAAATAGTCGAGTGCACCCCAGTAGGTATCGCGTAAGAACTGTGAAATCGATCCATGCAACATTGGCCCACGCCAGATAACGGCTTGATCGGGTTCTACCAAGAAACCCATGGACATGACTGGAATCTGTTGGAAATAGATTGGTTGGATCTTGCCGTTCAGTACTTCTGGGCGCCCAGACAGTCCTAGAAGGTGAGGAATGCTAGGGCCGTAAACGTCTGCATCCATCAAGCCGACCTTTGCACCGGCTCCTGCCAGTCGCAATGCGATTGACGCCGCAATTGTACTTTTCCCGACGCCACCTTTGCCAGAACCGACAGCAATGACACTGCGCGCCCGCAGCCCAATCTGCCCAATGGCCGCAGGTGGGCGATCCAGTTCACTGATATCGATCTTAACTTGCGCGAGAGTCGGTACCTTTGAACTCACTGCTTCACGAACACGTTCAGCAAATTCGTCGCGAATTGGCCAACTATGGGTGGTAAGCTTGATCTCGATTGTAGCAGTCTCGCCTGAGACGTCGACTTTGGCAATTTGGTTGGTCTTGCCCAGCACGACCGTCTCGGGGTCTCGCAACTCCGCAATAATATTGCGAATATGTGTAGATTCAGTCGTCATGCCAGACTTTCGTTGTTTTGCAAAATGAACTTTTCAAGCGGTTATACTTCGACGCGATTGGTGTGTTTCATGTGGCGGGTGAGTAGTTTACGAATGGAGGCGTCGCGCGGTTGTTGAAGTTCGGTAAAGGCCAATTGCAATTGCTCTTCGTCACTACCGCGCGACGTAATTTGAACGGCGACGGGCGCAGAATCCACCAAGTCGCCGGCATCGAAGCCTTTCGGGCCCGTTAGCACTGCAATCAAGCCTTCAGGGCGCTTGGTGTGCAAGACGATCCAAGGTTCCGTTTGGCCTGGCAAGATATAGCGGGCGCAAGATTGTTCATCCCAGCGCCAACGACCGCCGCCGGCGGCGTGGTGCACCGATTGGATAAAAACACTCAGGGTTTCGGCCGGCCATACGACCGTACGTCCTGGCGGAAAGCCCTTGCGCAGCGAATGCCAGCGTTGCTTGAGTATCTTCCATGGCTTTTGGGCTTTCGGGTCCACCGACTCCGACTCGGCTACCGCGATCGTCTTTCCTAAGAAAATGTGGCTCGCGTCCGCGATCCATTTCCAAAACTTGGCGTGATCAATTTCGTCCAAGCTGTGTGGGCGGATTTCCAACTCCATCCAGCTTCCTGCTGCTTTCGCTCGCACGCGTGGCTCGTTGCCGTATTGCTCGACATCTTCCAGTTGATTCAATGTTTTTAGTTCAACAATTGATTCCAGCTGGGTCTTAGTAAACGATCTGCGGGGTACGCGGAATTTCAGTTTTAACAACCAAGTCTCAGCGGTGATGGCGTGCAGAAACCAACCGCGACTTTTGACAGGTCCACTGACCTCGACAATGCTGCGATTTTCCCAATTGGTCGGTGCGAAACCCTCGACCGCTTCGATGCGTTCGATAACTTTCTTCAAGATTTCGCGGTCCCAGCGAATCGGTTGGCCAGCGCGATCGACGCTGTCCGCCGTATGCCATCGCTTGCCATCAGCTTGCCAGGGCAGTAACGTATCTCGACCGATATTTTCCAGTTCAACATCGCCCTCTTGAACTTGTTCCAATTCTTCCATGACGAAACGTTCGCGGTCAACGTACTGAACCGCCTCCATCAGTGGTTCTAAGGCCTCACCGGTGTAACTTCGTAAGAGACAGTTGTCCTCGTTTTTCGCCCGGCTGCCTGCGTTCTTCTTGCCATTGCGCGACGTTGGCTTGGCATTCGCCGCCCGCTCGGCTCGCGCATGGTCCAAGAGTCCTTCTGGCGTGCCTGCAAATACAACTTGTCCACCCTCGCTACCGGCTTCGGGGCCCAAATCAATTACGTGGTCTGCCGCTTTGATGATGTCCAAATTGTGCTCAATCACCAGCACGGTATTCCCCAAGTCTACCAGGCGTTGGAGCACCTCCAGCAACTTGATAATGTCGGCGAAGTGCAGGCCAGTGGTTGGTTCGTCTAGCAGATAGAAAGTCTTGCCGGTATCTGGGCGAGATAGCTCGGAGGCAAGCTTGACACGCTGCGCTTCGCCGCCGGAAAGCGTTGGAGCGCTTTGTCCAAGCGAAATATAGTCGAGACCGACATCAACCAGCGTTTGAAGAATGCGGCGAATCTTGGGAATGTTGTTAAAGACATCCAATGCCTGGCCGATCTGCATTTCCAAGACGTCGTGAATCGAAAACCCGTGATACTGAACTGCCAGCGTCTCTTCAGTAAAACGGCGCCCGTGGCAGCTATCACACATCACCCATACATCCGGCAAAAAGTGCATCTCGATGCGCAGTTGACCATTGCCTTCGCATTTTTCGCAACGTCCGCCAGGGACATTGAACGAGAATTGTCGCTGCGTGTAACCCAGAGCTCGCGCGGCCGGAAGCTGTGAATACAACTGGCGAATCAGATCAAAGACACCTGTGTAGGTTGCTGGCGTTGAACTAGGGTTGGATCCGAGCGGGCTTTGATCGACACGGATGACTTTATCGACAAGCGCCGTACCTTCGATCGACTCGAACGCACTCTTTTTGGCCGGCTGTTTGGCAAGACGTTTCAACATGGCGGGATAGAGCACTTCATTAATCAAAGTACTTTTGCCTGAACCGCTGGGACCGGTGACCACGCACAGGCGTCCGAGTGGAAAGTCGACATCGATGTCTTTCAAGTTTTGAGCCCGCGCTCCACGCAGGCGAATCGCGCCCAAATCGACTTGACGGCGTTCTTTCGGCGCAGGAATGTGCTGTTTGTCGCTCAGGAACGGCCCTGTAACGCTCTTCTTCAGTCGGGAGACCTGTTTCGGTGTTCCGTTAGCGACCAGCTCGCCGCCAAAGCGCCCTGCAGCCGGGCCGAAATCAAATAGTCGATCACAACTTTCGATCACATCACGATCGTGTTCGACGACGATTAGCGTATTGCCGATATCGCGCAGCTTTTTCAACGCGCCAATTAGTCGCGTATTGTCTCGTGGATGCAGGCCAATCGTGGGCTCGTCTAAGACATACAGCACTCCGCAGAGTCCGCTACCCAGTTGGCTTGATAGGCGGATGCGCTGGGATTCGCCGCCGCTGAGGGTATTGGCTTGGCGCGAGAGACTCAAATACTCTAGCCCCACATCGAGTAAAAACTCCGTGCGCGCCGCAATTTCGCGAATCAACTCGCCAGCAATTTCCTGCTCGCGATCGGTTAACTTCCAACTTGAGACCTCTTCGTGCAACCAGCGTAGGGTACGTTGCGTAAAATCGCCAACGGTCAGATCGCGAAACTTGGCAGAGGCGGCGTCGGCATTCAAACGCGATCCGTCACAGGCCGAACAAGCTACTTCCGCAACAAACGGATTCAACTGGGAACGCAAATGTGGGCTGAGCCGCGCTGCGTGCTCCAAGGCTGGGAAAAGTCCCTTCCATTGAAATTCGAATTTCGTACCCTTTGCCGTTTCGACTTCGAACCATCGCTCGCCGGTGCCATGCAAGATGGCTCGGCGTTGACCACTGGTTAACTTCTCTACTGGTACATCCATCGAGATGCCAACCGACTTGCAGAATCGCTCAAGCATCGGCCCGGCGAGCTCCGTTACTTTGCTGGTCGTTCTAGACTGTTCGTCAATCGCCGGCCACATGCGAATTGCCCCTTCTCGTAACGTCAATCGAGGGTCGAGCAACAGAGCTGGGCTGGTACCGGTCTGGGTACCCAGGCCTTCGCAATCGGGACACCAGCCCAAAGGCGAGTTGAAAGAGAACGAGTGTGGGGTCAAAGGTGACATGCTGTGACCACATTCTCGGCAGGCGAGATGCTGGCTATGTCGCGTGGCAGTCCAGTGGATTTCTTCCTGGTCATCCCGCGGTTCAAGCGCATACATATTGCCGTTGCCGAGCGACAGAGCTAGTTCGACGCTCTCAGCAATTCGGCTGCGATTGGCTTGGGAAACCGTGACGCGATCTACGACCGCTTCAATGTCGTAGCTAACCGTCGAGGAAAGTGTCGGCACGTCGTCTAGAGAATGCGTTCGCCCGTTGATTCGGACGCGGACTAGACCCGATGTGCGTAGATCTTGCCAAAGCAACTCGGGGTCATGATTGGGTTGCCAACGCAGGGGCGCCGTCAACACTAACCGCGTGCCGTCTTCCAGGCTCAGTATGTGATTGGTGACATCGTCTGCCGATTGGTTCGAAACTGGCTTGTCACACGAAGGGCAATAGGGCTGGGCGAGTCTGGCCATCAAGACGCGCAAATAATCATAGATTTCGGTAACGGTGCCAACGGTACTGCGTGGATTGTGGGCCACACTCTTTTGTTCAATGGCAATCGACGGCGCAAGCCCTTCGATCCGTTCAACGCGCGGCTTGGGCATTTGACCGACGAACTGCCGTGCATAAGACGATAGACTTTCCACATAGCGGCGCTGTCCTTCTGCATAGATCGTATCCATGGCGAGCGAACTCTTGCCGCTGCCGCTTGGGCCACAGAAAACGGACATCGCTTGGTGCGGGATTTCTAACGATACGTCTTTTAGGTTGTGCTCGACCGCACCACTGATAGTCAGCGTAGGAACGGGTAGAGCACTGGACTTACTCTTCGTGGTCGCCATGGGCTTCGCGTTTGTGGAAATGGGTCCCGCCGCCAAGTGCTTCGCCAGCGACTTGCCTGTGTGCGATTCTTTGCAATTGACGATTTCGTCCGGCGTGCCAGTAAAGACAATCTTGCCACCCGACTCGCCGCCTTCCGGTCCAACGTCGATGAGCCAGTCTGCGGCTTTGACGACATCCAAATTATGCTCGATCACTAAGACGGTGTTACCCAGATCGACTAGATCTTGCAAGACTTTCAACAGCAAACGGATATCATGGAAGTGCAGGCCTGTTGTGGGTTCATCCAACAGGTAGAGTGTGTTGCCTGTACCACGCCGCGACAGCTCTTTGGCCAACTTGATTCGCTGCGCCTCGCCGCCAGATAGAGTCGGCGACGGCTGTCCAAGCTTGATATAGTCCAAACCGACGTCATGGAGGGTGCGCAGCTTTTCAGCGATTTTTGGCACATTCTCAAATAGCTCAAGCGCCTGCTGGATATCCATTTCCAACACGTCCGCGATCGATTTGTCTTTGAATTTGACCTGCAACGTCTCATGGTTGTAGCGCCGACCCTCGCACACGGGGCAAGTCACCCACAGATCAGCCAAGAAGTCCATCTCCAGCCGATTCGAACCGTTCCCCTCACATGCTTCGCAACGACCGCCGGCTACATTGAAGCTGAATCGCCCGGGTTGATAGCCGCGGCGTTTGGCCTCGGTCAGTTCGACAAACAGGCTGCGAATCTCGTCAAAGACTTTAACATACGTGGCCGGATTGCTACGCGGTGTACGACCAATGGGCGATTGGTCGATTGCGATCACTTTATCGAGATGCTCGATGCCTTCGATCGAACGATGCTCGCCTGGCACGTCTTCGGCTGCATGCAACTGGCGACGAAGCACGGGCACGACGATGTCATTGATCAACGAACTCTTGCCCGAGCCACTGACACCCGTCACGCAAACGAGCTTGCCCAGTGGAATATCGAGATCGACGTTCTTTAAATTGTTGTGGGTTGCACCGAAGACGCGAATGTGCTTGTCGTTGCCTACTCGCCGCTGGTCTGGTACCGGAATGGTTGCTTTGCCGGTTAAGAACTGACCTGTCAAACTGCGTTCGTTGCCAGCCAAATCACCCAAACTGCCACAAGTAACGATCTCGCCACCTCGTACACCTGGTCCGGGACCAAAGTCTAAGATGAGATCGGCGGCTCGCATCGTATCTTCGTCATGCTCCACGACCAATAACGAATTGCCTTGATCTCGGAGCGCTTTCAGTGAATCAATCAAGCGATCATTGTCGCGCGGGTGGAGGCCGATCGATGGTTCATCCAGGACGTATAGGACTCCTACGAGCCCAGAACCAATCTGGCTTGCCAGTCGAATCCGCTGAGCTTCACCGCCGGAAAGCGATGGTGCCGAACGACTCAGGCTCAAGTAGTCTAAGCCTACGTTGAGCAGAAACTGGAGGCGGTTCGTAATCTCGCGCACTGCCTCGGAAGCAATTTTCAGTTCGATTTCTGACAGTCGAAGCTCACGCAGAAAAACCAAAGCTTTCTCGATCGAGAGCTTGCACAGATCAGGTAGATTCAACCAGGCCGTTACTCCCTCAAGCTTGGCTGCGCTATGCATTCGCAGCTGGCGAGCGGTGCGATTAAGCCGCGTACCGCCGCAGGCATTGCAATGCCGACGCTCCATGTACTTTTCAAATCGCTTGCGCGACGTCGCACTCTTGACGCTGCGATACTGCTCCATCAACTGTGCGACGAGGCCCTCGAAGGTCCCACCGTACTTCATCGGCTTCGAACCACCGCGCCAGGTAAAGGTAATATGTCGGTCCCCAGAGCCGTACAGCCATTCATCGCGGACGTTCTTGGGCAGATCTCCCCAAGGCTGCGTTAGACTTTCGCCAGCGCTTAGGCCATACTGCTTTTCGATCGAATCGCTGACACTCATCAACTGATGACGCTGCCAACGCCCCATGTCATTCCAGGTTCCCAGCAATTCCATCGCACCTCGCCGAATCGACTTGCTAGGATCTGGGACCAATAATTCGGGGGCGAAGGTAAACTGTTGACCAAGCCCTTCGCAAACATTACACATGCCCGACGGACTGTTGAAGCTGAGCATCTGGGGTGACGGCGGCAAGCTCGAGTAACCGCACTGTGGACAGGCGTATTCGCTGCTGAGCACTAGATCGGTCTTGGGTCTGGCCGCTTTGCGACGACTCCGCTTCGGACGTTCTTCAGCCTCCTCAATCGCCTTTTTTTGTTGAGCCTCAGCTTCATCCCAGCCGATGACGATTAACGTGTTGTCACCCATTTTGAGTGCTTCGTGGACCGCGTCGGCAATGATCGTTCGCGGCGTTTCTCGCGGATTGATCTTGGCAACCACAACCTCGATGTCATGCTTCTGTTGGCGATTCAAGGCGCTGGAGCTTCCGCCAACCGACCCACTTCGCCATCAATTCGCGCACGTGCGTAGCCTTGTCGCTGCAAGGTAGTGAACAAGTCCCGGTGCTCGCCCTTCTGACCGCGAACGACCGGCGCCATAATCAAGTACTCGGGTGCATCCGACAGCTCCTGTAGACGAGCGATGATTTGATCGCGCGTCTGCGAGGTAATGGGGACGTCGCACTTCGGGCAGAAGCCAGTGGCCACGCGAGCATAGAGAACTCGCAGAAAATCGTATATTTCTGTGACCGTTCCTACCGTCGAACGAGGATTGGAACTCGTTGACTTCTGACTAATAGAGATGGCTGGACTCAATCCGCCGATATAATCTACATTGGGCTTAGGAAGCTGGCCAATGAACTGTCTCGCGTAACTAGATAGACTTTCGAGGTATCGTCGCTGTCCCTCTGCGTACAGAGTGTCAAAAGCCATCGAGCTCTTGCCACTGCCGCTCACGCCGGTGAATACGATTAACTGGTTGCGGGGCAGAACAACACTTACGTTTTTCAAGTTATGTTCGCGAGCGCCTCGAACTTCAATTGTCGCGTTATCCATATTCCTCAGCTTCGGACGTGTGCTGTGTGTTGACTTAAGACAGGTGTGCTTGAGCCGATTTCATGCGTGCAGAATCCTTATCCAGTCCAACGCGCGAGCGGTTCTATTCAACGCTTACGTTTCGCTAGAAGTGCTCGCACAATGAAGGTTCGCAAACAAACGCTGAGTCGCCAGAATTTGAAGCGAACTAAGTATTGTAAGAAAAACCATGAAAATTGAAGCCCCGTTCAATGCCAGTGGAGGCAGATTTGTACTGTTATGGCACGAATTGCCAGCTACCCAGTTGCTAACCTCTCACTGGGATTTCATGGTCGAAACTGCAGATTTGCTCTTGACGTTTCGGCTAGATCGACTACCCCAGGATGGCACTACCGCTATCCTGGCCGAACGATTGTCGGACCATCGCCAGCGGTATCTAGATTTTGAAGGTGAGCTATCGAACGACCGTGGACACGTCCGACGGGTCGCCAAGGGCAACTACCAGCTCGTCGATTCAGCGAACAACTTGCTGATTCTAGCGCTAAACTCAACCTGGTTCACTGGGCAAATGCAATTCCAATTCTGCGACGTCGGAGAAATGACAAAGCTGGAATTCCATCGACGAAGCCCCATTTCCACCCCGCTAAACTAGGCTTTGTCTCCAAAGGGGGCTGACCCTTTTGGAGACAAAGCCTAGCAATTGCCAGTGATCGTCGACGCGTTCTCGCAACAGATTGCGATTCAGTCCGTGATTCAAGTGCGGGAGTTGCTTGTACGTTTAGCCGCAGTTTGAGCTGCAAGACCGGTATATCCGTTAAATCCAACTGGCGTCGCACGCGTCTGAACCCAGAATGCTTCGAAACAAGAGCATCTCCATTCCTTCGTCCTAATATTGCGATGGAAGACTTGTTTTGCAGGGTCGTGTTGGGGCAAACACGAATTTCTGTATAAACGCAACATGGAAATCCCATGACCATTCGTGTATTGGCGATCGGTCGAACGTCGCGCGACTTCGAAATTCTGAAATCAACCTTAGACTCGATTGCTGAAATCCGAGTATCGGAGTTTACATGTGATCAAGCGGCGGTGAGTCATTTTCGCAGCCAAGGCGCAGACCTGCTGCTATTCATTCCGGACAGTACGTCCAACAGCGGACCAACTCTGCGCCGCGTTGTCGAGCAAACCCACGGCGGTCTGCCGATCCTCGTCTTACATGACCATGATCACGATCTGCTAGCGCTGGCCGAAATGCGTGCCCTCGGTGCACAAGACTGTTTGCCCCTTTCGGAGTTTGACGGCCCGCAGCTATTTCGGGCGATTCGTGGGGCAGTAGAACGCGAAAGTCTACTGCAAGAATTAAAGACCGTCAGTTGCCGAGATCCCTTGACTGGTTTGGCAAATCGGTCGGCGATACTGGCTCAAATTGAGCGGCGTTTGCGAACTCAATCTTCATTCACGCTCTTGTTCATCGATGTCGACGATTTCAAACTGGTGAATGACTGCCATGGACACAACTTGGGTGATCAATTTTTGTTTGAGTTTGCCCAACGCATACAGTCTACCCTGGCACCAAGCGATAGTATGGGACGCTTTGGCGGCGATGAGTTCGTAGTTATCCTTGACGGATCGCTCGACGACACAAGCGTTCAGGAGTGGATTGCCCAGGCTATGATGCAATTGCGCCGACCGATCTTCATCCAGGAGAACGAGCTCTATGCCAAGTTTAGCGCGGGCGTCTGCAACACCACGCAAGGTATCAACGCGGACCGTTTGTTGCAGGAAGTTGACACGGCGATGTACGTGGCCAAAGGACGTGGCAAGTGCCGCTATGTGTGGTATGACAGCCAAATGCAAACAGATGCCATGGAGCGTTTGGGATTGGAACGCGCCCTTTGGCACGCACTTGAAAACGATGAAATCTCAATCCACTACCAGCCGCAAGTCGATTTGGCTACCGGAAGAACCTTGGGATTCGAAGCGCTAGCGCGGTGGGTCCACCAACAAACTCCAATATCTCCGCTCAAGTTTATTCCTATGGCGGAACGAACCGGATTAATCCACGAAATCGGACTCTGGATTCTCGAGTCGGCTTGCAAGCAACTAAAGCAATGGTCCAGTCAAACGCCAGACTTGCGTCTGTCCGTCAATGTCTCGCCCGTTCAACTAGAGCGCGAAGACTTTGCGGACAGAGTCCTAAACATCCTGGCAGACCTGGATGTTGCACCAGGGCAGCTGACGATCGAAGTAACTGAAAGCGGAGCGATCAAGGATCTCGCACGCGTGGCGGATATGCTGAAAAAATTGCTTCAATGCGGAGTCAAAGTCAGCGTCGATGACTTTGGAACCGGCCATTCTTCGTTGAGCCTACTGCACCGTCTGCCGGTCAGTGAACTCAAAGTCGACCGATCATTTGTTGAGTCCATTGAAGATGAAACCGATTACTCGCGATTGTTTGTCCAGACAATCCAAATACTCGCTGATGGTATCGGACTAGAAGTTGTCGCAGAAGGAATCGAAAACATTGGCCAGCAATCGGTTCTGCAGGCGCTCGGCTATCGTATTGGCCAAGGTTATCTCTTCTCGCGCCCGCTTCCTGCCGTCGAAGCCACCGCTTATCTGAACAGCGGCTTTCAGCAGGCTGTCCTTCCCAGTGTTGGCTAAATATTGAGCCGCCAAAGACAAAAAAACGACTGCGCACCTGCCTAGGCGGTAGGACGCAGTCGCTCTACGGCAAATCGGTCACCATTCACCGCTTAGTTCTTGTCGCCCTTCTTAAAATCTGTCTTCGCTCCGCTCCCGCCGTAAGACTGCTGCGCGGCATCGACGTTTTGGGCTTCACGCATCGCTTTACGATTTGCACCCCAATTCTTGCTATCCAGATTCTGCGCTTGAAGGGTGTTCAGTTCACAACGCAACTCGAGCTCTTGCAAACCGAGCTTCTGAAAGTAGTTGTGCAAGTAGTTTGCATTGCCGAGTAACAGGCTACGGGCTTCTTCCACTTTGCCCGCGTCTCGCAAGGCTGTAGCTTGCCGATTCTGCTCGTTGGCAATTTGAATTACGCAGGATGCTAAGATCTCTTTGTCGACGGATTTCTCTGCAATCTCTTCAGACTCTGTAAATTTGACTTGTACCGAAGACGTCAATTTGTCGGTCGTTTCGGTCAGCATGTTGAAGTACTCAACAGAAACGTCGGCCAGCGGTCGCGCCTCGTCGACTTCACCAGCGGGAACTTCTACTTCGATGACAAAGTAGCGTTCTTGATTCGAGTAGAGTTGTCCTAGATCGATCGAAACGTCTTGACCCGATATGCTACCAGGAGAATTTAGCACCTTTACTGGGCGAATGCCGTCAGCCAATTTGGCCCTAATGTGTATCTTTTGCGCCACGACGCTGAGCACATCATCAAACTCACTTTGGAAAACTTGTACCAAATTCTCAGCGTCTTCGATGAAGACATGATTGCCACTGCTAGCCAGGGCCAGCCGGCTCATCAGATCTTCGTTGTATCCCAGCCCCAGTCCCATCGTTGACACGCTAATGCCTTCCTTAATCAACGACTCACCTAGTTGTTCGAGTTCGGCTGGCGTCTTGGGACCGACATTGGCTAAACCATCCGACAATAGGATCACTCGATTGACGCGTTCGTCGTCCAAGAACTTGCGCACCTCGGCGGCACCTTTGCTGACACCAGCAAACAACGCCGTATTGCCACCTGGTGTGATATCACGGATCCGCTGCTTTATATGCTCTCGGTCTGATGCTTTGGTGGCTGGTACAATAACATTGACCGACGAATCGTAGGTGACAATTGAGACGATATCGCTATCCCGCAACCGATCGACAGCTTGGATAGCAGCGTCCCGAGCCTGTTTAATCTTCTCACCCTGCATCGAACCCGATTTGTCGATCACGATGGTCACATTGACAGGCATGCGATCCTTTTCTGCAGGCAGATCAAAGCCAGTCAATCCAATACGCAGGTAGTTGGTGAGTTTTTCCGAGGCGGTTAGCTTCATGGTCGGATGAGCCATGCCAACATCAATCTTGATTTGATCAGCAAAGGTCGCAGAAGCGAATAGCGTGCCCAACAACATGGCCACCGTGAGTACAGTGCGCGGTGCGAATGCATCGGCGAAGCGGTTTTGTCTTTTCATGATCAGTTCTTCCTAAGTTATTGCAGGGAATCGTCCAATCGCACTTCTCGGCCGTCCCGGCAGCTCCGCTAGCTGCTTCTGCCAAGCTGTGCGTACAGATGATTAAACGCTACGCAATCAAAACAAATCCCTGAAAATTGCAAAACCGTTGTAAAAGAGTTGTAAAAAAGCTCGCCCCCCTTGGGACTGCTCCGACTTGTCAGAGTTTTCCTATGCGCGCGAATGGCTACACGCACGTCGTAAAAACCAAGGAGGAACTCACGGTACCTATGCGTCACTTGCCCAAAAACCGCTCATTCGCCCAGCAGCGCATTCCAAAGCGGCGATAAATCGCCGCAGTCCAAGATTTTGGACTGCTCCGACTTGTCGGAGCTTTTCCCTATGCGCGCGATTGGCTACACGCACGTCGCAAAAACCAAGGAGGAACTCACGGCACCCATGAGTCACTTGCCCAAAAACCGCTCATTCGCTTAGCAGGGCATTCCAAAGCGGCGATAAATCGCCGCAGTCCAAAATTTTGGACTGCTCCGACTTGTCGAGCTTTCCTAACGCGCGAATGGCTACACGCACGTCGTAAGAACCAAGGAGGAACTCACAATACCCATACGTCTCTTGCCCAAGAACCGCTCATTCGCCCAGCAGCGCATTCCAAAGCGGCGATAAATCGCCGCAGTCCAAAATTTTGGACTGCTCCGACTTGTCGGAGCTTTCCTACGCGCGCGAATGGCTACACGCACGTCGTAAGAACCAAGGAGGAACTCACGGCACCCAACTTCTCTTGCCCAAGAACCGCTCATTCGCCCAGCAGCGCATTCCAAAGCGGCGATAAATCGCCGCAGTCCAAAATTTTGGACTGCTCCGACTTGTCGGAGCTTTCCTATGCGCGCGAATGGCTACACGCACGTCGCAAAAACCAAGGAGGAACTCACGGCACCCAACGTCTCTTGCCCAAGAACCGCTCATTCGCCCAGCAGCGCATTCCAAAGCGGCGATAAATCGCCGCACTCCAAATACACCGGGGAGTGCCAGCACGAAACTACGACGTTTTCGATGGCGATGGGTTTTGTAGATCCTGGTCGCGATTGCTCGCCACTGCCATGAATCGCTCGGAGGGCATCAGTATTTCACCTACCCGGATGCCGAACATATCCCCTGCCTTGACAATCTCACCCTCCGCAATGGGCTGATCACAGACTTCGACAGTCATGGGCGAATCGCAGTGTTTGTCGAATTGGATCATCATGCCGGGAACCAGCTTGAGGACTTGTTCGATCGGCATGCGTTTGCGAGCCAGCGTAACGACCACTGGTACGCTGACTTGCATGATACTTCTGCAGTAGGGTTTTAATAGCGAATCAGCCATAATCAAACTTATCGTCGCCAAACTTCTGTCAACTTGATAAACTTTTAGCAGCGAGATACCTGTCCATTTAGCTTAGCCTTAGACTGCAATTCGAGACCAACAATAATGACCATAGCCCCTATCTTGCCCGCTTCCCCAGGAAAACTACCGCTCAGCGACTATAAACCGTTGAGCAACGATGAACTATCGCGTCGGATCGAAGCCGGGCGGGCACAGCTAGGCAAGAGCCTGTTAATTTTGGGGCACCATTATCAGCAGGACGAAGTGATCGAGCATGCTGACCTGCGCGGCGATAGCTATCAACTCAGCCAACTGGCTGCCAGCAGTTCCGATTGTCGCACGATTATCTTCTGCGGCGTGCATTTCATGGCCGAAACGGCGGACATGCTGGCCAATCGCCCTGAAAAGTTGGACGAGCGCGATGGCCAGCGAGTCAACGTCATCCTGCCGGATATGGCGGCTGGGTGCTCGATGGCGGATATGGCCGCAATTCGCCAAGTCGAGGAGGCCTGGGACCAGCTCGGCGAAGTCATCGATACTTCGCGATTGATCCCCGTCACCTATATCAATTCGGCTGCGAGCCTGAAAGCGTTTTGCGGTCGTCATGGTGGAATTGTGTGTACCAGCAGTAATGCGGCGGCTGTTATGAATTGGGCTTACCAGCGTGGTGACCGAGTGTTCTTTTTTCCCGACCAGCATTTGGGACGCAATACAGCGTTAACCATGGGCATCACCAACGAACAAATGCCCGTGTGGGATCCCTATGCCGAAGATCTGGGAGGCAACTCGCAAGAGGCCATCGAGTCGAGCAAAGTCGTCTTGTGGAAAGGGCATTGCAGCGTACATCAGATGTTTCGTCCCGAACACGTGGCTCAATTCCGCCAGAAGATTCCCGGAATCAAAATTCTAGTGCATCCAGAATGTCCCCAAGAAGTCAACGACTTGGCCGATATCTCCGGATCAACCAGCAAGATTCTGCGCACCGTAGAAGAATCACCTGCGGGTACTAAGTGGGCGATCGGCACCGAATTACATTTGGTCAATCGCATCAAGAAAGAGAACCCAGATCAAGAAATTCACTTTCTTTCACCAGTCGTGTGTATGTGTGCCACCATGTATCGCATCGACTTGGCGCATTTGGCATGGGCGATCGAAAATCTCATCGCCGGCGAGGTCGTTAACGCTATTACGGTTGACGATGAAACCGCGAGATATTCGCTTATCGCCCTTGAGCGTATGTTAGAAGTTAAATAGCAGTCCCCCCTTCGATCGTCAACTTGGAGCTCTCTCTCATGAAGTCCCGGCAATTTTTGTTCTCGCTATTTTTAGTCACTATCTTGCTCACACCGTTGCACGCCGAGACACTACATCGATTGTTGACTGCGGATTCATCGAAGGGCCGTATCGCTATCATCGATGACGCAGGGCAGATCGAATGGGAGTACAAGATCGGGCCGTTGCACGATCTGCATTACCTCGAAAACGGGAACGTACTTTTCCAAGACTCTTGGACCCATATCATCGAAGTCGAACCAAAAACAAATGAGTTCGTCTGGGAATACGATTCTGCCACCGCCGGGGGCAACCAAGGCAAGAAAGTCGAAGTCCATGCGTTCCAACGCTTAGACGATGGCCAGACAATGATCGTTGAAAGTGGTGTCAGCCGTATTATCGAAGTTGACGTCCACGGCAAGATCGTCAAGGAAATTCCGCTGCAAGTCAGTCAGCCACACCCGCACCGCGATACCAGGTTAGTCCGCAAGCTGGAAAGCGGCAATTACTTGGTCTGTCACGAAGGCGATGGAGTCGTGCGTGAGTACGGTCGGAACGGCAAGACAGTGTGGGAGTATTCTGTGCCACTGTTCGACCGAAAACCCATCGATGGACACGGTCCCGAAGCGTTCGGGAATCAGTGTTTTGCAGCACTGCGATTGAACAACGGCAACACGCTCATTTCAACTGGCAATGGCCACAGCGTAATCGAGGTTACACCCGAAAAGGAAATCGTCTGGAAGCTCGATCAAAATGAACTCGATGGTATTCAACTTGGTTGGGTCACGACGCTACAGCAATTGGAAAATGGTAATCTTGTCATTGGCAACTGTCACGCCGGCGAGAAAAATCCGCAGATCATCGAGATCACTCGCGACAAACAAGTCGTCTGGAAATTTCACGACTTCGAGCGATTTGGCAATTCGCTCACCAACACACAGATCCTAAATTAAGTCGGTTGACCGCAGATGATAATTACGGACTATAAACTGCTATAAAATTGCTAGCGGATTGCGGGGTTGTTCCAGCGTTCCGCGAGTGACGCCGATCCGATTGTGAGCTTTCAACTGCTGCCAAACACTTGTACCATCCAACTGCCCTAGGACGAGCTGCTGATACAAGCCGATGATTGATTTTGTCTCTTCGGTGGGCGCGTCGCGCAGCAACTCGATTCGAAATTGTCGAACGCCCAATTCGATCAATGGGGGGAACTGCTTCGGCTCCACTCTGTGGCGTGGCATTGTACAGCGTATTGCGGCAACCAATGTCGGCGTGCAGCACATGTGCCGCACCGACTCGATCAACCAGCTTGACGTCATGGCGATCACAGGGCCTACCGCAATCTGTCTTGTTTTTTCCAGACTGAGCACACTACAGAAAACGCAGTGCTCCATATGAAACATGGGCATGTGTTGATGTACTACCACTTCGATACGATCACCCCACCCTAAGCCGCGCACCAATTCGATTAATTGATCTCGATTCAAGTCGTATGCGGCCGTGACACGTGTTGCGCCCCAGTTCCACAACTGCTCGGCAGTCAGAGGATTTGTCACATTAAGCGAGAAATCACAGGCGAACGGAATACCGTGTTGTTGGCAGTATTGCATGGCTGCCAAATTACGCACTAGCCAACCATCGGCTTGCCGTTTTTCCAGAGCGCTGAACAAACCATCTTCGCCTGGCTTGTGAATGCGCAACGTAGCCAGCTCGATGTTTGCTCCGGCGGTCCGAGCCCGATCGATAGCCAAACGATATTCACGAATATCGTGGAAGTCAGTGATAACATTGCTGACGCCCGCCTCAAGAGCAGTGTCGAGCTGCGCGAGTGTCCGACACAGGACGCGCAGCGTGGGCGGCATGGTCGAATCTGAAACCTGGGGCGACATCACAGCTTGAGAAACCATTCTCGCTGCGACTGGTGCCTGCGCACAAGGCAACGGACTGGTCGTGCGGGCCGCGTCCAACTGCTCAATCAGCGTTCGCCGCATTTCGCCCAGCACGCTATGGGGTACCATCGGTTCTCCTCAATTTGAGCGTGCAGCGTCCTCAGGCGATAGACGCTTCCCCCCAACCGACCGAACTGTTCGGCAAGTGTTTCTGAGCTGATTGGATGCCGTCGCGCGACCTCGGGCACAAACTGACTAAGCACTTCGACTGCTATGGGCAAAGCCGTTGGGTGATCCGGTTTTGACACAGCCGGCACACGAGCGACTAATCGCAACGGTTGGCCGACCGTCGCAAAGAAGTCGACATCGACCGGAACTCGCCGTTGCGGATCGGCGGACTCGTAAGTTCTGCGCAGCCGCTTGGTCAACTGCGGATCATCGGTTTTGAAGAGCGTTGTGCCCTCTGGGAATTGTTTACCGATCAGTACACCACGCTGCAAGCCGATAAAGGCTCGTCCACGATCGACTCGCGGAACTTTCTGTCCATCCTGGAACAGTTCATAGACGCGTCCGCCGACTTCTTTGTCCGCGAAGCGATCGCCTGAGATAACAATTCCGTCTCCTGTCGCAAGTGGGCTGTGCAGATTGACTAGTAACGCGTCACCCCGCACCGCCTCGACCGTTCCCAGTAATATTCCGCGTTTTGCGGCTACTTCGTCCTGGCACCAACATCTTGTGGTCGCAGCCGCTGAGCCAGCCAGGTGAAAAGCCGCGCGAAAAACTGACTCCAATCGTCGCGCTGCGAATCACTCAAGACCCGCGCACGTCCGGCGAGTGCTTCGTCAATCGCGGCGCGATAATGTTGACACGTGTTGGCTACGTACTCTGGAGTTTTCAACCGTCCTTCGATTTTGAGTGATCGCACTCCGGCAGTTAACAACTGGGGTACCAAGTCGTGCGCCGCCAAATCTTGCGGACTCAGCAGGTACTTAACGTCACCCAAGTCGCGCGGCTCGCCGTCGCATACCAGGTCATAGGGTAACCGGCAAGCCTGCGCGCATTGGCCACGATTGGCACTGCGGCCGCCAAACGACTCGCTAGTCAAGCACTGGCCGCTGTAAGCGACACACAACGCACCATGCACGAACACTTCCAGCGGCATGGTCGTAGCAGAACTGATCTTGGAAATTTCCGCAATGGACAACTCCCGCGCTAATACGACCCGTTGAATTCCCAACTGCCGAGCCATCTCGATCGCACGGGAATTCGTTAGCGTCATTTGGGTACTAGCATGCACCACCATCTCTGGACACAGTTCTCGGATCAGCCGCGCTACGCCTAAGTCCTGCACCAAAACCGCATCTACGCCCGCTTCAGCCAGGCGCCGAACGTTATCCTCGAGCGCGGGCAATTCGTCGGTAAAAACCAGCGTATTAAGTGTTACGTACCCACGCACCGCCTGCCGATGCAGGAAGTCGATTAACTGTGTCAACTCCGCGACATGAAAATTAGCCGCTCGAGCCCGTGCATTGAAGCCTACATCCAGACCGAAATAGATGGCATCTGCGCCGTTTTCCACTGCTGCCCGTGCGCACTCCCAATTTCCAGCTGGGGCCAGCAACTCGAGCGCATTCTGATCTTGCACAGTCGACATTCTCTAGAACATTCGATAAAGGGGAAATCGCAGCCGTTCACGAACGCGCGCGGTAGACGCGCAGAGCGCCGTCTGCAGCACAATTATCCCACGATACCGCCAAACCAGCAAACCGTCTTATCATCCCATTGCAGCTTTTCTCGATTAATGCACTCCGTTGTGCATTGAGCCGCCCTGTGCATTGAGCCGCCCTGTGCATTGATTTGCACGACAGGCTGAGATTAAGCGGGAGTCATTAAGCTAGCAGCCCTTTTATGACTTGAGCTGGTTGACCGTCGAGCAGTGATTGCTCTCGTCCGTTCTGTTTGTAGGTGATTCGGTCGGCATCGAGTCCGAATAAATGCAGCAAAGTGGCGTGATAGTCGAAATGGTTGACCACGTCTTCAACCGCGTGATGTCCAAATTCGTCGGTAGCTCCGTAGGTTCCGCCAGCCTTAAAGCCGCCTCCGGCGACCCACATCGAAAAGCCGTAGGTGTTATGATCACGGCCGATGTTCGCTTCGTTTTGAATCACGGGCAGACGTCCCATCTCGCCACCCCAATGTACGACGGTGGAATCCAACAACCCGCGTTGCTTTAGGTCTTTGACCAAGGCGGCGGCGGGCTGGTCGATCTTGCGACACGCAGCAGGCAATGCCTTGATAATTCCGCCGTGGTGGTCCCAGTATTGGTTCTTAGTGAACAACTGCACAAAGCGGACGCCGCGCTCAATCATCCGCCTCGCAATCAAACAGCGTTCACCAAATTCGCGAGTCGTCTCATCGTTTAAGCCGTACATTTCATGCGTGGCCTTTGTTTCACGGCTCAAATCGGTTGCCTCGGAAGCCGCGGACTGCATGCGGCGGGCCAATTCGTAGTTTGCCATGCGCCCAGCCAGCTCATGCTCGCCAGGTCGCTCAAGCAGGTGGCGCTGGTTGAGTACCTGTACCAGCTCTAAATAGTTATCCTGTATTGGGCCTTCCAAGTGTGGTGGAGGCTGGAGATTCAAGATGCGCGGAGCGATGGGACGTACGACTGTTCCTTGGAAAAGCGAAGGCAGCCAACCGTTGGACCAGTTCAGCACGCCTTCGACCGGCAAGCCCTGTGGATCGATCAGCGCGATGTAGGCCGGCAGACTCTGCGATTCGGTGCCCAGTGCGTAAGTCAGCCAGCTTCCTAAGGCTGGGCGGCCGCTTTGAGTTCGCCCAGAATTCATCGCATGAATCGACTGGCCATGGTTATTGACGCCGGTGTGCATCGAACGAATGACCATGGCTTCGTCAACGATGGTCGCGAAATGCGGCAAGAGTTCGGACACATCGGTGCCTGATTGTCCGTATTTTTGAAATCGCCAAGGCGAACCAAACACTTTGGCGCTAGCTTGCGCTGCATTATCGTATTTGACTTTGCCAGGAAACTTCTGCATGTGAAGTTTGTTCAGTATCGGCTTCGGATCCAACAAGTCGATTTGGCTTGGGCCGCCCTGCATAAACATCGAAATCATCGCCGTCGCGCGCGGCTGTTGATGCGGCGACTTGGGCTGCAGATCGAAGCTTTGGCGTCCCAAGTTCGGCTTGGTGGGTTCGGCGGTGGCGCGTTCGGCCGTCATAGCTGCCAAGACCAACGGACCAAGCGACATAGCCGAATTGGCCAAGAAGTGTCGCCTGGACGCTAGTTGATTTGTTTTCTGAGACATCAGCTAACTCACTTCGTTGCCAAAATCGTTGCCTTGCGGCACATGTTGTACCTGATTCATCGTCATCATGCTCCAGCCCAATCGACCACAGAGTCAATCGACGTAGACAAACGCATTGGAGCTGAGCATCGCGTGGCAAGCGCTAGCCAAAGCACGACGCTGGACTTCTTCTGGCGATAAACTCGTATCCTGCTGACTAACCTGTGCGGCTTGTCGCTCGACAAATGCTTCCAGTTGTTCGAGCATCGATGCGTCAATCTCTTCGCTAAAGCACCGCACCCACGCGCTCCGCAGCTGCGCCGCAACGTCTTGGTGCTCCGCGATCAAGCGTTCGGCCAGTCGTTCAGAATGGTCAATAATGAACTGGCTATTCATCATCAGCAAAGGCTGCATGGCCACGTTCGAGAAGCTGCGACTGACGCAGTTTGGGGCGGTCGAAGCGACATCGAAGGTTTCCAGGGTGGCCAGTGGCCGGGTTCGGCGGACTTGTACATAGATGCTGCGACGAACCGTATCTTCGGAATCCTTGTCTTCGCCCGTTGGCTTGCGCTCGCCGTCCAGCATTTCTTTGCCTAGTACGATTTGTCCAACTGCATCCTCTTTGACAGGCACCGGCGGCCCATACATTTGCGCGCTGAGGGATTCGCTGACTGCCAGCACCGAATCGCGAATCGCTTCGGACTCAAGGCGTCGAACACTCATCCGCGCCAGCCAGCGATTGTCGGGATCCACTTCGTCCAAGTGGGCGGTGCGATTCGATGATTGCTGATAAGTGCGCGAGAGCAAGATCAGTCGATGCATGTGTTTTAAATTCCAGCCGCTGCGGACAAGCTCATCGGCTAGCCAGTCTAGCAACAGCGGGTGGGTGGGACGCGATCCGAGTCTGCCGAAATCGGCGGGTGTCTCAACGATACCACGTCCAAAGTGATGCATCCAAACGCGATTCACGAGCACACGTGCCACCAAGGGATGGTTTCCGCTGGTTAAATGCCGAGCATAAGCCAACCGGCGGCCCGAGGTTGGCAACTGTGCATTGTTACTCGGGATGTCGGCAGGTGCAGAGGTCTGCAGCACTTGCAGCTCTGCGGGTTCGAGTTCTTGAGCAGGTTGATTGTGATCACCACGCACGAAGAGGTGGGTCACTGGCAAGTGGTTCGTGGGCTCGACCAGCGCTCGCAGGAAGTTTTCTTTGGGAGCCGTCGCGCGTATAGCGGCGATTTCCTCCTGCAACTTGGCCAATTCCGTTTTGGCGTCTAATTTGCGACACTGCTCAGCCGCCACTTGATACTCTTGCAGTCGTTCAGCGGCGATTGGATCGAAATTTGCCAGAGTTTCAGCGGTCACAAATACTCCGGGATACTCCTTTGCCAGCGCCTGTTGAATCTCATTCCGTTCTGCGACAGGAACCACAGCTGCTGTGGCAATTTCTGCTCTGCGTTCAGATGGGATTTCGTTTAGATGCTCCGCTCGGATGCGACTCAAGTACTCCTGTTCGCGTTCGCTGCGAGCACGCTCGATGTCGCCCGCTCGCCGAGCACGCTGTTCCGCATAGAGATAAAGTGAACCCGGAGAAATGTTTGCGATGTTCGGATAGTCTTCGAGCAGCGTCAGTTGCTCTTCAGAACGATCGTCCTTGGCTGTCTTGTAGGCGGAACGAAGTTTCGCCTGCAATTCGTCAGGCGCTACCAGCAGTTCTTCCTGGAGCGTGCGGTCCAAGTGCTCTTGTTGGCGTAGCGTTCGAGCTTGCTCGGCTGCTTTGGCTTGCTCTTCGACAACCGCGCGCGCAGCATGATCTGCTGCGGTGTAGAGCGAAACACGCCGTTCGGCCGGAGTCTTCCAAGCATTGACATCGAGCGCCGGTTCCAAAATCGCTCGCATGCGATAGTAGTCAGCTTGGCTAATTGGATCGTAGCGATGGTCGTGACAACGCGCGCAACCGACCGTCAAACCCAAGAGCGATGTCGACAAAATATTTATGGTGTCCGCGAGGGTTTCATTCGCGGCTTCGCTGCGGTCGTTACCACCGACAGCCGCCGTGCCGTCGGGAGCCATTCGCAGAAAGCCCGTCGCAGCCAGTCGTTCGATCTGCGTCGTCGTTAGCGTCTCAGGCAAGTCAGCCGATTCTGAAGAGTTCATTTCATCGCCGGCCAGCTGTTCGCATATAAACTGGTCGAGCGGCTTATTGTCGTTGAAACTACGGATCACGTAGTCTCGATAGAAATAGGCAAACTCCCGTTCCGTATCTTGATTCGTGTAGCCTTCGCTGTCCGCATAACCAGCCACATCCAACCAATGCCGCCCCCAACGCTCGCCGTAACGCGGATCAGCTAACAATCGATCGACCAGCCTCGCGTAGGCCCCTGGAGAACTATCCGCAAGAAACTCGCGAACCATTTCGGGCTCTGGCGGTATACCAAGTAGATCGAAGCTCACGCGGCGCAATAAGGCAAGCGGTCGTGCAGCAGGCGAAAAAGTAAGTTGATTCGATTGCAAATTCGCTAAAATGAATGCGTCAATTTCGTTAACGATCTCAACGCGGTGGTCATTGCTTAGCTGTGGTGGAAGTGGTCGTTGGACCGGCTGAAAAGCCCAGAACCTGCGCTCTTCCTCCGTGATATACTCTCCGCCCGCCAGTGCCTGCGGCTCCGGACGGGCCGTCTTTGCCCCCTGCTCTATCCAAGCTTCCAAGACACTCAACTCGTGGTCGGCAAGTCGCTTGTCATCAGGTGGCATTTCCCCCGCTTTGATACGTTCCAGTAGGAGTGACCGCGCGGGATCACCCGGCACAATTGCCGCGCCAGATTCACCGCCCGCATGGATCAAATGACTCAGACGTAGGTCGAGCGTTCCCTCGAGCACACCGCTTTCTCCGTGGCAGTGGAAGCAATGTGCTTTGAGAATTGGCCGCACGTCCTTTTCAAACAGAACCGTGGCCGATTCATTGGCAATAAGTTGGCAGGCAGCACCGACGGCGCAAGCCGCCACCGAGCAGATCAGCATTCTTCGCATGGGCATTTTCTCTAGCGGGGTCAATGACGAAGAAAACGCAGGCAGGAGTTAACATATTAGCACAATCCTTCATCCATTGCAGCATCCTAACCGATAGCTCGCACGCGATCACTGGCACTTGGTAGGCAACCACCTAGCCTCTCCGAGGCTCGCGCACTGCGTTCAGCGCCTCGGGCGACTACGAGAGACCCTGCTACGTGCGTGACTTCGATGCGTTTCGACTCCGCCGGACTGAATAGACTGCTCCGACCATAACCACCAACAGCGTGAACAATCGAAAAACATTCAGCGTGGTATCGACAGACCAGTCGTCTGCTCCACTGCTTAGCACGGCGGGAGGTGCATTCCAGAATGCGTGCAAGATGACGGGCACTGTCAACGTCCGGAAGGCCATTAGGACGATCGCGTAGTACAACCCAAACAGGAACAAGGCGGATTGATCAAAGATGATCCCAGCTATTGAATCATAGCTGCCTTTGTATAGTCGATTCGGAATATGCATGATTGCGAACAAAGCTTGCGACGCGATAATTGCAATAACTAGACTGGTAGCATTCGACCACTTGCGAGCTCTCAGCTGCAAAAAAAACTGGGTCAAGAAGAACGCCCGAAACAGAAGTTCTTCATACAAGGCGTTGCCAAACAGTTGGGCCAGCACCCGACCAGTTGACGCGCATGCGTTGCCATCAATCCAATCCTCAGATATCCGAACCGCTTCCCAGCCACCCAGTGCAATCACGCAAAGCTGATAGAGCAAGACCAAGCCTACCAGCCAACACACGGCCCTGCGCCAACAGAGGCGATCTAGCCAAAATTCGCGCCAGCGTTGCTTTCCGGCTACGACCAACAGCGGGAGGGTTGCCGCCATAAGCAAGAGATTTGCTTGAAACGTGCTGTTCAACAGTCCCCTACTGCCATTTTCGAGCGAATCTCCCAAGTTGTAACCAAAGAACACCTGATTAACGAACACAGATAGGGCACAATGGACCAAGAATGTCCATGTAACCAGGCATGGGGTCACCGCAGTAAATGATTCAAGTTGCTTCCATCGCAATGGTTTCTGCTCCGCCTCGGGGGTCGCTCAGTGTACAAGAACCAGCTGGGCTCTAGACCCAAAAAGTACACTGGATGTTCTGCACCACAAGAAGCCTGCTTCGTAGAATTTGTGCTACCAAAAGAAGCGAGGGACAGAACCCACAAAGTCTAAGAGGATAGACCTTAAAGGTCTACGTTTAATGCGTCGCGAGAAAGAGGTTGTTCTTCTTCTCCCGACACTCAACAGTATCCGCCGATTTGCCCCTCGGTAATTATTGCTGAGTGTCGGTTGCCCCGAGAAGATCATGCAATAGGGTCGTCAGCATTGGGTATTCTCCACAAGTCTGACATTTGTACTGCATTATGTGTACCTATCGGACACAGATGGTACGATCCATTATTTCGGAATCCCGAAATGTGCATATTGTGGCGCATCAAATGCCGCAGAGCATGTACGTCAGTGCCGGTTTTACACATTGTGAGGGTAGTTGTAGGGACAATGGGGTCGACAAGCTCCCTGAGTACGAATGAATTTCGCCTTGAGGTGATTTTAAGGCAGGGATGAAATCCTTGTGGGATCAAGGTATCATGATGCGCGTATTATCCCAACCACCGCCAATATTTCCTTCCAGCGACCATATCCAACATGAAACCACCCTTCCATTCTCTCCTACTTTCGTGGGCGATCGTATTCTCCACAATGTTTTGCTGTCATGGTGCTGATCGCTTGGTCTTTGAAGCGAAGGATGCATCCAATCCGAAACACGTCGTGTTGATATCCGGTGACGAAGAGTATCGCACTGAG
>JAWKTR010000026.1:0-69522 GCA_041398985.1 Pirellulaceae bacterium
CGGGCGCCAACGGAGGATGCGGCAGGAAGGAAATCACGGCTAGCTTCGTGTTTATATCAAACGATGAACTCTTGGACATCTCCAAAGAACTCGAAATTCCACACCCTTTCGATGGGTGGAAACCGGGACGAGTCATTCATCATACAGGTTGTGGCAACATCGACATGGGACCATATACTGCACATCCAACCTGGCTTTGGCCGAAGATCAGCGAAAAAGCCAAAGCCAACGGACAGGGAAATGGTACAAGCCATACGTTCAATCGCAAATGGAACTGCTGTAAGGATGTCTGTTCATCAGGAGACTTTGATGTTTATCCTAGCTACCCTCAAGAGCCAGAAGAATTCTAGCTCGAGCGGTCTTTTCGCTGGTCTCGTATTCTTCTTCGCTGTTGTAGTCACATCAGCACAGTCTCGCCCAGGTAAGAGTGAAGTGTTAATCAAGGAAGCGCATCTTGAAGAACTCGTTAATACTTCCAAAGGGCGAACGAGAGTTGATGCTGGACTTTCGGCCGACTGGCTACTAGCCCGCTGGCAAATCGAGAATGGCCTCAGTCCAGATGCGGCCAACTTGCTGTTTCAAGCAAAAGTGAAGAATGAGATCGGAATTGCGGCACCTCATTGGTGGAAGACCCAAGCGATATTGAGCCTTAGCCGAGATGTAAATGGAGTCGATCCGAGAATTTCAAGCCTAGCGAGTAGAAAGCCTTTCGTGAGGGTCAACGACCATTTTGTAAACGTACCAAGTGTATTTGAAAATGACGGGAGAGTCATTTATGGGACGGCCAATGAAGGTGTCGCATACATCGTCGGCACCAATAGAAAGATTACTTCAGATCTCATCGTGGTGGATATCCAATCTTCACGAGTTCGACATAGAATAATTGCTGATGAATGGTGCCCGTTAATTTCGCCTGGCTGGATCGAAGAAAATCTAGCGGGTACTTCAAGTCCGATGACATGGCTCGAACTCACAGTACACGAGAGTCGATTGGTGATTTTTGGCATGTCGGAAAACCGGCTTTTCTTCTCGGTTTTAAAGTTGGAAGGTCTTCACTTAATCCAGCATTTTGTTGACATAAGAGACAGTTCGAATCTCTTCCAATTCAGTGAGCAAGGCTTAAGAGACGCCAAGGGTCTTGGTTCTTAGGACCTTGGGCGTTCACCTTTACGTAAGCAATGAACACATGGACACGCCTGATTTCACGAAGACGCACTGACGTGCATCGGGATGGGAAAGACAATCAACACCACTCGCAGCAAAATTCTCTAAGGCGCTTGAGTGGGTGAATTATCGGCTGCGGCGAATTCAGCCAACGCGAGGCTGTGGCAAGCGAGCAAGACGAGCGTGATTTGGCTCGAAAGACGTTGAATTAGCGGTGAGCGTTCGGTGAAGTGCATCTTGCAGGGTGGTTTAGGTTAGAAGGTATTGTTTGCTCTAACCTAGGAGTTTGTACGATGGCGAAATCGAAGCGTTCAGAGGAAAAGCGTGAGTTCTGGCGGCTTGCTTTTCAGGTGTAGTAGCCAGTATTTGATCTGACACATTTTACCCAGATTACGCACTGGGCTGTACGAGCTGGTCGAGCATTTTCTGTTCGATGGGACCCACTGGGACACAGCAGTCCCTCAGGCCGTGAGCCCTTGGCATCGGAGTGCTGTGTCCGCATTCCCCGTTCGAATTGCTGCTTCTGCTGAATCCACATTCACTGTGTCCACACTCCCCCAATCCGTGTCCACATTCCCCCATCGCCCCCCTCACCCGAGAATGGGCGGTTTCCGGATTTGTCGGACCGAGACGATTTTTGGCAACTTCTGATGAAAATGGCGGCAAGAAAAGTGGTCGACAAACGAAGGCACGCTCTACGGCAGCGTCGTGGTGGGAATGTCCGGCTTCATTCGTAGGACCGAGCGGAGGAAAATCGTTCTGAGGACGAAGGTAGAGTGGTAGAAGCCATCGGCAGCGAACCTTTGCCAGAAATCGTAGCGCACCAAGCAGCCTGGATTGAGCACTTAGATTGTAAAAGTTGAATATGAATACATCAGTCATTAATGCAGACTTGTCAACCAGCCAGCTAGTCGCGGTAACGGAATCAACTGGCGCTCCAACTTCGTCGTCCGATCGTCGCCATGATTTGGATGCACTGCGAGCGGTCGCGATGCTGCTGGGGATCGTGCTTCACTCAGCATTGTCGTTCGCTCCAATTCCATGGTCCGTGCAGGACTCACAGCAAAGTAGCTTTTACTACGTGCTTTTCGCGTGCATCCATGGTTTCCGGATGCCGCTGTTCTTTGTGCTCAGCGGATTTTTTACCGCGATGCTGTGGCGAAAACGTGGGCTGACAAGTTTGATACAACATCGTTTTAAACGAATTTTCTTGCCGCTGTTTATCGGTTGCTTCACGATCATTCCGTCGATGTGGGCCGTCGGTTATCTTGTTTCCCGTCCATCGCCCAGCGCTGTTCCCAGCTCGGCATTGTTTGCGGCTGTCGTTGCTGGCGACGTCGATTCCGCGCGTTCCGAGCTCCAGACGGCCAACCCGAGGATCAACGATCGAGACCCTGCATCAGGCGCAACACCATTGTGTACCGCCGTGTTTCTGGGCCACACCGAATTGACGGAACTGCTCATCAGCGCAAATGCGGATGTCAACTTGCCAGATCGCAGCCTTTCATCACCGCTGCATATCGCGGTATTCATGGGACGCGCAGAGGAAACCGCTATGTTGCTGAAAGCCGGTGCGAACGTACAGGCTCGTGACGGTAGGCATGTTACGCCTCAGGCGCTACTGACGACAGATTTCGGAACAACGAATTTCATCGCTGGTTCGCTTGGTGTTCCAGTGGAGGAAGAGGCGCTTTTGGCTGGGCGCAAAGAAATCGCCAATATGCTAGGTACCGAAGAGTATCTGGGCTCGAGCAATGCCACTGCGCAGGAAATCAATCTCGAAGGACTCAAAGGCTTGCTATTCCAACTGCCCGTGTTCATGCATCTTTGGTTCTTGTCGTTCCTGTGTTGGCTTGTCGTCGCCTTCCTGATTTATGCCCCCATTGCCAAGGCATTGAAAATTGCGAATCTACCGCGCTGGCTGGTTTGTTCGCCCGTCAGTCTGCTGTGGCTCATTCCGCTGACGATGATACCGCAGGCGTTTATGGCTGCCCCCACCTTCGGGCCGGACTCCTCGGTTGGTCTGCTGCCGATCCCGAGCGTATTGATCTACTACGCCGTCTTCTTCTTTTTCGGTGCCCTTTACTGGGATATGAAGGACAACGCGGGACAACTCGGTCGCTGGTGGATGATCAGCTTGCCCAGCGCACTGTTGATTGTCTTCCCCATCGGGCTGGAGTTTACTTCAGGCACCTTCGATTTTCTTCCGAAGCTGGAAAATGAATCCACACATCGCGTGATCGGAAGCTTCCTTCAAGCCACCTATGCATGGTTGATGACCTTCGGTTCGATGGGCATTTTCCATCATCTGCTTGCACGCGAAAATAAGACCATGCGTTATATTTCGGATTCTTCGTACTGGCTCTACCTCGCCCACCTACCGCTCGTGCTGCTGGCACAGTGGTTGGTGCAAGATCTCGAGATCCCTGCGATTGTGAAGTTCGTAACGATCACGGTCGTGATTTCAGCGTTGCTGCTGGTCTCGTACGAATACGGAGTTCGCTACACATGGATCGGCCGGCTACTGAACGGTCCACGCACTCGGCCAACTCGAGCTGCTTAACATGCCAGACCGGAATTTCTCGTTCGCCACCGACGAACTGACCGCTCGGTCAATGAGCTTATGGAGTGATTGCTTGGCTTGGTTACCCCAACGATCACCATCCGGAAAGATTCCTGCGACGTAGAGGCTACCAGCGTGGCAAGGCTGATGGATATCGGCGACGACATGCAGTATCCAACACAGAGCAACCGATCGATCAGCGTCCGAAGCGTTCTTGTCCGCGAGGACCCTGTTGCACAACTCGTATGCCTGAGACGCGTAAAGCTCTTGTGTTCTGAGCGTGGCGTTTTCCGGGAGCGGACCAGGATCGTCAGGGATGTCCTTAACTTCGCCGATTACCTTCGTAGCACCAAGCTGGTAGTGCCAAGTTGGGCGGTCGTATTCGGATCGGCGGGCAACGTCTGGCCAATAACCAGCACGACCAACGAGCCACTCCTCCTCGTTCTTGATTCCTTCGGGAATTTTGAAGTCCAGTTCGAATCGCGGATGAGCCTTGATAAGCCGGATAACCTCGGCCTGCTGCTCCGGCTTGAGCTGCCGGTACGCCATGACCGCGATGATGTGATGGCCACACTCGGACCACGAGTAACAAGGGCCGCAATTCAAGGCGATTGAGAATGCCCAGATAATGATGAAGGTTTGAAGTCTATGCATCGGTTGAAATCCCATAGAGCTACCAAGCATTCGTTACACATCATCGTTTGGACAAGCGAAATCGAAAAGCCCTTTCCACTGCCAATTCGAGAACCATAAGAATCTCTGACGATTGTAAATTGGCTCTCGCGATTTGGATAGATCGCTCAGGGACACAGCACTTCGACTGCGAGGGCCCGCGGCCTGGGGAGTGCTGTGTCCCACCACACACAGCCCGCCAGCCAATCTTGCTAAAATGGCTGGTTCTACGTTGCGAATGACAAGAACGAATAAAGACGACCGACTATCATCCGTTTTGGTCTGAAACCAAACAAGGCTGGGTGCAAGCATACACGCTTGCGAATGGAGACCGACTACAAGGACGATCCAGTCAACCCGTAACGATCCTGGCCACTCACCGGATTGCCGGCAACCACACCGTCTTTAACTTAACTGTCGAACGCGAGCACGTTCATCGCGTTGGATACGGTGCGACACTTGTCGACAACAATAGATGTAGGCCAAATCCTGTCACTAAGACACCGCGCACCCCTCCAAGTTTTAAGCCAGCCCCCGCCAATAATGTGACTAGTAACGCTGTGACAGAGGATCAGTTCTTAGAAGATGCTATAGATTCTCTGGGGCCCGGTAGTACAGTTGGCGGCGACGGACAATTCTATCCCGCAGACGGTATGCGTAGAGTTAGAATGACTGACTCTGACTTACTCGGGCACAATGGTGGGCCACCGCACGGACACTTTGAATTCAATGGGGGCCGGAACCTTCACATTCCCTTAATTCCATGATCCGACCAATACGAGTTGTAAAGAACGAAAGATCGCCTGAAATTAATTTCATCGCTGTGGACGCGAAAGACGGAGGGTATTACTTGTATCAGTACGAAGTAGAGGACCAGCCTTGCAAATGGGATAGCTTCTATAATGAGGCAAGTGAGCTACTCAATGACATTGAAGTTACCTGGAATGTGAATATAGATGAATGGCCTCAGCTTGCCGAGTTTTTTAAGCACATTCAAAGAGAAAAGGGCACTCAATAGAAACAAGGTCCGAATGCATTCAAGTGCAGCAAGCCTGCAGGGGACACACCTCACTGATGGCGGAGAAAACTTAGGAAAAAATGGGGGAGTAAGTGTAAGGTTTAGGTGCTGTGCTGCGTCTTGTCTTGTAAGCGCAACGAATCGGCTTTTGCAGGAGGACCGTGCCATGGCTCGAGTCAAGCGGGTGGAGTTTCTTCTTGCTCGGTGATGATCGACCGACTGGCAAAAACATGCACGCAAAGGATTGGAATCATTTCAGGGTGGCGTGTGGTCAAATACTTCAGAATGAAGTGATCCACATCTTTCGCCCCAGGAAGCAGTCTCTCAACTTGGGTTAAAAATGGAACCAGACAAAACTATTCCAATTCGAGACAGCTTCGACTTCATTCCAAACACACCCTCAATTGTTGAGCCGCACCCACTTGGCTCCGGTGGGGTACTGATTATATCAACCCAGTCTAAATCCCTGGGGCTCGCGTACTTCCTGCGATACCCCTGAAAAAATAGAGATCACAGAGCGTAGCCAGCGTATGACGAATAGCGATTCCCCTCTCACAAACCTCGAGTGGCTCGCCGGAGCTAGGCAATCGATTAGCCTTGTGCGGCCACTTTTGGACGCCTTTGCGAGGACAAGAACCATGTCGATTGTCCAGATCGGGAGATGGCCTATGCTTCGCGCTGTTAATTCCAAGGATAATTTAATTCGCCATGCGTTAGAAGTTACAACAAAGGACCCGCATCAAACCGCGTTCGTCCCCAAATTCACGCTCTGGGCCGGCGCCTGGGTGGATGTTGCGAATAGACGCTATTCTACCAGTATCATCCCCTTGGAGAGCCTTAGTTCTTACAATATCTCGAGGGCATTGCCGCAGGGCCTCGCCGCGTGTTCAACTTTCCTAGAGAATGTGCATCTGCTTAACCTTCTTGACTCTGCACCAGTCTTAATTTCAATACCGGATAACGACTCCCCATACCTTCCTCGATAGTAGGTCAGACGACTCGCTCGTGATTTTCTTAAAGACGCTTTGCAAAAGTGACGTGGACCCCAGTTATCGGACCACGGGCAGTTAACATGATGTTGATGGTTGGTATGAGCAATTTCAGAATGCGTCAGTGAAACAAGAACAACAACCGGTCTTGATTGACTCTTGGTTTCCTGGAGGTCCACGACATGGCGATCAACGAAGATGAGACGAAGATTGACTGCATTATTCGGTATGCGCGATTGGCCACGGAGACCTTCCTCGGTGAACCACATCACCATGGAATTCAGTCTGGGTTGTGCTTGTACCTGCAACTGCAATTATTGCGTGATTTCTACGATATGGCAGTGGAAAAGAATCTCGACTCGTCGTGGACCGTTGCGGGCGGGATGTGTCAGAAGATGACCCAAAACTACGGATTCAACTCAAATGAGGTTGGCTGGTATGCGGCTCAGGCGGTTCCCGCTGCAGCACAAGATGGATTTCTGGATGTGAAACCAACGATATCGACAGAATTCATCGATCGAGTTGCGGCTCGCGACATTCGACTGATGGATCTCCAGAAAGAATTGTCGACAAGCCAGATAAAACCTGGGTTTTACTGTAGACACTCACGATTCCAAGCGCTCGTATTTCGATCGCGCGAGGATCAATGGCTGTCGGTAAATCTCGAACGCGTCTCTGTTCAGCGAGACTATACGTGTTTACTAAGGTCTTTTATCGCTTGTGATTCTATTCAGAAGGTCGAGGTTGAATTCAGCAAGGAAGAATTTGACCGTTTTCTTGAGATCCCTCGCGAAGACAAGTGAAAATGCTTCCGCAACACCTGACCGGTATCGGATGCCGATGGCGCGATGATCAGGTTACATGTTCATCGCAGCTCCATATTGAGCAGTCCGAGTCACCGAACGCTCACCGACCACCCGTAATTCCAGGATGCTGCGTCCTTAATACGGATTCTCCATCGCGGTGTCGACGCTGTTCTCAATCGCGAATGCGGTGTCAGCGTGTAACCGCCGGAGTCAACCGGTGGAAACGAATCGCGAATAATCCCTAGCCGCGAACGCGGCGACAGCGCGGTTGGAAATCGAGTTGCGTATCGAACGGAATCGATTTCCGTTCTATGCGCGTTTTTTCCAGGCCTCGCCGACTATCGGACTGAGAATCGCTATCACGGCTTCGCCGTTTTCTGAGACATGGGCTACGATTACCCGCCGGTTGACACCGGCGGCTACATGCTGCCACGGCTCCGCGTTCGTACGTCGCGGCATATTGCAGAAAACGATCGGATTGAAACTGACCGATGGCGGCCATAATACCAAGCGAAATCGGCAAATCAATCGAGGCAGCTTGTTTGCGCAACTCCGCTGGTGCCACGTTGATGACCACACGGTCACTGGGCCACTGAAATCCGTTGTTGACAACCGCTCTCGCGACGCGGTGAATAATCTCCTTTTCCGCCGCTTCGGGTTACCCCAGCAATATCGTCTTGGGTAAGGTCGAGCCCGATACGTCAACTTCCACTTCAATTGGCAACGCTTCGATGCCAAGCCACGAAAGCGTATTCAACTTTACCAATATCGCCATCGTTTTTCTTGAAGCAGATGTTGCAAGAACGTCGGCAAGGTTTAGGCTTGCAAGTTGTGAACAAGACACCGTCAGCCCATACTCGCGCTTCTAGGAAAATATGAGATGAAGACTAACCCAGCCGAACAATTCTACGATCGCATCAGTCACGCGTATGACTTGATCGCCGACGGCGGCGAACATGTTGCGCGTGAGCGAGGGCTGAAACTGCTGGCGGCAATGCCGGGCGAATCAGTGCTAGAAATCGGATTTGGAACTGGACATTCGCTCGTTGCGTTGGTCGAAGCCGTCGGTGAATCGGGAAGCGTTTCGGGCGTCGACATCTCCTCGGGGATGCGAGACGTGGCGACAAAACGTCTCGCGAAGGATGGCCACGATCAGCAAGCTCGCTTGGTGGTTTCCGAGACGCCGCCTCTACCGTTCGACGATGGCGAATTCGACGCGGTGTCAATGAGTTTTACGCTGGAGTTGTTTCCGATTGAGCAGATACCTGCGGTGTTGGCTGAATGCAAACGAGTGCTGAAACCTGGCGGTCGATTGGGTGTGGTCAGCATGGCGACCGTTGCTGACGGCGATTCGGCAAGTATTTTGGAACGCACCTACATTTGGATGCACACCCATTTTCCGCACATCGTCGATTGCCAACCAATCCCACTGGAAAAGTTGGTGACCGACGCCGGCTTCACGATCGTTGACCAAGAGCGCATCGACTTATTCACAATGCCTGTGGCGATTGTTGTAGCGCGTGTTGATTAACCGTGGCCCGAAGGAGCTTACGCGTTGTCTGCAGGTGCTGTCTGGTCGGCGGCGACTGGGAACAGTTGGCATTAAACTGTGTGTTTGCACCGACATTTCGCTGGGGTCCTTGTACAATGGCGGATGGATCTGGCAGCTACGTTTATGCAAGTCGATCTAGCGTGTTAACACTTTGATCTGGAACCGACTATGAAATTCCGATGCGTCTTCGCTGTCGTCGTGGTGGCTCTGTTTAGCCCATTACTCCGAGCTGGCGAACGACCACCACAACCCGCCGAAAAGATCGAACGTCTGGTCACGGAGCTGATGCATGCTTCGAAAGTCCCAGGGCTGTCGGTGGCAGTCGCGACCGATAATGCACTCCAGTATGCACAGGGCTTTGGACTGGCTGACGTGGAACATGGTGTTCCAGTAAATGCACAAACGCGATTCCGCACTGCGTCGATTGCCAAGCCGATGACGGCGGTGGTCGTGTTGTCGCTTGCTGAAGAAGGAGCGATCGACCTGGATGCCCCCGTGCGACAATACGTTCCCGATTTTCCGGCGAAGCGTTGGCCCGTAACCAGTCGTCAGTTGCTGGGGCACATCGGGGGCGTCCGCCACTACAAAAATAGCGCAGAAAGCCGTTCGACTCAGCATTTCTTTAGTCTACAAGATGCGCTCGCGACGTTTGCGGATGATCCGCTGGAGCATAAACCGGGCACAAAATATCTTTACACAACATTTGGCTACAACCTGCTGGGATCCGTCGCCGAAGCCGGCGGAGGAAATACTTTTATGGAACTACTTCGGCAGCGAGTGTTCGTGCCCGCTGGCATGGAACACTCGCTTCAGGACGACCAGACCGCCATCATCATGGGACGCAGCCGAGGTTACCTCCGTCCCAACGAGAAGACGCTTACGCAGCTTCCGTCCGGTCATAACATCAAGGCCGGCGAGATCTACAACGCTCCTTTGCACGACACTAGCATGAAAGTTCCCGGCGGCGGGTTGTTATCGACACCATCTGATCTCGTCCGATTTGCAGCGGCTGTCAATACTGGAAGAATATTGAATGACGATACCGTTCAGAAAATGTGGACGCGTCAGCAAACCTCAGACGGAAAGCTGACTGATTATGGACTTGGATGGCGAATCAGTCAGCATGGAAATCGCAAAGTCGTGTCGCACACTGGCGGGCAGGCCGGTACATCAACGGTACTGCTATTGTTTCCTGACACTGGAACCAGCGTAGCGGTCATGTGTAATCTTGAGGGCCTGCCACTAACCGCTCTGGCAAAAGCCATCGCCGATGAATTTCAGCCGCCCGCTGTTGCCGTCGATTATTCGGCGGCAATTGAGAAGTTGCAGGACGCTATTCGACACGAAATGGCAGCCAAGAATCTCCCCGCATTTTCTATTTCGTTGGTCGACCAAGATCGTACTGTATGGGCCGATGGATTCGGCTTTCAAGACGCCGACATGAAGGTGCCTGCTACAGCCGAGTCAGTTTATCGAGTTGGCTCCATTTCAAAACTATTCACCGACATCGCAGTGATGCAACTCGTTGAAAGTGGCAAACTGGACTTGGACGCAGACATACAGACTTACCTGCCTGAGCTGCAACCGGAGAATCCCTATGACATCCCGCTCACCTTGCGTCAAATGATGTCCCATCGATCGGGACTCGTACGCGAATCGCCGGTGGGCAATTACTTCGATCCGACCGAACCGTCATTGGCTGCCACCATCGCGAGTCTAAATAAGACTTCGTTGGTCTACCAACCGGAAACGAAGACAAAGTATTCCAACGCCGCCGTAGCCGTAGTCGGTGCAGTGTTGGAATCACAGTTGGGTGTATCTCATCCGGAACATGTGCGGCAGACGATTCTCGATCCCCTAGCGATGAACAACAGTAACTTCGCAGTGACCGAAGCCATAAAGACCAAGCTGACTACGGGCTGGATGAGAACGTACGATGGTCGTCGGTTTGAAGCCCCCACGTTTCTGCTTGGAACCGGTCCAGCCGGTAATCTTTATTCCAGCGTGCTCGACCTTTCGAAATTTATGATTTGCATGTTCAACGAAGGTCGAACCGCCGACGGACAGATATTGGAGCCTGAGACCTATCGCATGATGACGACTCCGATCCAAGACGCTGATGGCCAACCACAGGGATTCGGCATCGGTTTTCGCATACAGGAAATCGACGGCTATACGAAGCTCGGCCACGGAGGAGCGGTGTACGGGTTTTCGACCCAATTGGAAACGCTGCCGGAAAGAAAACTGGGAGTCGCGGCAACTGCGTCAATGGACGGCACGAATGGTCTCGTGAGCCGACTGGCGGATTACGCCTTGCGATTGATGATTGCGACGCAGGACGGCCAACCGCTGCCGAGCTATCGCGTGACCGGTCCGATTCCGGCGGAACGCGCCGCTGATTTGGTGGGAACGTACCGCGAAGTCGATGGTGACAAGTTCATGCACATTTCTGAACTCAACGGCGACGTTTTCATGCAGCGCGGCACCTTTCGCCACCGACTTGGATCTGCGGTCGATGACGGAAGCATTATCACCGACGACGAGATCAGTTTCGGCACCGAGGTAAGACTGGTGGACAGCGATCGCTTGACCGTGGGGGACGTCGAGTTCCGCAGAACGAAGAATGAAACTCCCGCCGATATCGCGCCGGAATGGGTTGGGCTCATTGGAGAATACGGCTGGGATCACAATACACTCTATATCTTGGAAGACAATGGACAGCTTTACGCATTGATCGAATGGTTTCATTACTTCCCGCTAAAGCAAGTCACGGAAGATACATACGAATTCCCCGACTATGGACTGTATCACGGCGAAAATCTAAAGTTTGCTCGAGATGCGTCTGGAATTGCGACCTCCGTCACCGCCGCGGAAGTGAAATTTGCGCGGCGCGACGTGGGTACCAGGGATGGGGAGACATTCAAGATCCAGCCGCTGCGTCCCATCGACGAACTTCGCGCTGCGGCCCTAGCCGCCGCGCCGCCGACTGAATTGGGCGAATTCCGGCAAGCTGACTTGGTGGAACTGACCACCTTGGACCCCACCATTCATCTCGACATTCGCTACGCATCAACCAACAACTTCACCGGCGCCGTTTTTTACCAACAGGCGCGAGCTTTTATGCAACGCCCAGCCGCAGAAGCCGTCGTGCGCGCTAACGCCCGATTGAAAAATCGCGGACTCGGTCTGCTGGTGCACGACGCGTACCGACCCTGGCACGTCACCAAGATGTTCTGGGACGCCACGCCTGACAACCTGAAAGACTTCGTCGCCAATCCAGCCAACGGTTCACGACACAATCGAGGTTGTGCCGTTGATATCACACTGTACGACTTGAAGTCTGGTGCACCGATTCAAATGGTGGCTGGCTACGACGAATTCTCACCACGATCATTCCCACAGTATCCCTGCGGAACTTCAAAACAGCGCTGGCATCGGGAACTACTCCGGCGGACCATGGAAGCTGAAGGTTTCACCGTCTACGAATACGAATGGTGGCACTTCGACTTCAAAGACTGGAAGCGATACCGTATCGGAAATGCACCATTCGAGGAAATCCGATAGCCATGTCTACTCTAAAATTCTCTGACGTGGGTGCCGAAGAGATGCATACTGCTCATGAATCCCACCGATTGACAGCTCGACTCTCCTACCCCAAGAGCAAGTGATGCTATTGGCAGCTACCACTCCGCTAACTCTACCCGACTATATCGTGATCGGGTTGTACCTGGTCGGTACAATTGCCATGGGCTTCGTCATTGGCATGAAAATGAAGACGGGCAGCGACTACTTTCTGGGCGGGCGGCAACTACCATGGTGGGCAATTGGCATGTCGCTTGTCGCGACCGATATTGGGGGTACTGACATCATCGGTGTGGGCGGGGCCGCATTCAGTCATGGTTTAGCGGTCGCCAATTTTGAGTGGATTGGCTGTGTCCCAGCGATGATTGTGGGCGCATTTATCTTTATTCCATTCTTCTACCGAGCAGGAGTGTACACCGTTCCAGAATTCTTGGAGCGTCGCTACAACGCTGGCGTCCGTTCGGTTGTCGCCGTGTGTTGGCTGTTGTTCATGGCATGCAACCTGGGAATCATGTTGCTGGCTTCAGCAAAGATGATGTCGGCGGTGTTCGGCTGGGACGAATCGGCATGTATCGTCCTTACGGCCGTTTTGGTTGGTAGCTATACGCTGGTTGGCGGGCTGACCGCCGTTGTGTACACCGACATGATTCAGTGTGTCGTCATGATCGTTGGCTGCCTACTCATTTTGGTTCTCGGTCTGGTAGAAGTTGGCGGCATTCGCGAACTGCGAAGCCGGCTGGCGGCCGCCGATGCTCGCACGCAAGCTCAAGCGTTGCAAGTGGAACCAGACGCTAGCAGCACGGACGCGGCTGTGGTTGCTACTAAGGCGGCGACACGCGACGCGGAACGCACGTCGTTGATACTGCCGGTCGACACGCAGACTCCGTTTCCGTGGCCAGGCATCTATTTCGGATTGGCACTGATTCTTAGCCCCGCCTATTGGATCGGTAACCAAGCAATCGTACAGCGATCGCTGGGTGCTCGCAATGAGTTCGAAGCCAAGGCGTCGTACATCTGGGGCGCACTACTGAAGAATGTGATCCCGCTCATCGTCGCCGTACCGGGTCTAATCGCTCTGGCTCTGCTGCCCGATTTGAAAGACGGAGACGCGGCCATTCCGAACTTGGTAGGCGTGTTATTGCCGGCCGGAATGCGTGGCCTCTTTGTCGCCGCTTTCTTGGCGGCCTTAATGTCCAGTATCGATTCGTACTTGAATTCCGCAGCCACTATCGTCGCAAACGATTTCTACAAACGATTTGTGAATCGAAGTGTGTCTGACCAAAGCTTGCTGAAGGTAGGACGACTGACAACAATTGGCCTCATACTGTGGGCCCTCGCCTTCGCCTTTCTGCTGACCGTCACGAATGAAAAATCCGGAATCTACGCCATCTTCCAAACTCTGATGGCCTTTTTTCAGGGACCATGCTTTGCCATCCTGTTGATTGGAATCTTGTGGCGGCGAGCCACTGGGAATGCGGCCTTGATCGCCCTGCTAAGCGGCATTGGAACATCGATGTCGCTTTACGCGTTGAATCAACCAACCATCTATGAAGCACTCGACTGGCAGCCGCTGTTCCAAATCCAAGAGCCATTTCTTTACTTTTCCATTTGGGCATTTGTGGTCACATCACTGGTGCTGGTGATCGCCAGTTTGCTCAGCGGCCCCGTCCCTACCGACAAACTCCAATACGTTTTTGGAGGTTACGCCGTCCCCAAGCGAGCCACACCGACTGCACTTGAAAAACCGGCTCCAGATGAAGCAGCAGGAGAATCTCCATGACGCCATTGCATCGGTTTGGGCAATTTCTCCGTGAATCACTCCAGATCATTCCACTTTCGATGGTGAGATTGCTGTTTGTGGGAACGCTGGTAGTACTCCTGGTCTGGGTCCTGCGGCTTCCAAAATCCGCCACTATGCCACCTGACGGAGCCAAACGCTGGGATGAGAATCTCAAACTCGGAGCTACGATTGCTTTGCTAATTCAGATCATTGTCTATCTTTGCCTATAGCGCTTCCCACTGCACGGCGATTGTCTGTCGCGCGAATGTTCACTTCATTCAATGATTACTCATTGGCGTTAGATTCTGCGCAATGTCTTTTTCTAACAATGTGCTGTGGGCCAAGACATCATCCACATATTGGCGCTGCTATGCAGAGTCGGCTGCACTCGCTGGGCAGCCAATAATTGTTCTTGATGTGCGAAGATGTAGGTATGAGCCTGGATGGGACTAGGTTCACGATCAAATTGTGCCGTCGTTTCGATCAAGAAAACGTCTACCAACTGTCGGTTGTATTCGTTAGGTTCTCCTGGCTGGTTCGTGACCTCAATTTGATCCAGCACATGTAGGACTAGCGGCAAGTGCTCGACGGAATAGGTCCAGACTTCGCCAGCCACGCGGTCCAATGGGGAAGTAGACTCTGGCAGAATCATCGCCGGATCGGGTCCCAAGTCATATAGTTGCCCCCGGGTCCATGCGGGTCGCACGCTCAGCGGCTTTGACGGCCAGCACGATTCGCGAATCTGCGAAGTCTTCAAGGTGCCGTAGACAAAAATGTGTTCGATCGTCAATTTGCATAATCCCAGCGGAAGTCTGACCGTCCTAGCTCTGTTTGGGGAGGCAGGCGTTTACGTAAATATTGCCGCCTCGCCGGAGTGGTACAGCCCCCTTTTCACACAAAACCAAGTACAGAGTCCAGATTCAATTTTGTGTCCAGATTCAATCTTGGGGTAGCTGGAGTCGCTAGACTTCAGGACCCTCGCTCAAAAAAACCAAACTCTGGCGAGTCCCGTTACGAAGGCCAACCCCCAACTTAAACATTGGCAAAGCACTAGAACCAGCAAGGGCTTTGCACCTAGTGTCCGGTGAACCTATAATTTGGCAGCCGCGTAAGATTCGGACGATACCAATCGATTCTTTCCATTTTACTTATAGTGATATTAAACGTCGCGATAGTTCAGGGCATCTCAGTCGACCTGTCGCTGCCTGAAATTCTTGCAATTCAAGAACGAGAAAGTAAGCCGCATGCATAAATATGGTGCATTTTGTGATGAATTCTACCTGAACATGCACCTGGGTACTGAAATGGACCTGCCTCAGAATCGAGAGTCGGTATTGCATTTTTTTGAGCAGATTCAAAAACGTTTTCCGCGTATGTCCAACTTTTATGCCCGTGAAAAGGGTGAATTTTGTTTGGAGGAAGAAAAAGAAACGGGAAGTTATCGCTGGGTTGCAACCGAACCGCGGCGATTGTGTAGCGGGGCAGTGAACCCAGAGTCGATCGACAGTGCGATTGGGCAGCACCAAACAGTGCTGTCGTTGGTTCCCTTTGAGCTATCGATTAGCCATCTCGACTGTGAATCGCTCAATCTTACGCTTGGCTTCGACTACACTTTTCGTGGCAACCAGAATGAATTGCTCGCAGAAGCACTGGGAATGATGTCGCCATTGGAAAAGCTCACAGATATCAAAGACAGTGCCCTGCTGAGTTATGAACCGATGGTACAATTCGCCTTAGACGCCGACTGCAAGACCCAATGTCGGCTGGGCTTTGAAACGCGAACGACGGCCTACCAGGTTCGATCGGGCGAATACGGTGAGGAACCGTTGAGCGTATTTCTAACGATTCGCCGGTTTGGCAGTTTGTCCAATGATGACGAGTTTGTGAGTGAGTTTGCACGAATTGCAGGCATTGCAGAGCGACTCGTGGACGAATACGTGGTGGAGCAGATCCTTCAGCCGCTCAAGAAGACCATTGCATTAAAGTAGCTTCCGACAGTTGCCTCAGGAAATAACGCCACAGAGGACTTGCCGAACCTGCCGCCAGTGGTGAAAATAGACCGATCTGGAGGGTAACCGAATGGTTAGGGAGCTGATTCGAAATCAGTCGCCGCGCAAGCGGTTGCGGGTTCGAGTCCCGTGCCCTCCGCTGGTGCACTAAACCGCACCAACTCGCAAGAACCCGCTATTTCCTTCGGATCTAGCGGGTCTTTTCATTTATCAATTTTATTGCGTGCTTGGACATCGACCATTCCTAGGGGTGCTGCGCCATTCGTGCAAACTCTTGCGAGAATATAAATGAAATCTGAAACCGCACTTATGCAACTTCCCGTACTCGGCCAGCCCCCAACCAGAGAGACCTCCGCCGGCGGGGCATTTCCCGCAGATCGGTTCCTGACTAGCTTGCCTCAGACCTGTGGGCCGACGGGAAAGGCGGCGGCGATACCGCTGCCGATGTCGATGGAAGAAGCGCGAGGACGCGGTTGGGACGAATTGGACGTTGTCATCGTGACTGGCGACGCGTACATCGATCACCCCAGTTTTGCGATGAGTATCCTGGGGCGAGTACTCGAAGCGGCTGGGTTCCGAGTGGGGATCATTTCGCAGCCAGATTGGCACTCTTGCGACGATTGGAAACGGTTTGGTCGTCCGAAGCTGTTCTTCGGGATCAGTGCGGGCAACATGGACTCCATGATCAACCACTATACGGCCAACAAGAAAGTGCGCAACGATGATGCCTACTCTCCGGGCGGCAAAATCGGCTTGCGTCCCGATCGCGCGACGTTGTCCTACTGCCAACGCGCGCGCGAAGCGTTTAAGGGTGTGCCAGTCATCGCTGGCGGCGTGGAAGCTTCGTTACGACGGTTGGCTCACTATGACTATTGGAGCGACAAAGTTCGCAAGAGTATTCTGCTAGACAGCAAAGCCGATCTTGTCGTATTTGGCATGGGGGAAAATGCAATTGTCGAAATTGCCCAACGTCTGCAGGCGGGCGCATCCGTCAAAGATCTGCGCGATATGCGTGGTGTGGCTTATGCGCTAGGTGCCTCGGAAACGGTTCCGGAGGACGCACTCGTTCTTCCCAGCTTCGAACAAGTCGCGGCCGACACGATGCAGTTCGCTGAAGCCACGCGGATCATTCACAACGAAACCAATCCGTACAATGCGCGGCGTTTGATTCAATGGCATGGTACACAGGCAGTTGTGGTTAATCCGCCGCAATTACCGATTTCCGAACAGGCCATGGATCGCATTTATGGATTGCCGTATACGCGCGGGGCTCACCCCAGCTATCGCGAGCCGATTCCAGCGTTCCAGATGATCAAAGATTCGGTAACGATCATGCGAGGCTGCTTTGGTGGTTGTACGTTTTGTTCAATCACGGCCCACCAAGGTCGCGCGATTCAATCACGCAGCAAGCACAGTATCATCAGCGAAATCGAACGATTGGCTGCGGACAAGAATTTCAAGGGGACGGTGAGTGATATCGGCGGGCCGACGGCCAACATGTATCAAATGCAGTGTACGAAACCCGAAGTGGAAGCCGTCTGCCGCCGTCAGTCCTGCGTCCACCCTAAGATCTGCAAATTACTCGGCGTTGATCACCAACCGGTAATCGAACTGATGCGTGAGGCGCGGCAGGTACCCGGCGTCAAGAAAGTCTTAGTCGCTAGCGGTATCCGCATGGACCTCGCACGTCAGAGCCCAGAGTACATTCGCGAACTAACCAAGCATCACGTGGGTGGTCATCTGAAAGTTGCACCCGAACACGTCGACCCTGACGTATTATTCAAAATGCGAAAACCTGCCAACGACGACTTTGAATTCTTCACGGAAGTATTCAAGGAGGAATCTGCCGCAGCTGGCAAGAAACAATACTTAGTTCCTTATTTTATTGCCAGCCATCCCGGGAGCGACGCCGAAGCGATGATCAACTTGGCTGTGTTTCTAAAACAAAATGGCTACAAACCGGATCAAGTCCAGGACTTCATACCAGCGCCGCTCGATATTGCAACGTGCATGTACTACACCGGCATCGATCCATTTACTAAGAAGCCCGTAACGATTGCCAGAAAAATGCGCGACCGCAAGACGCAGCGAGCGCTAATGCAGTTCTTTAAGCCGGAAAACTACTTCGAGGTACGCGAAGCCTTGCGGAATGCCAATCGAACGGATTTGATTGGCGATGGCTGCGATGCCTTGATTCCAGATCGGCCGCCGCCTGAGGCACTTGCCCGTCGCCGTCGAGACGCCAATGCTCGGTTCCGCGGCGAGTACGTTCATACGATTCCGGGGGCAACGGATCAAAAAAAGGGTAGCAGGAAACAACGCCGCAACCGCCAAACCAAAGGCTATCGACCAGGCCGCAAGGGCGCTCAGTAGGTATATGGCCATTGAAAAGCAAAAACGAGAGAACCTGCTGCGCGACGCGGTGAATTATCAGCGACGCGTGTTGCTGAGAATCGAAATTCACGGTGCTGCTTGCGAATTATTCGGTGGTTGGCGAGCTGGAGGGGGCTGGAGTATGTACTTTGATGAAGCCCCGGTTCTTCAGTGTACGTCCGATGGTAAATTAAGACGACTCTTTCTGAACGACCGAAAATTCTCTGCGAAAAATGGACATCTCGTCGAACTGTCGCGACCGCAAGCTGGCGGTCGCGTGCAGCACGAACTGCAACCACTGAGTCATTCAGCTGAACAAGCTGTGCTTGCGGAGTGTCTCCAGTGGTTGAGCCAGGCAGCGCAAGCGATCGTGGCTCAGCGATATGAACTACTTGGACAAGTTCCCGAAAATGATTCTACTTTGCTTAGCGACTTCACCACACAGCTCATCAATGTTTCGCAGCGTTTGGTCGTCGCCAACTCCGCCGCGGCTCTTCAGTAATGCTCTTCAGTAATCCTGTCATCAGTCATGTGTGAGGCGCAAGCCCAAATCGATCGACAGTTTGCCATCGATGTCGTTAAACGTCTGGCGGCCGCCGGATATCAAGCGCTGTGGGCAGGCGGTTGTGTGCGCGATCTGCTTATGGGTAACGATCCTGCGGACTACGACGTCGCGACCTCGGCAACGCCCGCGCAGGTCCGTCGTCTGTTCGGAAACCGACATAGTCTAGCCGTAGGGGCATCGTTTGGTGTTATCGTAGTTCTCGACGAGAAACGCAAGGGACAACAGATTGAAGTGGCCACCTTTCGTACAGACGCGACTTACAGCGATGGGCGACGGCCGGATGCGGTGTCGTTCAGTACGCCCGAAGAGGATGCGCAGCGTCGCGATTTCACCATCAACGGCATGTTCTATGATCCGCTCAATGAGCAAGTGATCGATTACGTTGGCGGACGGGCGGATCTAGAACATAAAATCATCCGCGCGATCGGCTCAGCCGACGAGCGAATCGCGGAAGACAAGCTGAGAATGCTGCGCGCGATTCGCTTTGCAGCTCGATTCAATTTCGAACTGCACGATCAAACGCTGGCAGCTGTTACACGTCATGCGTCAGAAATTGTTGCTATTAGTGGCGAACGCATGGCTGTCGAGATTCAGAAAACTCTGCAAACAGACTCAGCCGTCTGGGCCCTGACACAATTGCACCAAACAGGACTGATGCGTGAAGTGCTGCCGGAACTAGCCTACAAATGGGAGGAACATGCCCAACCAGCGTTAGAGTTGCTAGACAGTGTGCTAAGGATCCAGTGCTCGCCCCCGCTGTCGGCAACTCCGCTCGAATCCGCCCTACGGTGGCGTGTGCGCCTGGCTGCTTTGCTTTACCGGTGTTGTCTACAACGTGAACCACTAGCTCAGGCGGCTAAGCCAACTTGGCTCGCAGCCATTACCAGCCTGCAATCGCGATTGAAGCTCAGCAACGAAGATGCACAGGCGCTCCAGTATATCTTGGGGGCACAGCGCGTCTTGGATCTTGCGGATCAGGGTCCTTGGTCACGCACCCAACCCTGGCTGGTCCAGCCAAATATTGAGTCCGCTATGCAACTGTTGGCTGCACGATCCATTGTCGGGGATGCCTCTGCGGGTGTCGTTCCATTTCTTCTCTCCCGACTCCAGCAGCCACGCCAGGAATTAAATCCGCCACCGCTGGTTGATGGAAGTGATTTAATTCGCTTGGGACTTAAACCCGGACCGCGATTCGCTCAATTGCTAAGCCACATTCGCAATCAACAACTCGACAATGCAATAAGCACGCGCGCCGCTGCGTTGGAGTGGCTATCGCGTCAGGATTTGTCGGACGCACAAACCTAATATTCATTTTATGGACATCTCGTCGTTGAATTGAGCCTAAAACGCCTGGCACATTTCATGCAGGAAGCTTTGAGCTCCGTTACAATAGAGTAGTCACTCACGACACTTTGTAGCCGTTCACGAAATTGGATCAGACAGGAAAGGGTCGGGAGTTGGTGCCTCTCAGCGAGAAGTGTCCCTTTACAAGGAATAAGACCATGACGCAGTCAGACTCAGCTCGGCGCAACTTCCTAAAGTTGGGTCTCGCAGGTGGATCGCTAGCACTCAGCGAATTCGGATTTCTTCATCGTCTGCCAGCCGTTACTGCCGCCGAGCCGAAGTTGCCAGCGGACGCTGTGCAATTCTCGCCTGACATCGAACCATTGGTGCGGTTGCTTGAAGAAACACCACGCGAGAAAGTCATCGAGGTGTTTGCGAACAAGATCCACTCCGGTACTAGCTACACACAGGTCTTGGCGGCCTTGTTGCTTGCCGGAGTACGAAATGTTGAACCACGACCGAGCGTGGGTTTCAAGTTCCATGCCGTGCTCGTCGTCAATTCCGCGCATTTGGCCAGCCAAGCAGCCGTAGATAACGATCGATGGTTACCGATTTTTTGGGCGCTGGACTACTTCAAATCGTCGCAGTCACGCGATGAGCAAGAAGGCAACTGGACCATGGCTGCCGTCAACGAGTCACGGCTACCGAGCGAGAGTTCCGTACGTCGCGCGTTTCGCAGGGCTATGGACACATGGGATGTCGAAGCAGCGGATGTGGCAATTGCTCAGTTGTGCCGTGTAGTCGGAGCAACGGAACTATTCGATCTGCTGGCTCACTATGGCTGTCGAGATTATCGCAGTATTGGGCATAAAGCGATCTTTGTTGCCAACGCATTTCGTACTCTACAGTGTATCGGTTGGCGATATGCTGAGCCGGTGCTGCGATCATTGGCTTACGCGCTTCTAAATCACACGGATGAACCCAATCCGGCGGAAAGCGACCTTGCGCCGGACGCGGCTTGGCGAATTACGCAAAAGAAAGTTGCCGAGTCCGGCAATTGGAGCGATGGCAAGCTAGACAATGAGGCGACGCTGGCTCTGCTCGATGTGCTAAGAACGGCAACACCCACCGAAGCCGTCGAAGCGACGGCAGAGTTGCTTTCCGGTGGCGTCGCAACTCAGTCGATCAGTGATGCCTTGTTCTTATCTGCCGGCGAGCTACTGGCTCAGCAACCAGGCATTGTCTCGTTGCACTCCGCCACGACCACCAATGCCCTACAGTACGCTTACCGCACCACCCATCGCGAGAAGACACGGCGAGAATTGATATTGCAGAACGCCGCCTTTATTCCGCACTTCCGTGAATCCATGCGGTCACGTGGTAAAGTGGGTGCTGCGCGAATCAATGACGCGATCGAGCTGAACCAGCCTGTGGAGCCCGCTGACGTGGAAACGATCTTTTCACTCGTTTCCCAGAACCGCACGCAAGCCGCCCAGTCAATGCTTGGCTATCTGAACGCTGGTGGCGAAGCCGATGCACTCATCAGCGCCGCACGGCGATTAGTGTTCCTGAAAGGCAACGATTCGCATGACTACAAGTTCAGCTCAGCGGTCTTGGAAGACTATCACGCGGTGTCGCCCAATTTTCGCAACGCGTATTTAGCCAGTGCAGCACACTTACTGCCCGGCAGTCAAGACAGTGGAAACGGTCTTATCGAGCGCGTGCGAGATGCGCTAAACAGTTAGCCAAGGATTCTGCTCCATTGCCCCCACGGGTCTGCTCGATGGCTTCCCGTTGCGTCAAGCACTACCGTTTGGATGGCGTATCGTTCGACGCAGCACGAGAGGGAACTGGACTGGGAGCCGGGGTGGGTGCTTCTTCGCTGCGGAATACAAAGCTGGCACTCATCTGTTCGTCAGCCCCAGCAAAGCGTTCCACGTATTCGCCGCTCATGGCAAACTCCATGGCGACGCGGCGCCCCTTGTCGTCGGACAGGTGGCAGTAGATCCATTGGATCGGCACCTCTTCACGCTCGGCGCTGACAACTACGCGCATCAATCGCAAATCCGCCGACGTGACCTTTTCGGATGATTCGAGGAGTTTCGCACTGTCGCCGTGCGAACGCTTAATTTCCGCTTGCAACGCTTCGAGCGTAAGTTGCGTACCTTCGTCGAGTTTTGGAAGTTGGTGTACATTGCACTGGGCGATGATCGTGTTATTCTCGATCATCCGCAAAATAGCTTCCTCTCCGCCGTCGATGTAGGTTGTCCATCGACGATCAGCGAGCATTTCATAACGTCCTGGCGATGACTGCAGCCGGATGAGCCACTGCCCTGAGTCGCTGGCTTGGGAGAGCGATTGCAGCTCTGGCGCGCCGATGGTCAATTCGTTCCCTTGCGCTTCGGCACGGATTAGTCGAATGCGCGCCGTGATGGCAAACCCAGGTTCTGCCTGACTAATGTTTCGTTTTTCTTTGATGACAAGGCCGACCCAACTGACAATTGCACATTGCGTTCCAAGCTTGGCGTGGAAATTGCCTTTGATATCTAAGGTAGTCGGCACACTGTGCGCGGTGGCTTCTAACAGCCCCACCACTTCGATGGTTGCTACTCCGCTTTCCACTTTAACGATTTTCGCCGTCAATGTCGAAGCGTGAACTGCGTCCAAGTTGAAAACACATTTGGCGCCATCTTTATTGATGGTCCAGACTTGATTAGCTTTAGCGGGCTCGACGGGCAGAAGTAGTTCCAACGCCATCGTGTTAATGGGCGAGTGCAATAATTCGACTTCGCGAGCATCCAGAGGTTGTGCCGGCGCGTACTGCTGCCAAGTGCCTTGGTGTAATGCAACACGTGTCTCGACGCAGTCCGGACGAAGTTTGAACGTGGCGGCTTTGCCAGAAACCCAATTTTCGCTCTCGGCCGTGATGTAACGCCGCGCAGCAGCCGCGCTATGTCCTCTTGGTATGCGATGTTCTCAAAGTAGTCGAGCGTAGACTTGCCCTTAACCTCACCACGCCGAACCTCAGACTTCTTCGATGGATCCGGTTCATCAATCTGCAGTTCGCCATCGAGTTCCAAAACAATTTTGCTGCGGGTACGAAGCAAGTCGATTGAATCGGGACGTACCAATAACCCGGATCGTTTTTTGGGTTCAGCCGCTTTGACAGCCAGCCTGGGCGTACCCGTTGCGATAGCAGTACAAGCGAGCATACGCAGGGCTGCGCGACGCGAGGTTTTACTCTGTACTGCCCAGTTCGCCGATTTCGGACTCGCCATCTTTCACTCCATTGCTAGCTTATTTGCGCTTTGTTTATCATCGATCGACCCAACAATTCCGATGCGCCGAACTCGATCTAACAATATTGAGTTCTCAATCGGCAAAGCAGGATCGCTAGAACCAGTCCGCCTTGTGAAATTGTCGTTCTCTCGCCCGCCTCAAGAAAACGCAATGCAATGAATGTAGTGGAAGTCGCCAGACTTCCCATTAACACAGGGATCTCTGGTTAACACAGGGATCTCTGGCGAGATCCACTACATAATCTTTATTGTCTCTCTTTGAAGAACAGTATTGCAAAAAACGAGAGGATGTGCTCCGGAGGTGGCTCTCAGTTCTCGATCGATGCCTAACAGTTCCATCCCTGTCTCAAAATGAGAATCCTTGTGTCAAAAGTGCAGAGTGTCCCAGTTTTTACAAACTGTCCATGCGCTACCACGAAAGGCTAGCTTGCAATTTAGACTCCTAAGTCGTTACACTACGGCTACTTACGACACAATCCCTAATTTCTACAGAATTGATCGAACAACTGGCCCTGTTTTTGCATCTAAACTCACAAGCCAACTTTGGCTGCAGCAGTGTCTACGACCTTTTGCGGCGACTTGAACGAACTCTATCATTCCAGCGTACTCCTTACGTTGCATTGAATAGTTCACACGTTGTGCGCCAGCGAGGAAGTCCGAAGACCTGTTCAATCGGTAGGTTTTAGCCGATTTGCCAGGTAAGGCGAAAATTGGATTTTGGGGAATTCCAGGATGGAGTTCTTGCCCAGCCGCGTAGTGGTGTCGGCGGTCGGAAGCCGCAGGGATTGGATGGACGCTCCTACGCAAGCAGGGAAAGGTTTTTGTCATGCATCAAGAATACCGAGTTGCACTGATTCGAGAATTGCGCGATCATCAAGTTCGTTTTGCACCACGTGCCAAGCGACTGGAGCAAGCTGCGCGGGCCGAGCGCCTCTTGGGGGAACTCGACTTAGAACGCGACTACCCATACGAATTTGTTTACTTTCGAGTTACCGATTATCGTCCTGAGGAGAACAATCGCAAAATGGTCCGCGGTGAGGATGCCGCACACGATTTACGACTGTTTGTCGAAGACGTCAGCGATTCGCTGAACCTGTCGGTAGAAGAAGCCAACGAACCAGTCCACACCGTGGATGACCTCAGCCGAATGTTCAACGTCTCCACGAAAACTATTTCGCGTTGGCGCGATCAAGGGCTGGTCAGTCGTCGCTTCTTGAGCGATGGACGCAAACGAGTGGGCTTTCTACATAGCAGCGTTGAACGCTTTGTTGCTCGCAATCGTGCTCGCGTCCGCCGCGGCGAACGCTTTAGCCAGTTGAGTGACGATGAACGTACCGAGATCATCGAGCGGGCGCGCAGTATTGCCGCTAGTGGAGCCAATCTATCCGAGGTGGCGCGCCAAGTTGCGGAAATGCTTGGCCGTAGCGTCGAAACGATTCGTTATACGCTGAAGAATCACGACCAACGCAATCCTGAACAAGCCGTCTTCCCAGACGCGCGAGTTCCACTGACCGAAGCCGATCGAGCAACGATTTACCAATTGTTCCAGCGTGGCGTGGGTATTAATCACTTAACCCGTCAATTCCAACGCAGTCGCACATCGATCGTCCGCATTCTGAACGAGCGACGTGGCAAGTTGATTATGGAATTGCCGCTGTCTTACATCGACAACGAATTATTTCATCGTCCATCGGCTGAGCTAGAGCAAGAGATACTGGCTCCGCTGCCCGAGGCCATGATTCCGCCACGCAAAGTGCGCGCGCCCAGTGGATTGCCAACGTACTTGGCCTCCCTGTACGATGTGCAGTTGCTGACTCGTGAGCAAGAATATCACTTGTTCCGCAAAATGAACTACCTGAAGGCCAAAGCCGAAAGACTTCGTCAAACCCTCAATCAGGCTGACCCCAGTTCTGTTGTGATGGACGAAATCGATGCTTTGTATCAAGCGTCCGTCGAAGTCAAGAATCAAATCGTGCAAGCCAATTTGCGTTTGGTTGTTTCGATCGCAAAGCGACACATGAAGAGTTCTGACGACTTCTTCAGTTTGGTCAGTGATGGCAACATGTCGTTGTTCCGTGCTGTTGAGAAGTTTGACTACTCGCGTGGCAACAAATTTAGCACATACGCTAGCTGGGCCATCATGAAGAATTTTGCACGCAGTATTCCTGACGAGTTCAAGCACAATGATCGCTTCCGCACTACCGGTGAAGAAGTGTTCGAAGCTCGCGAAGACACTCGCACAGATCACTTCGCGCAAGAAATTGCTCAGAAGCAACGCGAGAAACAAATCAATCGCATCCTTGGGCAACTCGATCACCGTGAACAGCAAATCATCATTCGCCGCTTCGGTCTCGACCATAATCAAGAGCCACTGACACTCAAGGAAGTCGGTGCCGAATTGGGTGTGACTAAGGAGCGCATTCGCCAGTTGGAGGCTCGTGCGTTGAGTAAACTTCGCGAAGCTGCCACGACCGAGCACATCGAAGTCCCCGAATAGTGCAGGGTTGGCAGAATTCGCTGCAGTACAAGCACTTCCGTGTGCCGTCTGTTCGAAGAAGCGACACTTCTCGCTGATCGCCGGTACTGTTAGGATTTCCACCCTCCCGCGCACAAGCTCAGAATTCAAAGTGCATGTGTTCGCGGGAGGGTCGCTAGGTGAGTTCCACGTACCTAGCGGGGAGGGCCACCGCGTTTCCCGGCTATCGGAATTCTCCTCCCCGGAAAGCTCACAGCAAACGGAGGCATAATACTCGTTTCTCGAAGGAAAGACCTACGCGTCGTCTAGCAGTTCAACCGCGGCGAATTTCTGGCCTTCGAGCATTGCCAGACTGGCGCCACCGCCCGTGCTGACGTGGGTGACTTTGTCTGCAAAGCCAAGTTGATCAACGGCTGCTGCTGAATCCCCGCCGCCAATGATGCTGACCGCGTCACTAGCTGCGATGGCCGCCGCGACAGCTTTTGTACCTTCGTCGAATGGTGGCATTTCGAACACGCCCATCGGACCGTTCCAGACAACGGTTTTTGCACTGGCCAGCAACTCCGCATATTGCTTGGATGTAGCTGGGCCAATATCGAGACCTTCCCAGCCATCAGGGATTTGGCCTGACGCAACAACTTGTTTATTGCAAGCGGACGAAAAATCGTCCCCGCAATGGGTATCGACAGGTAATACGAGTTTGTCGCCGCCCTTAGCGATCAACTCTTTGGCTAGGTCAACTTTATCTTTCTCCACCAAACTCTTACCCGTTTGACCACCACAGGCAAGCGAGAATGTGTATGCCATTGCTCCGCCAATTAATACATAGTCACAGATGCCTAGCAAGTTGTCGATGACTTTGATCTTATCACTAACTTTCGCGCCACCCAGGATAGCCACAAACGGCCGCGCGGGTGAATCGATCGTATCGCTCAAGTATTCGATTTCTTTCGCTACCAGAAAGCCTACTACCTTCGGCTTGCTGCCCATCGCTGAGGGCACAGCTACCATGGACGCATCACTGCGATGGCAGGTACCAAAAGCATCATTGCAGTAGATATCCGCCCAGCCAGCCAACCTGCCCGCGAATTCCGCGTCCCCCGTTTTCTCGCCCGCATTGAATCGCACGTTCTCCAAGACTAGTACATCGCCGTCGTTCAGCGATTTCACTTTGGCTTCCGCGTCGGATCCCACCGTATCGCTGGCAAAACTTACTGGCCTGCCCAACAATTCACTCAATCGCTCGGCTGTAGGCTTCAATGTAAATTCTGGTTCTGGCCCATTGCCTTTCGGACGTCCCAGGTGGCTCATCAGGACCAACCTTCCGCCACGACCAATCACCGACTCAATGGAGGGCAAGGCCATGCGGATGCGGCGGTCATCGGTAATTTTACCACCATCATCTTGCGGCACATTGAAGTCAACGCGCATCAAAACAACTTTTCCCTGAGGGTCAATATCCGCAATGGTCTTTTTGGCCATGATCTTTCGCAATTGCTAAAAGGTTAAAACTGACGTTCCCAATGATTATCAATACAACTCGCTAATGTTGGCGATTAGCGCTTCCACCACTATTAATGTTGGGTTTAGACGTAGTGGTCGTGGTAACGCGCCCCGTTCAACAACCAAAGCGAGGGACCTCGTAGCCTCGTCCACTACCCCTAGTTTTTAATGTGGTCGAAGCGACCAGCGAGAAGTACCCAATTATCTGCGTCGCTAGCCATCTGTCGAGGCCCATGTTGGGGACGACTCCAGCGCTGAAAAATCCGTCAAACTAACGCCCATCAGCGAAATCTCTCCTCTAAACATGGAATCACGACTCTCCACGACACAAGTTTTCTGGTCTCGGAGAGTCGCAGCTAGGTAGATACAGGTTTAGAAACAAAGTATCCGTTCACGAACTTGAAGTCGACAGGAAAGGGTCGGGAGTCTTTTCAGCAGCGCCGCCACCGATGAGATGCCGCTGATAGCAACGTGCGGTTGCTAATGGGTTAAGCGATTTAGGCTGGAAAGACTCCCGACCCTGTCATATAAGCCGACACATCGTGAACGGTTACGAAACAAAGCCCAGTCCCGCTTGCGAAATCATCTCGATTTGCCGACAAACATCTTCGCCATAGCACTGCCAATGATCTGGCAGTGGAGCCTGGCCTGAGATGATTTTGGCAGATTGCGGATGATGAAATTCAAGACTGTACGCATGCAGCGCATGCGGGGCTTCCCGAGACGCCAGTCGCTGCTCCGGGCAAAGATCACTGTTGCCGTACAGCAAGTCGTCTACAACCGGAAAGCCGCGGGCGGCGGCTTGCAAACGTATTTGGTGCATGCGGCCGGTGAGCAACTCGACCAACACAACCGAACGACCTTGCCCATTCCACAGCGAGCGAATTCGCATTTGCGCGACTTTAGCGCCCGGTGTCTCAAACGATACAATTTCCGCTCGTGGCTCATCGGTGACTTTGCGAATCGAGTCTTCCCAGAGGTGATCACCAGGTGGCAACTCACCTTCGACCAACGCTACGTAGAACTTGCGAACTTTACGACTTTGGAATTGCTGCCCGAATTTGGCCAGCGCCCGTTGGTTGCGAGCAATCAACATGATGCCACTGGTCGCACGATCCAGGCGGTGGGGCAAGCCGACAAAGGGCGTGCCTAAATGTTGATCGCGGCGTTTGATCTGCTCTGCTAGTTGACCTTCCAAGCTGGGGACGCCAGGTGCCGCTTGGGCGAACAACCCGGCTGGCTTGTTGACCAGCATGAAATGGGCTTCTTCGTACAGTATCGGAATTGCCTCTTGATCCTCAGCCATCGGTTCAGCCCGCCGACTGTTTTAGCAAGATTGTGAACCCTAGCATCAACATACTGGACGCATTTAACATGAAGTGAATCAGGATGCATGGCCAAATCGAATGCGTCGCGCGATAAACCAATCCCAACACGATGCCCAACACGATCAAAGGAATAAAACTCAGGCCGTATCCCCAGTGCGCTAACCCAAATAGAATTCCACACACAATCGACGGCCAGATTGGTGGGATAACTTGGACAGATTGATGTTCCGGTTCGATAACTCTGGCATCCTCGATGACTGCGGTCGGACGCCATGCCGTCTCGACCGTTGCCGAGGACGCCCCTTCGACAACTTGGGCAACTTCGATCGATTCCGGATCGGTCGCTGCCGTATCAATCCTAGACAGCGATTGCCTAGCCTCATCGTCAGCCGTAACAGCGGAGAATTGGCTCGTCGCCGGCGCGAATCCGCCGATCAAGCTGTAGCCCCATGGCTTGAAAGGGATCGATTGCATCCAACCTTGAAGGACGACGCGGAATGCAAATTCCTCAGTCAACGGGGCGATGATTGCTGCAGTTACAAATCCAACTAGATAGACGCCAATCGAACCGTGCTTTGTCATTTCATTGATCAAGGGATGATCGTACTCTGTCTTCATCCCAGCAGATACCGCAATCATCAGAATATACGTCAACGGAATCACAGCCAGTCCGACAAGCAATCCTGTGAACAACTGTTTGGCAAGTCCCATGGACACAAAACCCACATGCGCTGGCGGTCGCTGAAAGCGGGCCATGATCCAAATGGTGCCGATGATCATAGCAGCGACGCTTCCGAAGCCCCCCCACATGTGCAATGCAATCGGAACTTCAGCATCGGGGCCAACCAGTTCCGCCCGTTCTATTCCCGTGGCCATCATTCCGACCACCGAAAATGCGATTTGGCTGATGATGACTGCAACCACAATCAACAATACGTCCAACAGTCCCCACGCGCGAGGCGTCCACGGCTGAATCTGTATCAGCGGTTGACCGGCTTGCTTGCGCAGCCAGAAGTAGATCCAACTTCCTGCGCCGCCCAACACATAGACGACCAGCATCCCAAACATCAACACAATGGCGATGGACAGTTCAGGATGCTGTTGGAGCATCTCAGGTGTAATCTCGGGAGGTACTTCGGGATCCATTAGCGGACAGAACCTTTGCGGCTGAGTTTGATAGCTTGAACGACATAATCCCAACCAGAGGCGACGGTGATAATCACCGCTAGCCACATGAGTGCGAGCGTCGTCCACTGCAGCCAAGCTATAGATTCGCTCGCCTGGTCAAACGTTTGATGCAATAAGAGTAGGCTGGCTACGACAGCAGCACATTGAACCACCATCTTCCACTTTCCAAGCCAACGTGCCGAAAAATCACCGCCAGAACCCTCGACCATAGCGCGGATGCTAGTCACAAGAAATTCGCGACCGATGATGACCGTCACCATCCAGGCGGACACTTGACTACCAGTGGCTCCGACTAAGGCAATAAGCGCGGCAGTGATAATAATCTTGTCGACAAACGGATCTAGAATCCTCCCCAACTTGGTGACCTGATCGAATTTCCGAGCCCACCAACCGTCCAAGAAATCCGTCGAGGCAGCGATGAGAAATACAATCAAGGCCAGCAGAAATGCGCCCCATTCGATTAGAACTCCAACGCCCAACGCCAATATCAATCTCGCCATGGAGAGCGCATTGGGCACATTCCAAACTTGTCCCACTCGCTTGCTTGTTTGGGAAGTGACTGCGAGTTCGTCGGGCGATACGTTCACCGAGGCACTCCGATAGCAGCAGCAATCAAGTCGTAGTCTTTATGTCCTACGATCTCGGCTGGTACAATGGCGCCTTCATGCAAGGGCTGTCGCTTGTTCCCCGTCACAAACACGACGGCATCCACGTCGGGTGCATCTGCAAACGAGCGCCCCAACCACACGTTGTTGGATTCGTCCACGACTTTGTCCACGATGACTTCCAAAGCATTTCCGACTTGGCGCTTGCACCAGTCGAAAGCCAATTCTTGTTGCACTTCCATTAGTCGTTCGCGCCTTGCGGCTTTGACTTCGTCCGGCAAGTGCCCAGGCAACTTGGCTGCCGGTGTGTCCGGTTCGAGCGAATACGTAAATACGCCCAGCCGTTCGAAGCGAGCTTCTTGGACAAAATCTACCAATTCCGCGAACTGCGCATCGGTCTCACCCGGGAATCCGGTGATGAACGTGGTGCGCAACACCAAGTCATCAATGCGTGCCCGCATTTTGGCGACAATTTCGCGCGTTCCTTCCGGCGTTACCCGCCGCGCCATGCGTTTGAGCATCTCTGCGTTAAAATGTTGCAGCGGCATGTCAATGTACGGCAGAATTTTATCGGAGTCCGCGATGGTACCAATCAAACGATCATCGATGTACATGGGGTAGAAGTACATCAAGCGAATCCAATCCAGGCCATCGACGGTTTGCAATTCCTCCAGCAGTTCGGTCAACTTGCTTTCGCCGCAGATGTCGCGACCATAGTAGGTAGTATCTTGTGCCACGATTATCAATTCGCGCACGCCCGATTCGACCAACTGCCGCGCCTCGCGGATAATCTCTTCCTGAGGCTTACTAGCATGTTTACCGCGCATTTTGGGGATCGCGCAGAAGGTACACAGCCGGTCACAGCCTTCGGAAATTTTTAGATAGGCGAAATGACGTGGCGTAATCCGCAAGCGATTCGTGTCATCGAGCGCCCGAATCGGAGCTGGGCGAAAGATCGTACGTTGTTCTTCTAGGCCGTCGACCAATTGGCTAGCCATCCGCGTAATATCATCGCGGCCAAAAACTCCCACCAGCGAATCGATCTCAGGTCGAGCTGCCAATAATTGCTCGCGTTCGCGTTCCGCCAAACAGCCCGCCACGATCACGCCCCGGATTTTGCCCGAGCGTTTGAGTTCTAGCATTTGGTCGATGGTATCCATCGACTCCTTGCGAGCGTTATCGATGAACCCGCAAGTGTTAATCACTACAAAATCCGACTGCTCTGGCTCCTTGACTAACCGGTATCCATCATCGCGTAGCAGCCCCAGCATTCGCTCGCTATCCACGAGATTCTTAGGGCATCCCAAGCTGATAAACGCATACTTCCCACGTGCGCCACTGCCCATCGCTTCATCGGCTAGTCCGTGCGCAGGATCGCTAGCAGAACTATCAACGATTGGCAAAGTCAATGCGGGCATACGGAATTCAAGTAGTGAAAGGATTCTAAGTGAAACAATAGGCTGCCCCAGTTTGGGCAGCACGCGAACCGAGCCACGGTGAGAAACAAACTGGACCTGCTTCCCCACGGCAATTCAGCAGCAGGATTATACCTCCCCAGCGCCGGACTGCATGCCCAAATTCCTTTGCAGTCGAAGTTCAACCGCACAGACGCCCCTCGCCAAAGCACGATTCGCCAAAATTGCCGTCCGAACCCCTAGACGCCGCCGGGAGATTATTGTCTATTCTTAGTGCGGGATGGAGCAGCCCGGTAGCTCGCGAGGCTCATAACCTCGAGGTCGTCGGTTCAAATCCGGCTCCCGCAACTTTTTCTAACTACCGCCGAAACAAGCACTTAAGTTACCTGCCGGCGGTCGGCAGTGCGGCCTGAAATTTCCACGAAATCCGGTAAACTACCGGATTCGGTGAAATGGAGGTTGCACCACCATGCCGAAACCAGCTGCTCCACGTGTTCCTTCTTACCGTCGCCACAAGCCTACCGGGCAAGCTGTGGTGACTATCGCAGGCCGAGACACCTATCTCGGCAAATGGAATTCAGCGGCCAGCAGGGCCGAATATGACCGCTTGATTGCGGAATTCCTCGCCAACGGTCGACAGCCTCGCAATGATGTTGACATTACCGTCGTCGAAGTCATCAACGCCTACCGCAAGTTTGCCGAGCAGTACTATCGTAAGAACGGCGAAGTCACCCGCGAATACGGTTGCATCAAGGAAGCCCTAAAGATTGTCCGAGAACTGTACGGACGCAAGCTCGCCAACGACTTCGGCCCCTTGGCGCTCAAAGCGGTTCGTCAACGGATGGTCGACAACGATTGGAGCCGTGGCTACATCAACAAGTCGATCGGCCGGATTCGCCGCTGTTTCAAGTGGGCAGTGGAGAATGAACTGGTTCGGCGTGACATGTACCACGGCCTAATGGCTGTCTCAGGCTTGCGCAAAGGCCGCTCCGAGGCTCGCGAACCAGATCCAGTGATGCCCGTGGACGATGCGACCGTTCAAGCCACCCTGCCTCATCTGTCGCCCGTAGTGGCTGATATGATCCGATTCCAGCGGATCACGGGCGGTCGCCCCCAGGATGTCTGCAACCTGCGTCCCTGCGACGTGGACATGTCAGGTGAAGTCTGGCTGTACCGACCCAGCACACACAAAACTGAGCACCACGGACGGGAAAGAGTCATCCCGATCGGCCCCAAAGGGCAGGACATTCTCCGACCATATTTGCTGCGCGAAAAGGAAACGCATTGCTTCTGCCCCGTAGAATCAGAGAAGAAACGCCGCGAAGTTAGACACGAGAATCGAACGACGCCACTAGCGTATGGCAACAGACCAGGAACGAACCGCAAGCGGAAACCGAAACGGTCCGCGGGTGAAAAGTACACAGCCGACAGTTACCGCCGCGCAATCCACCGCGCTTGTGATGTCGCCTTTCCACCTCCCGAGCCGCTGAGTCAACGCGACGGTGAAACCACGAGTCAGCGTCTCGATCGTCTGACGGACAAGCAGCAAGCCGAATTGGAGAAGTGGCAATCAGACCACCGTTGGTCGCCGAACCGCCTGCGTCACTCCGCCGGAACCGAAATTCGCAGACGGTTCGGACTGGAAGCCGCCCAGGTCATCCTGGGACACGCATCGGCCGACGTTACCCAAGTCTATGCCGAAAGGGATCTGCAAAAGGCCGTGGAGATCATGCGGGAGGTGGGCTGACACGTCGAAATGCCTTTGGCTCGTAGCAATTCTCAGCATAGAATAGAGCGAGGCACAAGCGTAGAGACCATAGACCATACAGTGCCGACATGAACGCGAGGGTAAGTCATGGACGGATCAAGCACGGATCGAGTAGACCAGACGGGGCTCGCACGCGAGCCCGTCGATATCCTGGGTATCTCGAAGCGGCTACAGAAAGATCCGCGATGGCCCGAGATCATCGAGCCACTTCGTACCAAGATGATGAAGGAGCGTCGCCAAAAGGGCCTGAGCAAGGCTGAGGCGCAGGCCGAGACCTATTCGGAGCTGGACCGCCTCTACCCACCACTGGAAGCACCAGCCGAAGCCCTAGAAGCTCAGTTCGCCGCCGCTGATCGAGGCGTCTCAGGTCTTTGTGAGCTTCCCGAAGACTGGACAGAGCTGCCCGCTAATGCCTCATTGCAGGTCGAAATCGCTTGGGTGTCCGCCAATCGCCTGCGAGTCAGGAGCGGAACAGGCGTTGATCTGTCCAAGGCGATGAGCCCGGCGCCCAGCTATTCCGCACTGTCCTGGCTGGAAACGTCGATTCTCTTTCCAAGCAAGTTCGCTGACATCAGCGTCAAGGCGACAGCCCAGCAAGACGACGAAAAAGAGCATATTCGCAGGGAAAAGCTGGCAATTGCGGAGATTCGGGAGCTTCTTGAAGAGATGCTCGAAGACGGCGACTGCGACTCTTAACACTGAAATGCACGCCCTGTATGTCGACGTAAGTCGTTGTGTAGCAAGGGTTTACAACGACAGAGTGCAGAAATGCACACCCTCCCTCGGATTTTGGCGATGCAAGTAGCATGCAAGTTATGCAAGTAGCGTGCAACTTGCACGCAAGTAAAAACTACACTTTTCCCTTGGGAATAGCTAAAGGTCTCACCGCGTACGGACAGGAGCGAGTAGATACCCTGGAAATCAAGCGGTGGCAAATTTGCGGCGCTATCCGGGCATCCCAAACACCGATTCCGGTCCCAACCACAGCGATCTCGCTAGTGCAATGCAAGCCTGGGCGCTGTTAGTGATCATGTAAGCAATGAGCGTGGATTGTGCTTGAACTGTGAGTGGTCGTGCAGTTCTTTGCGTGCCATTGGCGTGCTGCGATGAGAGGCAGCGAGGCAGATGAACGTGGGCGACTGACAGCTAGGAGGCTCGAAGAAGGCAACTAGGCCGACGCATCCGACCGGAACTCGAACCAACTCCCCACCCCGGACCGCCAATGGATTCCTTAGTATCTCTCTCAGGTTGCGCCCTGGTTTCGGTTGCGTTGCTGGGTCCATCTGTATATCTGTGTCGGGCGTACTGCGTTGAAGAATGTCCACGGTTTCTCAGGCACTCGTCCTTTGAGCCCGGAAGCTAAATGGCCCGTTTGCTCGTCTGCTCGTCTGGTTCGCCCCGTTGAGCTCTTGTCGTCCTGGTTACAAGAGACACCGAAATTGCGGCAGAAACTGGATTGTAGTTAGCAGTTCTGAGGAATCGGCAAACCTTCAGGAACCGTACTCCAAGTTAAGATAGCGAGACGCATGTCCAGACATGTCTACCATAGTTGCCAAACTACTCATGCTTGGCCTACGTGGCGACCGCGGGTCAATGAGTACCTTTCCTTGTCCCATATTTGACTCAGTAAAAAACCTACCGTCTGCGGACACTAGCACCACTGAGTTTGGACTCTCGCTCATTGTCAGCTGAAGTGCCATTGATGACTTCCAGTGCAAGCGGTGCGATTCCACTAAGTTCTTAAAGACGAATTTGTATGGGCCGTCTTTCTTTCGGCTTGAATAGGTTCCACCTTTGTCTGTTTTACCGCCGACCAAAAGCAAGTATTCACTCATGCGTAATTGCGACGGTGCCACTTTAAATACTCGCCAGGATTTGACACCCATTCGAAAGAGCCGATCACCAAGATCAACTAGGTCGTTCGCGTTCTTCTTCGTTGCCACGGTTTGAATAGTAAGTGAAACATCCGCGTCCAGGCATAGATCGATTCCGCGTAACGCTCGCTCTAGCGCTCCACCGCGACGAGCACCTAAGGGTAACTCCGAGTAGACAATTCGTTGCGAGTCATTCACTTTTGGCCGTGCTGAATCGACCGAGATCCGTACGCCCACGCCATGATCTCGAAAGGACTCGACATGTCGTTTAGTCAATGTGTAGGCGCTGGTATCAACGATTATACCTGTCCTGCCACTTAGCGACTCAATTGCGGTTTGCAGGAACGGACTGAAAAGCGGATCGCCCCCTGTTAGTACGACGTACAACGGCGAATATCTTAGAATGGCGTCCGCGATTCTTTGAACGTCGACTCGCTCTGGTTCTTGCACTCTTGACCGCATTAGGTCTTCGGCATAGCAGTATCTACAAGCTAGCGGACATCGTCCTGTGATTAGCCAGTTTATTGCGAGCGGCTGGCGCAAAATTGGCAAGTTGCCCCAGCTTTCGGCAGATGGCAATAGTTGTCGACCTTCAATTTGCACTTGAGTTTTGGACTTAGACCACCCTTTTCCAAGTCTGGCTTGAGTTACTTCGGATACTTGCGTCGCATGACCACCCTGAAGCCATTGAAGCGTTGACCGAGACTCCGATTCAGCCACGGCGAACAATAAGCAAGTCGTTGGTGAGAAACAGAACAGCCCAACTCTTGGTTCGATTCGCGCGTACACTCCACTATTGGTTAATACAGTTTCATTTATCACCGCCGCACCTCTACTACATATTCGGTGTGGCGTGCACGAATTCCCTTCGCGCGAGGATTCTTCGTGCCGAGGTGAAAAGACTCTTCTGCGTGCTCGATTCGCGAAGAAAAACCGAGCTTCTTCCAAATGTCTACAATTGCCTCGGCAACGGGAACAACCACTCCACGATGAGTGTTGTTCACTACAACTATATAGCCAAGAAAATCCGACGCGGCAGCTTTGGAAACGTTGGAGTACGCCGACTCTAGCGCTGCAAAGTACTCCCTCAAATAAGGAAAATAGTATACCGCGTCATCGTAAGTCGCTTGCTTCGTCCGTTTCAAAGTGGAGATCTTGTCCATGAATTTGATTGCACTTGGAACGGTTGGCGTCGACGGTGATAGTCGACTCACGATATTTGTGCCAATGACTGCTGACGGATCTACAAAAGAGATCGTGTTGCCATCCTGACTCAGTTTCCGAAGTAACTCGTTCTCCGGACGGAAGATCGCTTCAAAGTCTCGATGATTCGGATAGGGCGGTGAGGTGAGCATGCTTCGAAAACGCTTCTTGGGGAATTCGAAGATTCTCGCATCACCGTTGTAATTCTCGTGACGACTACTTTGAGATTCAGTAGAAACACGATGTAAGAACTGTAGAAGCACCTCCAAATACGCATGGAAGTCCGTTCGCCAGTCTTTCAAAACGCATATGCCCCCTTCCTTCACATGAGCGGAGTTATCGCCGGGGGTGCAGCAGCACAGCCTGCCCGAAAAGGGCAACAGTAGAGCGGCAGCAAATTTTTTGGCCTCTCGCTTGAGACCTGCTTCGGACGACAGTACATCTTCAATCGCACTCAATAGATCGCAAAGCAGATCGTAACATTCATCGGGAAAAAACGTGTCCGAGCATACAGTCCGCTTTCCAGCAACATTTCGCTTTCGGATACTCATTAGCTTTCCAATAGCACCTGGCATTCGCTCAGCGATACGACGGTTTGTAAGAACTTGCCAGAGATGTTGCGGAGGATTCATCTCCAGATTGTACGAATCGATTCCGATTTTTGCTGACTCCATCATGAGTCCGCCGTAACCGGACATAGGATCGAGAATGACCCCGCGGTCTACCAGTCGCTCAACGTAGGCTCGCTCTTGCTTCGTGAAAGCTGCATATGTGCGACCTGTAGCTAGCAGCGAGCGATAACTCTCTCGGAGTAAAGTTGTTCTAGGTAACCGACTCGCAACCGCCGCCCCGAATCGATCCTCTGGGGTATGGGGAGTCGTCATCAATTTGCTCCCAGCAAACGCTCATCGAGTAAGTGCGCAAGCTGTGAGGCTACCATATCCGGATCAACCTCAGACGCGATACTCAGCGGCGAAGTTTTCGAGCATCGCGTAGCGACGAAATCAGGCAGATTGACACATTGCTTCAGGGTCCAAGCAACCATTCCAAACGGACGGAACCAGTCGGTGCCGTTTCTCTGGATATCTGCCTTCAACGAAGCGAGGATGTCTTCGTAGGATGTCCAGTTGATGCTTATCGTCGACATGTGGAGTGGGGAAACGGGCTTTCCCAAACTTGGTAAATAAAGATGGCCTACCCCATATCTTCCATCAGCTATTGATCCTCTCCATGCTTCCCACAGGGCTCGCTCATCATGCCCTCTAGCGTGATCAATGGCTTACCTTGATGTGATGAGGCAATGTGATCGAGGCATGCCCACACTACTGCAGGATTCAGCAATCTTCGAGGGCGTTTGCGTTTCAACACGTCTTCCGAAACTCCCTTCAACTCTTCTGCATCGAGTGTTTTTGAAATCGGAGGACTTCATCCAGCATCTTGTCCGTTTTGCCTAGCCACCGATCGACGAATTGCCATGGATCTCCAGTCGCATCTTCTGCTTGAGATGTTGTTATGTCCGAGAATAGCTTGCACTCAACGTCATTTACTCCTTTAGCCTTGCTCCACCAACGGCGAATAGCTGTAAGGAAGTCGTGTTCGGTGTGGTCTTTGTTTCCTAAGTTGTCTAAACATAAAACAACCTTTGCTCCTTTTTGGCTCAACGCAGCGGCTGCAAATGTTTGTGCCGCGTGAATCGGCGTAGGTTTCCGAAGACGGACTGGCCAAAAAACAACTGGTTCCTCGCCTTCATAAGTTCCGAGTTCCCAAATGAAATCAAAGTTACCCTTTAGAGCCGCAATTACTTGAATGACGGATTGAACATTAGTTTCTGTTTCTGGAGCTCTGGTCAAGACCATAGGGGCAATGGTCGCGAGAGCCTGGGAGTCTCCCACTGTGCTGTTGAATCTCTGTAAATCTGAGGCAATGCCCGCTTCGAGAATGAGATCAAAGAGTCGAGTTGCGTTTCGCATGGCAACCCTTCTGTAAGCACCTCCTGATGTGCTGTCCAAATTGGATTTCCGGTCGTCTGCGAAATCCGAAATGCCTCGGATTATCAAACTTTCCGGAGAGGGGAGTTGATTGAAGATCGAATTGAGCGCTCCACCGGACTCCATCTCAATAGCAGAGACTTTGCGATTGCGAGTTCGCAAGAACTGTGCGAATTCTGGTGCCGCGACAACAAATGGACCAGAGGCAACGGGACCAAGATGAATGATGGGTTCATCACGAACCTGCTGATTGGCACTCAAAGCTGCAAGAGTGGTTGAAAAGTCGTTCTTACCAGCAGCTTTCCAAGAATTTAGAAGTTCTGGGCTCGCGAACTCCAAACTCTCTACAGCGTTATAGATTCGTGGAGTGGGGCGATAGGGGGTTCCCGCCACCGACAATTCGTTGTTTGAAAGCTGGGATTTGTCGCTGCTCGTTCCAGCCAGCGATCCTAACAATCGTTCCATCAGGGATTTTTTCCTTGGTTGTATCTTTGCATGGTCAATGTACGACTCGACTGCATTCGCAACTACGACATCCGTAAGTTGCAAATCCGTGGTAAGAGCGCCTGCAATCCCTAAGACAACGAAGATTGACGGTGAATATTGATAAAGCATGTGCTGCGTTAGCCTGGCTGTATTCGTTTCACCCATTTGGGCCGCAAATGCAACGGCAATTCGAAACCGGCTTTTTCCCTGCTTGTACTCACCTTCGAAAATGCTGTCCGCTGTTGAGTTATTTTGAACTTTCGCTAAATCACAGCGAAAAATTTCTTTGAAAATTCTGAACTCTTCTTTCAGTGCAATGAACACACAAATCGTTGAAAGCTCGGATTGAGGGTTCATTTAAATCACCGCCAAACTTTGGTCGTGAAGGGAATGCTCGGAGATCGATGGCTAATCAAGGATGGGAATGCATCGCGTCTGATCGTTAGAGGAACTTCTTCAGACCTACTGATAGCGAGCCAAATTCGTGTTCCCAACATAGCCATACGTTCGATTGACTGCGTGTTGAAATGAAATCGAGTAACTCTTGAATGTGTGCGTTGCGAACAACTCGTACATCTGCAGTGCATTGAAACCTCATGTGGAACGGCTGTGTCTTCGACGCTAAACCTAGCGATGAACGCAGCAGCTAGTACCACGATGTGGTCAGTCGAAACGGGAGTCTTGCACCCCCGACAATGTTGGAGCAGGGACCTAGCAGACAACTGTTATCGCACATGTTATACTCTCCCCAACGTTGGGCGTCAGCCCCGGGGATGAGTTAGTACTAAAACCGCCCAGTTTTTCAGGAGACTGGAGTATGACCAAGACAAAAGACGATTTCGGCGTCCGTGTTAAGGAACTGCGTGAACGGTTGCACCTCACCCAAGAGGCGATGGCAGAAACGCTCGGTGTGAGCTTCGCAACTGTGAATCGCTGGGAAAACGGATGGACAGCACCTTCCAAATTGGCCCTTCGCCAAATTGATCTGCTGTGCAAAGAGCACCACATTCCGCCGATGTTAGCGACGAAGCGGTCGGTGAAGTGACTTCGCTACTTGGGTGGCAGAGATCTTGTAGCTAGAGACTTGAGCAAACTGCTTTGATTTGGATTCCTTATGAGCCAGACGATCGACACGCTTCAACCAGGGCAAATCGCGCGAGTGCGTCAACGGACGTATCTTGTCGAGCAAATCGTTAAGCCGAAGCGAGCAGCGGACAGTACGCTGGTCAAATTGTCGTGCGTCGATGATGACAACCAAGGCGCTCCACTCGAGGTGCTTTGGGAGAAGGAACTCGATCCGCAAGTGCTAACAAGCGAAGCTTGGGAGTCGATCGCAGCGAAGGGATTCGATGAATCGAAGTTATTCGCTGCCTACCTGAACACGCTCAAGTGGAACTGTGTTACGTCGACTGACCCAAAGCTTTTTCAGTCACCATTCCGCGCAGGCATACGCCTCGATGCTTACCAACTGGAACCGCTGCGTAAGGCCCTGCTACTCCCGCGGGTAAACCTATTCATTGCAGATGACGTTGGTCTCGGAAAAACAATCGAGGCGGGGTTGATTGCTCGCGAATTACTTCTGCGAAAGAAAGTCCGCGAAATCTTTGTTTCCTGCCCACCGTCGATGCTTTTCCAGTGGAAAGAAGAGCTGGAAGCACGCTTCGGTTTGACCTTCGAAATTCTCGACAAGGATTATATGAAGCGAGTGCGTCGTGAACGCGGCTTCAGCGTTAACCCATGGAGTACTCACACGCGGTTTTTGATCTCGCATCGTTTGCTCATCGATGAAGCTTATGCTGGTCCGCTTCGCGATCACCTGGGCACGTTCCGAAGTGGCTCGATGTTGATCCTTGACGAGGCTCACCATGCCGCCCCATCCAGCGGCCAGAAGTACGCTATCGACTCGCAAATCACTCGATCTGTCCGCGATCTCGCTCCAAGATTCGAACACCGACTGTTTCTGTCGGCCACTCCGCACAATGGTCACTCAAATAGCTTCTCAGCTCTTCTCGAAATCCTCGATCCCCAACGTTTCTGTCGCGGTGTGCCTGTATCCGCCAAGCATCGTGATGAAACAATCGTTCGCCGGATCAAAGAAGACATTCGCGAAATCCAAGGCGGCTTTCCCAAACGGCGCGTTGTGCAAATCACGATCGATGGATTGCCTGAAGACGCATCTGAACTAAAGCTGTCTCGACTTCTCAACGACTACCGCAACACGCGAGAAGAGCGACTGAAGAATGAGAGCAAGAGTAAGCAAGCCGCATCAGGTTTGTTGATCATTGGACTTCAACAGCGACTCCTTTCTTCGATCGAGGCATTCGCCAAGACGTTGAAGGTCCATCGCAACACCGTAAAGCGACAATGGGAGAAGCTTAACGCCGAGTCGGCTAGCCATGGTCGATCATCGCGTGACGCTCAGCCATTGCTGGTCGCGGCAGAAGCGAAGCCGACTTACGAATCGAGCTCGCCGCTTAATGCACCCCATGCTCTCCAATCTGATTTGTTGGCTGGCTCGATTGATAGCGACGACGAGCGAGCAGCGCTGACCGAGGAAGAGATGGAATGCGAAGTCGAGGCACAGGTTGAAGCGGTATCTGCCACAACGGTTGGTCCAATCGCGGATGCAACTTCAAGACAGCTATTTGCCCGCGAACAAGAGCTGTTAGCACAGATGTCGGACATCGCTGAACAGTCGCGAGGGCAAACGGACGCACGAACGCAGAAGTTGATCGATTGGATTCGCGAAAACATGTGTCCGCAATTGGGAAAAAAAGATGCCCAATGGAATGACACTCGAGTACTGATCTTTACTGAGTACGACGACACCAAACGTTACCTCGTAAGTCGATTGGAAGCAGCCATTGCTGGGAGCCATCGATCCGACGCACGAATCAATATCTTCCACGGTCCGACACCGCCGGCAAAGCGAGAAGCTGGTCGCCAAGTTGCTGGCCGCCATGAAGGAACACAGCAAGCCGGTCAAACCGGCGGCGCTGGGCATCATTGGTCGGCAACACGTCGCAAGCAAGTTTGAGGCGATCGGGTGCGAGATGGACTCGTTCGACTACCGCAAGATCGCAGGCGAAACCGAAGGTATCCCGTGGGTTGTTGAGACTGCTTTCGGCTGGTGTCCAGGCAACGAGCAGCGCCGAATTATCACGGGCGTCAATTGGTCGCCCGGCATCATCAACCCGTTTCGCGAGTTGGGAACGTTTGGTCAGAGTCTCGACAGCGTTCTGGAGCAGCAGCGAGCTGGCGCGCATGAACCGATTGTGCTGCTACTTCATCTCGCATGTCCGCGCGTCTCGTTCACGGACCGTGGCAAATCATCCGTCATTGTGGAAGGCTGAAATCATGCAAGCGATGTCAATCATCAACGCGGTCCAATGCGTTACGAAAAAGTGGGCCAAGCAGCGGAAAGCCGAAGAACGAGCTGCCAGCGCGGAGGTGAGACGCTGGCAGGCGATGGTGGGCAGTGACCGCGAATCGCTCAAGGAAATTGTGTTTCGCCACATCGAGGATGCGTATGAAGCGGTAAGCGATGACGGCAACCTGCCCGCGCACGCACGACAGATAATGTATGACGTGCGACGACGGATACAGGATAAGACCGACGAACAACTTAAAAGCCGAGCGATCAAGGCGCTGCAAGCAGACTGGTACGCACAGTTTGCAGATGCCTACGCTGAGTGGTTCAAAGCTCAATGCGCAAGCGGACGGGGCTACATCAGCGAGACGGACCAATGGATGTTACGCCTGGATGACGACCCAGCGCATGACGAGCCAGCCTCAATCAAAATCGAGTTTCAAAGGCAATGTCTATTTTGGCGCGATGGGCGAGACGCATCAAAACCGCTGCGTATTGCACTGCGGGAATTGCACCCAGAGTTTTGCCGAATGATCCAGAGCTGGCGGCAACGGATGACGCCTACCGAGCTATCTGACGTTTTGACACATGCTGAGGGATCACTAGTCGTGGATTCCGCGATGGCTGAGCTGGAACGAGCCGGGATCACCGCTATTTCCACCCACGATGGGGTAGCGGTGCGAGCGTCACGAGCGGAAGAAGCAAGAGAAATCCTTTTGCGTGTGAGCGAATGGCATTTGGGTTTCAGGCCGCGGGTGTCGCTCAAGGGGATGACCGAAACCCTCACGGCTGCGTTCTGATCAAGGACGTTCTGGCAGGGGGACGTTTTACTGTCCCCGGGGGCGACACCCGAAACAACTCTCCCACGCACGCGTACGCGCGCGAGGCTGCCGTCGCAGTTGGCACGAGGCGTGGAGTGCTTTACGGATTCCGTGCGCGCTCGCGAGGATGACATCGCTTATCCAGGCTTGCATCTTGTTGAGCGCTAACTTTCCCTTGCGTCCGAGCGATCGTAATTGAACCGTGGAACTGACATATGACTGGAACTGCATTCACAAGCACATTCGACCGTTTGAGGTGCTACCGGATTACTACCGGATTCTGAAATCCATTTTTTCGAAGTTACCGCGAAAACACGGCAATAATTGCGATTGAGTGAGAAGGATTGCAAAAGGTGTGTTGTACGCTAAAATCTTGCAAAACACCGAGGAATTTCAGGCTTTTTGCGGTATAGAGAATTTGTCTCATAACCTCGAGGTCGTCGGTTCAAATCCGGCTCCCGCAACTTCTCTGTTTGGTTGGAATACTTTCCGACCCACCAGTAAACGAAAAGCCGTCGTGTTTCCCACGACGGCTTTTTTCGTTTTATCCCGTTATTTCGCAAGGACTTGCGTCAACGCCCGCCGACCGTATTTCTCTGTCGTCTGAGACCGGTCAAATAACCCGGCGCAACTTCGGCGGCCTGATTTCGAGCTCTGGCCCAGATTTCTGACGTTCTCCGTTTCTGAGGGCCGTCGGGTTAGAAGCCGTCGGCACCTCCCAATCGATCAGGTTTAGAACAGCGATTGGCCACGGAAAACATTGGGTTTGAAAGAGTGTCGCTCGGAGTAGAGATAACGACGACCGCTCAAAACGCATCTTTCTGGGTAAGAAGGCTCTCAGAAGCTCAGAAAAATCGCCAAGACGCGGATGGATGTGGCCCGCTGGAAGGTGAGAGCTCTAAGAAGACTCAGACGCTCAGAAAAATGGGGAGAACTCCGTCACCTAGGCGGTCTGATGTTCCACTGCTTTGCAAACGATCTCGGCCGCGTCATCGACCAAGCCGAGCGTGATTTCACCCGTGCTCATGTCGAGAACTGCCCTCGAGTGGATCGTGGGCAACACGATTCGTTTGGCGTCTTCGGTTAGCTGGTTCCACGCCGCATCAGCCGTGGCGTGAGAATGGAAGATGATTCCACGATCGTCGAATGGACATTTGCGATCGATGGTGACGACCGAGCCGCCTTGTCGAGTATCGCCCCGGCTGGAAGGTGGCAGGTTCGAGTTCTCGAATACAAACTCCAAAATTTCTTGACGTTTAGCACGGCTAGGCTCAAAGAAGAGATTTTGAAACAAACCCATTCTCAGTGAGGTCCTTCGCATATCGGGGTGTTGCTGGAAACTGCGTCGTACATCTGCCTGTCCGTTGTCAAGCTAAGTAACCGATAAAGCGGGGATATGTTGCTTTATAATGCTCCGTATACAATCTGCCAGAACCGTCAATGAATCGTTCGCGACATCAATCATCCCTAACATCAAGCCGAGCCAAAATCGAAATGACCCTAAAAGACAAGATCATCATCGTTACTGGAGCCGCTTCTGGCATGGGACGCGCGGCGACTGAGATGTTGTGCAATGAAGGCGCGGTGGTGTACGCCGCTGACCGGCAACAAGAGACTTTGGAACAGGCCTGCGAGACGACCGGCGCTTGTCCAAGTGTGATCGATATCAGTTGTTCGAGCGAGTGCGATGCGCTGGTGACACGCGTTGTTCAGGAGCGGGGGAAACTTGACGGTATTGTTAACTTCGCAGGAGTCCTCAAACGCACCGGAATTGTTGACTGCACGGATGAGGAGTTCGACTTCGTCATGAATGTCAACGTCAAGGGTTGCTTCTATCTTTGCCGCGCCGCGGCTCGTGTGATGAAGAAGCAGGGATTCGGCTCGATTGTGAACGTCAGTTCGATTTGGAGTGACGTTGGTGCTGCCGGCGTGTTGGCCTACTGTGCCTCGAAAGGGGCCGTCAGCCAAATTACTCGCAGCGCTGCGCTCGACTTGGCTGGCAGTGGCGTTCGCGTGAATGAAATTCGCCCGGGCGAAACCAATACGCCCATGCTCGCCTCGGAGCGAGGCCGTTCGCTGACGCAGCAGGAAATCGACGAAAAGCTCAAGCAGATCGCTGTCACCATCCCGGAGAAACGTCTTGCCGATCCGCATGAGATCGCAGCGGCCGCACTCTTCCTTCTCTCCGATGCATCAAGCTACATGCAGGGAAGCGCTATCACTGTCGATGGAGGTTACACAGCATGCTAGACCATAGTTTTTACCGTCCCTTGGGACGCACGGGACTGTACGTTTCACCTATTTGTTTGGGATGCGATAATTTCGCGAATCCGACATCGGCTGAGGAGTCGTCCAGCATCATCAACTGTGCGATTGATAATGGCATCAATCTGATCGATACCGCCAATGGATACGCCAACGGTCAGAGCGAAGAGATCATCGGTCGTTGTTTGAAGGAAAACGGCCGACGAGACGATGTGATACTTGCGACCAAGGCTTATTACCCAGTCGGCAACAAAGGAATCAACGATCGAGGCAATTCCCGAAAGCACCTCATCAAGGCTTGTGAAGATTCACTACGTCGTCTGCAAACCGATTACATCGACCTTTATCAAACGCACCGCGTTTGTATGCAAACGCCCTTGGAAGAGACACTTGGCGCGCTGACGGATTTACAGCGTCAAGGCAAGATCCGCTATGCCGGCTCCACAACGTCTCCGTCATGGAAGATCACTGAATCTTCCATGCTTGCCGATTACCGAGGTCTGATTCGCATGGTTTCTGAGCAGTTGCCTTACAATCTGTTGGACCGACGTGTTGAAAATGAAATCCTTCCGGCCGCGAGCGCCGCAGGACTGGCGGTATTCGTTTGGTCTCCCTTGGCGATGGGACTGCTAACAGGCCGCTACGACAGCAGCAAACCGGAGTCGTTTGATACGCCACGGTTCGGACGCGGCGGGATTTATGCTGAGCGGATCACTCATCGAGCGGCCGACGCCGGCCAGCAGTTTGTGAGGGTGGCGCGCGACTTCGATATCAGTCCCGCCCACCTGGCATTACTATGGGTCAAAGATCAGCCTGGCGTCACGGCTCCACTTTGCGGCCCCCGAACTTTAGCCCAGCTAGAGGACGTTTTGCCTGTCATGAAGATGAGTTTAAGTGAGGCGATGCGAGTTGCGTGTGATCAAGTCGTCCCGCCCGGCAGCGCGATTGCCAACTTTCTGAATTCAGCACCTTGGATGAAAGGCCGACTCTTGTAGTCGTTCCCCGTCTCAGAGGCACACAGCGAGGCGAATCCTCGCAGTGTTTTGATCGCTGGATTATTACAAGGAGGCAGCTCGCCTCTTTACTTGAACCTCAGGTATCATCGTGAATTCACATCACCGTTGGATGCTCGCCATTCTCATATTTGCATCGGTAACCGCGTCGTCGATGCGATGCTGTGTTGCCGACGAGCGGGCCGCGTTGCCCGCACCGATTGCCGGGTATGCCACCCACGAGGTGGAGGGCTGGGTCGTGCGGGTCAGCGAGCGATTGTCCCAGGAACAACCAGAGAAAACGCAGCGAGCGTTGGAGTTGCTCGCCGAGCAACTTCGCATCGTGATCCGCGTTTTGCCTGCGGAGCCGTTGGCGTTCGTTCGCACGGTGCCGATTTGGTTCTCGCCACCTTACGCCGGCGTTCGTCCGAAGGCTGAGTATCATTCCGACAAAGAGTGGCTCGAAAAACAAGGTCGCTTGAAGGAGCTTTATCGATGCGTCGAATTCACCACCACGGCGATTTTCGAGCGTGAGATTGAGCGGATGCCGGTTATCGTGCTGCATGAACTCGCCCACGCGTACCACTACCAAGTACTTGGGTTCGATAACGCCGTGATCAATACTGCGTTCGAGCGGGCACGTAATAGCGGCAGTTACGAAGCGGTGCTGCGGAACGACGGAAACAAAGAAAAAGCCTACGCGCTCACCAACCCGCAAGAGTATTTTGCGGAATCCACGGAAGCCTACTTTGGCCGCAATGATTTCTTCCCCTTTGATCGCGAGGAACTGCAACAACACGACCCGGCGATGGTCAAGGTTTTGCAGGAAGTTTGGCAGGTCGAGCCGAATGCGAGTAACGCCGTCAACGTCAAATAAATGCGTCAGTCATTGTTGGTCGGACCGACAACTTGCGAAAGGAAGGTCGACAGAAGCTCAGAAAAATCCCCAAGACGCTCAGAACAATGGGGAGAAGCTGAGATGGCTCGACCACCTAGGCGGTTTGATGTTCCGCTGCTTCGCTAACGATCTCGGCCGCATCGTCGACCAAGGCGAGCGTGATTTCCCCGGTGCTCATTTCAAGAACTGCCCTTGAGAGGATCGCGGGCAAGACGATTCTTTTGGCGTCTTCGGTTAGCCGGTTACACGCCGCAGCAATGGCTCGCACTTGTTCTGAGTCGTCTGTGGGCGGCTGGTTCAACAACCCGAAAATGAGCGTCTCGATTTCGAAGCATTGCACGTTCACGCCAGGGCACGGCGGCTGGCCACCCGCCGGATCCGCGACTGCCGCTCCTCACCCAGACCACCCAGGATCGGAAGCCAAAAACTGTCTGACGCCATTGGTTCATCCAAAAATGATTGATTTCGTCGAAGCCCAGCACGACCGAATTGTCTGTAAGGAAATCTGCGATCATGTGTGAATATGGGTAGAGGAAACACATGAACGACTGGCCAGAAACCAATACAAGCCTGATTCTGCGGATTAAAGATCCGCAGAATGCTGTCGCATGGAACGAGCTGATGGCCATCTACCGACCTGTGATATATCGCTTGGCTCGGCGGAAAGGCCTGCTGCATGAAGATGCAGAAGATCTGGTGCAAGGCGTCTTCCTGTCGGTCGCTAAAGCAATCGATCGGTGGGAGCAGGGAGATTACCAGCCGCGATTTCGGAATTGGCTTGGGAAAATCGCTCGCAATGCGATCGTGAACGCCATCTCACGTGCCAAGCCAGATCGGGCGACTGGAACATCCAGCGTCATGCAAGCCCTGGCATCCCTACCTGACGACGCGGACACCACGCGATCCTTCATTGTTGAATGCCAGCTCGAAGCGATTCGTTGGGCCGCTCGAGAGATCCAATCCGAGTTCACCGACGCCACTTGGGCCATCTTCCAGGCGACTGCGATCGAAGGTCGACCTGCACCCGAGGTCGCACACGTTTTCGAACGCTCGATCGGAGCCGTTTATGCAGCGCGTTGCCGAGTCGCCGCTCGGTTGCGAGAAAAAGTTCTAGAAGCATCCGCATATTGGAGTGAGCCTTAATGCAATCATCTTTCACTTGCCTCCAAACTGATGAATTGAAGAAGTTCATCGCTGGCGACATATCTCCCAAGCGAGTCGATGAAATTGAAGACCACCTATCGAGTTGCCAGATCTGTCGTCGTTCTTTGGAAGCGACCGTTGGCAATCGCGATTGGTGGCAGGATCTCCAATCCGCGCTTCGCGGCGACACAGCCGATGGCGAGTACGAGAACGCTGAGTCGAGAGAGTCGGTTTGCCAAAGACTGACGGCGCTGCTGGGGCCGACGGACGATCCAAACATGCTTGGTCGAATCGGCACGTACGAGATTTTTGGGCTTTTGGGCTACGGTGGCATGGGGGCTGTTTTTAAGGCTCACGATCCTGGATTGAATCGTTATGTTGCCATCAAAATACTGCTCCCGCATCTGGCCTTATCGGGCGCGTCACGGGCTCGCTTTCGGCGCGAAGGTCAGGCTGCGGCAGCGATCATCGATGATAGTGTGCTGCCCATTTTCGCAGTGGACCAGTGGCAGGACATTCCCTATCTCGTCATGCAATACACGCGGGGTGGCAGTTTGCAGAGACGCATTCACGATCGGGGACCGTTGGAACTGAAAGAGATCCTGCGCATTGGACTGCAAGCGGCTCGCGGACTGTCGGCTGCGCATGCCCAAGGCCTAGTGCATCGCGATGTGAAGCCTTCGAATATTCTGCTCGATGGCAGCGTGGACCGTGCGCTGCTGACTGACTTTGGCTTGGCCCGCGCCGTTGACGACGCGTCCTTGACCGCGAGTGGAATCATCGCGGGTACACCGCAATACATGTCGCCCGAACAAGCTCGCGCCGAAACCGTCGATCATCGCAGCGACTTGTTCAGTCTCGGCAGCGTTCTGTACGCCATGTGCACTGGGCACGCTCCGTTTCGAGCCGAATCGAGCTATAGCATACTGCGATTGATCACCGACAAAGAACCTCGCGCAATTCGCGAGATCAACCCGGATGTACCCAAATGGCTTTGCTCGATCATCAGCAAGCTCATGGCGAAGCGAGCCAATGATCGATTCGTATCGGCAAAGGAAGTCGCCGAGCTGCTCGAAGATTGTCTGGCGCATGTCCAACAGCCGTCCATTGCAGCGTTACCAGCAGCTCTTGCTGAAAGACCAAAGTCCCGCTTTTCCTCGATTCGTTTTCGCACTATTGGAGTCTACGCCATGTTCGCAATTGTCAGCTCGGTCATCTTGTCAATGTTGTTGATGCAACCACCGGAGAATCCACCGCAAGAAGATGTACCAGCGGCTGCCGTGCAGGCAGAGAGCGTGACAACAACGCAAGTCATCCAGGTGCCTGTGGTCAACGTAGAACATTCTCAGCCACTGTTCGGAGTTTGGACCGTCGAAAAGATCATTTCTGCGGGCGAGGTCGTCCCAGCAGACAAAGCGCCCGGTGAAATCGAATTCCGTGGAAATCAGATGATCTGGAAGCGAACGGGCAAGATCCGTGGGGCAGACAGGGTCTTTGATTTCGAGCTCGACATGTCCAAATCACCCCATTGGTTCACGTTTCGCTCTCAAGACCCGAAACGACCTCAGCCAGTCCTTGCGTTGCTGGAGACTTCCGGACGCTACCAGCAACCACCCGAGCCGGACAATCCGCCGACCGACGAGCAATTGCCACAACTCAGAATATTCTCGCTGCGTGATGCCAATGGGAATCCGTCATCGGAACGCCCAACGCGAATGGGTACCGGCAAAGAACCTGGCACGGATTTGATAGTGCTGAGACTCAAGTCACCGTTCATCGACTCCATGGAAGTCTATCCCATTGGAGACGCTATTTCCGACTCGCTGTTCATCGATATCCCGACGATCAACGCTGAATCGCCTGCATCGGAAATGGTCAAGGCGAAGATCGCGGCCGAGACCGATTTGTTGGTCCAGCAAATCGAGAAGAGTTTCGGACCGTGCAACTTGATTGATTTCGATCCATCGTCTTTGGCTCTCGTGATTGATCATAACGCGAGTGCTCAGGAAAAGATCAGAAAGTTCCTGCAGTTGCGGGCTCCATCCGCTAAGCAACCCATTCTACTATCTGTCATCGGTGTTTCCTCGGAGTGGATGGCTGAGGAACACGAAGATCAATTCAAACGCTGGTTTGAAACCGCGAAAACACTCAGTCGTGAGGAAGTTGCCAACGTTCGCTCATGGCAATCGACATTCCTGCCAACTGTCAGCGATGACGTGCAGCTTACTTCGGGCAAGCCACATACTTACACTGCGAAGCACAACCAGATTCCGGTGACAGTTATCGCACGGCATCTTGCTCAACAAGACAATAAACGAGGGATGTTGCAGGTGCGTTTGGATATGGCTGGCACAGACGGTTCGCGAACGTCGGTCGTTGGCTCACTTTCGCTGGACGGTTCGGGGGGCGGTTTGGTTCTCCATCAACAAGGCTCTGACAATTTCTTTTGGCTTGTTGTGCCTCGGTTCGAGGCTCATACATCAAACTGAAATCGGGAGGAGGGCGCAGACCGGCTAAAAACTAAGCCGAGCACCGTCGATGAAAGCGAGTCGCCAGCCATCGATCATCCCAACGCCCGCTCTGCCCCTTCGACTGCTGAAATGCTTGCGACCGCGTAGCCACGTCTCTTCGAAACGCGGAAAAAGCTGCGAGTCTCGGAGAGACTCGCCTACGTGGTTGAGAAAACCCTGACAAAATGTGTCACTTCTCCCTGCATAGAAAATCGCGTCTTTCGCTTGACGTGACGAATTCGTTCGCTACTATAAGGCTAAGTGGCGAATTCGTTCGTCACGCAGTCTGGCGAGTTTCTTTGGACGCGGAGGGTTTTCTAGTTGTGGCACGCCATGCTTCTTCGCAGCCGACCGAGGTCGAGCTGCAGATCTTGCGGATATTGTGGAATGACGGACCGAGTATTGCCCGGCACATTCATGATTCACTGCAAGCGTTCAAACAGACGACCTATTCGACGACGGTGAAAATGCTGTCGGTGATGATGGAAAAGGGATTGCTCAAGCGTGATGACGACGCCAAACCGCAGGTTTATCGAGCTGCGGTGCCGCAGCAACGGACGCAAAAGCAAATGCTGAGCGACTTGATTGACAAGGTTTACGATGGTTCGGCGGCGGCGTTGATGCTGCACGCGTTGTCGTCGAAGAAGGCGACGACTGAAGAACTGCGCGAGATCCGCGATATGCTGGACCAGTTGGAGGAAGGGGCATGAACATGGAACTTCTTTCCGATCTTGCTCAACGAGTTGGCTGGACACTGGTTCATTCGCTTTGGCAGTTCGCGTTGGTTACAGCGATGCTGATCGGCGTACTGCGTTTGCTGCGAACACGCTCGCCGCAGTTGCGATACAGCTTGATGCTTGTCGCCATGATCATGATGTTGGTTGCTCCTTCGATAACATTTTTGTTCGTCTCGCCGGAAACACCAACCGAGTTGACTAAGCTTGCGACGAAGGGATCAGAGTCACTCTATCTGGATGAAGCAGCGAAGGTCGTCGATATGCGACTTGCGACTGATGTTCTGCCTGTCGAAGGCGGAGGTACCGAAGCGTTAAAACACAGAAGCACGGAGACCACAGAGAAAGAAAGAACGAGCGTAGAACTCTGTGCGCTCTGTGTCTCTGTGCTTAAAGATTTCATCCACCCATGGATCAACGTCATCCTGGCTGGTTGGCTGGTCGGAATGCTGCTTCTCTCGATACGACCACTACTGGGTTGGCGGGCGTCTCGCGTCTTGCGAGTTCGTGGCCGAATGGCCGTTTCCGATTCGATCACGACGATCACGCAACGAGTCGCAGGGCGCATGGGGGTTCAGCAAGTCATCGAAGTCGTTCAATCGACGCTGGTTGATGTGCCGACGGTGATTGGTTGGTTGAAACCGCTGGTGCTGCTTCCCGCCAGTGCCGTCAGCGGATTGTCGACTGAACAACTTGAAGCCATCATCGCTCATGAATTGGCTCATGTTCGCCGGCACGACTATCTGGTCAACCTGTTTCAGTTGGCGATGGAGACGGTGTTCTTCTATCACCCAGCGGTCTGGTGGCTTTCGCATCGAATGCGGATCGAGCGAGAAGAATGTTGCGATGACATTGCTGTTCGCATGACGGGCGACCGAGTCGGCTACGCAAAACTGTTGGTTTGGCTTGAAGAATCGCGAAGCCAGTCGACCACCGGAACGCTCGCGATGTCGGCAAGTGGCGGTTCGCTACTCAATCGAGTTCGACGAATCGTTGGCACGCCAGCGGACAATACGGGCGTCGGCCTGCCTGTGGTTGCGTGTGCTTTGGTTCTGGCACTGGCGATCGGCGGCCTGTTCGTCATTGGAACCAGGGCTTCAATGGCTCAAGACGGCAATGCACCAGCGAACTTAGCGGCGCCGAGTGAAGAGCAGATCGCTCAATGGATCTCGCGTGCGACCGAACTGAAGGAATGGACGCGAATTCGGGAAATCTCCAGGATGCTGGCCGAAGTCGGGAAGTTTGACGAAGCGTTAGACTTGCTCGAGCAACCACCACTGGGAGAAACGAAGGGAGGATTCTTTAGTCCGAACGCCTACTACTTTGGCCTGCAGGAAATCGGACGGGTCGCCGTGCAGAGCAATCGCCTGGACATTGCCAAGCAGGTGTTGAATCAGTTGACCGATCTCGATAACAAGGCGACCAAGGTCAAGCGTGATTCACGAGATTTTACGAGTTGGAGGTGGGCGCAAAGAGAACTGCGTGTGGCGATCCTGGTTCATGAAGTCCAGCGTGGAGAGTTGGACAGCGCGTTGGCGTTCCTGCTTGCCCAGCCTAGCGGAGTTCAAGTGAGTTTGGTGGAAGGCGTTGCGTGGGAGCTTGCAGGTGATGCAGACAGTGACCGGTGCGATGCGTTTTGGCAGCGTTTGACTGACCTGGACCACCGCAAAGTTTTCGAGCGAAAACTGGCCAACGGCTACTATCGACTTTCGCAACCCGAAAAAATTTGGCAATTAGCGGACAAAATTGCGAATTCGAGACCGGACGATGTCGAGGCGGAAATGCGCACACGCATGACAGCGATGGGATGTTTCGCTCGGGTCTCGCCTGCCGGGTTCGATCAGCGACTCACAGCTTACAGAGACAAGATTAGCTCGCTGGCTGAGGCCGAACAAACGTCTTACTGGAAATCTTTGGCGGAAAACGCGGTGAAGTTGGGGCGACATGAATTGTCCGCTGAACTCTCGACTAACATTCCGCTGTTGATCCTGCCTCCATTTTCATCGTGGGATCTGAGCGGAACTGATCGGCACCCAGTGCTACTCTCTATCACTAAGTTGCAAGAACAAAAACAATTCGATGAAGCGTTGGCGTTGATAGAAGGCGTCGAGGATGCGAGCGTCCAACTTGCGGCCATGGATCGGCTGGCTGGCGCGATTGCTGCTGGTGGAGTGGAAGCCGAGCAAATCGAAACCTACTCGAAGATCGTCGATCGACTGACGCGAGCCTACATCGCGTTCTCAGCCGACAACGACGAAGCGGCGGTGCGAGATGTGAGCGGCGATTTGCCGGAGATGTTGAACCTTCATCTGCGAAGAGTGGCCGAGCCGAAATTACCCGCTGACGAAGTTCCGTATCTAAATTCAAACAGCAGAACTCTGATTGTGCAAAACACCCAGCTTTGGTTGGAGCGTGGTGAAGTTACGAAAGTCGTCGAATTGGCTGAACAACAACTTTCGGGCAACCTTGGCATGGCGAAATGGATTGCGGGCGAGTTGGCTCAGGCTGGAGAGAAGGATGCTTTCGAGCGACTCCGACCCCAGGTGAACGAAGCCCTCGCCAAGAGCGACCAAAAGAACAAGAATCCGCTGTGGGACTACCGCCGTTTCCTGGCGCAATCGGCCTACTCCGCTTACAAGGCGGGCCAGCGGGATACCTGCTTCGACATCTTTTTGAAGCTGGATCGAAACTGGATGAGTCCGTCGTTTGTTTCCCGCGTCGCAGCCCAGGCGATGTCTGGCGGCGACATCGAGTTCCTGCATCGCATGGAATCATCGCCGTCCCCGCTCATGCGTGAAGCGGCACTGCAATCACTTTCGATGCACCACGTCATCCAAGGTGACGTCGAGGAGGCTAAGAGATATGCGGAGACGTATAGGAAAGAGTTTGACAAAGACAACAGGCCATGGTCGATCTACTGGTCGATTACGCACTACAAGAACGTAACCGATCCGGAGCGTCGTCTGGCGGCGATCGAGATGGCGCTGCCGATGCTGCCGATTGACACGAACGACTATCGCAGTCTTGCCGTCGACTACGCAAAGCTGCTGGGTCAATTATCGCCCGCAAAGCCGTTGCCAGCCGATTGGCTTTTGAAACTGGACGCCGCCCCCAAACTGCGACTACAAGTCGAGTTGGAACATCAGATGGCAGTCCGGCAACCGCACGTCGTGGCACCTTTTCCATAGTCCACTATCCCGAAAGTTTGCAACGATCGAAGCGTTTTGTGAGCTTGGAAAAGGCACGGACCTTTTCTGCTGTCGGGTCGCGTGAGCGAAGAATTGAAGCGAGCACGCCGGAAGTCTACAGCAAGGTTCGATCCCAACCGCTACGCGAGACTCTCACTGGAGAAAGGCTGCTCGATGGTATAATGCCATCGGAAGGGTCCACTTCAGTATGCACGAAACGTCGCTAAGTCTTCTCGATCGCCTACGACATTCCCCTGAAAACGAGGGCTGGAATCGGTTGGCGGAGCTCTACACGCCTTTGATTCGTACTTGGTTACAAAGGTACGACGTTCAAGACAGCGACGCGCACGACCTGGTTCAAGAAGTCTTGTTGGCCGTATCGAAGGATCTCGGCACGTTCGAGCATCATGGGCAACCGGGGGCTTTTCGTGGATGGCTGAAGGCGATTTTGATCAATCGATTGCGGAAATTTTGGCGAGCAAGGGACCGCCGTCCACAGGCATCAGGCGACTCGGCTATCGAAGCGCGATTGGCACAATTAGACGACCCGGCCAGCGAATTGAGTCGGGTCTGGAATCGCGAACACGACCAATATGTGCTTCGCCAATTGCTGACACTTGCCGAGCCGCATTTCGAGCCGACTACCTGGCTGGCGTTCTGTCGCGTGGCATTAGAAGGGGCGAAGGCGGACGACGTCGCTCAGGAAATGGGAATTTCTCGGAATGCCGTCATCATCGCGAAGTGCCGTGTCCTGAACAGGTTACGCCAAGAGGCTGAGGGGTTGATCGAATCTTCTTCGGGTTATTTTTGCCAATAGCTGAAATGCTCTGTCGTGATCGGGTCTTCGTATTGAGCGGGGTGAGGTTCCGGCTTGCCCCTGCGTGAATACGACGACATAACGAGTACTGCCATGACCGAAAACAACGCCCATCCCAGTCGTGCGCAACTAAGTGCTTACAACCTGGGGCAACTTCGCCCGGATGAAGCAAGTACGATCGAGAGTCACATCAGCGTATGTGAGCCGTGCTGCGATACGATCCTCAGTCTGTCATCCGACGACACGTTTGTCGGCCTACTGAAGGAAGCTCGGCAGCTACCGGTCGATCCGACCCTGGAGCACGACAGCCGCGAAACGACGCGTCTTCGTTTCGCGGAGACATTCCCCCTGAACTGGCCGATCATCCTCGGTACGAGATCGTCCGACTGATTGGCAAAGGTGGCATGGGGGATGTCTATGAGGCAATTCACCGCAAGATGGAACGCAAAGTGGCGTTGAAGGTGATCAACCGCGAACTGTTTCAAATGCCCGAGGTGGTGAATCGATTCCATGATGAAGACGCAGCGCGCTCACTTTCAATGTCGTTACATCGCATGACGCCGATCAAGCCGGCGAGTTTCACTTCTTGGTGATGGAATACGTCAATGGAGTTGACTTGTCACACATTGTGAAACAGCGAGGAGCCTTGCCGATCGCCGAGGCATGCGACTACATCCGACAGGCCGCGACGGGACTGCAGCACGCTCATGAGTGTGGCATGGTGCATCGCGATATCAAGCCACACAACCTGATGGTGACTGCGGATGGGACGACCAAGATCCTCGATTTCGGACTCGCATCCCTGACGCCCGAAGCCGCCCCAACCGCAGGTGCTGTTGAAGCTCGCTCTGACTTAACGCTAGCGGGCGTCATCATGGGGACTCCCGATTTCATCTCGCCCGAGCAAGCCAATGATGCTCGGCAAGTCGACATTCGCAGCGACATCTACAGCCTCGGAGCAACTCTCTATTACCTGCTGTCCGGTGGAGTGCCGTTTGGCGATGGCAGCGTCAAGGACAAGCTCAAGAGTCATGCACAGGTCGAACCGGCTCCGTTGGATGCATTGCGCAACGACGTGCCGAAGGACCTTGCGGCTATCGCGTCGAGGATGATGGCGAAGGATCCCAATGAGCGGTATCTCACGCCGAAGGAAGTTGCACATGCTCTAGAGTCGTTCCTGCAAACTTGGAAACCGGTTGAAGAAATCTCGCAAGGACAAGAAACCGACAAGTGGTGGGAACATGTCCGGCTCAGGCGGAATAGAATCGAGAGTAGGCGATGCCGGATGGGACTGGCGGTTGGTGATGGCGAGATTTTCTTTGCCATCGCTTGTATTCTCGTTGCACTGATTTCTTTTGAAGCATGGACCTTTGATCCAGGATTTTCTGATCTTAATCGCAATCGCGTCGCGGCCTACTTACTCGCCACGCTGTGCCTGTCGATCATGGCGGGAGTTTTATACCGGCGATCGAAATCGACCCTTAGACAACCCAAAGGCGTCGCTCGTCGCCGCTTCGGGTTGACGGCTACTGAAGCCCCGGCTCTTGTCGCGGTCCTCGCCGCAGTGTTGTTCTACGCGCAAGGTAGCAATGTGGCGTTGGTTCGGGGGCTGGGCAAGGTAGTGCCGCTCAATCCAAAGGATCGACTGCAAACCGTAAATTCACCAGTCGACGGATTCGTACATCGAACAAGCGAAACCTTCGTGGCGGGCGGCACAGTAAAGCGTGATGAAACCCTAATGGAAATCGACCGCAATGATGCCGATTTGGTTGCCCAATTGACGGCCAGGCTGAGCAACTCGAGAAGAAACTGGCAACTGAGAAGTCGAAAGGGGAGTTTGGCAGCACGGAGGCCGAGCAACAGGATGCATTGGCTCAGGTTGCGGCTCTTGAAAAGGAAATTCGCGATATCAACATTAAGCGTTCGGAGATTGCCAGATTCAAAATTAAAGCACCCAGTGATGGGACGCTGATTCGAGTAAACGTCGTTGATCAGGGGAAGGCAGTCAAAGAGGGCGACGAACTGTTCACGATCGGTCCGCAGACTTGGAAAGCGGCGGTCGAACTATGGGTCTCGGGCCACGATGTGACGCGAGTGCAGCAAGGTGACCGTGTTCGATTGGAGTTTGAAGGCTGGCCAACCGTAGGAACCGTTGGCTTTTTTGGAGGTGAAGTCCTCAGCATTTCCCCCGGTGCCGACGACGCAGGAATGTTTCGAGTTCTCATCAAAGAGGCGGCCAAGAATTCCTGGCCGGATGATCGTTATCTTCGTCCAGGTGTACGGGTGAATTGTTGGGTTGTAACCGGGGCCCGCCAGACGATTGAGTAACTCGGTTCGGTCCACGTAGCCGCGTCTCTCGAGACGCGGAATGTACTGCGAGTCTCGGAGAGACTCGCCTACGTGACTGGAAAATTTCTGACAGAATGTGTCTCGGGCTGTGTTAGTCCTTGTAGGAGACCATTTTCTTGAGCGAATTTCCCGAAACACGCGATAGCCTGCTGGTGCAGGTCCAAGATCCCGCCAATCGGGAGGCGTGGGAGCTGTTTGCGCGGATCTACCGGCCGGTGATTGTCCGAATCGCTCAGGCTCGTGGGCTGCAGTACGCGGACGCTCAGGATTTGTCACAGCAAGTCCTGATGGCGGTGGCCAGTGCGATCGGCGATTGGGAGAAGCGGGATGAGTCGACTCGGTTTCGGCATTGGCTGAGCCGGGTGACGAAGAATGCGATTCTCAATGCCTTGATGCGGCGGCCCAAGGATCAGGCTGTGGGTGGCTCCTCCGTCGAAGAACTGTTGCGTGAGGCCGTCGATCGCGATGGGGAAACGACGGCTTTGATTGAAACCGAACTGCGTCGCGAACTTTATCTGCGAGCGGCTGAAAAGGTGAAAGTCGAATTCCGTCTCGATTCCTGGCAGGCGTTTGAATTGTCGATCACTGGCGACCTATCGACTGAAGAAATTGCCGCTGAGCTTGGCAAGAGCGTCGGAGCGATCTACACCGCGCGCAGTCGCATTATGTTTCGACTGCGTGAAATCATCTCAGAACTTGGAGAACACGACCAATGACACAGACCCAACAACATTGCAGCACCCCCGACCATCTGCTCACGTTCCTGCGAGGGCAACTGAATTCCCGGGAGGAGTCCGAACTGCAACTGCATTTGAATGATTGCGTCGTGTGTCGTGAGCGACTTGATATCGCAGCGGCGGATGCGGACGCATGGAACGAAGCCAAGCAGTTTTTTGGAAACAGAGCCTTGCACGAATCGACTGACGATTCAACAGGCTTCCACGATGAGGCGACTCAAGGGGCACAGCGCATCCGACAAGTGCTCGATACGCTCGCGCCGACCGATGATCCAGAATCGCTGGGTCGCATCGGTGGCTATGAAGTCAGCGGAGTCGTTGGTTCTGGCGGCATGGGAGTTGTTCTGAAAGCCCATGATCGATCGCTCGATCGCGTCGTGGCCGTGAAGGTCATGTCGCCGCATCTGGCCAGCAGCGGTTCGGCCCGCAAACGATTCGCTCGCGAAGCCAAAGCGGCCGCTGCGGTCCTTCATCCCAATGTCATCGCCATTCACAGTGTCGCCAGCGAGGATGCGAATCCCTTTCTGGTGATGCCGTACGTGCGCGGAACTTCGTTACAAAAACGGATCGATTTACAAGGGCCATTGCCTTTGAAAGACACGTTGCGAATAGCAGCACAAATCGCGGCGGGACTTGCGGCAGCTCATGAGCAAGGCTTGGTTCATCGAGATATCAAGCCAGCGAACATTCTGCTGGAAGAAGGTGTCGAGCGGGTCACAATCACGGACTTTGGATTGGCACGAGCCGTCGATGACGCGTCGATGACCCGCAGCGGTGTGATTGCAGGCACGCCGCAGTACATGTCTCCCGAGCAGACTCGCGGCGAGCCGATCGATGCTCGCAGCGATCTGTTTTCACTCGGCAGTGTGTTGTACGCCATGTGCGCTGGTCGATTGCCGTTCCGTGCCGAGACGACTTACGGAGTGCTGCATCGCATCGCTAATGACGATCCAACTCCGGTTTGCGAAATCAACTCCGATGTCCCTGAATGGCTCGGTCGCATTATCGAGCGACTCATGGCCAAGCGAGCTGAAGATCGCTTTGAATCAGCGGATCAAGTTGCCGAGTTGCTGGAAGGATGTTTGGCTCATGTGCAGCAACCGGCAGCGGTTCAATTGCCTGAGGCAGTTATTGAGCTAGCGCCAAATAGGACTCGCCGCCCTCCGATCGGAAAATTCATCGCCGCGGCAGCCGGTGGCGTTGCTCTGTTCTTCGCGGGGATATTGATCGTGCTAGAGTTAGGCAAAGGCACGTTGACGATTGAATCGGAAATCAGCGATGTTCCGATTCGCATCGTTCAGGGCAAGGATGTTGTTGAAGGAGCGACCGTCTCGAAATCCGGTGAGTCCGTTCGCATCGCAGCAGGGAAGTATAAAGTCGAGATCGGCGGTCAGATCGACGGGCTTGCGCTCGACAACGGCTCGGTCACACTGCAGCGAGGCGGAAACGACGTTGTCCGTATCTTGAAAGTGGCTCCAGTAACAAATGCCTTGGGCGATTGGCCTTATGGGCGTTTGATGAAAGACCTCCAGCAGATCAAGCCGCCCGGCGGAGTGCCGGTAATTCCATCCGGCGCAACGATTCGTGTTTCCATGGGAAATGAACTGACCAGACGTTTGGAAGCCGCGCCAGACGGTGTACTTGACAAGTGGATTGGCGAATTGGAGCGAATCACAGGCGACAAGCTGAAGGGCGAAATGGCGCGGCACGCATGTCGCACGTACATCGTCAATCACCTGGGCGTCCTGTTCGACAATGGAAAATGGAACACGCCGCGGGCCGATCAACTGTTCTTTCGAGCTCGATTGATTTCGACATCGGAAGCCAAAGCTTGGAAGCAAGCTTTTGAGTCTTTGCTGGGTGAAGCCATCGGCCAAACGGACAAAGCGAATCTCAATGGTGGTCCGAGCTACGCCGTGCCACTTGTTGTAATCTCCACCGACGCGTTATTCGAGATTGATGAGGAGAGTGTGAATTCAGGATTTTCGGACACTCAAGAGAAGCACAGCAAGGACGCAGCGGTCAAGTACCGCAAGCGACTTAGCCAACTTTCAAAGCAAGACATCGCGACATGGAGGAGCAAAGTCGATCGCTTTGGCGGAACCAGGTTGGACGCTGCCATCAATATCGTTTTGCTGGACGACTATTTCGTCGACGAAATATTTCAAGGCGGTGATTTTGCAGCAACGCTTGGAGGTAAGAGTCCAGTGGGCTCTACCGATCGGGTTATTGATTCCGCCGAAGATAAACGGCACGCTCCCCAAACACGACTGGAGTGCGAGGCGCATCCACAAGACGTGATCGCATTGCAGATTGGAGCAACGAAACACAACAAGCCGCTCGAATGGACGAGCACGGCAACGGAAATGGGGCCGTTTTCGGTGACGATCACGGACGAGAAAGTACTGCGCGACGACGGTTCGTGGGGGCTGGGCTTCACGTTTAAGACGCAGGACGCCAAGGGGCGGACGTCCACCAGGTACATCGCAATGGCCAAGGGCGGACCGCTGCCGATCGGCAAGTTTTACCTCTACAAGTACGAGCCGAACACGCTGCTGGATTTGCACGCCTCCGTCAAGGTTGGAGAGATCAAGTACCCCGACGGAACCTCAGCACCGGTATCCGTTACGGCAATCGCAGCGAACGACACAATGGTCGTTTTACCGGTTCGCGTTCTAACGATTGATAATGGAAACAACGTGTTATTGTCCACTGCTTCGATCGAGGTCAGCACTGATGCGATATCCAACAACGAGCGACTCGTTTTCGATCCGCAATACGTGAACCTAGACATCGAGAAATACATCAAGGCAAAAGTCCACAAATCGGTGGATGTCGTTATTCCGCTGGATGCAGCGATTCACACAAACGAACTTATGAAAGCGAATGTTGGGCACAGTCTACTGAGCCTAACTGCTCACGATGTTATGGCTCGGACCTCCGTCGACGGCCCCTTCTTCAAAGCAGACTCGGCATTTGCGCATTTTTGTCGATTGCAGTCCTATGAAGCTGATGTGGTCAACGGAAAAAAGGTCTGGCTAGCAAAATTCACGATTCCGTTGGCATATTCGCGGACGGGCACTCGAAAGGTGCAGGTGATAGAGGCTGACGGTAAAGCAGTCTGGAAAACGGAAGATGGTGAGCAGCACTATGATCAACAGGTATCCCAAGAAGAGATTGACCGTCTGCTCAAAGACAGCGTCCAGTTCAGGCTGGACCATTACCAAGGTCAACCGCCAAGACAAGTACCAATAGTCAAAGGCCGATCAGCTCCAAAGACGTATACTGACTCCGGCTTCAATTTTGGCAAACTAGAGCAGTCTGGCGGGATGGGTGCGATTGGCGAGCAAAGTAAACCAGAGGAACTGTCTCAAACGGAACAGCCACCAGTTGAACTCTCTCCTGCGGAACAAGCTTTATCCGAGCTGGAGGCGGAGTCCAACCAACTCTGGTCCGCCTATCGCCAGGCATCCGAAGACGCGGCCGACGAAGTCGAACTCAATCGCGTTTACGAGGAGATGGACCCTCGCCATATCATGCCTTCGAAATACCTGGCAATCGAGGAAAAGTACCGCGGCACCGACGAGGGGCTGAAAGCGTTGGTGCAAGTTTGTAGCATGGCCCGCAGCGTTGCTGGTGCGAACTCGCCCGCTGGCAAAGAGCGCAGGAAAGCTGTCAAGCGAGTGATTGAACACTATCTTCAACGAGAAGGTGTTGAATCTATCATCGCAAGTCTGGGCGGTGGACCTTTCGTGCCGCAAGCGGACGAGCTTCTGCAAGCTCTCGTGGAAAAGAGTCCCTTCCGGAAGACTCAAGCCGAAGCACTCATTGCCCAAATTATTTCTGGCAAAAAGACGCTGATGGTCGAGTCGCAAATGCCAAAGGTTCGTGCTGCCGTCCAGGATCGGATGAAAGAGGCACCGCCGACTCTGCGTGACGAGTTTGAACAACGCCTCAAGTCGCTGGAGAATACGGACTTCAATCAGTTGCGTCGTGACCTCAATGAAAATTTGGAACGACTCGCCAGACTTTATTCCGATGTAACCGTTGACCACTATGGCACTGGAGGCACAGCGGCCCTTCGACTTTCGCATGCGATCAACAAGGTCATCATAGGCCAACCCGCTCCTGAACTCGAGGCATTCGATATCGATGGCAAGCCGTTTCGTTTGAGTGAACTTCGCGGCAAGCACGTTGTCCTGATGTTCGCACAGAGTGTGAACGATGACTATGGCGATATGTACGCACCAATACGTCAGTTGGTAGCCAAGTACAGGCAGGCTCCCGTGCGTGTCGTCGGGATCATGAGCAACGCCGATCAATCGCTCCTGCACGCGGCGGCCAAGCGTGGCGACCTCAATTGGACGGTGATTCCTCAACCGCTAAATGGTCCGATTCAATTGGATTGGGGCATCGAAGGCTACCCCGCAGTTTACATCGTTGACGCCGAGGGCACGCTGCATCCTCCGTTGCATATGCCCTATTACGGTGAGGGTGGCTATGACACGGCAGAGATAGACGAAGCGATGGAAGGACTACTAAGAGAACACTAAAAGAATGCGTCAAAATCGCGGGCAGCCGATGAATGAATAATCAGTCCAAGTATTTGGCGAAAAGCCATCCAACTTGTTGAGCCACTGTCGTGAGCGATGTCGATCGACGATCCGATCGTGTAATCGATCATCAAGTCTCGGTCGACAAGCAAGCGTTTGATCGAATCGACACTTAACGGCTTGCTCGGCTTCGCAGGCACCCACCAAGGTCGGGAACTCTATCGGTGTCTGTGTCGGTGCTTCTGGAACGTGGATCGCGAGGCCACGGCCACCTGCGTTCTTGCCTACCTCGACCGGCAGGAATCCGCGACGGAAGCCATTGGCGTAGCTTCGTCTGATTCTGGCCGACTCGACTCTCCTAAATTTTCTTCCGCCTGTTGACCAAACGTGTCACTCCGAGGCAGTCCAATGATAAGGGCTGGCGATTTTGCTAGCATTTTTCGCCTTTGGGGGATTGTCCGAACTAGGGAGACATGTCTACGATGGATGCAGTGCAAAGTGCATACTTCACTTCGCGAGGGTGGCCGGACCTTGGGGTTCGGGATCCGGGCCGAGTGCAAACGCTGGAATTGGGAGGAATCGAGGATGTTCGGGACCATGGAGTGGATCGCGGTGACGACGGAGGATTCGCGGTGAAAAAGTTAGTACAGCGGGCTCGTAAGACGACGGAGTTCGGTCAGCGGCTGCGGGCGAAACGGCTCGAGAAAAAGATCACGCTGCGAAAGATGGCGGACATGATCGGGGTCTCGTCGACGTATTTGTCGCAGGTCGAGCAAGGACGCTACGACCCGCCAACAGCGGATCGCGTGGCTGACATCGCCAAGATCCTCGGCGAGGACGTGGACCTTTGGATCGGACTGGCCGACCGCGTGCCTGAGGACATGGAAGAAATCGTCAAGGAACATCCCAAGGAGATGCCTGAGTTGCTTCGGGCCGCTCGCGGGTTAACGCCGGAGCAGTTCGAGAAACTGCAGCAAACCATCAAACGCATGCGGGGAAAGGGGAACTGAAGATGGTTTTGGACCTGCTGGCACAGGGATTCGAGGTGCCCGAATTAACGCTTACGGAAATAGCGGCTGAGGCTGATGCGGTGCTGGATCGATACGAGCAGTTGGTGATGACGCCGACGGTCGCTCCGGTCGAAGTCGAGGATATTGCGACGAGCTTGCTGGAGTTGGAGTTTGAGTTCATTGACCTTCAATCGCGGTTCACCGATCGCATTCATGGTGCGACTTGGCTTCGTCGTGGGCTGATCATGTTCGATCACGAAATCAATCCCGACGTGTGGCCTTTGATGCGACCTCGGTTCAATTTCACATTTGGACACGAACTTGGTCACTGGATTTTGCATCGTCAATATTTTGTCGACGAACACGGCAATCCGGTTTTGTTCGGCGACGAAGAGATGCCAGACGTAATCCATCGATCCGACGGTCGTCGGTCGCGGATCGAACGGCAGGCCGATGCGTTTGCGGCGTGCTTGTTGATGCCTGCTCGGTTACTGTTGACCGCATGGTGCGAACTCTCCGGCGGTGATGGGCCGGTCAGCGACGCGGAAGTTCGCCGGCGGATTCCGCAGATTGATCCGAATCGCGTCTCGTTTGTTGATGGCGACGACGTGGCTTCGGTCGATCCGCTGCGTCTGCGTCGTGAGATGTTTTGCGATCCGTTGGCAGTGAAGTTCGCTGTGTCGCCTGAGGCGATGCGGATTCAGTTAGAGACGATCGGTTTGTTCACGGAGTAGGTGGCTCCGCGAGGGTTGACGCGTTCCCCAATCGGGAACGCTTTTATTTTGGACAGAAGTGAAGTATGTACTTTAGGCAGAACTTTGGGAGGTTCATATAACGATGGCAGGCAGTTTTAATCCGCGCACCGTTCTGCGGCAGACATTCAACGGGCTATTGGCGGAAATGTTTTCAGTGCTGGAAATTCCGATTCGGTTGAATTGGTCGGAATTGGCCAAAACGGACGTGGACACGATATTTGCGGCGTATCTGGCATTAGACGACGGGTACCGTCAACAGGCCGAATTGATGCTGCACGATCTTCATTCGATGGTGAACGAGGAATCGCAGATGGTGATTTTTCGGCAGTGTCATCGTGCCGGCGAGCACGAGTTTTTGAAGGAACTGGAACGTTGCGAAAGCCGCTATGACGTGGCTTTGTTGACTCGGATCAGCAAACCGGCTGTCTGGCGTGCGGCGACGCGGTTTGCTTTGGCAGATCGTGTAATCGGAGGGCGGTCGTCGTACCGGCGGATCGATCTACCACCGGCCACGCCTCGAACGTCGCAGGAACAGTTGGACTCGTTTGCGAATGCTTTGTCTGCGTTTTATTCGTCGAAACAAGGGCGCGGCCGGCGTTGCGTGACGGAGTATTGGCAGCGTGACGATGGATTGCACTATGTGTTCGCCAGCTTGGACAATTATCGGCAATCGGTCGTGAAGTTGGTCGATGGCGGCGATGATTTTGAGCGGGTGTGCCAGACGCATGTGTTCGAAAACGTATTCGTGTACGACGAGAAAAATCACACCACAGACGTCTACGCACTCGGCGGCAAACCGGTGCTGGAACCGCTGACGATGATTCTGGGACGTGAGTTCATGGGCATCGAATTGCCGCCGGAAGATCCCAGCGTCCAACCGTTCGTGCTGAACGTGTTGCTTGATCCGGCGTTCAAGTTTGTGACGCAACCAATGGATGGAGTGAAGGAGGTTTTGATCGAATCGGCGGAGGTGCGGATCTTCGGACCGGATGATGACCTGACCTTTGGGCCGAACTCGAAGTACGGACGAGGTGGCTTTCAACGGATGATCGACGCGTACATTCGCAAAGATCGCGCACCACGATCAAATATGAACATCAAGAACGTCCGGATACGTTTTGAACTCGAGAATGGTCACAAGTTCCATGTGAACATCAGGAGATCGAACAACAGCAACTTGAAATCGCTGGCGACGCCAGATCGTCGGTTGGCTGAAAAGTACCTTCGCGCATGGAGGATTGATCGTGCAAACGACTGCAAGACTTCTGCTGCTGCTTAATTGTCAACCGGAAGCTCGGGTGGGCATCGACAGTCTACGTCTGATGAAGTGCGGACCGGTGGATGATTTGATCAGGACGAGTGTCTTGGCTGAATTGCCTCCGGTCGACTACATCAACCCCGACTATTGCGGCGAGTGCTCTATTCACGAGGTGTTTGAATCAGAAACGCCTGACGGGCCACGGCTGTTTGACGCTTGTGCCTACGGGGAGGTGGATGGTGAGATTCATCCGGATCGCTTGCGGCGTTGGTCCATTGACGCTCGCGGGATTGCGGGTGTGCTCGCCGGCGCGATCCCCGGCGGCGCGGTGGAAACGTTGTTGCCCGGAGGAGCTTGGCGGATCGGCGATGTGCAAATCGGTGGTGAACCGTTCATGGTTGTGCTGTGCCTTGCGAAGTCGGCCGAACAACTGGCCGAGCGCAGCGGAGCATCTCGGATGATCTTGATCGGCGATCAATTTCCGCCGGACGGCTTCGCCGGGTCTTTGACGATCGAAGAAGCGTTTTCATTCGATGATGGGAAGGTTGCGATTCGCGAGCATCGGCTGCGCCAGTTGATCCCACTCTCGAACGTCGGCACCGGAAACGCGTTCTATCGCAAGGGGCAAATGTGGGTGGTGCGATTCGGCGGCGAGGAGGTCTTTCTGGAGAACAACGTTGGGCCTCTCTACATTGCTCGTTTGCTGGCGACACCGCATCGTGCAGTGCCAGCAGTGACTCTGTTGGCCAGTCGAATTGGGATCGACGAGCGGAAGCTCACAGGGTCATCCGGCGAATTGGCTGATGAGCAAACGGTTGAAGAATGTCGACAGCGATACTCTGAACTGATGCGAGAAATCGAAGAAGCGAATGCAAACAATGATCTCGGACGTTTGGAAAAGCTGCAGACCGAACAAGATGCATTGACAACTCATTTCGCATCCGTGTTGGGCAAAGGGGGCAGACTTCGTGAGGTCGGCGACATCAAGAAAGTCAGTCAATCAGTTTCCGTGGGGATCAAGCGAACGATTGATGTTTTGGACATAGAGTTAAAGCCACTGGCTGATCACCTGCGAACTTACCTCAGTCGAGGTGTTTGCCCAATGTATGCGCCACCGGCCGACGTCGACTGGTTGGTTTAGAACATTTCTTTCGGCGAAGGTCGCCGTTCATTTTGCAAACGAGTTGAAAGACTATGAATCTCAAAGGACGAATTCAATTGGCATTGAGACAGGAGAAGGGGCTTCGACTGACTGCGGCGGAGGTTCAGGCACTCGCTTCTGCACTGAAGATCGGTTTCCCTGCAAAACGGCAATACCGTGAAAAGCCTTCACCTTCGAAGGAGCCATTGCAGGGCAAGATTCAATTCATGAACAGGCAAGACCTGGACGCAGTGGTAGCGATCGACGAGGCCGCAACATCGAGAGCTTGGAGTAAAGATGATTACTTGGCGTCACTTAGCCAACAAATGGTCGTCGCTAAAGTGATTGAACGACCAGCTGTAGGTCGTCGGCGTCGTGCCATTATCGGTGCGATTGTGTACCGAAGATGGAAAGACAGTTCCAGGATCGATCTCGAGCGCATCGTGGTAGATCCCGATTTTCAGTTGCATTCCTTTGGTCGACAACTCATCGCCTCGTTGCAAAGTAATCTGAACAGCCGTCATTACACATACGTTCGAGCAATCGTCGATGAACACAACCTGCCGCTACTGTTGTTTCTGCGTGCGGTCGGATTTGCGGCTGTAGATACCGAGGATGGCAATGTCATCATGGAGTACTACTGGCATGGCGAACCGAGACCATTTCATGTTCCTGGGCTGGACGCACCGATTGACTCGGCAAAGTCCACATGGCGATCTGAAGTCTACGGAGATGATGAAGAGAATGAGGGCCTGAAAACTTAGGAAATTTCCGGAGCGACTCCAAATGTCGCTTGGCGACTCAAGAAGTCGCGGCACGTCTTCGCTGTGAGGACGTGACGAACGAACCTCGCCGGCCGCCTGCGTTTTTCTCGCGACTCTGCTTGTCGCGACGCAGCCTCTTTGCGGTCCGTGCGAATCGCTCGCATCACGGGATGCCTCCAGCCGGAGACAACCATGAGTGCGATCACTCAAGAATCAAACCCGGCAACCCGCCCAGCGAACAGTTCGGAAAAGCGACTGGGCGAAGAAATCCTGACCCAGTATGCGTTCAGGCAGGCCAAGTTCAAGGCCGAGCAGCTCGCACCGCGGCCAGAGTTCGCCGACTGCGATCCGGAGGACGTCGAGCAAGAGCTGCTGATGTACTTGATCCAGAAGGCCGATGCGTACGATCCATCGCGGTCGAAACTCAACACGTTCATCGACCGCGTGCTGACCTCGGGCGTGCGGGAGTTGCTGCGATCGAAGAAGCGACATAAGCGGCATCCAATCGACGAAGACATCCAGGTTCAATCCTTCGAGCAAACCGTCGATACCGTGGACGAAACGTATGCGAATTTGGGCGATGAGATCTCGATCGAGGATCTGGGACGACGCACCTCGGGATGCTACACGGATCCCTTCGAGGAAGTCGAGGAACGCGAAGCAATCGAAGTGGCTGTCTCGCATCTGTCGCCCCAATTGCAGGACATGGTACGCGTCATGGGGAACC
>JAWKTR010000027.1:0-68482 GCA_041398985.1 Pirellulaceae bacterium
TGCTTTTGGCCATTCTTTGGCAGCCACCTTGGTCGAGTAAGCTGACCGGCGATGTGATCTTGACATCCTCCATGCAACGACTGAGTACGAAACTCGTCAGTCAGCTTTACGATCTAATGGAGTTGGTTCATGTGAACCACGGCACGGTGATTTCCATTCCCGGTTTGGAAATGGGAGTAGAAGAAGCCTGTAGTGGAATTCAATCTCTTTTCCTATACATTGCTGTGGGTGCCTTGTGCGGCGTATTCTTTCGCCGTTCGTGGTCACACACATGTTTATTGATGATGGCCGGACTGGGGTGGGCGCTGGTAACCAATACCGCCCGGATCTTTACGATTGGTGTGGGACATGCTGCCCTAGCGATAGACTTAACCCACGGTGTACTTCACGAATTGCTGGGTTACGCTGTGATGCTGTTCGGTATTGGCCTAATGGCGAGTTTCGACCAGCTCTTGTTGAGCTGCTTGCCTAAATGGATTCACACGCCCGCTTCAACGATTCCGTCCGTTGCGGTCCCCAAACTGGCGGTGCGCCAGTTTCGCGGTATTGGTGTCGGCTTGGCTGGCATGATAGTCTTCTTATTCGTATGTCAACTACTGGACATTGGGGCGCTAACAGCAAATCGAAAGTCGATCGACTTTTTTGCCGGGGATTCGATCATTGATGTCGGAAGTAATTGGTTACCGGATCAAATTGATGGCTGGGAAATACGGGAGTATCGTCGCGATGAGCGTTCCAATGTGTCAGATCTTGGACAGCGTTCGGACGTTTGGGTCTATGCTAAAGCGGATCGGGAGGTAACCGTCTCCTTTGATCAGGTTTTTCCAGGCTGGCACGAATTGACCCGCTGCTATGAAGGGCGGGGTTGGCGATGCCAGCAACGAGGCATCGTTGCCGTTGACGGCCAGGGGACAGTAGGAGTGAGCGCCAAATTGAATCAGGGCGGAGACGCCATTATGTTGTTTGCAATGTTGGATCGTGGCGGCAATGCGCTGTCACCACCCCAGGAATGGGACATGTTTTCTTCACTTTTTCACCGCATTCGAAACCGGCTCTCCCCGCGTGTGCGGGCGAGCTTATTTGGTGCGGAAGCCTATCAAATCCAGGTTTTCTCGGCTGAGTGTGACGAGCAAACGCTCGCCGGCCTCTTGCGACAGAGTCTGTCCGCCTTCCAGCAACGCCTTGGAGACGAGGCTTAGCCCCCACCAGGGCAGGCTGGCTATTTGGGATAAATTTGCCGAATAGGTTGACAAGGTCGCACGATTTGATCATGATTTGACTCGTAAATGTTCTACGTTTGCTTTTAGGGAATCAACATGAGTATTAGAACTATTGGTCTGGGGTTGTTACTAGCCACGCTTTTCTCTCTTCCAAGTCAGGCGGCCGTCGTTGGGTTTATAGGGCAATTGGACACCAAAATCCTGGGTGCGGCTGGCACAGGCGTATTCGGTGGACGCCGCCACCAACGGCCAATTTGGCAGTTCGGTCTGCAATTTAACGGGCATATCGACGTTACAGATATTACTGGCATTATCACGGGCGGACAGTTCCTCAATATGCAGGCGGTGCGAACATCTTGATTACCGGTGGTTCTGTCACCTTAGTGGAGAATGGTGCCAATGATACGGCCAGCTTTGTTATCAATGTAATGGCGGTGCGATGCACTTGGTCAGTTTTTCGTTTACAGTTCAGGCAATGCAGTACCGCCGGTGCAGTGATCAACCAAAACAGTCTGAAGGAGTTCTTCTTCGATTCCAACCACTGCAACGTTTACGGATTTGCAAACGGCGGTGCCTCAATATCGTGGTTCTGTAACAGCGATTCCGGAACCAAGCACCTGGTCTAATGGTTGGTTTAGTTTGTGGTGTCGCTGGATGGCGTCGACGCCGAGCATAGCTCAGCAACTAAGCAAATTCTGTTGAAGAAACGAAACGGCGGTAGCAATCTAGCTACCGCCGTTTTTTTGTTGCGAATCGTCATAATCGCTTTTGCAGCAGTGTTTGGCAGATTGTTAACTGTTGAATGAACCCTTGCGGCCCTAAAAAATCAGCTTGTTGAGTAGAATATGAGCTTGAGGAATTGCGGGCTAGTGAGCTGCATGAGCATAGCGATTTCTCAGGGTTGGAACTCGCTACTTCGCTTTGCTTAGGTTCGACGAATGAACAAAATGGCTGTGCCGGTTTGGCTGGCGATCTTTCTATTCCAAGTTCCTGGGCTTGCGTTGTATTTCCGTCGTCTCGCCCTGGATCCCACCTTTGCCTGGTGGCCCATCATATTGGGCATTGCATTCGTAGCAATGCTGGGATGGCGGTGGAATTTTTCCGTTCAACTACCAAGCACTGGGACCGCCACAGGCCTGACGTTGGTTGGGCTCTTAGCTGTTTGCACCGCAGCGTTTGGGAAGTTCGAATGGCTGGCCATAATTGGCTTTATGCTGACCTTGGGTGGTTTTCTCGCATCGAACTCAGCTCGAACAAGTACATCTTTGCTGAGCATTTGTCCTTTGACTTTGCCCCTGGTTCGTCGTCCGTTTGGCTGGCTAGATTCGTGGGAGTTGCAGGTTGAAGAGCTGATAGCGCAAGGGAGTAGCAATGTTCTCAATTTCTTGCAGGTTGCACATATCCAAACTGATTCGATGATCGCCGTCGCTGGTGCTCGGTTCTACCCTCACGACTTGTTCCACAGTTGGCTCGGAATACCGTTCTGGTTTGCGATGGTAATGATACATAGCGCCGTATTTCGCCGTGGTTGGCCGGTGGTGTTATTAAATGGCGTAGCATCTGTAGCGGCTTGCGCAGTCTTTCATATTGGTGTGAATGTCTCGGCGGCATATAGTCAGCATAATGCGGCTGGCTGGAGCTCAACCTTTGTTATGTCAATCTGGGCTTTGGTGACATGGCTGCTGTTCTTGAGTATGGAGCGAGGCATACGTGGTATGCTCACACCCATTGCCGATGGCGCAGAAGACGCTCGGCAAGCAAATCCGCTCGTCGTCGGTTGGAATCGTTTGACACGGCGTGAACTGAACGGCGTGCAGTGGCAGCTTCCAGCCGCCCACTCGCGAACCCTGCTAATGGTCCTTCTAATACTGACCGTCCTGGCGGGAGTTGCCCAAGCCATGCGGCTGCCTGAAGTTCTTGGTGCGAAGACCGCACCGGAAATTGCTTGGCGGCCAACGAGGAATTTGGTTTCGAGTGTCTGGCCAAACAGCGAATCGGTTGACTATCGCCAGGAGCGTGGTAGGCAACATGGAGCATCGGATCATTGGATGTACTTTTCTCCGCTTCGCGATACCAAGTTTAAGATATGTCTCGAACCGCAGCGCTGGCAGGACCAACAGCAGCAATATGTCTTGGATGACTGGAATATTGTGAGTGAGCGGATGGTTGATTCGGAAGTGCGCGTTGTTGAGCTCGAACGTCGGGGTACCGTTGGAATTTTAATTTACGCCGCGATTAGCGCTGATGGTGAAGCCATATCGCCTGAGCGTGCCATCGATCAACCGTGTTTGATGCTGAGTTCCTTTTCGAGCATTCTGCGCACGCCATCTGATGAGACGAAGAACTCTCTCACTGCTGAGTTCACGGAATTATTCAAGCAGACGACGCAAGCAATGCAAGCGACCCCGTAAAGTAGACTCCGAGTGCCTTTTTAAAAGTGGTGAATTCTTGAGTTCTGAAAAAAAACGCAGTACGAAGAGAACGTCCTTGAGCCGTCGTTTGCAACGTCTTTTCGCAAGCGTCGGTGCAACCTGTACATTTCCAGTGCGCAAGCTACGCGCGTGGCTAAACCATTGGCAACTAGGTCGATTGTTTGACAGGTCACTCGGCGGCGTTAGTAGCGTATTATCGCGGATCATGCGTTTCGAAGGGCAGGACTATGCGCGGCACGAGCCGGATGGCCAGATTGTCATGCGGACTTGGCCCTCAACCAAGACCCTGTCTAATCCGTTGTGGTGGTTCGCTTGGCTATTTTCGTTCATTTGGCGGTGGTTTCTATCGCGACCGTTTCTACCTATGGTCCTAGCTGCCCCTGCCGTTATTTTTGTTGCAGGCCTAATCACCATGTCTACAGCCGGTGCAGGGATTTCTCGCGGAGGGCAATCGATCCCATACCGTAGGTTGTTGGCGAGTTCACTGGCGGCGGGTCAGTTTGATCGGGCTCGGCTAGCCGCGGAAGCGCTTGCAAGGCTCAATCCAAACTCCGTTGACAACGCAATTAGCCAAGCCATGGTTGAGGAGCAGGCTGGTGACATCGATTCGGCTCGCGCGCTCATGACCGACCTTGCGGTTTCCAACAAATCCGCTGTCGCTGCCCTGTGGCTGGCAAATTCAATTGGAGACATCGATGATTTCAAGGGGTGGAATGACGCTCAGCGGAAGGAGTACTTCCGTTGGTTAACGTTAGCTTCGCAAAACGATCCAACCAATCCACTTCCCCGAAGACTGTTGGGAGATTTGCTGCGGTTTATCGGCGATTATCGTGGAGCTTATGCACAACTGTTGCCAATTGCTGACAGCGACAGTGAGGCGGCCTACATCGTTACCTTTCTCGAGAAGCAGCTTGGACTCATGGAGCAGGCGCGTAGCCGAGCGGAGTCGCTTCAACGAATTTACGCTGATCGCTTGTCGGCCAACCCGCAGGATTTCGACGCCCGCACGCAGTATGTAGCTATGCTTTTCTTGATGGAACGCGAATCAGAGGCCCTGTCAGTTCTGCAGGAAGGATTGGCCGTTGCGACAGAACCAGAACAAGTCCGCACGCTCAAGAGTGGTATGGCCGAAGCTATGGTGTTGCAAGCTCAACAAATTGCGCAAAAAGACAGTTCGCCACGAGGACTGATCCAGAGTTTGGAGCGATTGCGGCAGGCGATGGCGATTGACGCCACGAATCCTGCATTGCTCGAAGCCGTGGTGCAGGCGTGCCTGAAAGCGGCTGAGTCCAAAGACGATGAACTTACTGTTCTGCGCGAGGCTATTGTCCAGGGCGTGGCACCTGATACCGCGCATTTTATCTTGGGTACGATCGCTTTGAACTCTGGAAACACTGAAGAAGCAATGCAGCACCTGGAGATTGCTGTGAAGAATAACCCCAATCTGCCTGGGCTCTTGAACAACTTGGCATACGCGATCGCCAGTGAAGAAGATGCAGACCTTGAAAGAGCACTACGCCTTTCCGAAGCTGCAGTGACCACCTTACCAAATCACACGTATCTTCGTGAAACTCGCGGTCAGATTTACTTTAGATTGAAGCGCTATCCCGAAGCCATTGCCGACTTGGAGTTTGCCCTCGCGTCGCCGGAGCTGCGGCCACGAATTCGCGAGAGTCTGGCGATTGCGTATGAAGAGATGGGGCAAACTGAGATTGCAAAACGGCAGCGAGAACTATTAAAGGCTGGAAAATAATTCGTGAAGATCCTGCCGACATTGAGCCACGGCGTGCCGATTGTGGTTTGGCGCGGATTGCCAGCGGCGCTTGTTGTCGTTTGTAGTCTTGCATTTGTGTCGTATGCGACTTTCATTCAGCCGGACCGTCTCCCTCCGCAGTACACCCGACTACTCAGCGAGTTTCAGGCTAAGTACGAACATGCAGACGATATTCAGGAGCAATTCGAACTGGGAAGTTCAATCGATTTGTGCTTTCAACGGTTAGAATCGATGGGGAGCGCCGTTGATGAATGGCAGCGGGCTCAATTTTACGATCGGCACTTGAAAAAACTGCAGGCGGGCAGTCATCTTGTCACCCAATCGCCTGACTTAAGTAAGCAGCTTAAGCAGCAAGCGGCCGAGTTCTTGGCCAAACGGGATCAATTGTTTCTAGAAGTTGCTAATACCGGGACGTCAAATTTCCGTGAAGCGAACCTTTGGCTCGTAGAACAATTCTTCGAAGAGACTTATCACGAAGAGACGGCCTTGCGCTTGACCAAGGCTATGCAGGCTTGCTTGCTGAACAATGACGAGGATAGCGAGTGCCGTATCGCCCTAACGAGGTTATTGATTGAGCGGGCTTGGTACCAAGGGAGTCGATTGTTGAATCTGGCCGCAGATCCGGCGCTACTCGCTGAAGCACTAACACAAGTCAATGCCTTGAGCGATTCGCATCACAGCGAACGCCAGCAACTACAACTCCAAATCCTTGTTCAGGTTGATGTGGGCACCGCAGTTGCACTTGCGAACCAAATAACCCAGGCAGACAATGATTTGGCTATGCTTGATCTAGCAGCTTGCATTCGCGGAGAATGGCAATCCGTGGAAAGAAAACTGCGCACATTGGCAAATACCTCTCCAAGTGCGAATCGGCAAAGACTCTCGCAAGCTGCCAAAGATATCGGCAGGTTGTTGCATTCCAGCCTCCCGTCCATCGATAGTAAGTGGTGTACGAGGTGCCCCGAGGCGATGCGGCTCGTGCAGCGACTCGATCCGGCTGCTCCCGAGCTTTCGAGTTTGATCTGGCAAGCTGCGATGCAGCATGCAGGTAAGTCCGACGATTTGAGCCCAGCGCTCGTAGAAACCCTGTTGATTGACCAGACGCACGAGTTTCGCTTCTTGATTCTGGCCATTTCCAGTGCGATACGTGGCGATGTTGACGTTGCCACGAACTATCTGCAGATCGCGTCACGGTCAACCGCAAGCGTCGTCTACACTCAAATTGGCTATACTGCATTGTGGTATGCGCAGCACGACGACGCCTTTACAACCGCATGGATAGAACTGCTTGACCGCTTAAGCGCGGACGAACCCAATTCGGGTGTACTCCACTTGGCTTCTGGTGTGATGAAGTTTAGGCAAGAAAAATTCTCGGAAGCAAAGTCTGAACTCTTATTGGCGAAAGCGCTCATGGGCGACGTTGCTGGAATTGGCTCTTTGATCGAACAATGTAGCTTCGCCGAAAAGCGTGTAGGAAACGAGTAATGGCGCTGGAAGTTGCCAAATTAAGTTGTTGATTTTTGATACTTGCGACTCATTTTCTTGAGATGCAAACACGCGTACATTCTTAGGCAAGAAATGAATCAGACTGACCCAAATAAGTCATGGAGCGAGTTGTTTCGATCAAACTTAGACTGGTTGCTCGTGGCTAGTCTGGCGGCGTTGTCACCAATGCTCTTCGCAGAGGCGCAATGGCTTTGGTCTCGACCGCATTTTCAGTTCTTTCCCTTGGTGGTGGTTTTGTGCTTTTTCCTTGTTTGGCAGCGTACGGGTCCTGACGCATGCAGTTCGGTTGCGCGCGTGCGAGTTGGCGCAGTTGGGGGCGGAATTGGTTTGGTCCTGGCTGGTCTTGCTGCGTGGATCTTTTCCCCGTGGCTGGCGCATCTCGCGCTGCTGCTACTCGTGACGGCCTGGGGGTTGGTGCGATTGGGGCAGACGCCCTGGCATCAGGTACTAGCACTAAGTAGCTTGCTTTGGGTAACTTTACCATTGCCGATGGAATTGGACGGCAAGCTTATTCGTCGATTGCAGATTTTCTCGACAAGTTCCGCTGCACCTTTAATGGATCTTGCCAGCATACCTCACTTGGCCACAGGCAACGTGCTGGAAGTAAAGAGCGGACGACTATTTGTTGATGAAGCGTGCAGTGGCGTCGATAGTCTTTATGCGCTGATCGCTGTGGCTGTCGTCCTCGCGGTGGTACAGCGCACAGGCTTCTTGATCGGGCTATTAACGCTATTTTGCGCTCCAGTTTGGGCATGGTTTGGCAATACGATTCGCTTATTCGCGATTGCGTTTCTGCTCGAACATTACGGCATGGATTTTTCGCACGGTTGGAAGCATACCTTGTTAGGTATGTTTGTTTTCGCTTTCTCCTTCTTGTGCATGTTTGCAACTCAGCATGCGCTCGTCATGCTCATCAAGCCGTTTCCAATCAAGACGATCACGAGCGGTGGATTTCACTCCCTGTTCAATTGGATTGTTTGCTGGCCAGGACGAGACCCAACGACACGCAAGAAAATTCAAGTTGAATCGAACCCTTCACTTCCCTCGCATCTGCCAAGACCGTTTCTTCAAGGAAACTTGCGGATTGTGGTGGTGGCCCTGGCTCTCGTCGCTATCGCAGGGAAATCGCTGCATGGCTTCATCGTTGGACCGTCCAAAGTTGAAATGGCTGCAGGGATCAAGATACCTAAGGAAGACGTTGCAATTAACTTTCAGGCCGATGCCGTACCTGAGGATCTGGGGGGCATGAAGCTAGCTCACTTCGAAGTCATTCATCGACCCATGTCAAAGTTGTTTTATGGAGAACATTCAGCTATCTGGCATTTCTTAGATGGCGAACGGAAAGTGCAGCTCTCACTCGATTTTCCATTTCCAGGCTTCCATGCATTGGAAGTCTGTTATGTTGGCTCCGGACGCGAAATGGTTGAGCCGCGAACTTCTATCGACCGCAAAGAATACGCTGCACAGATTGGAAGTCCTATCGATACCATCGAAGAGATTCGACTACACGACCAAGCCTATGGCGACTCCTATCTGATCTACGCAGAATTTGACGCCAATGGCAATGATGTATGGCGACTAGGGAATCGAGTAACGGGCAGTCTTCCCGCCCGTATTGCACATTCACTTAAACTTCAGGCAGTTACGTTCCAAACGCAACTGTACATCAGCGGATCAGGAAATTTGACCGACGAAGAACGTGAACGGTATCAAGAAATACTGCTCGATGTCTCGCATATGTTGCTACCTAAAATCAAAGCAGTTAGTAATAGATAACTACAAGTTTAGCGGCCCTATTTGCCGTCCTAGCTGCCTGCTTTTGAATAGCATGCGGAAATATTTCGGCATTGCCTGACAAGTGGTCCAAGCTCCTGCATCCAAGATGCGGGAATCACACTGGACAAAATTCGACGTTGGCAATCTCTGGATTTTCGTAGGATTTGACACTTCTCACTGATCTTCACGACGATATGGGATCTCACCCTCGCACGCAATAGACTTGACAATCAAGAGTGTACTTTTTCGCGGCAGGGTAAGTGTCGATCTTGTGTGCCAGGGTCGGGAGTCTTTTCAGCCTAATTCGCCAACCCATTAGCAACCACATGTTTTGTTCCAGCAGCATCTCATCGGTGTCGGGCGCTGCTGACAAGATTCCCGACCCTTTCCACTTGCAGCCGGCGGATCGGAATCGCGAATGATCTCTAGCCGCGAACGCGGCGACAGCGCGTTTGGAATTCGAGTTGCGTATCGAACGCAATCGATATCCCTGCGTTATAGGAAGTCTGGCGACTTCCACTACAATTATTGAACGGCTTCCGTACGATGCGTGTTTTTCGGGATTCGCGGTTGTCAGCGCAATTCTTCAACCGCGAATGCGGTGTCAGCGTGTAGCCGCCGGTGTCAACCGGCGGATCGGAATCGCGAATGATCTCTAGCCGCGAACGCGGCGACAGCGCGTTTGGAAATCGAGTTGCGTATCGAACGCAATCGATATTCGTTTGATGCGAGTTTTTTCAGGATTCGCGGACGATCGGACTGAGAATCGCTGTCACGGCTCCGCCGTTTTTGGGGGCTTGGGATGGTCCGCCGGTTGACACCGGCGGCTACACGCTGCCACGAGCGAGAAGTGTCTAAATTTTTTTATTTTGCGCCCGCAAAATGGTGGCAGAGTGGGGCAAGTTGATGCTATCTTGTCCGGTTCCGGGAGGAGGTTGTCCTGGCACAGCGTCCTCGTCGCACTGCTTTCTGTTTTGTCGACTAGGAGGAACTTCTTATGAGCCGCTTTCTTCGCTTGGCTGTGGGATGTGTGTTTGCCGTGGGGCTGTGTAGTGGCAGGGCTCAGGCAGACTTGGTGATCACAATGAATGTTTTGGGCGGCGGTACGGAGGTTTCGATTACTGGAAGCGGAACGCTCAGCGGTTCGGGGGCAACAGGACCAGGTGCTGTTCTGACTTTTAACAATTTTTCGAACAATCCTTTTCTCGCAGACTTTCCGCGAACTTCCGGTACCGGGCCTGGTTTCAACTTTGTTTTTACCAATGTCGGAACTAGATCATTGGTGAATCTCCAACTCATCGATCAAACAGGTGGCGACGATATTCGATTGGAACTTGATGGTACATCGGGTCCACCCGGGACTGCCTACACCGTTTCAGGCAGCCAGTTTTTCGCGGGGCTTGGCTCAAGCCAGCTGAATCCTGGATCGTATTTTGCAAGTCTCACCGCTGGGGACGCAAGCTTCTTTGACTCGGTCCAGCTCAATATTGTTTCGGCAGTGCCTGAACCATCGTCGCTGGCGTTGGTCGGTATGATGGGCTGCGTTGTGTTCTGCGCAGACGCCTGTAACTACCGAATCTTGCAAGCGACGTAACAATGCACTGCCCTCGTTTAACGACAAGCCGCAGGCGTCGGTGCGCGCGGTCGTTTAACGACAAGCCGCATGGCGGTGGTGCGCAGTCGCCTGCGGCTTGCCGTTAAACGAGACCACGCTGGCATAAGGTAGCAGGCACACTCCGTGTGCCGTCCGTTTCTAACCTCACACCTCACACCTCACACCTCACACCTCATACCTGCTCACACCTAAACGTAGTGATCTAACCAGTGGGGGTGCCGAACCGCATGCTCCGCAATCTCTTCTAGGATCTGGTCAGTTGTCCAGGCGGGTTGCCAATCCCAGGTGCGTTCGGCGAGACTCGCATCAAGGACAATCCAGGGTACATCGTAGCGCGCGCGCTTCGACGCTACTTATCGCATGTTCTCCATATCGCTTCTCGCACCAGGAGGACAATTGTCGTAGGGAACGCGCCGATCGTAGGCCGCCACTGACATTGACAATCGTAGGCGGTACACTCGATGATGACTTATCCTGCGATTGGCCTACTGGTTGCAACGTAGCTGAGCGATGTCGCAACTGCCTGTCAATCAACGTGCCTAAGTCGTTGGGATGCAAGCAGTCGCGCACTTGATAGCCTTGGCCGCCGAAGCCGATATACCCGAGCGTCCGCTTGGCGTGATACGCGTGAATCCAGTAGCTGAAAATGCCTTGGTCCGCCCGCCCCAATTGTCCGGCACCGGCTATCACACCACAGCGATTGATCAGCAGCGGAAAGTCAAACGCACAAGCATACTCCATGGCCATGGTTTCACTGGTCAGCTTGGTTGCGCCGTACAAGGAGACGGGAGGTCGAGTGGAAAAGGACTCTGAGATCCCTGCTGACGTCAGGCCAGGCGGGCGTGGATCAGCGGAGCTCGACAATTGAAATGCGTCGCCCTCGACTTGCAGCGGAATGGCATTGAGCGATTCGATGCTGTAGACGCGACTTGTACTCAGCAGGATTAACCCGGCGCGATGCTGCCGACAGTATTCCAACAAGTTGAGCGTGCCCACCAAATTATGCTCAACGACACCGCGACTGCTCGACGATCCGTCTGTGCCAGCCAGTACACTCGGCTCAGCCGCGCAGTCGATGACCCATTCTGCGGCGGCGAGCGATTCGAGATCGCTCCGGTTGCGCAAGTCACCGTGGCGCACGTCGATGCCCAGCTTGGCTAATCGCGGTCGGTTTTGTTCGCTGCCGCGACGGCTCAAGTTATCGATGCCCGCGATTTCAAGCTGCTCATTGGCAGACTTCAAGAACTCAGCCAACGCGGCTCCAACGAATCCACAAACGCCTGTAATCAGTACTTTCAAGTCACATCGTCCTCTTGTGTCGCAATCCCTGTCGCTCGTCGACCGGATTCATTATGATGCACCAGTTCGAACCGAAACATCCCTCCGCCATCAGGCGACCGCAGACCGCATGAAAAACATCCGCAATTTTTGCATTATCGCTCACATCGACCACGGCAAATCGACTTTGGCCGACCGGTTAATCTTAGCCTGTAATGGTATTTCCCAGCGTGAATTTCACGATCAAATGCTCGATTCGATGGATATTGAGCGAGAGCGGGGCATCACGATCAAGAGCAACACGGTCACACTGGCCTACCAAGCCGCCGATGGACAGAACTACCAACTGAACTTGATCGACACACCGGGGCACGTCGATTTCTCGCACGAGGTCCGCCGGTCGCTGATGGCTTGCGAGGGCGCGCTGATCGTGGTGGATGCCTCCCAGGGCGTCGAAGCTCAGACGGTGGCGAATCTGTATCTGGCTCTTGAGTACGACTTGGAGTTGTTGCCAATCATCAACAAAATCGACTTGCCGGCCGCTGATATTGAACGAGCTCGCGAAGAGATTGACGCCGATCTCGGACTGGACCCCTTTGCGGCCATTCCCGTGTCCGCCAAAACGGGTGAAGGCATCGATCAAGTACTCGAGGGCATTGTGACGCATTTGCCTTGTCCCCAAGGTGATGCCGACGCACCGCTGAAAGCCCTGGTCTTCGACGCACATTTTGACAAGTTTCGGGGCGTTATCCTGCAATGCCGTGTCATGCAAGGTACGTTGAAACCGCGCGAAACGATCCACTTTATGCACGCTGGCCGCGACTATAAAGTTGATGAACTGGGTTACAACCAATTCAAACTTGTGCCCACCCAGCAGCTCGTCGCTGGCGAAGTGGGTTACATTGTGGCGGGCGTTAAGAGTGTTCAAGACATCGAGATTGGCGATACGCTTACGCATTTAGACCGCCAAGCCGCTGAGCCAATTCCAGGATATCAAGAGGCGAAACAAGTCGTGTTTTCGTCCGTGTATCCGATGAGTACCGACGAGTATCAAGATTTGACCAAAGCGCTTGAGAAGCTGGCGATCAACGATGCCGCCCTGACATTCGAAAAGGATAGTTCAGCCGCCCTCGGCTTTGGTTTTCGTTGCGGGTTCCTCGGACTGTTGCACTTGGATGTCGTCCAAGAGCGTTTACAGAGGGAGTTCGATTTGGGGCTCGTCATCTCCGCGCCGTCAGTCAAATATACATTGCAATTAAAAGACGGTTCCACCGTGGACGTTGACAATCCGAGCTACTGGCCAGACCCTAGCTATATTGAATCAACGACAGAACCCTACATCAAAGCCGCTATTCTAACGCCGGAGGAGTTTGTGGGACCGGTGATGGAATTGTGTCGCGAACATCGCTCGGATAGCCAGACGATGAACTACCTGTCGGCCAAACGCGTGGAAGTGATAAGCGAAATGCCGCTGGGCGAAGTGCTGTTTGATTTCTACGGCAAGCTGAAGATGATTACGCGCGGCTACGGCTCGTTTGGCTATGAACCGATCGAGTATCACGCAAGACGGATATCGTCAAAGTTGAGATCTTGGTCAATAAAGACCATCGACGCTTGCTCTCCTATCTTGTCCATCGTGAAGCGCACGCGTGCACTCCACTACTGCGAGCAGTTGGCCGAAGCCATTCCGCGACATCAATTCAAGATCCCCATCCAAGGTGCCATTGGGGGCGACATCATCGCTCGCGCCACGATCCAACCTTATCGCAAGGATGTGACGGCGAAGCTTTACGGTGGCGACGTCACTCGCAAAAAGAAGTTGCTGGAGAAGCAGAAAAAAGGTAAAGCTAAGATGAAGCAGTTCGGCAGCGTCAATATTCCTCAAGAAGCCTTCGTCTCCGTCCTGCGAGCCGAAAAAGATTCTTGACTTGAAGCTTCAACGGCGGAGCCGTGGCAGCGCACAAGCCGCCGGTGTCAACCGGCGGCTACACACTGAGACCGCATTCGCGGTTGAAGAATCGCGCTGACAACCCCGAGGACCGAAAAACGCGCATCGAACGGAAGCCGTTCAATAAATGTAGTGGAAGTCGCCAGACTTCCCATAACACAGGGATCTCTGGCGAGATCCACTACATTGTCTTTTTTCGGTGAATGGAACTGCGGTTGACGGCCAGCCGTTCAATAAATGTAGTGGAAGTCGCCAGACTTCCCAAAACGCAGGGATCTCTGGCGAGATCCACTACATTGTCTTTTTTCGGTGAATGGAACTGCGGTTAACGGGCAGCCGTTCAATAAATGTAGTGGAAGTCGCCAGACTTCCTATAACGCAGGGATATCGATTCGTTCGATACGCAACTCGATTGCCAGACGCGCTGTCGCCGCGTTCGCGGCTAGAGATTATTCGCGATTTCGTTTCCGCCGGTTGACACCGGCGGCTACACGCTGACACCGCATTCGCGGTTAAGAGCGGCGCGGTTGAACAGTGCGGTTGAACAGTGCGGTTGGACAGTGCGGTAGAGATCAGCGCGGTAGAGAGCAGCGCGGTAGAGAGCAGCGCGGTAGAGAGCGGCGCGGTTGAGATCAGCGTCGACAATGGCGAATTTGCGACCCTGCGTTTGGTCCATACAACGCCCAGACTTAGTCTTCCAGCGAATCGCCGGTGGCGTATTCTTGCAGGACTTCCAAATCAACAAATTCGAGCACGGATATGTGCGTGGCGTGTAGGTTGACCAGCGGTGCCATGCCGGCTTCGAATGCCTCCTTCCAGCGCAGGACGCACAAGCACCAACGATCACCTTCTTTGAGGCCGGGGAATTGATAAGCCATGTTGGGCGTTGATAAGTCGTTGCCTTTCAGTTTTGAGAACCGCAAGAAATCATCGGTCATTTCGGCGCAAACGGTATGTAAGCCGACATCTCCTGGCCCCGTATTGCAACAGCCATCGCGGTAGAAACCCGTCATGGGTTCGGTACTACACGATTGCAGTTCTGTCCCCAATACATTTTTAGCGCCCATGAATCTTAGCTCTCTGCAAAATACTTGATAGTTCTCGGTCTTAACGACCAGCCGTTCAATAAAGGTAGTGGAAGTCGCCAGACTTCCTATAACGCAGGGATCTCTGGCGAGATCCACTACATTGTCTTTCTTCGGTGAATGGAACTGCGGTTAACGGGCAGCCGTTCAATAAAGGTAGTGGAAGTCGCCAGACTTCCTATAACGCAGGGATCTCTGGCGAGATCCACTACATTGACGCAATGCCACGACGTAACGTAGTAGGTACATTCCATGTGACTGGACTCAGCGGACGGCACACGGAGTGTGCCTGCTATTTTTTTATAGTGAGCGTAGGAATTGTTCTAATCGATTGCGTTCGAGTTCGGTCAATTCGCGTGGCATTTGGTGTTGATATTTCTCCAGGACTTCGCGCAGCGAACGCGCGCGACCATCATGGAACAACGCATTCTGTCGCTGGCTGACGGCAATCAAACTCGGTGGATTGAACTCATGCATACCTACTTCGTCGGTCAAATCGACGTCGACTCGTTGATTACTGGTATACAACGCTCCGCTGTGACATTCGGTGCAATTCAACTGCTCAAACAACTTGCGTCCTTCCGCCAAATCGACTTTTTCCGCAGGCATTGGCAGCGACTGTCGAGCTTCCGTTAGGCTGGGCGGCGCTGGCAAGGCACGCACATACTCGGCGATATCTTTAATGACTTGTGGACTAATTCGCACCTCGGTAGCCATTGTCGAACGGATGGAATGCTGCACTTGCTCTTCAATTGTTTTAAACTTGCCACTCCAACTGTATGGCATCGTTTGAGCTTGGCCGAGCAGCGACATGATTTTCTTGGGCGTGCCAAACGACTCATCGGTGAGGTTATCGTTGAGTTGGCCGTTTGTGTGTCCGTGGCTGTGGCAACTGTGACAGTTCATCCAATTGTCGTGGGCAAGTTTTGAAAAGAAGAACAGTCTTTCACCGCGTTCGACAGACGTTGGCTCCACGCAGTGGTCCCAGCGACTTACATGCTCCACCGCCAAACTTTCCACGTTGACGATCGACAAGCTATCGCTGAACTGGTTGACGACGACCAAGTGTTTGTCGTCTGGCGTGAAACTACAAGCACTGGACGATAGCCGACTTCAACCTTGCGGAAGTCCATATCGCTCAAATTGGCGATGGCCACGCGATCGGATCCGCCTAGAGTTACGGCGATGGTTTGTGTAGAAGTTGAAATACGAACGGCGGTTGGATCGCCTAATCCGTCGCCGGTCAGTCCCACTGGGTAGAATCGGCTTTTCGAGTAGATTTCTGCACCGTCTTCTTCCAGCATGCGATCGACCTGCAGCCATCGCAGGTTATTGCTTAGCAACCCGCCCCAAGTGATATCGCCGCGGATCGATTGCGACGTTTCGTTGAGCAATTGATGGGTAAAAAGCACTTGTCGTTCATCATCGATTGCCATTATGTCGCTGACGTTATGTCCGTAGATCTTGGCGTGTTTGGAGACCTGGAACGATTTAGCATTTACAAATGCAAAGTCGCGGCCAAAGGCATCCATCACTAACACCACGCCGTGTTTCGGCAAAGGCAAAATGACTCCGCCGCACATTGGCAGGTCAACTACTCCCACATTCTTCCAATCTTGCCCCACGTCGGCGCCCGCAGCCTGTTCTCCGGCGATGACGTCCCTACCTTCCGCTCCCCTCGCCCCGCTTCGGGGAGAGGGGCTGGGGGTGAGGAGGGCATTCCCGGCTGGTTCAAAGCAGTACAAGCGCTGGGACCACTGGCCGCTCACGTACAGTCGTTGGTCGTTCACGGACCAAGCCAGAGAGTTTGGTGCCCCAGGACACGGTAGCTCGGCAACGACATGCCACTGCGAGCCTGCTCTTTCGTCTTCTATCTCACTCGATTCCGTTGCCTTGGAGTCAATCTCCAAGACATTGCGTTTGAAGACGACTACGCAACTCGCCGCACCATCGATAACTGCGAAGCGTTCATCGTCGAGCCGTACTAGCTTGCCCCAACGACGCGCTGGATCGTGGTACAAGCACTCTACCTTGAGCGTAGCGGCGTGAAATCCAAACAGTTCGCCGCTCAATTTCGTAGGCACGATCGCCAAACTTTGATCGATGAATTCGATGTCTACCGGCTGCCGGTATTTCCCATCCGTCGTATATTCAGGACGATGGATCGACGGAAAGAAGTCGTCGTCATCGTTGTATCCCGCCGCATCGTCTTGGCTATCGCTGTATCCTTCACCGTCTTTGGCCGAGTCGACTGGTTGGTACTCTTGATCGCCGTATCGATGTACATCCGCGTACTCTACAGAATCTGCAGGCGATTGCCCCCATACCGCAGTGACCGACAGCGCGGTACATCCCACCGAGCAAAGAGAAGAATTCCCAGCTTCATCTTAAAACCATCTCCAACTTTATTCCCATTCCCGTTCCGATACATTAGATTGTACACTCTCTTAGGTCGCTGACACGTGATATCCCGGCATCGGGTTGGATGATCATCTCAAGACTAGTCAAATTACTGAGAATTCTGTGGGCGAGTCCCTATAGCCTGATTGGCATCACGATTGGTGGGATCGGCATCTTGACAGGGGGGCATGGTCGTTATCGAGACGCTGCCTTTGAGTTCTACGGTGGATTTACGACGTGGTGCGTCCGGCGACTGCCAACCGGTGTGCACACCGCGGGGATCACATTGGGGCACGTCATTCTCGGTCAATCCGGTGAGGGCTTAGAAGCGGTTGGGCTACATGAGCGGGTACACGTGCGACAGTTTGAGCGGTGGGGGCCACTCATGGGACCAGCTTATCTGCTGGCATCCGCCTGGATGTGGTATCACGGTCGCGATGCCTACCGCGACAATCCCTTCGAAGTCGAAGCTTATCGAATTGCCCCATAGCGCAAAAAATGTAGTGGAAGTCGCCAGACTTCCCATAGCGCAATAAATTCCCATAACGCAATAAATGTAGTGGAAGTCGCCAGACTTCCCATAAGCGCAATAAATTCCCATAACGCAATAAATGTAGTGGAAGTCGCCAGACTTCCCATAACGCAATAAATTCCCATAACACAATAAATGTAGTGGAAGTCGCCAGACTTCCCATAGCGCAATAAATTCCCATAGCGCAATAAATGTAGTGGAAGTCGCCAGACTTCCCATAACGCTGGGATCTCAAACGAAATCCACTACATGATGTTTCTTAATTGTCTTAACGCTGTAGACCTAGTACTCGGATCGCGTTGCCACGATAGATTTTTTCTAGCACAGGGGTGGGCAGGAATATGCCGTAGATATTCCAAAATCCCTGGCGATGGTGTGATTCAGCGGTGTCGAAGTATTCGTCGTCGGTTTCCATGAAGCGATAATACAGTCGATACGCATCGGCTTTGGGCGTTGTATCGGTACCGAACATGATGCGATCTTGGTACTTGATAAAGAACTTGCGACAACTGTAGGGTTGCCTGCCGAGTTCGGAAATGCGAGCGTCGATGTCAACGTAAAAATTTGGATACTTGTCCAGCCATTGTCCTACCGTCTCCAAATCTTCCGGATTATTGCCAAAGTGCGGCTCCAATGAAAGTGGTGTTCGGGTGCTTGGCCATTGCCCTATTGCGCTGTTCGAGCAATTCGTCGCGCGATGGAAATTCTTCGCCAAAGAATAGCCAATTGGGATGATCATTGAGTTCGTGCCAGCGCTCGTTGAATCGGTCAAGCGGGGTGAAGAATGCAGCCGGATCCGAGGTGTGGATCATGACAGGTCGCTGCATTTCTCCGCACAGCGCCCAGATAGGATCAAGGCGTTCATCATCAATTGTCAGCAGGTTGCCCGCTTGGTTGCGGTAGGACAGTCCTAGCGATTTGTGGAACTTCAGGCCTTTGGCACCAGCTTCAAAACTCTTTCGCAGACGAGCCGTTTCGCGATCCGACCAGCCTTCCGATTCAAAATCTTTGAAGTTGATCAGAGCGAATGTGAGAAACGACCGGGATGCGCTGTATCCAATGCCGCAACGGTCTCTTGCAACTTTTCGTCCCAGCCACCACATCAAGATTGACGACCGTCTGTACTCCCGCATCATCCATCTCCTGCAGGTAGCGTCGCACACGTTCGGCAGTGAGCGTCGCAGCACCGCCCCCAAGATGATTGTGTACATCAATAACAGCATATGCGGGCATGTTGACTCGCGTTACTTTCGTCTTCAGCATGGACTTGGGCTGCCAGTCGGCGAGTTTCAGATCGCGGATATCGTCTTGCGGCGTTTCGGTCTTGACGAGCTTGCCAAAAACCAGGGTGCCAAAGTTGTCGGTGTCATGAAAACTGGGGCCGACACGCGACCAGTCCCAGCCGGTTGTCTGTTGGTCATCGTGGTCCACACGATAAAAGTTGGCTCGCCATTGTGTGCCTGGCTGGGGAGGAACATTCTGCAGTGGCTTCAGCACTTCGTAAGGAATGAAAATTTCTGCTCGCCAGCCGGTTACGGTGGCCATCGATTCATTTTCGCCGCCTGCGGCTGACACTCGCTTTTGAATCCTCTTGGTTCCCTCGTAATGCCAGGGGCGCCAGCCAAGGAACTGACCATCAAGTTTTGGAACCAGGATTGGCAGTTCAAATCCCAATGGTGAAATCTCGTATTCAAAATAGACAGGATGCTTCTCGTTCGTCCAAAAGAAACACTCGTAGACGTCTTCATTCCACAGATCGAGGAAGTCAGCTTGCATGGTTGCCGTCAGCTTCTTGTCGCTGCCATCAAACAGTATGTAGACGCCGGTGTCGGAATACAGCATTTTGAACCGTGCCGTATAATTGAGCTTTCCATTTTCTCTGCGATGCATCGCCACCCAATCGCATGAATCCCAAGCTGTTGCGTCTCCATTTCCGGAAATCTCAAAGTCATCACACTTGGGGACGATCAGAGTTGGCCGCTCAGCAGCAACCGCACTACCTGCAGTAGCAACACCTAAGAGAATTGCGACGCCCAACGCAATCGAAAACCAACGGAAATCGCAGTGCGATGGGGCGAAGTTTATGAGCCTAAGAGACATTCGAAACTCCAAACTTGGGTGATAGTTATTTGCGAGTCGTCAGATGCTAGGGAGGTCTCTGCCATGCCAATTCTCAAACCATCCATATTGTATGCGTAACCGTTCACGACATGTCGGCTTGTGTGACGGGGTCGGGAGTCTTTTCAACCTAAATCGCTTAACCCATTTAGCAACCACATGTTGCTACCAGCGGCATTTCATCGGTGGCGGGCACCGCTGAAAAGACTTCCGACCCAGACTGGGACCCAGGTTGGTGAAAGCGAACTGACGTAGGCCGCGACATTTGCAAATATCTTAAACCGCGCACTACTTGGCCCGGCGGGCATCTATCCTCACGGCGACGAAAAATGCGAGCTATGCTTACTACTTATTAGTCAAATCGCCATATCGCATTTGCCAGAGTTTGGATTGCTCTCAACCGACCCCGAAAAATTGTCCTTATTCCAGCCAACCATGTAGATCGCATGTACAACGACGCGCACAGTAAGACACTCGAACAAGTGCTCGCGGAAGTTGTCCAGAGTTGCGAGGTCGGCCGACCGTTACAAGCGGAAGAACTGTACCGAGTTTACCCGCAGTATGCTGCCGAATTGGCTGAATTCTTGGCCGCCAACGAGCGATTCATGGTAGCCGCCGCAGCGGCAAGGACCGAGCTGGCCAGCATTCCGGTGGAATCATCCCAGGATGATAGCACCGCATCGATTGCCGTTGGTGAGTCCCTGGCTCTGCATCCACCTAGAATATTCGGCGAATACGAAATCGTCGAAGAAATTGACCGAGGCGGGATGGGAGTGGTCTACAAGGCCGTGCATGTACATCTCGGTCGCACGGTAGCCCTCAAGCTGATTCGTTCGGGTGAACTGGCAAGCGAAGAAGAGAAGGAGCGCTTCCGTAGCGAGGCGGAAGCTGCGGCAGCCTTGACGCATCCGGGCATCGTACCCATCTACGAAGTCGGCACGCTGCATGGCCTTATCTATTACACGATGGCCTACATCGAGGGCTCGAGCTTGGCTGACGTAGTTTCGCGCGGGGCGATGTCACCTGAAGACGCGATTAGAATAGTTCATAGCTTGAGCCTAGCGGTCGACTTCGCGCATCGCAACGGAGTTTTCCATCGCGACTTAAAACCAGCCAATGTCATTATCGATCCCCATGGTCAACCCGTCATTATCGACTTCGGTTTGGCGAAAATTGCCCACCGTGATAGTTCGGTGACTACAACGGGGCAAATCCTGGGAACCCCCGCGTATATGGCTCCCGAGCAAGCCACGGGGAAAGCTTCTTTGGGGCCAAACGCCGACGTGTACTCGCTGGGAGCAATTCTATTCTGTCTATGCTCTGGGCAACCTCCCTTTGATGGCCCCACACCGTTTGATGTCTTGTTGCAAGTGCTCGATCGTGAGCCGCCCAATTTGCCGCGTCTGAATCGCAAGGTATCGCGCGAGCTAGATTACGTGTGTCACAAGGCGCTCGAGAAAGAGCCGGCGAAGCGATATCCGTCCGCTGTGGATCTAGCGGCTGACTTGCAGCGGTTGCTGCGTGGCGATCCGATTGAACGCCCCACACCCCAGTGGACCGAGCGTTTGGAAACTTGGTGGCGGCGTGAGCCGATTCTGGCATCCCACGTTATCGGAATTGGTGCAACGACGGCCATCGTCGGTGCTTCGCACATCATCCGGAACCAAGAGTCGACCCAATATCCGTTCCGCATGGGCTTGTTGCTGCTGTGGTTCATGGCTTCGTTTGCATTGCAGTACTGGGTAGTTCGCGCACGTTGGCGTGATGTGGCTTGCATGACGTGGGCCACCGTCGATGTAGTGCTGTACACGACACTCATTGCATTCGCCGATCCACCCCGTTTGATGTTATTGATTGGCTATCCCATGATGATCGTGGCTAGCAGTCTGTTTTATCGCAATCGTTTTGTGATCTTTATGACTTCGCTGTGTATGCTAGGGTTTCTCAGTCTGGCTGTGCTTGCGCCACGCGATGAATTCTTGCGAGTTGACTTTTGCGCGATTTACCTCCTGGGTATGGGCGTTATCTGCTTAACCCTGCTGGCGATCATTCGTCGCGTTCGCGGAATGAGCACATTCTATGACATCAAGTAAGAGCCGTCTTGGGATTAAACGCCAAACCGTCCTTTAAGCAAAACAGGAGATACAACGTCCTTGTGCTGAGCTTCGCGAAAGAGCAGAGCTTGCTTGAAGCAACGGACGTCACACGCAGCGTGCCTGCGCCTCTTAGATTATGTTCAAGGTAGCTGATATGGAATTTATGATAGGCCTCTTGGCGTTTTGCATGGTCATGCTCATCTGGGCAGCCCTCGGGCATGCGATGTGGCTGCTCATGTCGGCAATTGGCACAGCTTTATTCGGAGAAAAGTGTGCAAGCTGTGGTCGGAAGCACGGGGCATCCATTTGTCCCCATTCGGCTGCAAAGCCTGTGAGAGCCGTGCATGCAAAGCCGAGTGTCAATGACGACTTGGCCGCGGCGCGACGCCTGTTGGAATTCTCGAAGTTTCATAAGTGGCTGACACCCGACCAGCATGAGGCGCTTGAGCAACTGGTTCAGCGTCTGGCCGTGCGTGTCGCGGCTAAAGAGTCGCTTCAGCAGCCGCCGGCCACGGACACTGCGGTCATCGTTGAACAGGCCCGGACCGCTTTCGCCGCTCCCGCATCTGAGCTCCCCGGCGAAGGGACGACGGCTCCGCCGCCCAGCGCGCAGACGCCACCGCCGGTCTTGGGTCAGCCACCAGTTTACCAACCACCAACGTCCCAGCCAGCGACCGTGGTACCCAGGCCGCTGTCTCCCAAGCCGCTTGAATCCGAGAAGCCGTTGCCTGAGTTTATCCAGTCTGCAGCGACAAGAACGCCCGTGGCTGAGCAAGCGGATCAACGCACCGTGCATCCGTTGGAAGAGACGTTTGCTGAACCACCACGTAGACCGCCTGTGCGCCAGAAGCTAACGGCTGAATTGCTGAAGTCGTTTATGGAGCAGTCAAACATCCGCTGGGTGGAGTTGATCAGTGCTGCGTTGATTGTGGTATGCTCGGTCGGTTTGGTAATTAGCCTGTGGAGCACTCTGTCCAGTACCAGCCGCTTTTTTCCGTCGCTCGTCTTTTTGTTGGCCACGGTGGCCGTGCATGGGGCAGGTCAATACACGCTCAAGCAATGGAAACTGCGCACTACTTCGCGAGGCATCTTGCATATCGGCTTGATGTTGATTCCGCTTGCGATGCTGGTTGGTATCCTACTTTCGCGGCGCGGCGGCGCGCTGCCCACGCTGGATTGGATGACTGTCGCTGTCTTTGCGGTGGGTACGACCATGTACACCTTTCTTGCCGTAACGGCTAGTCGCTCTTTGTTCCCGCGTAATTGGCAGCTAGTCGCAGCCTTGACGATTGTATCCAGTTTGACGTTGGTACCCATTCACTACTTGGCAGAACAGGAGCTGTTGCGGAACGCTTCATCTACGTTGGTGCTAGTACCACTGGCCATCCTGACGCTCATGGCTGCCCTGTGGCTGAGTCTATTAAGTCATCGACTCCTGGACCGAGCTAACGACGCGCGGATCTCTACGGGACGTTTGCGCCGACTCGGTGGCATGGTGACGCAGTGCCTGTTTGCGGTAGCCATCGCATTCGTGTTTTGGATCGTACAAGCGAAGGGCTTTGCGAATTTGACCGACTGGTGGTTTGTCGCTTTGGGGATTGTGTGTGCGGCATGGTCGAGCTGGGGTTGGTCGGCTAGCGTCGCACATTGGTTACCGAAGCGTACTACTTGGCCAACGGTGGAAGCGTTGGCCAATGCAGACCTGCGCAGCCCGAATAAGACTTCGAGCTGGTTTATGGTCGCCGCTTGGTTTATTGCGACCGCATGTACCTTGACGCTGGCGTCCACGGTTTGGCAAGTCGCGTTAGTGCGGATCACGCTGGTAACCTTGCTTGCGTCCATCGCTGGCTGGTGGTTGGTCCATGGTTGGTTGTGCAAATTGCGCGCTAGTTTGTTGGCTGGAGCGGCGGCAGCCATTGGCGCCGTTGGACTAACAATCGAACTGGCGTTTGGTGGCAACGCAGTCTTGAAGGCCGTCGATTGGTTGAGCTTCGAGCGCATTATTTCATTATCAGCACCGGCAGTTGTCGCTTTGGTCGGCTCCATGTTGTTGGCAGGTAGCATAAAAGACGCTCGGACCACAGATTTAATCGGTGGGCCAAGCCTGGGTGGCAGACTGACCCGCCGAGCGCGGCGCTATGGAGCTGGTTTGCCAGTCGTTGTGGAACAATTCCAGCTTGCCGGCGCGGCAACGCTGGCCGTGACCGCATTGTTGACTGTGCTAGCAAGTTTGTTGCCGTCAGGTGACACGCCCTATGGCGGCAATTGGGCAGGTTCGATGCTGCTAGGCTACGGTGCGTTGTCCGTCGCAGCGGCGATCGTACTCGGATTCAACGCGTCCAAATCGATAAGCAATGCGACTGCCTCCGAGAAATCGTATGCACACGGCTCTTGGATGGATTGGTTGATGCCCGTGGGGCTCATTATCTTGCTGCTGGGCGCTGTGCGACTGTGCCAAACCAGTCCGATGCTGGAAGAACTGCTAGGAACATTGCGACCGGCTCGTTCCTGGGCGATCGGTACTGGACTACTTGCGTTATTGTCTGCTGTCGTTGGGCGCGGTATTAAGGTCCTCTTCTGATGCCAGTACACAGCCGCAATAACGTGACTTGGCTATGTGGATTCGGTGCGCTGCTCAGCTTCGCCGCCTCGCTCCCGGTGTGGATTCATACGGATCAGTTGCGTTTAGCCACACAAGTTGGCTGGTTCCTACCTGTCTCGATAATTGGCGTTTTTGTTGGGTTACGAGTGGCTGGGTGGCGAGAATTATCCCAGTTTGCGACGTGCCTATGGTTCGGAACAGCACTTTACCACGTAGGAGACCAGCGGCAGTGGTGGACCGAGTTGGGGCTATCAGCCAGCACCAGCGTGTTTGTATTTATGATCTTAGCCGTCGTCGTTGTCTTTGAATTGGCCACAAGCGGGTTAGGACAATTGGTAACGAGAATAACACGCACCGCATCTCCGCAGGCTGCAGAGGAGAAGGTTGGAGAGCCGCAGAAAGACGCACGAGTCTCTTGGATTTCGGCTGGCCCTCTGTTTGCAGCCAAATCGTCGGTCTGTTCCGCATGGGGAATAGTCTGTTGTGCATTGCTCGGCCCAGTTGTCGTCAACCTAGCGGCTAGTCTCGGTTCCTCGCTTCAGTCGACACCCAATGCACTTGTGGTGCAACCACTGAGTTCGATGACAGGCGCGATCGTCGTAGCCAGCTTCGCTGCTCTGACGGCCATCAGCCTTTGGCTTGCCCAGCGACAACGTGAGAACTTGTTCTTAAGCGCAACAGCCGTATTGCCTGTCGGACTTGCACTGACGACCGCGGCTTGGGTGGTACCGCCGTATTCGTTGGTAGCCGCGCTGGGGCTACTGTCCATTGCCTTGATCATAAGCGACCTTGTTCCGTTATTCATCAGCCGTTGGAGTTCGAAATCCCAAGCTGCATGGCAACAAGTGTTTTCGCCCAGCGAAAAATTTCCATCCAACAACTATTGGCTTCTGTTAGGTCGAGTGTATGCGTTGAGTTTGCTTGTGGCAGGCTCTGCCTTGGCGCTGCTCGTGGCCGCCCTGGGTGAACTGCCAAGCGCTCTGAGCCCTACCACAGCGAACTGGTTAAGCAACGTTGGGATTCTACTGATTTCGTTCGGACCGCTATTGGGTTTCTTAATCGTGCGTTGGTCGCTGAGCATTTGGCAGGCCGAGCAGCCGTATCTTGCGACCACGGCTGCGACTACGTTGGGCGTGTGCGTGGCATGTACCACAACGTTCGCTCTGGTCAGGCCTGTTTCCATAGCAGACCATTGGATCGTCTTATTGCAGAGTTTTTCGTTGGTAGTCGCAGCGTTGGCTTGGATCGCTATTGGGTTCCATTGGCTTAAGAACTTCTTGGGATTGCGGTCGATGCTGGCTGGCAAAGTCCCCATGTCGCAGTTGTTGACGAAAGCGATGAAAGGGCAACGTTGGCAGCGAGCCGAGACGTCTGCATGGACGTTGGCGAATGTCGCTTTGGTACCCGTCGTTTTGTTGTGCATCGCGGCTGCCTACATCGTTGTCGTCTTCCCAATCTGGCAATTGCCGGGGATTGAGCGCATGGGAGCACTACCACTGGCTATAACCAGCCTGGTAACGCTCGCGTTGTTTAGTTTTCTGTCCGTCCGTCGTGGAATTTCCAAGTTTGGCCTACTGGCGACCGTGCTGGGTTTGATAACGCCGTTGGGCGCCGCTGCGTACACCAGTTGGTTAATCGCCGTACCCGAGCGAGCGTCGGCTGCGGCGCTTGGCTTTGAACCCATTCGCGCCTTGATCAGTTTATGGCTGATCACCCTCACGATCGGCCTTGGAGTACGCATCGGCGCTGCGCAACAAGGTCGTGTTATGCGGCGCTTCGGTGAAACGGCGTGGGTGCTACTAGCGATGGTGGTCGCGGTGTTGGCGATCATGAGCACGACCCAGGACCCAAATTTCCGTTGGCCACTTTTCGAACTTACTGCACTTGCACTCATCACCGTGCTGAGCGGTGTGTTTTCGGGACAACCCTGGCGTGGACATCTGGCAGCGGTGGCGGCTGCTATCGGGTTGAGCGGTTGGTTTATTCACCACACACTGGGTGGAGACCGGCTGTATGAAATGTGGATTGTGTTGTGGGGCCCCGTCTGGGTGGCGATTGTAGCCACCGCGGCCCATTGGATGTTGCCGCGCAGTCAAGCGGACTCAAGTGAGGCGGATTCAAGTCAGGCGGATTCTGGCGATTCTGTTCGCATCTTTCCGAAATCGATTCTGCCCGTAGACATGTCCGTCAGCTTGCTGGTACCCGTCTGTTCGGCCCTTGCCAGTGGACTGTGGATTGCGACACAGAATTCGACGGTTGCAGCGCCTAGCCGTCTGACTTGGTGGGTTCTGGGGTTGGCCATGGTGACGCTGGGATTGGCAATTGGTCGTTTGTGGAATCCACAGCCATCGAAGCGCGGGTTGGGCGTCTACGCGAGTGCGATTGCCTTGGGGTTGGTGTGTGCCGTCAGTCTGTGTTCGTTAGGTACCCTGCCGCGACTACAGACCTGGTTGCTATGGCTGGCAAGTGGTTTGGCGTCCATGGCGATCATCGCGGCAGTATTGCGTGAACTGGTAAGGGAATCATGGCTGATTGGTCCACGATTGCGACTTGTCAATGTCTTAACAACGGAGAACTTTCGCCATGCACTCGTTTGGATGCCCAGCGTGCATATGGTAGCCTCGCTGTTGGCATTGGCACCGAGCATTATCCTGGTGATGGCGTTTGAAGAACGCACTTTACGTATTGCCGCGACCGCCTTGCCGTTTATCGGTGCACTTTCCATCCTGCCAATTGGTATGGGGCGTGGCCAACAGTATGTACGCTACTGTGGTCTAAGCCTGATCTCGATCTCGTGTATTATGCTGTGGTGGGCTGATCTACCAAGTGCTTGGACTGTCGCTGGTTTCGAAGGTACTTGGATTTTTGTACAACGCGCGCTAGTTGGTTGCGTACTGTTGGGGATCACGTATCCAGCACTTGCTCATCTATTACGGCACAAAGCCGAATGGGTGGCTCCGCTGATGCATTTGGGCTGGTTGAACTTTTTCGTGGGCGCAATGGCTGGTGTGGCGTTGTTGGTCGGTCAAGCCACGGAAAACTGGGACGCAGTGGCAAGCACATCCAGCCTGGGCACGAAACTGTTGACATTGGCAGCTTGGACAGGCATCTTTGGCAGATTAATACTATTTGCAGCGCGACCGCACAGCCTCGACCAAACTGCAAGTGTTCCGTTGCGCAAGGCGGCAGTCTTCTTAGCTGAAGGGGCGTTGGCCGGATGGTGTGCGGCTTGTTACTTCCACTTCCCTGATCTCTTCAGTGGCATCTTAGCTGATTGGTGGCCAATCGTGGTCTTTGCCATCGCCATACTTAGCGCAGGTGTCGGAGAGTGGTTGCGGCGAATGGGGCAGTCGATCGTCGCCGATCCCATTCACCAGAGCAGCCTATTGCTTCCCGCGATTCCGTTGGCCGGAGTCTGGTGGCTGCAACCAGATTCGGCTGCTTGGCTGTGGAGCGATTGGGGCAAGTATGCCGTATTGCTGCTGACAGCAGCGGGGCTGTACGGATTGCACGGCTGGCTTCGCAATTCGGTTACACTGCGTGCGATGTCCGGAGCGTTGGCATTGTTTTCGTTTTGGTCGGTATTGCAAAGCCAACCCGATCTAAGATTCCTGGAGCACCCGCAGTTTTGGCTCTTGCCACCCGCTTTGGCCGCGCTGGTGTTCGTCGAGTTCAATCGTTCGCGTTTGGAATCTAGCGTGGTTGTTGCAACGCGTTATGTGGCAGTGCTGGTTGCCTACTTGAGCAGCACCGCAGAGGTCTACTTGCGCGCGTTTGATGGTCAGCTTTGGCAACCCTTGTTGCTGCTGATACTTGCCCTGGCTGGCGTGGCTGCTGGGATCATCCTACGCGTGCGAGCCTTTCTGTACTGTGGTGCGGTATTTACGCTGGTGGCACTGTTAGGCATGGTCTGGCACGCACAACAAGCGATTCAACAGGTATGGCCTTGGTGGGCTTTTGGCATCGCTACCGGAATCTGCTTGATCGTCTGCCTGGGGTATTTCGAAAAGAATCGGCCTCGAGTCATCGCGTACTTGGAACAGTTTAAGCGTTGGGAGCAGTAGTCACGCACAACGCGGATTTGTAGCCGTTCACGAACTTGAAGTCGACAGGAAAGGGTCGGGAGTCTTTTCAGCCAGCGTCCGCCACCGAAGAGATGCCGCTGATGGAAATATGTGGTTGCTAATGGGTTAAGCGATTTAGGCTGAAAAGACTCCCGACCCTGTCACACAAGCCGATACCTCGTGAACGGTTACGCGGATTTTGAGTAGAATAGTTTCAAATAAATCCAAGAACGTAACCGTTCACGATGAACCGGCTTGTGTGACAAGGTCGGTCCTTTCAGCCCAAAATTGCTCAACCCTTAAGCAACGACATGTCCCTACCAGCGGTATCGCATCGGAGTCGGACGCTGGCTGAAAAGACTCCCGACCTGCTGATCCAAGTTCGTGAACGGGAACTCCCAAACTTTCCTCTCGCTTCCGCGCAGCTAATGGCATTTTCTAGTGTTGAACTCTGGCAACGGATTGCGGCCGAGGGCCTTGCCTCACCGATGCAGTGTCGTTCGTGGGCCGCCGAAGCGGCTGAATCGATGGAGGCTGCCGATACGGCCGACGGACTCAAGGTGCTGCAAGCGCTGATCGCCTCGGGAAGACTCACCAATTATCAAGCAAAAATTCTGGCCGGGCAGTCGGATAAACCCCTGCATCGTGGTCCGTGGACGATACTCGGCAATGTCAAGTTTCCGTTGTGGTCAAGCTGGCAGTTGGTTGCCAAGGTCGATTTAACCAAGGCCGGGTCACCACCTGCCACCTGGGCTCGGTGGCTGTCCTCTGCAAATCTGCAGGCGTTAAAAACCTCCGCGCCATCGTTGCCGCGCGGATTGCAGTTGGCCAGCGTACAGCATCCGCACCTGCAATCCGTGCTGGTGCCCGAGTTGGTCAATGGTGAGTTGCAACTGCAAGTCGCTCCGGTAAGCGGCAGTTTGTTAACAGAAGCCTTCCACAAACAAACTCCGACGTCCGCTACAGCGACGGTGATTGTCAAACAAATTGCTTCAGCGCTAGCGGCCATGCATGCGGCCAATCTCGTTCACGGGCGGGTGTTGCCAGACCGTATGTCTATTGATGTAGCCAGTGATCCACCGGCTTGTTGCCTGCTTCGCGATCCAATCTCGCTGTGGACGGCCACGCTGGATGAAAGTGCCGTCGGTATCCTGGGGGAGAAATTGGGCGAACTAAAGTCGGCTCAGTTTCTAGCACCAGAGTTCGTCGCGCCAGGACAATTGCCAACGATGGCCAGTGACGTGTATGCCCTGGGTTGTACGTGGTGGTGGCTCCTGACGGGGGTACCACCCGCTACAGGCCAGACCACTCAGCAGATTCTCGCCAGACAAACCACTGCTTCCAGTCGTTTGCCAGACAATGGCAACTATCCAGAACCACTTGCGCGGTGCCTTGAGCATTGCCTCGCCAAGAATCTTGACGCCCGTTTTCCTTCAGCGGTGGCCGTTGTCGAAGCGTTGGTAGAAGCCGAACGTGTCGTAGCAACTGGTAAGACGGTTAAACCGAAACCCGCTCCCAAGATTGAACAGCCGCTGGAACAGTCTAAAACGTCGGCAGCCATCGAACCCAAGCCTGCGCCCCCCAAGCCTGCGCCCCCCAATGCTGATGAGCCACAGTTGGTTACAGCACTCACCAAAACCAAGACCAAAACCAAAACCGAAACTGAAGCTGAAGCTCAACCTCAACCTCAACCTCAACCTCAACCTAGAACTCAACCTAAAACTCAACCTCAACCTAAAACTGCCGTCACAGCGACTGTTGCAAAATCCAGTCAAGCGAATCCCAATCAAGAAAAAGCTAAGCAGGAGGAACGTACTGCAACCAAGCCGAGTGTTCTGGTCGTAGCATCCGAAGCCGTTGAGGCAGCACCTGTTACCAACACCAATACAATCCAACCGCAACCTGCAAAATCATTGTCTAAGCCGTCTCCGGTGCGGCGCAAGAAAAAGCGTGGTAACAAATGGCTGATGCCGGTGGTGAGTGGATGCGGGTTCATGATCGTCGTGCTGGTCATTCTGAAGCTAAGCGGCGCTTTGCAACCCGGCAAGCCGCCCGAACAGGAGACGGCGCGCGGAGGCTACATACCACCGAGCACCAATGATGTTGGACAAGTGATCGAGCGTGATCCGCGTTTAGATTATTACACGATCGTGGACGATGATGACACAATTATGGGTGCCTCCCGTTCCGCCTGCGCGATTGACTTGGATCTGTTGCCACCTGGCGGGCAGATGTTTCTATCGATACGTCCATCGAGCCTATTGAGCGGCGAGCGCCAGAAGACGCTACTAGCAGCCTTCAACGACCTAGCCTCGCCACTGCTACAAGTCGTCGCCAAACGCGCTGGACAACCACTCGAGTCGCTGAAACAGGTTACCGTCGGCTTCTATTCTGCGAAATCATCCGGTGCGCTACCGGAGGTGGTGTATCGCGTAGAAATGTTGCAGCCCACGCCGCTTGGAACGTTGAAAGCGGGCTGGGGCAACCCCGCGAAGGCGAAAGTCGGCGAGCAGGAGTTGCTGGCGACGGACGACGATTGGGCGTATTACGTAATGGAACAGCCGCTCATCGATTCACAGAGCATTTCAGTGTTCAGCGTAGGCCCGGCCGTGTTGATGCGCGAAGTAGCGGAGATGGGCGGCGCGGCCGGCCCTTTGACATCGCAAATGCAATCCATGCGCGAAGCCTCCAATCGGAATGCTGATATCTCGATCGTCGCGTCTCCGCGCTATCTCTTTTCCGAGGGGCGCGGGTTGTTGGCAGCAGGGCCAGCTAGGTTGCAAAACGAACTGAAATCCTTGCTCGGATCGGATACACGTGCCGCGTTGCTCCAGACTCAGCTCGATCCTAGCTGGTATGTCGAAGTGCAGATCGTGGGTGCCAGCGATCGCGAAGCTCCAGGTTTGATTGCGGACATGCACACGAAGATCACGGACCTGCCGACGACCGTAGAAAACTGGTTCGTCGAAGAATCTCCGCATTCCTATTGGCGTGGCTTGGCGTTGCGATACCCACAGATGTTGCGAGCATTTAGTTCGCATGCACGATACGGTGTTGAAGACGGCACGGCGATCATGAACGCATACTTGGCCCCAGAAGCTGCTCCCAATCTGATGTTAGCTAGTTGGATTGCCTTGCAAGATGGAGCGACCATGGCTAGCAATCAAGCCGGGGCGGTCGCGGCGGTACCTGAGGCCAAACCACTGACGATCGAAGAGTATTTGGGACGGGCCATCAAGTTGACCTTCGACCAAGAGCCGATCGAGGTGGCTTTGAGCTTGATTGGCGAAGAGGCCAACGCCGGTTTGCCAGCGGGTACGCCGAAGCTGCGGTTCGCTTTGGACGGTGATGCGTTTGAAAAGTCAGGCATTACGCGCAATCAACAACTCCGAGACTTCAAGGTTGACGGAGGTTCTGTCCGCGACGCTTTGACAGATGTAGCCAAACGTGGCAATCCAGAACCTGCAGACTTGAAATCGGACGATCAGAAGTTGATTTGGGTGGTGATGGACGACCCAACTGCAACCGGACAAAAGATGATCTCGCTTACTACCCGTCCCATCGCGGATGCTGCCAACATTCCCATTCCACCGGAATTCTTGGCCGAATAGAACTCAGAAGCCAAGCGATTTCGTCGAACTTTGCGCCAACTCTGACTGTCCTGCTGTGGCCCCCTTTGTGTGACCCTGTCCTGTTACTGCTTTCTGGCTGGAGAGTGTCAGGCCCGATTCAAACAAGCCTAGTACAAACGGCTGAATTTACTATCCTACGCATTCGGCTGGTGGAATTGCCGCATTCTTCGCTTCGCAATCAAGCTAAACTCATGCTCGACAACGCACCCTTCTTGACCCATCAACACCGCGCTTTAACGATCGAAGGCTATTCGCGAGCAGCGGTACAAAGCTACTGGCGCATTCCCGAAATGCGAATTGGCTTTGACCTCGGAGCCCAGCCCTGGGATTTCATGGGGACCGCGACGTGGGCCATCACGCATTCGCACTTGGACCATATTGCTGCTTTGCCCGTGTACATTGCTCGTCGACGCATGATGAAGATGGAGCCGCCGACGATCTACTTGCCTGCGCACGCTTTAGATGGAGTACACGCGATGTTGCGAGCCGTTTCGCGACTGGATCGTGGCCGTCTGCCTTGCGAACTGGTGACTGTTGAGTCGGGTGATGAAATCGAGCTCTCACGGGAATTGGTTATGACCGTCCATAAGACAACGCACACGGTCCCCAGCGTTGGATATTTAATCTGGGAACGTCGCAGCAAGTTGAAGCCTGAGTTTCAATCTTTGACTGGAAATGAAATACGCGATCTGCGTTTGTCAGGAACGCAAGTAAGCGCCGAAGTGCGCAAGCCCATGGTGGCATACACGGGGGACACCAGCCCACCGGGACTGGATGACAATCCCGACATGTTGCAAGCCCAAGTGTTGATCACCGAAATGACTTTTGTAGCTCCCCGACATCGTAAGGAAAAAATTCACAAGCATGGCCACATGCATTTGGATGATTTTGTAGCCCGCCGGGATCAATTCCAGAATGAACTGATCATTGCCGCCCACTACAGCGTGCGCTACAACGCGCGTCAGGTGCAACGAGCCGTAGAGAAAAAGCTGCCCGACATGTTGGACGGGCGACTTAAGGTCTGGCTTTGAGCTTGACTGCTTCGTGAGCCGTGGGCCGTCAGGCACCGGGCCATGTTTTTAAGCCCGCGCGTTAACCTCGGACCCCGTGCGCCGCGGCCGCTTACGCGTCGCGGCTCAAATCTGCCGTACTCACATCGCGTCTAATCCGAGTTAAACGATCAGCGTGAGTTTTCCCATTGTCCTACCATTGTTAATTGGTGGTTTTGCAAGCATTATTGCAACTGCCCCGCACGAGCACATCGGACTGTTCTTACTCGAAAGATAGTGTCGATGGCAAGAAACGATGGATCGAAAACGGGGCAATGAAAAGGATTTCGATAATGCCAGTTCGTTGGGATACGTTGGTTACTTCCTGCGCTCTCTGTGCGGCGTGCTTGTTGACTGGTTGTCAAGCAATAACTTTTAAGATCAAGGGAACAGCCGCAAGGACTCTGCCTCAGGAGTGCCGCGCTACACCCAAACGTGGTTTGGTACCGATTGATATCACACAATTGACCCAACGTCCGCCAGAGGAATATCTACTTGCACCTGGCGACGTAATCGGCATCTACATACCAGGCATTATCCCCTATTCGGATCCAGCAGCAGATCCCGTCGCTCCACCGATTCACTATCCAGATCCGTCGAGTGAGCTTCCACCGGCGGTTGGCATTCCCTATGTAGTGCTTGCCAATGGAAAGATCACGCTACCAGCCATACAGCCCATCACTGTCGAGGGGTTGACAGTAGAAGAACTAACTGAGGCGATTAGGCAGGCTTACGTCGAACGCAAGATTCTCAAGGACAATAACACGATCCCCCTGGTGACGCTCTTTCGCCCGCGAAGTTACAGTATCACAGTCGTTCGAGAAGATACTGGTAGTGAAGGCCTGGCGGACAATACCGCGCGTGGTGCTACGGTCAATCTTCCAGCTTATAAGAATGACGTTTTGCACGCGTTGATGGCTACTGGTGGGCTGCCAGGGCTACGTGCCAAGAATGAGGTAAAAATTTATCGAAATGCAGCGCCAGGTGTAGAGCTAGAGGAATTGGGCGTTGTGGTAGACGTTACGGATTTCAATCCGGCCGGCGCCGGACCCGCGAACTATGCAGTAAGCCATCTTGGATTGGTCGATGGGCCAGAAACCGTCATTCCCCTGCGGATCTATGAGGGGCAACAGTTAACACTCAATCCACAAGATGTCATCCTCAATGAAGGCGACATCGTTTATATCAGCAATCGTGACACCGAAGTGTTTTACACGTCGGGTCTACTTCCGGGCGGAGAACACTTGCTTCCTCGCGACTACGACATTGATATTTTCGAAGCCATGTCGATTGCCGGTTACTCTTACGGTCAGCCAAGCAGCGGTGGCGGAGGTGGTGGCCTAGGTGGGTTAGGTGCTTCTACGGGCGTTGCAGCTACGCAACTGTTTATTTTCCGCGAGCGTCCTGATGGGTCCGAATATACCATTGAAGTTGATCTCGAACAGGCAATTGCATATGACGCAGAGCGACTGCTCGTCAAACCCGGTGACAAGCTCTATCTCCGCTATTCACCTTGCGAGGAAACGCTCAACTTCGGTATCGCCAGCTTCTTCACGTACGGAATTCGTCAGTTATTTAGGAATTAGAGTTAGCAAAACGAATCGCATAGCTGATAATTCATGATTCTTGAAACCTACTGCGGTGTGCGGTTGAATTGCGGATGTCAGGGGTGTGCAATGGCGAATCCCAATGCCTTACTCAACAGATTAGCGCACTGGCGAGGCTGGTTAAAGCTACCGAGGCAGGTATCGCACGCGGGGCCGCCAGCTATTATCCTGGTAGATTACCCGCCACAGATCCTGCCGTGTAACCGGGATGACACACGTGCTACTGACACACCAACACACTATATCTAGGCTTGTCGTCGTAGCAATCGTATCTGTTACTGCGCCTGCGCTAGGCGCGGACGAGTTCTTTGAGCGGCAAGTAGCGCCCATTCTGGCAGCGCGTTGTTTGAGTTGCCATGGCGGCACTGAACCGAAGGGCGAATTTTCGGCCGACAACTCCAAGAAATTCCTAGCCAGTGGCTATGTCGAGGCCGGGGATGCTGCAGCAAGCGAATTGCTGGAAGTCATCACGCCCGTTGATGGCCACGCGCGGATGCCCAAGGACGCGAAGCCGCTCAGCACCGACGAAATTGATGTCATTCGCCAGTGGATTGATTCGGGAGCACGCTGGCCGGAACATTTTGAAATGCAACCGCCACAAATTGATGATTTCGATTGGTGGTCCTATCGCCCATTGAAACGTCCCGAAGTTCCCGACGTGGAAGACGACTGGGCTCGTTCTGCCATCGATCGATTTGTGCTTGCCAAGCTCAACGAGCAGGGTCTGATGCACTCGCCTAGTGCGGACCGTCGGACGCTGATCCGAAGGCTGACTTACGATTTAACCGGACTACCGCCGACTCCCGAAGAGGTCGTTGCATTTATTGCCGATCCCGATCCACAAGCCTACGAAAAGCTGGTCGATCGACTGCTCGAATCGGAACACTATGGCGAACACTGGGCGCGGCACTGGTTGGACGTCGTCAAATACGCTGATTCATGCGGCTACGATAAAGACAAACTGCGTCCCAATGCATGGCCGTATCGCGACTACGTGGTTCGATCGCTCAACGATGACAAACCCTACGCTCGTTTTGTGCAAGAACAAATTGCTGGTGACGTGTTATTTCCCGGGGAGTCCGATGGTATAGTCGGTTTGGGGTTCATCGCTGCGGGGCCTTGGGATTTCATCGGTCATGTGGAGGTACCAGAGGCGAAAATCGATGGCAGAGTAGCTCGCAACCTGGATCGGGACGACATGGTCACTGGTGTGCTGAACACCTTTTGTAGCTTGACGGTTCAATGCGCTCGCTGCCATCACCACAAATTCGATCCGATCACGCAGGAACATTACTATGGGCTGCAAGCTGTGTTTGCTGCAGTCGATCGAGCCGAACGCCCGTTTGATGCTGACCCGGTAATAGCCGAACAGCGTCGTCAACTTCTATCAGAACGCAATCAGTTCAGCGAACGGTTGGCAGAAATTAATTCCGTGATCGAGTTGGCTGGCGGATCTGCTTTGGCTGAGGCTAGAGCCGAAGTCGCGGAGCTTGAACAACTTCAGGAGCCGCAGTATCCCACCGAACATGGCTACCATAGTCAGATCGTTCAATCGCCAGACATCGAAAAGTGGGTAGAAGTTCAATTGCCTGTCGAGGCCCAGCCGGAGCGGATCGTGTTACACGCTTGTAGCGACACATTCAATGGGATTGGGGATGGTTTTGGCTTCCCGGTTCGTTTTCGGATTGAAACGGCAAACGCACAGGGCAACTGGTCGACGATCCAAGACTCGACGACACAGGACTTTCCGAATCCGAAGCTTACCGCCGTGTCCATCGAACTATCGAATCGTTCAGTAAGCCGGGTGCGCGTGACAGCTACACGACTGGCCAAACGTGCGGAGGACTTCATCTTTGCGTTGGCCGAACTGGAAGTCTACGTCAATGATCAAAACGTGGCCGCGGGCGCGAGCGTTACAGCAGCCGATTCCATCGAAGCGCCCAAACGTTGGGCGCAAACGAACCTAGTCGATGGGAAATGGCCGCGCGCCAGTGACGAACAATTGGACCAAAAGATAGCTGCGGCCAAAGCCGTTCGTGATGAGATTCTCGCTGCCGTCACCGCACCGCGGATGCAGCAGGACCGCAAGGAGCTAACCGCCAAGCATGCGGCGCTCGAAGTTCAACTTGCACAACTGCCACCTCCGCAATTTGTCTACGCGGCAGCTACCAATTTTACGGCCCAAGGGAACTTTAAACCTACGCAAGGGACACCACGCGACGTGTTTGTCTTGACGCGCGGCGAGGTAACGCAGCCAGGTGAGCCAGCAGTTCCTGGCGTGATCCCCCTTTCACGCGAGTCAACGTGGCAATTCGACGCGAGTCTTACTGAAGCGCAGCGGCGTGCAAAGCTCGCTCAGTGGCTCACCGCTGCCGATCACCCGCTGGTGTGGCGGTCGATTGTCAACCGTGTTTGGCAGTACCACTTTGGACAAGGCATTGTCGCCACCCCAAACGACTTTGGACGCATGGGCGCGAAGCCGACGCATCCAGAGTTGTTGGATTGGCTGGCGACTGAGTTTCGTGACGGTGGACAATCACTCAAGACGTTGCACAAGCAGATTGTCACCAGCAACACCTATCGCCAATCGTCGGCGGATCATGCGGGGAATGCAACCCGCGATGGCGGCAATCAATTTCTATGGCGCGCCAATCGCCGACGTTTATCAGCGGAGGAAGTGCGTGATTCGATCTTGGCGGTCAGTGGATCGATGAACTGGCAGATGGGTGGCCCAGGCTATTATCTATTCGTCTTGGAGAAGACGGAGCACTCGCCACATTTCGAATATCATAAATTTGATCCTGCGGATGAAGCCTCGCATCGCCGGAGCATTTATCGCTTTATCGCTCGCTCGCAACCGAATCCATATATGACGACACTCGACTGCGCCGATTCGTCGCAGAGTACTCCTCGCCGTTCAGAGACGCTGACATCGCTGCAAGCATTGACGCTGCTGAACAATAAATTCAATTTAGTCATGGCGGAAGAGTTCGCTGCAAGACTCGGGCGCGAGCGCGGTGAGCCTGAATCCCAGGTGCGTCGAGCGTTTAACCTGGTGACACAGCGTCCGCCCACCCAAGCTGAAACCGACGCACTGGTCGACTACACGCGTAAGCATGGCTTGCCAAACTTAGGTCGATTGATGTTTAACTTGAGTGAATTCGTGTTTGTAGATTAAGCGTCTGTTCTACACAAATGAACCGTTGAATTCGTTGCTCCCCTGTCGCAGTGGCGGTGCAAGTGGATTGAGATTTCAAGGCATTTCGACGATGTACAATCGCAGACAATTCTTAGCACAATCAGGCTCCGGATTCGGCGCGCTCGCGTTGACCACCATGATGCAATGCGAAACAGCGGTGGCGGGTGGTGCGATCGAAGTTCTGCACCATCCACCTAAAGCACGCCGTGTGGTCCAGTTGTTTATGGGCGGTGCCGCAAGTCATATCGATTTGTGGGATCACAAGCCGTTGCTGGAAAAGATCCATGGCCAGGAATCAGATTTTGGCGAACATGTCGAGGCGTTTCAAAATGGGCTGGGACCATGGATGAAGTCTCCATTCAAGTTTTCGCCGTATGGCCAATCGGCGAAAATGCTGAGCGAAGTCGTCGCACCGCTCGGTGAATGTGTGGATGATATCGCTTTTATTCACAACATGGTTGGTAAGACCGGAGTGCATTCGCAAGCTACCTATTTGCAAGCCACCGGCTTCGACCGGCCTGGATTCCCGGGCATGGGTTCCTGGATCAGCTATGGCTTGGGGTCGATCAACGATAACTTACCGACGTTTGTTGTCTTGCCCGACCATCGCGGATTCGCCAGCAATGGCCCCAAGAACTGGGGCGCAGCTTTCCTGCCTGCCAGTTCACAAGGCACGGCGATATTTCCGCAGCGCGAAAATCCCATCGAAGACCTGTATGCGCAAGCCGACTATGTCACTCCCGAGGGAGACCGCGATGGTGTGCAACTACTCAATCGCCTGAATGAGAGCCATCGGCAGGCGCGAACTGGCGATTCGCGGCTAGAAGCTCGCATTCGCTCCTATGAGTTGGCTGCAGCTATGCAATTAAGTGCTCCCGAGGCGCTCGACATCTCGGGCGAGTCAACGCAAACGATGAAAATGTATGGACTCGATCGATTGGGAGCCACCTATCCCGCCGAGATCAATCCTGCCGAGGAAGCCGAGTACTTTGGACGCAAGTGTTTGATCGCACGGCGCTTACTGGAACGTGGCGTCCGCTTCGTGCAGATCTGGTCAGGTAATGACAACAGCTTTCCGCGTCGCAACTGGGATTCCCATGAAGACCTACAGCGTGAGCATGGGCCTTTGGCAATGGGCATGGCCATTGGCACAGCTGCGTTGTTGCAGGATCTGAAGCAACGTGGCATGTTGGAAGATACGATCGTGCTGTGGACGACGGAGTTTGGACGCATGCCAAGTTCTCAGGGCGGTACAGGTCGCGACCATAATCCGTACGTGTTCACTAATTGGTTGGCTGGCGGCGGAATTCGAGGCGGCGTGACTTATGGTGAATCCGACCCTTGGGGCTACAAACCACTCGATCGCAACCAACCTACGCAAGTCTATGATGTTCATGCTACCATCTTACACTTGCTCGGCATTGACCACGAACGATTGACCGTTCGGCACGATGGCATCGACCGCCGCTTGACCGATGTTCACGGACACGTCATCCATGAGATCATTTGACTCAGATGCTGCAGTAGGCTTTTCACCGGAACACAACCTATGTTTGACACCAAGACGCGCGTAATTCAACTGACCTTACTCGCAATTTTCGCTGTTGGCGCTCCTACGGCTTGCCTTGGTCAAGCCACAGGTGAATGGTCACAGTTTTTGGGGCCCAATCGCAATGGGGTCGCAGCCAGCGTAGAGCTCCCTAACCAACTGCCACCCAATGGCCCAACACGGCTATGGTCAGCAGCGATAGGTACGGGCATGTCGGGAATCGCAGTATCCGGCGGTAGTGTCTATACGCTGGACCAAGACGAAAACGGACAATACGCCGTTGCTTTGAGCCTCGCGAATGGCAAGGAAGTCTGGCGGCAGCGCATCGCTGCTGCCTATAAGAACTCGCAGGGCGACGGTCCCCGCTCGACGCCGACCGTGTCCGGCAATCAAGTACTGGTGTTTACAGGTCAAGGCGAATTGGTTTCGTTGGATGCCAAGATCGGAAAGCCCCTTTGGCAGACTGACGTGGTGGCTCAACTCGGTGGTACGGTTTCGGACTACGGCATGTCCTGCTCGCCATTAGTCGTTGGCGAAGTAGTCGTTGTTCATGCCGGCGCACCTGACGCTGCGGTCGTCGGCGTTTCACTGGACCAAGGTTCGATCATGTGGAAGACTGGCAGCGGTCCAGCGGGCTATTCGTCACCTTGCTTGTTTCAGATTGGTCGCCAGTCGCAGGTCGTGGCGTTGATTGGCAATCAAGTGCTGGGTATCGATCCAACGTCGGGCGACCGGTTGTGGTCATACGAGTTTGCAACGGACTACAATTGCAACACAGCCAATCCAGTTCAAGTTGGCGATGGAGTACTAATATCCGCTGGCGAAGACCATGGATCCGCAATGCTACGAATTAGCAAGGGCAATTCAGATTTCCAAGTGAAACCAATTTGGGAATCGTTTGGTGTTAAGAGTTGTCTACGGAGCGAGTGGCAAACACCCATTGTTATCGACGGCGTCATTTTTGGATTTGACAACGTGGGCGGTGCGGGGCCGGTAACGCATTTGGTAGCCGTAGATGCTACCAGCGGGAAACAACTGTGGCGCGAATCTCGCTTTGGAAAGTCCAATGCGATTTTGGCCGATGGAAAGCTACTGATGTCTTCGATGACTGGCGATTTGGTATTGGGTTCTGTGAATCGCGCTGGTTATACGGAGCTGGGACGTGCTAACGTTGCTGGAAAAACTCGCCAAGCTCCTGTTCTGGTCGGTACGCAGGTTCTACTGCGCGATGATCAATCCATCCTATGTCTCGATCTTAGTAAGTAGCCAAGGAGTAGCCGTTCACAAACTTGGATCAGACAGGAAAGGGTCGGGAGTCTTTTCAGCAGCACTTCGACACCGATGAGATGCCGCCGACAGGAACATGTGGTTGCTAATGGGGTAAGCGAGCTAGGCTGAAAAGACTCCCGACCCTATCACACAAGCACACATTGTGAACGGTTACCTCAAGGGAGGGAAATCAGTTTGGCTTGAGGCTCATCAGGAACTCGACGTTGCTCTTGGATTTACGCAGCTTTTCGGTCAGCTTTTCCATGGCATCGGGCGCGTTCATCTCGCCCAATACGCGGCGCAAAGCAGATACGCGTTTGTGTTCCTCGGGATCCATTAGGATTTCTTCGCGCCGTGTGCCACTCGCATTGATATCGATGGCTGGCCAAATGCGACGATCCACGAGACTGCGATCGAGGACAATTTCCAGATTGCCTGTCCCCTTGAACTCCTCAAAGATCACATCGTCCATGCGACTTCCGGTATCTACCAAGGCGGTTGCAATGATCGTCAACGATCCGCCCTCTTCAACTTTGCGAGCCGATCCGAAAAAGGCTTTGGGCTTCTGTAGAGCGTTGGCGTCTAGGCCTCCGGTTAGCAACTTGCCACTCTGCGCGCACTCGCCATTCCAAGCTCGAGCAAAGCGGGTAATGCTGTCGAGAAATATGATGACATCGACGCCATACTCGACCATGCGTTTGGCTTTTTCCAACACCATATTGGCAACTTGGATATGCCTTGATGCGGGCTCGTCGAAGGTACTGCTGACAACTTCGCAATTCGGGCCACGCACCTCGCGATCCATGTCGGTGACCTCTTCCGGGCGTTCATCGATCAAAAGCATGATTACGTAAGCCTCCGGATAGTTGGTCGTTACTGCCCGCGCCATCTTCTGCATCAGCACGGTCTTACCAGCTCGCGGCGGACTGACAATTAGACCACGCTGGCCGAATCCAATCGGGGAGATCATGTCAATCACTCGCGTCTCGATGGCTTCTGGCGTCGTCTCCATCACGATACGTTTATCTGGATGCAAGGCGGTTAAAGCATCGAATGGCGGTCGACGATGCCGCTGATCGGGATCGTGGAAGTTAATCGCTTCGACGCGCAGTAGGGCAAAGTAGCGTTCGTTTTCCTTGGGCGGACGAATTTGGCCAGCCACCGTTGAACCGGTTTGCAACCCAAAACGACGGATTTGACTGGGCGAAACGTATATGTCGTCAGGGCATGAAATATAGTGGTGTCGTGGGCTGCGCAGAAATCCAAAGCCGTCAGGCAGGATTTCCAAAGTGCCTTCGCCGAACATTAATCCATTGTTTTTCAAGCGTGCCTTTAGTATTTGAAACACGAGTTCGCGCTTGCTCAACTGACCGTCGACATTCTCAGCTTCGGCAACTCTTGCCAACTCCTCTTCACTCATCCGCTGGAGTTCAGCGAATGAAGATTCCTGCTTTGTGCCATCACTTGCTGGACGCACTGCACCACCACCGCCACGAGATTCGCGCGAGATCTCTTCCGCAAGGCTCATTGGCTCGCGATCAGAATCAAGTTCGCGCAGTCGCTCCTCAATGGCAGGATCTGACTGGGATGCGCGCGAATTCGCAGAAGATGATCGACGATTGCGGTCAGGCCGCCAGCGCGAAGGTCGTTGGCCAGTCATGGTTGTGCTCCAAAAACGAAAAGGTACCGCGTTGCGGTGTAGGTGAGCGCGGGGGAAGGACAGAATTAGGGTTGAGCCGTATGAGGAACAGCAAGGTAGGAATCAATCAATTTACCGGTCTCCCAGACTTCTTCTGCTTGCGCGAACAGAAATCCGCTGCATGATCGCAACTTGGAGGACATGGGTTAAGAAAATCAGTCAGGGGAGGGAAGTTTGAATGTAGCCGTTCACGAACTTGGATCAGACAGGAAAGGGTCGAGAGTTTTCTCAGCAGCACCCATCTCCCATGCAATACCGCTGGTAGGAACATGTGGTTGCTCGTGGGTTGAGCAATTTTGGGCTGAAAAGACTCCCGACCCTGTCGCAAGCTGGTAAATCGTGAACGGTTACGTTTGAAAAGGTAAGCCGCCTTATGTCTAGGCTGCTGATATATGAATTATAGGCGAGCTGCCGAAGATATAAAAGGAAGATTTTTTTCGAGTGTTGACAACCTTGGGCTCCTGCCGCAGCAAAGCAAAGCGCAATGGTCGAGCGGACTAACTCGTATGGCAGCTACGGCGGAGACGCGACCCTTAGGATTTTTTAAAAATCGTGATGTGATAGAGGGTCGGGAGTCTTTTCAGCAGCGTACGCCTTCGATGCGATACCTCTGGCAGGATATGTAGTTGCTAATGGTTGCGCAATTTTGGGCTGAGAAGACTCCCGACCCTGTCACACAATCTGGGTACATCGTGAACGGTTACCACGAATTTGCGGGTGGTAACCAGCAAACTGCCAACCGGCAATGAGGGCGAAATCCAGAATTGGCATATAATCGCAAGGCTGGCCAATTGTTTTCATCGACGGCTAATGCCATAAACTCCGCTTGGAGTCTTTGTGACAATTCCAAACCGCGCTGAATCAGCAGATTTCCCATTCGCTGCCCACGGTATTCAGGCAGCAAGGCCATGTACACCAGCTCTGCAACGTTTGCTGAAGCCCTACTAAGCAACACACATCCAGCAATTAATCCGTCGATCCGAAGTATTTCCCAGTAGTTTTGCTCCCGCAAAGCGCGGCCGCCCAGGAAGCCGTCGAGCACTTGGGTTTCGCTCCGTAGACCGTTCAGTTGAGGACAGTCAAGCGTACCGATGAATGTTTGGACAATGAGTTTGGCCATTCTGCAGCGGGCGAATTCAGTGGCAGGCTGCCAACACAGCTTGCCAACTTTGAGTGTTGTGTCGGCCCGCAAATGCGCTCGGATCGTCGCCAAATCTGCCCACTGATGTTGCACAACCGTCAACGGACGCATGCCAGCCGCAGCCACCAGTTGTTGTGTCGCCTTGTCCTCACTATTCATCACCGCCTGAATCTGTTCAATACCTGCTGTTCGGCTCTCTCCCATTAATTGCCGAATCAGTTCAGTCGCCACTGGCTCCTGCCCCGCATTGGCGCGCACGCCGCCCAGAGTGGCAACACTGCCAGGCAGATGATTGAAGTAAGCAGCTACGACCGGTGTGCCCGAAATCGTGACCTGGTACATCGGCGGTTGAGGGCAAGCTGCTGATAGACCATGCCGCTGTTCAATCAACGCCGCGAATTCCGAGGCTGGCAAGTCGCGATGCAACCAGCGTGCAACTGATGCAAAATGAGCTGGATCAACTCGGCTAGTGATCAAACGATTCTGTTCCCAATATTGGATTATTGCACCCTCGCAGAGGACATATTGGTCACTGCGTAAAGCAACGTAGTTTCCCTACTTTACCAAGTGTCTCGCTGGTATTTGCAAATCGAGTGTTGTTAGGCTTTCATTTGCTGTCGCACAATGATGACGAAGATTGCGGAACGCTACAATAGTTGTAGGTTTCGCGGAATATATGGAAGGATAGTAGCATGCATCTCGCCTACGTGAATCATCAAAAATTGATCTCGATAGTCTTTGTCAGTGCATTCTGGGGTGGCGCGAATGCTCAGGCGCAGTTCTTGGAGAAGCTAGAAGCTGCAGTGCGATCGCAACTCGAATCGTCGGCGCAGCAGCCTGCCCAGAAATCGACTGAAGAATTGCCGGCTCCCAACGCAGCTCGCCCCACCCCGCAAACGGAAAAGCCGCTGAGTAGCATTCCATCGATTCTGGAGTCGGGTACACCGGGGATTCCTTTGACACCCGCTCCCGTACCCGATGATCAACCGCAGCCCCCTGCAGGACCGATTTGGCTGGGCCTGGAGGTTGAAGGTGTCGTCGGTGGCGGGCTGGGGCTTCGCGTTTCGCACATTACACCGGATTCGCCCGCTTGGAAGGCGGGCTTCGAAGTGGGGGACAGAATTCAAGCCGTCGATGGGACCGCCATCGCAAATATTGACGACATGGCTGCTCAGCTGGCTCCAGCAGTGCCTGGCCAGGTCGTGCGATTCTTGGTCTCACGCGGCGGACGAAATATTCAATTAACTTGTGTGCTCATGGATGCTGAATTGGCTGCCCGCATTGCAATGGGTAGCGACTCGGTAGAGGCAGTGGCCGAAGGCGAACCCGCCTGGTTGGGAATACTAGTCAACGATTTGACCCCCTCATTCCGTCAGCAATTTGGTATCAGTGTGTTTCGCGGAGCTGCAGTTACGAACGTGGTCCCTGGCTCTCCGGCTGACAAGGCGGGCATCCATGCAGGCGACGCAATTATCGAAGCCGCTGGGCAACCGATTAGCAGTGCGGCTGATATGATGCGTTGGATGGAAACGGTTCGCCCCGGCGATCTCGTGCAGTTCATGGTCGCACGCGGTTTCTCAGTTCAGCCTGTCAGCCTGACCATGCAAGCCAATCCCAAGGAAAAAGGGCCGATTCGCTTTGGAAATCGTCGGGCAACACCCCGTAACCCAGCCACCGAGCTGGGACAACCCGAGCCGCCAGGCACAGGTCCCTTAACAATTCCGAGTCAGCAAACAGCCAACAAGCCGGACCTGGTTGAGCCGAGCGACGCCATTTCCGCTCGTGAGCAGGAGCTGGAACGCGAAGTGGTCGAGTTGCGCGGCCAGTTGCAGGCAGCCAACCGTCGTCTGGCTGAGACCGAGAAAAAGCTGGCTGAAATCATCAGTGCTCTGCAGCGCCAGCCCGAGTAACGGGACGCATGTGTTTTTGAATCGTCTGGGCCAAAGCCTGACCCGATCCCTCTAAACAGGGGGGGCGACAATGTGGCTTGCCCAAGCTACTGGTCTGCGCGTATAAAGTATAATAAGTGCTAGCGGTGCGAGCCGCAGTCGACTGAAACATTCCGGGTCTGCATCTGCTGTGACCCTTCCAAAAAGATTTAGAGGGATTTTTTACATGGCAATCCAACTTACCGAGAATGCGGCCAACCAAGTCAAGAAATTTCGTGAGGAACACCAGTTCGGTGATGATATGTTCTTGCGGATTGGCGTCGCGGGTGGTGGCTGTAGTGGCTTGAATTACACACTAGCTTTTGACGACAAGTTTGATGATGCCGCTGATAGCCGTTACGAGCATCACGGAGTGGCTGTCGTAGTGGATAAGAAAAGTGCTTTGTATCTCGATGGAACGACGGTCGACTGGTACCACAGTCTCGAGAAGCAGGGCTTCACGTTTGAAAATCCAAACGCGGTTAAATCGTGTGGCTGCGGTAGTTCTTTCTCTGCGTAACTTTCGTCGCTAAACTGGGCTAGCGCGAATATGGCCAACGAAACGTCATAACGGCTGCAAGTATTGCAGCCGTTTTCTCATATTGGCTCGTTGTGTTGTGTAACGTGTCATGTCTGTGCTCGGTGCGAATCAAACGAAAGCAAAATGCGTGAGCGAGAAGATTACGATTATTGGTATTGGCGACGACGGCTTTGAGGGGCTAACGCGTCAGGCTTTGGATATCATTGACAACGCTGGCACGCTATTCGGACCCGGGAACTTGCTAAGCAAGGTAGAAGCCGGGGGCCAGAAGTTGGTTTCGCTAAGTGCTGACTTGGACCAAGTGGCCGCGACGATTGCTGAGCCAGCGCCGAGTCCGTTGGTCGTCTTGGCAAGTGGTGATCCGCTGTTCTACGGAATTGCACGTTATCTCTGTGAAAAATTGGGCAAGGATCGATTCGAGGTCTTGCCGCACGTGAGTAGCATGCAGTTGGCGTTCGCTCGTGTCAAAGAGAGTTGGGACGAAGCCTATCTAACCAGCTTGGCTACACAGACATTGCCCAAAGTAGTTCAGCGCATTCGCTCGGCAGAGAAAGTCGGTGTGTTCACAACCGACGAAGCTCCACCGCAAAAATTGGCGGCGGCGCTCATCGAACAGGGCATCGACTATTTTACGGCTTACGTTTGTGAGAATCTTGGCTCGCGTGATGAACGCGTAACGCGAGGTACGTTGCCGGAGATCGCGGCACAACGCTTCGACAGTATGAATGTGATGGTCTTGGTGCGACTGCCCGGCGTACCGGACCGCCCAGCGGTGATGCAGGGCAAGCGCTTGTTCGGCAATCCTGACGAGTGTTTCTTGCAGAGTCGCCCGAAACGCGGATTGTTGACACCCAGTGAAGTGCGCGCGATCGCTTTGGCCGAGTTGGATTTGGGCGCAAATAGCATCGTGTGGGACGTTGGCGCCGGCAGCGGTTCTGTGGCGATTGAGTCGGCTCAGCTTGCTCCAGCGGGTCTGGTCTACGCCATTGAGATGGACCCCGAAGACTATAACTTGCTGATTGAAAACGCGAAGACGTTTGGGGTCGCTAACCTAACGCCGATCTTGGGTGAAGCACCGACAGCTTGGCAGGAATTACCGGACCCAGATGCCGTGTTTGTTGGCGGTACGGGACGTTCCGTGGTTAGCCTGGTAGAAGCGGCTTGGGGACGTCTGCGGCGCGGTGGTCGATTGGTTGTCAATGTCGCCAGCTTGGACAATCTCACTGGGACTGAAAAAACGTTGCGTGCCAAGGAATGTGACCCACAGATTCTGATGGTGAATTTGTCGCGAGGTCGTCAGCAAATGGACGCGCTACGGTTGGAAGCCGCCAATCCATCGTTCTTGGTGGTAGCCGTTAAGCCCTGATGCGCTGGTTAGGCGGGATCACTCGATCCTAGAGCGAGTCGCTGGTCATCGATCCATTGGGGCATTACAGAACCGACCCACATGCCCAGGCAGCTTGCAATGAGTCCGCAGAGTTGGGGCGGGATCAAATTGAAGGCAGAAAGCGTTTGTGGCTGTTCCAAATCGGCTTCAGGCACAAACCACAGGAGCAGGCCCCACACACAGATGCCAAATGCAATGGCGAGCAAGGCCCCTTGGGTCGACGCTCGTTTCCAATAGATGCCTGCGGCCAACGGGACCAGTGCCCCGACCAGCGTGACGCTGTAAGCGCTTTGGACCATATTGTACATCGTGTCATCGCTGAACATTGCGTAGCCGGTCGCGGCACAAGCAAAAATGACTAACACAATCCGCATGATGCGGAGCATGTTCTTGTCGTTGATCGCTGGAAAGAGTGGCCGCAGTACGTTTTCGGTAAACAAGCTGGATGGCGCAAGCAGGGTGCCGCTGGCCGTTGATAGGATCGCGGACAGTAAGGCACCGAAGAAAATGACTTGCGCCCAAAACGGTGTCTTGTTTAGTATTAGCTGGGGCAAAATTCGCTGAACCTCCTGCTCCTCTTCTGCCCCAAACAGTGCCGTGTAAGCTGGGTCAATCACTACCGCTGACATGGCAATAAACATGGGTACAAAGGCAAAGATGAAATAGAATGTACCGCCCAGCAGCGTTCCACGAACGGCGGTCTGTTCATCTTTGGCACTGGTAACGCGTTGAAAAACGTCTTGTTGGGGAATGGATCCCAGGGCAATGGTCAGGAAGCCCGCGATGAAGGCCAGCCACGGTCGCGAGCCGCCTTCGGGAAACAATTGCAGCCGCCCTGTTTCGTAGGCAGTATTGAATACCTTATCGGCTCCGCCAGCCAAGTTGGCCATGAGGAAAGCGATCACCGTTAGACCGATGATGATTACGGCGGTTTGGAGCATGTCGGTCAAGGCAACGGACCACATGCCGCCGAGCACGGTATAGAACATCACGATAATGGCACCAATCACAATACAGGTGTCGATGGTCATCCAGGAATACCCCAGGCCCTGTCCGAGTACTGACATGACCAAGCCAAGGGCGGTTAGCTGTGCTCCGGTCCAACCTAGGTAAGACAATGTAATCGCGATGGAAGTAAACACTTCGATCTTCTTGCCAAACCGCTTGTGATAGAAGTCGCCGATGGTCAGCAGGTCCATCCGGTAGAAGGACTTGGCGAAGAATACTGCGACCAGGACCAGACAAGCCGCAGCGCCAAATGGATCGCCAGGCAGCTCTCGCAATCCGTCCTTGGCGAATGTGGCAGATACGGAAAGTACGGTCTCGGCACCAAACCAAGTTGCAAAGACGCAGGTGAAATTCATATACAGTGGCAGTGAGCGACCGGCCACCATAAAGTCCTTCGCGCCCTTGACTCGCGTGGAGGCAATCAGGCCCAGCGCGACAGTAAATATCAGGTACAAAAGTACGGCGGTCGCGAGCATAGATCAAACTTTCGAGGGCCTGAACGTGTGGCGAACGTTAAAATGTAGGTGGCCGTTCACAACTTGCAGTCGACCGGAAAGGGGCGGGAGTCTTTTCAGCAGCGTCCGCGACCGATGCGATGCCGCTGGCGGGAACATGTGGTTGCCAATAGGTTGAGCGATTTAGGCTGAAAAGACTCCCGACCCTGCCACACAAGCCGACACATCGTGAACGGTTAAAATGCATTTGCAGGTATGGTTGAAATGACGGTTGAAAGCGAAGTGGTCGTGCTTGTAAATCTCGGTTTGCGGACGGCACACGGTGTATGCCTGCTACCATGACATTACGTTCTCGTAATGGTCGCTTGGGGAGCAGAACTGCGGAGTATAAGGTCATTTGGTAGGACTGCAAGTGACACCAGTAAGAGCCCTAAAGTGGGCAAAAAGTGTTAAGGGTAGATGCACCGGGCGCAGCGGCGGGCTATGTTGGAGGTTACGGGTTGCACGGCTCGCTATATAGTCAAGTCAGCCGCTGCTATCACGGCCTCGGATTGTTTGTTGTTAGTCATTGAGAGTTCGAAGTTGTAATTAGAGAGGTTACATGTCTTTTCCGTACCTCCGTATCCTCGACAACCTTGCGCGCAGGCCGTGTCGAGGCGTGGCCATTTTGCTGGCCATCTTCGCGAGCATGACGTGGCTTGCAACCCGACAACTTCAGGCCGCTGATTTTGCTGAGGCTCGCGCGGCTTTCTACTCGGGCGACTACGAGACTTGTATTGAGTTGACCAAGGCCGAAGTCGAACGCGGAGTCTGGAACGACTTCTGGTCGCGGTTGCTGGTTGAGTCGTTGATGACGACTGGTCGCTACACGGAAGCTCGAAACGTGTATGAGACGGTTGCGAGCAAGTTCTCCAATAGTATTCCGTTACGAGTCCTAGCGGCGGACGCGTACCGTTTCAGTGGCGATGGAGACAAAGGCAATCAACTCTTGGCGGAAATCCCGGAGTTGGTCAAGCGGCGCGCGGCGCTATTCCGACCGCGAAAATATGTTAGCCATCGGGCGCTACCTACTGGGCGAAGGCGAAGATGCGCGGACGGTGCTCAATGCGTTTTACGATTTTGCGCTGAAAAATGATTCGCGTTTTGTCGAAGCCCACATCGCCATCGCCGAACTTGCGCTCGACAAGTCAGACTACGTTGAAGCGGTCAAGTCGCTCGAAGCCGCCGTCGAGCTGCGACCCGAAGATCCGCAAATCCACTACCTGCTGGCCAAAGCTTGGGCACCATCGGATACGGACAAGGCCACTGAACAATTGATGGCGGCACTTGAATTGAATCCTCGACACACCAACAGCTTGTTGATGCAAGCTGAAAATGCGATGGACTCGGAGGCCTACGATCGAGCGGAAGCGGTGTTGCAGCAAGTCATTGCGGTTAATCCACAGGAACCTCGCGCATGGGCGTTGCGCGCTGCCATTGCGCATTTGACCGGCAATTACCAGGCGGAAGGCCAGCATCGAAGCGAGGCGCTCAAGCACTGGGATTTGAATCCGCAAGTCGACTATATGATCGGTTCTTCACTGTCCCAGCATTATCGCTTTGCCGAAGGGGTTAAATACCAGCGGCGAGCTTTGAAGATGAATCCGAACTATCAACCCGCTCGTTTTCAGCTCGCCCAAGATCTTCTGCGGGTTGGGCAAGACGACGAAGGATGGTCGATCGTTGACCAAGTCGCAGCGGGCGATAAGTACAACGTCATGGCATTCAATTTAAAGACGCTGCAAAAACGTCTTGCTCAGTTTACGACCATTGAAGTGCCCGGCTTTGTCGTTCGCATGGACGCACAAGAAGCTGCGATCTATGGACCACAGGTTGTTGAGTTGTTGCAGACTGCCCAGGCGGAATTGAGACAGAAATATGACATTCAGCTGACGCAGCCTGTTACCGTCGAGATCTTTCCGCAGCAAAGCGACTTTGCCATTCGCACCTTTGGTCTGCCGGGGGGCGCGGGATTTTTGGGGGTGTGCTTCGGTAATTTGATCACAGCCAACAGCCCTGCCTCGCAAGGAGATACGCCGTCAAACTGGCGCTCGGTACTCTGGCATGAATTCTGTCACGTTATCACGTTGAACAAGACCAAGAATCGCATGCCCCGTTGGCTGAGTGAAGGCATTTCAGTCTATGAAGAGTTAGAGCGTGATCCGAGTTGGGGTCAAAGCATGACTCCCACGTACAAGCAGATGTTGCTCGGCGAAGATTTTGTGCCTTTGTCGCGGTTGAGTGAAGCATTCTTGCATCCCAAGAGCGGCATGCATTTGCAATTCGCTTACTTTGAATCATCACTAGCGGTGCGGTACCTAGTTGACGCACATGGCTTGCCACTGCTGCTGAAACTGTTGGATGATTTGGGGATGGGCGTACCAATCGAAGAGGCTTTTGCGCGGCGGTATGGCGATACGCAGGCCCTGGACGATGATTTTCAGCGTTATGTCACCGCCATGGCAGAGGATTTCTTGCCCGATACAACATTTGAGCGCGATGGGTTGCCGCCGTTTCCGCAACTAGAAACGTTGCAGCAATTGATTGCGGACGATCCTACCAACTATTTTGCACAACAGATGCTCGTGCAGCGCCTATTGACATCCAAACAATGGTCGGCAGCGATTGTCGCGGCGGAACGCTTGCAAGAGCTTTACCCGCAGGACACGGACAGTGGTGGCGCGTTGCAGTCCATCGCTGTGGCGGCCCGCGAATTGGGGAACGAGCAGCAAGAGCGTGAGGCTCTGGAGCAGATTGTAGCTTTGTCAAGCGACGATCTGCCTGCGCTGCTGCGGCTATTGGAGATTGCTCAAAGTGCAGAGGACTGGGAGTTGGTATGGCGGCTATCACAGAAAGTCATGGCCGTCCAACCTCTGATTGCGGCTGGCCATGAGAGTCAAGTGACTGCGGCCCGCAGGCTGGACAAACCCGAGAACTCCGTCGATGCGCTACGATCCTTGATGGAAATGCAGCCACTCGATCCTGCGCGATTGCAGTACGAATTGGCCGAAGCTTTATTGGCCGATGCCCAAGAAGGTGCAGCGCGACGCGAGGTCTTGAAAGCGCTTGAGTTGTCGCCGCGTTATCAGGATGCATTGGCGCTTTTGCTGAAGATTCACGAAGCGCGCGATACCCGAATCGACATTATTCCCGCACAACCAACCACCGCACGTCTCCCGGACGCCGGTTCTCCTCCAGCCCCCGCAAGCCCATGAGACAATCGATAACAAGCCACGAGTCGGCTGCGCCTGCCGCGACCACCAAGGCAGAAATCACGATGGCAGGGACAACACATGCAGGGACAACGAAGAGCTTGTCGAGTTCGCTTGTGGGAAGGCATTTCTCACCCTGGGCGACTTTGGTTGCGGCTTTGATCGTCTGTACAACGTGTACCACCATCATCGCCATGCAGCGAGGTTGGCGCGGCGGGCGTGGTCGCGCGAACTATGAAATCGAACCCCAATGGGAGTCCAATCCCAATTTCGAACATGATACGTTTACTTTTGTGCGCGTCATTTATTCGGACCGTAATTGGGGACGCCAAAAATGGGCGACGGATTATCCAGACAGCGACGTGAACTTCTCATTGCGTCTGCAACAATTGACATCGATGAAAGTCAATCCCATACCGGAGAAGCTGGAGCTAACCGATCCGCGACTATTGGACTACCCATTTTTGTACATGATTGAACCGGGCGATATGGAGCTCAGCCCACAGGAGGTGGACGCGCTGCGCAAGTACTTGCTCAATGGTGGATTCATGATGGTTGATGATTTTTGGGGAGATTACGAATACCTGAATTTCTATGGCCAGATCAAACGTGTGTTCCCTGAGTTTGAGCCGGAGGAGGTGCCACTGGAACATGAAATTTTTCAATGCGTCTATCCCATGACCGAACGACCACAGGTGCCTTCTATTCATGGTTTCTATGGCGGCCGATCCTACGAAGGTGGCAGTGATACGCGCGAAGTGAATTACAAAGCGATCTACGATACCGCTGGACGGATGATGGTTTTCATTTGTCATAACACGGACTTGGGTGACGGCTGGGAACGCGAAGGAGAGAACCATGAGTATTTCCAGCAATACGCGGTCCCCAAGTCATATCCGTTAGGAATCAATATCGTGACATATGCCATGACGCACTGAATACAACAAACGTACAACATTAATTGCCAAAAATCGGGAACTTCTCGCTGATCGCCACCAATCCAAGTCGTAAACCGTTTGGTCGCATGAACTTGCTAGTCGGTCGGCAAGTCACGTAGCCGAGTCTCTCCGAGACTCGGAAAACCGTAGCATCGCTGCGGCGTCACTCGGAGAGGCTGACCTACGTTGGCGATCAGCGAGAAGTGTCGAAACTCGCGACGAGTTTCGCTACGTCAATATACAGTTTGAGTCGTTTTGAAAATCGAAATCAATTATAGAAAGTTAGCGCGTGAGTGTTGAATTACTGAGTGACGAGCAAGAGCAAGCGGTCGTCGAGCATTTACGGGAGAGTCGGACACGCATTGACCAGGAGCTGTCGAAGACAATTGTCGGCCAAAAGGACGTGGTGCAACAGTTGCTGATCAGCTTGTTGGCCGGCGGGCACTGCTTGATTACCGGAGCACCCGGGTTAGCCAAGACCCTATTGGTTCGGAGTGTGGCGCAGATCTTTCATTTGAAGTTTCAGCGTATCCAGTTCACGCCGGATTTGATGCCGTCCGACATTACGGGCACCGAAATCCTCGAGCAACGCGACGACGGTGGTCGGGAATTGCAGTTTGTACAAGGAGCTGTGTTCGCCAATGTGATCCTTGCGGACGAGATCAACCGCACTCCGCCAAAGACCCAGGCCGCTTTATTGGAAGCCATGCAAGAGCATCAGGTAACGGTGGCGGGCAAGCGGTATGTGTTGGAGGAGCCGTTCTTCGTCTTGGCCACACAGAATCCCATCGAAATGGAAGGCACCTATCCACTGCCGGAAGCGCAGTTGGATCGCTTCATGTTTAACGTACTCATCGACTACTTGCCGCACGCGGAAGAGTTGGAGGTCGTGCTGCAAACCACTTCGCGACGCTCCGATCCCATCGAACAACTGTTTACGGGTGAAGACGTACTCAAGTTTCAAGAGGTCGTGCGGCGAGTGCCCATTGCCCGGGAGACGGCGGACTATGCGGTGCGGCTTGTCGAAGCCACGCGTCCGGGGCGCCCGGAAGCGACGGCATTCGTGAATGATTGGGTCAGTTGGGGGGCTGGGTTGCGAGCCGCCCAGACGCTGGTGTTAGGTGCCAAGGCCCGAGCCCTATTAGAGGGTCGCTCGCACGCTTCCATCGAAGACATTAAGGCCTTGGCAGCTCCCACATTGCGACACCGCGTGTTGCTCAATTACAAAGCCGAAGCCGAAGGCGTGAGCGTGGAAGACTGTATTGAATCATTGCTCAAGAGCATCGCGTAGTTTTTGTGGCGATGGCTGAAGTAAATCTAAAATCTCAAATCAAAATTTGTTAAATTCCTCATGCCTGCTGACACACGAGGCGTAGCGTCGCGGTGGTTTATCGACCCTGCGGCGTTGATGCAAATCAAGAATCTGACCTTGCGAGCCAAGACGATTGCCGAGGGCTTCGCGACGGGCTTGCATCGCAGTCCGTTGCATGGCTTTTCAGTAGAATTCGCCGAGTACCGTCCGTATGTGCTAGGCGATGATCCGCGCAACTTGGACTGGAAGCTCTTGGCGCGGACGGACCGTTATTACATCAAGCAATACGAAGACGAAACCAATCGGCGTTGCTATGTAGCGATCGACCAGAGCAAGTCGATGGCTTACGGAAGTACTGACTATTCGAAAGCGGAATACGCCAAGACGCTTGCCGCCACGCTAGCCTACTATTTGACGCTGCAACGTGACGCGGTTGGTGTAATGACGTGCGGAGTCGCCAAGAGTGATTTCTTGCCGCCGCGGCATCGCAAAGGCCATTTGCAACAGATCATGCGGCTCTTGGATCAAAGTAGTGTCGGCGCGCAGTCGAATCTCGAGCAGTCGTTAACCGAGTTGGCCACGCTATCGCGACGACGTGGCTTGGTGGTGTTGATTAGTGATCTGTTGGTGGATCCCGAAACGATTTTTCAACCGCTGGGCTATTTGCGTGGCCGTGGACACGAAATCCTACTAATTCGCGTGTTGGACACTACCGAAGTCGATTTGTCGTTGGACAAGAGTTCGATGATTCAGGACATGGAGACGGGCCGCGAGATATATGTCGATCCGGAAGCGGCCCGAGCAGACTATCGCCGCCGTTTCGAAGCACATGAATCCCAACTCATTGATATTTGCCATCGTCGTGGCGCGCGGATGGTGACGGTGACGACCGATCAACCCTTGGATGCTGCGTTGCTAGAGTTGATCAGCAATTCGGGTAGTCTGTCTGCGGCGGCTGGCCTGCAGCAGGCAGCTCGTTCGGCCCAAGACAAACGCAATCGCCGCGAGCGCCAGGCTCGGGAGCAGAAGGTGAGTGGCTGATGGGATTACTTGCACCGTTGTACGCTTTGGCGGCCCTGGCAGTCGTTGGACCGATTCTGTTTCACTTGATCCGTCGGCAGCCCAAACAGCATATGCAGTTTAGTTCGCTGATGTTTCTATCATCGTCTCCGCCAAGACTAACGCGTCGCAGTCGCTTGGACAACCTACTGCTCTTGCTGTTACGGGCTCTGGCGATTGTCTTGATTGCCATCGCGTTTGCGCGGCCCTACTTGCGACAACAGAGTTTTCTCAATTCCACTTTGACAGGTCGCAATATCGTAGTTCTGTTGGATACCAGTGCGAGTATGCAGCGCGATGATATTTGGAAAGGTGCGGTCCAAGCGCTGCGCGAGCTGATCGATTCGCTATCGCCCGAGGATCGCCTAGCGCTTTATACCGTGGATGCGGTCGTGACACCCATCGTACCCTTTGAGCAAGATGGAGCTGCGAGTCCCGTAGCCACGGTGGCCGCCGTTCGGGCGGCGATTTCGAAGCTGGAACCGGGTTGGCAACGCACGGAATTATCCGCAGGGCTGCGTAGTATCGCTGATATGCTGAGCGCCGCCGCCATTTCCGGAAAAACTGATGCGGCAGTCGAGAATAAAATCGTGCTCATTAGCGATCTAGCTGCGGACAGCGGTCTGGACTCGTTGCAGGGCTATCCGTGGCCACCAAATATCAATTTGGATTGTCAGCAGATTCTGCCCGCCGTCCCCGGCAATGCGCGACTGGCTTTTATGCAGCGCGAGGGCACAATGGATGACAGTGGTGATGTAGACACGGTCGAACCAACGTTGGTCAAACTACGCGTTGAAAACAATCGCGAATCGCTGGCGCAGAATTTTGAGTTGACTTGGGCGGATGCTGCGGGGCCAATTGCCGGAACGTCAACTTCGGTGCAGGTGCCCGCTGGTCAAGTTCGAGTTGTGCCGATTGTTGATCAGCCGCCGAGCGCCACGCATGTTCAACTGCTCGGAGATAGCTGGGATGGCGACAATCATGCCTTCGCGCCAGCTTCGCCACCAGTTTCGCAACGCATCGCGTTCCTGGGACCAACGGTTGCGAGCGAAGAACAGGACCTGGGTTACTTCTTGAAGAAGACTCCGCTTAGTACGCCCTTGGTTTCACGCGAAGTGGTAGTCACTGAGGTAGAACAGTTAAATTTGCTGTCGGACGTGACGCTCAAAGTCGTGGTTGTCGAACCCACGGTTCACACCGCGGGTACTGCCCCAGCACTGCGCGAATTCGCCAGCACTGGAGGAACGGTCGTGGTCAGTCTCGCCCGAGCCGAAGACAGTTTTGAGTCGTCGGTGAAGTTTCTGCAAACGCTGTGTGACGCTGATGGTATGCAAGTCAGCGAGGCCAGCGTGCGCGATTACGCGTTGTTGTCAAGCATCGATTACCAACATCCCGTCTTTGCTCCCTTTGCCGATCCACGGTTCAATGACTTCAGCAAGCTGCGGTTTTGGAATTATCGGAAACTGACGTTGCCCGAGACGGGCGACTTTCGGGTGATCGCTAGCTACGACGACGGCTCACCCATGCTGATCGAGCAGCTCGTGGGAAATGGACGTGTTTGGATCATGACGACCGGTTGGCAACCTGAGGCGAGCACATTGGCCCTGTCGAGTAAGTTTGTCCCAATCTTGATGGGTATGCTCGATCCCAGCGGTCAAAGGCGACGTCTATTGGCCAGTTTTGAAGTCGGTGAACGGATTGAAATTGCCCAAGTCCTGCCGACCATGGCGGGTGCAACGAAACAAAACGCTATCGTGCGGGTTATGGGAAAAGACGGTCAAGAGGTGTCTAGCGGCGTCGCGGTAGTCCATCCTGACGCCGTGGAAATACTGCAGCCGGGGTTATTTACGTTGCAATTGAACGAATTGTCGCGTCAGATTGCCGTGCAAGTACCCGCCAGTGAAAGTCAGCATTCTCCGCTGGATCCCGATATATTTGCGCAATACAGCATAGAATTGGGCTCAGTGAAATCTGATGCAGAGCGTCGCGAGTCATTGCGGCAATTGCAGATTGAAGAATTAGAAGGCAAGCAACGCTTGTGGCAGTGGCTCATTGCCGCTGGTCTGGCGGTGCTCGGGTTGGAAACAGTGCTGGCCGGTTGGCAGGCTCGACAGAATACGGCAGCACCGACTACTTAGGAAGACGATCATGGAACCACAATTGTACAGTCGCTTGAAGCGTGTCGCTCGACGCACGACTTGGTTTCGACTCGGCTGGACCCTAGCAGCGGTCTGGTTGATCGGTTCATTGATCGGTCTGGTGATGTTGTGGATGTTGAAAGCGGGAACGCTGATTCCACGCGAGTCCGTGTGGTGGTGGCTGGCTGGGACGGGCCTAGCCTCGCTGGTCGCCATGTTTGTAGTGGGCCGCAGTTCCCGCGACTTGCAGCGCGTTGCCGCGCGGGTTGAACGGAAGTTTCCCACTTTGAAACAATCGCTGTTGACGGCTGCCAGCCTGAGACCGCAGCGAGCTGATGGACGGTTTGGCTTTTTGCAGCGCAGCGTGATTACCGAAGCGGTACGGCACGATATCGTACATCGGTGGAAGACTCTAATTAGTTCCACACAGATGGCGCTGGCCTGGCTGTCGAATATCCCAGCGATCGCCGCTTTGGTCTTAGTGGCCATCTTTTTCTGGCAAGCACCACGTCCGACCAGCGAAGCGATGGCGCTGAACGCGGCTGCGGCTAATTCGCTGACGCCACCCATTGTTACGCCTGGAAACACCTCAGTCGAACGCGGCAGCGGTGTGATTGTTACGGCTAGGTTCGAAGGTAAATTGCCGGATGAAATTTGGTTGACATCACAAATCGAGGGTGGCGCAGAGACAAAATTGAACATGCGTCGCTCCTTGAACGATCCGATCTTTGCTGCGTACTTGGTCGATGTCCGTGAGCCACTGCAGTATCACATCGAATATGATGGGGCGTCGACAGAGCGTTTCCACGTCGACGTATTCGAATTTCCAGCGTTGGTCCGAGCGGATGCAAAGCTACACTTTCCGCGCTATTCGCAACAAGACGATCGCGTCATCGTTGATACCCGCCGTGTGACCGTACCGTTGGGTACTGAGCTGACTTGGGAATTGCACTTGAACAAGGCCGTGGTAACTGCGGAGCTGATCGATGCCCAGCAGGAATTGCCGCCCATTGTTATGCAGGTTTCTGACCCCGTCGCGGAAAATAACATTGTCTCGGCCACCATCAAGCTCGACGAGTCGCGGGAGTGGAATGTTCGGCTGGTGGATGCCGACGGACGTGAGAATTCGACCGAAGTGAGCCTGCGTGCGAAAGTGCTGCCGAACAAACCGGTGGATATCAAGCTGACGGCCGGTGGTGATGCATTAGTTTCGCCGCTCGAAGAATTTTCAGTGGGCGCCAAGATCAAAGATGATTTCGCCTTGCAACAAGCTGGAATTACTTACCAATTGATCGGAGCTGAGCCAGTCGAGATTGTGCCCTCCTCCAAGTTGGACGGTACGCAAAGCGATTCGTTGCCAGCGCAGAAGACGATTAACCTTGAGCAAACCATTGCTTTTGAATCATTGGGGGTGGAACCAGGGCAACTCCTATCGTATTTCGTGTGGGCCGAGGATCGCGACGACGAGGGTGAATTGCGGCGGACCGTTAGCGATATTTATTTCGTTGAAGTCCGTCCGTTTGACGAGATTTTCCGCGAAGGCCAGCCGCCGACCGAGGGGCAGCAACAGCAACAACAGCAGCAAGGTGACCAACAGGGCAACCAAGAGACGGAGGAGTTGCTAGAGCTGCAAAAGCAGATCATGGTCGGTAGCTGGAATGTGATGCGTGAGTCGTCATCGGGGCGTTTGCTCGAGCGGTCGAAGGCCGATGTCGACCTGTTGGCAGAATCCCAGACAACGGCGCTGGGGTTACTAGCGGAGAAAGCTAATGAATCGGATGCGCCAGGTGCCGAGCAATACATCGCCGCAGCTGGCGAAAACATGCAGAAGGCGATCGATTCGTTTGAGGCGGCTGCCGATTCGTTGCGCAAGCCCGAAATGGTTCAAGCAATGACGGCCGCGCAGGCTGCTTATCAGGCACTGCTGCGTTTGCAAAGCCGTGAACACGAAGTAGTTCAGTCGCGACAACAGCAGTCACAAAGATCTAGCGCGAGTGCTCAGGCGCGACAACAACAGATCAACCAATTGGATTTAAAAAACCAAGAGAATCGGTACCAAGAAGAACGCTTGGCGCAAGATGAAAAAGCTCAAGAACAGAGCGAGATGAGACAAGTAATCAGTCGCCTCCGCGAGCTAGCCGCGCGACAGGAAGACATCAATAAACAACTGCGCGAAATTGAGGCTGCGCTCCAAGCGGCTGAAGATGAACAAGAACGACAAGATCTTGAGCAGCAGCTCGAGCGACTGCGCGAACAACAACAGCAAATGCTGCAGGATGCCGACGAACTCCAACAGAAATTGCAGGAGCAATCGAATCCGGCCGCGCAGGACGCTCAGCAACAGATGGAACAAGCCCGCGAGAACTTGCAGCAGTCCAGCGAGGCCCTACGTCAAGGAAATACGAGTAGTGCGTTGGCTGCCGGCACCCGCGCGGAAGAAGAATTGAAAGAGCTACAAGAAGAAGTTCGCCAGCAAGCCGCCAATCAGTTTTCAGAATCGCTTACTGACATGCGTTCCCAAGCTGCAGAGCTGGCAGAACGGCAGGATGATATCGTCGACCAAATGAGCGGCAGGACCAGCGAAGATACACCCGGCTTGCGCTCGTCGGCCGAGGAGCAAGACGCTGCAGAACAACTGCGCCAACAGCAACAGGATCTAAATCAATTGCTCGAACAAATGCAGACGACCGTAGAGGCCGCTGAGGAAACCGAACCCCTATTGGCTCAGCGGCTGTACGACAGTTATCGCAAGACGCAGCAGGAGCAAGCCGCCGAGCGCTTACGCGTAACAGAGCAGTTGGTGGAACGTAATCTCGGTCCTCAGGCGCGCGAATTAGCAGGTCAATCACAAGAAGATCTGACGCAACTGCGCGATGAGATTGACGAAGCCGCTGAGGCCATTCTGGGCAACGAAATCGACTCCATGCGCCGCGCTCTTGAACAGCTCGACACCTTAACCGAAGACCTTGATCGCGAGATCGCAGGCGCAACCGGCCGTGCACCCACTAACAACCAACAACCCAACGATCCGAACTCCCCCAGCCCCGCTTCGGGGAGAAACCCTGGAGGTGAAGGACCGGAACCGAGTGAGTCTCAATCCAACCAACCCTCCAACAACCAACAACCCAACGATCCTGGCTCCCCCAGCCCCGCTTCAGGAAGTAACCCTGAAGGTGAAGGCCAGGCACCGAGTGAGTCTCAATCCAACCAACCTTCCAACAATCAACAACCCAGCGATTCTAGCTCCCCTCGCCCCGCTTCGGGGAGAGGGGCCGAGGGACGCGGCAATCCGAATGGCTTAGGGGGCATTTGGGATGCGGTCGATGCACAGCAAGCGGCACCATTGACGGGCGCCGGCTACACCGACTGGTCAGATCGTTTGCGCGACGTCGAGGAACTGGTTGCCGATCCAGAATTGCGCTGGCAAGCGACCCAGATTCGCCAGGCGGCGCGTGACATGCGCGCGGATTTCAATCGGCATGCGCGAGAACCCAAGTGGTCCGAAGTCGAAGACCTGATCGCGGCGCCGTTACGTGACTTGAAACGCAAGGTATCGGATGAGTTGATTCGGCGAGCTGCCAAGAAGACGGAGATCGTGCCCGTTGATCGCGATCCGGTGCCGAGCGAATTCAGCTCGAGTGTACGCAAATACTATCAAAACTTGGGAAGCGGTAACTAGTGGATTCCATCCTTCCATCAAGTTCAATTGTCCTAGGCGCGCGCGACTGGCTGTTGGCGTCGATTGTGCTGGCTGTCGTTGTCATGGCCTTAGCCATGTGGAGTTACTCAGTCCGCAGCCAACTTTCCGGCTTGCGATTTGTCGCCATGTTGCTCAAATCGCTAGCTGTCATCTGCTTGGCCTTCTGTCTGCTGGAACCGATGCAGCGATCCGAGCGCCCGCGGGCTGGTGCGAACTTGATGGCCTTAGTGGTTGACAACAGTCAGAGCATGACGATGCGATCACCTGGGCAGTCGCGATCTCGGGTCGATCGTTTACTTGGCAAGTTGGACACGAAATCGGGCTGGCAATCGCGTTTGGCGCAAGACTTTGAAATGCGGCGTTATGCCTTCGACGATCGCATACGCGCGGTCGACGATTTAGAAACGCTTGGATTTGATGGGCAAACCTCATCATTGGCGGCGGCGCTTGAGACTTTGCAAACTCGCTTTGGTGCCCGACCGGTGGCTGGTGCTATCTTGTTCACTGACGGCTTGGCCACGGACGATTTGAAAATACTGCAGACACAGGGCGATTATCCGTTTCCAATCTATCCAGTCGTGGATGGTGGGGAAGCGACGTTAAAGGATATATCACTCAGCAGCGCCAGCTTTGCCGTTTCATCATTTGAGCTGGCTCCCGTAACGGTTGAGACACGTTTGCGAGCTCAGGGATTAGCGGGCGAAGACATTCGCGTGCGTTTGTTTGACGCCGAGGGGAATTCTCTGCAAGATCAGGAGTTTGCTTGCGATAGCGATACGTTTGAAGAGAAAGTGCGGTTCCAGTATCAACCGGCCGCTGCTGGACTGCAGTTTGTAACAGTGCGTGCCACGCTCTCCCGCGAAGATCGAGTCGATATAACTAGCACGAGTCGGGTTGAGGCTACAATGGCCAACAATCTACAACGACTGGCCATCGATCGAGGAGGCGGGCCGTTTCATATTCTCTATGTCGCTGGTCGCGCGAATTGGGAATTCAAATTCATCCGCCGGGCGTTGGAAGAGGATCTAGAAGTTGACTTGGTAGGTTTGATTCGCATCGCTCCGAAGGAGCCGAAATTCAGTTTCCGCGACACCAAAGTCGACAGTACCAACCCGCTGATGGCAGGTTTCAGTGATGATGCCGAAACGGCGGAACAGTATGACGAGCCCGTCCTAAAAATGTTTGGTGCAAAGCTCGATGACGAGCTCGATGCCAAATTCCCGACGACAGCCGAACAATTGTTCCGCTATGACGCCATCATTCTGGATGACGTCGAGGCAGCTTTTTTTACCCAGCAACAACAACTATTGATCCGCGAGTTTGTCGCCATGCGTGGCGGCGGGTTGATGATGTTGGGGGGCCAGGAGAGCTTTCTGGGTGGTGGTTATCGAGACACGCCCCTGGGCGACGTGCTGCCCGTCTATTTGAGAGGCTCGGAAGATGCCGTCGATAAATCGCAAGTTGCGCGATACCGCCTTTCACGAGAGGGTGCGCTGGAACCATGGTTGCGACTGCGAGCCGAGCAATCCGCGGAGAGCCTACGAATTCAGGAAATGCCAGACTTCCTAAGTTGGAATGTTGTGACAGATTCCAAGCCGGGGGCAGCGGTCTTAGCGGAAATAACGACGGCCAGCGACAAGCGTCCAGGTCTGGTGACGCAGCGGTTCGGGAAGGGACGCTCGCTGGCCCTGATGGTCGGAGATTTTTGGCGCTGGAGCATGCGTCGCGCCACGCCAGAAACAGACGACTTAGCCCAAAGCTGGCGTCAGATCGCGCGCTGGCTTACAAACGACGTACCCCGACGATTTGAAGTCGATATTACGCCACCAGTCGCAGCACTCGGACCACACCAAATAACACTAACGCTCCGCGATGAATCGTTCAAGCCGCTTGATAATGCTACGATCAGTCTCAACATTGTAGAACCTGATGGCAAGCACGTGGCGGCAGCAGCTGCGCCCGATCCGCAGCGATTGGGCGTTTATGTAGCTGAGTATTGGTCGCAGCAGGACGGCGGCTACATGTGTGACATTTCTGCCGTCACTCCCGATGGACAAATGCTAGAAACCCGGCCAATTGGCTGGACGGCTGCGCCGAGTGCGCGAGAATTCAGCCGAGTAGAAACGGATACAAAGCTGCTTGAACAGTTGGCCAAACAATCGGGTGGCGAAGTCGTTGCGCTGAGCGACTTGGAAAGTTTCGCTGCCAGCCTGCCTACGCGGAAGGTACCCATCACGGAAGTGCGGATCGAACCGTTGTGGCATCGACCTTGGCTCGTGCTTTTTGCCATTGGCTGCTTATGCGCAGAGTGGTTCCTACGCCGCTGGAAGGGCTTGCCATGATACGAATGCTAGTTGCCCGTAGCGATTTCCGGGGTAAGACACGACGATGTTTTGTTCATCGACAACTGCTCCAAGTCTTGGGCGGGGTCGTTGTCGCATTGCTTCTGCCTGGATGCGTGGTACAAGCGCAGGAGCCGCCAACCTTAGATGCTACCGACCGCGTCTTAGTGGTTGTCGGTGCAGCCGGCGCTGACGAATACACGGGAGAATTTTCGCAATGGGCAGATGCTTGGCGGCAGTTGGCAATGGCGAACCAATGGGAATTCCAGGTCATTGGCGAACAGACGCAGGATGTTCCACCAACTGCCTTGGACGCATTGAAGGCGGCGATTGCGGATCATAAAGATGTAGAGACACGACTGTGGATTGTGCTGCTTGGTCACGGTACCTATGCCAAAGGCATCGCCAAATTCAACTTGGTCGGTCCCGATGTGTCCGCTGGCGATTTGAAGAGGTGGCTAACTGCCGTTCGTAGCGAAGTCGTAATTGTCAATTGTTCGTCAGCCAGCGCACCGTTTCTACCCGAGTTGTCGGGGCCGAAACGGGTGGTTGTCACCGCGACGCGGGCTGGCACCGAAACGAATTATGCTCGCTTCGGCAAGTACCTGGCTGCAGCTATCGGCAACCCTCAAGCGGATATCGACCATGACGATAGTGTATCGCTATTGGAAGCCTACTTGGCCGCCACCGCCGCTACTGAGCGGTTCTATTTTGACGAAGCTCGGTTGGCTACCGAACATGCCTTGTTGGAAGACAACGGCGATCGTATCGGCACCCCCGGCGATTTTTTTCAAGGCGTTCATCCAGTCAGAAGTTCGCAAGAGGGAAAAGTAGCCGACGGCCGACGCGCCGCTCGTATCATTCTCTATACTTCCGATGAAGTTCCCAAGCTGACACCTGAGCAGGTCAAGGAACGCGAAACCATCGAGACCGCGATTGATCAGTTGCGGCAGCAGAAATCCGTTTTGGCTGAAGAAGAATACTATCGTCAATTGGAAGAGTTACTTTTGAGGCTAGCTCGGCTATACAAGTCGACGGACCAGTAACAAAGATACCGCGTTGTCGGTACCGTTTGATGCCCAATCGATGCGTCAGCTTGACGCCCGTTGATTGGCCAGGCGCGAAGCGTGACGCCCAGAAGCCCAGAAGCCCAAGGCCCAGGCCCAAGGCTCAGAGGCCCAGAGGCCCAGAGACCCAACGCGCAACGCCCAGAGTCGCAAGAACGGCGAAGCCGTGACAGCGTGTAGCCGCCGGTGTCAACCGGCGGACCAGAGTTGCCCAGGCCCCCAAGAACGGCGGAGCCGTGACAGCGATTCTCAGTTCGATATTCGGCAAAGCCCGGAAAACACGCATCAAACGGAAATCGATTCCGTTCGATACGCAATTCGATTTCGAAACGCGCTGTCGCCGCCTTCGCGGCTAGAGATTATTCGCGATTCCGATCCGCCGGTTGACACCGGCGGACCAGAGTTGCCCAGGCCCCAAAAAACGGCGGAGCCGTGACAGCGAATCCACGCGTTTGCTAACATGGCGATGTGGTTTAACACCCCCTGTCATCTTCTTCAATACGGAGGTACCGGTGAGTTCCTTCCATCAACTCGCATATCACGTGGTCTTTTCGACAAAGTATCGTCGGCAAATTCTCCTTAAACCTAACGCAGAGTCTATTTATCAGTACGTCGGTGGGATAATTCGGAGTCTCGACTGCCATCTTGTCGAAGCTGGTGGAATCGAAGATCACGTTCACCTCTTGCTCAACATTGCACCGACTATTGCTGTCTCCGATGTAATTCGAACCATCAAAGCTAACTCTTCGAAGTGGATCAACCAGCAAGATTTCACACAACGCGAATTTCAATGGCAGAAGGGATACGCGGCATTCACTGTCAGTTATTCGCAACGCGACGCAGTTCGCAGCTATATTCAGAATCAAGAAGAGCACCATAAGACGCTCAGCTTTGAGGAAGAGTACATAAAGATCTTGACGCGTCATGGCATCCCATTTGAGCGCAAATATCTGTTCGAACAGGAACATCTTGGTTAGAAGACAATAAACTCGCTCCACATCGGAGCGACGGAAAACGCGCATCAAACGGAAATCGATTCCGTTCGATACGCAACTCGATTTCGAAACGCGCTGTCGCCGCGTTCGCGGCTAGAGATTACTCGCGATTCCGATCCGCCGGTTGACACCGGCGGCTACACGCTGACACCGCGTTCGCGGTTGAAGAATCGCGCTGTCAACCCAACAGCGCAAGAACGTGAACGCCGCGTGACGTCCCAACGCCCAGAGGCTCAGAGGCCCAGAGGCCCAGGCCCAAGGCCCAAGGCCCAGAGTCGCAAGAACGGCGAAGCCGTGACAGCGTCGGCGGTGTCAACCGGCGGACCAGAGTTGCCCAGGCCCCAAAAAACGGCGGAGCCGTGACAGCGATTCTCAATTCGATATTCGGCAAAGCCCGGAAAACGCGCATCAAACGGAAATCGATTCCGTTCGATACGCAATTCGATTTCGAAACGCGCTGTCGCCGCGTTCGCGGCTAGAGATTACTCGCGATTCCGATCCGCCGGTTGACACCGGCAGCTACACGCTGACACCGCGTTCGCGGTTGAAGAATCGCGCTGACAAGGGCGAAGCCCGGAAAAACGCGCGAACGAAAATCGATTCCGTTCGATACGCAACTCGATTTCGAAACGCGCTGTCGCCGCGTTCGCGGCTAAAGATTATTCCCGATTCCGGTCCGCCGGTTGACACCGGCGGCTACACGCTGACACCGCGTTCGCGGTTGAAGAATTGGGCTGTCAAGGGCGAAGCCCGGAAAAACGCGCGAACGGAAATTGATTGTGTTCGATACGCAATTCGATTTCGAAACGCGCTGTCGCCGCGTTCGCGGCTAGAGATTATTCGCGATTCCGATCCGCCGGTTGACACCGGCGGCTACACGCTGCCACCGCATTCGCGGTTGAAGAATTGCGCTGTCAACCCAAGAGCGCAAGAAGGGCGAAGCCCGGAAAAACGCGCATCAAACGGAAATTGATTGCGTTCGATTACGCAATTCGAAACGCGCTGTCGCCGCATTCGCCGTTAGAGATTATTCGCGATTCCGATCCGCCGGTTGACACCGGTGGATGGCGTCTTACTGAGCGCCACCGGGTTGTTCACCGGGCATGGGACCGGGTTGGTTCGCTCCGGGCTGGCTTGGGTTTGCATCGGCGGGGCCAGGTGGCGTGGTTCCATCGCCCGTCGGTTGGCCATCCGCGGGGGCTCCCGGTCCGCCATCGGCAGGTGCCCCTCCGTTGTTTGGCATGGGCTTGGGTTTTTCGGCTTTCTGAAGGTCTTCTTCGTCGTCGGCTAGCTCCGGATACCGCTTGAGAAAACCGGGGACTTCGATACTAAAGTCCATAATATTTTCGATAGGCGTTTTGGACTCGTCCAGGATGCTAGCGATATCTTCAATTTTCACTGCATCGTTGATTGCTTCCTGGAACTCATCGAGCAAGTCGACTAATTCGGTGACCTGCTGCTGCAATTCCGCGTTGCCGGCGGTGGCAGACGCAAACGAGTAGGTGTAGACCGGTGATTCGTCCTTGAGCGGCTTGCCGTCCAACGCAACGTGGATTTTTTGGGTGATTTGATTCAGTAGACGTCTGGCGGCGCGGGTTTGCCAGTCTTGGGTATCGATCGGCTTGGGGGCTGCGGGGGTAGTTCCGCCGTAGCCACCCATGTCTCCGTAACCACCGCCCATGTCTCCCATGCCACCCATGTCGCCGTATCCGCCACCCATATCTCCCATGCCACCCATGTCGCCGTATCCGCCACCCATATCGCCCATGCCACCCATGTCACCGTAGCCTCCCATGCCTCCCATGCCACCCATGTCTCCGTAGCCACCCATGCCACCCATATCGTCATACCCACCACCCATGTCTCCCATGCTGCCCATGCCTCCCATGTCTCCGTAGCCTCCCATGCCGCCCATCATTCCACCGCCAGCGTCAGCAGTCTTTGAAACCTCCCCAACCCACTCGACCCCAATGATCTCTCCCAGAGCCTTCATTTGCTTGTCAAAGTAGGTGGCATAAATCTGCTTTTCCGCATCGGTGACGTTGGGTGGCTCAGCAGGAAACTCCAGTTTCAACTCGACGGGCTGGTAGCCCTTCAGCTTACGCACTAGATCTGGGGAACCAATATTGTTTGGCCATTGGAGGATTGGTACTTGGCGATTGTACTGCACTTCCCAGGCAGCTTGAACATCGACGGCCGCAGCATCGATGATCTCTTGCATGCGCGCCTGCGACAGATCATTCGGGTGCGTCGGCATGGCGCTGGAGACCGTGCTAATACTCTGAAAACTCGTATCCAAGGCGGTCTTCTGCTTCGCGTACATGTCGCTGAGCGTAGAGCTAGCGAGATAGAATCCAACAATTCCGAGTAGAACACCCACGCCTGTGAATATCCAGAATTGATGCTTAGCGACTTTGGCAAGCTGCTCGTTCATGTCGAATTCCTGAAAACTAAATTAATTCTTGGACTAGGTTTGGGCACACCGAATGTTTCTCGACGCGCTACAACGAACTTTTCTTCACTAGTTCTAAGCAGATTCGATTCGCATCTCGTTTTTCGGAGATTCGCATCTCGAACAGCAGCTATATGTTTAGGTCGCATCTGCGTCCGTGGCTTCGGAATCCTCGGCGGCCGCAGCTTCTGCCGCAGCCGCGGCAGCTTCGGCTTCCGCCTTCAATTTTTCCTCGTAACGAACGGACAATGGTTTGGGTCGCCAGACCATCTGGACAGTGAAACTGTATTTTGGAGCATCAAAGGCTGCAGGGATTTC
>JAWKTR010000028.1:0-66458 GCA_041398985.1 Pirellulaceae bacterium
TTAGCGCATTCCCTGGGGGGCCTGCTTCCCCAGAAGCCATCAGCGTCATCAAGTCACATGGGCTGAGTCTCTTGGATCATCAAAGTCGGGCGGTCACTGAGCGAGGTCTGCGTCACGCGGACATGGTGTTGACCATGACCGCTTCCCACCGAGCGGCCATCGTAGATCGCTTTCCAGAAATGGCTGGCAAAGTACACTTGTTCAGCGGCTCAACCAATGATGTCTCGGATCCGTTTGGCGGTTCCGAAGCCGTGTATGCGGCTTGCGCTAAGCAGATTCAAGGTTATGTTGAGCAGTGGATTGACCAGTTTGAAGAATCATGGTTTCCTAACTGGGAATGGTTTTCGTCCTAGTGCATCGTCCAGTGTCCAGCCTCAGCACCTGGGGTCAATGAATTCCCCCCTGCAAATCGTATCCCGACGCGTAAGCACCGTTTTCTCCACCACACGTTTTTAGAAAAACTACGACAATGCGAGTGTCCATCGGTAGCGACCACCGTGGTGTGCGTATCAAGGCTAAGCTGCTCAGCGCGCTAATCGCTGCTGGTCATGAGCCAATCGATAACGGCACCCATGATGAGCGTAGCGTCGATTATCCCGATTTTGCGAAAGCGGTCTGTACGCAAGTCGCGGCAGGTGAGTGTGAACGCGGAATTCTCATCTGCGGAACAGGCATTGGCATGTCCATCGCCGCCAATAAATTTCGAGGTGTCCGCGCGGCCAACTGTTACGACGAAGTCATGGCTGAATTCTGCCGACGTCATAATAATGTTAACGTTCTCTGTTTGCCGGGCGATCTGATCGGCGATCGCCCTGTCGATGACTTGGTAAAGATCTGGCTCAACACGGAATTCGAAGCCGGCCGCCACGAACGACGCCTAACCAAAATTGCTCAGATCGAGAATGAACAGGGCCGCTCCTGAGCCATGGTCACCGATGAGATGCCGCTGATAGCAACATGTGGTTGCTAATGGGGTAAGAGATTTAGGCTGAAAAGACACCCGACCCTGTCACATAAGCCGACAACTGCTACTCTGTCGGCTACGGTAACACACCAGCAGGGCGGACTTCGCTGGCCGGTGTCTGAGTTAATGTATCGCCAAGTTGCTTTCGGATGGCATCCGCGTAGGCTTGAAGATCGGCGACTACCTGTGGATGCTCATCAGCGACATTCTGCGACTCGCCAATGTCCGAATCTAAGTTGTAGAGTTCCAAACCGCATTTGCGTTGCACGTATTTTGCGGGCGTACCACCCGATCCAGCTTCACCCTCCAGGCTGCGATAAGCGTGCGGAAAATGCAACTTCCAGGGACCACTGCGTACGGCATGTAGCTCCCTACCCCAGTAATAGTAATAGGCTTCGTGCGGGCTGATCGCGCCAGGCGCCCCGGAAAGGATCGGCCAAATGTCCTTGCCATCGATTTTCTTTTCCGGCAAGTCCGCTCCGGCAAGGCGCGCCAAAGTAGGCAAGACATCGATCGTCGCGGCCACTTCATCACTGGTTGAGCCGGCAGGAATACGCCCTGGCCAGTAGGCGACCGTCGGTTCGCGCTGGCCGCCTTCCCAAGCCGTTCCCTTACCCTCGCGGAGTGGTCCGGCCGAACCTGCATGATCACCATAGGAAAGCCAAGGTCCATTGTCGGATGTAAAAAGGACCAATGTGTTTGATTCTAAGTTGTGTTCTTTGAGCTTACTGACAATTTGTCCAACGCTCCAATCGATCTCAGCAATCACATCGGCAAAGAGCCCCTGTCCGGTAGTATTTCGAAATTTGTCAGATACGAACAACGGCACATGTGGCATGCTGTAAGGCACGTATAGAAAGAACGGTTGGGATTTGTTTCGATCGATAAAGTCGACAGCGTGCTCCGTGGCCCACCGCGTCAAATATTGTTGGTCGTCTGCGGTAACGTTTGCATTGACTACCGATTCGTTCTCGAACAACGGCAAAGCCGGGAACGACTTGCTGGTGGGGTGGTAGGGCCACATGTCGTTTGAATACGGCAAGCCGTGGTACTCGTCGAAGCCATGTCGAGTTGGCAGGCCGTGCAACCGATCACCTAAATGCCACTTGCCAAAAATGGCCGTCCGGTAGCCCTGTGGCTTCAGCACCTCGGCAATCGTCTGTTCATCAGGATTCAAACAAGTCTTTGAACCAGGCCCGAGCGCGCCGAGAATACTGAGTCGCACGTTGTAACAACCCGTCAGAAGACTTGTTCGCGATGCGCTACACACGGCTTGCGAGGCATAGAAGCTTGTCAAACGCATGCCGCCCGCCGCAAGCGCATCCAAGTTTGGCGTTGACATCTTTTCGCCGCCAAAGCAATGCAAATCGGCGTACCCCAAATCGTCCGCAAATAGCACGACAAAATTGGGTTTCTCCGCCGAGCAAACATGCAAGCTCAATACCATCAGTACAAGCACGCTCGCGACGATCCCCCTCGAGCTTCGCATTACAATCTCCTCTTGAACAGTGATCAGGGCCTTCGAGGGCTCACGACAAGCCAATTTCGGTAATGCTAGTGATGGTGATGCTCGTGCGGCTCCATCTTTGCACTATATTCGCCGGAATCGTCGACAACGACCAGCTTTACGGTTACCGACTCGCCCATATTCAAGTTGGTCATGAGCGCTTCGCTAGTCACCGTCCAGCCGCTATCGGTAGCCGTCAATGGAAACTCCTCCGTATCAGCTTCTGGGATTTCAACCAAGAACTTGGCTGACTGGATCTTGTCGGCATCAAAATCGTCTAGGAAAACTTTGATTTCGTGCGTGTCGTCATCGTGAGTCCATTCGGCATGTATGTTGCCAGGTTGGAGGTCAACCAGATGCCCGCCATGTGGTCCGGTGTCGTGCGAGTGATCGTGCACATGCGCGTCAGCTCCAGGTGTCGTTTCGGCGGCTGGTGCCGGCGCAGTTTCCGACACAGGTTGGCATCCAGGCAAGGCCAACACCGCGGAAAGTGTGATTGCTACAAATAGGCGTTTCATTCGTATATTCCTTGGTAAATATTGAAGGTGAGTTAGAGCCAAGTTGCGAACTTGTTGCATGGCTTGCCTCGTACCTACGATTTTCGACGAGCTGAGGATCACTGACTAGGCGGGTGCAGGGCAGTTTAGCATGTTTTGGCAACTTCGACTTGTACTAGATTGCTGAGCGGAAGCACTTAAAATAAGCTCGTAGCCGACCCCTTCCTGTCGACTCGACGAGTGCCAAACGCCCAGTAAATCATTGCTTAAAGAATCCCCTATGCCCAGTCAGTCAAAAACCCACAGTCGCTTTGTCGCTCGATTTTCGTTCACACTTGCGGTGTTGCTATGCAGTTGCCAAGCCGCCAAGGCGCAATTGGGAGTACTGTCAGCCGGCAATCCGACCAAGGAGTGGAGAAAGACGCAGTTAGCACTGCTTGAGCAGCAATTGGGCGATTCAAAAGTGAAAGGGGAATTAAGAGAGGAATTGCTTGCGCAGCAGAAGTGGCTCACCGCTTACCAGCCTGGCGGATTGACTGAGAAGCCGCTTTGGGAAAAACCCGAGTCCGTCCCTGCGCCAGTCGCGGAACCAATTGTCGATCCCAACGAAACCGCTGCTGACTTGCGGGAGCGATTGTTGGGCCCTAAAGCCAAGCCGACTACGAAAGACACTACGGAACTACAAGAATTGCTGGTCGACAATTCGGGCGATATTGGCATTCGCCAGTTGCATTTGCACTGGCTGGATCAAAAACAATACCGCAAGGACTACCCAGATGAGATCGCGGACGCGGCAATTCGATTAAGTGGTCTCCTTGAGCAGCTCAAACAAACTGAAGAGGTTCGGTTAGCGCAGGCTTATTGCCTTTATCGCCGCGCCCGCGCGCTGGCGTATCGCGAATTGCCTGATGTTATCGAAAAGAAACCCATCGAAGACCCCGAGAAATTCGAAGCGGAACTGGTCGGTGCATATAACCAACTGATTTCCGCAGCCGGGGCGGGGCGTTCTGAATTCATCTTGATGGATATTCGCATGCTTCGCCGAGATCATTTTTACGGTCAGGCGCTGGTATTGTTGACAGACCACGCTTCGAACATCGACAGACAGTGGTTTCTAAAGAAACGCCGCGATCTACTTCGCGAAATCGGTTGGCAAGCTCCAGCCAAAGAGGCCGCCGAGCTCTACGCCAAAGCTTTTCCAAACGAATCGGACGACGTTGAATAAGTCGACCCGAATTTAGTGAGCCGCCACGCGTAAGCGGCCGGGCTTACCGTATTGCCCGGTGCCCAATGCCCGGTGTCTTACGGCCCCACAGCTGACCTTTGCCCACTAGCACGGCAGCCCCTGATGAGTCATCTGGGTTCGTTCGTCCGTTAGCTGGCTGCCTGTCGAAGCTGCTGCATGACCTCGCGGACGACCTGTTCAATAAAGTCATCGCTTGGATGATCGCCGGTTGCAGCCCGAGAGTCTGGGGCGATATCAGGCAACCATTGCCCCAGTTCGCTCAGAATTTGTGACAAGTGCGCTTGTGTCTTCTTGGCCGTCTCCATTTGCTCCACAGACAACGGTTGGCGGCTCCGCCCCAAATCCCACCCGCGCGACAACGCGCCGCGACGAAATCCCTCGGGAAACTCGGGCTGCCCGATCATCGCATCAAACAGCGGCAGCAAGCGATATTGTAATTGCGCCAGCGCGATCCATTGGCCGCGCGTGCAAGCTTCGTAGATGGCTTCAGTCAATTCAGGCACCACGCCGCTGGTGGCGTTAGTGCCGCCATTGCAACCGATTAACAACATCGGAGCCAAAGCGGCATCCCAGCCAGTCAGGAACGAAAACTCGGGGCGCTTGTGGCTTAACGGCGGCAATCATTCGCATCATGTGTGGGATATCACCGGAACTATCTTAATTCCGACGACACGCGGGCAGTCCAAAGCCAAGCGACGTACGGTGCCAACTTCGATGGGCGAGGCGAAGAGCGGAATGTTGTACAGAGTTACGTCCACGCTAACGTGTTGTGCAATCTCTTTGAAATACTGGTAGACGGCTTCCTGCCCAGCTTGTAATAGAACGGAGCAACGATCGCGACGGCTCGAACACCATCGCACCGTAAGTTTCACAAGCATCGATTGTTTCTTTCATTTGCTTCCGCAGCACCGGCCAGGATAGGTACTCGGTCGCCCACATGGGCTGTTAGAACCTCAATCACTCGCCGACGTTCAGCAGCGGTAAATCGCGTGAATTCGCCTGTCGAACCATTCGGGTATAAACCGTGCACGCCTCGCTCGATCAGCCAGTCCACGTATGCGCACAATTTTCCTCGTCAATTGCTCCTCGAGCATTCACGGGCGTGATATTCGGCGTGTAGATGCCTTCCATCGGATGTTTCATGATTCTTCTAGGTGGCGGGAGGAGTACGTTACCCAGCCCACTTGGGGATGATTTCGCACCGACTTGACTCGGTTGGGCTCGTCGCAGGGCATTCGGCAATCAGATCAATGCTGTAGAATAGTCTCTAGTTAGTGAATATTGTACTCACCGCTGATCGAGTAGCAGAGCGACGCCAGTTTTCATGCCGAAGAATCGCGAAAATCGCGCGGACCGTACCGCCCCATTGAACCTGTCGCTGCTCTTCATGCTCCTCGGCGTCCTGGCGATTGCCACGTTGTTTTTCTCTCAGCCATCCCGTTTGGATTTGCGACGGACGATGGAGTACTGCCGCGGTATGACCTGAGTCTATTGTTGTTGTGGGACGAGATCGCCTCTGGAATGGCTGGTCGAAGCCGCTTATACCCTCGGCTTGTTGATCGCTTACAGTACTCTTAGCCGGCACAGCGTGGATCGCCCTCTGTACGGTCATGGGTGCGCGTGGGTGCTTGGCTTCGCACGAACGGGACGCCTGTCACGATTGGAAGCGCTAGCGCTCAGTGCTCTAGTTGGGCTAGCGCTAGTATCTACATTAACGCTTGCCGTCGGCTTGGCGGGCGGCTTAGGATCGCGTCTGCCTTTGCTGATCGCACTGGTCCTGGTCGTGATCCTAAGTGGGTGGCGCATTACTCGCCCAACCTCCCAGATACTGCCGCCCGTCTTACCTACCGAGTTGCCAATCAAGAATAATTTCGATCGCTGGACCTCGCGATTGCTACCCGCCGCGAGCCTCGGGATGGCCTGTTTGCTATTGCTAGCCAGCCTGATGCCAGCCTGGGAGTTCGATGTCGTCGAGTACCATTTGGCCGCACCTAAAGAATTCGCTCAGGCAGGCTCCGTTTCTTTTGTGCCACACAATGTGTACGCCAATATGCCGCTAGGTGTCGAAATGCACAGCTTAGCTTGTATGACACTGGCCGGCGGGAAAGAGGCTTGGTGGTGGGGAGGGCTGATTGGCAAGCTCATCACGGGTTGTTTCACGTTGCTCGCTGCAGCGCTGCTCGGCGGTTTTGTAGCTCGACGTTTTGGCAGTTGGTTCGGCTGGGCGGCGGCAGGCATGTGGCTTTCCGTGCCTGGAATTGCGATGGTGACCGGAGCGGGCCTAATCGACGCAGCGCTAGGCGCCTACATGTTGGCTATGGCAGTCGTCGTTGACAGGCTATTCGCCCAGGGGGGCAATTCAGTAAGAGCGATCGAGTGGTCTGCGCAGAGGTTGCAGGGAATTCTCCTCGGTAGCCTGCTGGCTGGAGCGGCAGCGGCGTGCAAGTACACTGGATTTGTGTTTGCGGTCGTACCGTGGCTAGGCGTTTGCGGATGGCTTGTTCTTTTCGACCTACCTGCGACCCGACGCATCGCCTGGACAACTCGTGGCATGACTGCCGTCGCCCTGGGACTTGGACTAACATGCCTTCCCTGGCTAGTGAAGAACACTTATCACACTGGCAATCCGGTCTACCCGTTGGCGGCCAGCCTTTTGGGAGGGCGAGATTTAGATTCTGATCGCATCGCTCAATGGCAAACGGCCCATCGCGTCCCCAGCCCAGCCGAAACACTCTCCCCTTACGGTTGGACGGCAATACTGCAGTCGGGCAAGCAGCTGTGGCTATCCTCGACTTTCCTGAGCCCAACCTTGATACCGCTCGCGTTTTGCGGGGCAATCATTGCGCTACTTGGTTGGAGTAACAGCCCGCCCACTTGGCGCTGGAGCTGCCTGGGTTTGGCATTGTGGATGCTGGCTGTCTGGTGGTTTGCGACGCATCGCATCGATCGCTTTTGGCTGCCAATCGTTCCCTTTTATGCACTCTTCGCCGCTGTGGCATTAGCCTGGATTGCCCGCACCGCTTCTTTGACGCTGGCCAGTTTACTAGTGTTGCTAAGCATTGGTTACGGAGCTCTCAATGTCCTGTCTGGTGTTGTCGGTGATCAGCGGTTCCTCGTCTCACTGGCGGAGTTGCGAGTCGATGCGGGCGATGCCGAATTGCCTGGCCGCATGAGTCCTACCACGCTATGGATCAATCAGCATCTGGATCCGTCAGCCTCCAAACTTCTATTGATCGGCGAGGCTCGAGCCTTCGACTTTGAACCGCCCATTATCTGGTCAACTTGTTTTGACGATAATCCTGCCGAACTACTGCTAGCCGGTCGATTGGCAGAGGAGCGACTGAGAGTACTGCGCCAAGCTGGGATCACCCACATCATGGTGCACTGGCCAGAGTTGCAGCGCTATCGCAGTCCAGGCAACTACGGCTTTAGTCCTTGGCCGACACCTAACGATATTGAAGAGTTGGTCGAACAGTCCGTCGTCGAACGAGTCGAGTGGCCGTATAGCGATCAAGTGGATCTATTGCGAGTTGTTCAATGAGCCGCAGCAGACTCCGAGCAATCATCCAGTCTGTATGGAGTGTTCCGCGCTGGTGCTTGATTGGCTTGGTCCGCTTTTATCAACGCGGCATCTCACCGCTACTAGGCGCCAACTGTAGATTTCAACCGACGTGCAGCGAGTATATGATCCAAGCCGTGAGAAAGTACGGTGCGATTCGCGGATGCTTGCGCGGAGTTTGGCGAATCATGCGCTGCCATCCGTTGCATCGTGGCGGATACGACCCACCCTGAAGCCCCAGGCACCTTCGTTTGTGTGACCAAGCCGGGTATGATGTAAGGCGTATTCAAATTGCTTGGAATATCAAATCACTTGGAATACTCGTAGCCGGCGCAGACTAAGGATTTCAGACTATGCTTTGCTCGAAATTAAGTTTCCCTCAGTATAAGTCTGGCCTGCCACAGTATGGGATCGCTTGCGGTTTGCTACTGGGCGTTCTAACTTTGTCTGGCTGTTCCAATGCCAAGCCGCAAGCGGTCAAGAAGGATAGCGGTGCCGCGGAGACGCCTCCCGCGGCAACGGCCACGCCAACGCCCGCGCATGCTGCGACTAAACCGGCGAGTGACATGGCGCAAGGCAACGAGCTGTCTCCGCCTGCTGCGGAAACGCCTGCTCCGGTTACTCCCCCAGCGTCCATTGCACGCAACACTCAAGACGACCAGCCTGGTCAGCTACCTGCCATCGATCCTACTGAATTCCAGCGACAGTTGATGAGCGGGTTGCAAATTGCCGACGCCACGGACCCACCCCAACTCATCGACCAATTGCAGCGCACCGATGTGGCGATACAAGATCTAATGCGAGCGTCGGCCAACAGTGCGATATCGGAAGCCACCTTCATCGAGTGTGGACTTGCGCTGGGAAGACTCAAGTTGGATGCAGCTCGTAGGCTCGCCGAATCCCCCAACGCAACGACCGAACAGCGTAAGGCAGGACAGTTAGCACAGTTGGTCGCCCTGTCGCATCTGAGCGGTTTCCGTGATGTGACGAGTGCAAAAGAGTTGGAGAAATATGCCAGCGAACTTTCGAAGTCTTCCGACTTGGATCTTGCGCACCAGAGTCGAGTGGTGTTGATGGGCTTTCAGCTTCAAGCCCTTCAAAATGGCTTAACCGATGATCCGAATGAGTTGTTAGCGCAAGCGGAAGGCTTGTTTACCCGTCCTGTAGATCGCAACTTCCCGGAATTGATGATGCTCCTCCAGTCCAATCAAGTGTTAAGTCAAATGGGGTTCGAGGCAGCTGCAAAACGCATGCATCAGATCTTAGTGGAAGAATTCGCCGATTCGCCTGACCCACAACTACGAGCTGAAGCGTGGAACGTGCAAACGCGCGGGAGTCAGGCTTTAGAGAACTACTTAATTGCCTTCCGAAGTCTGGGAACGCCCAACTTCGATAGCCAAACAGCCATCGCTGCGGCGCGTGGTCTCTTCGAAGCCTTCCCAAGCTTGCAGACGCTTGAGCAATTGGCGACAACCGTTACCAATATTGAATATAGTGGCAACGTCGATCTTGCGCGACAAATGGTCGAGCTAATTGAATTGCAACGTGGCAAGCTCGACGCGTCCGCTGAACAGCAAGCTGGCATCGACAGCGTTCTAGCAGGCCACACCGCTCGCATTAGTTTGATTGGCAAACCGCTACCTCTGGAAGATATCGTCCGCTTCAACGGGGAACCGCTAAGCAGAGCCGACTTTGAAGGAAAGGTTGTATTGGTCGACTTCTGGGCAACCTGGTGCGTTCCCTGCATGCGGGAAATCCCCACGATTCGCAGCGCCTATGAGGGACTGCACGATCAGGGATTTGAAGTGCTGAGTGTCAACATGGATGAGAACTTGGAAGATGCTCAGAAATTCCTCGACAATCAGCGGTTCGCCTGGACGACACATCGCAGCGCCGACACCGAGGCGCTAGGGTTTAAGTCCGCGTTTGCACAGCGACTGGGGATTAGCGCGATCCCTTTCATGCTGCTCGTAGATCGAGAGGGCAATGTTGTCGACATTCACGTTCGTGGTGATAAGCTGATTCCTCGCGTTCGAGAAATGCTGGGATTGTCAGCGAGCCTGATTCCCGAGTAAGTTGCTCGTGCGTATGCGCGGGACCTCGTCGCCCTTCTTGATTCGGCAAGACGCCAGTGATTACAATCGACGTAGTCTTTTACTACTACCATCGGTCGGGACGCGAATGCCATACGCAGTCGAACGTTGCGTTTTTGCTTTGCTAAGCTTCCTCTTATGCTCAGCCGTTTGCTGCGCGCAACAAGACACGGTTGAAAGCCATCTCCAGGAAATGAAGCAACTTTACCGCGAGGCGATCTCGCGGGCGGAGAGCAAGTTGATCGAAGCCTTAGACCGAGCTATCGCCAATGCGGAAGAATCCGGCAACACCGAACAACTTGAGTTACTGCGTCTCGAACGTAGTGAATTGTCCAATTGGCACGATCCTCCACAGAATCCAGTTACAGCCGACGAAGCCGAGCAATTCTTGAAATTTGCGAATGCGGCCCATAACCGCATGCGTAAATTCTATCGAGATGCTGTTGTTCACTATACCAAACAGCTCGACATTGAAACGGCTAGCCGCATCCAGGCCGCTCAGCAGGAATGGGAAGATTCATTACCAAGCTATGTATCTTTGGATAATCCAAGTACTGCCCCCCAGGACGCTTTGACTCGAGCGAGAAACAAGCAAGCAAAAGAATTCGCCACAATCATCGGAAACTTGAGTTCTGCCATTCAACGACATTTGAGATTGGCTGCCAACGCCGGTGATTTGGAGAAAGTCAAAGTCCTTGATGCTGTGGTGACAGAACTGGAAGCAAACAAGTTACTGACGTCGGTCCCGCGCGAAATTGTGGGAGTCTACAACCAATACATGGCTGCTTGCAGAGCATCGACCGAAAGATTAGAGGCGGCTTATTGGCGTGAGGTGCACAGCGCTTTTAGAGATGACGACGACGCACGATACACTCAGCTAATGAATGAATTGGCTCAGGGCGTAGGAGTGGGCCCGGTAGCATGGACCGTCCTGTTCCGTTCGTCGAACCCCCAGTTATGGAATACAAATCACATCGGCGAAGATGGCTTTGTGCAGCCATTGGACAAGGCCGCTGAAGACACGCGATATCTTCGTCTGCGTCGCATGGACAACGGGGCCGCCGTGATCATCCCGATGGATCGCGAACGGCTTTCTATTGATGCAACACAGGGAGTCCTTGGTTGGTCAGGAGCCTGCAAACAAACCAAACTTGCATATCGACTTGGCATATACCGGACCGATGTCAATCGGCAGACACGCGGAATGGTAGTAGTAGGCAGTGAGGGCTTCAGTCCATTCACGGGCTGGGGATTTGGAACGCGCCACAATATCGATGACCGTCAAGCATACGTCTGGCAGGGCTTAGAGATTAAACCAACGGCGTTCGAAATTGCCGTAAGCAGCAATGAGCTCAGCTCTAGTGAGACGCGATACCTGCTGAAATGAGTTTGTTGTCAGTTCGGCAGTAGCCGAGTTACGCAGCCTGCATAGCGGATTGAACTGCTGTGCCCATATCGGCTGGGGAGGGGGCGACAACGATGCCGGCGGCTTCCAAGGCGGCTTGCTTTTCAGCAGCGGTTCCTTTCCCCCCAGAGATAATCGCACCGGCGTGTCCCATGCGTTTTCCAGGCGGCGCGGTAGCTCCCGCAATGAAGGCTGCTACGGGTTTGGTGACATGCGCTTTAATGAACTCGGCAGCTTGTTCTTCCGCATTGCCACCGATCTCACCGATCATCAAGATCGCTTCGGTTTGGTCGTCGGCTTGGTAGAGTTTTAGTAGGTCGATGTATGATGTGCCCACGATGGGGTCTCCTCCCAGGCCGACGCAGGTCGATTGCCCGAGACCCAAGTTGCTGGTTTGCCAAACTGCTTCATAAGTCAACGTACCGCTACGGCTGATGATTCCGATCTTGCCAGGATTATGAATGTAACCTGGCATAATGCCAATCTTGCATTCGCCTGGGGTAATTAAGCCTGGGCAATTGGGACCAATCAACACGGAATTACTATTTCGGACGCGACGGTAGACCTCGACCATATCGAGCACAGGCACCCCTTCGGTAATCGCTGCGATCACTTCGATGCCCGCATCGATGGCTTCGAGGATCGCGTCGGCGGCGAACGGCGGTGGCACGAAGATCATGGTGGCATTGGCACCGGTCTGTTGCACGGCTTCTTCGACGGTATCAAACACAGGCAATCCCTCAGCAGTTTGCCCGCCTTTGCCTGGTGTCACACCACCGACCATTTTGGTGCCATATTCGGCACAACCCTTGGTGTGGAACGTACCTGCCGCGCCGGTAATGCCTTGGCAGATCACTCGGGTTTCTTTGTTGATCAAAATGCTCATGTTATTTTCTATTGCTTTAATAGCTGAGGGGACAAATGATGCGATCGGTAGGTGTGCGAGTGGGCGGCAGGTTATTGGCCGGCAGCGGCCGCGACCACTTTCTTGGCAGCATCGGTCAAATCACTGGCGGTGGTCATCGCGAGGCCACTTTCAGCCAACATCTTCCGGCCTTCTTCGACTTCGGTGCCTTCCAGACGCACAACCAGCGGTATAGAAATTCCGATCTGTTTGGACGCTTCGATAATCGCGGTGGCAATTGTCGTGCAACGGGCAATCCCGCCGAAAATGTTGACGAGGACGGCTTTCACGTTCTTATCGGACAAGATGATATTGAAGGCCTCTACGACCTGTTCCGTGGTCGCGCCTCCACCCACGTCTAAGAAATTGGCTGGTTCGCCGCCGTGGTACTTAATGATATCCATGGTCGACATTGCCAACCCGGCACCATTGACCAGGCAACCGATGGTACCGTCGAGTTTGACGTAGGATAGTCCCGCATTGCCCGCCTTTACTTCGGCGGGTTCTTCTTCGCTTAGGTCACGCAACTCTTTGAGATTGGGATGGCGGAACAGCGCGTTGTCGTCGAAAGTAACTTTGGCATCGAGTGCGATCATCTCACCTGATTTGGTAATCACCAGCGGATTGATCTCTGCCATCGAGCAGTCCAAGTCGACATACAAGCGGCACACAGCCTTCATAAATTTGTCAGCCGCCCGGGCCGCCGCACCGGTAATTCCCAGTTTCTTGCATAACTTGCGAATCTGGTAACTTTGCAAGCCGACGGCTGGATGAAAATGCTCGCGGAAGATCTTCTCCGGCGTCTCAGCAGCCACCTTTTCAATCTCCACGCCGCCTTCGCTGCTGACCATCAGCACAGGCATTGCGTTGCCACGATCAAGCACAATGCCGAGGTATAATTCACGCTCGATATCGCAACCCGCTTCCACAAAGACTTGGTTGACTTTTGCCCCGTCTTCGCCGGTCTGAATGGTAACCAAGTGGTTGCCGAGCAGGTTTTTGGCAACCTGTGCCGCCTCATCTGCGGACTTAACTAGTTGCACACCGCGTTGCGTGGGCACTTCTTTGATCGTGCCTTTGCCACGTCCGCCTGCATGGACCTGTGCTTTGACGACGGCGATAGGCCCGCCCAATTCCTTGAACGCTGCCGACGCCTCGTCCGCTGTGCGCGCTACACAACCTGCTAGAACGGGCACGCCCGCCTCGCGAAAGAGTTGCTTCCCCTGATACTCGTGGATTTTCATGCTGGCTGGTATTCCGTTAGAGTCGATATCGGCTGCTATTTGCTTGTCGATGACCAACGGATTATAGGGTTCTACCAGCTACTGAAAAGTAGACACTAGTCTTGGAACTGCAAGTCGTCGATGCCGAGCCGCTTCATTTTCTTGTAGAGTGTGGTGCGGTTAATCCCCAGTTGGTCGGCGGTCAGGTTGCGGCTGAAGCTGTTGGCACGCAACACGTCTAGAATGATCTGTCTCTCAGGTCCTTCCAGGGCTTCGCGTAGCGATTGACCGGCCGCGATCGTGGCCACCGAGCGTGAGGTATGGGATCCCACCAACAGCGATGGCGGCATCAATTCCAATCCCATCACTGGGGTTTTGGTCAATAGCACGGCGCGCTGAACGACGTTTTCCAGTTCTCGTATATTGCCGGGCCAAGCGTAAGAGACCATCGCCTCCATGGCGTCACCAGAAAATCCGTCTAGCTCCTTGGGCAAATCCTTGAGGAACTTCTGCATGAAATGTTCGACTAGCACCGGTATGTCGGCTACTCGCTCGCGTAGAGCGGGGAGTTCAATATGAATTACGTTGATGCGATAGAACAGATCCTGGCGAAAACGCCCTTCGGCAACTGCGCTTTCCAAGTCTTCATTGGTGGCCAGGACACAGCGCGTATCGACCGTGATCGTCTTGTTACCTCCCACGGGTTCGAAGGCAAATTCTTGAAGCACTCGCAGCAGCTTAATTTGCATTGCCGTGGAAGCGGTGCCAATTTCGTCCAAAAAAATGGTCCCCGTGTTGGACAGCTCAAATTTGCCCGTCTTGGAATGGTTGGCGCCCGTGAACGCACCTTCGCAATGGCCAAACAACTCACTCTCCAGCAAGTTATCAGGCAGCGCACCGCAAGCCACCTCGATGAATGGTCCTGATTTGCGACTACTTCGGCGGTGAATCGCACGAGCAATCATCGACTTGCCGGTTCCATTCTCGCCAGTAATCAAGACCGTAGCTTTTGTATCGGCCACACTATCGATAATGTCGAAGATGCGAAGCATCCGTGGGTCGTGACTTAAAATCGACTCCAGTCCGCTACGACGATCGAGTTCAGCTTTGAGTCGCTGGTTTTCGCTGGCGATCTTTTTCTGGTCTGCAGCTCGCCGCAAACCATTCAATAGCTCTTGGTCGATGATGGGTTTGGTCAGCAGATCAAAAGCGCCCGCAGCTACGGCCTCAGCACCCGCGTCAGGACCGGCATAACCCGTCATCATGACAACCGGCATTTCCGGAAGCTGTTTGCGGCACCATTTCAGTAACTCAAATCCGTCTGCGCCTTCCAAATTGATGTCAACTAAGCATAAATCTTGTGATTCTTGCTGCAAAACTCGTTGGGCCCCAACGACGCTGGCAGCGGATGTCACAGAATAACCCTGCTCGCTCAGCCACTGGCTCATAGATTCGATGAGCCACTGATCGTCGTCTACCAGGAGTAGTTTTTCCGGTCGCATCATTTGCCTTGGCTGTCTAGTTTGGGGTCTTTGGGAAACATTCTTGTTCGATACTCAATACGTAGGTCGCATTTTCGCTAGAAGCAAACTTGCCACGATGCTTTTTAGCAACATCTCTCTGACGGAGACGGGAATTGGTCGGGCGTCTACAGAGTTGCGGTCGGACACCTCCGCAGGGGTGTCATGAGATGTGGGAATTACGGATGTTTCAAACAGGGGTGCTCGGAGGTTGGTCGGAGGATGCTTGAGTGGTAAAGACAGGAAGAAGTGACTGCGGGCGATGCGTCGACGTTACCCATTAGCATGTACAGCCCGACTGATCGGAGGCTAACTGCCAACTCTGCGGCAATTCGCAACTCCGAGGGTGGTGTCAAAGGATGACGTTCGGTCTATAATAGAGACATCTCCTCGTCTAAAGCTTAAGGGAATTCCATGTCTATCAAAGTACTTGTCGCAGACGACCACGAAGTCGTTCGGAGCGGAATTGGCACACTGCTCAAGGACTCAGAAGTTGAAATTGTTGGTTTGGCGGGTACCGTCAGTGAAACCGTTTCCCTGACTGTTTCGACGCAGCCAGATGTCGTCCTGCTTGACGTGAGACTTGGCGAAGAGGACGGACTGACTGCCTTGGAAGAGATCCGTACTCGCGCTCCCGAGGTGGCGGTCGTTATGATGTCGACCTATGACAATCCAACCTATGTAGCACGTGCGATTGCGCTGGGTGCCACCGATTACATTCTGAAGGATTCATCGCGTCTCGATGTACTTGAGGCTATCCAACGCGCTGCCACGAAGACTCTGCCAACGGAAACCAGCATCCTTCGTCGTGTGCAAGCCACGATGCAAAAGCGGAAAGACCGTTCGGATTCAAAAGATGTTCCACTAACCAACCGCGAACTGCAAGTTCTTCGGCACATTGCACTTGGGCTGAGCAATCGCGAGATTGGTACGTCGCTGAACATTAGCGTCGAGACGGTCAAAGAGCATGTTCAAAACATTCTTCGCAAACTCGACTCGACCGACCGCACCGCTGCAGCTGTTTGGGCTGTCAAGAGTGGTCTGATCGGGGCGTAAAATGTCATCCGCGTTAAGTTCGGGTTTCCGTGGCAATATGGAGCCCCAATTGCACACGCCTGTTCTTCCAGGCTCGGTCAACTCTACCTTGGAATGCACTTTCTTCGGGGCTCTCTATCTTCGAGAATTTGCGTCGTGTACCGAGCCATTTCATGGCCGCCATCACCAAACTCGCAGGCAAAGCCTGTAAGACACTAGGCTTGGCTACTGTCATTGCGGGGGCGGCGAGTAAGGTTGCGTAACGAGGTCCTGTCAACGTAGTATTTCAGCTCTTCAGTAAGGCGTCAGCGCGTCAGGAGCTGCGCAAATCTCAAACGAGAGGTCTGATGTTTTCAGAATCAGCGTGGAGCCGTAAGACCATTGGCGACGTGGACGTCGTATACCATGACGGACTCTATCACCTGTTCCACTTGGTGTTGCCCAGTCACGACTATGTGGCTCATGCAATTAGCGATAATGCGCTGAATTGGCGTCGCGTGGACAATGCACTGTTCATAGATAATCCAGGTAGCTGGGATGACCTGATGTTGTGGACGATGCATGTTTCGCCAGACCCGCATCGGGTCGGCGGTTGGCGGATGTTTTATACCGGGCTATCGCGGCGTGATCAGGGCTTGAAGCAGCGCATTGGAATGGCGACCAGCAACGATCTTTTTGTTTGGCATAAGGCGCCGGTCAACTGGATCGATGCTCGAGGTGCAACCGACCCTGCCGCAGTCAAGGCGGCGCGTGCAACGCAGCCACGAGGCCTGTCTAATAACATTCAGTCGGCTCAGGATGCCTCGAGCTGCTTTCCTTTGGAGCCGGATCCGCAGTTCTACGAATCATCGGTCGACGAGCCGAGGAGCTGGGTTAGTTTCCGCGATCCATTTTACTATCGAGATGAGAACGGGAGTTGGCTGCTCGCTGCGGCACGTACCAACTCGGGCCCACTGGTTCGCCGGGGGTGTGTGGCCGCACTGAAGGAAACTGAGCCAAATCGCTTTGTATCGCATCCCCCACTCCACACGCCCCATCTATATGATGACATCGAAGTTCCCAATTTATTCCGCATGGGCGGCGAATATTTTCTGATCGGCAGCTTGCGAGAAGACGCAAAAATCCGCTACTGGCATACGAATAAAATTGGTCAACCGTGGCGCAATTTCCACGACAACGTTTTACTGCCTAAAGGCAACTATGCTGGCCGTATTTGCCATGACGAACAGGGAATATTGTTGTGGAACTTCTTTACTGACACGATAGGCGATCGCACGACGAACAATCTAATGCCACCCCCAAGCGATTGAAACGCCAGCCCAATGGCCAGCCGCGCCACGACGTTTGAAGGCTTTGCAAATAGAGTGCAACGGAAAATCGATTGCCGTCGTGTGCCCATTGAGCGCAGAGACAGAACGTGGTCGTTATTCAGAAGGTAAGGACTCGCTGCGAATCACCTGTGAAGCTGGATTCCAGGCCTATGTCTTTGACCAGCCCCTCGCAAGCTTTAGCCTGTCGGGAATTATGACCATGCATGGCGTTGGGAAATGCGGCTTGGTATTACGCATCGATCCCGATTCCCACGACGGATATTACATATCGCTTGATTTGATGAAAGGTATTGCGCAAATGCGAGCCTGGGGAACAGGCCCGTTGCACTCTGGCGAAGCAATGATGGAATTCAAAACAATCCAAGCTGGCTTTTGGTATGACGAAGGTCCCCGCGATATCAACTTCCAGTTGTTAGCCTTCGGAAGCTATCACGAGCTAAGCGTTAATGGTCGTGTAATTCTTTCGCTGGCCGATACCACTTTCGATTACGGGCTTGTAGGCTTCTACGTGGAAACAGCAGATTTACAGGTCGAGAGTCTATCTCTCGTCCAACTCGAACCACCTACGCAGTCGGACGAGCACCTTGCCAATGGTTGAACATGCTACAGCTATCCAACCAGGGGCTCATTGAAATAGGAGTCATCCAAGCGGGGCCGCTCGACCGCGTCGACAGGCGGGCGTCCAAACAAGCAATGCAGCAGGTCGCCGAATTTCTCTCGGAAGAATTTGGATGTGCGGCTGCGCTTCACGAATCAGTTTTTCGGTCGTTATTTTGTTTTTGGGATACCGCCATTTGACTCCCCGAGGGCTGCTTTCATCGATCCGTGCCCCAGGCTGAGTAGGTAAAGTAGCCGTCGCAGAACTGATGTTTGCAGGCCGCGCACTTCTGTTTCAATTGGCTTCTTGGTTTCCCAACGAGTCAATTCGCGCAACTCAGATTGCATGTGCCCAGTAATACCGGCTAGCTCCCCCCGGCGGTGAATGGCGGCGTCTTGGCATAAATCCAACACTCGGGCTTCAAGTCGCGTTTGCAGGTTGCAATCCGAAAGCCGCGCATACCCACCTCTCACCAAGGCTTGGATTAAAGGCTTAGCCTCCTGCACAATGTCCCGACCTTCTCGGTTAAGTGCCGAACAGCAAAGCGACGCTAGTGCCGATACCTGACTTTCAAGTTCAGGATTGAGAGTATTCATGGTCTACTCCTGCCTTAGCGATAAAAGAATGCTATGAGCCCAGTCAGCACTAGAATTGCGACGACGAGCACGAGCGGATAAGCGAACCACACCAGTGCGCCCGGTGCTCTCGGATGCTTTACGTCCATGGGCTCATCTTCACCGACGATTGATTCAGCCACAGTCTTGGCGACAGTGGATGATTCAGCAGCCTCGCGGTCCCGATTTAGGTCGAGTTTTACATTGTCCATGACCCACCTCTTGATTATAACTTCGTTTCTTGACCGCGTCTCAGGATGAGCGGTCACTAGTCTTGGAACCGTTCACGATGTGTCGACTCATATTACAGGGTCGGACATCTTTTCAGCCTCAATCGCTTAACCCACTAGCAACCTTATATTCCAATCAGCAGCATCTCATCGGTGGCGCCGTTGCAGAAAAGACTCCCGACCCACTTCTGTCGACCTCAAATTCGTGAACGGCTACCTAGTTTTTTGCGTCTGCCGTCGCATGAATCGCGAGCGGGGCGAAACTTCAGACAGCACTGTCTTTAAGTAGAGAGCAAATCGGGTGCCAGCGGATGCGATCCACGTGAGGCGCACTTTCATTGCAGCTTCGCAATGCAATTCGACCACTTATCGCCCACGCCGGAACTTGAACGCGCGACCAGCCTTGCAAACTCCCCAGATGCTTGCCTACCGATGGAGCCGAATTGGGACCGCACCAAGCCTCACAGCGCTCTGACTCCTGATGAAGCAATGTTGCCACCTTTAGCGGCCACATGGGCTGGCAGCTTAGCGCAGCCGGATCAGCTTTTTGTTGACGAATTCAAGGATTCCAAGCTGGGATAATTCCCGACCATAGCCAGAGTTCTTGACACCGCCGAAGGGCAGTTCGGCTTGGGATTTGGTGGGTTGGTTGATGAACATCATGCCTGTTTCAATCTGCTCAGCCACTTGTCTCCCCCGCTCGATGTCCTGCGTGAACACGCTTCCACCTAAGCCGTAGGAAGAGTTGTTAGCCAAGTCAATTGCTTCTTGTTCGTTCTTGACAACATAGACGGTTGCTACTGGGCCGAATAATTCTTGATCAAAGCTGGGCATGTCAGGTGTGACATTAGTTAAAATTGTGGGATTAAAGTAGGCACCGGTGCAATCTGGTCGATCACCGCCCAAGACGACCGTGGCTCCTGCATCGATCGTCGCTTGCACTTGCTCTTGTAATTTGACGGCAGCCTCCTCCGTGGATAGCGGTGCGAGGGTCGTCTCGTCGTCCAGCGGATCGCCGAGTTTTAGTTTGGCGACTCGCTCCGTGAAGCCTGACAGAAACCGATCCGCAACCGCTTCGACCACTATGAAACGTTTCGACGCCACGCAGGACTGTCCCGCGTTAACCATCCGACCTTTCACAGCCATCTCAACTGCGGTCTCGAGGTCTGCGTCTTCCAGCACAATGAACGCATCGTTACCGCCCAGTTCGAGTACAGATCGCTTCAAGTGCTTACCAGCCAACTCAGCCACGGCTGCGCCGGCCCTCTCGCTGCCAGTTAGCGACACCCCTTGAACTCGCATATCGGCAATAATCATTTCCAGGAGTTCGTGCGGGATGAATAAGTTGGTGTAGACACCCCTGGGCAAACCAACTTCCTGAAACAAGGCTTCGATGGCGGCGGCGCAAGTAGGCACGTTAGCGGCGTGTTTAACCAACACCACATTACCCGCCATAATATTGGGCGCAGCAAACCGTACAACTTGATAAAACGGAAAATTCCATGGCATGATTCCCAGCAGGACCCCAAGTGGCTCATGGCGCAGATAAGCTTCGACGCTCTCCACGGCTAGTGGCTCGTCAGCCAAGAATTTCTCGGCTCCCATCGCGTAGTACTCTGCGATATTGGCGCAGTATTCAATTTCATAGCGACTTTCTGCAATCCGTTTTCCCATGTCCAGACTGATCAAACGCGCAAATTCCTCGGAGCGTTCTCGAAGTTGTGCCGCAAACGCTACGAGGAACTTTTTTCGGTCGTCGAACGCTGTCTTGCGCCATGAGTGGTACGCCCTGTCGGCGCAATCGATCGCCACCTGCACTTGAGATGCGGTCATCGCTTCGTAGGTTTTGATGAGTTCGTTATTGGCTGGGTTAATGCTGGCGATCAACATATCCAAGACCTCGAATTGAAAGTGGTTTCAAAGTACCGGTGGCAACGCCGCGTTCGTACCACTGCGGTATTCTACCCCCTCGGGACCTTATTGAAACGCAAATCGTCGCGCAAGCTAGGTGCCGGAAGGCATGACGCTTGGAATTCGAGCGCCTTGGACGTGGCTGAAAGCTGAGCTGGAATAAAAATGACAATCCAACTAAAAAGTCGTCTTATCCATCGGCTTGCCGAACACGCGAACCAGCGCAAGTAGGTTGTCGCGCATCGGAACTCGCGAACGAGTCACCTTGCTGAGAATGATCGTCGCATCGTCGCCGCGGAGGTTGTCCGGATGTTCGGCTCGAATATCGGAAATCCACCGATCCAAGACATGCTCGTCCAGTGGTTGATCATTCAGCCGTCGCGCGAATTCTTGCAAGCCAAGCAACCCAAGCGTTGATCCGTCACGACGCCGACACTCGGGCAAGGCATTGCTAAAACTCAATACCATATCGCCAAAATCAAGGGTCAACTTAAATTTTTGAAAGTCGTCCGCCGACAGTGTGCCAGTCGACTCTTGCTCCACACCCGTAGCAGGAACTTTCGATTCAGGTTTCAGGAATTTCCATTGATCGATGGCCGCGTAATAGCAGAGCGGCGGTGGATGTCCTGCATTGCACACCGTGAAAGAGCGAGTCGGCGCAAAGAAAGTGCTCAGTAGAGTTGATGCGAATCCGCCTTGCTCAGACGTACATTGCATGTGTTCGCTCAACTGCTGGACTGCAGAGTTTTGAGCAATCACATTGATGTTCTTCTTCATGACCTCGCGCATGCGAATTGCAACGTTTGAGAACAAATTGTCGATTCCGCCGACGTCTGCCATTAACATGCGAGTGATGCGGCCTGAGGCACAGGAGGAAATATAGTGCATGTCTCCTCCCTCGAGCTCGGTGGCTCGTCGCGATTGACTCCAAATCCACACATCCAAGCCAGGCCGCCGGAAGAAATTCGCAGCCTCCCCGTGACCTCCCCGAACTTCCATGCATTGCATCAGGTCTGGATCAACTACTGGAGAGGTTGACATCTGGATTGGATTCCTAAGGAGTTTTTCACTACAAGTCTACTTTACGCGAATTTACGCGAAAACGCGGCAATATCCTGTATGCACAAGCACCATAGGGGCTTTTCGCTGAGCGGCAATACGCAAAATCGCCATTTGAGAGTTTTAGCGGGAGTCAGGACCGGGAGTCAGGACCGGCAGGTAGATCCGACGGTCGCAGAAGAAATGCGGCCGGGGAAAAGTTAGAACCTAGACGGATCAGTTGCCACAGGACATACGATGCCATAGCAATATTGCCCAAAATCAAAACCAGGGCCAACCAAATGCCTTTAGCCCCCCAACTGCGTTCTTTGTACGCGACCCAGCAGTAGAATGTTAGAAAGCCGAAATACGCGTCCGCCAGCGTGGCATGGAACCATGGGTCGGTCGTTAGTTCCGATCCAACCTCCAGAATACTGCGATCTAGCGAAGCATAGGTGGTAACAACTAACATTGTTAACAAAATAATGCTGAACACGAGAATGAGTAACCAACGTAACATGGTTAATGTTAGGCTCGCTCAATGAGAATTGGTGGAAAACTTGAAGAAACTCAAGCGAAGGGCATTGGTCATTTTTTCAGTCAGTACTTGCCTGGCCTGGTTGGGCATCCGCTGGGGTAACAAGCACACTAGGCCCAGCCATTTGTTTAGAACTGACCAACTGCAGGGCTGCCCCAATAGCCCAAATTGTGTGTCAACTTCATCAGCGCATCCCAGCAGTCGCATCGAGCCGATTCCATTTGAGGGAACAGTCACGGAGGCTAGGCAGAAGCTGGAATTGATTATCCGCAATATGCCCGGCAGTCGCATTGTCCATACAGATGAACGATACATCCATGCAGAGTACCGTAGTCGCGTCCTTGGATTTATCGATGATTTAGAGGTGTTGATCGACGAAGGTCAGCAACAAATTTTTCTACGCTCCGCTTCGCGCATTGGCTATTCCGATTTCGGTGCAAATCGCAAACGCACCGAAGAACTTCGACGTCTCTATGCTGAGCTTTGAATTGCGCCCAGATGCTCTTGGTTTGGTTCCAACCTACCGCCCGCATGGGAGTGCTCCATGAGATAGTGAGCCACAAACCATTCTGTGCCATTTCGAAAGCGAAACAACTCTGCACAGGCCATGAAGAACATTCGCCAACGCTGCAATACACGCTTGGCGTCCCTCCTGGATAGCTCACGTTCAAAGCAAGCCAGGATGTCACTTCTACGCCGATCTGCATTGGTTAGCCAAGCTTCACAAGTTCTCCAATAGTGCATGCCATCGATGCTCCACTGCTTGGAAATCGACAAGTCGCGATCAAAGTATCGGAAGAGATCGAGGCTAGGCATCGTCCCGCCCGTGAAAAAGTTGCGTCCCATCCAGTCTTCGTCGCCTTCGGTCTCAAACAGGTAAGGCGTATCTTTATGGCAAAAGACATGGACAAATGCCTTGCCATCAGCGGCTAACCAACGAGCTAAACGCGCAAATAACAGTGAATAGTTGCGCATATGCTCAAACATCTCTACCGAGATAATCCGATCAAACTTACTTTTGGTTTCGAAGAACCGCATGTCTTCGGTTATGATCCGAACGTTCGCCAAGCCTCGCTCCTGGGCAACTCGCTCAATGAATATCCGCTGACTGTGCGAATTGGAAACGGCTGTTATTTGACTAAGGGGATAATTCTTGGCTAGCCACAAGGTGAGCGAACCCCAACCACATCCGAGTTCTAGAATGTGCATGCCATTGGCGACTTCCGCCCGTTCACAGGTCAAGCGGAGCATCTCCGTTTCAGCGTCCTCGAGCGATGTAGATGGACTGCGAAACAAGCACGAGCTGTATTTTAGATGCGGCCCCAAAACGAATCGGAAAAAATTGCTATCGACCTCGTAATGCTGCGTATTGGCACATTGTGTTTCAATGGCCAGTGGGCCGGCCTGCAAAGCTTTGGCAAACGATGCGACATCGACCGACCGGCGACTCGACAGACGCTTGGCAAGCAGACGCCGAATGCCCATTCGTATGAGCCAGTCGGGGATTAAGCCAGCTTCAGCAAGACTTATTGCGTTCCGCATAATGCTACTTGAGTTTGACCTACGTGAGTGCGATGCCCCAAACGCTCAATGTATCCCCGAGACAACAGGGGGATTGCCGTCCAGCTAACATATTAGTCGTTTGACAACCCCTGGATAAATAAAGTACGCGCGCTGGACTCAGCTAATCTGCACTCGAACACACTTTTGCTACTCGTTTTTGTACTTTCCTCGACTCCGCTGCGGATATTCTCTGTAGATGCCATTTGAAACACTCTTTCTGATAAATTTGGGCTCTCTGGCTGGCATCTTGCTGGTTCTCTGGCTCATCAGCATTCGAATCGACAATGTCAATGTGGTTGACGTATTCTGGGGACTGGCTTTCGTCACGGTATCATGGCTCACGCTCTCGGTCACCGGGAATTGGGCGGCTGTACCTGTGGGCTTGACGCTGCTGGTTTCGGTGTGGGGCATACGACTGGCCGGTTATCTTGGTTGGCGCAGCTTGGGCAAGCCAGAAGATTACCGATACGCGGCCATGCGTGAGCGGCGTGGGAAGTCGTTCCGACTCATGAGCCTATTTACCGTGTTCTGGCTGCAAGGGCTTATCGCATGCTTCATTTCCCTGCCTTTGCAGATTGGTATCAAGGACGGAGGAGCGTGGACATGGCAAGCAAGCTTCGGAGCAGCGGTGTGGCTGGTGGGATTTATCTTCGAGTCGGTTGGCGACTATCAGATGGCTCGCTTCAAGGCCGACCCAGCGAACCAAGGAAAAGTAATGCGTCAGGGGCTTTGGCGATATACGCGCCACCCGAACTACTTTGGCGACTTTCTGATTTGGTGGGGCATCTACCTCGCCGCAGCACAGCCGGAGAATTGGTGGTGGACGATTATTGGTCCCGTGACGATGTCCTACCTACTCTTAAAGGTCTCCGGCGTTCAATTGCTAGAGAATTCGCTGAGAACGCGGGTCGATGGCTATGAGGAATACGTCGAAAACACAAGTTCGTTTTTTCCGCTTTGGACAAAGAATTCCCGGACTTAGACCCTTTTTCGGTGGTGTGACAGGGTCGGGGACTTTTCAGCCTGATCGCTTCACCCATGTGCAACACGTGTTCCTACAGGGCACCGAATCGGTGGCGCAGCTGCTGTGAAGACTCCTGATCCTGTCCTGTCGACTCCAAGTTCGTTTTTTCCACTAGTGCCAAGGGATTCCGGCACCTCAGCCCCTTTTTGGGGGAACCTCTAATTTATCAAACCCCAGACCTTGGCAACCTTCAAGGATTGGCTAAAGCATTAGTAAACGAGCCCGTTCCGTACGCATTCCGTTCACTACAGCTTCAAACTGCATCAATGGTTCACCACATGACCTCTCCCGGCCGAGTGCAATGGTTTCGAGTGGCACCCTTCATCGCGCTACATGCGTCTGGACTGTTCGTTTTCCTCGTAGGATTTAGCTGGACGGCTTTCGTAGTAGCCGTCATCGTCTATTTTGCACGCGTTTTCGCGTTGACGGCATTTTATCACCGTTACTTTTCTCATCGAGCCTTCAAGACGACTCGAGTGTTGCAATTCATCGGCGCACTGCTAGGAAACGCAGCGGGGCAGCGAGGTCCCATTTGGTGGGCGGCCCACCATCGCCACCATCATCGCGCTGCTGACAGACCAGACGACATTCATTCCCCCGTACAGCAAGGATTCCTGTGGAGCCACATGCTTTGGTTCATGACCGACGAAGCCTACCAGACCAATTACAGCGTGGTCAAAGATTGGATCAAGTTTCCTGAGCTCCGCTTCCTGGAACGTTTCGACTTTCTTGCTCCAACGCTACTTGCCGTCAGCATGTACGGTCTGGGGAGCGTTATGGAGGTTTCCGCACCGCAACTGCACACCGATCGCTGGCAGATGCTCGTGTGGGGTTTTGTTGTCTCTACACTCGCTCTTTATCATGTAACCTTCGGCATCAACTCTCTCGCGCACAAGTACGGCACGCGTCGCTATAACACCGACGATGATAGCCGCAATAACTGGTGGTTGGCTTTAGCGACGTTTGGTGAGGGCTGGCACAACAACCACCATCACTTTCCTTCGTCGGCCCGGCAAGGATTTATGTGGTGGGAAATTGACGTTTCCTACTACTTGCTCGTGATCATGTCATGGCTTGGACTGGTCTGGGACTTAAGGCCGGTACCTGCCGCGGTTCGCTCGCGGAATTTAGTGCTGACCGCTTCGGGCGATGGCGGTGCGGCATGAGAATTGCGGTCGTCGGCACGGGCATCGCGGGCAGCTTGGCAGCCAGGATTCTCGCTTCATCACACGAGGTAGCCGTCTTCGAAGCGGCCAGCTACGTTGGTGGACACGCCAATACCGTGGACGTGGAGATACAAGGCAGACACTACCCGGTCGACACAGGTTTTATGGTTTTCAACAACCAAACCTATCCCAATTTCTGCCGCCTGTTGGAGCTAATTGAAATCAGTTCACAGCCGTCCGACATGAGCTTCAGTGTTCAGTGCCGGCGGACTGGACTCGAATACCAGGGCAGCTCGCCCAATGGTATCTTCGCACAACGCAAGAACCTGCTCAGCCCTCGTTTTCTCACCATGCTGGCGGACATCTGGCGCTTCAACCGAGCTGGTATGCTCGCGGCAAATTCTGGAGAGCTCAGCGACCAGCAGAGTGTCGGCGAATTCTTAGCGGGATGCAATGTTGGCAGAGCCTTCCTCGACCACTATTTTATTCCCATGGCAGCGGCAATTTGGTCGAGTACACCGCAGTCCGTTCTTGATTTTCCGGCACGATTCATGATCGGCTTCTTTGCGAATCATGGTCTGATGCAACTCAAGAATCGGCCGCAATGGCGCACAATCCTCGGTGGCTCTCGCAAGTACGTACACGCGTTGCTGGAACCGATTTTCGAGAAAGTTCGTTTGAATTCGCCAGTGGAGCGAATTGAAAGAGATGAAGATGGCGTCACCGTGGTTCTAGACGATGGCTCTTCCGAACGCTTTGAAGAAGTAGTCCTGGCCTGCCACTCGGATCAGTCACTACGCATGCTGGCGAATCCTACTCCCGCTGAACGTGAAGTTCTAAGTTCCATTGCATTCCACTCAAACACAGCAGTCCTCCATACCGACGCAAGTCTCCTGCCACGTGCTCGCCGCGCTTGGGCAAGTTGGAATTACCACATCGACGAGAACGGTCGTGGTGCTTCAGTGACCTACGACGTTAGTCGCTTGCAGAATCACGAATCACCAACCCCCATCCTCGTCACGCTGAATCCCACTCAAACGATCGCGGCCCACAAAGTCATTCGAACCTTTAGCTACCATCATCCTGCGTACTCGCTGGAAACCATGGCCGCACAAAATCGTTACTCAGAAATCAACAATCATCAGCGAACGCATTACTGCGGTGCCTATTGGGGCTACGGATTTCATGAAGATGGTGTCAACAGTGCTCTGTCGGTCGTCCGCAATTTTGGACTCAATTTAGACTCATGTATAGCTGTCTCTACGAGGGAACTGTCAGTCACCGGCGCCGCTCGCCGGTAGAGCATCAGTTTCGATACCGCATCTACATGGTGCTACTAGACCTAAATGAAATTCCGGCGCTGGTTGGACGGCGTTCGCTGATTGGCGACTCAAAGACCTCGGTGCGTTCCTTTCTGCGCTCAGATCACCTTTTTGATCCAGCAATTCCACTGACGCAGGAGTTGCGGCAAACGGTTTTTCTAGCGACAGAGCGGGAATCGAACGGTCCAATACGCCTGCTGACACAATTGCGAAGCTTTGGTTACTACATGAGTCCACTAAACCTGTTCTACTGCTTTGACGCGAGTGATCAGCGCATCGAAACGGTGGTCGCCGAAGTAAACAACACTCCTTGGAACGAGAGGCATTGCTACGTATTGTGGGACGGCAATCGCCAAGAAAGCGACGCATCGCTCACGTTTAGTCATCCCAAGCACTTTCACGTATCCCCGTTTATGCCAATGAATATGACGTATCAATGGCAATTGTCTCCGCCTGAGCAATCGCTCCAGGTGCATTTGGCAAATGTAGACGATGATGGAGTGCAGTTCGAAGCGGGAATGTCGCTTAAGCGGCAACAGCTCAATCGCATGAACTTGACACGCATGTCAATTCGATACCCGCTAATGACCGCCCGCATTGTATCCGCGATCTATTTCCAAGCTCTCAAACTTTGGTGGAAGAAATGTCCCTCATATACGCACCCGAAGAACAACCTAAACTGAGCACCGCTGAAATTGACGCTGATCACATTACAAATAGAACCTACGGCGATAGATTCCAAGTCCGTTGGCCACACAATCGCGTTCAGCCGATCACTCAGCTTAGCCGAAGGCTGGTACTCAGCAAACTGCAACGATTGGTCGTAGGCGGATTGTGCGTCCGCGATATACAAGGCGAGCACCAGTTTGGTTCGGCTGACTCATCCTGCACTTCTGCAACGATCGAGGTTTTCAATCATCGATTCTATCGACAACTTGCCCTAGGCGGTGGGCTTGGTGCCGCAGAGTCCTATATTCAGGGCGATTGGGAGGCTGAAAACCTAACCGAGATGATAGCGTGCTAGCTCGTAACAAGGATGCAGCCAGAACTTTGCGACCCGTTCGAGTTGCCGCGAATTGGCTGCGACGGAACACGCAGCAGGGCCGAATGCAAACACTATCTCTGGTACATTGGCGGACCCGAGCAATGCATTTTGCACTGATGCTTGACCCCACGATGACCTACTCAAGCGGCTACTTTGGAGCTTGTGCGACAAGTTTGCAGGAGGCTTTCTCTCACGCGCGAAAAATACGACCGGAATCTGCCGGAAGCTGCAAATCAAAGGCCGACGACCATGTACTCGGAAATCGACCGGCTGGGGTGGATCGCCGAACATCGCCGCGCTGCACCACGCTTGCCAAAGTCACCACGACGACCATCTCCCATGAACAGCACGCATATGCCAAGAACCGATTGCTTAATGCCGGATTGGGATCGCAGGTCACCTTGCTGAAGGAAGACTATCGCGACTTACACGGCAAGCTTCAAACTCGTGTCCATCGAAATGATTGAGGCCGTCGGTGAGAAATTCTTGCCAAACTTTCAGGAATTAATGCTCGAATTTGTTACAGTCCAATGGTACAATGTGCTTGCAAGCAATCTTGATTTCGGACTATCGCCATGAACGCTATCGACGATCCGTGGATTTCATTCACAGCGTTATGTATTCCCGGGTGGTTTTCTTCCCAGCATGCAAGCAATCGCCGGCTGTGTCGCCACGAAAACTGACCTCCGGTTTGTACATACCGAGGATTTTGGTTTTCACTATGCAACGACGCTAGCGAGATGGCGCGAAAATTTCTGGCGAAACATTGAGCATAAAAAGCGCGAATTGGGATTTGACGAAAGATTCATTCGCACCTGGAACTACTATCTGTGCTACTGCGAAGCAGTTTTCCGCGAGAGGCCAACAGGTGTCGCTCAGCCGCTCGCCGGGTTGATTGTCGCCAAAATCTCGATGTTTCTCGCTGAACGCCCCGCATTTTTTTAAATCTAATGCGGAAGGCCCCTGCAAATTATCCCCTTGTGTTTCTTGTGCCTTTGGTGGCTAGTCATGTCCGCTGAACAATTACCATTGTTGGTAAGCGCAAGACGAAGAGTTTGCGCGAAGCCCTCCAAGTGCTGCATGCTGCTACAAAGAGCGGAGAACTTCATGTGACGAGTGATCGCCTCGTTCAGTGCTCTTCCACCAACGACAAATGCAACATCCGTGTTGAACTCTTCGTAGAGCCGCATTGTATCCATCCAAGAATGCCGTTGCATTTTTCAATGTGGGGAACAGCTGCCAGAAAATGCAGTTTTGAGCCGAATGGCTGCAGCCAGCTAAAACGGATCGCAGGGTTGTCACCTTTCGAGGAATAAAGTGTTCCACTTTCTCATTGTCGCTAGCAACACCATTTCCGTGCCATGGTGGTCCCCAAACTGTATTGGTCGCCTGAAGGGCGCGCATCCCATCGCTAGTAATGCGTGTTCGTCAACGGCAGGCAGCAGCGATCGCAACTCCCGCATAATATGCAATACGACCTCACAACCACGCCGTTCCTGATAAACTTCGACTTCGCCGCAAGACCAGCGATCACCAATTTCCACGAACGCGGCCGCGATCACTTCATCGCAGATGGTGCCCACATTGCCTGGCCAGGAAGAGATCGATGACGACTTGGCGGCAACGCCTCATTGCCCGCCAGAATTGCTTCGGTCAGACTTTCTCTAGCACGCTGCACCACTCGGACCGTTTGGCCGGAGGTGGCTGGCAACTGGAGCGCCTCTGGATTTAATTAGACGATGTTTTCCCTGCCGTGAACCAGACCTCAGACCGCTCTCTCTCTCTCATGCCGATGCGACGATGCCTCTGCGTAGTGCGTTGGATTTCACCCTTGTCGCACCAGCCGCTTGACTTTGTGATGATTCGCTGACATCAGCCGGCCCGACCCACCCGTTTGGGTGTAAGGAGTTCTTTCACGCGGCGTCTTTGGAGAGTAGAAAGAGGATTCAGAACTGACAACAAAACGGAACCGCCAATTGTACCATCAAGACTAGCCACGGTCGCGAGAGTAATTGGCTTCAGATCGTTTTGAATGAATTACCTGTTGTGCTAGCGACAATATAAAGGTACAAACAGTTCTTACTGAACGTTTTGAACGAATTTATATCGAAGGTGTACCCATGGCAACTTCGCTTCTGGCAGCCAACATCAACCAGTGTTGACGATTCGGCGCTAGAGCATTGAAGGGGCAAACCATCGACTTCATTCCTAACGCAAGCTTCAAGATGATTTCCCCCTCGGAAATCGACGTCACCGCTTGGGCCGATTCCGATTCTGGATTAGTCAACGTACCTGGCGAAATGCCCTCGCATCTCCGCCGACTGTGTGAAACAGCCTTGCTGACCGCCAACGAAGAAGCAATTCTGTTTCGACAAATGAACTACTGCAAGTTCTTGGCGGTAGGTCTGCGCGAACGCCTCGATGTCAGCCATCCCGATCAAGGGCTCGTAGAGAAGATTGAGCAGTTGCTCAGCACCGCCATCGCTATCCGCGATCACTTGATTCGAGCGAATATGCGGTTGGCTATGTCGATCGTCAAGAAATTCGTAACCCCAACGCTGTCATTCGACGAATTGCTGAGCGAAGGCACAATTACGCTCATGCAAGCTGTCGAGAAATTTGATTTTGACCGCGGCTTTCGCTTCAGCACATACGCTTACCGTTCAATTTCACGTACCGCATACCGCTTTGTCGCTTCCGCGCGAGAGGAAGAAGCCATTCTGACGCGAGACGCCGATGATTGGGCCTTTGAGCAAGCCGAGGAGCAAGCGTCTGCAATGCCTGAGCAATTCTGGGAAGGACTTCGCCAACTAGCAAATTCGATGCTTCAATGCCTTGATCGCAGAGAACGTTTCATTATTCGTTCCCGATATGCACTGGGTTCACATCGGCGAGTGCGCTCCTTCCAAGACCTTGCAAATCGTCTGGGTATATCCAAAGAACGCGTGCGTCAAATTGAAGCGAAGGCGGTTGCGAAGTTGCAGGGAATGGGGAAGCAACACGACCTCGATGAGTTGCGTCTGAATTCAAGTCTCACCTAAGAATCTGCAGCAACAATTCTGTGACGGTCAAGTTGCGAATACATGCCAATCTCTCTCTGCGGTAGAAGGCAACTTAGGTTCGCGTGTCTTCATTGTCAACTGCATGATTCCTGTCAAGTTTTTTAATTCGTACTTGTCGTCGTGCCATCACAGCCTACTGTGCAATTGAAGAGAAATTCAGTGGCCACTGATACTCATTGCGTTTCGAGTAAACAAACAAGAGTGAATCCAATCACTTACAGGGAATCAGAATCATGACACGACTCTTTAAAAACATGTTATGCACGCTAGTCGCTTGTGCAACACTTCTGGGCGGTTCTATCACAATCGCTGCTGATAAAGACATTATTGACACGGCGGTGGGCGCCGGATCTTTCAAGACGCTCGCTGCTGCCCTGAAAGCGGCAGACCTTGTGGATACTCTCAAGGGAGATGGGCCGTTCACCGTCTTTGCCCCCACCGACGAAGCGTTCGCCAAATTGCCTGTGGGTACTGTGGAGTCACTGCTCAAGCCGGAAAACAAGAGCAAGCTCGTTGGTATTCTGACCTACCACGTCGTCTCAGGCAAAGTCCCAGCCAGCAAAGTTGTCGACCTCAAGGGAGCCAAGTCAGTCAACGGCCAACGCATTGACATTCACGTTGCCGACGGAAAGGTTTCGGTCGACTCCGCGACGGTCGTCAAGACGGATATTGAGTGTTCAAATGGGATCATTCACGTGATTGACAGTGTGATTCTCCCGAGCAGCGACAATATAGTTGCTACTGCTGACAAGGCAGGTACCTTCAAGACGTTGATTGCCGCTGCCAAAGCGGCGGGACTGGCCGACGCGTTGATGGGCGAAACCGAACTAACCGTATTCGCTCCGACTGATGAAGCATTCGCCAAGTTGCCAGCCGGTACCGTGAAGAGCTTGTTAGAGCCAGAGAACAAATCTAAGCTTGCAGACATCCTCAAGTACCACGTAGTCGCTGGCCGAGTCTACTCGGAGAACGCCTTGGAGGCCAAAACAGCCAAGACTTTGCAAGGATCGAAGATTACGATCTCCGTGATGAACGGCAAGGCTAAAGTTAACAACGCAAGCCTCGTCGCGACCGATATCGACGCAGCCAACGGCGTCATCCACGTAATTGACGCGGTCATTCTCCCACCCGAAGACAAATAGTAAACGGCTACAATGCTTATAACGGTCCAACTGTCCTAAGGCCTGCAGTGTCTTGTACACGCGTTCCGTCGGAAAACTTTGAAGCAACCTGCTATCTACTGGATAGCAGGTTGTTTGTTTTTCACGACATCCAATATGCTTTGGCATCGGATACGGCAAATTCCATCGATAAAAAAGCGTGTGGGCCAGCTATGGCTCGCTCCGTTGATACCTCAATGCGCGGCCGGCCAATACTCCCGTCGGATGTCCATCAACGATGGCCACTTCACCATTGACCATCACATACTTCAAGCCATGTGAATAGCTATGTGGGGAAACGAAAGTCGCCGTATCTCGGATTGACATCGCATCCCACACGATAACATCAGCGCGATAGCCAGCGCGCAGGTAGCCGCGATCATCGATTCGCAGAATATCCGCCGGCAAACCACTGCAACTGCGAATGGCTTGCTCCAATGAAATCACATTTTCTTCCACAGCATAGTGACCAATCTTGCGAGTAAATGTGCCGTAGCTTCGCGGATGCGGAATGGTCTCATCCGGTATCTTCGACGATCCGTCAGACGCGGTGGCCACCCACGGCTGGCCCATCACAAATCTTACGTCCTCTTCACTGATGCCATGATTGACGATTGAAGCCCCACCGGCGCGCAGGATCTGCAGGATCACCTCGAGCGGGTCGATCCCCTCTTGCTGGGAAATACTCGTTAGTCGCTTGCCGTCCCAGCTGGGATCGGTTTCGTAATGTGCAATTTGGATTCGTTCGCCACCGTCGGTCAACACCAGCTTTCCTTGAATCGCCTCTCGAATTCGTTGCCCCGCCTGTGAATCATTGATGCGTTCCAACATTTCCTTATTCCCTCCCGCACGGGCCCATGTGGGAATAACCGTTGCGGACAACGAAGTTGACGAAGCCGTGTACGGATACTGATCGGCAGTAACGAGTTGTCCACTGGCGCGCGCTTGCTCGATCTTAGCAACGGCAACGCGAACGAGTCCCCAGGAGTCTTTCCCAGACGACTTAAAATGCGACACGTGAACCGGCAGGTCCGCACGTTCCCCGATAGCCAAGGCCTCATCGATCGAGTCCAGTAGCATCGTGCCTTCACCACGTATGTGACTAGCATAGATTCCACCCCCACGAGCGACCACTTTGGCGATCTCGACCAATTCATCCGTATCCGCGTAAGAACTCGGAACGTAGATCAGTCCGGACGTCATTCCCCAGGCTCCCTCCTGCATCGCACGACCTGCTAGCTCGCACATGAACTCTAACTCTTCTGGAGTCGGATCGCGTTGTTCACTTCCCATCACCCTTTCGCGCAACGATCCCTGGGGTAGGAGATGCGCGACATTGACTCCCGCACCCAGCTCGTCGATCTGGTCGTAATACTTTCCGACTTCGATTGGACCGCTACCACAATTACCAGTCACAATCGTGGTACACCCTTGGGTCAAGTAGTTCATGGCCGCACGGGTCGTCTTGGTCAAAATCGGTTTGTCACTGTGATTGTGCAAGTCGATAAATCCCGGACTGATGATCAACCCAGTGCAATCGATGACACGCCCCACTTTGCCGCTGGAAAACGTTCCCACCGCGACGATCGTGTCACCCTGGATAGCAACATCACCAAATTCGGCTGGTTCTCCATCACCCAAGTGCACCATACCGCCGCTCAATAATATGTCTGCATCTACCAGATCGGCAGCCAGTGTCTGCCGCAAAGAGCCTCCTGCTAGAACCCAAGAAAGAAGTAGCGCGAACAAACAGAATCGAGAGTGAAGAATACTGAACATGATGATGCTCCGTCGTTGGCGCTTGGTTAGCGCTTGGTTAAAGCTAACTTTGTAGGCGATGCAGATTCGCTACGGACATCATGTATGATACATCATCCATCAGTGGTCATGCGCGAGAGCTTGGTGCAGAAGTACGCGCAGCATTACGTGCTATCTTCGACGAACACGCCACAGGCTACGGCGAGTTACCGCGTTGTTCGAGAACAATCAATTCAATATCAGTCGCGGCCTATCCTTTATGAAAGCGATGGACATCAAATGGGGAATCGCCGCTAACCGGCGCGCGAGCCAACGGCTTGCCATAAGTACTGCAGCAACTCCAGGCACTCCAAGTACCAACGGGCTCCACGTCTGGACACCTACATCCGTGGTTGCACAGGCAGCAACACGATATCCTGCGACTTGAGCGTTTGAGTTGTTATTGGACTGACGTCGGGGAAAAAATGGGCCTGAAAAGGCCGATGGACTGCTGGGGCAAGCCCGGTCGTAAAACTGAATTGGCGGCGTGTCTGTGACGGCAGCTTGGCGATCAAGGCTTCAACGACGTTCAGCGGGCTGTGTGCTCCGACGACGGCAAAACGTTTTCCAGCGACAGCTAACCGAACTGCCTGGCTGATAATGTCGCTGTCATTAATGTGGCTGTCATCGGCTGCATCGAGGGATTCGCATTTGGAAACTTCGAATTTCATGATTCGATCTGTGGCACCGTTGGCGATTGGGTAGTCAGGAACCAGGAACGTTGGCAAGCGACTGGGGATCTCTTGAGGAAGCCTGAGCCATCCAAGTGCCATACATGTGTGAGCAAAGAGCAAAGCATTGTTATCGAATATTTTAAACTGCTCGTTGCTCAATAGGGCGATCATGGTAACGACTTGCGAACCCCCGCGTGCACTGTACTCTGGCCCACCGAGAATCGTGCGCGAAACTGCGACTTGGCCCTCAGTCACTGGGTAATAGTTGATCGACCAGCTCTGCGAATGGTCAACGCCCATTTGACTAGGCGACCAACGATAGAGTTCTTTCGCTAAGTTGCGATTAATTCCATTTGACATGGCAACCAATTGGTAACCTTTGATCGCGCCCCGATCTGTCGATGTAAAAATCGCTTGTTGGATTTGTGTACTCATAAGAAGTTGTTTAGGCCTTCGCGGCTAGTGTCCACCGCAGAGGTTCCAGCACACCGTAGGGCTGTATATGGAATGGTACTCGCATTTGCGCGCCACGATTGTCCGAAATAACGCCTGTACTGCCGGCAATGCCTGCGGCAAAGTACTGTTGGTGCCGAAAAGTTTGGCGGCAAAATTCGTACAGACGTGGCGCATTGTTGGCAGCAAATGCCGTCGGATCCTCGACGGCTTCGGGGCAAGCGTCTGTTTTCGTAAACACGATTGCCAGCGACGGTCCCTTGCCTGCTTTGCCTTTGGGTTTTCCGTAAAGGCTGTGCTGTTCGGCGATATAGCTGGCAAGCTTCATGGCAAAAAGATCTTCGCCAGAGCCATGATCACGCACTTGGACTGAGTCGCACAGGATGAGAATTCCGCTGGAGCGTCGGACGACGTTGGCGACCACGGGATAGAGTCCAGGTTGTTGCATTTCCATGGCAATCGCTTCACCGGCGAAATCTGGCGATATCAAATCGACGGAGCGCGTTGATCTCTTCTCGGCTATCGTGAGTTTGCAGTGCAGCCAATTCCACGCATCTGCTTCGGCCGGCGTTTTTTCAGGAAACGAGCGGTTCTCGAGCTCATTCACCACATGTTCTTGCAAGCCAACGGAAAACGCACTGGCGGCCGCGCCACGAAAGTCAGCAGGTTCCTTGCTGAGTATATCTAGAAGCAGTCCGAGATAGACGGTCTTGCCCGCACTGCTCGCGCCTAGTACCGAGATAAACGTATGGCCGCCACCGTGTGCGACCACCGACTGCGACAAAGAGACTGGTGTTTGGCACTTCCCGCAATAGTCTTCGTAGCCACCGAACTGTGTGTTGCAACAGACGCAGAAATAATGTGCAAGTTCTCGAGCATCTGCGATCATAGGATCTCCTCTTCAGCATCGATTTTGATGGGACTATGCAGGTCTTCCAAACTAGCGCAACATCTGAACCCGACGTTTGCGGAACGATGCAGGACCGGATAGCCGGTGCGAAATTGGCAGGTTGCCTGGGAGGCGAAGTAAGTATCAAAGGCACCGCCGCGTACTTCCGCCATGGCTTCTTCGAGAAGGACCTTGACCTCGCCTTCATGAGCGGGGCAGAACTGCGCGTCGACCCACTCCCATACGTTCCCGATCAATTGCCGGACACCATTGGGTGTACTGCCCTTCGGTAGAGCATCGACAGGTATTGTGTCACAGGCGGTGTGTTTCCAGAGGTTGGCCCGTGACTGCTCGAACGAGTTTCCCCATGGATATCTCTGTTCCGATCCAACTCCTGAACCTTTTGGCCAAGTACCTGCACGCTGCCATTCTGCGCTGGTGGGCAGCCGCTTGCCCGCCCAACGAGCATAGGCACTTGCCTCATACCAGCAGATTCCGACAACTGGATGATCCAGCTTGTCGCTCGGCGGCTTTCCGTCCGTCCAAAATTTGGGCCCCATGGTCCCAGTGCGATCAACGAACAGCAGAACCCAAGGCAGCGTCTCTTCGGGCCAAAGTTGAGGTAACGCGTAGCCTCCTCCCTGAACGAATTTCAAATAGTCTGCGTTGGTCACACACAAACGGTCAAGGAAAAATGAATCGACTTCGACTGGGTATTCAACACTTTGGCTGATACCGTATCTGCGGTCTTGTTCAAAGACTTCATCGTGCATCAAGCGAACTGTCCCACGCGGCACCAACGCCATTTCGTGTTCTAACACGCTCCGCGCACATTGCTGCGAAACGTTGTCAAACTCTAGCTCGCTTCGTTTCGCCAGTACTTGGCAATACCGACGATTGCGAATGAGCCTTCGTGTATCGAGCGGTGCCTCAGCAAGATCGGGAAACTGTGATTCGCCCTGAACTGGCGCAGTTTCACGACCCGTCCATCTGTTGAATGTTGAACTAAAGAGCGTGGAAATAGTCATGGTTGGTCTCGTTGGTCACTGTGGCTTGATCGCCTGGATTGAATTTCCTGCCGCAATCTTTGGAATTCTTGAACGGCCATATGCTGCCTTCGGGAGTTGTGCTGCGAGACCGGCACAAGATCTGACACAGCCGTCACGGCCACTGGATGAGATTCCGATCGCCTCGTCAGTTCGGTCGCATGTGCATTCTTCATCTGCAGGAAGCTTTGTTGTTCTTCTTCTAAGCGCAACCAAGCGGCTGCAAGCAGATCCAACTGCTCACGAATTCCATTTTCCACACGTCGCTTCTCAGTTTCCCAATCAGTGTGCTGTGCATTCAATGTCCAAGCTTCGTCCGTTAAGTCTAAGTCTACAGACGCGTGATCGATGTCGAGAGCTAATTCAACTCGCTCGCAAAAACCATCTAGAAAACACTCGATGTCATCTATCACCGACGCTAGTTCAGCGACGATTCCGTCGGTATTTGTATTTGTATTTGTATTTGTATTAGCCTCATTCATCTGCAGTATTCCGAGAAGCGGCTGTGATTTTGGGTTTGCAGCGGTGGTCTATTCAATGCGTTGCCAAATCCGTTTGAGTCGCCCCGATAATGATGGGACTTTCTTGACTTGGCTCGTCTCGCGCAAGAACTGGCGGTGCTCATGCAGGTTTTGTAGACGCGGGTCCGCGTTGGATTCAGATCTCGGCGACTCTTCCAACTCCCGAATTTTCTGCGCATACTCGAATTTGAGGCGGGACATCTCTGCATATTCTTTGGCAATTTTCGCGCGCTCCTCGCGAAGTTCGGACTCAGGCTGTTCCACCTGATTCGCCAGCTTTGACTCACCTTCCGCAGTTCGTTCTCAGTTGCCGCCAGTCGGTCCCTTGAGTTCAGTTTTCTAGCTGAAGGCATTCCATGGTTTCTTCAAAGCGTTGCGCGGAGCCTGGGTCGCTATCCTGCTGCAGTTGGCGCTGGTAGCTGCGAATACTGCTTCTCCGCGATCGCAACGCCTGCATGGCCGCCAGTTCTGCTGCGTGCTCCGACTCACGCTGGCCAATTCGCTTTTCGATGTCACCAACCCAGGCTTCGAGATGGAAACGTTCCTCAACCTCCGAGCGGTTGGCATCCTCGGCGGCGTGTAGCATTTCTTCTAGCAGCAGCACGCGGCTCGTCAGCGCGATTAGCTTCATCGGCAAGCTCCTGGATTCTCGCCAGCATCCGCTCCGACTCTTCCGGGGCAGTAGTCGAGCGATCAGATGCAGTCGTAGTTTCGACACGTTCAGAATCTCGGTGGGCAAGTGCTGTTCGTAGGTCCTCTATTTCTGCCAATAGCAGCTCGATGGTCTCCTGATCATAGTGGTCTACGTCGTCATGATCGAGCAAGGAACCGCTGGCTCCCCACGTGTCTATCTGCGAGGATTCTTCGGTAGCGGTACTCGGGACAGAAGCCACTGGAGCACTTACTGGAGCACTTACTGGGGCACTTACTGGGGCACTTGGTTTTCGATGCAGTTCTAAAGGATTGGAATGCTGCTGCGAAGCCATTTTCTCGAGCGGCCTGTCGGCGGCTTCACCATTCCTTGGTTCACTGCATTCCGCCTCTGCTTCCGCTGAATGACGAATATCGCGCTGTGATTGCAGCGCCCCGTGACAGGGCTCGTTCTCGATTTCTTGACGGTCCGCTTTGCTAAGTTGAATTCGATAGCCACCGATTTCCACGACTGAGCCCTGCCCACACTGTGTCTTTGTAGTCACTTTCGTTCCATTCACCTTCGTGCCTGTCGCTGAATTCCAATCTTGTACCCACAAACAGCCGCCTTCGAAGCCGATACGGCAGTGGATGTCCGAAATGTCGTACGCTCGGAGCTGTAGCCCACAATTGCTTGACTTGCCGACCAGCAGCGATTGCCCTGCCTTCAGTTCAAACGATTGCTTTGTGCCACTGGAATGCCAAGCAATCAACTCGATGACTTTCTGTCGAATCATGTTTCTTCTCCGGCGCCAACCAATTCGGCTCGCTCAGTCTGTGCATCGCAGAACTCCGCGACGTGATTACATTCAGATGCTGTACTAAGCAATTGATCCATGGCCGCGAAAAGAGCCTCGGCCGAACATGGGTATCTCAAGACCTGGTCAATTCTGGTTCCGCAACGCTCGACCCAATCCACGCTTGCAGCCTGTGTGGTCAGTACGATTCGTTTGACTTGAGCAACGCGTGGGTCCGTGTTAGCAAACAGCCGTTTGATCATGTCGCATGTCGCTTGATCGTCTGCAGCAAAGACGAGGGTGTGTGGAATTGTCCTTTTCAATACGAGTTGCAATCCGAGTTTGTCACGAACAACTTTTCCGCTATAGCGGTGATCCGACGCCTCTAACGAGGCACGCAAATTCTGCGCATGTCTAGCATCTGGTTCGTACACAACGAAATTGCCAGCGATTGGACATGAGCGGCGTTCAATTAATTCCGCCAGCTCAAATGCATGGAGCACTTGTTGGACCTCGTCTTCATCCCAACCAAGGATCTGCGTGAGTTCGCGTTGGTCCTTCGGCTCGGCAACGACGTTCAGGACATTCATGTGGCGTGCTGCCAAGCCAGCGCGATCCAAGTTCTGCCCGCGAATCGCACGTCGCACATACGTGGTGCCGGGGGCGGCTTGAGAGTGCGCTTCGCTATAGATTGCCCCCTCGACTAGCAGTGCCAACAAACTGATGTCCAACGGAAGACTATGGTGCAGTGCATTGGCAGAATGACCGGATTCGAAGCGAAAGGCACTTAACTTCTGTGTAAACGCAAAGCGGATCAGCATGGCTGCCTGAAAACGCAGCAGCTTGGACATCAACCGAGGGTCGAGCACTTTTTGATCTAGCAATTGCACAAAGCCGTCCACTTCAGTGCAGTTGCGGCCACCAATCGTCATCTTAAAAACCGGCGCAAGACTACTGAGCGACTTTGGAAGACAGTCGCTCATCCGCTCGACTTCAGCAGCGCTGATGCCATGTGCATAGACACCTTGAATGCGTCCTTTTTCGAGATGAAAGCGGATACGTGTCCGATCAGCCTCTACTTCCAAGACGCCAACCTTGTGGCCATTATTCAAGAAGTCAATGAGCTCTCGCAATCCAAAGCAGGCAAGACTTCCCGTCAAGGCCGCTTCGTCGACACCATGGATCGTCTCCGGTACGGCGCTGCCTTGCGTTTGTGAACCAACGATCATAGCGGCAGTTTCGATTGCGTTCGCAACTGTAGTTTGCAGCAGCTCCTCCGTGTAGGGTTTGGGCAACATATCGACCACATTGTCTAGGTCGAGATATTCGGCGTAAGCCTTTTTGCGAAGTGTGGAGCTGATCACGACTGGGATTTTGCACAGTCCTTCAGCTTGCGATAACTGCAGCGCTACGTTGTAGCCAGTCGTGCCTGGAAGCTGATGATCGAGCAGAACCAAGTCGGGGTTGACCTTGGACGCCAACTCTAAACCTTCTTCTGCACTAGGGGCCAATACCACACGGTAGCCAGCCGAGCTGAGGTGCCTGTCAACCAACTTGCGAATGGTTGCACTATCGTCGATAACCAGAATCGTTTGCTGACTCATAACTAATTCTCCGAGTTGGTCAAATGGTTGCGTACGAGATGCCGAAGAGGTTCCAGACCGCGCAGCGCATCATCGAGCGCGTTGTCAGCCATAGGCTTGATCAGATAGTTCGCCGCCCCCAAACGCCTTGCTTGGTCGGTAAATTCACTTTCGGAGCGACTGCTGATGATCACGACAGGCGGCGGATTGCGGCGATTTGGGCTGTGAATCTGCGCCAAGAGCTGCATCCCGTCGACGTTAGGCATTTCCATATCGCTGAATACTGCAGCGAATTCATGTTTGTCAATCAACTTCAGAGCCTCTTTGCCGTCGGTCGCTTCCATAATCTCTAGCGGGTAGCGAGCCAACGATCGCATGACGCGTTTGCGGGCACTGAGCGAATCATCGACAACTAACACGCGTAGACGTTTGGGTGGCGTCTGGTTCGCAACGTCGGAAATGGGGCGTTGCCCAAGAAAAGCGGTAGTCGGCACGGCAGCTTGCGAGCGCAATAGTCGCCTGGCGTCCAAAAGAATCACCGCTTTCCCCATTCCCGAAAGCGTCGCACCAACACAGAAGGGATGATTCTTTAGCAGCGATGGAAGCGGGCGTACCACGAGCTCCTCCGGTCCAATGATCTCGTCGACAAAAAGCGCTAGTGCCGTGGCCTTCCCTGACTTCGCAACTTGATCTTCGGCGATAACGATCGTTTCATTGGTCTCTACGGCAGGTCCATCGTATCCCAGCAACCTGGCAAAATCTGCATGTGGAATACCTGTGGACGTTTCTCCAGCAGCCTGAACCGATTCCATGGGTAGGGCAAAGAGTTGCTCGCTGCAACGAAAGACCATAGCGTGTTGAATCACCGAAGGTAGGGGGAAGCTCAAGCGAATTCTTGTCCCGAGGCCAGGTTCCGATACAACTTCTAACCATCCACGCATGCGCTGCATCGTAGTCGCGACAACGTCCATGCCGACTCCGCGGCCGCTTGCCTGATTAGCCGCATCGCGTGTAGAAAATCCTGGGTGGAAGATCAGCATTGCCAGCTCATCGCGGGTCATAACTTGATCTGGCGCAACGAGTCCTTTTTCGACACCGCGGCGGCGAATGGCTTCGTAGTTGAGCCCACGTCCGTCGTCGCGCACTTCGATGATGAACAGGTTTGGCCGGGACTTTGCCTCGACGGTGATGACTCCCTCTGCGTCCTTGCCACTAGCAACGCGATCCTGCGTCGGCTCGATGCCGTGACAAACCGAGTTGCGCACAATATGCAACAAGGGCTCGTACAGGCGTTGTTGAAGTGATCGCTCGATGCCTGCATCCTCACCGAGCAGTACTAATCGCACTTGCTTCGCCTCGGCACGCCGCATCACGTGCCACAAGTTGCAGCCGCCGAAAGAGTCCAGAGATAGGCGTCCGCCTGAGTTCAACGAGTTCTTGGCGAAACTGGCGAATGAATCGGGAAACCGCTGCATTTCCATCGGCGAACGGTTGGGCGCAATCACGAATGTGTTGAGCTGCCTCCAATACGTCATTGGCAACTTCAGAAAGTTGCAGCGAAGTGCAGGTATTCGCACGCAACTCGCTTTCACTATTCAGGAGCCGCATTTTGGATGCGCTGCTGATTAGTTCATGATAAACGCCCTGCAGTTCCGATAGTTCTGTCTCGCGCTGGTTGCGAAGCATCACCAACTCAACCAACATATCCATGAGACGATTGAGCTGCGACGACTTCACTCGCACCAGCTCTTCGTCGTTCTTTTCTTCGGCACAAGTGGCGTTGGCGACTGCAACGGATTGTCTCTCAGCTTGTGGCCGGGAGGCTGGTTCTGGGACCGTAGGTTCGACCATGGACGCCAGGTTGTTTCCGCCAATATGAACTCGAATTTGTTCAACGTTCGCTAGCAGCTGGTCGACCGAGGGCTCGCGTCCCGCCGCTTGGTCTTCCCTGAGTGTTTCTTCCAGCTGATGAATTTGCTCAGCCAAGTCAACTAGCCCCACGCTGCCTGAAGCGCCCTTCAGAGTGTGAAGCTCGCGCAGGATTTGCTTGAGCGACTCCGCGTCTTTGGCATTGGACTCAAGGCGTAGCAGAGCCTGCTGCAAAGAGCTCAGGCAGCTCGACGCATCGTCCATGAACGCCTCGCGCAATTCGGGGTCAAGCTGTTCAATACCCGCTGCGCCAACTGTTGCAAATTTATCGCTTTTTTCAACAGCGGCTGGCCTTTCCATTGGAATCTGAGTTTCCGAGCCGAGCTGACTCAGCAGCGCCTGAATTGTTTCTGCACTTGGCGTCTCGAAGCCGTCCTCATCGCCGCCTTCGGATTTATCCGTTTCGAATTGCGAATGCAAAGAACGCAGCCAAGTTTGATCCGAGAGTGACGCGTTATCACTAGTTCCGAACATGTCGCCCCAGCGGCTCACGGCCTCTCGGCGGAGTTGATTGATTCTTTCAAAGTCCGGCGAATCGGCTTCGACGGCGATTCGCACCTCGTCCATTCCCTTTAGAATGTAGTCTTCGAGCTCCGCTTGCGTGGATTGAATTCCCACGCTTTCCATTTGGTAGCACCGAATCAGCTCGACCAGCACGCTTGCAAATTCGAATATGGGCGGCTGACCATCACGTGTTTCATGACACACTTCAGCCAGGAGTTCCGCCATTTCTTCCATGGACCAGTCGTTACTTGTGATTGAGTTCATTCCTGCTCCTTCAACCGATTGCCGCGAAATCAGGTGCTGCAAAATCAGATGTTGGTGCAGGTGCAGGAGTTGTCAGCATCAAAGGCTGGGCCGTGCTGGACTCTTCGTGTAAGGGACCATTTCCGCTGCATTTGTGCAACCGCTCGACAACCTGCGTCAACGCTTGGCTAGTACTGGCTAGTGTTTTGATACTCCAGCCAATTCCTTCGGCGTTGCTGCGATTCGCTTTGGCCAGACTGGAGATCTTCTCGACCGCTGCCACGACTCCTTGTGCAAGCTGAAGTTGTTGACTTGAACATTCGGCAATTTGTTCGATAGCTCGTGTATCCTGTCCAAGCTCGACGATCGTGCGCAGCGCCTGTTCTGCCTGCGCGGCCCGTAGCGTTTCGGCTTCGACCTGCTCCCGTTCTCGAGCGATTCCGCGAAGTGATTCCTGTGTCGCTAGTTGAATCATATCTAACAAGCTTGATACTTCGCGGGTTGCATCGGTTGCCTGTTCCGCTAAGCTCCTCACCTCATCAGCCACTAGGGCAAAGCCCCTGCCGTGTTCCCCTGCGCGAATCGATTCGATCGCCGCATTTAGTGCCAATAGATTGGTGCGCGCCGCAATTTCGCTAATCGTCTCGACAATCGCGCTGATCTGCCGCGTTGGATCGCACATGCCTTTAATTTGTTTCTCACAGCCATGGGATCCCGTTTGGACACGCTGCATACCTTCACTAAGCTGGCTCACTAGAGTCAAAGCTGTGTTTGCTACGGCAACGGTACGCTGAAAAGCGGACGTGGCCGCTGCGGCGTTGCTCGTTACAGCATCAATGGACGTCGAGAGTTGCTCAACGTAGGCGGTTGTCTTGATCACAGCGTGGCCTTCAGTTTCTGCCTGACTCGCAATGGATTTCGTGGCCTGTTCGATCTCGACAGCGCCCCGTTCCAACTGTGCCAAATGCGCATGCAGCGTGCGCCCGATGCCGTTGAGCGCGTCTTTCAACTGCTGGCTAGACGATGGCCCTTGACCTCTTCGATCCAGTAGCGACATCATCGCTTGGAATTCGCTAGCCTGATCGCGTGTCGTCCTGGCGATCGATTCCCAATGTTGCGATCGCGTTGCAATGCTGTGGGCGAGCCGGTCAATTTCCGTAAATCCCGTTCGCAAGTTTTCAATATGGTCGTAATCGGAAACAACCGATTCCACGGCCCGGAGACCTCGGAGTAGCTTCCAAGCAATTACAGCGGATACTACTGCAACCGAAGTTAGAGTAATCCCCACCGCAATGGCGGCAGCCCAAACGTCCATGAAGAACATGGTCACAATTGCCGCAGTTGCGGCAATCACCGCGACCAGGCAGTGGGTGAATAGAAAATAAAGATAGGACTTCACAATTGACTCGCTTCAATGCTAGTTTGTCGAAACGGCGAATTGGCGTTCTGACGAATCCCAATATCGCTCAAGGGCGCTCTGAGCGGCTACCAACAGCCCGTTTGGGTTTAACGCACGAACGATTCGATCCCGAAACATGGCGGTGCCGATGACTATGTTGTTTGCGTTTTCGACGAGTGACTCCTGCGATACGATAATTTCCAACGGACTCAAGGCGACAGACTCGGAAATGAGCAAGGACCAGGTACATCCGCCATCCAAGACCATCAAACAATCATTTGCCGATAGCTCGCTTGGAGTTTGGGTCTCTAATAAGTTCTGTAACGAGACTACTGGTAGAAACTCTCCTCGCAATCGCCCGATTCCCACTAGCGCTGGATGACAACGTGGCACACGCACTAGCTCTGGTGCCACCACGAGCTGGCGAACTGAAATCGCAGGTACTGAGAACCACGCGTTACTGCAACGGAAAACACAATGCTTGTTGCACGCCTGCATAGCACTGTAGACGGCTTCCGTCGTTGCTGAGCTTAGCCTTGTGACCATACGTAACCTGGGGCAATTTGTTAGTGTGTTTGAGCAGGGGTGCAAAAGTGTTTTGGCAATTTCTTAGCGTGTTAAGCCGCAGTCGCTGGCTGCGAGTTGTACTGACTTCCGACGCCTGCGGCTTGCCGTTAAACAAGACTTGCTGATCAGTGATTGGGGGATTCTGTCTATGTCATGAGTTCTCTAGTTGCTCAGCCAGTCGCCGTTTGACCGCTGCCAAACGGCGACTGACGTCGCATGCATCCGCCGCTAAAAGCGACGCTGCGCCCCTACGATTGCTTTCGTTGTCAACTGGTGTCTCAACCGTACTCTCATCGCTCTTGGTACATGCTTGTGTTAACGGGGCCATCTCAGTTTCTACAGCGTTTGGCTGACTGCGCGTTTGTCGTGGACCTTGTGTCGATTGGTCGAGTTGCTTGCAGTGGTTAATGACCTTAGCGATACTCTTCAGCCGCGTTCGCGTTTGCGATACAAACAAACGCAATTCGTTCTTCAACGCGACTTGGTTCATAGGACATTTCGCAGAAAGTAAGCGGATTCGTGTTTGGGCAGTCCGGCTATCTCCTACGGGGGAGACCCGTGATTTTGCGTCCCGATTTCACAATCGGTTTGCCATTTTTCCGACGAACCGCTCCTGAGTCCTGTTGGCCAAGATGCCACAGATCGAGTGGTCCACCGATGGGTCTTGGTAATTCAGACCCAACTGAAACATGCGTCAGATATTGACTGGAGTCAAGCAAAAGATGGCGCTATTTTTGACACTTCTGCTGATCGCACGTACATGAAGCCGCACGTTCCAAGGCTCTGCCTTGGAACGCAATGGTCCAAGACCCTAAACTAGGATGTCGGGAAAACCCTGGCAGAGCTTGTAGACATTGGTTTGCTAGGCGGAGCCCTTAGGGGAGGTCACCGCGTTTCCCCTCCCCGGAAAGCTCGCTGAGCTCACTTTCCGACCCTACCGCGAATGATCGGTCTTGCCATGGAAACACTACCGCGCGGGAGGGTAAGTAACAAGAACCACGGTGGTGCTCAGCGAGCGCATAGGGTCGAAATACTTCGAGAATAGAGATGCGCTGCCCCACCACCGATTGCTAGATACACCGCCGTTTAGAAACCACCGCCGCCCAGAGCTTGATAGGCGAGCACGACAGCGGAAAGCTGTTCTTAGCTTGGTTTCAATTAGCTCCATGCGGGCTTGCATTAATTCGCGTTGGGCCAGCAATACTTCAACGTATTCGGCTCGCGCATTCTGGAACAGCTTCTGCGCGACGTCGACCGAAGCTTCGAGTGCGGCGAGCTGTCGGCGTTTGACTTCGATGCTGCGGCGGAAGTTTTCAATCTTGGTTATCTGGTTAACGACTTCGATATGAGCTTCCAGAACCGTTTGCTGATAATTGTAGATCGCTTGCAACTGCGCCGCGTTCGCATTGCAATAATCGGCTTGAATGGCGCGTTTATTGATCAGCGGGCCCACCAACTCACCTGCCATACCATATATTAGCGATTCGGGAGTGCGGAATAGGTAGCCACTGCTAAAGGCATTCCACCCCAAGCCGGCGGTCAAGCTGAGGTTAGGATAAAAGCGCGCTTTGGCCACTTGAACGTCTAAGCCTGCGGCAGCAACTTGGCGTTCGGCCTCGCGAATGTCTGCTCGATTGGCTAACAATTCCGATGGGACGCCGGCACCCAGCGTGTTGAGATTTAAATCGGCAAAGTCGATCATCGTCATTCGCTCGACTGGTTGCGGATACCGACCGGCCAAGAAGTTGATACGGTTTTCGACTTCGACAATCTGCTGCTGAAGCAGTGATCGTTCGCTGAGGTTCCTTTGCACTTCGGCTTGGAAACGTTGAACGGCAAGTTCCGTGTCTCGGCCCGCGGCCTTCTTAGCCTGGGCGACCTGCAAGCTCTGTTGTTGAATGTCAATGGTCGCCTGCAGGATTTGCATTTGGCTGTCGAGCGCCAGCAATTGGTAGTAGTTATCGGCGACCTCCGCTACGACTCGGGTGACGATGAAGTTTCGCCCTTCGCGAGTTGCCAAGTATCTCAAGCCCGCAGCACGCTGCGAATTACGAAGTCGATTCCAGATATCGAGTTCCCAGGAGACATTTGCACCAACGCGAAAGTCGCCCAGCGGATCGGGAAACTCAGTTCCAGGAGCAACCAGCAATTGTTCCTCAACAGCTCCGCTGCGAGTATGGCGACCAGATTTTTCAAACCCTGCACCTGCGCCAAGGGTCACGAACGGACGGTATTCGCCGCTACGAGCATAGGTCTCATTGCTGGCAATGCGAATTTCCTCAGCCAAGATTCTAAGTTCTTGGTTGCCAGTCAGGGTTGTCGTGATCAAGCCCAGCAAATGCGGATCGCTATAGAAGGCGGCGTGAGGAAGCTGAGCAGAGCTTTCAAACGTAGCAATGTCGAGGTTCGAGTCCGTTGGACCGAGGGTGGTGTCAATTAGCCCAAAGTTGGGGACGCTAGGCACGCCTGCAGCATTGCTTGGCGGACTGCTCCCGCTGTTTGTCTCGTCATCGGGAAGCGTTTCATTGAGCTTCAGATCCTGGTCTTTGCCAAGCTCCGCCTCGATCGCTTTAATTTCTTTGTCGATCGCTTTCGTTTTGTCGTCATCCTGCTTAGCAAGTCGCAGGAAACTGGCAGCTCGGACAAAGTGGGCGAATGGTCGTTTGGGGGCTTGGCTTGCGCCCGCATCACCGTTTTCCTCTGCCTCGCTGCTCAGGGGGCGTCCATCTTCGTCGCTCTTTTTATCGTCCGTGTCTTCCACTTCGGGTTGGGAAGCGGGGGCAGACAAACGCTGCGAAGGTGAGCTAACATTGGGATTCCAGAATCCGCTGCCATTGTTCCAGTTGTACGCTGCGGGCAGTGCGGGACTGGGTTGCGCGTGACGCAGGCCGGGAATACCGCAACCAGCTGATGGGATGATTGCACCGCAGATTAATGCCGCAAGAACCGCGCGTTTGAGCTTCTTCGAGAACCCCGCAGGAGTGATCGTGTTCGAATGGCGAACTTGGTTCGCCGTTGGATTTTGTCGGTTCATAACCATCCCTGAGTTCTTGTCGCCTTAGCATCTTGCGTAGCGATAATTCTTGGTACTTTGGTGCAGTGATGTTTCGCCACCTGCCGCCGTCGTACCACTCGTATCGTCCTATTCGCGAAACGCGTTATTGATGAAGCCCCTTGCGGGCTCTTTCTGCCAGTATTTGCAGATCGATTTTGTGCAGATCACGGGTTGCATTGACTTTACGGATTAGGGGATTTCTCAGGCTGCGGACTCCGTCAGGCCCTCGCCCAGCATAGCGCGGTAATAGATGAGCAGCAGCATTTCATGTACCACCCTGGAGAAGTCTGCCCGAGCGGTCTAGCTCTATCCACTGGGTTCGGAAAATGACTTCTCCAACGCGCTGACGGGCAAGCGTCATAGCCCGCTCAGGCAAAGTCAATTCTGCCGCTTGTCTTAAACCGAGTGTGTCCGGTGAGGTGCAAAACACATCATGTCCTGCAAATGATCGCTTCACCATCCACGGCTGCAGCAGTCGGCGTCTAGCTTCATCAGTCCTGTATTTCGCAGCGTTGGCCATGTTTCAGTCCCCGTCTGGCATCCTTCAGTCTGCCAACGCTGCTTTTGGCACACCGCCTGCTTAGCAACGTGAGTTTATTCAACCTTCCATTCTCTTATCAGGAAGAAACCATGTCTGGACATGTTGCTGCTATCGAACACAAAGCCGAATTCAAGATTAAAAAATGGATTCTATCCGAGAAGACCGACCAGGGATTGGAAAGAATGAACATGGCAAAAAGCGTTCATCACTTCGTCGCTCTTTCGCGAGAAACCGGAGCCCTTGGGAGCGAAGTCGCAGAGCGGATCGCCGACCGGTTGAATTGGGATTTATTGGACAGTCGGATCGTTGACTACATGGAGGAGCAATATGGCACGCCGCGATGCTTGTTGCAGAGTGTGGACGAACGGCATGAAAACTGGACTAGCTCTATCTTCACTTCGCGCATCGGCGGACTTGGCTTTTCCGAGACGACTCACTCGCACCGTGTTGCCAAGCTGTTGCTGTTGGCGGCTTCAAAAGCCAATGTGGTCATCGTCGGTCGGGGCGGACAATTTATCTTGCCGCGAAGCAAAGGTTTGTCGGTTCGCATCGTCGCGCCCATGGACTTCCGAATCCAGCAAGTCATGCTTGAACGCCGAATCGGCGAACGAGACGCTCGTCGTCACATCATTGCGACTGACCATGATCGCCATGAATATATTCGCTGTCACTTTGGCAAGAACGTTTCCGATCCACACCATTATGACTTGGTCCTCAATGTGGGTGACATAACCATTGATGGCGCAGCCGACATGATTGTCGAGTCCGTTGATCGATTGGTCCGGAGGTTGGATTAAGCGTTTTCGTCTGCAATTCATTAATAGACAACAAGACCACCAAGGACTGAACCCAAAGGCGGATTTGGTCAGGCTTTTTACGATCGGCTTCTTTGACCGTCGTACATGAACGACGCGGTGGCCTTACCGATCAAACATTAGGGAGAAAACCCATGTCTCATTTTCTTCGCCATGCCATCGTGTTGGCATCTTTGCTTGCCGTCTTGGCCGGTGCCAGTGTCGCCCAGGCGTCTCACATTCAAAACGCTATCGAACGTCGACAACGCCCCAATGTTCCGTACTTTGTGAAATGCTCTGTGCACCACGTAACGTCAGCTCAAACCGCGTGGCGTCCGCTGGCAAGGGTGTTTTCGCGTTAGAACGTCGTTAACCATTCGGTCGCCGTAGCCGATGCGCCTCCGTGGCTTGTCAGGTGTCTGCCCCACACCTGGTAGGTTGCGGAGGCGTTTTTATTAAGAGTCAGCCATGTCGACTGTCGCCTTGACCTGCACTGGATTGCGGGAGGTGTGAAAGTTCTTGCAGATCACTAAGCCCTGCAGACGACTGCTGCCCCAGGTACGGAACTTCACACTAAGGAAAAGTGGCGAAACACCAAGGGAAAACGCTAGCCAGCCGGCGATTTGCCCCGTGCCGAATGAGTTTGGCACGGACGATGCATTGAGGGTGTGGTTCATCAGCGATCGCTGTTAATCACTTGCATTTATTAGTAGGGAACTCATGCGTACGAAACTTGTTCTCGGAATTGTCCTTGGCGTCATTTCACTTTCTGTTTCGGGCGCCAGCACGATCATCGAAACCTACCAAGAGATTGTTGACCCCGCATCTGCATCGCATGAATCGGTCGAGGAGAATGCCGAACACCACGCGACCGGTCACGATCCCCACACCGCTGGCGAACATCATGCCCAGCACAAGATTGTTGTAACGAGCTCGGTCGCTCAAGACGTTACATTGACGCAGCAGTATGTTTGCCAAGTTCACTCGCGTCGGCACATTGACGTTTGTGCTCTGGAGGGCGGCTACTTGAAAGAGATTCTAGTTAATGAAGGGCAGGCAGTTGAAAAGGGGCAATCGCTGTTCCGTATTTTGCCCACACTCTATGAAGCCCGATTAGACGCCGACATGGCCGAGGCTCGCTTGGCTCAAGTCGAATATGACAACACTGCCAGTCTGGTTTCACAAAATATCGTCTCACCTCAAGAACTGAAACTTGCAAAAGCGAGACTCGCCAAAGCACTCGCGACAGTCAAACTTGCGCGTGCCGAGATGAACTTCGCTGATATCAAAGCTCCGTTCGACGGCATCGTCGACCGATTGCACGAACAGGAGGGCAGTTTGATCGAAGAAGGAGCGATGCTGACGACCATGTCGGACAATAGTGTCATGTGGGCCTACTTCAACGTGCCCGAGGCGCGATACTTGGCATATCAAGCAGCCATGCAGGCGGGGCGGGACCAGGAAAGCTTGAATATACAATTGCGTTTGGCGAACCATCAAGTCTTCGACCACACCGGCAAGATCGGGGCGATTGAAGCAGATTTTAACAATGAGACTGGCAACATCGCCTTCCGAGCGGACTTCCCTAATCCAGATGGACTGCTGCGTCATGGACAGACCGGCACTGTGTTGATTCATCAAGTTGAAAAGAATGCGGTCGTGATTCCTCAACGAGCCACGTTCGAGATCCTCGCCAAGAAATACGCATACGTGATCGATGAAGGTCACGTCGTACATCAACGCGAAATTGTTATCGCAAACGAAAAGGACGATATTTTCTTGATCGCTAGTGGCTTGCAACCTGGCGAAAAGATCGTCCTTGAAGGAATCTTGCAGGTGCGGGATGGGGAGCAGGTGGAGTACGAATTTCAGGATCCGGAAGAAGTGTTGGCGAACCTAAAGCACCATGCAGAATAGGTGCCGCGCCGTCGCCGAACTCACCAGAGTAAGGCTCGCCTTAGTCCGTATCGATTTCTCTAATGCCTAGCCAACTCGGCTACCTCTCTCTCAAGCCAACCTGACGTTCCCATGTTCGAAAAGTTCCTTCACCGTCCCGCACTTGCCATCGTTATCTCGCTGCTGATCCTGTTCATGGGCGGGCTGGCGATCAATGTGCTGCCGATTTCGCAATTTCCGTCAGTGGCACCGCCAAGTGTTCGTGTTTCGGTTTCATATCCCGGTGCGAGCGCAAGAATTCTGATCGACTCGACCATGGTCATTTTGGAGCAGGCCATCAACGGCGTGCCTAACATGCGTTACATGCTCAGTGACGCGACCAGCGCGGGCGAAGGCACGATTCAAGTCATCTTTGAACCCGGCACCGATCCCGACGTCGCTGTCATGAACGTCAACAACCGCGTGCAAATGGTCAAGAACAACTTGCCGCCAATCGTTGAACGCGAAGGCATCATCGTGATGCAAAACATGAGCAGCATGTTGATGTACGTAAACGTATTCAGTACGGACCAAAACGTCGACCAAAACTATCTTTACAACTACGCGACCGTCAACATCTTAAACGAAATCAAGCGCATACCGGGCGTTGGTTTCGCGTCGATCCTGGGCAACCGTTCGTATGCCATGCGAGTCGAGTTGGATCTGGACCGTATGCGGGCTTACAAGATTGATGCGGAGGACGTAATGGAAGCCCTCGCCAACCAAAGTATGATCGGCACACCAGGACGCCTCGGGCAAGCCACCGGAGCCACGTCACAAACACTGGAGTACGTGCTAACCTGGGTGGGGCGTTACACGACACCGGAAGAATATAGCAAAATCATTCTGCGAGCAACGCCAGAGGGTGAGATCCTGCGTCTCAGCGACATTGCAACCGTCTCGCTAGGATCGTCGTTCTATGACCTCTACTCGGATATCGACGGATTGCCCGCTGCGGCGATTGTACTGAAACAAACGCCAGGATCGAACGCCGCGGAAGTGATCGAGAAGGTCAAGGAAAAAGTCGAAGAAATCAAGGAGAAACAATTCCCGCCCGGAATGGATTACGCCGTTACCTACGACGTCTCCAACTTCCTGGACGCGTCGATTGAAAAAGTGCTACACACGCTGTTTGAAGCTTTCATTCTAGTTTCGTTGGTCGTGTATCTATTTCTTGGCGACTTTCGCAGCACTTTGATCCCGACGTTGGCGGTTCCGGTTTCACTGATTGGCACGTTCTTTTTCATGCTCATGTTCGGCATGTCAATCAACCTGATCACCCTATTTGCTTTGGTGCTTGCGATTGGTGTCGTGGTTGATGATGCAATTGTGGTTGTTGAGGCGGTCCACGAAAAGATGCACGCTAAGCACTTAGGCCCCTATCAAGCGACCCGAGAAGTCGTTCAAGAAATCAGCGGTGCGATCATCGCTATCACTTTGGTCATGACCGCCGTGTTCGTGCCCGTAACGTTCATGACTGGACCGGTCGGCGTGTTCTACCGACAATTCGCACTCACGATGGCGATGTCAATTGTTATTTCGGGGGTTGTCGCGTTGTCACTGACCCCAGTGTTGTGCGCGATGATCCTGAAACCACTCGAGCATAAAGGCGACCGCGGTATCATTGGCATCATCAACCGCAGAATAGCCAAAACCGGCCGACGCTATGCGTTCATACTGCGGGCGCTGTTGTGTCTGCTGCTCGGTGCAGCGATCGGCGTTGGAACCTATTTTCTGCTACACATTGAAATCGTCCACGAAGTTCTGTCGGAACAGATCGAGTTGAGCGACACTCGCATTCAAATCATTTCGGGTATTGTCGCTGTGCTCGCCGCGTTTTCCTTCCGTTCGGCGTTCTCTGGTTTCGACGGAAGTGTCAAGCGTCGCAGTCCGATCGGCGTGTTCTTGCGAGTCTTTGACCGAAGCGTTGAAAAGGTCACGCAGGTGTATGCAGGCATCTTGCGTCAAATTATCACTCGCCGATTGGTGACGATGGCGGTGATCGGTGTGTTCGCTTACGGGATTCTAGCCGTCAACCGGGTCTTGCCAACTGGGTTCATTCCCTTGGAAGACCAAGGCATGATCTACGGCATCGTGCAAACGCCGCCCGGGTCGACCTTGGAATACACGAACTCCAAGTGCCATGAGCTGCAAAAGATCTGCAAGCAGTTGGACGAGATCACATCCGTATCGTCAATCGCTGGCTATGAAGTCTTGACCGAAGGCCGCGGATCAAACGCAGGCACATGCATTATCAACCTGAAGCCGTGGGCAGAACGAGAATTAACCTCAAAGCAAATCATTGAGGAGCTCGAAAAACGTGGTACCGACATTGCCAATATCAAGCTCGAGTTTTTTGAGCCGCCAGCCGTACCTGGATTCGGTGCCGCCGGTGGTTTCAGTGTCAACTTGCTCGACAAAACGAACAGCGGCGACTATGAGGCGTTGGGTAAAGTAACTGACGAATTCATGACTGCCCTAGGACGACGGCCGGAATTAAAAGGCTTGTTTACGTTCTTTGCCGCCAACTATCCCCAATACGAAATTATCATCGACAACGATGTAGCGATGCAAAAAGGCGTCTCGATTCGTGACGCAATGGACAACCTTTCGATTGTGATTGGTAGCACGTGGGAGCAAGGCTTCGTGCGTTTTGGACAGTTCTACAAGGTCTACGTTCAAGCTCAACCAAAATTCCGTCGTTACCCAGAGGACCTTGACAATATGTTCGTAAAAAACGAAAGCGGCGCGATGGTGCCCTACTCGGCGTTCATGCGAATCGAAAAGAAACAGGGCTTGAACGAGATCAGCCGCTATAACCTTTATCCCACTGCGCCCATTCAAGGTGCTCCGGCGGCGGGGTACAGTAGTGGTGAAGCGTTGGCTGCCATCAAGGAGGTCGCTGCGGAAACGCTGCCCAACGGATTTGACATCGACTGGCAGGGCTTAGCGTACGACGAAGCCAAAGCAGGCAACAGTGCCGTCTACATTTTCTTGATCGTGGTGATCTTCGTATACATGGTGTTGGTAGGCCAATACGAAAGCTTTATCATTCCCCTGGCCGTTTTGACGTCCTTGCCCGTTGGGATATTTGGTTCGTTTTTCTTGCTCAAAGCCCTGGGATTGGCGAACGATGTTTATTGTCAAATCGGACTCGTGATGTTGGTGGGGCTATTGGGAAAGAACGCTATCTTGATCATCGAGTTTGCTGTCCAGCGTAGGCAGGACGGACTCGGTATTATGGAAGCTGGTATCGAAGGTGGTAAACTACGCTTCCGACCGATTCTAATGACTTCTTTTGCATTCATCGCCGGATTGATTCCCTTGGTGAGGGCAACGGGGCCTGGTGCAATTGGTAATCGTACAATTGGAACAACCGCTGTGGGCGGCATGTTGCTGGGAACAGTGATCGGTGTATTGGTTATCCCTGGGCTATACTACCTGTTTGCCAGGATCGCCGACGGTCGCAAGTTGATTCGCGATGAGCATGATCAGCCGCTAAGCGAAATTTTCGAACGCCAACAAAGCTAATGAGAGTCGCTCGACTTTGCACCGCCTCGATGTAAAAACGAGCGTGATCGGCTATCAACATGACTAAACCAAATTAATGTTCACCGAACCAACATCCCAGTCCGCGAGGAGTTACCGTTTCGCAGTGATCGGGTTGTCGCTGCTGAGCACTACAGCATTGGCAATTACGATCTGGATGTTAGTCGACTTTTTGAAGGAACAGAACGCCGTTGATGAACTGATGCGAGACCTTCCCAGCCGTTCGCAGGGCCCAGCAAAATTTCTGGCGGACGAACTGCGTTGGCAGTTTCGATTTCTAATCTTGGTCGTCATCAATGTGGTCGTCACGGGAATCGCGGTGATTTTGTTGTGGCGTGCCTACCACGCTTCGCAAACCTCACTGCGTGATTTCAAAGCATTGGCTAGTGACGTACTCAGTGGACTTGATCTCGGAGTTATCACAACGGACAGCGAAGCAATCGTGACCAGCATCAATCCGCGAGGCTTGGAAATGCTAGACGCAAGTATGACATGCATTGGAAAACCCCTCGCGCAATTTGAGGAAGCCGCGCTCAAGCAATTCTGCGATGAATGGATGATCGAACGATCGCCAGCAACCGTTCGTGATTTTACCGTTTCGCATGGCGGGCATACTCGGCAACTGCGTGCGTTCTGCCAAATGCTATGCGATCATGAGGGCAACGAAGTCGGCAACCTTTTGCAGCTTCGTGACGTCACCGAACGCGTACTCATAGAACAACGCATGCGACGAATGGAGCGCTACATGGGACTCGGTTCACTCGCTGGTGGCTTGCACCACGAGATAAAAAACCCACTGGCTGCACTTTCGTTGCACGCCCAGCTACTGGAAGAGCAATTAGAAGGCGCTGGGGCGTCCGAGGAGAACCGGCAGACCCTTGACGTAATTCGCACCGAAGTCGCTCGGGTTGGCGGTGTTCTGGAAAGCTTCCGTGATTTTGCCTCCGTCGATTGTCTGGATACCAACACCGTCGATCTAGTCGCCACGCTACGTCGTCAACTGGAATTGATGCGCCCGCAAGCCGTCCAACAGAACGTGCAGCTTGAGTTCGATGTGGGAATGGACGAAGTGTTGGTCGAGGGCGACCAATTGCGACTTGAACAAGCGTTCCTGAACCTGATCATTAACGCCATCGAGGCGATGACGAACGGTGGTGAGCTGTTCATCAAAGTGCATACTTCTGGAGAGGCCGCGCAAATTGTCTTCACTGACACGGGACCAGGAATTCCAGCTAACTTGATGGACAAGATTCTCGATCCGTATTTCACTACGAAGAATTGCGGTACCGGATTGGGATTGGCGTTGTGCGATAAGATTCTCCGCCAGCATGCAGGCAGCCTCGATTTCTGGTCGTCTCGATCCGGCACCACATTTCAGGTCACACTGCCAATGAAAACAAACAAATGAACAAGCCCTTCCACCTTCTGATTGTCGACGACGAACCCAACATACGGTCCGGGTTGGCCAAAGGCTTAGCAAAGGTTGTTGACAAGATTGAAACCGCTTCTTCCGTAAACGAAGCCCTCGACAAGTTTGACGCTGGCGATTTTCAACTGGTTATCGCCGACGTGCGCATGCCTGGCGACCGAAACGGGCTGGATCTAATCACTCTCGTCAAACAACGCAAGCCAGAGACGACCACGATCGTCATTACGGCTCACGGCACCATGGAAACAGCGGTTGACGCCATGCGCCGTGGAGCCTTCGATTTTATCAGCAAGCCAGTCGATCTGAACTTGATTCGTGAACAAGTCATCAAGGCTTCCGAGCATCACCGACTACTTGATGAGAATCACGAACTGAAGGAAAACTTGCCGCCGCCGGCGAAATCTCAGGCATCATCGGAAATAGCCAAGCGGTACAGGAGTTGTTAGCTCAAATCCGGCAAATTGCGTCCACCGATGCGACGGTGATGATTCACGGTGAAAGTGGAACTGGCAAGGAGTTAATTGCCCGAGCCATTCATGATCAAGGCAACCGCAGCGGTAATCGTTTCGTGGCGGTCAATTTAGGAGCATTGCCCGAGTCGTTGCTCGAGAGTGAATTGTTCGGTCATGAACAAGGAGCGTTTACGGGCGCGTCACGTCAAAAGCCAGGTTGCTTTGAACAGGCGATTGGCGGAACTTTGTTCCTAGACGAGATTACCGAAATTCCTCCCAAAAGCCAGGTCGACCTGCTCCGTGTTTTGGAAACGCAGCGTTATACGCGAGTCGGAGGCGAGTCGGAGCTGCATTCCGATGCTCGAATCATCTCCGCAACCAACCGCGATATTTCGAATATGTTGACCGAAAGTACGTTTCGTGAAGACTTGTACTATCGGCTCAACATCGTTCCCATCCATGTCCCACCGTTGCGTTCCCGTCGGGGCGATGTACCGTTGCTAGTCGACTTTTTCCTGGACTATTTTTGTAAACGGCATCGTCGCCAACCGAAGACGGTCCAACCTGAGGCGATGGAACAACTGGTTCGTGCCCGTTGGCCGGGCAACGTACGACAACTGCGAAACATCGTTGAACGCATCGTCGTGACCTCCACGACTGACCTGATTACTGCCGCTGACCTGCCCAGCGAGCTAGCTAGACCTGCAGCTTCACCACGTGACAAGAGCGCCCGCACGCTGGCGGAAATCACCGAAGCAGCAGAGAAGTCCGGTATTGAAGAGGCGTTAGCGGCCAACGATCACCACCGCGAAGCTACCGCAAAATCTCTTGCTATCAGCGTGCGAACGTTGCACTACAAAATGAACAAGTACGACTTGCATTAATCACGCGGGCTTCCGGCAAATATCGGCTGGTTAGTTGCGGTCTGCAGTCAATTCGACGCATAGACATTCTTGGTCCGTGCGAACGTACATGCGGCCGTTTGCAAAAGCAGGGGCGCACCAAGCGACGGGGCGTCCGAAAGCATTGTTTGTCGGTTCAAGAATTTTGGCACGATCCAATTCTTGATAGCCATCACGGGAGAGTTTTGCGATGACTAGCTCACCGGTTTCGGCGAATAGGTAAAAGTAGGCATCATTCTGGACGATGAACGCTGTCCCATTCCCGACCGGACGATCCGCCACAGGCTGTCCCGTGCTCCAAAGACGGTTTCCAGAAGGAATCTCAACGGCCATCAGTTCGCCACTTTGGTCCATGCCATACATTACATCTTTCTCAAGATAAGGTTGCACGTTGACAGGAGAAATCCCCAACTTGGGTTTATCGCGGAACAACTGGCTCGCCTCTGGCCGATCACTACTAAGCTCCATCATCAAGTTGCGATTCGAATATCCGCCCACAAACAAGTAGTTCCCGCTATGGACCGGCGTCATAATGATCGAGCCGTTCGATGCGCCGTATGCCAACTTCCAGAATTCCTTACCCGAATCTGGACTGAGCGACACCACGTAGTCTGGGCTCGTAATGATCAACTGCCGGGTTCCACCAGCATTGATAATTACCGGTGGCGAATAGCCTTGTTCCGACGCAGTTCCATAACGCCACAGCTCCTGGCCCGTCATTTTGTCAAACGCCACCGTATGCGAGCCTTCGCCTCCAACGAGGCAAATCAATTTTTCGCCGTCGATTAATGGCGTGCTCGCGTATCCCCACAAAGGTGAATTCGTCTTGAAATCCGACTTTAGTTGGCGGGACCAAACAACGCTTCCATCTTTGGTATGCAGGCAATTCAAAATTCCTTCGGCCCCCAGCGTGTAGACGCGCTCGGAATCGACGACAGGCGTGCAGCGAGGGCCCGAGGGGTACGAAATAGCGTAGGTAACAGCATCTTCACGTTGCCAAATTTCATTGCCCGAATCGGCATCCAAACACAAGACACGCTCAGTACCCGATATTTCGCGACGATCAAAATTCGAAATCTTGACATCCGCAGATGTCACAAAATCAGTGACATAGACACGCCCACGGGCAACCGCCGGTCCGGAGTAGCCATTCGCTGCAGGGCTGCGCCAGACAATCTTGGGGCCACCATCTGGGAACTCTCGCAAGATCCCCTGCGCATTCCAGTTGTTGTCTCCTGTCGGGCCCATCCAGCGCGGCCAATCTTCGGCGGCAGCCATCGCTCCCAATCCGATCACCCAAGCAGTCAAGACTGAGACCGATACGCGTTGATGATTCTTCATAGTTGGCAACTTATTTGAATATGATGGCAAGTATACGAGTAGAGTGATGAGCGCTCTAATCAACTGAGCAAAATGGTTGGATTGATGACTAGACACTGGAGATTGTAGCAGATAGTCGAGTAGATTGACTCAGGGTACCTTTGTGGCGGTTAACGCAAGTGCCGCCGGACGCCAGTCGGAACGGCGTATTGTCGAATAGATTGTCAGGGTTAGTCCGATAGGCACAAGCAGAAAGTAGAGTCTCGAAGTACAAGCACCCATCAATATTTCGAAGCATCAAATTAATGCCCCCAACCATACGAGTATCGTGCCGGTCACGGGCAGCGGATTTGGGGCTTAGCATGGGTCTTTCAATAGAGTGCGTCTGGTGGTGCGACCCGAGCAACTCGTTCGGCGATTTGTTTTTTCATCTCGCGCTTGAGCCGCCATCGTTGAATGATCGATGCGGTTGCAATTCGGCTCGCGTACTCGCGTTCAATGTCCTTGCGGATTTGCGATTCGGTCGCAACGCGAGCACGCTGAAATCCATCGGCAACAAATCCAGTCTCGTGTGATGTTTTCATGTTACGGGTCTTGAGCAACAGAACGATTGAAATGACCGAGTTGCCGAAGGTGTTGACGTCACACCAACTCGGAAACAGCCATCCCCTGGTCGATCAACATGTGAGGACGCCCTGTGCGGTCATGGATCATAGATTGGGGGTCAATGCCGAGGTGTTGGTAGAGTGTGGCGACGATATCGGCGAATGTAATTGGACGATTTGTTACGTGGCCACCCACGCGATCTGATGCGCCCAAAGTGAAACCTCCGGCGATGCCGCCACCGGCAATGAGGCCCATCGACAGATTGGGCCAGTGATCACGTCCTCCATCGTTGTTGACTTTCGGCGTGCGACCAAACTCTCCCCAAGCCAAGACCGTAACATGTTCCAGCATGCCCCGTGATGCCAGGTCGGTGATCAGCGCCGAAAGAGCGAAATCGAATAACGGACCGAGGTGCTGCATGCGTTCGTTGTTGTCACGGTGCGTGTCAAAATCGCTCAACGATAGACTTACCACGCGAACACCGGCTTCTACCAACCGACGTGCCAACAGAAACTTCAGTACCGCGTCTGGGCCTTCGCTAGTAAATGACTGCTTGCCTTCCAGTTTCATATCAGGAGTGTAGTGCTTGATCACCCTTGGATCTTCACGATCAATGTCCATCGCAGCCGCAAAGGCACCCGAAGTCAAAATCGCGTAGGCTTGTTGCGTGAATTGATCCATGGCAGCCATCGAACCAGAGTTATCAACGATGCGGCTGAACTGATCAATGTTCTTGAGTAATGCGAGCCGGTCGTCGAGCCGAACTACGGGGATATCGGAGATCATTTTAAGTGTTGTCTTATGATTTCCACCCAACCTGGCTAGCTCGCCCTTCATGCCTTCTTCCAACTCGCGATTCCAGCGATCGGAGAGGTCTGGACGGAATGGCTTTGCGGCCGGTCCTAAGAAGCCTGGCCGAGCGCTGTCGCGAACCAAAGGCCGCCCTTGCATGAGATCCACGAAATTGGGCACTTCGTCGCGAGGGCTACCCAAGACCTGATTGACCACGCAGCCCAATGCAGGGCGGCCGCCGATAGCTTGCAAGTCCGTTTCTTTATAGCCCGATTGACACTGGAACGCGTGATGTTTTCCGTCCGAGCCTACCAGTGAACGCAGCAATACGAGCTTGTCGGCAACTCTGGCGCAGTTGGGCATTAACTCCGTCAAGTGAATGCCTGGCACGACCGTGCGAATCGGCGCGAATGGACTGCGCAAATCGATCGGCGCATTGGGCTTGGGATCGATGAGGTCCATTTGCGGTGGCCCACCATCCAGATGGATGATGATGACCGATCTCTTCTGCGCGGCCCCAGAGTTTGCCTCTGCAGCCAATAGCCCTGGTAGAGTTAAGCCTGCTATGCCTGACGCACCAGCGCATAGAAAACTTCGCCGCGAAAAACCGGTACAATTCTTGTATGAGTGTCCAGAAGTGAATCGAAGCATGAGTCGGTTACCCATCAACAGAATATCGCATGATTGTGTGCGACGTATCCTAACACACGCTCCACCTATATCGCAACTTTGTTATCGTTGTTGGACAATCGTTAATGCTTCTCAGTTCGGTTGGTTGTCCTGTGATACGCTTCCGGGATGAGGGCCAGCGTTTTTCCAGAACTGTTTTTCCAGACTCATTTTCGTTGCAGGAGCCGTTGCTTGTCTTACGCTAAATTCCCATTGCTGTTGATCCTTGTCTGCCTTTTGAGTGTGTTTCTGCAGGACCAACGTGCAGAGGCAGCAGAACGCCGCAACATTGTTTTGTTGCTGGCGGATGACTTGGGCTGGACAGGGCTAAGGTGTTTTGGAAGCGATTTTTATGAAACACCACATCTAGATGCCTTGGCTGCGCGTGGAGTTCGATTTACGAGCGCCTATTCGGCTTGCACCGTTTGCTCACCTACCCGCGCCTCGCTGATGACTGGCAAATATCCCGCGCGGCTGCACCTGACCGACTTTATCGCTGGACAGAATCGTCCCTTCGCGAAGCTGCAGATTCCCAACTGGACAAAGCAACTGAATTCCGAAGAGATTACGGTTGCTGAGATTCTGAGAAACGCTGGGTACCGCACGGGGCACATCGGAAAATGGCATCTGAATGGTCGAGGTGCGGCAGCGCGTGGAACGCAACCAGTCGATCAAGGGTTCGACTACTCGTACGAACGTCCAGCCAACTCCAAAGGGTACCTGCTCCAGGAAGAATCGGAATCGGGATCTAAGTACCTTACTGACGCGTTGACCGACAAGGCTTGCGAGTTCATCGATCAGTCTGCAGGTGAGCCGTTTTTCTTGTACTTTGCGTACAACGTCCCGCATACGCCAATTGAGGGACGCCAGGATCTCGTGGAATATTTTCAAGGCAAAGTCGATGCCGGGGCGATTCACAAGAACCCAACTTACGCCGCGATGGTAGCCAGCTTGGATATGAGTGTTGGTCGGATCGTTAATCAATTGGAGCGAAACGCACTGATGGAAAAAACGTTGATCGTCTTTATCAGTGACAATGGTGGGCTGACCCAGCGTTATGGAAAGCACGATGGATTCACAGACAATATTCCGCTGCGTCGTGGAAAAGGATCTGCCTATGAAGGTGGCGTGCGTGTGCCTGCGATTATTTCTTGGCCACGTGTCACACAGGGTAACAGCGTTTGCGACGAACCGATCATAACCAACGACCTATTTCCGACTTTCCTGGCGGCAGCCGGCGTTGAGACGCGGAATGACGAGTCAGTAGACGGTCGTTCGCTCGAACCCGTGTTGCGCGACGTGACGGCGAAACTGGATCGCGATTTATTCTGGCATTACCCACACTATCACGCTGGCGGCGACAGTCCCTACAGCGCAATTCGATCTGGCGACTTGCGATTGATCGAGTTTCACGAAGACAATTCGATACAACTCTATAACTTGGCTGAGGATATTGGCGAACAACGTGACTTGTCGCAGCAATTGCCGGACAAGGCGCGGGAGCTGCGAAGCAAGTTGCACCGCTGGCGTGATGAAGTAAACGCTCAAATGCCGACTCCCAACCCCAAGTACGACGAGTCGCGCGCAGTTGAAGTGCAACCAGATCGAATCAGATGAGTATTCAACACGAACGGAACCTCAGCACACAGCTACCAGACCTGCGCTTAAGTCGATCAAATTGGGGTAGCACGCCAGTATTCAGGCACTCCAGCGGTTTCCCTGTAAACGAAGTGAAGTGTCTTTTGATTCAGCTTTTCTCAAGGAGCTGATAGGCCGTTGATGAGTTTCAGCAGGTCGCCGATGGTCCGGTGGGCTTCAATGGGGTGTCGCAGTGGCTGGTCCGTCAACACTTGATAGTGATTCTTTCGGCCTATTTTCTCTCGGCGGATAAAGCCACCATCTTCTAGGTCTTGGACGATTCTCTGTACCCCCCGCTCGGTAATGCCAACGCGCAAGGCCACTTCCCGCAATACAAGATCCGGATTAGCAGAAAGCGCAATCAGAACGTGGGCGTGATTGGTCAGGAATGTCCAGCGGTTAGCACCATCGACAGAATCGGGGGGGGACTGTGGGGGGATCGACTTGGGGGACCTGGACATAGTGGCTTCCGAACACGCGAGACTCCAAAGCAGAGGCTGACTGCAACTAATAAAGGAGAGTCCTATAGAAGATTCTAGCACTAGTCCTCAGCTTTTTTGACGGATTTTCCTAGATAAAAGGTAGTTTCCTCAAGAATCTCCGTCTAGATAAGCGAATGGGTATTTACGAACGGAAGGTCGTGTATTACGATTCGTGTAATTAAGTCCGCTAATTGAGGTTCGCGAAATGCAATTTGCTATTGTCTTCCCCGCTGCAGCTCTCCTTGGCTTGGCCTGTCTGCCTGATACTCTGGTCAACGCGCGGCGCAAAACGGTCCGACACGCGGTCACGTTGATCGCAGCCATACAGTTTTGGGTGGCGGTTTGCTTCGCGCTGGGATTGGCCGCTGGGTGGATTCCTAAGTGGCATGCAGTCTTGGTAGGTGCATCCAGCGCTTCGCCAATCGCCGCCTCGATTTACTTTGACGGAGTGGCAAGTTTGATGCTAGCCCTCGTCAGTCTAGTTGGCTGGGTGATATGCCACTACTCCTTACGTTACTTGGATGGTGAAGTGACGCAAGGCAGCTATTTTCGTTGGACCGGTTTGACGATCGGTTCGGTGTGTCTGATGGTGGTCGCTGGCAATCTGTTGCTGTTCATTGTGGCGTGGGTGATGACCAGCTTGGGACTTCACCGACTGTTATTGCACTATGGCCATCGTCCAGCGGCACAGCGCGCCGCTTGGACGAAGTTCACGATTAGTCGGATAGGGGATATATCCCTCATTACCGCTGCGGCTCTCATCTATTCGCAATTCAAGACCCTAGAGTTTGCGGAACTATTTGCTATGGTCAGAGCGCCGGTGAGTGTTACCGTTCAAATGCAGGTGGCTGGATTTCTGTTGGTTCTAAGTGCGATAACCAAGTCGGCACAATTTCCGTTCCATACGTGGCTACCTCAAACGATGGAAACACCGACACCTGTTTCTGCGCTCATGCACGCGGGTATTGTCAATGCTGGTGGCTACTTGATGATTCGGACGAGTCCCTTGGTAGCACTTACCCCTTGGGCGTTAACGCTCTTGGCCATCGTTGGTGGTGTAACGGCATGCTTCGCCGCTGTGGTCATGTTGACTCAAACGAGCGTGAAGAAGTCGCTGGCATATTCAACGATAGCGCAGATGGGGTTCATGTTGTTGCAGTGTGGCATTGGTGCCTACACTGCAGCCATGTTGCATATTCTGGCTCATTCACTCTACAAGGCGCACGCTTTCTTGAGCAGTGGAAGTGTGATCGCAGATCGAGTGGGGACCAGTGGAGCTTCGCCAGCCTTGCATCACCTTCCGTGGATCAAGCTTGCCGCCTTGGGCTTGACGCTGATCGCGTTTCTATCCATTTCCCTCGCTAGTTTTGGTATTAACCCGATGGCCAAACCGGGCGGGCTGCTACTGGGAGGCATCTTGTGTTTGGCACTTACACACTGGAATAGCCAAGTGATGCGCAGTGGCAATCGACGCTTATGGATACGTTCGCTCGTATACGCTGGAGGCTTGTGTCTAGTTTATTCAGCGAGCTTCGCCCTGGTAGACAGGTTCATTTCACCGAGTCTGCCGGCCGCTGTTCCTGAGAAATTTTGGTTGGTTGCTGGCTTCGTAACGACGAGCTTCCTTGGGTTGTTGATTCTACAAGCAGCATTAGCCAGCGGCCGCAGCATTGCCCTGCTCAACCGCTGGCATATTCACGCAGCCAACGGTTTTTATGTGGAGAGCATGCTGCGTCGCGTCTTTGGCCCCTTACTCAGTAGTTGATACAGTCGAACTGAATTCAGCCAGCCACACAAAATAGTAATCACCAGGAGTCGATACATGTCAATTTTGCGATCCCAGTTGGAAGTGAATCACTTGCGAACCGCGTGTGACCAACTTCCTACGTGCTACGAGCCGTTTCAAGACTACAGTCAACTGGAGGAAGCCCTGGCAGAGGTTGTTGAGACGATTGCACCCGTTTGGCCGTTGAAGGACTACGTGGCAGTCAATCCTTATGCCGGCATTTCCCACCGTTCGTTCCAGGACGCTCGCGCGTACTTGAAGGTCTTTTCAGACTGCGAAACGCTCATGCCAATCGAATATTATTCTGCCGAGTATCATCACGGTCGCTTCGCGCAAGAAGATATCGAGGTGGCAATCGAAGAACTGAAATCAATTGGATTATCGCAGACGCTGACTGCAGAGCAGATTGCACAGAACTTGGCTGCAATCGGCCTAAATGACCTTTCACCCGATCAATTTGAAGCCGCACCGAATCTTGATCGACCTGTTCGAACGATCGCAGACACCGTCAATAGGTGGCTGGGGATGGAAATTGACTGGAGTGAAGCGATCGTTGACGAAATCTCGAAACATTGTGCTGCTCACTACGATCAGGGGCAAGCAACTTGGCCCAGTCCCTACAAGGACTTGTCACTCTACGAAGCGTGGCAGAAAGTTGCCCAGCATGATCGCAATATCGAAATTCTGGGACTGACCGGCTTTCGGAAATTTGTGGCTGGATTGCCGCGAAGCCCTGAAGCGACGATTGCGTTTTCATTGAAGCAATTGGGAGTACCACAACCACTGTGGTCCACATTTCTATTGTGCCAGGCATTTTCCATGCCCGGCTGGAGCGCATGGACAAAGTACCAAACGAGTTGGGCTGGGCATTCCAATTCTGATAGAAATGATCTGGTTGGCCTCCTGGCGATCCGCTTGGCG
>JAWKTR010000029.1:0-65739 GCA_041398985.1 Pirellulaceae bacterium
TGCTGTGTTGCTGTCGTGCTTTCCTGCTGCCGTGCCGTCGGAAGCGAGACGACCGGTGCTACAACATTCACCAGCTCCACTTACGCACGCGTACCCCGGCACGCACGCCAAGGCTCCGGCAAGCCGGAGCAGTCCAAAGATTTGGAGTGCTGGGACTTGTCCCAGCTTTCCTTATGCAGCGGGTTCTATTCTCGTAGCACAATTGCTCTGTGCACCGGAGGTGGATTCTTTATCGCACTGTGCTGTGTTGTGTCGTGCCGTCGGAAGCGAGACGACCGGTGCCACAACATTCACCAGCTCCACTTACGCACACGTACCCCGGCACGCACGCCAAAGCGGCGACAAGTCGCCGCAGTCCAGGGACGCAAACTACGTCTTCTGTAGCAAAGCTGCGGTGTATCCGAGGATGTCGTCGCGCTGCTCGCAGATATTGCGCATCTGTTCGAACTCGCCAAGCCGAAGGCTAAGCTGTAGGAGGGTGGGTGAGATACCCATGGTCCGTGCATCGGGGGGAATGCGTTTGGCGAAAGCCGCCAAAGCTTCGCCGTGACGACCGACGCGCGAGAGCAGGTCAATCAAGACTTCGACTGCGACCAGACCGAATTGTTCTTGGTCTACTGAGTCAGCTTTCTGCGTAAAGTAACGGATGCCCGCATCGACTTGTTGTCCCAGCAATGCTCGAAAGAAGGCTGCCGAGGCGGGGTATAAATCCAAGAATGGTTCTTCGCCAGGATATTGATACTGCGGGTGCAGCTTGCGTCCGTAGGCCGTAATGTCCAACGCTAGTCGCAGGCTCTGTTCATCATCCAGGACGCGTGCGAAGCGGATTGTGGAGGCCAAATGGCTGGTGTCCAAATGGTAGGAGCCATCACGGAGTAGATCGGGCGATTGCTCGAGCAATTCCTCACAAGTATTGCCCGTTGGCTCGGTTTCTTGGCGTTGGGCAATATCGCGTTTCAGGTTGGCTAGCAATTCCTCGTGAACGTGCGCTACCAAGATACGCGCGGCGATTTGTTGATCGGCGCGAGGCCGCGCGGCGAGAGCTTGCTCGAACATCGTGATGCTACTGCAAGTGCCCATCTTCTCCAGCGACAATTTATAGCCGCGCTCGATGTCCACGCCTTCGTGCAATAGCACTTCGAGCAGCTCGTCGACGTTCTCGTCGTTGGGCTGAACGCTTGCCAGGGCTTGGGCTGCCACTTGGCGATTGCCAACAGGACGCATGTACATCCAACCTTCACGAATCTTACCCTGTTTGAGGAACAGCTCGCCGACCTTTCGGCAAGCGTCGATCAAGCCACGCTCCAGCTCGAGCTCTTTGGCTTCGTCGAGGGGCGGCTCTTGCTCCGCCTGCGCTGCAGGCAAATCGAGGCGTGTGCGAAGCTTCATCTTCAGGGCCTCGAATAATTCGTGGTAGCGATGGTTCCTTTGTAAGTGATTGATAAGCTCATCGAGCGCTGCGGTTGGATCACCTTTAGCGACTAATGTGTTTAATTGCTCGTAAATGGTAGCGGTCATCAACTCAAATTCTGTAAGAAAGGTTGGCAGGCGGCCAGGAACAAGCCCCCTTTCAAAATTGCTTCAACTGGCGAAACTGGGAAAAGAGGGCTGCGACTGGACATTATACCCGTTATTCACAGAAAGACACGCTGCAACATGAGCTTAGAACATCGCAACTTTGCGGGACTTGCCGTCGCGGCGTTGGAAAGTCGGCGGCGGGACGACATGCACCGCTTGATCGAGAAATTTGGCGGCCAGCCGTTTGTCAGCCCCTCGATGCGCGAAGTGCCTATCGAACACAATCGCGAAGCCATTGACTTTGCGCACCGCGTGATGACCGGCGAAATCAACGTCGTCATCTTTCTCACAGGTGTTGGGCTGAAGCAATTGATTACCGCCGTTGAGCGGTCGGTGGATCGACAGCGATTTCTCGACGCATTGTCTGATATTACGACTGTCGTGCGTGGACCCAAGCCCGCCGCCGCGCTACGCGAATTGAAGATTACGCCAACCGTGATTGTGCCCGAACCCAACACATGGCGCGAGCTGTTGGCTGCGATTGATGCAAACGTACCCATCACGAATCAAAAAGTTGGGTTGCAGGAATACGGTAAATCCAATCCAAGTCTGCTGGCTGGTCTGGAAGCCCGAGGTGCGGAGGTTGTTCCACTTCGCGTTTACAATTGGGAGCTACCGGAGGACACGCAACCGTTGCGCGACAATCTACGAGCTATCGTCGCTGGGCACCGTGATGTGTTGCTTCTCACCAGTGCGCATCAAGTCGTCAATATGTTGCGTCTGGCTGACGAAATGGGGCTGGAAGATGAACTGCGCGTCGCCTTGCGCAAAATGATCGTGGCTTCGATTGGCCCGACGACGACAGAAATGCTGCGACATAATGACTTGCCAGTTGATCTGGAGCCGTCTCATCCGAAAATGGGACACTTGGTTCAGGAAAGTGCGATTCGCGCACATAGCTTGATGGCTGGCCGGATCGCTTACGCAACATTGCTTCAAGAGACAGGAAAACCTCCCATGGACACTACGGCTGCTTGGTACGACGGGCCATTTATGCGTGCTTGTCGAAGGGAGGCTTCGTCCGTCACACCGGTTTGGCTGATGCGGCAAGCTGGCCGGTATATGGCCGAGTATCGCGCGGTTCGCGAGAAAGTTGGTTTTCTGGAACTGTGTAAGGATTCAGCCTTGTGCGCTGAAGTCATGGTGACAGCGGTCGAAAAGTTGGGCGTTGACGCGGCGATTATTTTCTCGGATCTGCTGCCCATCTTGGAGCCGATGGGCATGGACCTAGAGTTTGCCAAGGGCGACGGCCCAGTCATTCACAATCCACTTCGCGAAACTAAAGATATCGACCGCGTACAAGAACTCGAGTCGCTGGAGTCGCTGGATTTCGTGATGGATACCGTGCGACAGACGCGGGCCGCGATGGCGGAACATATCCCAGTGATTGGCTTCGCAGGCGCGCCATTTACGCTCGTGAGCTACATGATCGAAGGCGGAGGCAGTCGCAATTACATTCACACCAAGTCGTTGATGTACCGTGATCGTGGCGCATGGGATGTACTCATGAGCAAAATGTCACGGACAATTGCTCGCTACCTAAATGCGCAGATCGCGGCAGGCGCACAGTGTGTGCAACTCTTTGATTCCTGGGCAGGTTGTCTGTCAGTGCCCGATTATCAGCAGTTTGTGCACCCGTATGTCAAGCAGATTATCGACTCGATTGTACCTCATGTGCCAGTGATCAACTTCGCGACCGGCAATCCCGCGTTACTACCGCTCCTGCGTGGCGACAGTCGCACGGTGGTGGGTATCGACTGGCGCATACCACTGGATGATGCTTGGAAGCAGGTTGGCCACGACCGAGCAGTCCAAGGCAACTTAGATCCCATCGCGCTCTTGGCCGAACCGGAAGCCTTGCGCGAAATGGCCGCAGATGTCTTGCAACGCGCGGGAGGACGGGCTGGACATATTTTCAATTTGGGCCACGGCATTCTGCCTCAGACACCTGTCGATCACGCCATTGCCCTAGTCGACATGGTACACGAGCTAAGCCAGAAATAAGCTTGCTCACGCCTCCGGCTGCGCGGCCACTTCGTGAATGCTCCGGTCCAATAGGTGTAATCCGGCGGTGTGTTGGTGAGTTGATTTCCAATTAAATCGATTATTCCGCCTAGCATTGCTAGACTAAGATCGCGTTACTGGCTGGACCGATTGACTCCATAGTAGGGTTGATAACTCTTTTGCTGGCAATACCAGTTCTAACTGTGTAAACGGTAATGCATTCACCTAGCCACTCAGTCCGACCAACGGCCATTTGCTTGCTACTATGCTGCGTGTTTGCAATCTCTGGATGCAAAGTAGGCCCGAACTTTTCCAAGCAGCGCACGGATTACTTGAATCATGCGTGGGCTGATCAAGGAAATCCACGTTTTGAAGGTCAACTGATTGACGAGAGACTCTGGTGGCACGTTTTCCAAGATCCAATCCTGGACGAGCTGATCGAAAATGCGTTAGCCAACAATTTAGATTTGCAGCAAGCTGGCCAGCGTATCTTGGAGGCCAGAGCGCTTCGCCAAGTGGCGGCGGGTAATTTGTTTCCGCAACAACAAACCGGCAACGCAGGATACAACCGGATTCGCATCAGTGAGAATACGGCTAATTTTGTGACCGTGCCAGGGTTTTTTGAGACCACGACCACGTACAACTCTTTTAACTCGAATTTCTCGGCTGCTTGGGAGCTTGATTTCTGGGGAAAGTATCGTCGCATTGTCGAAGCTGCCGAGGCTGATGTGGGCTCGGCAATGGCTGCTTATGATCTCGCGAAAGTTCTCTTAATCGGGGAAGTTGCTAGGTCGTACATCGATTTGCGGACGATCGAGCAACGAATCATGCTTGCACAGCGAAACATTGAGATCCAACGAGCTACGTTGGAGTTGACTGAAGCAAGGCTAGAGGCCGGCACGGCAGTAAAACTAGATTATCATCAGTCTAAAGCGAATCTTGCTCAAACTGAAGCTGTGCTGCCTACCTTGGAGTTGCTGCGCAGGCAGGCCAATCACCAGCTTTGCGTACTACTAGGCCAGGTACCCCTGGACAAGTTCTCTCACGGCCCCGCTTTTGGGAACATTCCTCAGCCGCCGCCGGCGATCGCGATTGGAATACCCAACGACTTATTAAGGCGCAGACCCGATATACAAATCGCAGAATGCCAATTAGCAGCGCAATGCGCACGTATTGGTATCGCCCAAGCAGACTTTTATCCCCAACTTAGCCTGGTTGGCACGATCGGTGTTTCTGCTCAGTCTGCAAGCGATTTATTTCGACCTTCCAGTCTAGTCGGTGTGACAGGGCCGTCGGCGTCTTGGAATTTGCTCAACTACGGCAGAATTAAGAATCACGTGATTGCCGAACAGCAAGCGTTTGAGCGATTGAGACTCGCATATCATGAGACTGTCCTTAAGGCTTACAAGGAAGCGCAAGACTCGCACGTCGCGTTCATTAACTATTGGGAAAGGATGGAAAGCTTGCGGGTGGCTGCCGACAATTCTGCGGCAGCCGTACACATTTCGCAAGTCGCGTTTGCCGAAGGCGCGACGGACTTTAACCGAGTGTATCTACTGCAGTCGGAGTTGGTGCGAAACCAAGATGCAGCGGCTGAAAATCAGGGAAAGATCGCCCAAAGTCTCGTAGACTTGTACGTTGCTATGGGCGGTGGTTGGGAAATAAGTGGCTCGCCGTGCCGCTCCCTATATGCTTCAACCGCGCAGCCGCTTTACAGAAATGAATTTACCTATTCTTTGCCTCCAACTACCAATACTGGACACCTGCCCCCGGGCAACGGGCAGGCGAATGTGGTTTTTGTGGCTCCCTCTTATGCCTCGCAGGTAGCTCCGCCGCTTTACCGATAGTGTCTTTCACCAGATGACTCCTGCGGCAATTCGGCAATTCGAGTTGCCAAGCAGATTAGGCTCTCGATCAGTGATTTAGAGCATTCTCGGCAATTTCAAGAAAATGTTGCTTAGGGCTGTCCCCATTTAGGGCCGCAGCGTCGCATTTCATTGTGGGAACCAAGCCGTAAGTCTTGGCCATGCTCTACCGCGGTTGTCGCAATCTTAACTGGATTGCGGAATTCGCCGAGCTGTCTACTTTGCCGATTGGCTTCCCGTCTTTGCATCATCACCAAGAAATCCCGGTCCCACATCGGAGGTTTCTTGAGCACTGGTAACAATGAATGTCCACGCTAGGAAGAGACCGCATGTTAGTCGGAGTTCAGAAAGAACCGATCGCCGTCGTTGGAATGTCCTGTCGTTTTCCCAACGGTTTAAATGATCTAAGAGTCCTTTGGCAGAAGTTGCAAAATCGTTTTAACGCGATTCGTGAAACGCCAGAAGAACGTTGGTCGGCCGATCGATATTATTCAAATATCGAAGCCTCTCGGGGGAAGGCCTACGTTCGCCGAGGTGGCTACATCGACCAAAGTCCGCGCGAATTCGACGCAAACTTCTTTGGTATTTCACCGCGTGATGCCGAGAACATGGATCCCCAGCAACGCCTGATGCTGGAGGTGACTTGGGAAGCTCTTGAAAACGCGGGACTCAAAGCCCCGGAACTAGCTGGTCGGCCAATAGGCGTGTATGTAGGCGGCTTCATGCTCGATCACATGATCACGCAGATGTCGCATCCCAATCGGTCTCAGATCAATCAATATAGCGCCGCGGGCATGATGATGACCATGCTCTCCAATCGCGTTTCGCACGTCTTCGATTTCCGCGGCCCAAGTCTCTCGATCGATACCGCCTGTTCTTCGTCGCTGGTTGCGTTCAACTACGCCTGTCAGGACGTTTGGTCATCGGCATGCGAAATGGCGGTCGTCGGAGGGGTCAACGTGATGACTCGTCCAGAATATCCGATGGGGATGTGCAAAGGCCAGTTCCTAGCACGGGATGGAGAATGCAAGTCATTTGATGCCCGAGGCGATGGGTACGGTCGTGCCGAAGGCGCAGGCATCGTGCTTCTGAAACCCTTATCTAAAGCGCTGGCGGACGGGAACGACGTCTGGGCAACCGTCATTGCTTCGGGGACCAACCAAGATGGTCACACGCCTGGAATCTCAATGCCCAGCGGCGAAGCTCAACTGCAGTTGATCCAGCAAGTTTGCGAAAAGTACAACGTCGATCCAAAAACAATTCAGTATGTTGAATGCCACGGTACAGGAACGGCCATCGGGGACCCAACCGAGGCGAGTTCTATCGGCAAGTGTTATGGAAACGGACGCAGTGGCGATGATCGCGTTATCGTGGGTTCCATCAAGAGTAACGTTGGCCACATGGAGGCTTGTGCGGGAGTTGCCGGAGTCATCAAGGCGGTTTTGACACTACACCATGGCGAAACGTCGCCGCTGGGAAACTTGCAAACACCAAACCCAAATATTCCTTTTGAAGAGCTTGGAATTCGGCTCTCGGATAACTGCTACAAGCTGAATCAGAAAGCCGGACCCGTTCGAGTCGCGGTCAACTCGTTTGGCTACGGCGGCTCGAACGCTCACGCGATCTTGGAAGCGTATTCATACGATGGTTCAGCTGTTCCAACTCAAGCGTCGCACGGCAAAGGTGCTGGTAATCACGATGCCGAGCTAGACACCGACTGTATGGTCTATCTGCCAATCTCGGCGCGTAGTGCCCAGGCGGCTGAACACCTCGGTCGAAGTTACGCGTCCATGCTGGATTCCGGTGTTTCGCTTCGCGATTTGGTGTATAGCCTCACAAGACGCCGTACCCACTTGAATTGCCGAGCGATTGTGTCCGGTGCCAATGAATTGGAGTTGCTGAGCAACTTAAGATCTTGGTTGGATCGCGACACCACCGGGAGTACTCCTGCCGAAAATGGTACCCTCGACAGCGTCGCCGTTGGACAAGCTCCGTACGGAGGTGGAAATCCAAAGCCTGTATTCGTCTTTACGGGCATGGGCCCACAGTGGTGGGGCATGGGGCAAGAGCTCTATCGCGACAATCCCATCTACCGTAGCGCAGTCAACGAAGCCGATGATGCCTTCAAACGCGTCGCTGGTTTTTCGGCTCTTGCGGAGATGCAGAAAAGCGAAGAGGACTCGCAGATCCAAAAAACCGAATTTGCGCAACCCGCAAACCTATTGATTCAAATTGGGCTGCTAGCCGTACTCCGTTCACGCGGAATCGAACCTGCCGCGTGCGTCGGGCATTCCGTTGGCGAATTGACTGCAGCCTACGCAGCAGGCGTGTTGACCTTGGATGACGTTGTCCAAGTGTGTTACCACCGTAGTCAGCAGCAAGCTAGAGCCAAGGGGATTGGCAGCATGCTGGCGGTCGGGATTAGCCTGGAAACAGCACAGGCGATGGTTGCTGAAACCGATGGCAGGGTTTCCATAGCTGCAATCAACGGCGCAACTAATATCACTCTCGCTGGCGACACCGAGGAACTCGAACGGATCGCAGTGGAGCTCACCGAACAGAATATTTTCAATCGTCGCTTGGAGGTTGAGGTTGCGTACCACAGTCCAACGATGGATCCTTTGATGGAACCCCTACGACAAGCACTTGTTAACATCGAACCCCAGCTTCCTGCCATTCCGCTTTACTCCACCGTGACCGGAGCGCGAGTAACCGACATCGCTTACGGCGCCAACTATTGGCCGCAAAACATTCGCCAGCCAGTCGAGTTTGTCGACGCAATTAAGAGTATCATCGCTGATGGTTTCTCCCACTTTATTGAAGTTGGACCGCATCCGGTACTGGCCACGTCCATCAAGGAGTGCGTGCAAAATTCTGGTAAAGAGTGTCGCAACTTCTTTACGTTGCGACGCAAATCCGCCGAAGCGCCACTCTTGGATCGGTTGTTCTTGGAGTTCTACGCACAAGGCGGTGAGATTCAGTGGGAAAAGCGGGTGACGCACGGCAGAATCATCGATCTACCCAATTATCCCTGGCAACGTGAGCTGCATTGGTTAGAAAACCCGCGGGCCACACAGGACCGAATCAATCCGATCGTCAATCCGATTCTCGGAACCCAGGAAGCCCCCGGAACGCTCGCCTATCGAAACGATTTCGATCATTGTGTCGTGCAATACCTTCGCGACCACGTCGTCATGGGATTATCGATCTTGCCGGGCGCTGGGTGCGTCGAAGCCATGATCGAGCTAGCCGCCATTCACTTTCCAGACGCGAAAGCATTGGCGATTCGCAACTACGAGATTTCCACGCCCTTGATATTGAAAGAAGATCGAGCGACTGACTTTGTGACCAGCTTTGATCCGTTTGAATCCAAGGCGGTTTGCCGAAGCCTGGAGAACGGTAAGTTGGGACCGGGACAGGTTCATGCAATTGGCGAGCTGGCTGCCCTGCCAGTCGGAGCGCGACATGATCAAACGCGGGTACAATTCGCGGAACTCCAATCGTCCTTCTCACAACCGTTGGATATCTCAAGCTTCTATGGTCAATTGCATCGAATTGGTTTGCAATACGGACCCGCTTTTCAGACTGTGCGCGATCTGTGGGTCGCTGATGATCGGCAGCAAACATTAGCGCGAATCGCCTTGGGTGAAGATCAGTTATTGCACTTTGACAAGTACAAAGTTCATCCTGCGCTGCTCGATGGTTGCTTCCAAACGCTCATGGCGATGATCGACACCAGCTCAGCCACCTATCTACCCACGGCGATTGAAGAAATTCGCTTGTACGTAGGTTCACTGCCCAGTGAGATTTGGTGTCATGGTCAACTGCAGCAAATCAACGATCGGTTCGTCGAGTGCCATCTGACACTATACGATAGCGACGGAAACATCGTCGCCAACGTTCGCCGGTTACGCGCCAATGCAGCTCCTCACCAAGAACGCGTCGATCAATGGGGAGAAGTCGTCAAGCTACAGTTGCTGAAGTACATCTGGAACGAAGGCGAACGTTTGCCTGAACCCCGCCGACTGGGCAATTGGTTGGTGGTCGCTGACGAAATCGGGATGAGCGACTTGATTTACCAGCAGCTCGAAAATTTTGGAGCTCGCGTGGCTGCCTACGTTCAAATCGGTACGGAATTCTCTGCTGATGGCAACCGCTACAGTGTCATTGGCGAATCCAGTCAAGACTGGCAGCGAGTCGTGGAGCATTGTGAAGAATTGGATGGGGTCGTTATCGCCAACTCGCTCAATGCATGGTTGATGTCCGACGATCCTACGGGCGAACGTCAATTACGCACCGTCGTGGCGATGCTGCAGGGGCTGTTCAGGGCAGGTTTGCCAGAAATTCCGCGGCTGTATTTATTGACTCAATCCGCGTTTTGCGTTGTGCCTTCGGACAACGAGGTCAATCCTGCGCAAGCGAGCTTCAATGGATTCGCCCGCGTTGCATTCAATGAGCTTGAAAGCGGACGTTTTACGTCGATCGACTTACCATCTGCAATCGACGAAACAACATTTGAAGCCTTGATTCAAGAGTTGATCTGCGATGCACCCCAAGACGAAATCGCCCTGCGGCAAGGCCAACGATTCACCAGCGAGCTAACGCTCACGGATGACCTGACCAAAGACAACTCACGCGTCGCCTACTGTGATGATCAACATCCAATCGTGCTGCGGCCGAATCTCTCTGAGTCGGACGTTGGGACCGCTCGCGTGCTGGCGGACACCTTCCAACCGCTTTCGTCGGACGCCGTTCGGATTCGCATCGAGAAAGGGATGATTCCGATTCAGTTCTTGAATGGTGAGTCAGACAACCTGATCGAGCGACCGACGATGGAGTTTGTCGGCCGGATTGTAGAACTCGGCAGCGGCATAAACGATCTCGAGTGCGGAGTGCGCGTTTGCGGTTTCGGGCCCGCCGAAGCAGGAAGTCATCTAGTTGACAAGCGAAGCAATTTTGCGCTCACAGTAATCGCTGAGGATGACGACGCATACACCCTGCTTAGCCAGATTAGCAACGCGTGTCGAGTTGCTGCAGTGGCAAATCAATTAGGTGACGGTCACGGACAGATTGTTGTCGTAGAATTGTCTTCACTTGGAATTGAACTCGCAAACGAACTTACAAGACGAGGGGCGGAAGTTATTCTGCTGGCGGATTCCGAAGAAGCGATCGCCGCGGAAAATATTCTCGATTATCCTTGCTTCGTGACGGATGCCGAGCAACTCGACCAGTGCATGCGAAAGCACACGGGTGATCGCGGTTTTGACATCATGGCTGTCAATGCGGCTCGCTGGAATCGCACCTGGGGCTGGATGCATTTGGCCCGCGGTGGCGTGATAGTCGACACTGATTCCGAGAACAGTTCTTTCTCCATTCCACTCAAAGCTACCAAAATTCTACGTACGTCGGTCGACGTTCTTTCGCGAATTCCGTCCCAGTTTGCAGTGGCGTTGGAGAACGGCGTCGGCATGATTCGCACTGGAAAGACCGTCGGCGCGAACAGCCTCGAGATTCCAGTCAGCGACATCGCCTGGCAAAAACTACCGCTAAATGTGTCACTAGAAAACCTGATCGTTTCCATGGAAACGGATAATGTCGATCTGCCAGTTGTCCAACAAGATTACTATCAGTTTGCACCGGGCAGCACTTATCTCATCACGGGAGGACTAGGTGGATTTGGACAACAAACAGCACGGTGGTTGGTCGAGAATGGTGTGAGCGCCGTAGTCCTCACTGGACGACGCGGCGCAGATACGGACGAGAAGCGAGCTTTCGTCGCTGAATTGGAGAAGACCGGGGCAATCGTCAAGGCAATCGCCTGCGACTGCGCGGATCCAGTACAAGTGCGACAATTGTTAGAGATGATTGCCAATGAGCTGCCACCGCTGCGTGGAATCGTTCATTCGGCTGCTGCGATCATCGATCAACCCATTGCAGAAATCGAGCTTGGGGACTTGTCGACAGTCATGCGGAACAAAGCGACGGTTGCTTGGGTGCTGCACGAAGAGACCCGCGAACTGACGCTCGACCACTTCATTCTCTATTCATCCGCGGCAAACCTTGTGGGCAACAGTCGGCAATCAATCTACAGTGCCGCCAACGGCTTTCTCAATGGTCTCGCTCACATGCGTCGCCAAATGGGACTGGCGGGAACAAGCATCAACTGGGGGGCAATTTCCGATGTCGGGATTGTTGCTCGCGATGAAAAGCTGGAGCAGTTCCTGCGTTACGTTGGTCTTCGAGGGATGGAATCCTCCGAAGCGCTCTCGCTGCTGAAAACTTGCCTGTCGCGCGACTTGGTTCAGTTCGGCGCTACAGTGATCAAATCTTGGGCCGACTGGGGACGCTTCGAAATACGCGCAGGTCAATCTCCAAGGTATCAAAAGCTGATCGCGTCGGATGCTTCCGGACAAGACACAGAAGCTCGCAGCGCACTCATTGCTGAACTCTCTGCGCTAGAGCCAGAGGAGCAACTTGAGGTCTTGGCAGTGTTGATCACCGATGTTCTAGCAGCGATTCTGAAAACGGACGCGTCGCAAATTCCGCGGTCTAAGCCGATCAATGAACTCGGTGTGGATTCTCCATGGCGACGGAGATCCAAATGGCATGCTGGGAGAACTGGGGCTGAAAGTTGCAGTGTTAGAGATCCTCATGATTCAACCATTCAATCACTGGCGAAAAGCTCCTACGGATCGCTCGGCTTGGCGGGCGTGTCCGCGACCGTTGGATAGCAACCCGCATAACAGGTGTAGCTACGGCAGCCTGTGTCCATAGGTTCGCTGACGCACTGATTCTCTTGAGTTGTAACAATGAATTTAAAGTCTAGTATCGATCGACTGCGTAACAATCTGCTCACCAAACAGGCGGAGCAAGGGAAACAAAGTGAGACCGTCCCAGGTTCAGCACAGGGTGAATCCGCGCCCGATGCTGCGTCGGTGAAAATCACGCCGTCCTGCTATCAGTTCGAGCATTTCCCCGAGTACAAAGAGTATACCACGATGACGTGGTACTACGAGAAGCAGAAGTTCCCACAGAACCTCTTCCAACCGCATGTCGGCGGATCGGATGCAACGGTGATGATCCACGGGCGAGAGTTCATCAATTACTCGACCTACAACTACTTGTCCCTGGGATTTGATGACCGAGTCAAACAGGCTGCGATCAAGGCAATTGAAGACTTTGGTGTGGGAACTGGATCAGGCAGATCGATTACAGGTGAAATTGATCTCCACCAAACCTTCGAAGAGGAGATCTGTGACGTCCTCGGAACGGAGGACGCCGTTCTTTCAGTCGGTGGTTATAGTACCAACGCTTTCACGATTGGGTATTTGTGTCGCAGTCAAGATCTCATTCTCTACGATGAACTGATCCATAACTCCGCATTGGTCGGATGTAAGATCACAGGTGCCCGCCGTATCGCCTTTCCTCACAACAATTATGAAGCCTTGGAAGAATTGCTGCGTACTCATCGACCAAATTTTGAGAGGGTGTTCATCTTGGTCGAAGGCGTCTACAGCATGGACGGAGATATCCCAGATATTCCCCGATTCATCGAGATCAAAAAGAAATATCACGCTTTACTGATGGTGGATGAAGCTCACTCACTGGGCGTTATTGGCAAGCGTGGCATGGGCGTCACCGATTACTTTAATATCTTGGGAAGCGACATCGACATCCTCTTTGGCTCACTCAGCAAATCGTTCGGAACTTGCGGGGGATTTGTCGCGGGTCCAAAACCTCTGGTGGCCATGCTGAAGTACTATGCCCCTGGTGTTTTGCTCTACGGTGCTTCGCCGACACCGGCCAATGCCGCCGCTGCCTTGGAAGCACTGCGAGTCATGTTAGCCGAGCCAGAGCGATCACAGCGGCTGCAACGAAACGCGGCTTATTTTATTGAAAAGGCGAGTGCCGCGGGCTTGGATACTTACCATAGCCGCGACTCGGCCGTGGTTCCAGTCATGATGCGTGATTCGGAATTAGCTCTTTGGATGTCCGTTCGCCTCTTCGAAGACGGCATTTGCACATCCGATGATGTACCCCATTGTTCCTCGCAACAAGTGCCGCTGATGCCTTCTTCATCAACGCCAATCATACGTGTGATCAGATCGATCATACTACATTGACGTGTGATCACCGCGCGCTTGAAGAAAGGCCCGCGAAATCGAAGGGGATCTTTTAGTTGTAGGATGCGTTTGCCAAGAGAATATGCGATCCGCAGAAGCGATGATTCGTTCTTGTGATGATGCACGAGTTGGGCTTGCCCGCTGCGGATCGCATTCTTGGAAAATCAAAAGTACTGATGTCTAACGAGAGTAATCGAGAATTCGAATGAGCTACCGTTCATACCTTTCGGATCTCCTTCCGTCGTCACGCGATGTGAAGAAGCTGGTGAACCGAGCAGCCCGGCTGCGGGAAGTGACCGTTCGCGTAGAAGCGTTTCCACTAATCCAGCCGACTCGGCGATGATTCGTACACACGGATTCTTAAATCAGCCCCCAAGCAGTATTGGCATGGAAGGGGCCGGACGCATCATTGACGTCGGCAAGTCGGTTAAGGATTTGCAGATTGGAGATCCAGTCATCATTTTGGCAAACAATAATTGGTGCCAGCGTCGAACGGTACCGGCAACTCTGGTCGTCAAGGTTCCGGACAATTCGATCTCAACTGGATGGCGATGCTGAAGGTAACTGCTTAACGGCTTGGAAGTTGCTGACAGAGGTCATCGATTTAAAGGCCGGCGACACGATCGTGCTAAATGCCCTCTTCAGCGGTCGGTCAGTGCGTAATACAAATCGCGAGTATCCTCGGTATTCAGACAATCAACTTGGTACGTCGCGTGCTGAGCAGATGCAGTAAGTGAAGCGGCTCGGTGGAACGCACTCGTTCATCGACGAAGAGAACGTGGCAACGTGCGTCCGCGAAGCAATCGGTAAGACGCCACTGCGACTAGCACTCGATTGTGTCGGAGGCCAATCCACAGCACGCTTGGCACAAACGCTTAACGAAAGCGGTACTGTGGTGAACTACGGCATGCTCTCGTTGGAACCCTGCGTTCTTTCCCCCGAGTATTTGATCTTTCGAAATATCAACTTGGTTGGTTTCTGGCTCTCTCGAACCTTGAACAAGATGTCTGCAGCGGACCGTTGCCAACAAATCGCACAACTGGCCCATTGGGTGTGCGAAGGAATGCTGACAGGTTCCATCGACTCGATCTATTCCATCGAGCAAATCACCGACGCCATACGTCGCGCCGAGGAGACGGGACGTTTGGGCAAAGTTCTTGTCCATCCCAACAAACAATATCGCGCGACTGAAGAAGCTTGACTGCCATGAACTTCGCAAACACTATCGCAATACAAGAATTGCGTTTGGATGATGCCCAGGGCCTCCAAATTGCATGCGATCAATCTCCGGATTTTGGTATCCCGCTACTGGTTGCACCGGGAGTGTGGTGGGTACGTTTGCCATTATCTTCGTCCCTCCAAGCGGTCAACGTTTATCTACTTGAAGACGGAAAAGGCTTGACGTTGGTTGATACCGGCGTGCGATCAAAGGAGTGTCGTGAAGCGCTCAACGCGGCCCTCAGCCATCCTGATATTGAGTCACATCAACTCACCAGAGTTATCGTGACGCATTTCCATCCCGACCATATGGGGCTTGCTGGCGAATATGCGCGAGACGGAGTTGAGTTGTGGACTTCACGCACCGCATGGCTGAATTGCCAATTGCTGTTGAGCAACAAACAGCTGCTGCCACTTCCATCAGAAGTTGCGTTCATGCAACGTGCGGGACTAACGGGGATCGAGCTGGAGGGGTTTCGCAGACGAGCAGCAAATCGGTATAGCGCCTTGGTGGCTCCTCCACCCGATCATTTTGTCCCACTGCTCGACTCGCAGATGCTGAGCATCGGCCGACGTGTATGGCGTGTTGCCATGACCTATGGCCATGCGGCTGAACATATCTCCCTGTGGAGCGATGAAGTCGTTATTTCTGGGGATCAGATTCTGCCCAGCATTTCATCGAATCTGACCGTGCCTTATACAGAAAGTGATGTGGATGTGATCGGCGAATGGCTACGTAGCTGTCGTAGCCTGATGCAAATCGCTAACAATAAGGCTCTTTGTTTGCCAGGTCATCAGCGTCCTTTCTACGGGACCTTGAATCGATTGCAACAGCTCGAAGAGAACATTCGCAAGACTTTGGAGCGTTTGCAAGCGATCGCCGCTCAGCCGACTGCGGCGATTGACTGTGTCGAACAAGTTTATGGTCGAGCAATCGTCGCGGATGAAAAGAGAGTGCTACTTCCCGAGATCGTCGGAATGCTCAATCACTTGTACTTTCACGGGGTTGTTGAGCGAATCATTGATGAACAGGGAGTCTTTCGTTACACCACTCTTACTGCAAGGACAGGTCGTTGGGTGGGCCGCCCAAAAGCCACCGCGACAACGGGACCTACAGGTAGTAATGATTCAGATATACACCCCACCTCTTTGCCGAACAATCATGCGGTTCCTTTTGACGACAACTCGAAAAGCGATCCATTGGATGGATCAGTGACGCAACCAAATTCTGTAAAGAGCGCCATCGCCGCTCGGCTGTCACGTGTGCTAGTCCTCATTGCAATTTGTGTGACCGGCGCTGGCGTCTACTGGAAATGGGACCGTGTAAGTGCCAACAGCCAATGGCTTTTGCAAGCTTACCTCAGTCCGCAAATGTCAACGGCTTCGTTGGAGCCTGTTCAACCCGTAATTGTTCCTGTCGACACAATTGAAGTTGTCAATCGCAATCAAGTGGAAATACCTCGACAATTTACAGGCGTTGTTAAACCGCGCCGTGCCAGTCAGGTCGGATTTAATCGTATCGGCGTCATTGAAGAGATCCTGGTGGAGCGGGGGGAGGAAGTGAAGGCGGGTTCCGTTCTTGCCAGGCTCAACACAAATCTCCTAGACGCAAATCTCAAGGCAGTGCAGGCACAATACAGTGCCGCCGAAGCAAAGTTATCAGAGCTAGTCGCGGGTCCCAGGACACAAACAATTAACAGCGCAAGGTCGCAAGTCGCATCGGCAAAAGCCGAACTTGAGCTTGCCACCAGCTCCCTTGCGCGGGCTCAACGTTTGGTTGGCATAGGAGCTGTTTCCAAGCAGGATCTCGACAAGGCAAGAACCAACGCAGCAGCCCGCGAAGAAGCTCTTAAGTCCGTTCAGCACGCGCTGGACGAGCTGCTTGAAGGTACGCGATTAGAGCAAATACTGGCCCAGCGTGCACAGTTGGCTGAACTCGAAGCGGCTCAAGATCAGATTCGCGTCCAATTGGAGGAGAGCGTCTTACACGCCCCGTTTGCAGCGATCATTTCGGATCGCTTCGTCGAACCCGGAGCCGTCACAGCACCCGGCGCCCCCGCTTTTCGCCTGATCGATTCCAAGTCGCCCGAGGTCTGGATTGGCGTGCCAACGGAGTATCTGCAGACCATTGAAAGTGAGAGCCGCCTTGAGTTGTCGATTGGTAATCGACTCTATGCGGCGACGATCAAAACAATACTCCCCGAATTGGACGAGACGACACGCACCAGCACTGTGATATTCGAGTTGAAAAAAAGTGAAATGCATCATTCACTCTTCGGCCAAGTCGCGAAGATCGAACTGTCTCGCACGTTTGATTTGACGGGCTTCTGGGTTCCGCTTTCGGCGCTTACCGAAGGCGATCAAGGACTATGGGCACTTTTGACACTCGAAATCACGGAAGAAAGCAGGACGTTTGTTCTGAAACGTTGCGACGTCGAAGTGGTTCAGATCGATGCAGAAAGAGCCTTCGTTCGCGGGACCGTCGAAGCTGGGACAAAACTCGTTTCGACAGGCGTTCGCCGACTTTCGCCCGGTCAAAAAGTTACATTGAGATCCGCAGAATCGCTTAGTTCTAATGAAATATTAAAGCAGCCAGGTCTTGCGTTAGATACGGCTCCAAATCAAGGAGCTGGTCAGTGATATTTGCGCATTGGTTCCTTAACAATCCTCGTTTGGTTCTGATGACCATCCTATTGTCGGTTGCATCAGGCGTCATGGCACTCATCACGCTACCACGGATCGAAGATCCAATTCTGACGCCGCGTTTTGGCGCAGTCACAACGGTTTTTCCTGGCGCAACCGTCGAGCGAATTGAATCTTTGATCTCACGCAAGCTCGAGGAGGAATTGAGCGATCTCGCTGAACTCAAAGAGGTCTTCTCTTATAGTCGTCCCGGCGTCTCATTGGTAATCATCGAACTCCGAGATGATGTTCACAAGCAGGACGTTCCCAATGCCTGGGTGAAAGTTCGCGAGCGGATAGACGCTGCCTACTTAAAAATGCCGCCTTCCTCAGGCGAGCCTGATTTGGAAGAACTTGACGCCAAGGCAAATGCGCTTTTGGTTGCGCTGAAGTGGACACATGCCTCGCCACCTAGTTATTCGATGATGCATCGACTTGCCAAGCGTCTGCAGGAAAAGTTGGATCAGATACCTGCGACGCAAAAGACGTCGCTCTTTGGCGACTCCCAAGAGGAGATTATTGTCGAACTTGATCCGGAGTCTGCCAATAGTCTCGGCCTAACTGCTTCTGAGATTTCGGCCATGATTGCGGGTTTCGACGCCAAGCTTCCCGCCGGCCGCATACAAGGCCCTTCTGCTGACTTAGCGATCGAAGTCTCCGGCAGCCTGGAGACACTTACGCGACTCAATAGAACTCCCATTCGCAAGGATGCCAACGGTGCTATTGTTGAGTTGGGTGACATTGCCACGGTGACACGCAGTACTCCCAATCCGCCTCCCGCCAAAGCCCTCATCGCAGGCCTTCCCGGAATCGTCGTTGGGGCGCAAGTTCGCGACGAAGCGAGAATTGATTGGTGGAATCGAGAGGCAATCAACAGCTTGAACCAATTTCGTAACAACTTGCCCGACGGAATTGAGTTAGAAGTGATCTTTGACCAATTGCCCTATGTAGAGGGGAGATTTACGCAGCTTCTAAGCAACTTCTTGCTAGGTGGCTGCGCCGTCTTTATAGCCACACTCATTTTCCTTGGTTGGCGGAGCGCGGTGATCACCAGTGTGACGATGCCCCTCACATGCTTGGTCGTATTGAGCATGTTGATGTGTATGGGAATCCCACTTCACCAGATGTCAGTATCGGGATTGGTGATTGCAATGGGACTGTTGATCGACAATGCGATTGTCGTCACGGATAAGATTGAACAAAAACTGCGAGCGGGGAACGAACTCAGCCAAGCGATTCTCGAGAGTTGTCGCTTTTTGGCGGCACCATTGATCGGGTCAACTTTAACTACCGTCTTCTCGTTCGCACCAATTGCGCTGATGCCTGGAGCCACTGGAGAATTTGTCGGTACGATCGCTGTGTCGACGATTCTAGCCGTCGTTATTTCGATTGGATTCTCGCTTACCGTCGTGCCGGCGCTGGCAAAGTTGCTACTGAAAGGTCACACGACGAAACATAACGCGCTGATCAATCCATTTCATCTACCAGAAATAGTGCTACGAAGTGTCTTGGCTGGCTTGCTGCGATTTCCTAGGTTGAGCCTGGGACTGACCATGCTGCTTCCAATTGCGGGCCTGATGTTATCGCCGCACTTAGAAGAGCAGTTTTTTCCGCCCGCAGACCGTGATCAATTTCAAATCCAGTTGGAGCTGGCCGCGAATGCGAGCATGTCAGAAACAGAGGCGCTGGCGAAAGAGATCCGCCAAGTGGCGCTTGAAGATCCAAGGATTGAGCAAGTCCACTGGTTTCTAGGCGAAAGTGCTCCTGCGTTTTACTACAACATCATCCCCGACAAGTCAAACCTTCCAAACTTTGCTCAAGCCCTAGTGAAATGTCGGTCTGGTGAGCATCCCCGGGACGTAATCGCAAACCTTCAAGAAATAGTGATCGATCGCTTTCCCCAAGCACACTGCGTTGTTCGCCAGCTTGAGCAAGGTCCACCTTTCTCCGCACCCATTGAGATTCTTGTCCTTGGAAACGACCTTCAGAAATTAAAGCAGTTGGGCGAACGCATTCGATTGGTGCTAAGTCAAACCCCACGGGTCAATCATTCCCGGTCTGAAATGCAAGAGAGTATCCCCAAAGCGATGATCGACGTGGACGACCAGGCGGCCTACCTCGCCGGCTACGATTCTGCGTCAATTGCGGAGATTCTAAGCTTGACACTCGATGGATCGACGGGAGGCACGATCCAGGAAGGTACCGAGGAGATTCCGATTCGAGTTCGCATGCCACATCAAAAGCGTGGTGACTTGAACAATGTGCTGTCGTTGCATCTCCAAGAACGGTTGGTGAGCACCGGAACTTCGCATCAAGGCATACCGGTTAGCGCGATATCCGATGTGCGTCTATCACAGTTTTCAGGAGGAATCCTTCGTGAAAACGGCAAACGCTGCAATGAGATTCATGCATTCATTCCGGCAGGGGTACTGCCTGCAACAGTGCTCAAAGATTTCAAACGTAGGCTTTATGAATCAGGGTTCGAATTGCCAACGGGATACGAATTGAAGTATGCAGGCGCCGCCGGAGAGCAAGAAACGGCTTTGGGCAATTTGATGGCTTATGTAGTGATTCTTGGAGTAGCGACGGTAGCTACGCTGGTTTTGTCCACGAACTCTTTTCGGCTCGCATTCTTGGTTTGCCTGGTTGCGGTAACTTCGGTGGGATTCAGTATCGCAGCGCTATGGTTTGCTGGACTTCCTTTCGGATTCATGGCGATTCTGGGAACCGTCGCCATGAAGGGAGTCGCAATTAATGACTCGCTTTGTATTCTAGCAGCGATACAAGCTGATGAACGCGCAAGGTTGGGATCCATTTCTCGCATGGTCGAAGTCATTTTCGAGAACGCGCGACATGTGTTCCTAACCAGCACTTCAACGTTGGCAGGATTCTTGCCATTGTATCTCGCTGGCGGCGACTTCTGGCCGCCGCTTGCCATCTGCATTGCCGCCGGTGTGTTGGGGGCAACCTTTCTAGCGTTATTCTTGGTGCCCTGCGGCTATTTGGTTTTGTATCGGTTTCCTTTTCCCAAACCCAAGCAGCCGCACACTGAGTATTTTGAACGTTTTACCGCAGCCTAAGAATCTCACCCTAGAGGTTGCCGTGCATTATTTGCACCCAACGGCCAGGCCCGCTTTTCACAGCGAAAAACAATCAGTGTCATGAAATCATCAGTAAACACAGAAACGGAAATCGACGGTCAGACCTCCACCGTCGAGCGTCATATCAAATCAGCGACCCAAGCCGCTCATGAGCAAACCTACGATGTAATCGTCATCGGCTCAGGAGTGGGAGGCCTGACGTGCGCCAGCATCCTTGCTCAAGTAGCTGGAAAGCGGGTGTTAGTACTTGAGAAGCATTACAAAGTCGGCGGCTTTACACATGCGTTCCGAAGAAAGCAGTATGAATGGGATCCCGGCGTGCATTACATTGGTCAGATGGCGCCGGGCAACCAGGCTCGCAAGATCATGGACTTCGTAACAGGCGGCGGATTGCAATGGCACAAAATTGGTCCAGTTACCGAACGCTTTGTTTTTCCGGATTTTACATTCGAAGTTCCGAACGAGCGCAAACAGTATGAGGCAAAGCTTTGTGCCGAGTTTCCCGCTGAGGCCAAAGCGATCCAGACTTTTTTTCTTGAACTCGAGTCGACGTTTCAATGGATATCACGCTGGTTTGCCAGCAAGACACTCATTAGTCCGTTCTCCGATTGGTTAACCCTTTTCGGCCGTCGCCGCGCTACCAAGACCACGAAGGAAGTATTGGACGAACGGTTTCACGATCGGCGATTGAAGGGGATCCTCGCAGGCCTTTGGCCGGCGTACGGCACCCTGCCACACGAGAGTGCGTTTGCATTTCATGGCACAGTCTTGAGAGACTACTTAGATGGCGGCTACTATCCAATCGGTGGAAGCAAGCAAATTGGCAATCGAGCTGTGGAAACGATCGAAGCACATCGTGGGGCGTGCTTAATCAACCACGCGGTTGCCGAGATCATTGTCGAGAATAACACAGCTGTTGGCGTGCGGGCCGAACATAAGAACAAATCAATTGAGTTCAGGGCACCAATCATCATCTCGAACGCAGGAGTCTTCACGACATTCGGAAAACTTACTCCGGCGCAATATGCAACCAAGGAACGTAAGCAAATGGAGCGTATCAAGATTGGGACTTCCTGTCTTACTCTCTATCTCGGGTTGAAAGATGATCCACGCAAATCCGGTTTTGATGAATCAAATTACTGGCTTTTCGATGAAATGGACTCAACAAGGTATCGTTATGAGAAATTTAATGAGTTGGAAGACCTCGAGGGGATGTTCTTGTCTTTTGGTAGCTTACGCAATCCCGGACAAGATCCACACGTCGCACAGCTTGTAACCTTTAGTGATATGGAGAAGTGGCTTCCGTTCGAGAAATCGGGTTGGAAGAAACGCGGCGAGGAGTACGCTGCCTACAAGGATAAGCTCGGCAAAATCATGCTCGACTATGCATGTCGCAGCTTTCCAAAATTGAGAGACCTCGTTGATTACCAGGAGGTTTCCACACCGTTGTCGGTCTCATCATTTACTTCGCACTCCAACGGTATGATCTACGGCCAAGCCTGCAATCCCGAGCGTCTTTTTGAACACGCATGGAAAGTCAAAACTTCGATTCGAAAACTGTACCTAACAGGAAGTGACGTTGGCGTCCCGGGTGTAAATGGTGCCCTGATGGCTGGTGTCATGACCAGCGCCAAGATCTTGGGATTGATGGGCTTTCCCAAGATCTTTGGGGCTGTCGAAAAAGCAGCTGCAGCCTTTGACCAGCGATAAGCAGCCTGCACTTCACTCCTGCGACATGTCACGCTGAGACTTTGCAAGTTCTACCCCCAGTCCTAGCTTCTTCCGTCGGTCCGAATTTTCCGGTTGCACGACATGAGATGACAATGACGCATCTTTCAATTCTTTCACATGAGCGAACTCCGTGAGAGAGAGTTTACGGCCTAGTTGTGGAATCACTTCTGGAAGAATGGAGCGCTCTTAAAGTTGGAGCTAGCTTTTCAAAGCTCCAATGGAAATGTTCTCGCAACTTTCAAATCTTGAAATTCAATGACCCAATCTAGCCTCGAAGTTAGCTACACAGATATCACAGAGGTCTATCTCGAAGAATTGCGCCGAGGTAATCGCGTCAGTCCGCAAGCGTTGGCAAAGCGATTTCCACAGTATGCGAACCGAATACTGTCTGAACTACCTTTGATGGAGGCCCTGGAAAGGGATCTTGGCAAGAAAGAAGCTTCCGTACCCAACATTCCGGGATATCAATTGGTCAGTGAGATTGGCCGAGGAGCATACGGCATCGTCTACAAAGCCAAGCATGACAGCGGCAAGCCAGTTGCCATCAAGCTCGTATGTCTTGACGGCGAGTTGCCGAACCTGGCTCGCCTCGATCGAGAAATCGAGAGCCTCAAACGGCTCAAACATCCGAATATAGTAACGATCGATGGCTTTGGTACCACCCAAGACTATGTGTACATCGTTACCAACCTTGTTGAAGGTATTACTTTTGCTGAACTGTTGGACTCCCAGAAATCTTATCAGGCGAATTATTGGGCAGCTGAGCTTCACAACGAATGGAATCACTTAGCCGCTTGGGGTCTGGAAATCGCGTCCGCACTAGAATTCATCCATCAGAATAAAGTCATCCATCGCGATATCAAACCCTCGAATCTTCTAATCGATCAGAGTGGTAAGTGTTGGATTATCGATTTTGGTTTAGCCAAAATCTGCGAAGTTGGAATGACATTGACACAGAGCCGACAAATCGCGGGGACCCCGCGATTCATGGCTCCAGAACAGTTGCGTGGGATCGTGGATGTTCGCTGCGATATTTATTCCTTCGGCAGAACTCTTTACGAATTAGCCTGCTGCGACGCAGATATAAATCAGAATTCGGCCAATTTGCAGTCTGTGTCTGTGTTGAATCCTTCAATGCCGCCAGAACTTGCCAAAATCATCGACAAGGCATGTGATCCTGCCCCCGATAGACGCTACCAAACGGCGTCTGAGATGGTTGCTGTGCTCACCCGATATCTTGAGGGGAGGTCGCCTTGCGATCGGCGACGATTGGGCAAGCGAATGTCAGAGCAAGAATTCAAAGCGAGGATGCGCCACCGAGTGCGCTATGCGTTGGCAGGCTGTGCACTTTGCTGCGTGGGTGCCGTGGCGGCTGTTGTCGTTCCACGATTTAAGAGCTCACCGATTTACAATCCAGCATCCATTGCACATGCAAACGAGAATAACGATAGCTTGAAACTACTGGCATCCGCGATCGACGACCAAGAATCGGGATTTGTCGAAGTGATTGGCGAAGCGATGAAACACTCGGTCGTGAACCAGAGCAACGACAAAGTGGCAGCTGCCGAAGTCGCTTCAAAGATCGATCGGATTGTGGACAAAGTAAAGACTGAGGGACTTAAGCCAGGTGAACTCGATTCACTCATGACGAATTATCGTGGCTCCACTTTGATGAATGCGAGCAAGGTTGGGGCTTTACATCATCCGCTTCACAACTCAACTCTCTCGCCAGAAGAAAAGATGCGTGGCCATAAAGTCCTGGAACTTTTTTCGAAGGCGGTCATCAACAAACGCATTCAGGGTGATAGTGCGGATCACATGTTGGCTTCCCTTTTTCAAGGTGAAATCCCCAAATTGGAACAAATTGTTTCCATGCGAATTCCCGACGAAGCATTGCAATCGTGGTTAAGACTCGTCGAATCATCCTTTGGCAAAGAGTTGGAGGCGACTGCCACCGAAACGAGTCAGTCGAATCAAGAGCTGAAACGAATCATCGATGGCTTCTTCGAACAGGCTAGGTGATGGCCTTGGATTACCATAATTACGTGCAAGCAAGTTTATGATTCACCGACATAACAAACTTCTAGAAACGGGCGCAGCTGGCCTCGGGCAACTATTTGAGGATGAAAGAGACCATCTGAGGAATTTTCTGCAGCGTCGTATTAACGGCAAACTTGCATCGCGAATTGACGCATCGGATATGATCCAGGAAGTCTATCTTCGTGCTCAAGCCGCCCTTCCCAACTACCTTTCTAACCCGGTAGTTCCTCCCTTGACTTGGCTGCGACACCTAAGCTTCCAAGTTCTTTGTGAAGTGCATCGGAAGCAATTTCGAGGAATTCGCAATCCTTTTCGCGAAGGAAATCAAATGGATCAATTCTTGGTCTTGAACTTGACGAGTTCAAGTATGTCCATTGCAAGCAAGGTTGAAAGAGATGATTTTCAAGTTCTGATTCGCAACAAGCTATCTGAGCTAAACGCGATCGACCGAGAGGTTCTTGAAATGAGGCATGTTGACAGTTATTCGCTATCAGAGATCGCTACCATGCTCGGCATGCACGTAGAAACCATCAAGAAGAGGTATTATCGCGCCTTAAAACGCTTTAAGGATCTCATTGAACTACCCGAGATTTCGTCCCCACCCTGATGCAGGTGCAATTTAGGGTTTTCTGCTAAGATGCATCGTCAGCCATCGCACGTTTTGCCATTTCCCCGCGTCCCCGTGTCCACGAACTCAGCCAGAAATAGCTTGCGAGCTCCGTAGATCCTAAGTCCGCGACGCTTCCACTTCAAACAGGGTGCGTTGCAGGGTGAGCAGTAAATTGCGGCACTTGGGCTCGCAGAACTTCTTATCGGTAGTGGGATCTAGCACCCAGTGATTCGAGTCCAGCAGCACTTCGCTAGGATCTTTCACGCCACGCGCCTGGGCCAAATTGTTCAACAACCGTCGTTGTTTGGAATTCAGCCCATGTGCCCGGCATAACTCGTTAAACAGTTTACGAGGGTCATGGCAGACACGTTCCGATCTGCGGCGGTAGTAGACGTAGATACCCGCCGCTAGGCTGAACACCGTAGCGACGATGGCGATCATGATCATGACTGCGTAACCATTGCCACTTTGCGGCGAACGGAACGCTTGGTTCATGGCTTCGATGCGGGTTTGCGCGAGTATAGGTAGGAAGATCATCTTAGACTCCAACTAATTCTTGTGACGTGCTTGGCGACGAACAGCCCGATTGGCGGCGTCCTGAATATCCGTGCTCGCATCCTGCAATAACTGTGGAATTAACGTTTCAAGCGATTCGTGCCCCAAGGCGCTGAGCAAATCGATGACTTTGACCCGAACATCCAATCGCGAGTCTTCAAGCAGGGGCATCAGCCATTCACTCACGGCATCCGCGCAACCTAGCATTTCGGTTACCTGCAAAGCGGCCAAGCGACGTTTGGGCGCGGGACACTGCAATTCGAGGCTGAGCCTCTCCGCAAAGTTTTCGTCCGTCAGGGATACGATTGCAGCCATCGCCCGACACATTTGTGATGGCCAATGACGAACTTGTTCCAGCAATTTTTCGAGCGTGAAGTCGCTGAGAAACTCGGTGGCTGCCTTCATGAGCAACTGCGACGGACTGTTCAGCCACCCGGCGATCTCGACCATCAAATCGGCTAGGCACAGTTCTTCTCCGCTATTGACGGTCGAAGCCTGGATGGCTGGTACTAGTGTCTCAATCTCTGGCCTGCGACAACGTCGCAACATCTCTGCTGCCGTTTGACGGGCGTCGGACGTCCCTAACTTGGATAACCGAATGGCGCCATCCAAGACGCGCGGCAGGTCATTCAGGGAGGCCGCCTGCATAAGCCACAGTTTTCTTTGCACGTCAAAGGAGACAGGCAAGGTTTGAATGTCTAGATTCTCAAGACTAGCCAAAGGCGGCATTGTTCCCAAGCGTTTTAAGGCCATTGGCAAGGTGTTCGCGTCGGTCAGTTTGGCGATTTCTATTGCCAATTCCGGCTCGGAGCGTTCTACGAGGATGCCGAGTACGCTCTTGGGCGTCGTCGCCCGCCACAGGTATCCACCCAAGAGTTGCAGAATCGGAGTGCGCTGGCTATTGGCCAACTGCTTCAACACGCTGCGATAAGCGTCTTGCCGTGGATCGGAAATCATGCCGCGCTGTACAGAGTCTTCCCAATGGACCAAGCACAGCCATGCTTCGACGAGATTCTGGTTCTTGTGCTGGCGAAAGCTGGCTAGACAAGCGTTCAGGCGTTCGAGCATCGTTGTTCGTATGCTTGGCACGTCTTTGCCGATTCGGGCTTGCTGCCCCCACCGTACACACATGTCAAACAAACACTCAGTGGCTTTCACATGCAATGCATGTCGCGGCGTAGTGGCGATCTCCAGGACCGTGGCGATCGAATCGGCTAAGTCGAGGGAACCGATTGCTGCCAAAGCAGCATGTTTTTCTGCCGAACTGCCGTGTGCTAACAGTTCAGAAGCTGTCTGGGAAAATTGCTGTGGTTCCTTGCGTAGCCAATCTTGATCACGCTGGTCGTAGCGTTCCCAATTCAACACGATTGCGCGCCTGGCTTTATCTTCCTTTCGTGCAACTAAACACTGCAAACTTCGATGGCGCAGCTCGGCGCAGGCTGAGCCTAAGCCTGTCGTTAGCGTAGCCACAGCCGCCGTATTGCGTGATTTCTCAAGGATTTCCCAGGTGGTGCTGCGTGGAATGCTTGGCGTTACTTGCACGTTATTTTGACTCCTTGCGATACGTTTGAAGCAGTCAAATATGCGTTTGTATTCGCCACAATTGCCGGTATCCTGACTTTTTCAGCCTTAGGCACAGAGATTCCCGCACTGACAGGCGTTAGAATCCGCACAGATGTCACGACTGGGAAAACAGGCAAATCCACTCTTCAAGATTCATATAGGTCCTTGATGACGCAATTTCCGACGATTTTAGGGCTCGCAGGGAATGCTCTGCCATCGAATCTGACTGGCAGTGCCAGCGGTCATACAAACACGTTTATTACTCACTTTTTCCTTGGCAATTGAATGCTGAAAGATCATGTGATTTACACCGCTTCTCCTTCGACCACGATGCGGCGCCAGATTTCAAAGGTGAGCAACATCCATAGTCGCAAGCCGTAACGCCCGGGACCCTCCTCCGTTTCGTACCGCAACAATTGGGCGACGCGCTCATGATTAAAAATTCCCGCCTGTTGGATATCGCGTTTGCTCAGAATGCTAGCTGCATACCGCCGCAACTCTTTGCGAAACCAGTAATGGACTGGCACACGCATGCCACTTTTCGGACGCTCGATGACTTCTCTCGGCAAGTCGTTCTCGTAAGCTCGTTTCAGAACATACTTCTCGATGCCATGACGCAGCTTCATCGTTGGCGGCATTCGAAAACTTAATCGCGTCAATTGGTCATCGAACAGCGGCGAAAGTGGCGTTAGTCTGTGCGCGGCTAACATGCGATCAACTTTGGGAAGAATCAAGTTGGCGCCTTTCAGTCGAATATTGATCGCCATCAATTTGTTCAAGAAGCTTCGCGGTCGCACGCTGCTAAAGAATGGCTGTAGAATCTGTTCTAGATCCCGCGTGGGGTCGATGTGCTGCTTCAGGTCATTGCTTAACAAACGAGTCCACTCTTCGTAGGCGCGACGGTAGGATGCCAGGTAGGCTTGTTCACGGAAATTGATGGGGCGTTCTGCGTCGCCGTACCAGTGTAGCAACATCATTGGAAGATTCTTCGGCCCGCCAAACAGTGGATCACCGCCTTCACCGTTCCACACGCAATCATGTGAGGCGCTAACATGTGCTGCCAACTCGAAATTGGGTTGTGTGATCGGATCGCCTATCGGTTCGTCTAAGTGCCATACCATTTGCCGCAGCCGAGGCAAGAAACGCTTGGGTTCAATCAAAACCTCTTCGTGTCGACTGCCGATGCGCTCCGCTACAGCGCGGGCAAAGCTCAATTCGTTGGGATACTTTGTTCCAAAGTGAATGGAGAACGTCCGCACTGGACGCGAACTTTGCCTGGCAACTTCGGCGGCAACGATGCTCGAATCCAGACCGCCCGATAAGAAAATGGCAGCCTCGCTATGCGTCAGTCGCTCTGCCACGGCTTGCTCTAAACACTGACGCGTTTGCAAGATCCACTTGTCGTCGTCGGCGTCATCCTGCTCAGGCGAATACTCGTCGTCTTCAAACTGAAAATAGCGCTCGACGCGTGGCTCGTCGCCATTGCAAAGGTGGACAAGATGCCCGGCTTCCGCCTCGTATAGATTCTCTAACATCGTGCCGCTGCCAGGTACAAAGCTGAATGCCAAGTACTGCGCAATTGCCGAGGGTCGCAGGCGTTTGGCGAAGCTCGCCTCGCTTGTAATTGCCTTGGGTTCAGTGGCAACCAACCAGCGTGAGCCAGCGCGCCCATAGTATAAAGACTGGCAGCCCACGGCATCGCGGGCGATGGCCAATTGATTGTCGCTTAAACAGGCTACAGCGAAACTGCCGCGCAGGCCCCTGAGCGACTGTGGCGTTGCCAAGTTCGGCAGTGCGCTCCACGCAAATCCACTCAGCGCCCACACGCAGTGCTCGGTTCGATAAATCCCTGAGCGAACCAGTCCCAGGTGGGTTCGTTGAGATGGTTCTGCGACTCGGCCTGCGTTATGAAATGCATCGTCACGAGTTGACCATTCGACTGCCAAGATCGTTCCTGCTGGCGTTTCCACGACATGGTCAACCAGCCCGCCGCGATGCGACAGTTGCTGCATCATGCGTAGTGCCAAATCGCGATCGGGTGGACCAGTAAAGGCAACGAGTCCACTCATGGATGGTCGCGCGCCTCGCGTTGCGCCAGAAATCGTGCTAGCGCGGTAGCTTCAGGCGTATACGGGCCATCAGCGTCAGCCGCCAAGGCTTCGAAGCGAGCTCTTGCATCATCCTCGTTTTGTCTGAGCAGTGAAACGAGAGCCAGCTTAAACTTTGCTTTGTGCGCTTCTTCAGAGTCAGGAAAACGCTCGGTGGTTTTCGAAAACCACGTTTCTGCAGCTTCCAAATCGCCGCTGCCGAGCGCGCTCTTGCCAAGCAAGAAAGTTGCTCGTGGAGCTAAGTGGTGTTCGGGGTGGTCTTTGATGAACTGCGTCAGTCTCTGCGTCGCTTCAGCAAATTTTCCGTTGATGACTAGTGATCGCGCTGCTTCGAACTCCAGACCAACTTTGCCATGTTCATGGGGCTGCACGCCACAGCCCAATACGCTCACTAACGCAACTGTCCAACACAAATTGTTGAGTTTGGGTGATTTCTTATTTCGCATGTTGTCTCACTCCACCGCTAATGTCCCAGTGTTCGGACTGACAAGTCTTAGGTCTTTTCTAAGAAGGAGTCTGAACTTCTCCGAGCCATGCCATCTTATCAGGGACTGGGCATGCCCTACAAAGGGTCGCACCTCAGTAGCCACTTTTGAGCGAAAGCCTGGCAGGCACCCCAGAATTTCCTGCAACATTTGGAATTTCGCCACGATAACCATTTGGCCACTATTGCTTGGGTACTTTCGGGGAAAAAGGAGAAACACATGTCACTCTTGCGTCGCGGTTCCAGAGGCTCAGAGGTTCGTCGCTTGCAGAGCGCTTTGAATGCAAAATTACAACCAAGTCCCAATCTGCAAGTAGATGGGATCTTCGGAAGAAACACGGAAACGGCAGTACGCCTGTATCAAGCCAACAATGGGCTAACGGTAGATGGAGTTGTTGGACCACAAACCTGGGGTTCGCTCTCCGGCGCCCCCGCCACCCCACCGTCCGAGCCTTTGCCAGTCAACCGCACGTCGCCGCCGTGGATGACGGTAGCTCAGCAGGAAATGCACAATGGCGTAGCCAACGTAGCGGGATCGGCAGCCAATCCCCGAATTCTCCAATACCATGGTACTACCACGCTGCAGGCGACAAGCGACGAAACCGCTTGGTGTTCTGCGTTCGTCAATTGGTGCATGTTGCAAGCGGGCCAGCCAGGCACCAATCGAGCTAACGCTCGTTCTTGGCTGGATTGGGGACGCGCCTTGGACGAACCCCGCTACGGATGTGTTACCGTGCTGTGGCGTGAATCGCCCAGCAGTTGGAAAGGCCACGTCGCATTTTATGATGGACGCTCCGGTTCGAACGTTTCACTCTTGGGGGGGAACCAATCCGGCCGCGTGAGAATCTCCAATTACGAAGCGTCCCGCGTACTAGGCTACCGTTGGCCTTCGTAAATTTCCCAAGGCCCTCCCCGGAAAGCTCGCTGAACTCGCTTTCCGACACCTCCCGCGAATTAGTTGCTTTCGCTATGGAAGTGGTGGCGCGCGGGAGGGTTAATGTCGAGATTCACGGAGGCGATGAGCGAGAAGCGTCGAAATTACCAGATTTATTCGTCCAACCACTGAGCTTCTTCGTGGCTGACACTCGCGCTCTTACAGCTTCGCAACAAAACGTTAAGAATTGCTGCGGGGCTGCAACTGTAGATGTGTGCACACCAGGCTGCTGTTCCGCCGATCACACACCAGTCGCCGCCTGCCATCTGGCCGATGTCTAGTGCAAAAGCGGGTGGCATCAGCACGCGAGAGTCACCGAGCAGTTGTTCACAGAAGCTCAGCGCCTGGTCGTACACTTCTTCCGGCGCGCTCCACTTACCGCGCACCCGGCAACTCTTTCCTTGGTGGCTGACTGGGCTCAGCGTTACGACCATCCGGTCCAACACGAAACAGCGCACCGTAGACTCGAACCCCCCTTGCTCCGGCGCCAAATCGAATGAGATGCCCTCGTCGGCAGTTGATCCACGAGCATCTGGTGCCTGAAACTCGGTCGGCAAGTGCTTGGGCCAATTTGCCGGCGGAGCAAACAGGCTAATGCGGTTCACTCTCGCAATAGCCCGCACAATTTCAGGTGCGCCATAGATTGCGAGCGCGTTGCCCAAGTTCGTTTCCAGCCGACCGCCGAGCGACTTGATAACCTTCCAGCCAGCCGTTTGGGCTGCATGGACGACTGGCATATGCGCAGGGCTGACAGGCATATTGGTCAGAAGTGTTGGCATGGCGAATTCCTAGCCTTGGCGGTCAAGGTCGAGCGGTCAGATGAACGCGACCACGATATGGTATCTCACCCTCTCGCGAATGGTCGGTCTTGCCATGGAAACACTAGCGTGCGGGAGGTAAGTAATAAGAATCACGGTGGCGATCAGCGAGAATTGTCGTAATTCAAGCAACAATTGCTCAGCAAACACGATAACATAGGTTGGTCCCCAAGAGATGAAAACGACTCAGAAGTGAAAACTGCCATGGCCTTTGAGCAAGCGACACGGTCACTTAATATTTCGACACCACTGGGCGATAATGCGATCTTCTTGACTTCACTGACGGCGGAAGAGGAGATGTCGCGGCTCTTTACCTTCCATCTGGATATGATGTCGACGGACAACAGTATCCAAGCGGATGACATTGTCGGCAAGAATATTACGATTTCTCTGGATTACGACGACGGCGAGCAGCGCTACTTTAATGGCTTTGTGCAACGATTTTCGGCGGGTGACGAAGATGTCAATGGCGTGCGCACGTATCGTGCCGTGGTCGTGCCCTGGTTGTGGTTTCTTACTCAGACTACCGACTGTCGCATCTTCCAAGAGATGACGGTTCTGGAAATCATCGAGAAGATATTCGACGATCTGGGCTTCAGCGACTTTGATTCTTCGGGCGTGCAGGGCAGTCATCCCACACGCGAGTACTGTGTGCAATATCGCGAGTCCGATTACGCGTTTGTGTCGCGTTTGATGGAAGAGGAAGGCATTTTCTATACCTTTGAACACGAAGATGGCAAGCACACGCTGCTCATGGCTGATTCAGCGGGAGCCTACACGGACTGTAAAGAATCCACGGTCGACTATCCCCGCGACCGACTGGCATCGCGCGGCATAACCCCGCATATCCATGGTTGGGAGCACAATTACACGTTTCGCACCGGCGGCTGGGCGCACACGGACTACAATTTCAAGACGCCCAAAACGGCGTTGATGACAACTGAAAAGACGTTGATGACTTTTCAGGATGTCAAGAAATACGAGCAGTACGATTATCCTGGCGAATACGGAGTCAAGAGTGACGGCAGTTCACTGGCCCGTGTCCGCATGGAAGAATTGGAACTCGATCACAATCTGGTAACAGCGACGAGCGGCTGTAAGTCATTTACGGCTGGCAAGCGTTTTACGGTTGGTCGTCATCTGTGCGGTTCGGAGGAAGGCAAGTCTTTTGTTATCAAGAAGATCAAACACGAGATTCGTGAAGCCGCCTATCAGACGCGCTCGGGCGGTGGTGAAAGCGATGGCTGCGAATATCGCAATCAATTTGAGTGCTTTCCGGACTCGGCGACCTTCCGCCCCGCCCGGGTGACTCGCAAACCGATTGTGGAAGGTCCGCAGACGGCTGTGGTGGTCGGGCCAGGCGGTTCCGAGATTTACACCGACGAGTTTAGCCGTGTTAAAGTTCAATTCTTTTGGGACCGCGAAGGCCAGAAAGACGATCAAAGCAGTTGTTGGGTTCGGGTATCGCAGGCTTGGGCGGGTCAAAACTGGGGTTTTGTGTGCATTCCGCGCATTGGACAGGAAGTGATTGTCGGCTTCTTGGAAGGCGATCCCGATCAGCCCATCATCATTGGTCGGGGTTTACAACGCGACCAAATGCCGCCCTACGAGTTGCCCGCCAACATGACGCAAAGCGGCATTAAGACTCGCAGCACCCAAGGCGGCAGTCCCACAACTTCAACGAGATTCGTTTTGAAGACAAGATCGGCTCCGAGGAAATGTACATCCACGCCGAGAAAGACCAAAACATCGTCGTCGAGAACGACCGCAGCGAGATCATCGGCAGAGATCGTAGCCTCGATGTTGGTAGGGATAAGTCAGAATATGTCCATCGCAACAAGACGGTTCGGGTTGATGGCTATCATGACGAGAAGATTTATGGCGACATGACAATAATGGCTGGTTCGAATCTAACTGAAACCGTCGCCTTAAACTATGCTGAAACTGTGGGGGCGGCTATGCAATTGAGCATTGGCGGGGCATTTTCGGTCAATGTTGGTGCCGTAATGACCGAGGTAGTAGGCGGAAGTAAGTCGCAGTCGGTTGGAGCAACCAATGATATTAGCGTTGGCAAGAATTTGGTTCTGGATGTGGGGGTTGACTGGAATGAGAAAGTTGGAGGCAATCAAAGTGCCGAAATTGGCAAGGACTTTCAACTATCGATAGGTCAGGCTTCGACAACTACCGTTAAGAAGGGATACAGCCTGCGCGCGAAAAAGATTTCTATCGTGGGTGAGGATGAAATATCGCTGAAGTGCGGTAAGTCTGAAATTGTTATGAAGAAGAACGGCGATATCACTGTTGATGGCAAGAAGATTAGTATCAAGGCAAGCGGCAACATCGTGCTCAAAGGCAGTAAGATTTTGGAGAATTAGCAATGCATCTAGAAAAACAAACCGACGCTGCCTTTGCAACAAGGGTTCTTGCGAGCCGAGCGACAACCGTAGGACGTATTGTCGAAATCGATAAGGATGGGCGAGCCTTTGTGGATTTTCCTGGAAACGTGGGCGGAAGGGTACTTGCGAGATCGTTAGTTTCGATTGTAGAAGACAAGACCTTCGATCCCACCAACCTTCCAGCCGTCTTGTTGATTTTCGCGGATGGTGATTCCCGACCAATTATTGCAGGGCTGATACGAGACGAAGTTGTTGGTACGAAAGCGGATTCACAGAAACCAAGCGGGTTGAGCAGTTCAAAGGAAGGGGTTGAAATTCGGTGCGGAAGAAGTTCAATACAACTTCGCAGCGATGGCAGAATTCTCATTTCCGGCACCTCAATCACTAGCCATGCAAGGCAAAGGAATCGCATCAAAGGCGGTTCTGTAGCAATCAACTAAACGTTTCGTTTAATTTGAAAAGTCAAGCCCATGCCAGTTACTGTTGGTGTCAATTTCCTGTCTGTCGTTCACAAGTCTAGTAATGGTGTCACGATTGCATTTCCGGACGTCTGTAAGACGCCGTCCCCCGGTGGACCTATTCCCATTCCCTACCCAAACATAGCCAAGTCATCGGATACGTCTAAGGGAACAAAGAAAGTCAAATGCGATGGTAATCCAGTCTGTGTGAAAGATTCTAATTTTATGATCAGCACCGGTGACGAAGCAGGGTCTGCAGGCGGTGGTGTTGTCTCCAATAAAATTAAAGGCAAGGCCGAATTTGTAATGTTCTCGTTTGACGTCAAGTTCGAAGGCAAGAACGTGGCTCGCGCGTTTGATATCATGCTTCACAATGATAAGAACACGCCGCCTTTTCCAGTTCTTCAAGGGCCCGTGATTGCGATTCCCAGCGACGACCGGCCAGTATGCTTAGTTTGCGAAAAACAGCTCTAACTATGGAAGTCGCAATTAGCCAACTCGCTCTTCTGTGCTCTGTTGGGCGTCTGGCTGATCAGGGCGTTGCAGCGATTCGAGCGGGGGTCAGTCGCCCACATCCCATTGATACATTTCCGCTAGTTGATCCGCACACGCAAGAGTTGATCCCGCTAATCGGGCATCCCATTCGGGGCTATGCTGAAGGGTTCAATCTCCTCGGCTATTGGCGGCGGACGGCGAGCGGGGTTCTCGATGAATTAAAGCAAAAAATCAATGTATTAACAGAAGGTTATTGGCGGGAGACGGCTCTCATACTCGCACTTCCCTTTCTCGTTGGCGGGCGGTTTCAAGTTGAGCAAGAACCTACTATTGATCTCAAGGCTGCATTGATGCAGCCACTTTGTCGTGCGGCGAAACTCGCAATAGCCAAAGAGAATATGCACGTTTGTATGCGAGGGCACGTGGCTGCAATTGAAGCGATGATTTTGGCTCGGCAGTTAATTGCGAATCAATGTGTTCGACAAGTCTTAGTTATCGCTACTGACTCCTACCTTGATTCGCTTACGTTGGAATGGCTTGCAACAGAGGGTCGTCTAAAGTGTCCTGAGAACCCAACTGGACTTGCGCCAGGGGAAGCGGCGGCTGGAATTCTTGTTGAAGGGGCTGATTGTTGCAGCCGACCCCTGGCCAATGTTGATCACTTAGAAGTTTCATCGTCTGCGAGCGGCGAAAACAGAGACGGTGAAGTTCTCTCCAGACTCTTGCGCAGTACAGTAGCTAAATCTCAGCAACAGTTTGGTGGCGATATCGTGTGTGATCAGAACGGCGAGCTGTGGCGCGCCAAGCAACTGTCCGGGGCCAGATTGCTAGCCCGTGATTCTGTCCACCCAAATTGTCGAATCGTCATGCCCGCTATTTCGATAGGCGATACCGGTGCCGCTAGCGCTGCAGTCAGCCTAATTGTTGCGGCTACTGCACTCTATCGCGGGTACGCTTCAAGCGAAAAATCGATCGTTCTAGCCAGTAGTGAATGCGGTGATTTAGGGGCTGCGATGCTTTCGCGCACGTAAGCTTGAAAGGATAACGACTTATGTCTGAACAACAACATGCAGTAGACATCGAAGCAGATCTACCACACCAAGACTCTGGTGCTTCCAGTGGAGGCGCTTGTCTAAATCGTCATTTAGGGGATCCGCCGCAAGCCGGTGCGAACAAGTCCTGTTCACATCGGTGGCAGGCCTACTTGCAGATGAAGAGCGATAGTAGCCTTTATGACTGGCCCAAGTATAAATCACTCTCCACGCGAAAAACTCGGATTCGTACGGCCATGGTAGGTGGAGGTGAGAACTTTCCGGATTGGTACAGATTGACGCTCGCACAACCTAAAGAAGGGGAATGGGATGTGACTGGCAACAATTTCTTCACGAAATGTTATATTCCATATTGGCACGAATGCACCATGTCGTTCCCAATAGTACTTAAGCGCAGCGATTGCAAAGGTCGGTAGTGCTTTGGTCACCACAGTTCGTGAAGGCCTGCTGAAGGAGAAATACAACCTGAACGAAAAGCTAAACATGGTGATGCTGCCGATGGATAAAGCGGTAGCAGATGCAATCGGTTTGCCCAGGCACCGCCTAACTGCCAAGCATCGAAGTCATCAAGCATATAGTAATCATGTGCAAAGTAAACTTGACAAGATCGTGCAACGAATCAAACAAAAGCTCGTTGAACATCAAGATCCTAAATACAAGAAAATGAAGAAGGACATAGAATCACTATCCAAGAAGCTTTATAAAGCAATAACACAATCGACCAGTAAAGCGCTCGATGAGATGCCTGCGGCAGAATTTAAGTTTTCCTAAGCTGGAGTTACATTGATGGAATATTTCTTACTAAGTACTACCGGCGAGCTAAATGATCCTGATCTCTGTATCATCGATAGCGCACCAGAAGATATCGGGCTATATGACTATTGTTTGAGTCGTGGAGTGCGAGCGGCAGAGCACTACCCAGACGATGCCAAGGTGTTCTTGCAGGATTCTCAACCCGGAATCAAGTTGGCTGGGTTGATTGGCAACACTTTGGGGTACTTAATCTTGTCAACAAATGGGATGCGATTGATTGAGGAGTTCTGTCCAGATTCCGAAATAGAATATCTCCAGTTCACACTTTTCAACCACAAGAAGCGCGTCCATTCTAGCGATTATTGGTTTGTAAACCCCATTGGTGGATTCGATTGTTTAGATGAAAAAGCGAGTGGCGTGGAATTAGATGAGGATGGTGAAGCTGAGGCGATTGAGGAATTCGTCCTAGCTGGTGAGAAATTGAAAGATGCGCCGCACCTGTTCCGTATTTCACTCGACCCCGGTGAATATGTCATCAGCCGTGAACTTGGTGAAGCATTCGCGAAGTCAAATGTGACTAATGTCCAGGGTCAAAAGCTCAAGATAGCACCTTCTTAATAGGAATAAGTCTTGTCGTCGCATTTGCTACCAGTTTTTGCACATAATGCCACGCTAGAGCTTGAAGAACACTTACCCAACGTTCTCAACGGAAGCGCTAGCCTCGTGGAAGCACTGTTCTGCTGCGAACAGTATCGGATCAAGGCTATCGCAGGCTTGCTGCTCACTGCCGAATCAGAGCTCTTTCACTGGAATCTACACAAGAGTGCTCGTCTTTGGAGCTTCTTTCTTTCACAATTGAGTGAAACGGTAAAAGTTTCTAGTAAGAGTGCTCCCTTTTTTGATGGAATTGTGTGTCAAGACTTATCTGTTTCAATTCAAATCGCTGCTAACTCGCGACGAACCTGGAACTCGACTGAAGAATACGAAGACGACTTTCTCTATGTAAATTTCCTGATGGAAAAATTTTTTCATGAAGCTCCCGACTTTAAGCAAATTCAAATAGTTGAGCAGTACGGCCAAGTACTCGACGGAATGGAAGACCCGCGGTTCGATGTGTGCAGTGCCTTTGCGAATCACCTGCCGATCGAATTCGAGTCTGCTCTGTTTCATCTGTTGGATGCTCAGGAAACTCGCATGAATCGAATGCGCGCTCTAGAAGTAGTCTTACCGGAAGTTGCCATTCAAGCGACTGTTAACGTCGAAGCTGCGGGATTGTGTGTTCTCGCCCGTAGTCTTGGCTGGATAACACCCGAAGATGTCCCAGCCCTTCCGTCCCTAATTTTCTCGCCTGCCAGTATCGATTACTCCGACACGGCATGGCAGGACCCTCATTCCTAGAATTTAGTCTTGCATCCAAAAATAGAAAAATTGCGTCTCGGGACAATGGAACCATTAATGGTAGCGGACCGCCACGGACGAGAAATCGTTGCTCCGCTCCTCAAAGCAACATTTGCGTTATCGATTTCAACGAAACCAGCTCTGTCGGAAAATCAAGCTGAAGTCTGTATGGCTGGTGTATTCAACAGCGATTTAGATGCCGCCAGTTATAAGTATGAGCCCGAAACTGCATACACTAAGTCAACGACCGACGTGGTGTTGGTGGGTAGCGCGCATCCGACGCAGCGGAATCAAACGCACGCGGATGTGCGAGTGCGGGTGGGGGATGCAGTCGATAAGACCGTCCGCGTGTTCGGTGATCGGACTTGGATTCGTCGATTGGGAATGATCGAAAAATCACATCCTGCCGTCATCGATCAACCGATTCCACTTATCTACGAACGCGCTTTCGGTGGTTGGGATGCGGCGGAACCAGATCCCATGACCAGCAGGTTCGAGCCTCGCAATCCAGTTGGCGTGGGTTTCAAACGCATGGAATTCGAAGATGGATTGCCGCTACCAAATCTGGAAGATCCCCGGCGACCACTGAATATGTACGGCGATACACCCCCACCAGCGGGCTTTGGATTTATCTCGCCACACTGGCAACCACGGGCCGCGCTCGCCGGCACGTACGACAAACGCTGGCAAGAAACGCGCGCACCGCTGCTGCCGAAGGACTTCGACGAGAGGTTTTTCAACGCTGCCTCGCCAGGTATGATCACGAAAGAATACCTGCGCGGCGACGAAGCCGTCTTGATTGAAAATGCCACGCCCAGCGGTCGCTTGAGCTTTCAATTGCCAGGCGTCCCGCCGCCGAAAGTCCGCGTGCAATTGCGAGGTTTGCCCGATGTCCTGTTGCAAACCAACCTGGATACGGTGATTATCAACACTGACGAGATGTTGTTGCTGCTGCTGTGGCGGGCCCACGTCCCGCTCCGCTCCGGACCACACGACGTCGCTGCCATCGAAGTGTTTTGATTCAATCGTTCAAAAATTTAACGATTAGCCGCAAACGATCACTTTCTTCGTTTTACGGCAAGCCGTAGGCGAATTCCTATGTCCGCACCATTTATACTGACCAATATTGCGATCTTACTCCTGGCTGCCAGCCATTGGGATACGCTCAAAGCTAACAGGCAGGTAACGCCCGCGCGAAAAACTTATCTGATGGTGGCGTGCATCTTCGCCCTCGTTAGTATCGTTGTCCATGTTTTGAATCGGTAGTATTGATCTCACATGCCACGCACACCTCCTTGGTTAATGAGCCTGATCGAAGAACACTTCGAGGAATTGCAGATGCTGTGGGAGCTGCGTTTGGCAGCGGCTCGTGATGCGGATTATCAAGCAGAAGACTTGCGTGAATTGGACGAACGTATCGCCGCACACTTGGACGGCTTGGTGATTAGTCAAGAGCACGCTTTGCCATTGGTCATCGAAGGACTGGGCGGCGGCGAACGACCGGTGGTTTTTGCGGCGGTATTGTCTCTTCTGCACTTTCAGAATCCAGTAGGGCTACAGGCAATGTGGGCCGCGTTCGACCAGGTGGAGGGTGAAGCGGCAGATGGCTTCATCGACGCTTTTGGTGTCGTATCCATCGCCGACTATGAACCAGCCCTCGTCGAAAGGTTGACGCACGAGTCGAGTGTGGTGGCCACAGTGGCGGCGCAGATTTTGGCTTTTGCTGGTCGATTGCCTACCGATTATCCGCGAGTCGCAGAGTTGGTCGTCGATGATGATGAAGACGTGCGCCGCCGTGGCTGGGACATCGTGAGTATGATTGGGCGCTAAACGTTCGTGCATGCGGTTGAAATATGGAAGGTCTGGCAGGGCAAGAAGCGACAGTGAAACAAAGACGATCATGAAAGCGGTAATTGAGATAACGGGTGGCGAGTTCAAAGGGCGCAAGTTAGCGTTGCAAGCTCCCGTACGGATGACCATCGGACGCACGGCCATGGCAGACTATGTCGTGCCGCACGATTTGCAGATGTCCGGTGTGCATTTTGAACTGGAATTGGAACCAGGCGGAGCGGTGTTGCGTGATCGTGGTAGCACGAATGGTACTTTTGTTAACGAAAACCGCATGGCTTACAGTCCGCTGCAGGATGGCGACCAGATCCGCGCCGGTACGACTGTTTTCTTGCTCCGTTTCGAAGAACCGCCAATCGAGAAGTTAACGCCGGCCACAAAAACGGGTACCGTTGAGTCGTCTTCTTGGAATCCCCACAAAGCGGCCAGTGCCATGAAGGCTTCGCAACCCAGGCCCGCACGCGGCGACGAACCCAGCCCGCAGGCTGTTGGTGAGCAGCCCACCGCGTACCAGTACAGCCCGCCCCAGGAATCGGAAGAAGAACGAACGGGCAAGCCGCGCGGTGTGATCGTTTCAACGCGTCCCTTCCAGGCGGGATTTGATGACGAATCGCCAGCCGTGGTGGCTGCGGCAGTTAACGCCGCCGTGTGGACTCGCCAGCCTTGGCTATTGGACTATTGTCGCGAGCAGTGCCGCGAAGTACGTGTCGAACGAATCGTCTTTTACGACATGTTGGCTACGCTCGGTGAGCCGCACGATGTTCAGCTTATCCACATGCTGGCACTCGCCGAATCGTTGGGCTGGCAACGGATGAGGCTCGTTGGCAAGTACGGCCATCCTGGATTGCTGCCGTTATTGCTGCAACATTTTGGACACGCTGACCAACGAACGGCGGTCGAAGCGGGAAAAGCGTTCGCGCGCATCGTGGGTGGCGACTTTGAGTCGGAACAGCGAGTGACGCTGCCACCTGCCGATGGAAGTGAGCCAGATGAATTTGAAGCCGAGTTCTTAGACGAAGAGAAGTTGCCCGACGCGGCCCGAGCCAAGCATTATCTCAAACAACATTCAGAAACACTGAACAAATCTCCCCGATGGAGCCGCGGTATTGACTTGGGAAAGCCGATCTCGCGCGAGCTGTTCATGGAGCTTGACCTGGAATCTCGCTGGGAAGCGGCTGTGCGCGGCGTCTATCGTGGCGAATTAAAGCTCAGCCCCGCGCATCTGCTCAAGCTGCGCCCACTTGGTTCGCTCAATTCGCGGTAGCAAAACGACTCGCAGATCGCCACCCTATGCCACCTTTGCGAATCCCTTTTCACAGCTGAGAGAATTCTCTGACGCATTGACTGCAATGCTGGCCGCGACCGGCTACCAGCGTCTATAATCTAGGGCGAACGTAGGTGTTGCAAAACAATAAGTTCGAGTTGACGGAACGGCGCGAGCCGACCCGGTAGTGCAGAAACGGGGTAACCGTTCACGATGTGTCGGCTTATGTGACAGGGTCGGGAGTCTTTTCAGCCTAAATCGCTTAGCCCCTTCGCCGGTGGCGGCGCCGCTGAAAAGACTCCCTACCCTTTCCAGTCGACTTCGCGCCCTGTCCTTTTTGCGATCCGGTTCTTTTGTTTTGCAACGCCATATTCCCCTCACTGCCTTTCATTTGATTATCGAGTTATGACATGGGCCGAAACCTATTTGCAATTGTTGGCGTGCTGCTGGTATCACAAGCTGTTTTTGCTCAGCAACCGACTCGCGAAGAAAAGGTGCGAGCTGATAGAGCCAAAGTTGAGAAGGAAGGTTTTTGGCTCTACAACGACTTGGACAAAGCCTATGAATTGGCGCGGCAGTCAGGCAAGCCGATCTTGGTGACGCTTCGCTGTATCCCCTGTGAGGAGTGTGTCAAACTGGACGACGATTTAGTCGATAGCGATCCGGTTATTCGCCCGCTACTCGAACAATACGTATGCGTGCGGATTGTCGGTACAAATGGATTGGACTTGGACGTTTTCCAGTACGACACGGACCAGTCGTTTGCCGTGTTCATGCTCAACGCTGACAAGACCGTATACGGTCGTTTCGGCACTCGCTCCCATCGTACGGATTGGGTCGGTGATGTATCGTTGGCAGGCATGGCACGGGCATTGGAAGGCGGTTTGGCCTTGCATCGCAATTACCCCGCAAATCAAGCGGCCTTGGCCGGCAAGACCGGCAAGCCGATCGAATTTGATGCGCCAGAAAAGTACCCTGCCCTGAGCGACAAGTACACCGACCGCTTGAACTACTCTGGCGATGTGGTTAAAAGTTGTATTCACTGTCACCAAATCGGAGACGCGCGCCGAGACTACTATTGGGCTCAGTCGAAGCCGATCCCAGAACAGATCTTGTTTCCTTATCCACATCCCAAAGCCGTTGGGTTGGTACTCGATCCAGATGATCGCGCTAAAGTTAAGAGTGTGACGCCAGACACACCCGCTGCTGCTGCGGGTATTCAGCCTGGCGATGAGATTCTAAGTATGAATGAGCAACCGTTGCTGTCGATGGCTGACGTGCAATGGGTACTCCACCACGTGCCAGCCACTGGCGGCAAGGTAGCATTTAAATTACGTCGTGGCGATGAATCTGTTAGCGGTCAATTGCTGCTTGATGATGGATGGCGACGCGCAGATGATATTTCGTGGCGTGTTTCGTCGTGGGGTATGCGCGGTATAGCGCTCGGCGGTTTGCGTTTGGAATCGCTTGACGAGGATTCGAAACGCAAATTAAAACTCGACGGACCAATGGCCTTGCGGGTTGCCCACGTTGGTCAATACAACAAACACGCTACGGCCAAACGAGCTGGTTTTCGTGTGGATGATGTGCTGGTCTCATTTGATGGACAAACTGACTTGGTTCGCGAGGCGGATTTGTTCGCCTACGTTAGTCAGAATCATAAACCTGGCGATGAAGTGGTCGTTCGAGTCCTACGTGAGGGTCAGCCACTGGAATTAAAATTGCCAATTCAGAAGTTATAACACTAGAAACGGCACAACTGGTGAAACGTGTCCGGGTCATCAAATTGGGTGGTAGTCTACTGACGCTGCCCAATCTACGTGAGAAATTTCATCGGTGGTGTCGTGACCATCCGCACTCATTGACGTTGATCATTGTTGGCGGAGGTGAGGTAGTCGAAGCGGTGCGCGTGGTGGACGCGGCCAATCGGCTGCCCGAAGATTTTGCGCACTGGATTTGTATCGATCTGATGCAATACACTGCCCGCATTGCCCATGGAATCTTGGGGAATGTTGAAATCTATGAGACGAGGGATGAGCTTCAGCAAATACTTACTGATTCCACCCAGAACTCCATGGCGCCGGCCACAGCACCCACTATAGCGATTGTTCAGATTGCTACGTGTTTCCAGCCCGGGTTCTCAAACTTGGGACTGCCGGAAAATTGGGATGTAACGTCCGATACGCTGGCGGCCGCGTTTGGCATCCTGTACGCGGCGGAAGAGCTAGTTGTTATGAAGTCCGCTGATCCACCCTGCTATGATAAGCTTGAAGACTTGGCGGAGGTGGGTTTCGTTGATCCCTGTTTCGCAGAGATTGCAGAGGGAATTGGACAAGTTCGGTTTGTCAATTTGAGAGCCTACTGACAACTAGGGTGGTCGGCTAACGAAACAACTGAGGCCGGCTATCCTTTGGCAAAGCTCGGTGAACTTTTATCGAGTAAATCAATATCATTGTCGCAGACAGGTTTGGAATCTAAAGATGAAATGGCGGACCACGTGTATCTTGGCGTGTTTTTTGACTAGCTCACTTGCCGGTCAAGCAATCGCAGGCCGATTACCGCATATCGTATTGATCATGTTGGACGACATGGGCTACGGGGATCCGGGTTGTTACAACGCCGATTCGAAGATCAAAACACCGAATATGGACGCCGTCGCGGCTGCGGGCATGCGTTTTACCGACGCACATGCGGCTGGCCCACTTTGCCATATGTCTCGCTATGGCTTGCTGACGGGCGTCTACCCATTCCGCACAGATGTCAGTCGTTGGCCTTCGCAGCCTTTGATTGCCAAAGATCAAATGACGTTGGCGTCAATGCTTAAGCAGCGCGGCTACCAAACCGCCATGGTTGGCAAGTGGCACTTGGGATTTGCAGAGCAAGGGTATGAGCAACCTTTGCCTGGTGGACCATGTAGCGTGGGTTTTGATAGCTTCTTTGGCATTCGGGCTTCGACCGACATACCGCCGTACTTCTACATCCGCGGCGATCGCGCCGTGGAACCACCCACGATGACGATCGCGGCCAATAATAGCGACGGTTGGTCACCTATTCAGGGCGCGTTCTGGCGGGCAGGCAACATCGCCCCAAATATGAAACTCGCGGACGTCTTGCCTCGCTTTACGGATGAGGCCGTTGCGGTTATCGAAGACTACCAAGACCAGCCAGAGTCGCCCCTGTTTCTGTACTTGGCGTATCCAGCTCCGCACACTCCCTGGCTGCCATCGGAGGAGTTTGTGGGCAAGAGCGACGCAGGCATGTATGGTGATTTTACAGAGATGGTCGACGCTATGTTGGGGCGGGTGCTACGGGCGCTCGAGGATGCAGGCCTGCCAGAGGATACCCTGCTGATTGTGACATCCGACAACGGACCAACCTGGTACGAAACGGATGTCAAGCGATTGGGCCATGATGCGTCTGGAGGTTGGCGGGGCATGAAAGCTGACGCGTGGGAGGCTGGTCACCGTGTGCCATTTGTGGTTCGTTGGCCAAATGTAGTCCCGCCAGGCTCAACCACGAATCAACTGGTTAGCTTCGTCGACGTGCTTGCAACACTTGCCGCAGTTACAGATGCATCAACGGCACCCAACATGGTTCACGACAGCATCGATTTTTCACCTGTATTGGGAGTAGACATGACAGCGCGACAAGGCCACGCGGCTCAACTGCGAAACTCGCTGGCGTTGCAGTCTGGTGGTGGGTTCATGACGTTTCGATACGAAAACTGGAAACTTATCGAAGGTCTCGGGTCAGGCGGTTTCTCCCAGCCGAAAAAGCTAGAGCCGCAGGCCGGCGAACCTTCAGTGCAACTCTACAATTTGCACGATGATCCAGCCGAAACTACCAATCTTGCGCAGCAATTTCCCGAGCGAGTTTCGCAACTCAAAACCATGCTGAGCCGAGTGCTAAGCACGCGACCGCACTAAGAATTCTGGCGAACCACTAGAAAGTAAGCAGAAGCGCATGCGCCGCTAAGATGAGGTGTGGTTCGCTCAGCCGGATTACCGCCCAAACATCCAATCCCGACTCTCTGCGACGATGCTGGCGACGCGTCCCCAGATGCCGTCTGGATTGCGAGCTGCGCGACGGTCTAAGAACCCCAAGCGAACGGGCACTTCTCGCGTAGCTCCGTCCAACCAAACCCATTGGAAATCGCTGGTATTCAAGTGGGCGAAACACGGCATATCGGACGGTGCGAGTTTCAAGGGATGTGATTCCCATCGAATATCGACCACACTTTGCCCTTCTTGATTCGCTGATTCCGTCTGAATTTTTTCTTCGTGGATAGATGAGAATCGGGCGACAGTCAACTTACCAAGTGAGTCCAAGATATCGACCGAAGGCAAGTCGCTGGTTGTTTCGATCGGTTGTTCTTCGAGTAGCGCAGCGAATTTCCGTTCAGCCACATCGTAAGCTTTATGCCAACCGCTAACCGTCTCAGTCCCATGGGGTCCGAGAACAACAAACTGTTTGAGTCGCTTCATGGGAAAGGCCGTGTTATGTACAAATGTACAGTTTTCGATGGGGCCTGTTTCTTCGGTAAACCACACATGTTAACCGCCTTGATCAGAGATGTAAGCAACCCAATATTTGGGGGGCGGCGATTGCACGTGAGAGTGGCATGCTCTCTTACATGAACTAGAGTCGGTGGCTTGGGTTATTTGGCGGGGATGGCCGGAACGCCAAGCAGTAGAGGGACACACATAGCTGGCGGAGCAATGCTGCTGGCGTCTTGACTCCCGGGGCACCCCAGTTCCCCACCTCGCACTGCTGTGTCCCGCCCTCTAATCCGCGGTGTCCTGGCACCACATCCAAGTGGTGTCCGGGCGGTGTGTCCAGGCGTCGTGTCTGATAATGCCAGCAAATGTAGGCGCAATGCTTCGGCATGGAAACTGCTTCCAAAAATCGCTTGCTAGGATCGGGTTGTCTTGAGGCGAGCATTGCACGCGCCCACCCGTTTCCCAGGTTACTTTTTGGGAGTCACAGTATGAGAAAGCTCGGTTATCAAACGATATTGGCAATTGCCTTTACTTTAGGTACTGGCAAGGTGATCGCGAGACCGGTAGTTGGATGTACATGAACAATGGAACTTGGACACCGTACCAAGGTCCAAACAGTATGTCACAATCTCGTGTATCGGGTTACCGTGGAACCGTGAGCGGCCAATTCGATGGGCCCTACTAGTTTGATTCGACGGGGCAGCGCTTTTACATGGACGGCAACGCATATGCACCGGATCAAAATTGGAACAATCAGTTCTGGAATGACAATTTCAGAAATGATTACCAGCAGTATTGGAAGAACTATCGTTCCAACGTAAATGGCAACTTGAAGACGTCGGGAGCCTTCGGTACGTCGGGCATGCTGAACTCAAACAATTCTTCAGGCTCTGCACAGGCTGGGACCTATCTGAACGGCAGCATCGGCCAGACGATCAACGGCCAGCCTGGTGCCCAAATCGGTAGCGGCATTGGCCTCGGTATTCAAGGCACCAACTCGGCAAGTCAGAACCTTGGAGGTTCGATTGGACAAGCCGTTGGCGGTCAAGCAGGCGCTCGAGTAGGAGCTGCGGTTGGCGGGGCAATTGGCGATGGTCGCTGATTGAGTCCGGCACAGCGTGGTTTATAGACAGCGTGGTTTATAAACTGTCGAGTGTGTCGGAAGTCAGTTTGAAGTGAATAAAGCGAGTGTTGGCGGAACCAAGTCGCAACGCTCGCTTTTTTCGTAGGATTCATTCGAGCGTTGATTACTGGCAGCCGTTTAACCGACGTTTTCTTCGACTGAGCTTTCGGGAACTCGTCTGGAAAGGTAGGCTTGGGGCAGACAAACGCTTCCGTCGGACTAACCAGCAACGTTACCAAATGAGCTCTCAAACCCTGCGCCCCACCTATTCAGTTGATTTTTCGCAAGCCGCCCGGCATTTGGCTTTGGTGCAATTACAGCTACCGACCGGCGAGCTTCCCGAGCTGACTTTGGTCTTTCCCGTGTGGACGCCTGGCAGCTATATGATTCGCGAGTATACGCGCAATCTGGAGTCCATCAGAATTCGAGCCTGTTCCGACTTGGCTGGACTCGTGGACCAACCCGTGAGTGAACTTGTTCCCACACGTCAGGGTAAGAATCGGTGGCAAATCCGTATTCCCAGAGGCTGCCGATCGATCCGCGTGGAATACGAGATATACTGTCGCGAAAACACAGTACGTACGAATTGGATCGAGCGTGACTACGGATTTTTGACAGGTGCTTCAACGTTTCCATTCCTACTTGGTCGCGAACAAGAGGAAATCTGCCTGCGGCTCCAGCTACCAGTCAGTTGGACTGATCAGGCGACCGCACTGCACAGGCAGGCAAGCCCATCTTCAGCCTCGAATGGTGGAGCGCCAAGTAGTAATTGCGTCGAGTACCTTGCGACAAACTACGACGAATTGGTTGACGCACCTATCGTCTGCGGGAAGTTCCCGATTCGACAATTCGAAGTAGGCGGGCACCAGCATTTTCTGGCTAACGTGGCCGGTGATGAGTTGTGGGACTTGGATCGTGCGACGGCGGACATGCAGACGATAATTCGCGAGCATCATCGGTTCTGGGGCGTCATTCCTTATAAAAACTATTGGTTTCTCAATCTATGTACCGAGGCTGGCGGCGGCCTCGAGCACGACAATTCGACTGTACTGATGTGCAGCCGCTGGACAATGCGCCGGCGCGAAACCTATTTGAATTGGTTGGCACTCGTTAGTCACGAATTCTTTCACACTTGGAATGTACGCCGCCTACGTCCTCGCGCGCTGATGCGTTACGACTATGAACAAGAGCAGTTCTTCGAAGAGTTGTGGATCGCCGAAGGAATTACGAGTTACTTTGACGACCTGTGTCTGGTCCGTACCGGCTTGTGTACTCGTGATGAGTATCTGTCGCGTTTGACCGCTAATATCCAAGCCGTTCAGAATTCGCCAGGGCGACTGGTACAGAACCTAGCCGATGCTTCGTGGGATACTTGGACCAAGCACTATCGACCGGATGAGAACACGCCAAACTCGCGCATCAGCTATTACTTGAAGGGAGCGATTCTGGCGTGGTTGCTCGACGCCCAACTGCAGCAGACGTCCGAGCGCGCGATTAACTTGGCGGATGTCATGTGCTTGCTATGGCAGCGACACCTCGACACCGGTTATACGCTGCACGACTTTAACACCATCGTTGAAGAACTGGGCACACCTGCGATTCGCAAGTGGCTCGAACGAAACGTACACCGCGCGGAAGAACTGGACTTGCAACCCGCGTTGGACTGGTTTGGTTTACGTCTGCAAGAGCTAGAAGCGCCACATGTCGAAAAAGCGGTCGCCAAAGTTTGGATTGGTTCTGAGTCGACCGGTTCAGACGGGCGTCTGTTTGTTCGTCGCGTCTTCCGCAATTCGCCTTCCGATCGCGCAGGCCTAAACGTCGACGACGAATTGATATCCTTTGATGGCTATCGAGTGACGCCCGACACTTGGCCAAGTCGTTTGGAGGTCTACGAGCCTGAGCAGGAAATTGAGCTGTTGGTGAGTCGTCGCGGTAAAATACTGAATCTGAAGATTGTGTTAGGGCATAAACCAAAACATAATTGGCAACTCGAAGTCGATCCCAGCGCATCCCCGGAAGCGGTTGCAAACCAAAATGTATGGCTGCGATTGCCTCAGAAGAAGCCCAGCGTATCGTCAATTGCATGCTTGCACTGAGCGCAGCCTTAGCTAAGGTCGAGCGTGTATTTATGGTCGCCTTTCGCTCCGCGAAAGGGTGTATATAGTGGACTTTCGCGGAGCGAAAGGCGACACTTATTTTCCGCTCCATCTTAACTCGCATAAAGCCTTTGCAGTCGATTACCTCGGTTGAATCAACATCCGTTAGAATCATAATTGTGTGCAGCCGTTACTGGCGAACTTTGTGATTGTCTGATGCGTGTAGGCTTTTTTTGCTGCTACAGCCTTGCTGAACTATCTCGCCTTCTTTCCATTTGGAACCAACATGTACCGTTCACGCCTATTACAGCACCTCCCTGCCCTGCTGCTCTTCTGTCTCGTCGGCTTGGGGCAACAAACGGTTGGTGCGGAAGATCTTCTTGTAGAGGCAGAGAGTTTTGAGTCGTGGGGTAGTTGGCGGATGGATACACAGTTCATTCGTGAAATGGGTTCGCCGTACCTCTTGGCACATGGACTTGGGCAACCAGTCGACGATGCGCGAACGAAGGTGAGGTTTCCCAAGCTGGGTAAGTATCGTGTTTTTGTCAGAACGAAGGATTGGGTAGCGCGTTGGGAGGCCGACGGTCAGCCGGGACGGTTTCAGCTGCTCGTCAACGACCAGCCTCTCACCGAAACGTTTGGCACAGTTGGCAAAGAGTGGTTCTGGCACGATGGTGGTGAAGTTGAGATCAAGAGTTTAGATACGCAGTTAGCCCTCCACGACTTAACGGGCTTTGACGGGCGGTGCGACGCTATCTACTTTACGTCCGATGGTGCGCCACCACCCAATACTTCCGAACCGTTGGCTGCCTGGCGTCGCGATAAACTGGGTCTCCAGGAGACGCCAGCCAAGCGCGCGGGCTACGACTTGGTCGTGATTGGCGGTGGCTACGCTGGCATGGGCTCTGCCATTTCCGCTGCCCGCCTGGGCTGTAAAGTTGCCTTGATTCAAGACCGTCCTGTGCTGGGCGGCAATGGTAGCAGCGAAGTCCGCGTTTGGGCGATGGGAAATATTCGCCGCGGCCGTTTCCCACGGATTGGTGAAATCATCGAAGAATTCGCGGATCGCGCAACAAAATCACCCGGTCGAGCCGAAGAGTTCGGCGACGATCTGAAAGAAGCTATCGTTCGGGCCGAACCAAACATCGACTTATTCCTCAATCATCACGCCTATCAAGTCCAAGCGGAAAACGGGCAAATCACTTCTGTTACCGCCTTTAACACGCGTACCAGTGAGCACACTGAATTTCATGGAAGACTGTTTTGCGACAGTACCGGGCATGGCACGATCGGATTTCTGGCCGGAGCTGACTGGGAAATGGAAGCCGAAGATCGGATGGGCATGAGCAATATGTGGACCTGGGATGAACTCGATCAGCCAAGTGAATTCCCCACAACACCTTGGGCGCTCGACTTGACGATGGACGACTTCCCATATCCGCGTGATCACCACGGGCAGTGGTTCTGGGAGAGCGGCTTCAACAAAGATGCCATCGGCGATGCTGAGGGAATCCGAGATCATAATTTGCGAGCGGTCTACGGAGCGTTCAACGCTATGAAGAATCGCGATGGGGCTGCAGAGCATCGCAATGCAGTCTTGACCTGGGTTGCCTACATCGGTGGACCGCGTGAGTCGCGTCGACTGCTGGGCGACGTCGTTCTGACTCAAGAAGATATCGTATCCAAGAGAGATTTCCCCGACGGTTTCGTCCCCAGCACGTGGTCGATCGATTTGCACTATCCCAAAGAACAGTATGCCAAAAAGTTTTCGGACAACCCGTTCATCAGTATTGCTGTTCACGATCGCCGCATCGACCGCGAGTATGGATACCCGGTTCCCTATCGTTGCCTATACAGCCGCAACGTCAACAACATGTTCATGGCCGGTCGCGATATTAGCGTGACGCATGAAGCCTTGGGCACGACTCGCGTCATGAAGACGTGTGGAATGATGGGCGAAGTCGTTGGTCGGGCTGCTAGTCTATGCGCTAAATACGACTGTAGCCCACGTGATGTCTATGCCGAGCATCTGGACGAGTTGATCGAGTTGTTGAATTTGCCAGGCAAAGCGCGGCGGCCGACTGTCCATGATGAAATTACGATTCCCGATGACGCCATGGAGTTGGCCAGTCCGTTTGGCCCTATGCCCGGACTGGATCCAAAACAACTCGGTGGCTTGGTGCTCGATGATCGCCAAGCAGTTAAGTCGGAAGGATGGACCGAGGGGACGGGGCTTAAGGGCTTTGTCGGGTATGGCTACCTGTATTCCAACAATCAGCAAGCCAGTATTCGATTCGAGTTCAAGCAGCCCAAAACGGGAATCTACGAGGTTAGGGCTCAGTATCTACCTCATGAAAACAGAGCTTCGAATGCTACTCTGAAAATCCAAATTGGAGACCAAACCACAACGCATCGGATCGACATGCAGCAGGCCGCTCCGCTGGAAAATAACTTCATCAGTCTTGGCCGAATTGAGATCCGCGATGGCCAGGACTGCATCGTGGAGCTATCCGCTAAGGGCGCAAATGGACACGTGCACGCGGATGCAATTCAACTACTGCCAATCAACTGATGCCAGGTATGGAACAGACTTCGTCTCGCCGGAGGGCCATGACTGGTCGCGCAAAGTGGCTGCAGGCGCTGCGGATTGCATTCTTGTGCACAGTCATCCTGTTGATCTACAGTCAACACCAATGTTATCTCAAGGGCGTTGAATCGTTAAGGCAAGCGGAGGATCTATTGCCGCAGATCCAGCAGATTCTGCCAGCGGCGGAGACGCTTACAGTAGTTCACTGGAACGATGGCACGCCCGCCCTAGCCATTCAGGATGCTGCGGAAAAGGAGTTGGGTTTCTGTGTGCGAACTCAACCGGCGGCTGAGCATATCGTCGGGTTCTCTGGGCCGACCGATGTGCTGTTATTGCTCGATAGCGAGCTTCATGTGACACACGCCGAGATTCTGCACAGCGGCGACACTCGCGATCATGTGCAGCAAGTGATTCGAGCCAAGTTCCTTGAGCAGCTTCACGGTCGCACAACCAGCCAAATGCAATCCTTTGATGAGATCGATGGCGTGAGCGGTGCTACCCTGACAACGGCAGCGATTTTGGAATCGATTCGTTTTCGACTGAATAATGGCATTGAACAAGACTCGCCGGCCAGCATGCCCTCACTAAAGTTTCCCGACGGACCGCAGATCGAAGACCTTTGTCGACTTTACCCAACGGCGGCTGCAGTCGAGCCTGTCAGCTATTCGAGTTTGTGGACCGTATTGGACAAGGAGTCACAGCCACTCGGAAGAGTGCTCCGACTGTCCCCTGCCGCCGACAATGTGATTGGTTATCAAGGCCCCACCGACGCCCTCATCGGTCTAGGAGAACAAGATGATATCCTCGGACTGTCGATCGGAGCCAGCTATGACAACGAACCGTATGTGGAATATGTTCGTACTGACCGATACTTTCTTAGGGTTTTCAACCAGCGAACGCTACCTGAAGTGGCTGAGATGGATTTGCAGGCGGAGGGCATCGAGGGAGTCAGCGGAGCGACGATGACGAGTTCCGCAGTCGCTCAGGGTGTGTTGCTGGCTGCAAAGAATCATGTCGAGCGAAATGCGAATCCCAGCGAACATCTATCGACCGAAGCCATCGGACCTCTGGCTGACTGGCTCAGTACCCTGGCGACGCCCCGCAATCTGTCAACCATCATGATCGTTGGTTTAGGAACGGCGCTTGGCCTGTCTCACTGGAAACCGTGGCACCAAGTGCGTTTCTTCTATCAGTGTTTGTTGATTGGCTGGCTCGGCTGGGTCAACGGTGATATGCTCTCGCAAGCCATGTTCGTGGGCTGGGCGCAGAATGGATTGCCGCGTGGCGCACCAGGATTGTTGGTTCTGACCGTTGTCGCATTTGTGATCCCGATCGGCACAGGCAAGAATCTGTACTGTGCGCAGTTGTGTCCGCATGGTGCTGTTCAGCAACTGGTACGCAATCGCCTGCCGTGGCGAGTACGTATTTCACCGCGAGCTGAAAGAGGGCTGCGGTGGATCCCCATGGCGTTACTTGGTTGGGTCTTGTTGGTCGCGCTGCGCCATCTGCCGTTTAGTCTAGTTGACATCGAGCCATTCGACGCCTGGGTTTGGACGATCGCTGGGGCAGCAGCATTGACGATCGCGATTGTCGGCTTGGTATGCTCCCTGTTTGTTCCGATGGCTTACTGCCGCTACGGCTGTCCGACTGGTAAGTTGCTTGAATACGTCAGATATTCTAAGCATGGTCATTGGACCAAACGTGATACTGCCGGGCTCATCCTGCTGGGATTAGCGATTGCGCTGGTCTGTCTCTAAAAGCGGGGCTGCCCAGCGTCAAAAGCGCGGCCCGCCGCTTACTATCCGCCGCTTGACAATAAATACGCTGCGACCAGGAAGTTTTTGTGCGGCATGCACACCATAGGCTACGGTGCCAGAAAAGATGTATGGAAGTTTGTAGCCATCATTTGAGCGCAATCCTTCACCACGAATTATCATAGGAGTGCACTCCGTAGATAAATTTGCGAGGTGAGGAGTTCCATCGTTTCGGCGGCCTGGAAAGGCCGTCCTAAGAATCGATAAACAGAGCAGAGATTCATGAGTTGCAAGGCGAATGTGAGTTATCCAATGCATAAAATCTTAGTCGTAGCCAGCTTGTCTCTGTGCTTTCTGCTGACTAACGGTAGGTTGCCGGCACAGGAAGATACCTTAACTCAGGGGCCACCATCCTCTCGCAGTGCGGAGGTAATCAATGTCGAGAAAACGCCGGATATCGAAGCGCAGGTGCGAAAGCTCGATGCGTACATCGAAAGGACAAGGCAAGCTTGGCAGGTGCCGGGGCTGTCAGTCGCAATTGTGCGTGCCAACGAAGTATTGCTTTGCAAAGGTTACGGACAGCGCGAAATCGGTAGCAGTTCAGCGGTTGACGAACAGACGCTATTTGCCATCGCCTCCAATACCAAAGCATTCACGGCGACGGCTCTGGCCATTCTAGTCGATGAACAAAAATTGAATTGGGATGATCATGTGAGCATGTACCTGCCCTGGCTGCGGCTCAAGGATCCACTTGCAACAAGCGACTTGCGTGTCCGTGACTTGCTCTGTCATCGGAGCGGCCTAGGAACATTCAGCGGTGATCTACTTTGGTGGGGGACCAATTACACGCCGCGCGATGTACTTACGCGAGCCGTTGAATTGGAGCCCGCTGGAGCATTTCGCGCCCATTACGGCTACTCGAATCTGATGTTCCTAGCGGCTGGAGCAGTGATCGAAGAAGTCAGCGGGCAGACTTGGAGCGAGTTTGTCCATGAGCAAATCCTGGTGCCGTTGGAAATGCAGCGGAGTATCACTTCCGTCAGAGATTTGTTGAGCCAAGGCAACTTTGCGACGCCCCATAAGACACTGGCTACGGAATCCAAGCCGATTGAATGGATGAATTGGGATACGATGGCTGCCGCAGGCGGTATTGTTTCCAGTGCCAAAGATATGGCCAAGTGGTTGCAGTGCCAACTGCGCCGCGGTGAGATTGACGAAGCTAAGGCTCTGTTTAGCAAGCGGCAATCGCATGAAATGTGGCAAGCCCAAATGCCGATTCCAGTTTCTGAAAGTTATAGCACGCGTTTCCCGTCTACTCATTTTCGCGCGTACGGATTGGGATGGTCACTCTCAGACTATCAAGGTGAAAAGGTGGTCGGGCACGGCGGCGGCTATGATGGTATGTATTCGCAAGTCATGCTGCTGCCCGGTCGCGATCTGGGCGTGGTCGTGCTGACCAACAGTATGACCAGTATTGGATCAGCCATTACCTATCAAATTGTCGATACGCTCTTAGACACACCAGCCCCACGTGACTGGAGCGCTGAAAACCTGGAGTCGTTCAAAAAGTCGCGGCAAGAATTCGACGAGCGCGTCGCCAAAGCCATTACGCCTGTCGTCGAAGATACCCACCCCAGTCATCCATTGGAAGCATATACGGGACAGTTCCGTTGCCCATTTTACGGTGACGCCAGCGTGGAATTAGAAGACAATCGACTCGTTTTACGATTGCTGCCCAACGCTATGCTAGTTGGCGATTTAGAGCATTTGCATTACGATACCTTTGTCATTCGTTGGCGATCCGAGTTTGCGTGGTTTGATGCAGGTACGGTACTTTTTGTGGCGGACCGGCGCGGACAATTCAAACGTTTAGAAATCGATGTCCCCAACGACGACCTATGGTTTCACGAACTGCGTCTACAGCGAGTTGAATAGCCGATTTCGACGAACCACGGGGTACGGGGTAGGAATTATCTGAACGCTTCGCGCATCCCGTGAATTCGTTTGACGGCGAGGCGATCGCGCTGCGCACAATGAACTATACATCCTCATAACGCGAGCTCCCATGTTCAGCATTCGGTTATGCGCGCGATTCATCTTATGCATTTGCTGCGCCGTTGCTTTCTCAGTCCAGGCTGGAGATCCAATCTTAGACCCGCGCATCCAGTTGAGTGGCCCCAAAGGACAGACCGTGGTTATGGCGGTGCGTTATTTTCAGAACCAAATCGCGCAAAAGACGGTTCATCAGCGTGTGGAGCTCAACGGCACCACCGAAACGCTGGGGATTGGCTACGACGGCATTTTGGTTCACGTCTCCGTACCCACATCACAACCAGTGCGAGTTATTCTGTTTGATGGTGACAAGGAACTGAAGCGGGAAATCAGCCAAGCCAGCGGCGAATTAGAATTGCGGGTTGGCGACATTCCAGCCGACGATGACTTGGAATTACCTCGCTCACTTCCCAACGCGGAAGAACGTGCATTCATCGAGAAATTTCGGACTGCAGTATCAACCGGACAAGCCAGCGAGTTGGTGTCCAAGAATCCATTGGCAAATATCGACGTACCGACTCTGAACGCCTACCTCCAGTCGTTGAAGATTGAACTTGGCGATCCCGTGGTCACCGATCAGCCGCTGGATGGCTGGATCGGCTGGGACGGGAGCGTTGGTGCGCGTGTCTTGTCTGGCACGATCACATTCGAACATGGAGCCTGCCGCTTCGAGCTAATGCGACTCGACGAATTGTTGGTGGACGTCGTGGTTAGCTCGAGACAAATGCCCGTCGACTGGCTGAACGAGCAGCCGAAACCGATCGATGCGTATCTTGCCCAGGCACACCAGCTAATCGAAGCTCTGTTTGCGGGGCAAGTCGAGCGCGCCCATCGACTGTTTTCTCGGCGATTTCAAGCCGAAATCACGCCGATTCAACTGGCCGAATTGTGTAACAGCCTAAGTCAACAGTTTGGCAGCGGGATCCAATCGCTCGAATTTAAACGCACGGAATTTGGCGAGGTCACCGTTGAGTCTGCAGCTAGACGCCTGAGTATCGATTCGGTGTTGGTACTGAACAATGGAATTCGCTGTATAGCGCGCGTTGACTTTGTGTTTCCGGTTGGGCAGGAATCGATCGGTCGCGGGCACTTGGCTAGCGTTGATGTTCAGCAAGCCTGGCAGTCCACTTCTCCCGGCCAAACCGAATTGCTCACCCGTAGTTTGCGGCAAGTTGGTCAAGACGATAAGTATCAGGCGGCCAGGACGTTGCGCAGTCTGTTGCATCCTCAGGCTGCCGAGTTGATAACTGCAACGCAATTGCGGAAATTCTTAAGCGACGCCGCACAAGGTCTAGGGAGCCTGCAAGCGGAGCCCGATTTTGATTTGTGGAGTGCGATGCCGGGTACCTATCCTTCCGCCACCGGTCCGGTGTCGTTTGCCAACTCCAAATGCTTGGTTCAGGCTAGCTTTGTCGAAGACAAATTGCTCGGATTGACACTTATCGCTGACAATCTGGCTCTCTCAACTTTGGACGTTGAACCCAATCTGGGACGGGCGAGCCAGCTTGGGCAAGAATTCTGGAACGAGCTCTTGCACGGTAAAATCGAACAGGCCTACTCGCTGCTCGCGCCCGCTTTTCGCGAACAATTGACTTTTGGCGAGTTTAAGAGATTAGCTACCGACGCAGTTGACGAATTTCGCGGAGTCAGGAACGTGACCGTGGATGCTCTTCGAATTGCGGATCGCTATGATCGCCAGGTTCCCGTGGGGCTGGTAGCCTACTATCTGGGCGAATTCGAAGATGGTAGCTATTTGCCGCTTAGCTGCGAGTTCGTAGTCGGAAACGGCAAGGCACAGTTGATGAGCTTCTCGACCGATGTGCAAGCGAGTTTTCCTGTCGATGCCCAATCCACAAGGCAGCGCTTCTTGGATGCGTTTCTGCATGGTGATGCCCACGCGGTAATTGACTTGACTCGCCCTGAGCTGCGTGAGTCGATTGATACACGAATACTCACTGCCTTTCTAACGCAATTGCAGGCGGTTATGCAGAATGCGGACGCGCCACAGCAACAGCGTGGACTGCGTGAATATGCCAGAGGGAGACAGTTCCTGCGTCTGCGCACTGAGATTGCGGCTCCAATCGGCAATGTGCCCGTCGCAGCCCTGTTCGAACGTGAACAGCTTGATATGTTTCACTTCTCCCATGCAGATGTAACGTCATTCGTTGATAGGATCGATGACACAGAGGGTGTCAATGCTCATACCGGCGATTTATTGCAGGCTTGGTTTGCTGGAAATGTCGAAGACACGCTGCAGTATTTCGTGTCCAGCCTACGGACTGAAGCATTACAAACACGATTGACGAGTGTTCGAAATGAGTACACGGCAGCTTTAGGTGCGTTCAAAGATTACCAAACTATCTCAATGACCCCATTGCCAGAGACAAATCAATTGCGACAAGCGGTCGAATTGCATTTTGAAAACGGCATGCGTCCATTGCAGCTAACACATGATGTCAATGCCTTTGACAGCCGAGTGTCCGCCGTCTACTTCACCGACGGACAATAGTGCTTGAATTTGTTAACAGAGTTTTCAGCTTGGGCCGCTACCGCTACAGATTCTCGCCGCGTGCGCGAGGGCGGATGCGATTGCCGCGAGCCGCAACAACGGTGTTCATTTTGGGGATGGGCAACGATGGATGTTTCGGGGAACTCGCAGAGGCTTGGTCTGCAATATGCAATTGCATTTGTGGGAACGGAATCTCGATCCCGCTGGCATCCAATTGGCGTTTGACTTCCGATGTAAGCGCCTCTTTGACAGCGAAGAAATTCTCAGATGCTGTCCAAAAGCGAATTGTCCAATCGACAGAACTTGCTCCCAGATTGGACAGGATGATTTGGTAGCCGCGTCCAGGTCCAGAGATAAGCTTGTCAGCCAATGCTTCTGCACTAGCAACCAGTACGGCTCGCGTATCATCCAGACTCGCCGCATAACACACTCCCACCGTTACATCGACGCGTCGTTCTTTGTGGAATGAGATGTTCTCGATGATAGCACCGGAAATCGAACTATTGGGAACGATCAATCGCCGGTTGTCAGGTGTATCGAAAATGGTCGTAAACATGTCGATCTCTTGAATCTTGCCCATGACCCCAGCCGCATTTACGACGTCTCCAACTTTGAATGGACGAAATACCAACAGCAGAATGCCCGCAGCAAAATTGCTCAATGTGCCTTGGAAAGACAAGCCGATGGCAAATCCGGCGGCGGCTAAGATGGCGGCAAAGCTGGTCAATTCCATGCCTGCGGTTTGTAGAACAGCCAACCCGGCCATCAGAAAGATTGTATAGAATGTGAATTTGCCCGCAAATTTTCCAAGCGTCTCATCGACCCGTTTGCACATGATCGCGGATACCCAACGCGAAACCAACTTGGCTGCGAAGTAGGCAACGATAATCATCAGCAGTGCGATGGCACCTTTGAAGACTAGACCCATCGTAGCTTCGGATACTTCTCCACGCATCAGGCCGTGAATCGTTTCCATGAAGGTTGGTGTGGTGCTGTCTCCTGTGGAAGTTTGAGTGGTGTCCATGTTTGGTGCGTCCTGCAAAATCAATTACGAAAAGAAAAAATCCGCGAGTTCGATAGCTTCCCTTGTTACAAAATTGTGGACGACGACGATATATCAAATTTTCTTCCGAGAGACCGGCTTTGATGCTAGCAGAACAAATACGTGATGCAGTCCACCAAACGCTCGATGAACTTGTTTCGACCGAAGCATATCGCCGATACACTGGCGATTACTCAAGTGCTTTGGCCGACCGGCTCTCGGCCGAGTTTGCGGACGCACGCGTCCTGTTGACCAGCAGTGGAACCGCTGCGATCGAAATCGCACTGCGGGCGGCGGGGGTAGGCCAAGGCGATGTTGTCGTGTTGTCCGGTTTCGACTACCCGGGTAATTTTTGGGCGATAGAACGCTGTGGGGCAAGGCCGCTACTGGTGGACATTGAGCGAGATGGCTGGAATCTGTCTATGGACAGTTTGAAAGACGTGGCGACCAGCGGTCAAAACGTTAAGGCGTTGGTCGTATCGCATCTGTATGGGCAATTACAGCCGATGCTAGCACTGCGCGAGTGGTGCGATCACTTGGGTTGGCTGTTAGTAGAAGACAGCTGTCAGAGTCTGGGCGCGAGCATTGGGGAAATTCCGGTAGGAACGGTTGGTCATTTTGGCATAGCTAGCTTTGGAGGAGGGAAAGTCCTGTCGGCTGGTCGAGGTGGGTGTTTGATCAGTTCCACTGAGTCTTTGATGGCTAAAGCCCATGTAGCTGCTGGTGCTGGAAGCGGTCCGTATGGTTTAAGCGAACTGCAAGCTGCCATGGTGCTCGCGCAACTGCCATTTCTGCGCTCGATCAACGAAACGTGTACCAAGTTCTTTAGCGCACTGAACTCGCAACTGGTGCGTCTCTGCCCCGTTCCGCACCCGGCACATAGCTGTCCGTCCATGGATCCAATCGGTAAGTCCCATTCCTGCTCGCAAGCCTATTACCAGTTGGGATGGCTGGCCAGTGAGAGCCTAGCAAAACGACTGGACGAATTCATTGCATTGCTGACGCAATATGGCTTGGCTGTCGGCAGAGGCTTTCCTGGATTTCATCGTCGGAGCGATCGCCGCTGCACGCGCCTTGGCGAATTACCGCACACGATTTTGGCGGCAGAGCGAACGTGGGTTATGCACCATAGCCAAGCTCTGGCTGGCAGTTTCTCACCAGCCGATGTGGCTCAAATCATGGCGGACGCTGTCATCGAATGCACCGAATCCTCGTAGTTACATGGCGGCTTTCGTTTCGATGTCAAGTCCGGCAAGCTCATCAATGTCAATCGTGAGGGTTGCTGCACGGCGCATGGGAACGACTTTCGCGCCCTTGGGCTTCTCGTCCCCTTTTAGTTCACCACGAAAGATTTTGACGTCCGCAGGGGCTTCTATACCCACTGTTACGCGATTGCCAGAAATCCGAGAGACCACCAAAGTGATATTGTCTCCGATGACCAGCTTTTCACCCTCTTTGCGACTTAGTACCAACATTCTTCTGTCCTCCTTGAAGAACTAATTCGGCCAATCAGCAAGTTTATTGCCGTCTGACCCACCTTCGAATTAAAAGACTCCATTTGCATTCAAACATTCAACTTTGACACAATTCCAACCGAGAGCAATCGTTGTGCCACTTCGATGAAAATCCGTAAGCACTTTAGTCGATCGCCAACTCGTCGATCTGGCCTTGCGTCTCTTGTCACATGCGTTTGCTCGGAATCACGCTGTTCCCAAAAGCCCCCGCATATCGAGCTATTGCTAGCTCTGGTTTATTGCTATCAAAACTAGCTGGTTACCGTCAAGGTGAAAAGCTAGCGTTGTTCGCAACAACCGTCTCAGTTTGAGATAATGCTCTCATTCCGAAACAGACATGGGAGGTGTTTGCCAACTTGCTCAATTATCGTTTCGAGCTTGGACACGTTCGGTCACACTCCAAACTAAATCTGAAAATACTCGAAAAACACGGTGACGCTCGCATATCAGCTAGCGTCTCAAGCCATGACAGCGATTTTCGAGGTTTCCGGCATAGGCTATGTCTAATAGACGGTTGAGCCGTCAATTTCTTACAGCGACTTGAGCAAAAAATCCAAGAAAGTTTCATTCGAAAGGAAAAGTAGCTACCCAGATTTCGCATATTACGCTGTTCTCCAGCCTTGCACGCAATCCATGAACACGCCAAACAGCCGACCGGACACAAATCGCCCACAGTTCATGTGTTACGATCATTTGCTCCAGAGCGTTTGTCTGCTTGCGTTTTTTTCAGTAGCAAAATTGATGGGGTTCGCTCGCGGAGAAATTGCCGGGATTGCGAAGGGATCAGCGATCGTTCGTGGCGATCGTTGCCAAAGTGGCAAAGGTGATTGACTGAGCCCACTAACGTGGCGTATTACATCGCGATCCCAATACCAGCCAGCATCTTATGGGCAATGCAATATCAGTCTCTCGCAGTTTGGTTGTGTAAAAGCTGCCATCGCGATCTACCGCCAGGCAGTAGAGATAACACAAGCTAGCTCGCAGTTTTCGATCCTGACTGTCGGCTGCGCCACACCGTGACCGCTATGGTCAAGATCGTTAGCGGCACAACAAAAAGCAACATAAGGCTGCTCAGAGTGTGCCGAAAATCATTACCTGTTGCCTCCAGAACCATGTGAGTCGTATATGCCATGTAATAGAGGAAGAAGACGGCACCTTCCCATCTTGCGATTACATTACCCGTACTAAAGATTGGCCAGCAGGCGATGGCAACGGCGATCATGACTGGGATATCGAATCGAATCGCCGCGTCGCTAACGTTGACACCTGCTGGGGCGATGAGTGCGGAAAGCCCTAACACGGACAGGATGTTGAAGATATTACTGCCAACGACATTGCCGACGGCGATGTCACGTTCCCCCTTCACCGCTGCAATTATTGAAGTCGCCAACTCTGGAAGCGATGTTCCTGTAGCAACGATGGTCAGGCCTATAATCAGTTCGCTGACTCCGAAGCTCTGAGCAATCACGACTGAACCACGAATCAGCCAGCTCGAACCAATTACCAACAGCATTAATCCACCCAGGATGAACACAATATTGATCGCCATCGCCCCACGTCTTCTCGGATTCTCTCGGCCCCACTCAGCCGCGAATTCTTGCTGAATTGCTTGATTCTCTTGGCGACTTGCTCGAATGCACCACACGGTATAGGCCACAATGCCTGCAAACAACAGCGCCCCATCGATGCGATCGATTTTGCCATCGAGACTGAGTATGAATAGCAGAACCGAGACGCCGATCATGATCGGAACATCACGACGAATGAACTCGCTGGCCACCGCGAGTGGCACGATCAATGCAGACAACCCGAGAATAAACAGTACATTGAAAATATTGCTGCCAACAACATTCCCAATTGCCAAATCCGAACTTCCCTTGAACGAAGCTTGAACCGACACGGCAAGTTCTGGGGCGCTTGTACCGAAGGCTACAACGGTCAGTCCGATGACCAAGGGAGAAATGCGTACCGCAGCTGCTAACTTTGACGCGCCGCGCACGAGCAATTCGCCGCCTCCAACAAGAACTATCAGCCCAACGACCACCGCCGTCCAAGCCCACATGATCTCCGTCATTAAAGCTCGCTTCTCACTTCGTAAATATTGAATTAACTTGCTCCCAGTGCTCAAAGCGAATCTCATGCCGCATAGAGTGAAATCAGAGAAGCTGTCGCACGGGCACACCGTGATTTACCAGCGTCAAACGAGCATTCCTCTGTCAAAAAAATCCTGGACAACTTCTCCGACAGAGGCGACTGACTACAGGTAGGATTCAGCCCCTTCATTTTTCCCGTTCGCTGGATTCCGCCATCGCAAAGACGCTCTGCTACATCGAAATTTGCCATTTTCTACCAATAAGAATGCAAATTCGCATGAAGTACCAGTTGGAATGTGTTTACAATCCACCAGAGATCGGAACAATACTCCGAAAGCCTAACAGCTAACCTCCAACCAACGTTGCCTCAATGCTACTTCGCGCTCTCTTGTTGATTGACCATCGCGATGCTCAGCGCCGCGTCAAAGCAGCCCTACAAAAACTTGGGGTGCTAACAGACGGCACAAAATCACTTTCGCAGTTGCAGGAAGTAGTACGTCGTGAGAGTTGCGATATCCTGGTAATCAGCTCCGGCATGTTGATCGACGATTCAGGGGAGTGGATTCGGCGAGCGCTCGATTTGCCGGACTCGCCAGACATTATTGTGTTGACGGACCGCGAAGACTGCCATGAGCGTGCAAAATGGCTTTCCCAAGGTTGCGTTGCCGTGCTGCTGCAGTCTTTACCTACTACAGCGCTTAAGAGCGTGATTGAAGCCGTCCTAAAACGTCGTAAGCACTCGGAACCCACATCGATCGACAGAGTCCGGACTCTGGGCCCGCCAAGGTTGACCGACTTTAAGTCGGCTAGTGAATTGATGCGAAGTTTTATGTCAGTCGTAGAGCGGGTGGCGCCTAGTGACGCGACGCTTTTGATCCTGGGTGAAACGGGAGTCGGCAAGGAGCGTTTGGCGCGCGCGATCCACAACGACAGCGCGCGTTCCAGGGGCCCTTTCGTGGCAGTCAATTGCGCTGCCTTGACGGAATCGCTTTTAGAGAGCGAACTATTTGGGCATGAGGAGGGCGCGTTTACCGGAGCCAGTCGTTCTCGTCGAGGTTGTTTTGAATTGGCGCACAATGGAACTTTGTTTCTAGACGAAGTCGGCGAAATGCCCTTGCACTTGCAAGTGAAATTGCTTCGCGCATTGCAAGAACCGAGGTTGTCCGCGTCGGCGGCGAACGGCCGATTGCCGTCAATGTCCGCGTGCTAGCCGCGACCAATCGCGATGTGGAGGCTGAAGTCGAGCAAGGAAGGTTTCGCAAGGACCTCCTGCAGAAGTGTTTGTCCAAGCTGGTCAACAGACCATCGCTGACTATGTCGCTGGCACGGCGGCCAGTAGTCCCACCTATCGCTATGTCTACGCCAGCTACATTGACGAACCAGTCTTGCGGTACCAGCCCAGCGCGACGGAGAGCCTATACTATCATCGCAACCAGCAGTACAGCGTCACCGCGCTGACTGACGGTTCTGGTGCCATCGCCGAGCGATATGCCTACTCGGCCTACGGCGTGCCTACGATCACCAATGCCAGCGGAACCCTCCGTTCAGCCTCAACGTATGACAATCGTTATCTGTACACTGGCCGCGAGTGGGATGATGTGATCCTCATGTATCATTACCGCGCCCGCATGTATGACGCGGAACTAGGACGGTTCTGCTCCAAAGATCCGATCGGGTACTCCACGCAATCAGGCTACGCAAACAACTTTGGAAATCCGGTTACTAATTCGCAGGAGCAACGTCGATCGAGGCACCGCCCCTGGTTACAGGTGCATACAGTTGATAAACAAGCGAGTACTGAGCCACCGTGCAGTCGGACTGTTGGAATCGACCAACGCTTCACAATACCATTTGCAGCGGCTGACGGTGGGGCCTCGTACGTTATACAGAAGCTAACAGTGACTTGTGGGAAGAAAGGCTGCCCCTGCGATGTTGGCGAGATTGATCCACCGGCAACAGTCTTCACGATCTTCGAGGCATTTCGGATTCAACCTGGCGCAACCATGTCTGACGTTGACAGCTGGCGCTTGGGTCCTCCGCCAGACCAGACATGCGGCTCCGTCACAATTTCCGGAGTTGCTATCTATTTCCCTTGGCGTGTCTTGGCAGAACTCCTTCCCGATGACGATGTGATGCCAGGATGGGTAGATCCGCTAAGGGGATGGTCTATTCAAGACAAGCCGTTCTGCCTTGGTGATACTTTTGGTTTTGGCCCCTCTCCAGATCCTCCAGGCAGCCTTCCGTTCGATACGGCGTTGATTGATACGCCATTCGACATGATTCCAAAAGTGAAACGTGTGCTAACAAGGAACTGGAAGTGCTGTTGTCCTCCTAAGGACGACCAAGTAAGCGGCACGATCCGACGTTACTTTTGAATGAATTGGGACAAACAGGCATGAATTGGGGATTAATTTGTGGATGCGTGCTCGCGAGTATCTTACCAACATCACTGGTCTCAGCTCAGCAAACGCAAACAGCGACCGAAAAGATCCTCGCACAAGTAGCCAAAGCGCTCAACAATAGTGCAGATAGGAGAACGCGTAACTATGGCGCTTATCTCGTTGCGAGTCAAATGGCCAACAGGGGAGAAACGGAATTCGCTGTCGCATTCCTCACGGCCTATTTGCAGGATGGCCTTGAAGTCGGAATTCCGGTGGAATGGAAGCAACTACTTGCCAAGTACTTTCGGGAAAGACGGGAGATGGCCCCAAAATACTTCGATCCCGAACAAATATCGGAATATCGATTTGTAGCCAACCATATTGTCGGTCCTGAAGGCACATTTGCCACACCGCCCGGATTTGTTATTCGAAAAGAACCACTTTTTGCTGCAAGCAATGAATCCAACTTAGTCGTAGTCGGAATTCAGGAAAAGGGACTCTCGCAGATGCTAATGTACTCGAGAGAAAGCAAAAGGCTGGTGCGAATTGTCGAATTGCAACATACTGAACATCAGGTGTCCGGGAGTCCCCCAGATCCATTGACAGAGGACGCGGTTGTCTATATCGAACCGTTACGCGGGAAGAATGGCTTCGCTGTTTTTTCTGTGGTGCGAAGACAGTTCGCAGTTGAGATTGTTTCTCTTGAAGATCTCATCACGTACTTTTCTATGAACGACTTTCCTCTATTGAAATAGATGAGAAAACGTTCACTAAGGTGGTCCCTGTTTAACGGACAGTCCAGTCCCCAGAATGAGAGTTGAAAGGAAACGGCACGATGCCACAAGGTGAACACAGCGCGTGGACACAGCAGTCTATTGCCGCGAAGTTTTTTAGAAAAAATGGGGCGATCGCTGTAAGATTTTGGTATCTCGCCCGTCTTTATATGTGGAGCACTCGTAGGGACGCGTGAAATCCAAGGTTGCGCACTGCTCAGTGACGTACCGTTTGCGC
>JAWKTR010000030.1:0-57251 GCA_041398985.1 Pirellulaceae bacterium
GATCTCGGTGGATTGGTCGCTGTTTGGCGTTGAGTTTACTGGCGGTTGCCCCGTGGCCGTATGCGATGGCCACCTGGGAATGGCAAACGTGGCTTGTGCCTTGGGTTGGGCTGATTTTCACTTTCGCGTTCCTATCGCAGTTGGGGCAGAAGCAACGCGTCCATGGGGTGCTCAACCCCCTATCGATCGCACTGACGGCACTGATTAGCTTGGCGTTGCTGCAGTCGTTACCGTTGCCGGGTGTCATCTGGGAATCTCTCGCGCCGGCTGCTGAAATGGAAAAGAGAACAACTGCACTCGCAGACCACTACCTTGCGACCATTGATGGCCGTGAGGCGCTAGTGCCGCTGGAGGCAACAGAGAATGCCAATCAAGAGCCGGCGGGCGCTCCGCGAACGCTCAGCATTTATCCGCTTCAATCGCGGGCTAGCGCGTCGGTTTTTGCGGCTGCGGTGGCCATGTTGATTGCGGCTGGAATCCTGTTTCACGGAGAATTGGGAAGGCTGCTGTTGCTGAGCACGCTGGCGATTACGGCATTCTGCAATACGCTGCTGGGAGTTGTGCAGCGCGTGACGTGGAACGAGTGGACCCTGTTAGAAATGCCGCACAATGTATATTTCTCTACCTTCGTTTCTCGCAACTCGGCACCTCAATTCATTGCCAGTGGCCTGGGAGCTACCATCGGATTGCTATTGTGGTGGCTCAATAACAAGCGTTCAGAAGAACTTGATCGTCGGTATGGCGTAAGATACCCAGCCGTTAACGCGCTAGCTCGGATGCGCAGAAGGTTGGAAGAGTTGCTCGAGCATCAAGGTGTACTGAGCTTTCTACTGCTGATTGCATTGACCGTGCTTTCTACGGGGGTCGTAGCGGCCGCGAGCCGAGGTGGCATGTTAGCAGGGATGTTTGCGACGGCAGTCACATTTGCAGCAGTGTGCGCGACGAACAAGAGTAGTTTCCTGCGTTCTGGAATGGCGATTCTAGCCATCGGTGCCGTAGCCGCCGCGGTGATCATTGTATTTGGACTAGATGATAGGGCGATAGAGCGAATAGGCAGTGTGTCACGCGAAGCCCATCAACTGGATAGCAACATTCGCGTGTATGTTTGGAAGCTTGCGCTAAGTCAGTCGGAATACTGGCTAACTGGTTGTGGTCTTGGAAACTTTCATTTTGGTATTCTTCCGAGCTATCGTGGCACCGAGGGTGGGTGGTACTACCACGCTGAAAACCTGTATGTTGAAATGTTTATGGAATTCGGTGTGGTGGGTTTCCTGGTTGGAATGGGCGGTTTGGCATGGCTTGGCTGGAGGATCCAAACGGTTACGACCAAGCAGAATTTCCTAATGCCAGCCACGTTATTTGCCGTTTCGCTGGTGGCTTTTCAATCACTCTTCGATTTCAGCGTAATTGTTCCTGGCGTCTTTTTGCCGCTGGCAGCCTTGGTGGGTTGTTTTCTCACCAGCGCTTGGGGAGAAAAGCCCTGTGCTCGGGGCAGATCTCGATCGGGCGGCAGAAGCGGGCCGACCGGCACTGGCGAACGGGGGATTTTGCCGGCTAGGTCGTTGACGATCGCTGGCGTTCTATTGCTTGCTCTTGCGATGATCGGCGGATATCGGTCGCTGCGAGGCTTTGCGGCGGCCGAAAAACTTGAGCGGGTTTCTTCGCTGAGCAATAGCAACAATCACCAAGCTTTTGCACAACGCTTGGCGAAGATACAGCTTTATCCGCGTGATATGGAACATCCCGAAGTCGGACTGCAGTTGGCCCGTCTGGAACAGCGACTGGTGGAATTACGTTTGCTAGATTCTGCAGTCTGGCCAACAGAAATGCCAGCCGACCTCAAGAGCTTGTTAGCCAAGCCTGAGATGGTGTCCGCAGCGAGTCGAGGTGGCAGTGCGGGTAGATTGTCTGAGCTGAGAGAAGTTTTGACAAGCGAAAGTTCGACGTTACAGAAACTCGCCAACACTGCCACCAGAATGCGAGCTGCGGCAATCGCCTGTCCGTATGATTGGCGGCCAAGTCTCGGCATTTTGCGGGCCGATCTGGGGCAGCTCCGTCCGATGGACCGCGCGAGCAACTATGCACGACTATGCGTGTTTGCACGGCATATCCCTCGCGTGCAAGTAACCGCCGCTTCGTCTGCCTTGTGGGCCGACGAAAATCAAATCGGGGTCGATTTAATGAAGACTGCCCTGACCGCCAATCCACAGCTATGGCAGGAGTTGGTGCCTTTGGCAGGAACCCTGATGAATGCAGACCAACTGGCGAGCGTGCTGCCAGCGCTGCCGTTGACTCGAGCCGCGTTTTCTCGAAAACTAATGGCTGGGCAGTTACAGGAAAGCCTGAAAAATGAAATCGTCGATGCTGTGCTGGCTCCGGTCCAGCTCACCGAAATGCGGGCGGATTGTGTGGCGACCGGCGACTGGTTGTTGTTGTCTTGGCTGGCTGAACGTAGAGGCGAAACGGAAGCTGCGCTTGAGGCGATGAAGCAAGCCACCCTTAAGTCGCCTTTCGACCATCGCCTGCGTTTTCAATATGTAGAACTTCTAGTCCAGTTTAACCAGCCCACCGAAGCGCTTGAGCAGATGCAGCGCGTAATGCGAGCAGATCCCAGAAATGTAGCGTTCCAGGACTACTATGAACGGCTGGAAGCTAGCTTGTCCCCCTAGGTTCTACAGCCGACCATCGACAAGGTGTTTAGGGAGGATGGATTTTACATCGTAAAGCACACAGTCGCGTCGACCTAACTTTTGAATTCTTTCGATACCCATGTCACAGAACTGCTGATGGCCAACGGCCAAGACTATGGCGTCATATTTGCCGGCTGGCGGTTCGCTGATCGGTGAAATGCCGTATTCGGTTTCCGCTTCTTCGGCATCGACCCACGGATCATAAACATCGACATTAGCACCAAAATCGCGAAATTCCTTGACTAAATCAACCACGCGTGTATTGCGAATGTCTGGGCAATTCTCTTTGAACGTCAGCCCCAAGATTAGGACGTTGGCGTCCTCGATATGAATGCGACGTTTGAGCATCTGTTTGATAACTTGCAAGACAATGTACTGCCCCATTGCGTCATTGATGCGACGCCCCGCTAGAATTACTTCTGGCGTGTAGCCGATCTCTTGCGCCTTATGGGTCAAGTAATACGGATCTACGCCAATACAATGACCACCTACCAGTCCAGGTCGAAACGGTAGGAAATTCCACTTGGTACCAGCGGCTTCTAGGACTTCGAGCGTATCAATGCCAAGGCGGTTGAAGATAAGTGCCAGTTCATTGACTAGGGCGATATTCAAGTCACGCTGCGTATTTTCGATTACCTTCGCTGCCTCAGCCACGCGGATGGAGCTGGCTTTGTGAGTACCGGCAGTGACGATCCTGCGATATAGCGAGTCTACATACTCGGCGACTTCCGGCGTCGATCCTGAAGTTACCTTCCTAATTGTTGTCAAGCGATGCTGCTTGTCGCCGGGATTGATCCGCTCTGGACTGTATCCAGCGAAGAAGTCAGTGTTGTATTTGAGCCCAGACACCTCTTCGATAATTGGAATGCAATCCTCTTCCGTTGCGCCAGGGTAAACGGTGGACTCGTAGATCACGATGTTGCCAGGCTTAACAACTCCGCCCAACATGCGGCTAGCCTTGCGTAGGGGGGTTAGGTCCGGCTGCTTGTGGTCGTCAACCGGTGTGGGAACCGTCACGATGTACACATCTGCCGCAGCTAGATCATCCACGTTGGAAGAAAAAGACAAATGTGTGCACAACGCGAACTCCTCTGTTTCGACTTCACGTGTTGCATCCACTCCGGCGGATAGTTCACTAATCCGATGTTGGTTAATATCAAACCCAATCGTTTTCCCGTGCTTGCCAAACTCTACTGCAAGTGGCAGTTCCACGTAACCAAGTCCGATAACCGCAATGGTGGGTTGTTCTTTTAGCAACTAGGTAACAATGGGATTGGAGGAGTAGAGTTGCATGCACCAATTGATTCTCGCGTAACTTGCAAACAATTCCACCTGGCGGAAATTTCCAACGATCTTTTTGAGGATAATTCCGAACTGCTTGGTCTCGGAATTACGGTTTTATGGTGTGTACGACTACGCTTCTGAGTTTGCCATTTCTTCAGCTCCTGATAATTACCCCACCCAAGAGTTAGAATTGGCAAGTTCTTCATTTTCTGTGCGTTATACTTGGGGCTGCGCTTCGCTATGGAAAATAAAGCGGTAACTCCGCGCATTGGGACGACGGCAATCGTGGCTGGCTTGGGGATATTGGCCCTACTGCCGCTGCTGATTCGACAGTCCATCACCTTTATATACAACCCAATGTGGTGGTTTGTCCCGCTGGCTTTGGCCTGGTTCGGGTATTTGCTCTATTCGCCGGCCAAGTATGTTGGACCGGCGGCGGATGGGAGACGGCGGTGGGCAGGCATAGGGTTGATCCTGGCGGGCACGCTGGTAGGCTGGGGCTGCTGTCGGGAGGCACCCAGTTATGCTCAATTGGCTCTGCTACTGCTTATCACCGGGCTGGTTGTTAATTCGACAGGGTATTGTGCCTTGACGCGAGTCGTCGCAGTGTGCTCGCTGCTGTGGGTGACATGGCCGATATCTTCGGATTGCTGCCGCGGCAGGACGCTTGGAACGCGAGGCAATTAAGACAAGTAGTGCTAGATCTCGTCCAAGTGGATGTCAAACACTTGGCGACCCCTTTCTTTATCGATTCTGGAACAGAAACGGCTGGAATTCCCGCCGATCCTGCAACATGCGGGCAGCTTGCCAGCTCTTCTGTTTGTCACGCTGGCGATTCTACTATTTACACGGCACCTCTTTTGCTCTTGAGTGTGATCTTATTGGCCGTGGCGGTCGTTATCAGTTGGATGGGCGATGTGTTGATGGTGCTGCTGCAAGTCTGGGCGGTGCAAAATACGGCCGGCGATTGGAGCAGCGGTTGGACATTGGTGGCCATCCAAGCGGGTGTTTTCCCGTTGGAAGTGCTGTTGGTGGGCGTGTCGCTGCATGAACTCTTACCTATCTCGATGGTGTGCCAGTCGACAGTACCCAGAAAGCCGGACAAGGTGGCACGGTTTTTACAAATCGAGTCGTCGTGTGGCCGCTGAATTTCTGTCGCAATCCAGACGAAGACACACGCCTATCTGGACGAAGAGGAGTTGCTGGAGCAGGCCGCGCTAAACCCAAGTAAAAAAGGCTCGCAATATGCCCAGCCACATCGGGCGACCAAAGCAGCCACCGATCCGTTCGGCGAGCAACCGAGGCTGTTTTCACTGCAATTGCTGGAAGCGGTATTGACCGGCATCCTGGCATTGCTGATGCTGATCCTGGCCGCGAAATGCAACCACCGCGCTGGCGCTGGCGTCCATGAGCAACCTGAGGCAGAGGTGTTAAAGCCAGGCGAAGCGGCTGAGATGACTCTGCAAGGTGCTCAACCGCCGGTCGTGGCGGAGGGAATGACTCGGTTTGAAGGACCTACGCATCGCCGTGGAAGATAACTCTTGCTGCCGACGCTGGAGCATCCCTGTTGGGTGGGGCCGGGTCGCATCAAATCGCGGACGGGCCGGGATCTTGGTCGGCTTGCCGCGGTGCAGAACTGTTGGATGGTTGGACGGTGGTCAGCGAGAATATGAAGACGCGGCCGGCAACGCGGCTTATCGCTGGAATTCGGCGATGACCCCACAGGGTAAGGACCATAGCGGCGGACCGATGGGCTCTTTGATCGGATTGGCTTGCGCTCCGCGGGCGTTCGATATTCGGGACGCATCGTCGGCATGGAACCTGCCACGATTAGCGCATCAGCGGCAGTTTAAGTAGGTCTCCAGGCGGGCATTGAGTGTTAGGGACAGACAGGGAGCAAGCGCGTTCGCGGAAATGAATGAGGCGTGCTGGCGCGGGTGGCGGGGCTTCCGAGTGAGTTTGAGAGCCTCTCACCCCGAAAGGGGAGGAAACCCCACTCCCAACCCTCTCCCCGAAACGGGGCGAGAGGGAGCCTCAGACGTAAAGAGTTTGCTTTAGTGCTAGATTGTTGCAAAGGACGGGAAGTTGGTAATCGGCTTTTTTGGTCTGGTAATCGATTGGATTATTACGCGGGATTGGCGCAGGGCAAGGCGTTGTGTTGGTGCCGCTTGGGGCTTCCTGGCTGACGCAGATCGTGGTGCTGGCGTGCTGGGGAACCAGGGACCGTGACACTGGCGGGAGGCTTATTTGGCCGCCGGAGATGCTGAACTGTGCGCAGGTGGCCCAGGAATGGGAATTCGCCATTGGTCAAATGGACGAATCTCAGACGCAACCCATTTGACTTCGTTGGTTCTCGCTACGCAGAAGCTCTGTTTCGTCCAAAAGGGATTTGCAGTCCAATAATATGCGGACGCGATTTGTGGTGGGGCCATGTGCTGGGCAATGTGGAGCGGTGGGCCAAGCCCTGGCCCATATGAAAAGTATCGCCGGACGATGGTAGGGGATATGTCCCAGCCCATGCCTGGATCGCTAATCTGATGTTGCAGGGTGAAATTACCGAGTCGCAGCTTCAGACCCTGAAACACCATTTGGATATCGCCGTGGAATGGGAGCAGGCTCCTGCCAACCTGTCGGCGGCAGCGACGCAGTTCGCGGTTCAAGATCAGCAATATTCGCGGGCTATGGAAACGCTGCGTCAAGCAGCGGCAAAATCGCCCGAGTTCGAAGGCGAATTGTTCCGCTTGGCCATCCAGCAGAATAGAGACGACGTGGCGAAGGAAACGGCTGAGCGGGCGTTGCCGCGGCTGTTGCAAAAAATCACCGACGGTACTGCTACGGCGCAAGATCGCATCGATGTGGCCGACATTCTGTATTACCAAGGCGATATCAAAGAGGCTCGAGGTGCGTTGGTCGACGCGCTTGCGCAAGCGAATTTGTCGCCCGAAGATACCGCCAAACTGAAACGCGCTTTGTCGGAATTGTATCGTCTGCGTTTTGCCCAAACTCTGAAGGTAACTGCGGAAAGTTGGGAGGCGGATGTGCGGCTGCTAAATGAGGCGATGAGTGTTGATCCAACGAATCCCCGTGTGGCCGAACAAGTGGCGATGCTGGCGCGGATCGGCGGTGATTCACCACCCGATGCATTGATGCAGCAGTTACAAGAGTTTCTAGCCGAGGGTACCGCGACGCCGGTGACCCACGCCTGGATCGCCGAGGCGCATATCCTGCGCAATGAATTCAGCGATGCGATCAGCCACTTGGAAAACGTCTTGGCTGGCATGCCCAATGCGGCGCAATCCCACAATAACTTGGCGTACGCCATCGCGCTGAGCGATCCCGCGCGGATGGACGAAGCGCTCGCCCACGCGCAAGCAGCTGTTGCCGCTGGACCACGAGTTGCCGATTTTCATGATACCTTGGGTCACATTCTGATGAAGCTAGGTCGAGTCGCGGAGGCGATTTCCGAAATGGAAATGGCCATACAATTGCAACCCGGTCGCCCCGATTTCCACGAGCGATTGGCGGACGCTTACGCCACGCAGGGCAATCAAGAAATGGTCCGACTACACCGCCAATTGGTCGAAAAGTATAAGAGTCCACCCCAGCCAGCAAATGCGAAATAGTCGTGTGAGAGGGTCGGGAGTCTTTTCAGCCTATATCGCATAAACCAGTAACAAACAACATGTTCGTTCCTGCGGCATCTCATCGGTGGCGGGGTGCTGAAAAGACTCCCGACCCTTTCCCGTCAAGCGCGAATGATCGGTCTGGCATTGGAAACACCAGTGCGCGGGTGGGTAAGTAACAAGCACCACGGTGGCGATTTCGCATACCGCGCAGAAAGGTGGGCAGAATGATCGTGGGCCAGTGAGTATCATATTGGCTGGTGGATAATGGAAAATCGCATAATTCGCAATGAAAGAATCGTAAGTTGTTTAGGAAATTCTCTCGGAAACTAGCTAGTCACAGGGCCGCCCCGTGTCACGGGTTGATTCGTTGGACATGTGTCGCGCTGGCAGTATGCGTGAGCTGGGGAGCCCACCGGGCCTTGGCACAGCGTGGGCCAGCCGTGGTGGAATTAGCCGAGTTGTCGCAGCGCGACGTAGCCACGACTCAAGCGACATTGGGAACCGTCATGCCGTCACGCCGAGCCGTAATTGGTTCGGCCGTTGACGGGCGTGTTGTCGAGTTTTTGGTGCGGCAAGGAGATCGCGTCGAGAAGGATCAGCCGTTGGCGAGCCTGTTGACGGCCACCATCGAACTGGAACTACAAGCCGCGGAGGCAGAGCTGAAACTGCGCCAACATGAGCTGGACGAGTTGCGCCACGGTAGCTTACCGGCCGAAATTACGGGTGCCAAGGCGGTCGTGGAAGCGAGTCGTGTGGCGGCTGAGTTCTTGGAAAAGGACAAGGAGCGCCTGCGAAAACTGGGCGATAACAGCGTCATCTCAGCTTCCGAGTTCGAAAAGGCAACCTCAAGCTGGCTCGAAGCCCAGCAACGATTGATTGAAGCCGAGGCGATTTATCAATTGGCCGTCGACGGCCCGCGGCCCGAGAAGATCAGACAAGCGGAAGCGCGTGTCGCCATGCAAACCGCCATCGTTGAACGACTCCGCGACCAAATTGCGAAGCATACGATGTACTCACGATTCGCTGGTTACGTCACCGTGGAACACACTGAAGTCGGCCAGTGGCTACCGCGTGGAGAGCCGGTTGCCGAGATCATTGCACTCGATGAAGTGGATGTGCTAGCCAAGGTGATTGAGGCGCACATTCCATTCATTCAAGTCGGCGCGACCGTGGATGTCGAAGTTCCCGCGCTGGGTGGTCGTGTTTTCCCAGGTACGGTCGTCGCAATCGTGCCGGAAGCCGACGAGCGTTCACGAACCTTTCCAGTCAAAGTACGGATCGTGAACGAATTTAACGAACGCGGTGTGCCGTTGCTCAAAGCCGGAATGTTAGCCCGCGCCGCACTGGCCACCGGCAAGTCGCAAACGGTGTTGATGGCCCCCAAAGATTCGTTGGTCCTAGGTGGCCCGTCGCCGATGATTTGGGTGATCGATAGCAGTTCTGTCCAGTCGGCCAACGGCATGAATGAAGCCAATGCAATTGCCGTTCCCGTCCGTACCGGCATCGAGCAGGGCGAGTGGATTGAGGTTCAAGGCGAATTGCAACCCGGTGCCAACATCGTCATCCGCGGCAACGAGCGCATTCCGCCATCTCGCCCCGGTGCCCCTCCCGCCAAAGTCACTTGGAAGAGTTAGTCCTTCGGGTCAAAGCGGAATGGTGAACCTCAGCCGCTAGCTCTTAGTGAACCTCAGGCGCTAGCCGTGGGCTTAGGGGGCGGAGTTAGCTATAAGAGCCCACGGCTAGCGCCTAAGTCACTATTTAGAGCCCACGGCTAGTGCCTGAGGTTCACTATTAGAGCCCACGGCTAGCGCCTAAGGTTCACTATTAGAGCCCACGGCTAGCGCCTGAGGTTCACTATTTAGAGCCCACGGCTAGCGCCTGAGGTTCACGGGGTGGCGGTGTGTGGCACGCCTCTGGAGCCTGATAATGAAGCAATGAGGCTGCACCCCTTCAATCTCTCTTCCCACTCGTGACGGGAGTTGCTATATGCAAGGCGGTAAACCGTACCCGTGGGTGAAAGTGGAGAGAATGAAGAATTTCTTCCGTGCGTTGAAACAAGCAAGCCGTTACTGGTTTTCGGTCGTCCTGGCCGCCGCCTGTTCGTTTGCAGTGGCCGCGTTGTGGGGAGCAAATATTGGGGCTTTCTACCCAATTCTAGAAGTTACCATTCGTGGCAAGTCCGCTCAGGAATGGGTTGAAACAGAAATCAAGAACTGCGAATCAGAACTCGAGAAATTCGAAGCGTCGGTCAAATCAACTGAGCTGGAATTGGCCGGCGACCAGCTGGCCGCCGACCGCCGTAAACAGTTGGAAGACATCAAGTTAGAAGCTGAACAACAGATTGCTGTCTTTGGGGCCAAACGCCGCAGCTATCTGTCCATGCAGCCTTGGGTCGAGCGTTTTGTGCCGCATGATCCATTTAATACCATTGCGCTCATCGTCGGTGCCCTGATCGCCTCGACGCTTGTAAGACACTTCTTCTTAATTTCCAACGAGATGTTGGTCGGGCGCGTCGCCATCAACGTCTCACGCAACTTGCGCAACCAGATTTTCAGTCGAGCTTTGTTCATGGATCGGGCGTCATTTGCGCGACAAGGCAATGCGACGTTTGTAACGATGATCGTGCAGACGACGGACATGCTATCCGCGGGCTTGATGAATATGCTGGGTGCCGCCGTGCGCGAGCCTCTCAAGCTGATCGCCTGCTTGGCGGGCGCGGCTATGATCTGCTGGCGACTGCTGCTGCTGAGCGTGATTGTCGCGCCCATTTGCGGCATCATGCTGTACTTTGTAACTAAACGGATCAAAGCCGTATCGAGTCGTGTGCTGGAGCGAGCGACGGGCTTTCACGAAGTGCTGCTCGAGTCGCTGGAGAATATCCAAACCGTCCAGGCCTTTCGGACAGAACACGTCGAAATGGAACGATTCCAGCATGCGACGCTGTTGATGAAACGATTTGGCCTCAAGTTCCTGTTTCTGACGTCGCTGTCCAAGCCGATCATCGAATTCCTGGGGATCGGCATGCTCGGCACCACCATTATCGGCGGTGCCTACCTGGTACTCAACAATGAGACGCACATCCTGGGAATTATGATTTGTACACAACCGCTAAGCGTCTCTGCCCTGTTGGTCTTCTTTGGCATGTTGGTGGGCGTCAGCGATCCATTGCGCAAGCTGTCAGCCGTTTACGGCACAATCTATGCCGGTACGATTGCGGCGAACGCTATTTACCCATTATTGGATCACGCGAGCGAAATCCGCGATCCAGAACAGCCGCAATCGACCACTTGTCCGCATCGGGTACTGAACATTGACGCCGTGACTTTCGGTTATCAAGCTGGCCAAGACATCATCAAGGACGTTTCCATGGATATCCCCTTTGGAACGACCGTGGCGATTGTGGGCAGTAACGGTAGCGGCAAGTCGACGTTGATCAACATGCTCTGTCGCTTCTACGATCCATGCCAAGGTCGAATGGCCTTCGATGGCGTCGATTTTCGAGATATGAAAGTCTCTGACGTGCGCTCGCGGATTGCGATGGTCAACCAACAGACTGAGTTATTCAACGAGACGGTGGCGTACAATATTCGCTATGGCACGCCGAACGCCAGCGACGAACAAGTCGAAGCGGCGGCGCGGCAAGCCCATGCGCACGAGTTCATTACGGGCGTCTTGTCCGAAGGCTACGAGACGAAGGTGGGACGCAACGGTTCGCGGCTCAGCGGTGGCCAGCGGCAGCGCATTTCGTTGGCACGGGCGCTGTTGTGCGACCCCGAGATTCTGATCCTCGACGAAGCGACGAGCCAGATTGACATGCAGAGCGAACAGTTGATTCGCGAGTCGTTGGCCGAGCAACGCGGCGAACGGACCATGATCATCATTACCCACCGCGAAAAGCTGTTGGAATTAGCTGACCGCGTTTTCGAAGTCGTCGACGGTCGGCTTGTCGAATGTCCCCATTTGATTCGCTCCGCCGCTTGACTCGCTCCGCCGCCTAGAGGGACTCGTGACCTCGTCCACTACCTTGGTACTTCGTGTGGGAGTAGCCGTTCGCGAACTCTGGGGTCGACAGGAAAGGGTCGAAAACGGTTGAGGACAACCGTTCCACACTTGAGATGCCGCTGGTAGGAACATGTGGTTTCTAGTGGGTGAGCGATTTAGGCTGAAAAGACTCCCGACCCTGTCACACAAACCGACACATCGTGAACGGTTACGCGTGGGAAAACCCGCTGACTTCCTCCAATTCTTGGAATACAGGTGCTTGTGCGAGGGTCTATTAAATAGTAATTTCGATAGTTGGCGGGAGGATCCGCGCCATTATCACTTTCCAACGGTATACGATTTCAGTTTTTGTGCGGGAGAAACCACATGCGAGCAATTACGATTCTGGCGCTTGGGCTTATGACTTTAGGGCTTGCGGGTTGTGGCGATGCTTTACCATCCCCGGTCCCAGTGAGTGGCAAAGTAACTTTGGGTGGTCAGCCAGTCGAAGGTGCCACCGTGACATTCCTCAGTTCAACGGGTGGGCGTTCGGCCAGTGGCAAGACGGGGGCTGACGGCAGTTTCCAGTTGACAACCATCAATACTAATGACGGGGCTCGCCCAGGCGACTACGCGGTCACGATTGCCAAGATCGAATCGAAGCTATCGGGGGCCGTGACGGATGTTGAAAAGGGCGATTACGGCGACGACTATGCCGCGCAGATGGGTGCCGCCGCAAGTGGCGATATGTCGAAAGTACAAAAGAACAACTTGCCGGAGAAATATGCGACGGCTGCGGAATCTGGACTTACACGATCGGTCATCAAAGGCGAAGAGAACAACTTCTTGTTCGACCTGTAGTGTTTTCGGTAAGGCAGAGGATACGAATGCAAAGCCGCAGAGACCTCCCCTGCGGCTTTTTTTCGTAAGGTAGCAGGCACACTCCGTGTGCCGTCCGCCTCCCCATCAAGCCCTTCCGACACGCCTTCCCGTTGCTATCCAGGAATCTGGCCGTTCGCTTTTTTTCGCGAATGCAAACATCACAAACCGGAAGCCTAAATGTATGACAAATCTGCAAAGCTCAGCCGGATGGCCGGAGGATTTCTGCGGAAGCGTCAGGCTCTTTCCATTGCCAAACTTGGTGCTGTTTCCGCAGGTTGTTCAACCCCTGCATATCTTTGAGCCAAGATATTGTGAAATGCTGGCTGACGCGTTGGCCAGTGATCGACTGATTGCCATGGCCTTATTGCAACCAGGTTGGGAAAAGGACTACCAGCACTTGCCGACCATCGCCTCCACCGTGTGCATCGGCAAGATCATTTCGCACGCCCCCACAGATGATGGACGCCACAATATTCTATTGGCTGGCGTAAAGCGAGCTCGCATTATTCGCGAGATCGAAACCACTCAAGCGTTTCGCAGTGCGGAAGTCGAGGTGCTGGAGGACATTTATCCCGCTGAAACGTCGCTTCAACGGCATGTTCTGACGCAAAAGTTGCAGAAGTTGTTTCTCAGTTTTGTGCCCGAAGGCTTGGCCGCGCAAGAGAGCTTTAAGGAATTAGTTGGTAAACAACTTCCCCTCGGCGTGCTCACCGATACAATCGCGTATGCGTTAGGGTTGCCAATTGCCATCAAGCAGCAACTATTAACCGAAAACAATGTCGACATTCGCTGTCGCATTCTAACCCGCTGTTTGGAGCAGAAGCTCACCGGCGAATCCGATTCAGCCTGCAGCGGGGATGACAATTTCCCCCCACGCTTCTCAGACAATTGAATTTAGAAATTTTTTAGCCGTTCACGTACTTGGAGTCGACGGGAGAGGGTCGGGAGCCTTTTCAGCAGCCCACGTCCGATGAGATGCGGCTGGCAGGAACATATGGTTGCTAGTAGTGTAAGCGAATTAGGCTGAAAAGACTCCCGACCCTGCAATTGTTTCATTAGTAGAATTTTCCCTCAACTGAAGAATAAACTTTGATGTTTTGGATCGATATCGTCTCGCGAATTGTTCATGTGTCTACAGCCATTGTCTTGGTCGGTGGGAGCGTATTTACGCTGTTAGTCCTGTCGCCGGCGTTGGGAACGTTGAGCGACGACGTGCGGCGTAGCTTTTCCGAAGCGATCAGTGGTCGTTGGAAGCGGTTTATCCATATCGGCATCTTGCTGTTTCTAGTAACTGGCTTCTACAACTACATTCAAGCGATTCCGAATCACAAGGGAGATGGGCTGTACCATGCGCTGCTAGGCATAAAAATGCTGTCTGCGTTCGTCATCTTCTTTATCGCATCGGCCTTGGTGGGGCGTTCGGCGGGAATGGAACGCATGCGCACGAACCGGGTGTTTTGGTTGAAGTTGCTCGTCCTGCTTGCTGCCGTCATCGTCGCCATTTCTGGTTTTGTCAAAGTCCGCGGGCCCGCAAACTCTGTCCCCGTTGTGCCTGCCATCGCAGCCGATCCCGCCACGTAGTCGTCTTGGAATAAGTCTTAGTTTTACGACTTACGCAATTAATTTACGACTTACGCAATTAAGTCGTAGTGGACTTCGCCAGAAGTCCCTGGTTTCGCGAGAGGGACTTCTGGTGAAGTCCACTACAGATTGAAACACTACATCCTGCGAGCTTTCGCGGGAGGAGAACTCTTTTAGCCCCTCCCCGCTAGGTTCGTAGAACTCACCTAGCGATCCTTCCGCGAAATAGTGCACGTTTGATTGCCAGATCTAATGCGCGGGAGGGTGAAATGTCATCCTCATGGTGGCGATCAGCGAGAAGTGTCGAAAAGACTCCCGACCCTGGCACAGATGCCTCTACAACAGAGCATCAGGCGATCAAGTCTTGTACCACTTCGCCGTGGACGTCGGTTAGGCGATAGTCACGACCTTGGAAGCGATAGGTTAATCGCGTGTGATCAAAGCCCAATAGATGCAAGATGGTGGCTTGCAAGTCGTGAATGTGTACGGGCTTTTCGGCAACGCCGAAGCCGAGTTCGTCAGTGGCACCATAGTCGAATCCACCGCGACTGCCGCCGCCAGCCAGCCACATTGTAAAACAGTCGGGGTAGTGGTCGCGACCAAGGATCTCGCTCTTCGCCGTTCGACCTTCGCGAAAAGGTGTGCGCCCGAATTCTCCGCCCCAAACGATGAGTGTATCCTCCAACAAGCCGCGTTGGGCGAGGTCGCGTATCAAGGCGGCTACTGGCTGATCCATCGTACTGCACTTCTTGGTTAGCCCATCACCAATCCCGGAGTCAGCGGAGGTGCCGTGGAAGTCCCAGCCCCAATCGAAGAGCTGTACAAAGCGAACGCCCGATTCGACTAGGCGCCGCGCTAACAGGCAATTGTTGGCTAAACTGCTTTCACCTGGTTTCGCACCGTAGGCATCCAAAGTCGCTTGCGATTCCGAGGAAATGTCCATGACTTCGGGCACACTCGTTTGCATGCGGAAGGCCAATTCATACTGCGAAATTCGGGTCTGCGTTTCCGGATGCCCCATCGCCTGGACTTGCATTTCATTCAGCTTGTTAAGCGTATCGAGGGTGCTCCGGCGCAGTTGGCGACTCATGCCCGGGGGATTGGAAGCGAACAACACCGGCTCGCCTTTGGAACGGCACTGCACACCTTGATAGACACTCGGCAGAAAACCGCTGCCAAACGAGCTCTTGCCGCCGTTGGGTTGCACCCCGCTGGAAATTAACACGACAAATGCCGGCAAGTCCTCGTTCTCGCTACCCAATCCGTAACTCAACCAAGAACCCAGCGATGGTCGACCGGCGCGCGGAGAACCGGTGTAAATCAATAGCTCAGCAGGCGCGTGATTGAATTGATCGGTGTACATCGAATGCACGACACACATTTGGTCGGCCACATCGTGTAGCCCCGAGATAGCAGAGGACATCCACATGCCATTGGTACCGACCTGTGAAAACTTCTGGGGCGATCCCAGCAGCTTCGGCGTGCCGGACGTGAACGCAAACTCGCGGCCTTCCAGAAATGACTGCGGACAATCCTCGCCGTCGCGCTTGACCAACTCCGGTTTGTAATCGAACAAGTCTAGATTCGGTGGCGAGCCGGTCATGTGCAAATAGATGACGCGTTTCGCTTTAGGTGCAAAGTGTGGTTGCTGCAGATTGAGCCCACCCTCCGCCGCGCTTGTATATTGACCGTTTAGGAGACTCCCGGCCGCAATCGCGCCCAAGCCACAGACGCTTTCTCTCAGGAAGTAGCGTCGCGTCCGAAGTTGCAGATTATGTAGGAGTGGATTCATAGCTTTTTTCTCAAGAACTGTCATATGAATATGAACTTGTAAGGGCGTCGGCAGGTGTCGTGCTGGTGTCGTGCTGGTGTCGTGCTGGTGTCAGCCTCGGAGAGGCTGACCTACGTGGGTAGACCAGCGACATGTGTCGCTATTTTTCGTTAGCGTTTCATCAACATTTCGTCCAAGTTGAGCAGCACGTTGCATACCGCCGTCCAGGCAGCCAGCTCGACGGGATCGGCTCCGTCGGGCAGGGGACCTAGCGGATCGGTTGCTAACTGGCGAGCGGCCTCGGGATCTGCAGCGAGCTGTTGCTGGGCATCGTTTAACAACGCCAACAAAGCGGTTCGCTCATCGTCACTGGGTGGTCGCGACGTACACAACTCGAACACGAGATCCAGGCGTTGTTCGTCGTTGTCACCGTTGGTATGCAGACGGGCGCGGCGCGCGAGCGCCTGGGCAGCTTCGACAAAACCGGGATCATTCAACGTCACCAGGGCTTGCAGCGGAGTATTGGTGCTATCACGCCGCAACGTGCAGACTTCGCGACTGGGTGCGTCAAATGTTGCCATCGATGGGTAAGGATTCGAACGACGCCAGGTGGTATACAGGCCACGACGATAACGATCCTCCCCTTCGCTGGCTTGCCAATCCGTCCCGCTACCAAAGGCTGCCGTAAGCCCCAGGTTCGGCTGTGGCGGACGCACGGGTGGACCATACATGCGATGCGATAGCAATCCAGCTACCGCCAGCGACTGATCGCGAATCATTTCGGCACTCAGACGTACACGCGGCCCGCGCGCCAACCAAACATTATCGCGATCTTCGCTCAACAACTCCTCCGAAACCATCGACGTTTGACGATAGGTTTGACTGGTCACCAGCAGTCGCAGCATCTGCTTATTGTCCCAACCACTGTCCATAAACTCGACCGCCAGCCAATCCAGCAATTCGGGATGCGACGGAGCGTCGCCTTGGGAACCAAACTCTTCGCTACTGCGGACGATCCCGAGGCCGAACAAAGACTCCCAGATGCGATTGACCCACACGCGTGCGGTCAATGGATTTCGCCGATCGACGAGCCAACGAGCTAGCTCCAAGCGGGTTGGCCCAGTTGCATCGGGTTGCGAGAGCGAGACGGGATGAAACACGGCGGGCGTGCCTGGCTCAACTTGGCCGCCCAACGATTTGTAATTGCCACGAATCTGCACAAACGTATCGCGACGCTGTTGCCCATCTACCTCGCGCATGATCGGTACGCTTGTAGCGGGCTTCAGTTTGTCGATCTTGGCCCGCAGTGACTTCAATTCACTCCGCGCGTCGGCTGTCACGTTGGCCAGTTCACGATTGTAGAACTCGGCCAACTGCCGTTGTGCATCGGCAGAGCGTTCAGCCTGGGACTGGAGGTGAATGGCCAGCAATTTCGGCGGAATTCGCGACCAATCATGCGCGCCAATATCGGACGTAGCGGCGACTTGAAAGCTGCCCAGTAAATGATGGCGATGCGTGGAATTGTGTTCGATCGTGAGCGATAGCGTGGCTGGACCTTCGAAGGCCAACGGTTGCTCGGGAATCAATGTCAGCCGATGCGATTGGTCAATAGCCCCAGCTACCGCCCAGCCCGTGGCGGAATCGGCATCCACTACCGCTGCGGCAGGAAATCCATTTTGCGCAAAATCGGCGTAGGCAGCCGTAAAACGGACCGCAGGTTCATAAGTGACGGACAGTTCCTTGCTAGTTTTCGGAGCTTTCTTGAGTTCCTGTGTGTACAACGGCTGACGCTCGGCATCCAGCAGCAGTACTTGTGCCCCGTCGAGTCGCGAGTGCAGGTCGCCATCGGTTCGATTCCAAATCACAATCCGATCGATTGCGCGCGGCTGCAACAAGTCAACTTCCCACCATGGGTTACTGCTGGTATCGGTATGCGTGGTCGAATGGTCTTCGGCGTAACGGCCACTGGAATTACCATCGATAGCACGTGGGGCATCGCCCCCATAGGCAGTTGAACTCTGTGTAGCTGTACCGTCGCTGGCAACATTCTTCTCACCGGCGAACACTTGAACTTCGGCCAGCGAGAGTATTTTATTCTTACCAGGCAGTTCGATTCGGGCATAGCGAGCCATGACGGGCTTGGCTTGAGGTTTGAGAGTGCCTGAGATACCAGTCAAGACAAAATTCCCGCCCGCCAAGCCAGCGCCACGATTCGGCAACGCTTCCGATGGCACCGTCACCAGCGAGATGGCAGTCAGTGGCGAATGGGTGGCCTCAAGCTTGAGGTCAGGGTATACGTGTCGGTCACAATGTTGTTGCCGAGCGGCATAACGGTAATGGTATGATCTTCCCCGAAGGTCGCATCGCTCTTGCTCTTGCTAGTCAGACTGGTCGGAGCGAGTGTCGACCAGGTCGGCTGTCGCAAGGTCGCTTCCCACTGCGTCAACTCGTCCAAAGCAGCAGCGGAGGGCGTTGCCAACTGCGTTTCCAATTCTTGCAACCGCTGTTCCCATTGGCGTTTGTCGTGCAGTTGCTCGTCGGTAAACAGTTCGATCAACGGACTTTCGTCGCGGCGGTCAGCGTCTTGCGACTGATTGAAAATCGCAAACAGCTTAAAGTACTCTTCTTGCGTAAACGGATCGTATTTGTGGGTATGGCACTGGGCACAAGCCATGGTTACGCCCATCCACACCGCCATGGTCGTGTTGACGCGATCGACTACCGCCACATTGCGAAACTCCTCGTCGTTCGTCCCGCCTTCGTTGTTGGTTAGCGTATTGCGGTGAAACGCCGTAGCAACCAACTGCTCTTGCCCAGGATTCGGCAAGAGGTCGCCCGCTAACTGTTCAATCGTAAATTGGTCTACCGTTTTGTTCTGGTTTAACGCATCGATCACCCAATCGCGATAGCCCCAAATCGTTCGCGCCGGATCATCTGCGTAACCGGCGGAATCAGCATAGCGGGCCAAATCGAGCCACTTGCGTGCCCAGTGTTCGCCGTACATGGGTGATGCCAACAGTCGATCCACTTGACGCTCGTAGGCCATCGGCGAATCATCGGCTTCGAATTCAGCGACGTCAGCCGGTGTCGGCGGCAGTCCACATATATCCAAACTCAACCGTCGCAGCAGTTCAGCCCGAGTTGCTGGGGGCGAGGGCTGCATGCCCAGCGCTTGCTGTCGAGCGATCACGAAACGATCGACCGGATGCTGCAGCCAAGCCTGTAGATCCAGAGTCGGCTGGCTCGGCTGGTTTGCGATATTGTTGGCAATGTTGTCTACGTCAACCGATGGTAACGACGGTCGCTCTGGTGGCACGAAGGACCAGTGTTGAGGCAGGTTTGCGCCAGTTTGAATCCACGCTTTGACCAGCGCGATTTCTGCGTCTGTCAAACGTGCTCCGTGCTCAGCGGGTGGCATCCGCACCGCTTCGTCGTCAGACATGATTCGAGTAAGCGCTTCGCTCGATTCCGGATCGCCCGGTACAATCACCTTGAGACCGGAGTCTGTTTCGCCGAGGAATGAATCGCGGTCATCGAAACGAAATCCGCCGGCCCGCTGCTCTTCGTCTGGACCATGACACGCAAAACAGCGATTAGACAGCAATGAGCGGACTTCCCGGGCGAGCTCTTGGTCTGATTTCGGTAGTTTTGCCGGGGTGTCGCCCGCCATCGCAGGCCAGGGGTCGGGGGCGAGCAGAAGAATGGTGCCGAAGAAAACAATATTGCCAAACAGCTTGCGGTGCATGTTACGACAGTTGTGGAGGGAGGGGGATGCAGTGCGGTACAATCCTGTATTCTAATCCAAAACCGTGTCACGCTGCCACCGCTCAGCCAGATCGGGAATGCATGGTCGCCTTTCGCTCCGCGAAAGGATGTATAGTGTCGCCATTAGCTCTGCGAAAGGTTGTATATGGTGGACTTTCGCAGAGCGAAAGGCGACACTCGTTCTGAATCCGTGAAGACGTAGAATCATTGCATGAACAACGAACGACCAATTATCGGTTTGACGATGGGCGATCCTGCTGGAGTAGGGCCCGAATTGTCGCTCCGCGCCTTGAATGCGACTGAATTAGCATCGATATGTCGGCTAGCAATTTTTGGCGATGCTGTGGTCTTGGAATCCTGTGCCAGGGCAATTGGTCTGTCTATTCCGGCCATTCCGCGTCTGGCACCATCCGAGTTCATGAATGCCTCACTGCCTGCTTCGCACATGTTGGTCGACCATCAGCAAATTGGCCTGGCAGATTTCACGCGGTGCCAAGTGAATTCGTCCTGCGGAAAAGCTAGTTTTCAGTACATTCAATCGGCGATTGACGCCGCATTGGCTGGGCGAGTAGCTGCGGTCACAACGGGGCCAATCAACAAAGAAGCCACCCATGCGGCAGGGATTACCTATCCGGGCCATACCGAGATGTTTGCTGAGCGGTCTGCGGACGGCCCTTGGTGCATGATGCAATATTCGCCTGAAGTTACCTGTACGTTCGTAACGGTTCACGTCGGATACGCGGAAGTCCCCAAGCTGCTCACCCAGCGGTCCATCTTGGATACGATTGAACTCACGGCTGCAGCCCTTCAGCGGTTGGGGGGCATGAGTGCGCCACGCTTGGCCGTTTGCGGTTTGAATCCCCATGCTGGTGAACACGGTTTATTTGGCGATGGAGAAGAAGAGCGCTTGATAATTCCCGCCATCAAAGCGGCTCGCCAACAAGGAATAACCGTCGAGGGCCCCCTGCCGCCTGACACAGCTTTTCTGCCTGCCAAACGCAAACAAGTGGATGCAATTGTTTGTATGTACCACGATCAGGGCCACATCCCTTTGAAGGCACTCGCCTTTGACTCGGCGGTCAATACCACGTTGGGTTTGAAAATCGTACGGACAAGCGTTGATCATGGGACGGCGTTTGACATTGCCTGGACCGGAGCGGCCAAGCCAGATAGCCTCTATGCCGCCATTCGTTTGGCAGTCAAGCTAGGCGGCTAAGCATCTCTCTGGAGTGCGACGATTTATCGCCGCTTTCATATCTTGATATCTTGGAGTGCGGCGATTCATCGCCGCTTTCATATCTTGGACTGCGGCAATTCATCGCCGCTTCCGCAAAACAGTGCACTCTTGATTGTCAGGTTTATTGCGCACGGAAGGGTGCAATACCCTATCTGCATTACTTTTGAAACGTCAGCAGGTAGTACCGAAAATTATGGCGTTGCAATCCCAGGGTGAGTGCCAGCGCGCTGGCGGCGAGCTGTCGCCAGCGCCAACTCGATCGTTCGCCGTGCAAGCCCAGCTTGATGGCACAGTACAGCGTCATAGGCACCGACTGCACGGCCGAAGGTGCCAGTCGCCAGCTTAGATCACGTTTTTCGAGCAAACGTAAACCAGATGCCTTTGCCCAATCGTCGGCGGCCTGAATCGAATGATAGGCGGGCACTGCCCAATTGGCACTCACCCGTCGAAAGACCCATCGAAAGAATTTTGAAGTATCCTCCAACGGTCGCTGCAGATAGCCATCGGTAACCACCAGCCTCGCTCCAGGGCGCAAGACTCGCGCAACTTCTGCGATAACTTTTTCAGGTGACAAGCTGTAACATAAACTTTCCATAAAGAAAGCACCGTCGATACTTGCCGTCGGCCAACCTAAACGATGGTAGTCTGCACAATCGTATTGAACTCGATCGTGATGAGTCATTTGGCGAGCTTCCGCGATTTGGCGGGTAGAGATATTCATCGCTCGAAAATTCAGTTGTGGATAGAGCTCGCTACCCAACCGTGAAACAGCTCCAACGCCACAGCCAAGATCGGCGATCGTTCCTTCGCTGAGCGAATGCAATCCCAATGACTGAAAGACCTGACGATTCATTTCGGCCAGCATGACGGATCGACGCAACGGGTTCAGTCCCCAGCGCCAATATCCAAAATGCAAATTGCCTTCTGGACTCCATTGCCGATAGTCGTCGATGGTCTCGCGGTAATGATCTTGCACACTACGCAGGTGTGGTTCAATTGCGAGGCGTTGATCCGCATGCAGGCCGCTGTGGGACGCCGAGCGTTCGCGCAATTCAAGGGTCATCTGTGCCTCATCGGTCATGACTGTCTCCCAGCTTGCATTGAGCCGAAACATCTGCTTAGGCGAGCGGCAGACAAGTTCTTACCTGCTGTAGTGGATTTCGCCAGAAATCTTTCGACAAAAGGGAATTCTGGCGAATTCCACTACGGTAACTTTTCACCTGCCCTCCGCCTTTAGCTTAAGGATGAGGCGGAAAATAAGTGTCGCCTTTCGCTCTGCGAAAGTCCACCATATACACCCTTTCGCTGAGCGTAAGGCGACCATAAATATCGCTCGATCCTAACCTCCATATAACTGTATTACGTTGCGAACCTTAACTCATTTTTGTCTCCAAGCTGCCGCGCCTCGGCCCGTTCGACTACACTATCAGTGTCAGTTTAAGAGGGACCATCGTGAGGAGTCTCATTGTGTTCATGCCGAAATCGCTAAAGACGCTCGTTGACCGAGCGGGTCGCTTGCCACATCTGGCGAGCGCGGCAATTCTTGGTTGCTGTGTCGCGATCTGCGTTCCCATCCTAGCCTATTTGCTCGGCTCAGTGGTCAACTGTCTGATCTTTGCTGAACAACCCAGGCAATCGATCTTAACGGTTTCTCCTTGGCTGCCCTCTGTTGAGCACTTGTTACCCGACGACTTGGCACCCCTGGCCAAAATCACTTGGATGCTGGGTATCATGATCGCGCTGTTCGTCGTAGCTTGCGTCGTTCTGCTGATGTTCTATCGCCAGATTCAACTAGCAGCGGTTGCCTTTGAAGTCCGGCTAATTAGCGAGCTAAGGAATCATGCCAGACGGCTGGCGATCACACGTACTCTGTCAGCTCAGCAAACCTCGCTGACGGACTGTCTCGACTACCATTTGCCACGAGTCCGTGCGAGTCTAGGTCGCTGGTGGCGCAACTGTCCCCGTCACTTCGTGCAGCTGTTTGCCTGCGTGATCGTGGCGTTGTTGATCGCACCGATGCTGACTTGTTTGACGCTGTTAGCGACAGGTTTGCTGGTACTGGTCTATCGTTACGTCGACCGCAGTCGCCGCACGACTTTGCCAGTCGTGCGTGAGCGTGCCGCCCAAGAACGTAGCACGGTGGTGCAATTGAGTATCAAAGGCTCGCTGTTTGAATCAGTACATAACCAGCGCGACGTCGAAACTCGATTTGCCGACCAACTCGCCAAGTATCAGGCTGATGCGGTGCGAAGTCTAACCAGCTCTTCGTGGAAGATGCCTACTTTGGTCTTGATTGGCGGAATATTGGGTTGCCTATTCATGTTCGTCGTTGCCGTCAAATCGCTGGTTGGGGATGGATTTTCGGTCGTGAATGCATTTCCCTTCGTGTTATGCTTGGCGGGAGCAGCCGTCAGCATCGTTCGCTTGGAACGCAGCCTGCGCGAGCTGAACATGTTGCAGTCGGCCACTGACGAACTCAATCGCTTCCTGTCGCTCTCAGCCGAGGAAATCGACGACACCGAACTCAAGGCAATTACCTCCATCCATGAGCGAGCAGTACTGGAGCATGTCACCGTCCAAGATAGTAACGGACGAAGATTGTTACACGATGTCAGCGTGACGTTCCAACCTGGCAAGCTAATCGGCATCGTCGCCAGTCAGCGTTTAGAGGGCCACGCCCTGGTAGAACTACTCATGGGTTTCGGCCGACCAGTGAGCGGACGGATGTTGGTTGACGGAGAATTGGTGTCCAATCTCAAGCCGCAGAGCTTGATTAAATGTGCACACTGGGTCGCCTCAGATGGTGCAATCGTAACCGGTACGGTACTTGAAAACCTGGTTGGCAATGCGCAGCAACCGTCGCAAGAACGCCTTAATGAGACCCTAGAACGAGCCAAATTGACGGAAACGATCCAGCAGTTGCCCGATGAAACCATGACGCTGATTACGCCAGGCGATGATCGCCTGGGAGTCGACGATGCATTCCGCATGGCCATCGCGCGAGCCGCCTTTCGCCATGCCTCCGTAGTCGTCATTGAGGAACCCGACCTGCGAGCCGATGCGCAAGTTGAACAAGGATCACTCGATGCGATTCGAAGCCTGGTATCGCCTGAGCGTATTACGGTCGTGCTGCCGCAACGGTTGTTAACGCTGCGGCAATGCGATGAAATTGTCATGGTCCATGAGCATGGTGTGTCTGATATCGGCTCTCATGCCGAGCTGTTGCAACGCAATGAACTTTACAGGCATTTGAATTATCTGCGATTCAATCCCTTCCGAACCCAATCAGCAGGCTGAACCTCAGGCGCTAGCCGTGGGCTCTGCGGCGCTGTGGGCGCTGTGGCGCTGTGGGCCATCAACATGTCTGTCTCTAGCATCTGCAGATCACTGTAGGGCCCACGGCTAGCGCGGCTTGCGCCTGAGGTTCACTAGGCTTCGCGACTGTAGGGCCCACGGCTAGCGCCTGAGGTTTACTAACGCTTCGCGCCCGAAGAGCCCACGGCTAGCGCCTGAGGTTCACTTCACTGTAGAGACCAGGTGCTAGCGTCTCCACGCTGGGGCGCGGGAGGGTTAAGATCAACGTTCACGGTGGCGCGAGAAGTGTCAAATAACCACCGTTTACTACTGGTCACTTGCTCGATGACAGCTCACGAATTTGCGCTTCGGTAGCAGCGATTTGACTTTTTAGCTCGATGATCCGCTGGGCATTTACTTGCGACTGTTCGTCGGTTTCGACCGAGTGCTGCACCCTGCTCTCCAACTCGATCAATTCGTGCTTCCAGGCATGAATTTTGGAATTCGCCTGTTCAATGAATACATCCGCATTACTCATTTCGATTTCTCCTTCTTGCCAACCTAGCTTCACTTGGATCAATGTGACTCTGGCAGTGCGGCAGTGCGGCAACGCACAGTAAACTGCCGTATGAGACACGGAGTAAAGATGGAGCAACGCGCATGCCAATCGAAATTTCTTATTGCGAGCCAACGCGAATGATGCGGTGATCGGTGACTTCCTTGCCACGCGGATCGCGGGCCACAATCTCGATTTGGTGCGTGCCAACGGGCAACTGAGTTGGTAACATGGCACGGAAGAAATGCGGGGTGGGATGTGGATTAGGGAGTTCTGTCCAGGTCCGATTCAAGGCATCTTCACGTGCCTTTTCTGCCAAGTACGCCGGGTCGGAGAGGGTCACACGCTCCATGGGCATCCACTTGGATTCGCCTACTCGCATTTGACACTCCGTGGATTCAGATGCTGCGAAGACGTTGGCAAGCACCACAGTTGTGGCCAGATTTGCGGGCGAAACCAATTCGGGAGCATAAATGTTCATCTGGTAGCTGGCTGGTCGGCCTGCAGCCCGAAATTCTAGCGAGTACTTTTGACCGTCGAACTCCATGATCGAATAGCCATTCGGTCCACCGTCGCTCATGGTAGCGTGCGGAATCCCGCGTTCATCGGGTTGGCCACGCCACCAGCTGCCGCACACGGTTACGTTCACGATGTGATGGTGTCGCTCTGGTCCTTGCCAGCCGTCCTCCTGGCCGATTAGGCGATGCTCCATGTAATGCGTGTGCGCGGAAATGGAGACCGTCGCAGGACGTTGCTCGATCAGTCGATAAAGCTCCGCACGATCATCGACTTCCGTCAACGGAATATGCATCATCAACACAACCAATTGATCGGCGGGAATTCCTGCCAGATCGCGGCGAATGAACTCAAGCTGATTGGGGCCCAGGCCAGCGTGATAGTGCGCTTTCTGACCATCATGGGCTCCGACCCAAGCCACGTCGTCGAGTACAAGGAAGTGTGCGGGACCGTGGTCAAAGGCGTAATAGCTGGGACCGTAGATACGCTCAAACGTCTCGTCGCTTTGACGATCGTCGACTGCATCATAATTGAGGTCATGATTACCGATCACGTTGTACCACGGGATGCCGATCAGGGCGATCGCTTGATTGAGCGGCTCCAACGTCGTCAGGTCGTCAAAGGCGATGTCACCCAGCGTAACTCCAAACGCAGCCCCATGAGCCTTGTCGGCTACGATCTGCTCAATCACGTCGTGAGCGATGTATTCAACCTCGGTCAAGTTCCGTGGCTGTGGATCGCCAAATAAGAGCCGCTTGAATTTTTCTGGTTCGTCATGCGGCGTCAATGGAAAGTCGACCGAGTCTGGCAGAGGCCCCGTCGGAGCTACCCCTGGATACTTAAAGCTGGCAGGCGAACCAGCGGGCTTGTGTATGTAGTAAAACTGCGGCAAGTTGTCATGATTGAGCGGCGATATCCAACCGCGCGGCTTGATGACAAATAGGATTGTGTCGTCCGAAACGCTCAGTTCGTAATGGCCAACCTGATCCGTCGTGACGATATCGCGTCCGTTGCTGACGCGCACTCCAGCAATACCTGCTTCGGTGGATTCCCGTCGCCCATTGCCGTTGGCGTCATGAAACACGAAGCCTTGAGCTTTGGTCGCTGCTAATTCTTTAGGGGCGCTGGAGGTGGGTTGCGCGAGTACTGCCGAGCACGTGCACAGAACAGCTAGATTGACGATCAACAACGACTTCATATAGCTTACCGGTGGAAGGAGGTGGTATCGGGAGGGTGTGACCGAACGGCAAGGCGCAAGCTCTACCGTACGGCTGGCGGGTGAACCTCAGGCGCTAGCCGTGGGCTCTTCAGGCTCTTCAGGCTCTTCGGGCTCTTCGGGCTCTTCGGGCTCTTCGGGCTCTTCGGGCTCTTCGGGCCACCAAAATCTGTCTCTAGCAAGATCACTGTAGGGCCCACGGCTAGCGCCTGAGGTTCACTATGGCTGGCGTCTGCACGTCACGAGCCCACGGCTAGCGTCTGAGGTTCACTGGGCTTCGTAGCAGTAGGGCCTACGGCTAGTCACTGGGCTTCAAGAACGTAGGCTACGCAATTTTGAATATCTTCCTCTGTGTCTAGAATTTCGATATCGCCCCCCTTGGCCCAAGTTCGAGGAACGTTCAGCGGGATGGGTTGTTCCCGCAAGCATCGTGTGCAGTTGGCTTTCAGTTGATCGCGAACAACTTTGGGGCCAGCATTCGCCACAACGACGATATGAACATGATTGCTGCGGGCATTCACCGCCAACACAGACCAACCTCGCATTTGACAGTGTTCGTTGCAAGCTGCCTCAACGCTGACCCGATCGTGCCCCGACAACTCTACCGCGTCGAATCGCATCTGCTCACGACACCAGTTCTCCAGCAACGGCCTTGGCAATCGCTGACCAGATCCACGCTTTCGCCAACCGCGCGCATCGCCAGGGAGCCAAGTCCCATACGTGTTCCAAGTAATAAAATAGTCCAAACATCCATCGTGAACCTCAGGCGCTAGCCGTGGGCTCTTCTCGCTAGCCGTGGGCTCTTCTAAGCCGCTTGCCCGCTAGCCGTGGGCCAGTAGTCGCGACGCTTCAAGCAGGTCTCACTTGCTCTACTAGTCTATCGCATTATTGCAGTCGTGCGAAGGCAATGCATCACAAGCCCACGGCTAGCGCCTGAGGTTCACTAAGGGCTATGCGTTACGGGACCATTCCATGCCCATCAGGATACAGGCGATGAGCATAAAGAGGGTCGATGCGATCAGCATGACCGTATAGACGTTGTAGGGATGTTTCGGTTCGCTCATGGGAGTTGACTTATGGAACTCGGTGTTGATCGGAAACTGAAGACAAGCGATGGAACGGAATGTCGATGTGCTTTACAGAACCTTAGTACAGCTTGGTGTCGACGCGGTCACCGGCGCGAATGTAACCTTTTTGGAATCCAGTCAAGATCTCGGCAACCGACTTATCGTCCCGTACCGTTCGCACACGTAGCTTGCCCAAGTATTGACCGCTGCGGTGTACTTCGAGCGTGAAACCTTCCTTCATACCATCATCACGGCCAAGCGAGATTTCAACTAGACCATTGGTGGCGACAGCCAAGACTTCGCCATTGGCGGCTGGGGCTTCGAGCAATGTGGCCGGGGTAATGCCCAGGATATCCAGCTTTTCTTTGGCGGCGGTGTACGCGGTAGCGAGGGCACGCTCGCGTTCGATCAATGTATCCAAGTCGCCCTGCAGGCGGTTGAATTCGTCTTTGGCATTAACGAGCCGCTGGAAAATTTGATCACGGTCGAGGCGCGCATCTTTGATCTGCTGACGCAGCAGTTCGTTTTCTGCGGTCCTGGATTTCAGTTCGATTTGGGTCGCATTCTCGGTTTGCACCACGGTCGTGTGCGCCGATTGCAATTGTGCCAGCTCGGCTTCTTGCGTGCGCAAATCCTCGAGCGTTTGCCCAAGTTGCGTTTGCAGCGAGGCCAACGCCATCCGACGAGCCGACTGCTCAATCGCCAACTCAGTTTTCAGCTCTTCCAGCGACTGAGTCAACTGCTCGTTCTTGCCCTGGGAGGTCTGGGCCGCCGCCTGGGCCGCCGTCGCCTTGTCTTTCCAATTGATGTGCGTCGCGGTAACCGCGATGGAAAATGCAAAGAACAGGACGCTCAACAGGAACACAAGTCCAGTAAATACTTTTCCCAGCAGTGTCATGCGCGATTACCCCTAGGTCAACACGCGAAAGGAAGGAGGCCAAACGCGCTTAAGAGAAGGCTTGATGATGATTTTTGATGAGCTTAATTGCGGCACGATGTCTTTGCCACACCTAGCAATATAATTGCTGGAGAATTCGACTGTCAATCAAATCCAAGATTTTGTGGGTTTTGAGAACGGAGGGGTCGGATCATAGCGACCAGCGGTCAGCCCCTGACCACCGATTAGGCGGGTTTTCCAGGGCTCTACAAGTTTCCAGGGCTCTATCGTTGCAGGACAAGGGGGCCCACGGCTAGCGCCTGAGGTTGACTGTAAACAAGGGGCCCACGGCTAGCGCTTGAGGTTGACTGAAAACAAGGGGGCCCACGGCTAGCGCCTGAGGTTGACTGAAAACAAGGGGCCCACGGCTAGCGCCTGAGGCTGACTGTAACTCGTTTTCCGTTTGCTACCTGGGGAAATTGCGGATAACCTGAAAGGCAGCCGTTCGCGAACTTGAGGTCAACAGGACAGGGGCGGGAGTCTTTTCAGCAGCTTCGCCACCGATGAGATGTTGCTGATAGGAATATCTGGTTTCTAATGGTTTGAGCGATCTAGGCTGAAAGGCTCCCGACCTAATCTTATGCCAAACACTTGGCTGGACTTGTTATTACGAATCATCTCTTCCCATAACGTGGCTGCGACATCCCGGCTCACCAGTGACGAACGATCCCATTCCTCTTCGCCAATCACTCTTCATGATTTAGGAGCGACGGTTGCCCCGCCCGACGAGACGAGAAACTGGATTTTCAGTGTCCCAAGTGCCAAAAACGACTCAAAGTTGACCCGGCCATCGCTGGCCGCAAGGTCAAGTGCCCTGGGTGTGCAGCGGTAGTTCGCGTGCCAGGCGTACCAGTCACAAGCCGTGAAGGCTCGACGCCTGCCGCCGCTCCCGGACCAATTACAGCTCCAGCGCCCATCGCACCGATTCAGTCGACGATCGGCCCACCGTCTACCCCGCGCCCGATTGCCGACCAGGATGATTGGCTATCGCTGGGTGGACCTGCCATTGGCGATCTCACCGAACGTGAGCAGGCAGCTGCTGAGGTTAAGGCCAAAAAAGCCGCAGCCAAAGCAGCTCAGCCAAGCCTGCGCGGCAAGTCGCGTCGCGCTGTCGACGAACGGGAACTGAATAGCATCCAGCCGTCTATCGAGCCACATTCGCGGCGCCAGGCCGCTGCGTCGGCAATAAATATGGGCGAAGTCATAGAAATTGAACCCGTGAGCAGCCCGTCCAGTTTCGACGACGATGACTTTGTGATCGCACCACTTGAACCCGCAAAAAGGCGCGTGGCCAGCGTCCCGACGGATCCATCGAAGCCTCGCCAACCAGCGCCGAGCCCACGGGATGCCAGCGGATCCGTGTTTGACGATGACCTACCTGAGTTGGCAGACCTTGCCGCCCCTCCAGCCAAACGTCGAACATTGCCTGGGCTCGAGGATTTGAGCGACTTGGATGCGCTCATTCCCGACTTGGACGATGGTTCACTGGATAGCGGCGGCGTGGGTGGTGAATTACCAAGCCTGCTCGGCGTACCCAACACAACAGATCATGAGTATCGCATTACTTGCAAGGTCTGCGGCACACCTCAGTATGTAGCCATGTCTACGCAGGGATTGAAGATCCGCTGTCCGGACTGCTTTAGCGATTTTAAGGTTCCGCCTCCGCCGCCAGGCTGGTCGCCCACTAAGAAGAAAAAGGTCGAATTGACTGGCGAAGACATGCCGCTAGCGCCGTCCACATTGGCCAGCGAGCAACGTGAGGTGGAGGGCAGACGCACGCGCACTTCTGCGATCATGGCCAAAGCCGAGCAGGAGGTCACCGACGAGGACTTGGATCGGTTATATGACGGCGATTTTGATACTGCAGGTTTTGTGCGACGCACCTTTGGGTTCTTGGCTGATCCCATGGCAGTTATTTTCGTGATTGGCTACGGGATTGTGTTCGCCGTCGTATTCGCAATTGCTCAATACGGTTTGAACAATCGAGATTCGGGATTTGGTCGCGGGGCATTGCTATTGGGTGTGATCGGCGCTCCGCTGCTGGGGATTCTGTTCGGACTGCCGATGTTGAGCAGTGCGCTGGCTCTGCTCGAATCGGTTGCCAACCGTCAAAAGCGGGTGGAAGAGTGGCCCGGCTTCAATATGTTTGATCACTTTGGCGACATGCTAGCCATTGCGGCAGCACTGTTGGGTGCCTTGATCCCTGGCTTCATGGTTGGCATGTGGTTGGGTGGTGAAAGTGATGGTGCCGGGCGAATTCAAATCGCGTGCATGATGCTAACCACCTTCTGTTTCTTTCCCGTGCTTATGTTGTCGATCTTAGACAACGGCAGTCTGTTTCAACCGATCTCTGGCGCTGTCCTATCGTCGATAACTGCTGCAGCGGAAGCCTGGGGCGGGTACTTTCTGAAGACCATGATTGCCTTTTCGGTAACCATGTTTCTATGGGCGATCTTGTTGGGCGATCAAAAACCACCCGTGCTGGCTGCAATAGCGGGTTTTCTACTATCGCCATTAGTGTTCTTTACGTTCCAACAGCTCGGCGCTTTAGCCGACTCGATCAGCGAACATTTAAGTGTGGTCTTCACGCCGAAAGAAAAAGAGGACGAAGCTCCACAGGATCTCGACCCCGCGTAAGTGCATCGTCCCGCCGTAGAACGTCGTCGTGGGCCGTGCTTCATCGTGCGCCGCGACGTCATAGTAGGCCGCGACGTCATAGTGCGCCGCGACGTCATAGTGAACCTCAGGCGCTAGCCGTGGGCTTTTTGGGCTCCTTTTAGGCTTCTCACGGCAAACTTCCAAAGCCCACGGCTAGCGCGTGAGGTTCACGAAGAGGGCTAGCGCGTGAGGTTCACGAAGAGGGTTAGCGCGTGAGGTTCACGAAGAGGGCTAGCGCCTGAGGTTCACGAAGAGGGCTAGCGCGTGAGGGACACGAATTCAATAGCCCGCTAGCGGCAAGAGCCTGCTAGCGCTACAACGTCGAACCTGAAAAATCAAGAGTGGACGATGCACTAGCCGTGGGCTCTGCGGGCTCCTTTTAGGCTTCTCACGGCAAACTTCCAAAGCCCACGGCTAGCGCCTGAGGTTCACGAAGAGGGTTAGCGCCTGAGGTTCACGAAGAGGGCTAGCGCGTCGCCGATTATTGATTGAAGATGCCGTTGCGAGCTTCGAGGCCACTGCCGATTTGTGCGAGTGGGAACACGCCGTACAAGCCTTCGGTAAAGACTTGACGAACAAAGTTATCGAACCGTTGAATGGGCGTTGGCGGAACGATGATCAAATCGCTGTCACGCAACCAAATTTCATCGGTGGGCATTGCCACTTTGCCAAGATGAACGCCTTTCAGGTCAATTCGTGTAGAGATCAAACGCCAGTCTTCTGCGCGACGAAAGATCACGATCTCGCGAGCGTTGCCACCAACTCGCACGCCTTGCGCTAGTGCAAGCGCTTGTGTCACGGTGGTTGGTCCACGCAATTCATATCGGTCTGGGCGATTGACTTCGCCGTAAACGTAGATGAAGTGCGGAGTTTCCGTGTCCAGTTGTGGTTCTATCTCGAGCCCAGTAACGACTTCACGGTATCGCAAGTTCACTTCGCGTTTGATTTCATCCAAGGTCATACCTTGTACGCAGATGGAGCCTACTTTGGGCAGTCGCAGTGTGCCATCGGGATGGACGCTATCGAGGAATGCCTGTCCGCCTTGACCGGCTCGGGCGTCGACCGCCGCTCGTGTATCCTCCAGCCGCGTATTGATCTTGATAGGCAACACGTCAATCGCCGGATTACGAATCTGTTCTTTGTAGGCAGTTTCCAATTGTTTGCGCAATTGAGGGATGGTCATCCCTTTGGCGAAGACTTGGCCAATCATCGGCAGCGTCAAGGTGCCATCGGGGAGAATCACGACGCCACGACCTTGGACTAGATCTCCAACGCGAATGCTGTCGTCGGTCACAGAGCTGATTTGCAATTCATCCCCAACCTGTAGTCGGTAGTTGCTTTCTACGGGCTGGTCACGGGATAACAAATAGGTGAACCGAATACGGTCGCCCACGCGCACGCGATAGTCCATGGTTGAAGGCAGTCGCACGGGCCCCAAGTACTCGCCATGCGCCAGAGGCTGGAATTCGTACGGGTGCAGATCTCGCCAAGTCTGTTGATGTCCACAGTTGTCGGCGCAATCGACGCCAACCGTACACGCTTGACAGCGCCCCTTGGCCACCTGTGGCTGTGGCGGCGGATTGCAAGCAGAAAAATTACAGCGGTCGAAATTGCCTGTCTGTGCACCGCGCAATGCGGGCGCGGACGGCATCATCGCCGGCGCAGGTTGGACCGTTCCTGAAGCCGCTGACGGAGCAACTTCGATCACCCTTGATGAATTGCCTTCATCGAATGTTACGTAGATCGGCTGTTGAGCGGACGCGGACGGAAGTCCAGCGGATAGCAAGGCAACACAGAGGACGTAGATTCGGATTTTCATGGCACTTCGTTAAAAAAAGTCGCTATGGAAGCCTGGCTCAGACCCCAAAGAAAAATTTCTAGATTGGCTATCGTATTTCTGGCCCATCGATGCCAGTGGCGATACGCGGAGCAGGTGTTGGTTGACCTTGCGGCCCAACGGTGGGAGGACTGATCGTTGCAAATGTGCGAGGATCCAGTTCCACGACCATTGGCGCATCCGCTGTTGGATTGAGCTGACGCTGCATGGCTAGATTCTCCATCGCCCACTGTCCAGTCGCCGAATCGCCCAGGCGACGACTGGCTTCCACTAAATTCTCCAAGGCTGCTTGAGAGACGGAAGTTGCCAGCGAGGCAGCGATGGCCGCACGCGCTTCTTGTGGGCGGTCCATTTGCAGATAGACGAATCCCAGTTGATTTGCTGCGAGCGAGTTGCTTGGCGAAACCGTCATAGCCGCCCGATAAAAAGTGGCAGCCTTCCAGCGGAGGTTATCGACGGAACCAGCGCCCGCGTCGGCTTGTGCCTGGTAGGTACGTCCCATGGAATACAGTACATCACTGGCCCAGGGATGTGCTTGGCTCGCCTGGATCAAACTGCGCTCGGCTGCTTGGCGATAATGTTGTGCAGCGACCAGCGGAGAGAGTTGACTCAAGTCAGTTTGTTTGAGGACGTCCGTCTGGTGCGCCTGAACGATGTGTTTGAGTCCTTCACGATCGGTGCTTTGTACCAAACTGAAATCTTCCAACTCCGCTAGCGCCTGCAAAGCGGCATACCATTCTGGTTCGGCCGTATAGCTGTTAGTTGCAAGGTCAAGTATTTGCATCAAGTGAATCGCCGCTTGTTCAGCTTCCGCCCGTGCTGACAAGAAAGCATTCTTGCGCAAAAGCGATTCGCAAGCCTGCAAGTGGGCTGTCAGTCGCTCACCCACGGCTTGCCAACCCGGCGATGATTCAAGGGGCGAAACAGTGGCCAAGTTCTTGGTATTCGAACCGGAGCCAAGGATGCGTTTTGAAACCGTCGCCGCTAGTGCTTCTCGCCGGGAAAGAGCATTACTGCCAGGTAGTTCGGCAGTCTGAAACGGAGTTTGTTGATTTGTTCTTAAGGGAACGTTGGCGGGTACCGCCGGTACGAACTGCGGATTCTCAAACTCCAAGGGCCGCTGGGGAGCAGCAGGTGACATGCCAAATTGAGGCTGGCTACCCAGGACGGCACTGCCGCGCGAGACCCATTGGAGGCTCGGCGATGGTTCACTGCGAGTTTGTGCATGGGGCATTTGTCTTGCAAAACCGACTGGCTGCGCAGCAACTTGATTCGCGTCTGTTGGCGACCATGTGCTCGTACGCGGAACGGTCGCTACGCCTGGCACCCTCACATCGCCAGTTGAAGAGCTCTCCGCCAATTCGTTTGAACGTTCGTTTGTGTGTCTGATTGCCTGGTGGTCGTACGAATTGCTATTGCTCGGGATACCTGGAGCAAACTGGCTCGGCGTAGCTGGAGCAAGTTCCAATTCGGCACTGGGCATGATGGTCGGATGTGCCGGACGAGGTTCCGCTTTTGAGCTGGACGCTGGCCGTGTAACATCTGCCGTTGGCTGGGCAGTTGATGTTTGCGTACTTTGGCGCAGTTTGGGTTGTACAATGAAACCGTTGCTGGATTCATCAGCTTGCACGCATTGACCACACAGAGCGGCGATCAACGCGAGACGAAGTTTTAGTCGCTTCGAATGTTGCATAGCAGGTTCGACTTCAGCGAGTTGGCGGTTTTGCGTTCAGGACTAGGTTCCGGGATACCAGAAATTCAGCAATGCTGGCTTTTTGCGGACAACTGTTACAAACGGAATGTAACCAGAGGTTCAAATCGGTTAGCGCGATTGCAGTGTTCAACACAATCTCACCCGTTGCAGGTGGCCATCAGTCCAAGTCTGGCATAGCCCGAATAATCGCTACAGCTTTAATGGTTTGCGTTGCTAGCAATACCGTTGCATGGCAATTCACGTTAGAATTGCGGCGGGAGTATCCACAGCTATGAGCAGCGCTGATTTTGAGTATTTGGGTCCGTATCACGTCGAACGCGTACTTGGCCGCGGTGGCATGGGTTCCGTCTATAAGGGGATCCATGCGCAGAGCGGCCATGTTGTCGCAGTTAAGGTAATTGCCACGGGTATCGCCAATCAGCCGCGTTTTCGCCGCCGCTTTGCCGCTGAAGTCGAAGCGCTGAAGCGGCTGAAACATCCCAACGTGGTTGAACTAATCGGCTACGGTGAAGAGAAGGGGCTATTGTTTTATGCCATGGAGTACGTCGAGGGACGTTCCTTGCATGAAGTCCTACGTCAACGCGAAAAACTCACTTGGCAAGAGGTAGTGCAATATGCCATTGAAACCACGGCCGCACTCAAACACGCCCACAACATTGGTATCATCCACCGTGATTTAAAACCAGCCAATCTAATGCTCAGCAGCAGTGGGCAGATCAAGCTTACGGACTTTGGGATCTCGAAACTCTTTGGGTCAAGTGACGAAACGGCAGCCGGCTCAGTCATAGGTACCGCTGACTATATGCCACCTGAGCAAGCGGAAGGCAAGCCCGTTAATGTCCGTAGTGACCTGTACAGTTTGGGCTGCGTAATGTACGCCCTGTTAACCGGTAAGGCTCCGTTTGGTGGCAAGAGCGTACCCGAAGTCTTATATGCGGTTCGATATAACCCCGTACCCAATTTGGCGACTCGCGCAGATGACTTGCCGGATGAATTGGTAGCGCTCGTTCATCAGCTTTTAGAAAAAGACCCTCAAAAGCGACCGCCGACCGCGCTCGTGGTTGGTAATCGCTTAAAAGCCCTGCAGAAGGGTATGCAGCGAAAGACTAGCTTGGATGAACGCGTCGAGAGTAAAGATTCTCCAGATTCATCGACGCAGGAGCATATTGGTACCGAACTAACGTCGCTCGATCTTTCCGAGGTCGAAGATGATGACATCCGACTCACGGGCGCAGAACAGGAAGAACTCCAGGTTGAAGCGGATTCGGGCGAAACACGACGTGGCGATGGCTTGGGTACCCATGAGCAAGCCACCATCCTGGCTCCCAAGAGCGATGGAGCACCCAAAACGGTCAGTGGTTACGACGCGACTTTGAACCTGGAAGACGCTGGTCAGACAGGCTTTAGTAGCCATTTGAGTGCGGTGGAACCAAGCCCAGGCTCATCACGCGGCTTGCACAATCGCAAGTCTGGAGAGTTGTCCGGAGAGTTTCGTTCATTTGCTTCCGATGAAGAACCAATCACCAGCGGTGGTCCGTCGCACTTTACTCCCGTCGAGGATGCGCGAGATACGGGATTCGGTTTTAGCAACGAGGAGTTGGTGAAAGAACCTACCATCGACTGGATTCAAATTGGTTCGATGATCGGAATTGTGGCACTCCTCATTACTGCAGTCGCTTTCGGATGGTGGATGCTGTTGCCTCCTTCCGCAGATGAACTCTATGCGTCGATTACGACTGCCTCAGATTCCGGAGATGACGGACAATTGTTGGCAGCCAGCACCGAGATCGAAAGTTTCTTGCAACGCTTTCCTGATGATGAACGTCACATCGAAATTGCAGCGTTGAACGACGAAGCGGAATTGGTCCGTCGCGCTAAATTGCTGCAACGTAAAGCGGCCCGTGGAGGAGGAATCGACGAGCTGACCGCTATCGAACAGGCCTTTCTCGATTGCCTGCAAGCTCGGTCCGAAAATGCAACGCTAGCCAAGCAAAAGCTGGACGCTTTCCTAACCGTCTTTGGCCAGCTCGAAAACCTGAACCACAACGACGCAAGACTGGTCGAGTTAGCTGAATTTGCCGCCCAAGCCGGCCGCGAGCTGGTTGTCGGCAAAGATTCACCAGCCAAACTGCAACTGGAGAAACTGATCCAGGCGGCTGACAAATCGTTGTCTGGCCAAGCGCTGCAAAGCTACTATCGCAACCTACTGCTGCTGTACCAAGACAAGCCATGGGCAGCAGAACAAATTACTCGCATTAAACGCAAGATTGATGAAGCGTAGTGGGACAGCGTAGTGGGACAGTGCCATTCGGGGCGGGAGTCTTTTCAGCTGCACCCGGCACCGATGAGAAGCTGCTGGTAGGAACAATGTGGTTGCCAAGGCGTTTCGCGATTTAGGCTCTGTTTCTAAACTAATGTAGATCAATTGTCTCAATTGTTTTGGGCCGCATATTCAAGCAACTAAAACGGTTGAGGACAACCGTTCCACACTTTAGAAACGGTTGGGGACAATCGTTCCACACTTTAGAAACGGTTGAGGACAACCGTTCGACACTTTGGAAACAAAACCTAGCTGGACAGCGCCACTTTGGTCAGCGCAACTTTGGACAGCGCCAAAACGGCTAGTTCGTTCATAAAAACTGCAAATTGCAAGTAAACCCATCCAAAGTGGCGCTGTCTTGCTAGCCAGGCTGAATAGACTCCCGACCCTGTCACACAAGAAGACACATCGTGAACAGTTACCGTTTTTCTTCGTTCGCCTTGCCTATCCCAACGCGTTTACGAGCTAAGCTGCAGTAGGCGGACGGTCCTCGGCGGAGTGGCTCTGTGCCGATTGTAAGCGTTGCATCAGTTATAGTCCCCTTGCGATACTTTGGAAACTAAGAGTCATGTGTGGAATCGTCGGTTACATTGGCCATAAACAAGCGTGCCCTTTTCTGCTGTCGGGCCTCGAGCGGCTCGAGTATCGTGGTTATGACAGCGCGGGCATCGCGACCCTAAAGCAATCGGATCCAATTCGGATTACCAAAGTCGCGGGGCGCGTATCGGAGCTCGAAGCAGCTTTGAAACGTCAGAATTTGGATGGTACGATCGGTATTGGACATACGCGGTGGGCCACACACGGAGCTGCGACACAGGAAAATGCGCACCCACACACCGGTGGCACGGGCCAAATCACTCTGGTGCATAATGGTGTTATCGAAAACTACGAATCGTTGAAGCAGTCGTTGATGGCCAAGGGCTATCCATTCCGCTCTCAAACGGATACCGAAGTTGTCGCGCACCTGGTTGCAGACAGCTTGAAGATGGTACAAGCAGGCGAGCGAACGCCAGGTGAGCACTCCGTTCAACAATGTATCGATGCCGTGCAGGAGACGGTCGCGCAATTACGTGGGACTTATGGGTTGTTGGTCATGTTCCGCGACCACACGGACCTGTTGATTGCCGCCCGCTGCGGCAGTCCCCTGGTGGTTGGCGTAGGCAAGAACGAGCAATTCATCGCTAGTGATACCAGTCCGCTCGTGGGCTTTACCGAACGCATCATCTATTTGGCCGACCACCAAATCGCTGTGATCCGGCCTGATAATATCCAAGTCTTGCATCGTGATCATGGTCGAGTGCGACCGGATATACAAACGCTGAGCAGTGATTCGCAAGACGTCAATCTCGATGGCTTTCCGCACTATATGCTCAAAGAAATATTTGAGCAGCCACAGTCGATTCGAAACGCGCTGCGCGGTCGACTGGACAAAGACAATGCGACCGCTAAGTTTGGTGGGCTGAATCTGACCACGCAACAACTTCGCAGCGTCCAGAGAATCATTCTGACCGGTTGTGGTACGAGCTGGCATTCGGCTCTCGTCGGCGAATATCTGATCGAGGAACTCGCCAGAATTCCAGTCGAAGTCGAATATGCGTCCGAGTTGCGATATCGCAATCCTCCTGTAGACCACGATACCATCGTATTTGGGATTACGCAAAGCGGTGAAACCGCTGACACGCTTGCTGCACTCCGCGAAATGAAACGCAAGGGGCACCACACGTTAGCAATCAACAACGTAATCGGTAGCAGCATCGCCCAGGAGGCGGACGGCGGCGTCTATTTGCACGCCGGGCCCGAGATCGGAGTCGCTTCGACCAAGGCCTTTACCTCACAATTGACGGTCCTGAGTATGCTCGCACTGTACTTTGGCCGGTTGCGACATTTGAGCTTCGAAGCTGGCTTGCGCGTTATCTCCCAACTAGAGTCCTTGCCAGATCTGGTCGAAAGAACACTCGAATGTCATGCGGAGGTAAAGAAGATTGCGGCCCGCTTTGCCGATGCCACCAATTTCTTGTATCTCGGTCGTAATTACAACTTCCCCACTGCGCTCGAAGGCGCTCTCAAGCTAAAAGAAATTAGCTACATCCACGCCGAAGGCTATCCAGCCGCGGAAATGAAACACGGCCCGATCGCCCTGGTCGACACGCACACCCCGTCCGTCTTTATCGTGCCACAAGGTACGGTCTACGACAAAGTGCTCAGCAACCTGCAAGAGGTCAAAGCCCGCGGCGGTCCAGTCATCGCAATTGTTGACCACGAGGACCCCCAAGTTACGGGGTTGGCCGACGCCGTCATTCGGATTCCTGAAATCGAAGACTTCCTACAACCGATTATCGCGGCAATTCCGTTGCAATTGCTGTCATACGAGATCGCTGTTCTGCGAGGTTGCGACGTTGACAAGCCCCGAAACCTAGCCAAAAGTGTAACGGTTGAGTAACCTAGGGTACATCTCGAATTACATCACTGATTCACAACACTTCTAATGGATTCACGACTTGCTATGAGCAACAATCTTGGCCTCAGTTACAGTGCCCGCAAAGCTCTCTCCGTCCACGTGGGCGAGTCAGCCGGAAATGAGATTGCGAATTTGATTCAGCGTATGGCTGCGCAGATCGAAGAATTGAAGCGTAGCAAAGTGAACATTACGCCGATCGTCCCTGGACTTCGCCAGGAGGAAGAGGATCACGTTGCCGCCGCCATCGAGAGTGAATCGTTCTGAAGCTCGTGGCAACCGCGAATGCGGTGTCAACGTGTTTGGAAACCGAGTTGCGTAGAATCGATTTCCGCGTTTTTCCCGGGCCTCGCCGACGATCGGACTGAGCATCGCTGTCACGGCTTCGCCGTTTTCTGTGACATGAGCTACGATGATCCGCCGGTTGACACCGGCGGCTACATGCTGTCACGGCTCCGCCGTTTTGGTTTTTGGAACGGTGCGTCACGGCGTTGTCCTTACTCAGCCTCAACTTGCTGGTTGCTTTGCAAATATGCAAACAAATCGCGAATCTGTGTGGCGGTCAATTGGCTGAGTAATCCATCGGGCATTGTCGAAGCCGACGAAAGCATTTTCTGCTCAATCTCATCAACTGGAATTTGAAACACTTCGTTCTGCGTCGCAAGGCTGAGCGTGCGATCGGTCAAGTTGGTTACCAAGCCAGTTAGCACACGCCCGTCCTCCAATCGAACGACGGTCGCGCGATATTCGTTGGTTACCACAGCGCTTGGGTCCACAATGTTTTCTAACAGGTAGTCCAGGTTACTGCGTTGCGCGCCAGTTAAATCTGGCCCGAGCTTGCCACCCATTCCGTATAGTGTATGGCAACTGGCACAGTTCTTATCGAAGAGTTTTCTTCCAGCCGCGGAGTTGCCCGTTGCCAAGTGCTGCGCAGTCAATTCGCCCTTGAGCTTGCCAATCAACTGCCGGCGCCCAACGGGACTCTCACGCACTTGCCCCCAGCCGGCGACTAGAAGTTCATTGACGGCAGGGTCTTTGAGATTAGCGAGCTGCCGAGCTTGGTAGGCGCTGATCTCATCGCGATCGATATGTCCCTGCTGGACGGCTTCGAGCAGAGACACGGCCCAAGCTGCGCGAGAAGCTAGGATGGAAATGACGCGAGGCCGATCTCCTGGTGCAAGCTGCGAAAGCGTTTGATGAGTTCTGTACCGACAGCAGGATCATCGGAGCCTGCCAGTCCCTCCGCTGCGACGATATTCAAGAATCGTTGACTGAGCAGCGACATGCGCAAGCCTTGAATATCTGCGGCTCGGGAACTCGACAACGACACCAAAGCTGCTGCCTTGCGAACATCGAGCGATTGATTGCCATCCGCGGCAAGTCGCGTCAACTCTTCCACTGCAATGCCACTGCCAAACAGTACATTCAACTGTTGAATGGCTGCTCGGGTCGCATCGTCCGGCTGACCCTGCGACAGCAACTGCTCGGTTAGAGCTGGCCAACCGCTTGGCATCGCCTCCTGGCGTCGACCGGCCAGGGCAGTGGACATTCCCTGGATCAAATCCGTTTGCGCGGCAACCTCTAGATGCAGTGCGGTGCGCAGGAGTTGATCGGTGTGTTGAGGACTACTGTCGATTTGATCTACAATGCGGCGCGCGATATGCCGACGGATATTCGTCCAAGCACACGCGGGGAATAACTGTACCAAGTCATCCAGGCGTTCGTCGCCAAGTGGCATAATGCCATACCAAACCAGCAACGGAATATTGTGATCATGCCCGTCTGCGTGCGCGAACAGGGGTAGTGCCAAGTCCCGACGCTGATCGTGGGGGAGGCGCTGCAGCACGGTGGCAAGCGTCAAACGCACTGTCGCAGAGGATTCGCCCTGCGCCAGCTCCACCAATCGACGGACGACACGCGCGTCAACATCCGCGCGCTGTAGTGGTCCCTGGCCATCGCTATGGTCTATTTCCCAGCGGTCAGTCAACAAGCGCACTGCCCAGGCACGCAGCATATCGTCCGAGTCGTCCAACAGCGACAACAACCTGTCCTGATCGATCGCATCGAGTTGATAAAGTGTCCATAAGCAACGGAGGCGAACAACGGTTTGCTCTGGTTGGTTCAAATGGGTTCGCAGGATCTCTAACGTTTCTGCTGGCACCTTGCCATGGCCCTCCCCGGACGAACGCAGTATGTCGCGAGCGCGCCGGGCTTCCCACTCGCTACCATGAATCTGCATTTCCGCCAGCTCCCGAGCATTCAAGCCTGCGACATTCACCGACGGTCGCTTTCTGGACGTCGAAAACTCGATTTTGAAGATGCGTCCGCTGGTGCGATGCACGCCGGTATGGTCATGACATTCGCCGGTATCGCTCCAATCAATGAGCAGTACATTCCCGTCTTGGCAGGGCAATAGGTCCATCCCTCGAAACCAAGTATCATCGGACAGCGCGAAGTCCGGAACGTGCCGCGCTACGTAACCCGAGCCCTCACGCTCGAGCAATTCCGTATTTACGCGCCGTCCATGCATATTGACCGTCATTAGCTTGCCACGGTACTGTTCCGGCCAATGGTCATCTTGATAAATCATCATGCCCACGTGCGCATGCCCGCCGCCATAATCATTGGCCGCTCCGCCACGCGACTTGGTCCAACTTTGCCCTGTGTCAAAGTGCCAATGGTCGGCGTGCATATCGATCAATTCATATGTATGTGGATTAGCGTCAATGGTATGTGGTCGCACAAAATGCGCACCTGGAATTGCATGCCATAGGTGCCCATTGACGGTATTGATGTAGAACAAATCTCCGACGGAATTCCAGTCGTGGCCCCAAGGATTTGTGGTTCCTTGCGTAATCGCTTCCACTGTTTGCCAAATTGGGTGATAACGCCAGATTCCGCCGCGAATGGGCACGCGTGCATCGTCTGACGTGCCGGGCCGACCCATCTCCCCCGCACAGGACGCTCCACAGCGACCGTAGAGCCAGCCATCCGGTCCCCAACTGAGTCCGTTGGCGAAGTTGTGATAGTTTTCGCGGGCTACCCGAAAGCCATCCAGCTTTATTTGCGGTGGGCCATCGGGCACCAAGTCGCCATCGGCATCCGGGATGAACAACAATTGAGGTGGGCACATTAACCATACGCCACCCTGGCCTACGACGATCCCCGTCAACATTTGCACCGTGTCGGTAAACACCGTGCGCCGATCGGCGACACCGTCCGCATCGGTATCTTCCAGTACGACTACGCGATCGCGGAGCGAAAGATCAAAGCGCTGTGAACGTTCCGCGTACGTGTAGTTTTCCGCAACCCAGACTCGCCCCGCAGCGTCGATATGGGCGGCAATGGGATTCTGCACGTCTGGCTCGGCCGAAAAGAGCTTGGCGGTAAACCCCGGTGGTAGCCGCAGACTGTCGAGCGCTTGTTGCGGACTCAACAATTCATCAAGTTCCGGCTCGCTGTCGTACAGACTTGGAAACGCACTTGGAGACGCAACCGGACTTGTTTGTGCTTCCTGCGCCCACAACTGGCTACTGCTGAGCACGCCCAGCGGATAAGCCACGAGAAGTACGCACAAGGACGTTTGGCAGAGTCTTCGAATACTCATCGGCAGATTATTCACTTTCGAGTTGCTGAGCGAGTTGGTCAAATTGTGCGCGCACTTCATCAGGTACCGTGGGATAGTTAATGTCCAAGTCCTCGAGCCGCGCGGCGATGATATCGGCAATGGCGGCGCGAGCGTACCATTTATTGTCGGCGGGAATGACGAACCAGGGGGCCGCTTCGGTACTTGTGTTCGTCAGTGTCTCTTCGAAAGCCTCTTGGTACTTTGGCCAGAGTTTGCGTTCTGCCAAGTCGGCTTCGTTGAATTTCCAGTGTTTCTCTGGCTCGCGCAGTCGATCTAGAAACCGCTGTTTTTGCTCTTCGGGGGATACATGCAAGAAAAACTTGAGAACCAATGTGCCGTTATCAACGAGAGTCTGTTCAAACGCCTTGATCTCCTTGAATCTGCGTTTCCATAGCTTTTCAAGCGACTTTTCTTTCAGCGATTTGAGCAACGGCAACTTCTGGGGTACCAAGAACTCTGGATGCACGCGCACCACGAGTGTCTCTTCATAGTAGGAACGATTGAAGATACTGATCATTCCCCGCTCGGGCAAACAGGCTACCGGTCGCCATAGGAAGTGATGTTGCAGTTCAACGTCGTTGGGTGCTTTGAATGAATAAACGCGGCAACCTTGTGGATTAATTCCTCCCATCACGTGGCGAATCGTACTGTCCTTTCCCGCCGCATCCATCCCCTGCAGAATGATCAACAGCGAATGCGAGTCGCTGGCGTACAGTCGGTTTTGCGACTCTTGCAGAGCTGACACATCGGCTGCAAGCGTCTCAGCGGCGTGCGTCTTATCATTCAACTCCTTACCGGCTGAAGTTGGTCGCTTGCTCAGGTTCAACTTGCTTTTTGGTTCCACCCAGAATTTTTCTGGATCAAAGCGGTGTTTTTTCGACATGCTGGGGCTTTCAAGGTAGAGGGGTGTTACCAAAAGTATAGCTGATCGTATGATATTGGAACGATTAGGCGAATACTTCCTCACCCAAACAATTCAGCTCCATGACAACTCCCTACGACCGCGATCGATTGATCGAATTGATCAAACAACATGCACTTCAATTCGGGAAATTTACGCTCGCCAGCGGCAAGGAAGCTAGCTTCTACCTCGATTGCCGGAAATTGACCCTCCACCCCCTGGGAGCCAACCAGATTGGCGCAGGCATGCTGCACCTTCTTGGAAACTCACAGCCAGACGCGATCGGTGGCATGGCAATTGGCGCTGATCCGATTTCTGCGGCAACGATCACGCTGGCTGGCCAACGCGGCGACAATTTGTTGGGTTTTATCGTCCGCAAAGAAGCCAAGGCGCATGGCACGGGGCGACAAGTGGAAGGGCCAGTCGTCCCCGGCATGACCGCCGTGGTCGTCGAAGACGTCGTGACCAGCGGCGGGAGTGCGTTGAAAGCTGTTGACGCCGTTCGCGAATTTGGGCTAAAAGTGGATAGGATTTTGGCGGTCGTCGATCGACTCGAAGGCGGTCGCGAAGCGATCGAAGCCGCCGGACTACAGCTCGAAACCCTGGTGACCGGTCGCGATCTAGGTATTCAAGGCTGATCACGAACTTGAGTTCAACAGGCGAGGGTCGAGAGTCTTTTCAGCAGCGCCGCCATCGATGAGATGCTGCTGATAGGAACATATGGTTGTGAATGGGTTAAGCGATTTAGGCTGAAAGACTCCCGACCCTGTCATATCGGTTAAATAAAGGCTGCCTCGAGGAGACTTCGTTACATCGACAATTAAAACTGCACTACGCTTCCAGCCCAGAGCAGACAGAAGTTGTCGTTGACAGCTACCGCATTGATGCAATTGGTGCTGGTGGCGAACTAATTGAAATTCAACATGCATCCCTGGGTGCTTTGCGTGACAAGACTCAGCAGCTACTCTCTCGATCATCGCACCACTTGAGAATCGTCAAGCCGATCTTGGTTCGCAAACGGTTGGTAACGCTGAACAAACCCGACGGGGATGTGATCCGCACGCGCATGAGCCCCAAACGCGGCGAACTGCTCGACATCTTCGAAGACTTGGTGCATTTCTCAACGGTCTTTCCGCAAACGACTGACGCTTGAAATCGCCTTGATCGAAGCCGAAGAGCTGCGCGTCGACCGCACTCCCAAACGCCGCCGAGGAAAGCCCTACCGTACGCTCGATCAGAAGCTGACAGCCGTCGAGGATACCATTGAATTGCGGACGGTATTTGACTTGCTCGCCTTGCTGCCCATCGCCGAGCTTCCAGTCCCATTTGACACTCAAGAACTATCGGCCGCCCTGGGACGACCACGCTGGCTAGCCCAGAAAATTGCGTACTGTTTGCGCTGCACCGGAGCTGCCAAAGTGGATGGCAAACGTGGCCATGCACAACTCTATCGCGTCAGACGTTCCTACAAACGACGCGCCGCTTGAGAACTAGCACGTGGACGAGTCTCTCCGAGACTTGAACAAGTCGCCGTTTTAATCAGCGTCTCAGAGTGACGCTGCTACACGGGATCGCAGCATGGATTCGCTTCGCGAGCACGGAGGGCGATGGTGGCTTAACCGTCTATCTTTTAGCTAGTGATTTGATCAGAATATGACGCTTGCCAATATGCGTTAAACGGCAAGCCATTTAAGAAGTAGTAGGCATGCCTCGTGTGCCGTGCCCCAGGAAGAAACAGAGCGTTTTCGAATTTGCGGACGGCACAGGAGTGTGCCTGCTACGCTTTTTCGAATTTGCGGACGCACAGGAGTGTGCCTGCTACGCTTTTTCGGATTTGCGGACGGCACAGGAGTGTGCCTGCTACGCTTTTTCGGATTTGCGGACGGCACACGGAGTGTGCCTGCTACTTAGTACATCGTGAATCCCCTGAAAATGTTTGCAAGTAAGCAACCCTGTGATCGCTCAGCAAATCTTAGATCTATCTGTCGTCCTTGGTGTGTTCGTCACGCTCCAATTTCGGCGCAATGCTCCAACTGAGGTTCTATTCTGTTTAGCGTTGGTAGTTTTTATTGGCTTCGGTATCATTTCGCCCGCTGCGGCCTGGGAGGGGTTTTCGGATCGAGCGGTCATCGCAATTGCCGGGCTGCTCGTCATTTCTGCTGCCTTACGCAGCAGTGGAGTACTTGATTCGGTAGGTAGAACGCTGTTGGGTAATGTGCGCACCGAACGTGGTGCCCTCACGCGATTGTCGGGTGTCCTGATTGCTGCCAGCGCATTCCTACTCAATACGGCACTGGTAGCCATGTTGATGCCAGTCGTCATCAATTGGTGCCGACAACGCAACATTGCTCCCTCGCGATTGCTTTTGCCGATTAGTTATCTCGCAATACTGGGTGGCACATGTACGTTAGTGGGTACTAGCACCAATTTCGTGGTTGATAGCGAACTGCGCAAAGTCACCACCACGATCAATGATTTAGATAGTTCGCAACGAGCAGGTTTGGATGAGTCGCTCCGATCGGAAGAAGTGCAAGAATTGACGGGGCGCTACGGTGCACGGTGGCTAATCGAGCGGCGTGAACAATTGCAGCCAATGTCGCTGACCGACATTTCATGGGTAGGAATACCTTGCGCCTTGGCAGGAGCTCTTTTGTTGGTCTTGTTTGGCTCGCGTTTGTTGCCCGATCGCACGGAGATGCTAGACAGTCTGGAGGAGCAGCGTCGGGAGTACCTGGTCGAAATGACAGTGACAGCCGGTTGTGGACTCATCGGCAAGACGGTCGAAGAGGGCGGGCTACGACATTTGCCGGGCCTGTTTTTGATCGAAATTGATCGTGATGGCGAAGTCATTGGGCCGGTCGCGCCGAATGACCGTATCTATGAACAGGACCGTTTAGTGTTCACCGGCGTTGTGGCTACCATCGTCGATTTGGAGAAGATCCCCGGCCTAGTACCAGCCGCAGATATCAACTACGAAATCGCGCCGGAGCGGGCTGCATCGCGATCGTTGGTCGAAGTGGTGCTCAGCCCGTCCTCGCCCTTGGTGGGTGTCACGATCCGACAAGCCAATTTTCGGCAGTTATATAACGCCGCGGTCGTTGCCGTCCATCGCAATGGTGAGCGCCTACCATCGAAAATCGGGGACATTGAGCTTTCGGCTGGTGACACTTTGCTTTTGCAAACGCAGCACGGCTTTGTGCGTAGCTTTCGCAATCGCCCAGATTTCTACTTGGTCAGCGGCGTCGAGGAAAGCGAGGGCAGACGCCACAATAAACTGGGCTTGGCCGGAGCGCTAACCCTAGTCTTAATTCTGTGGCTGTTCCTATTGCCAGTTTTCGAGCACTTCAAGTTTCCTGAAGCGTTGACGTCACCGGTCTTCGCGATTTTTTCAGTGGCTATGGTAATGATTTTGACGCGTTGCGTATCGATTGCTGACGCGCGACGTTCTATCGACTTGCCCATGCTGTTGACCGTTGGTGCTGCCATTGGGGTTGGCCGCGCTATCGGCGCCTGCGGTGCGTCGGACTCCGTCGCGCAGGCGATGATCGGAGCGGTCGGCGATACGCCTTATTTGTCGCTGGTAGTACTCTTTATCTTGACCGTCATCTTCACCGAAATGCTTAGCAATGTCGCCGTGGCCGCGTTGATGTTCAGTATTGCCATGGGCTTAGCTAGCCAACTGGACTGCAATCCGCGGCCATTTATCATGGCAGTGACGCTCGGTGCTTCGCTTAGTTTTATTTCACCCATTGGTTACCAAACCAATCTGATGGTCATGGGCCCTGGCGGTTATCGTCCGCCCGATTATATCCGCGCCGGACTGCCGCTTAGTATTGTGGTCAGCACCATTGCCCTGATCCTGATTCCAATTCTATGGCCGTTCTAGCCAAGCCTGCGGCATGTTTTTAGGGGAGGCGATTCAAAATTGGCAGATAGAATCCATACCTCGGATTATCTAATCGTCGGCGGCGGCATCGTGGGACTCGCCACGGCTTATCAGTTGATGCACCTGCGACCCGACGCACGCATTTGTCTGTTGGAAAAGGAAACCGCAGTCGCACAGCACCAGTCCGGCCGTAATTCCGGTGTCTTGCATTCAGGCATCTATTACAAACCGGGGTCACTTAAAGCCACGACCTGCCGCGCTGGCAAACTAGCGATGGAGCAGTTTTGCACCGAACAGGAAATTGCGTTCGATCATTGCGGAAAGATCATTGTGGCGCTTGACGAAGTCGAGGAGTCACGTCTTCAAGCCATCTACGAACGTGGAAGAGCCAACGGTATTGACTGTCGTCTCATTGATCGAATTGAAATCAGAGAATTGGAACCCCATGCAGCAGGAAACCGCGCGATTCATGTGCCAGAAGCTGGCATCGTCGATTACCCAGCGGTCTGCGAGCGGCTGGCCAAATTGCTTGTCGATGCTGGTCACACGTTACACCTTGGCCAGCCCGTGCGCGAGATCTCCCCGCAAGCAAATTGTGTTAACGTTCGAACGGATAGCGGCCAATTTACGACGGGTTGCCTAATCACTTGCGGAGGATTGTACAGCGACCGTTTGGTAAAGATGTCCGGTCTAAAGCCCCCGGCCCAAATCGTGCCGTTTCGCGGTGAGTACTATGAATTGTCGCCCTCAGCACGCCGCCTTTGTCGCAATTTAATCTATCCTGTACCCGATCCAAATTTCCCATTCTTGGGCGTGCATTTCACGCGGATGGTCAATGGTGATGTGGAGTGTGGGCCCAATGCTGTGTTCGCTCTTGCGCGCGAAGGCTACACCTGGGGCACGATCCGCTGGAGTGAGTTGGCTGAGTCGCTGGGCTATGGTGGCTTTCTGAAACTTGCGAGTCGAAACTGGCGGATGGGATTGGGTGAAGTTCACCGTTCGCTGTCGAAGCGAGCTTTTGTCAAAGCGCTGGCACGTTTGATTCCAGAAATCCGCAAGGAACACCTCCGGCCATGCCGCGCTGGCGTAAGAGCACAAGCTATCGCCCGAGATGGATCGATGATTGACGACTTCCTGTGGGTCGTGGAAGAACGCATGGTTCATGTTTGCAATGCACCTAGCCCCGCCGCCACGGCTTCACTAGAGATCGCCCGCCACATCGTCGATCGCGTCAATTAAACCATAGTCTAGACGTATCCGTTCACGATGTGTCGACTTGTGGGACAGGATCAAGAGTCTTTTCAGCCTAGATCGATTTACCCATTAACAACCACATGTTCCTACCAGCGGCATCTCCTCGTTGTCGGGCGCCGCTGAAAAAACTCCCGACCCTTTTCTGTCGACTCCAAGTTCGTGAACGGCTACGTCGAGACTACGGTGACTGGCGTCAGCGATGATTCCATCGTGAGCGATAATCCCTTGAGGCGGCGCATGACGGCCAGAAATTTGTCTTCGTTAAAGGGCTTGGTGATATAGCTACTCACCCCCAATTGCTCACACTGTTGACGGTAAGTGCCCTCTCCACTGCTCGTCAAGACTACGACGGGGATATTCATCAGCCGTGGGTCGGTGCGAAGCTGCCGCAGAAACGATACTCCATCTGTGTCCGGTAAATACAAATCCAATAAAATCACATCGGGTTGAGGAGCTCGCGCAAACACACCGCGCTGGTGCAGAAACTCAATCGCTTCGTGGCCATCTCGAAAGAGCGTGAGCCGATGGAGGAAACCGCAGTTGCGCAGCGACTCGATCGTAACTCGCGCATCAAGCAAGCTGTCTTCGACCAACATGATTTCCAAAGCTTGGCCGGTGCCTTGTGGTGCGACTAAGACCATGTCTCTCTCCGAAGTGGTATAGGCCAGGATTCTCGTTCAGCTATCTAGAAATCGCACTGCGGGTGCTACGGGCGAATCCCACGACGCGTGTACACTTTAACTTTACACGCCACGTTTATGACCCAAGCCACAGCGAATCAGCTCGGCTTCGAGGTCTTCGTGAGCACGAAAGCAGTCATCAAATTTCTCAAAAGCACCAATGAACATTGCCAAGTCTCTGCTGATGGTACCTCGATATTGGGCTTCCTCGGCTTGCTCACAAATTTCGTGAAGCTGCAGATACAACTCTCTATGTTGCATCTTGGCGGTGGATGCGTCAGCCAGGCCAAACCCAACCAATGATTGAGTGGCACCCTCGATAAAGCCGTACGTCTCTTCCAATGAGAATTCCAGCGCGATGCAATCGCGCAGTTCCCCGAGCAGATTGACGAACACCCGCGAGGCCTCAATCGGTTCTGAATCTTCCGCGTATTTGACTTCGCGCAATTCGCGGAGGCAGGTCCAAAGTTGAAGATTCGAATCTTTTACTTCTTGCAAGAAAGCGGCGTTTACGCCTAACGTCGTATGCGGTTTACTGGCTACTGACAACATCGACAGCTCTCCGAAGTACTTGGACAAAAGAAAAGTAACGCAAGGTCTGGAAACATTGTAGAGATAATGTTGGGCTAAAATCAAACTTCGGCCCCCCACAAGTGTTGCGTCCGCGCAGATTTATCGCCGAATAGCCGCAAAATCGGTACAGTTTGCCCCCTCGTAGGACTACTCCGCACCAATTTTCTATCTTGTTAAACTTGTCGGCAGACGTGCCACTTGCGGAAGAAGCACTACCAATCGCTACAAACGAACCCATGGATGCATGAATGAAGAACGCACTGATAAGTGGCGTGACTGGTCAAGATGGAAGTTATCTCGCGGAATTGCTGCTTTCCAAGGGCTACGCGGTCCACGGTCTGGTACGTCGTAGCAGCAATACGATTCGACTACGCCTGGATCACTTGACGCGTGACGAAAGCGTCTATGGCGAGCGATTGTTCTTGCACTATGCGGACTTAGACGACGTGACCACCATCCGCCGCTTGGTGATGAAAATCAAACCGGACGAAGTTTATCACTTGGCGGGCCAGAGCCACGTCGGAGCGAGCTTCGAAATCCCAGAATCGACGTGTGAATTTACGGCGATGGGCACATTGCGCCTGCTCGAAATTCTGCGCGACTGCGATCCGCTGCCCAAGTTGCTGCATGTTAGTTCCAGCGAGATTTTTGGCACGCCCGAGGAGAGTCCGCAAACGGAGCGGACGCCCTTGCGACCGGTGACTCCGTATGGCGTGGCTAAGGCGTTTGCCACCGACATGGTCCGCGTATACCGCGAGAGCTTTGGTTTGTTCGCTTGCAACGCGATTTGCTACAACCACGAATCTCCACGTCGTGGCGAGTCATTTGTGACGCGCAAGATTACCTGCTCGGCAGCTCGCATCAAGCTAGGCCTAGAACACGAATTGCTGCTGGGAAATCTAGATGCTCAGCGCGATTGGGGGTTTGCCCCTGATTGCGTCGACGCGTTTTGGCGGATGCTCCAAGCCGAAGAGGCTTGCGATCTGGTGTTAGCCACCGGCGTACTGCATACCGTCCGAGACTGGCTCGACGTGGCCTTTGGAGCTCTACAGCTCGATTGGCGTCAGTACGTTAAGCTTGATGAGCGATTCTTGCGAAAGGCGGATCCAAGTCGCCTGGTGGGTGATAGCTCGTTGGCTCGCCAAAAGCTCGATTGGATGCCGTCGGTGTCGTTTGAGGAGATGGTGGTCGCAATGGTAACAGCCGAAATGGATCGGCTCGCCAAACCCAGCAACTAGCAAATAAGAAATTGTCCCGAAAAAACATCCGCAAAAACATCCGTAGTGGAATTCGCCAGAATTCCTTATTCAACATCCGTAGTGGAATTCACCAGAATTCCTTATCCAACATCCGTCGTGGAATTTCACCAGAATTCCTTGTGCAACATCCGTAGTCGAATTCGCCAGAATTCCTTATCCAAAATCCGTAGTGGAATTCACCAGAATTCCTTATTCAACATCCGTAGTGGAATTCGCCAGAATTCCTTGTGCGCCATGCGAAAGTGCGACGGGAATTCTGGCGAATTCCACTACATGAGAATGTGCTGTCCATATTTCCGCCGGAATTGCAAAATTGAACACACTACCTCGGCAAAATCGAACAGTTTGGGATGCCGGTTAGAGGAGTTATGCGGGATATTCGTGAAAATGCCTGTGGCACAGCGTTTGCTCAATGTAAAACGCGTTGGAATGAGCGAACGCTATGTTCGCACCTAAAGTCTTCTCTAGCCTGCATTTTTCGACTGATTTTGGTAGCGGGGTCGGACAGAGGCAAATAGAATGCAGAGCTGGAGAGACTTTTCTTTTCCTCCAAAAAAACTCAGATTGTAAAAATCGTTTGGCTGTAGATATGTTTCCACAGCGGCCGTTTCTGCGGAATGCTGAATCTGCGGCAAGCGATTGAGACTACAAAATCTCCTCAGGTGTTCAGGGAGCAGTAACGAAATGTCGTTCGCGAAGCCAATTATGTTCTTGTTCGCATGTGCTGTTTCGCCAATGTTGGCGGGTGCGGCAGATGCAGTGCAGAGTGGGGCGCCTATCCAGGGTGCTAGCCGACTGGCCACGTTCCAAGATGCGGGGCACCAGTACTTCGCTCTCTCGGTGCAGCCCGACGAGAAAGCCAATTTCCCTCAGGCTAGCAGTTATGACGTAGTGGTGTTGTTTGACACTTCCGCGACGCAGACTGGCTTGGTGCGGATCGAGGCCCTTGAGGTACTCGACGAACTGGCGGCGACTTTGCCTGCCGGAGCACGGGCCAGCCTGATGGCCTGCGACGTTGAAACGGTTGATCTATCGAGCGGCTTGTTGCCGACGACAGATCCCAAGTGGGACGCAGCGGTGGCACGGTTAAAGAAGCGTATTCCATTGGGCGCTACCGACTTGGGAACGGCCCTACGCACCGCCGCGAAGCAACTGAGCAACACCAGCGGCCAGCGCACGATTATTTACATTGGTGATGGTATCAATCGCTCGCACTACTTGACTTCGGATGAACACCGTCAACTAGTGAATGAGTTGGTTAAATCACAAATTAGTGTTTCATCGTTGGCCATTGGACCAGTCGTCGATGTGGCGAACCTGGCGGCATTAGCCAATCACACCGGTGGGATCGTGTTGTCACGCGCTGCCATTGAAGAGTCCACGCAAGCGATCGGACGCAGCCTTGGCCTGAGTGCGGCGATGCCTGTGGTCTGGGTCAACCAAGTGAAACTGCCACCTGCGTTGGCCAGCTATTTTCCCAATCAGTTTCCACCGCTCCGCATCGATCGCGATTCGGTGATTTTCGGTGAAATCTCTGGGGGATTACCGGCCAGTGCTCCGATCGCAATGAGTGGCAGTGTTGCTGGCAAAGCGGTGGAGCTTAGCTGGAGTGTTGAGCCTGAGGCGAGCAACCCAGACATGGGCTTCTTGGCTGCGGTCGTCGATAATGCTAAACGTGATGGTGGCTTGAATTCTCCAGCGCTTGGCTCGGCCGGTTTGCGAGCGATGAGCTTCATATTAGCTGAAGGCGCCCATTCGATGGTCAAGTCGGGCCAGTTTGCTTTGAAGGCTGGCCAAGTTGAGAGCGCGATTCAAATTGCCGAAGCAGCTTTGAAGAGTGACCCCAATAACGCTGAAGCATTGAGCTTGTTGAAAGCTGCCAAGGATGTGGCTAGTTCGCCCGCTGCGTCTGTTCCAGCGGGTAAATTCATGCAGACTGGTGGTGATCCATTCGCCGACCCTTTCGCGGATCCAGCTCCAGCCACGCCAGCGCAAACGGAACCAGCGCCCGCCAATCCATTTGGCGACGACCCAGAACCTGTTCCGGCTGGGCCCGCTGCCGATAGTCCTTTCGGTGCGCAACCCGCTGCTCCCGCTGTTGTCAATGATAATCCGGTAGTGCCATCGCTGGGAGTTGCTCCTGCTCCGGCACCGATGTCGGTTCCATTCTCCAGCAGCTCCGATCTAAGCGAGCTGAATGCTGGTGATTTGCTGGCCGAAGAGCAGGCCTTGCGTCAAGCTCGCGCCGAGGCTTTTGCGGCCAGCGTTCGAGAGGCTGTGCGTAGTGCTCATAGCACAGCTCAACAAGATCCAACGGGCGTCAAGAACTCCTTGAAGCTGTTGTTGGAGGAAATTGATAGCGTGGTTGACATTGATGCCGCGTTGCGGGCCCAACTGCGAGATCAAGTCGGTTCGGCAATCCAAGTTGTCGCCAAGCAAGAGGCGGCCTACTTTGATCGCGTCGAACGTGCCGAAACATTGCGTACTCGGGCTAACGCGGCAGAGCGATTGTTGGCTGAAACCAATCGTCGCGATGAATCGCTGAAACAGCTCGTCGAACAGTTCAACTTCATGATGGCACAACAACGCTATCTGGAAGCCGCACAAGACATTGCGCCGGAAATCGGCGATCTAGCACCTGATACGGCTCTTGAGAACGTGACGCGTGAAGAAAGTTCTCTGCTGGCCAATTATGCGGCGGTGAAGGAGGCTTTTGAGCGTCGCGAGCAAGGCTTTGTCGATGTCATGCAGGCTGTCAGAAAAGCTGCGGGTACCATTTGCTGGGGATCCACCTGTGGTTTATCCGCCACCAGAGGTCTGGCAAGCGCTGACTGCACGACGCCGTGAACGCTATGGCGCAATCAACTTAGGTGGTAGCAACGATTCTGAGCAACGCATTTTCAGCGCCCTCAAGCAAGAAGTCGAAGTTCAATACCAAGCAACGCCGTTGCGGACCATTATCGAGAACATGTCGACCGACTTGAACATTCCGATTGTGATTGACGAGGAGGCTCTATTGATCGATGGTATCGACCCTGATCAGCCGATCAATTTGGAATTGCCTCCCATCTCGATGCGGAGTGCCCTGCGATTGATCTTGAAGAAGGCCGATCCAGAGCCACTGACTGTACACATCATCACCGCAACGAGTGTTGAGTACAACACTTACCAGTGCAACATTGACCAATCAACAAAGTCTATCCCGTGGGTGGCCTAGTCATTTCGCCATCTGCCCATCGCGGTGATGGGTGGCTGACGATGGGCGGCATGGGCGGCATGGGTGGCATGGGCGGCAGCATGAGCGGCATGGGCGGCGGCATGGGTGGCGTAGGTGGCGGCAGCATGGGTGGCATGGGCGGCAGCATGGGTGGTATGGGCATGGAGTGGCGGTATGGGGGGCGGCATGTTTGTCGTACCCGATGACGCGGCTAAGAAACTGCCCCTAACCAGTGATAACTCGACCAAAGATAGCACTACCGGCGTTAGCTCGACCACCGACGTCGATGCACTTGTCAAACAGCTCGAAAATGCAACCGACGAAGAACGCCTGGAATTGGACCGTAAGATTCGCAATCTCGTTACCGAGAAAGTCGAATCGGCTGAAGCTTACTTGGAAGCCAAAGATCAGGCTGCTGCGGTGGCTGAGTTCGAAGGTGTGATTGAATTGGTTGGTGGTTTATTGAGTGCCGGATATCCTCAACATTGGATGTACCGCGCGCTGAGCCTGAGTATGGAAGCTGCCGCGTATCCCCCAGCAGATATCAAACGCGTTTTGATGAGCTCTTTGGACTTCAACAACGACTCGAACAAAGCTGTTGAAATCGCTTCCTATTTGGCTCGCAAGGGCATGAAGCGCGAGGCTTTGGAAATCCTCGAAGACGTAGCACGCGTTGAGCCCCATCGCTACGACGTCTTCACCCTCGCACTGCCACTAGCCTCAGAAACCAAAGACTTGCAAGCGTTGCGTTGGGTGTGCACTGGCGTCCTCAGCAAGGTTTGGCCCAAGGGGCAAGAAGAGATCTTCCTGCAAGCTCAACAGCTCGCCAAGATCACTTCCCTGAGCTTGGCTGGTCAAGGCCGCGTCGTTGAGTCAAAAGCCTTCGACGAAGAAGTCAAAGCGGCGCTGTTGCGTGATATCGCTGTTCGCGTGAATTGGACCGGTCAAGCTGACTTGGACATCCGTGTCAAAGAACCAGCGGGCACCATCTGTTCGCTCGCAAACTCGCAGACCGTTAGCGGTGGTGTTCTGGTGGCTGATGCATCGAGCAGCAGCGAGAAAGCCAGCCTGGACGGCTACTCCGAATACTACGCCTGTTCACAAGGCTACGCAGGCCAGTATGAGATTTTGGTGCAACGCGTCTGGGGCGAAGTCTCCGGGGGCACTGCCACGGTCGAAATCTATACCGACTTTGGTACGCCAGATCAACGCTACTACACTCAGCAGGTAAGTCTGTCGGAAAAGCCGGCTGTTATTCAAGTCAACGTCAAGAATGGCCATCGCCAAGCTCCGATCGCTGAAGCCCATTTGGCCGCAGTACGTGGTCAACAGTTGGCTACACACCGAGCTGTCTTGGGACAATTGGCCGGCGGTAGCAACAACGGCAGCAGTTCCTCCAGCGATAGCTCAGCCTACGATGATTACATTGCTTACCGTCGTCGATTGGCAGCCGCCGCGCGTGGTGGTTTTGGGTTCCCCGGTGGGCGCGGAGCCGTCGGTTATCGGCCTGTGATCACCACCTTGCCTGAAGGTGTCTTCTTCAGCGTAGCAGGCGTTGTTTCTGCCGACCGACGCTACGTTCGTATCGGTACTGGACCAAGTTTTATGGCCATCGGCGAAGTCTTCACGTTTAACTCCGCTTCTGGCCAGCAAGGTCAAAACCAAGGTGGTCAGGGTGGCTTCGGTGGCGGTGCTGGCGGTGGCGTCAACGGTGGAGGCATCGGCTTCTAACCACTGAAGGAAGACACTCCACTTATACTCCGTGTGCCGTGACAGATTCGATTTAGCGAATATGTGCGGACGGCACACGGAGTGTGCCTGCTACTTTGCAGGGCGTTAACAAGACGGCACAGTCGCAATATGCGCGGACGGCACACGGAGTGTGCCTGCTACTTTGAATTACTTCAAACCACGGACGCAATCGACGGAATACTTGACGCGTCCATCGATCTTCTCTTCTACCAAGCCGTGAATATCGGTATCGAATCCCGGAAACTGCTGGTTGAACATCCTGGCAAACTTCAAATATTCAACGATTGGTTTATTGAATTGCTCGCCGGGAATCAGTAGTGGAATGCCGGGTGGGTAGGGTGTTAACAAGACGGCAGTCGCCCGCCCCTCCAAGTGATCGATCTCCACCCGATCGATTTCCCGATGCGTCATCATATCGTAGGCTTGCCAAGGCTTCATGGCGGGTTGCATGGGCGACAGATACATATCGGTCGTTACCCGGGCGATATCATGTTTCTTGTAGGCATCATGAATCTCCTGGCAGAGGTTCTTTAGTCCGACACGTTCATACTGTGGGTAGTGCTGAGCGAATTTCGGTAAGATCTTCCAAATGGCTAGGTTCTTATCGTAGTCGTCCTTGAACTGCTGCAGTGCGCTTAACAAAGTGTTCCAACGGCCTTTTGTTATACCGATGGTAAACATTATGAAGAACGAATAGAGGCCGGTCTTTTCGAC
>JAWKTR010000031.1:0-48083 GCA_041398985.1 Pirellulaceae bacterium
CGGGCTGACCGTCGCCATGTTTCTTAGTGTTGTCAAGTTAATTACTGTTGGCGATCCCAATGAATCCAACTATCTTCCTTTCTTCTTTGGCCTCAACGTACTGGCGAACGACTTCCCAGCCAACCCAACTACCTGGTATGTAGGCTGCTATATTCACTTACTCGTGGCCTGGGCGGTCATTTTCCGCAGGATGCGGCCCAACTTCTCGACTTTCATTGCGATCATTGCGGTAGAAGTTTTGACACGAACGGTACTGCTTGTCGCTGGCCGTGACTACACAGCGTACATGCTAATTACAAATTGGTTGCTGGTTTTCTTTTTGGGAAAATCCGTCTGCCGTCACCATCTTGAGCGTCGGCAGCAGAAGCCTGCCACGCCCGGTCCGAGTTACTCTAAGGCCAAAATTGCCAGCCTGAGTACCTTAGGTTTAGTTTGCGTGGCTTTTTTATGGACATACATTGTTTGGCATTTCGGCATCACGACACACAACCCGTTCGGGCGTATACCTGCCTCCTCAGATTTTTTAACTGCTTTTGCGACAGCTTGCTCTGTGACCGCTTTGTATGGAATTTACACGCTTGGAGTGTACGGCGTGACACAAGCGCTGCCGCGTCTGCCCGCTATTCATTTTCTGGCCCAACATACGCTGTTCGTGTTCCTCGCACACATGCCACTTATTTACTGGTTGTCCCCATGGCTCTATCAGTATGTGCTGCAGGGCTGGGGACGCGTCTTGTGTACCCAGCTCCTCTACTTCGTGGTTTTGGCAATCCTTTCAAGTATTTTGCTCCGCCTGATCAAGCTGCAACCGATCAAGGCGGCATTAAGTGCTAGGCTGTTTGGGCACAGCAATTAAATCTTCGGCCCCACAATGGCTGGTCTTCGCTGACGACTGGGGAAGGCATCCGTCCAGTTGCCAATACTTGGTGCGCGAGTTGATGCACGCGGTGGATGTAACCTGGGTAAACACGATCGGCATGCGCACGCCGCGTTTAGATCGCGCGACTCTAGTTCGGACATGCAGTAAGGTGCGATCATGTTTGCGGCCAGCGACCACCGACCGCAAGCCGGAACGAGACCATGCCGCGCCCGCTCCTCGTATCTTGAATCCACCAATGTGGCCTTGGTTCACTCGCCGACTTGATCGTCGGATTAACAGGTGGCTGCTCAGAAAATCGTTAAGTAGGGCAATCCAAGATGTTTCTCGCCCACGAATCGCAATCACTACCATTCCAATTGTAGCCGACCTGATTGGCGTCCTACCCGTTGATCGCTGGGTCTATTACTGTGTAGACGATTTCGCAGTGTGGCCAGGGCTTGACCAAGCAACGCTGCTCTGGATGGAACGCGAATTAATCAATAGCGCAGACCATATCATTACTGTTAGCGAGGTTCTTCAACATCGCATTCGGTCACTGGGGCGACAGTCTACGCTACTAACTCATGGTGTAGACATCCCAGCTTGGAATCTCGCGGGCGTAACTCCGTTTGAGTGGCCGGCAGAAGTCAAGTCGCCAGTGGCTTTGTTCTGGGGGCTCGTTGATCGTCGTTTGGATACGGATTTCGTACTGAGTCTTGCTCAGCAGTTTGAGGGTACGCTTGTACTCGTTGGTCCACAACAAGGTCCTGATTCCCGCATTGCCAAATGTGAGCAAGTGGTTATGTTGCCCCCCGTTGCAACAAGTGAGCTAGCGGGCATGGCCCGCGCAGCGACTTGCCTCATCATGCCGTACTCGAATTCGCCAGTGACTCGGGCAATGCAACCACTAAAGCTGAAGGAATACCTAGCCACAGGCAAGCCGGTTGTAGCCCGCCGAACGCCAGCTACGCAGGACTGGGCAGACGCATGTGATTTGGTCGATAGCCCTGCAGAGTTCGTGACAGCAGTCAGGCGGTATTGGCGCGATGGACCAATATCTGTTGTACAGACCACAGCGCGTTCTAGGTTAAGTTATGAAAGCTGGTCCAGTAAGGCTGAAGAATTCTTCGCACAAGTCATGGGAACTTCGGTAGGGTCGCAAAATTCTGACAACTAATTGTATCATTAAGTGCTCGGCGGCAAACTACCCGCAAACCCTCTATTCTACGAACCGCGCGCGGCGGCACTCTTATGGACCGATTCATGTACCTAGCGACCTCGTCCAAAATCAGTACGCTAAGTTTTCTTCTGACGCTGTTGACGGTATTCCATTCCACACCACCTTGCGGCGGTCAGTCACCCACGCCCCCTCCACCATCGGCTCTCGGTGTGGGTGTCCTATTTCACGACGACTTCGAGAATGACGTCGGCTGGAAGTCAATCAAGACCCAACTCCCACGGTCGGATGCACCCTCAAAATGGACCTCCTATGTGGCAATCCGTGCTGAACATCAAATTCGCAGTGGTGCTGGTAGAAACGGAGGGGCTGGGTATGTTCTAAAGCTCGACTACCCTTTCGCTTACACCGAAACGGGACGGCTGACTTGCGAATTCCAAGAATCAACCAAAGTCCATCTACGCATCTGGATGAAGGTGTCTGACGGCTTTGATTTTGGTGGCGGATTTTGGAAGCAATGGAGGTTACATCAGTCACCGTGGACGAAGGGCAAACGACCACCATTTGGCGTGAATGGGGAGGACAACACTGGCTATATCGTCAACACTCTTGTGGGCGATGCAACGACTACCGGTTTCGATCACCATTGTTGTTGGCGTAATTCCACCAAGGGTAGTGCTGGTGGCGCGCAAACAATCTACCGATATCCAATTTCATCGATGAATTCACCAATTTGGGGCGACGTAGATAACGCTGGTCGGGTTTACAATTCCCAATGGGTCCAAATCGATACGTATTACGAATTGGGCGATGATAATCAAGATAATGGGAAGATTATTCAGTGGATAAATGGCCAGCGGATTTCTGAGAATCGGATCGTTTCCTTCTTCGGAGGTACTAATCCAGTAACTGGGACTGGCCTCGTGACAAATAAACTTTCTCATTACGGAAACCCACCCGGATTTAACAGTTTTACGCTTTTTGACAACTACCGAGATTTGACGAAGAATTGGACCCAGCAACACTACATCTATGTTGATAGCGTAAGCATTTTTGACGGCATACCGAATGACTTACCGCTCGATTCTAGCCCACCACCAGATGGCGACAACGTCCCTGTCACACCAACTGGGATTCTCTTTCATGACGATTTCAACAGTGATGTAGGTTGGAAATCGGTGCGAACCCAGAGCCCACGTGAAGATGGTCCACACAAATGGAAGTCCTATACGTCGAGAGCTGCAGACTACGAGATTCAAGACGGCGTCGGACGCAACGGCGAAGCTGCGTATGTAGTAAAACTTGACTATCCTCGCAGTTACGCGTCACCTGGAAATCTTCTATGCGAATTTCCTGAATCGAAGACCATCCATGTGCAACTTTGGATGAAACTCTCCGAGGGATTTCAATTTGGCACTGCGACTGGGTTGAACTCGAATTGGGGGCAGTGGAAATTGCTGCAGTCACCTTGGACTCGCGGGGAAGTCCCCACCGTTTGGTATCAGTGGATTAGATAACAAATTCCATTTATGTGTTGCTCTCCATTCGACTAATCTCGCCCACTCGGCTGCTTGGCGCGATGCAGGAGCAACGTCGTCCGGTAGGCCTCAGGTCGTTTATAAGAACCGTGATCTTAAATTAGCAGTTCCTTTTGGAAAGCTTCAACCTGACATGTCTATCACGGACACACAATGGGTCCGAGTAGATGTTTGTTATTCGCTAGGTGATAAAGACGAAGACAACGGCTTTATCAAGACTTGGTACAATCGCGTGAAACAAGATGGGTTCTCGTACATTAATTTTCTACGGTGCACAAGCACTGATTACAGGTACAGGTTGGTACCGAACCCTCGAAGTCACGATGGTAATCCAGCTGGTTTTAATACGTTCATGCTATTTGATAGTTATTCTAATCTGACAGCGGCTGGCAGAAGCAGCACCTAATTTTCGTGGATAGCGTCACGCTTTTCGATCACATCCCTGTCGATCTGCCGGAATAATCAACTGCCCCATTGATCGTATGACTCTGCCAGGTACACGTCCACGGTGTACTCGGCATAGTCCAGCAGCCGGAGCACCTCAGTTCGTGGCTGCAGTTTCTACCAAGCCACTCATTGAGTTTGTCGGGCAAGCCTCGCACGCCCGCTTTCTACAACTATCCATAGACGCCCTCCTTCTGCCTTTTGTCTGCAAGGAACGCAGTCACTTCTGCAGAAGAACGAGGTAGCGGAATTCCGTCTGCGCAATCCTTTGCATAGATTGCAAAAATGCCCATTGAGTAACCGGTGACTCGATCACCGTCTCGCCATTGCCGCACCAGCCGCAGTTCGGCAGGTCACAACGCGAACCATCCAAATAGTGGCTAGCTAGACTAGGAGCGTTTCCCAAGCAAGCCATGCTGACCCAGGCTGCTGCGAGAATTCGACTCTGCGTTTGAAGCAGGCTGTAAATCTTTCCTATCGCCATACCAGCAAGAAAAATCGACGCAATCGAGAACGCAAAAACGTAGGAAGGGTGGTAGTTTACAAGAACAGGAAACGCAATTGTTGCTCCAGCAAACCCGATGAAACATGTCGCCCAGTAGGCCCCAAGGCGAGGCTTACAGGACGATCTGCAAGAATCCCAATGTCGCAAGGAGAAAGACTGGCGTTCCCAACATGTTGACCGATGCAAGGCGGGAACGCACAACTCCGTACCCGAAATCCGATGTATTATTCCACCCAGAAATCTGTGGCTGCAGATAACCGCGTAAAATAAGACAATGGCGATTGTTGAAATTGAAAAGACGACGAGGAAACTAGGCGGAATGTTCTTCTTGTCGGCAATGCGCTTGCAATTATGCCGACCATTACAAGCGGTAATAATACAACCAGCAGCGTGTGACACAGGATCCCAGCAATTACGAAACTACAGGTTGCAACGTAAAGAGCCGTCGTTCGCCGTTCGACTGCCAAAGCACCGCAAAAATGGACAAACACGAAAAGTGCGCAGAATGTAGAATCGAGCCTGCTGAGATTGAAAAAATGCTCTGGCCAGGTTGCAACCAACAAAGAGCAAGCGGTTGCAGTCGGCATGCCTTCAAGTGGTAGGAGCATTTTAAAGACAACCCCAACGGTCAGCGTTCCCAGAAACGCCCCGACGACGATCGCCGAATTCGTCGTCGCCGAAGAATTCAATTCCTGCTTGTAGTGCGTGTATGCCAGCGGAATGATACAGGCAGTCGATATGGTTGTCGCTGTCAATCGATGGATCATCGGGGTGAAAGAGCGAGTGAGCTTCTACTAGCGTCGCTGTTTCATCACCAGCAAACGGCCAGTCGCCAAGTTTGCTGAATCGCAGCGTGCCTGCCAGCAACATAAGTAAGATGGCGATGAGCAAACTGAAAGGTCTCGTCATCAGTCCTTGCGGACGGCTATTCGCTGGCTGTTCGCTTTTCATCGGGCAACAACTTCAGTACGAGCGGTAATCAGCTTTGACGCTATCTAAGAGCTACGCTTTAATGCGACGCAGGAATTTGAATCGATACAGTCGTATAATGTGCACGATATAGAGCAACTGCTCACGGACTGTCAATTTGCTTTCGCCATGGATGCGATTCGAGAAATGAATAGGAATCTCTTCAACGCGTCGGCAATTACATTTCACTAGTAGTTCCAAGCCGATTTTGTAACCTGTTGGGTTTAGCCCATCGGTTCGCAGAAAAGTCTCGCGTTGATCGCAAAGAACCCCGACATGGGATCGTGAATTGCGGTGAGTGGTCGAGCCAGCAGGGTGGCTGTCCTTGAATTGAGCCACCGCCAGATGCTCCACTTCTGGTCGAGGGTACCGCCGGGAATGTAGCGACTTCCTAGGGCGAAGTCTGTCCGACCACTGCTGATACACTCTACCAGCTCAGGAACGCGCTCCGCAGGGTGCGATAGATCGGCGTCCATGACGACGACAATCTCAAATTGGCTGGCATGCATACCGTCAATCACCGCACTCGCCAGGCCTCGTTTGCTCTTTCGGACCATCAGCCGCACCGGAAATCGTCGCGCAAGCTCTAAGCACACCTCATTGGTCCCATCCGAGCTCCCGTCGTCCACGATCAAGAGTTCGGCGTCGATGTCCGCGTTGCGCAAGACGGACGCCAAGCGTGGTATCAACACACGCAAGTTTTCCGCTTCGCAGTAGGTAGGAATCACCACCGAAACCCGGTCGCGCAGGAAAGTACTTTGCCCGCTCGCCGTACTGGCGCTCCGTACTAATTCTTGTGCTAAACCTCCCAGTTTGCTCACTCCGCTAAGAACAGTTCTTTTGGCGGGTAGTGTAGCGACTCCCTGGAAGCTTGGACAGCTGGGCATCAGAGTTCACCTACCAAACGGGGGGCTGGCTGCGTGCATTTCCCAGCGGCGAACTTACATCAATTTTCAACAATAGTCCTAATGGGTATCTTGCACTGCCACAGAATGATCGATATAATCACCATTATGTTTACCCGCGTACTCATTTCCCTAACTCTATTTTGCTGCTTGAGTGCTATCGCTCAAGCTGGCGTTATGAAGAGTACGGACTGGGATTCAGTCTCTGTCGCAGGAGAGATTCCACAGAATGAAGGTCCAGTGCGGTTGGAACAAGGCGTTCCCCAATCCATGATGGGCGACGCTGCTGCCAGCCAATCATCACTAACAAGTGCGGTTTATACGGTGCCACAAGCATTTGTGCTTGTACCCAGCTTGGTTGGTTACTTGCTGCATTGTGACTGTGCCTTACCTCCTAGTCCAGTCTTGGACGGACTAATAAAACCTTCGTAGATTCAACGCTTTCTTGGTGTCGGAATTTAAATGAATGTTTGTTGGTTTTGGAGATTTATAATGAGATTGTTTTCATTAGTGGTAGCTTCCACGCTTTGTGCGATTTGTGCTCCAGCAGCCATAGCTGGTACACTTAGCAGTCAGATTACTCATAATGGCATTCGTGACAACCTTGTCGATCAGAGCTTTTCGCGATTTGTTGACACCGACGGTAGCTTAGGTTACTCAGTTGGTGATGTGATTACCGGGTACCTGCGGATTGATACGATAGATCTTGACGTAGACCTACCTGGTCCGACCAATCCGTCCAATGGTCAACTTGGAATTGTTTTCGCTGCTGAAATTAAGACGCTCGTTACTGGTGGGACTGGCGTTGGCCATACCTATTCTCTCGGTGCGATCAGTGGTGCAAATGTCGCTGAATTCGGACTAGCGAGCATTATGGACGCTGGAATGGTTGCAGAATTGGGCGGGCCTTGACTGCTGACACGATTTTCGTTGCGTTGTCTAGCTTAACGGCTCCACCATCAATAGTTCCACAGGAATAGCTGGGTTTACTGGTGCACTCTATGACTGGGACTTGATCATGGCAGCGACTGGCGCTGACGACTTTTTTCACTTCCAAGAGGGACTTAACTTCGGTGGTAGTGAAGCAGGCGGGTTCAGTGTGATTGCGTCAAATCTTGGTGCAGGCGTTCTTTTCAAAGACGATGTTGCTGTAGATAAGGACTTCAGCCTGCTAGGAACAGATATTACTACACACGAGTTGGTGTTGTTTGATGGTACAATCACGGGCCAAACAGCTTCATTTGATGCGAAGTGGCCGTTTGAATGTGGTATTAACAGACAATGCTAATTTTGGTCTTAATACTGTTCCCGAACCTGCTTCGATCGCAGTTTGGGGCTTGATTGCGGGGCTTGCAGGCGTTTCTCGTCGCCGACGCAAGAACTGATTTCGCATGATGCGGTAATTGTCGTAGAAAGATGAACAGCTGCTGGTTTCCAGCAGCTGTTCTTATTTAAATTGCTTACCGCATTTAGATCCATCTTCGGTGCTAGAGCAATTCCAACCGAAGCGAAGAGATGTTCCATTCGATCCAATGCTCGAACAGGTGGAAAGTCCCACGGTTTTTCACCTCGGGTAAATGCTGGATACTTGCTTTGCCGGTAATCCAAGTAAGAACTGGGCGAAAGGTAGTCCCACAGGAACGATCGAAACCCATTTCCTTGAACTGAGTTTGGGAACAGCGGATGCCAGTTCTGATGGAGTCCATGCTGCATACATGGAGTCTCGGAACTGTTTGAGGAAGTCCGTTAGACCAAACTCCACATTTTCGTGGCCGACAAGATTGACGTATTTTTCAGTAAGCGTATGCGATCGAAGCCTGACTAGATCCATGACTACCACGTGGCCATTCGGTTTACAGACTCGGTCCAACTCGCACAAGGCAGTGGAAACCGCGTCCAGCGTTGGAAGATGGTGAGCTGCGTCCATCATTGTGCACAAGTCAAAACTATCGGATTCAAAGCGCAAGGCGGTTGCATCACCGGGTTCGAAACAGACATTGGTCGAGTTTTGTTTCTCTGCGTTTGCCGATGCGGTTCTGATCATTTCTTCTGATAGATCCACGCCAACCAATTGTTTGATTCCTAAATCACGCGCCATATTGATTGAGAGGTGTCCGGGACCACAGGCAATATCGATCGCTGATTCTATTCCACTGCTCCTTGTACGGAATATCGTTTCAATCGCCAATGCATAGGAAATTGCCAGTTTCGTTTTCATTACCTGGTCATATTCAGCCACGCTTTGCGCACTGTCCGTAACAACTTGATTGTCAGGTTCGGGTGTACGTGCGAGCAATTGTGGTCCAATATTTTGGCCGAAGATTAAAGGTAAATAGCTCAGGGCTGAAGGCATATCAATTTTCCTGTGAACTTGGTATTAAGTCGGACGTGGCTTCGGGGGCAATGCCCTAGGCGATTCCACTCCTCTCGCAAACACTCTTTAGGTACCGTCGTTTTACCCGTTGGATGAGACTGCGGTTTCCTTGGCGAAGCGCTCCGTGCATCAGTTTGAGTCGGTAAGAATCAAACTGTTGATAATGTGGAGCCGGTTTCAGAACCCCTTGGCCGGTAATAATCTTCACAACTTCAGTCGCTGCGACACCGCTAGCCAACTGGCAGGCTAGCCCAACTGAGGGCGCCGCACCACTTGTGAGGTCTACCTTGGATATGTCCATATATGCGGTTTGCGTAGCACGTGGCGCGAGGCCAACAGCAAAGGCAATTAGCTGGTCTATTTTGGACATGTTGTCATTCAAATCAAAGTAATCATCGAAGCTCATGCCATTGGGGTCAAATGTCAGCCAAGCTGTACTGAATCCGATGGGACCGGCGGTGACCGCCCAAATGCCGCGACGACGGGCTTCGCGAAAAATCAGGCGGCGAGCATCAATCGAAAAGAAATCGACTGCATCAACGAGTACATCAACGCCGTCTAGAAATTGGCCTATGTTTTGTTCCGTTACGTGCTCCTGGAATACATTGAGTGCCACATTCGGGTTAATCGAGCGCGCATGGGATCCCATGGTCGCGGCTTTACAAGCGCCTACGGCACCAACCGTGGCACCAAACTGCCGATTAAAGTTTGCAATGCTGAACTCGTCGCGGTCGGCGATGTTGAATGCGCCGACGCCCAAGCGAGCAAGTGTTGTCAGATGAACCCCGCCCACGCCTCCCATGCCTGGGATGGCGACACGGCAGTCACGCAGTTTCTGTTGTCCCTCGGGTGATATTAGCCCTTGATTGCGAGCGAAAGCCTGCTCATAAGTCCACGGCTCGGTCTCGGGCTGGCTCGATGCGACATAAGCCAGCGCTCCAGAAAATGTATTGTCTGTATCTGTGATCATGATTCACTCTGTAACCTGTGATTAGTTGGACAAGTTTTCCGGTCTATCGCTGATGATTGACAATGGCGATGACTTACGCAGCGTCTACCGCACGAACTCTAGCTTGTCATGACGCAGGGCTCACGGCGTAACGCGAACTGAAGGTCGACGCTTGCAGTAGCCAATTCGAAATGCCATCTGCAAGAAGTGGTCTGGTGCTGGCGTCAGTTGCTTGCTTCGCATTTGGATGCGTTCGCCAAGGGGGCTTAACTCAGACGGTAAGGATTCGTTGGCAAGAAATATCGGTAGGCTACCTAGAGGCTGAATCGCCAAGCCAAGTTGTGTGGCTTGCAGCCAAATGCGTTGCATAGCCCGCCCGCCGGCAATCATCGACTGTGTTGAACGGTCGCTGAGATAAACGAAGCCGATAGCACCGCTCCGACGGACCAAGTTCATTGATGGCACTGAGAGCAGTTTCGACAGTCCAAAGCGATTTAGAAAGGACATGGTTGCCCAGGGGCGCAGAGCACGTAAGACCAACTTGGCGCCCGGTGGCAAGCCAAGCGTGCGGTAATCGAGTCCATCGCGAGAAGTCTCGACGTGCTGGGGCGTAAGTCTTAGCTGCCGATGTAACTCTTCATGAAAAGCGCGATAACGGAATCGCAGGCTATCTGACAGGGCGACGAGTGAGGCAATGTTATGGATCTTTGCGCGGTCTTGCTCCCACTCTAAGCGCACCGAGTTGTCGCGTATCGAAGCCTTTTCGATCTGCTCGAGATATCTATCTTCGATCCTTCTTGTTGAGAATGGAAATCTTGTCGTTTGGCGCGCATCGACGAACGCAAGTAGCGGGTCAGTTGGCTCGTCGGTCTGCTGGGCGTAGTCAAGACTGGCGACATGTCGTAATTGTTGGGTATCGTAAGAAGATTTGTCGAGGGTTGAAACTATTGCTTGCCGGCCTCGGGCAGAAACTTGTAATGCCATGTTCTCGATTGCAGCACCTAGCGAAAGCAAATCGAACATTCCATCTACGTCCGATGGGAGACGGTGCTCTAAATCGCAGAATACCTCGATTCGGCTTCGGCTTGCGTCGAGCCTGAATTTCCAGGGTTGATTGTTGTCAGCCGATGGGGCCGCACAAGCGGCAGAAATTGCTTCACGGCCAACGCGTGCAGAAAGCTCTTCCCCGTCGAGGGACGCAAAAATTCTTGGTACTGTTGCGGTCTGCATAGGTTTAAGAGTTCATTCTGTAGGCATCAATGGTCGCAAAGGAATTTCGCGGCAGTCAGCCATGATCTGATTCTGGTAAAGTTTCTGAGTTGAGTTTTGGTTACACTTAAGGACGATGGAGTCGTGAATCCGCGACTTTCTTGGCGCGAGTTGTCTATCAACGTCGGATGTTCTGATTGTGCAGTCCATGCCGATTACACCGGGACGAAGTTGCTTGGCTGTGTCCAGAAATTAGCGGGTGCGGTCGCATTCTTGGGCAGTGGCAACCGCCAGAGTTCAATGCCGCTGTCAAGAAGAATTCAGACCATCCAGGGCGCGCGGGACTCGTAGCCTCGTCCACTACCCTTAATGTCGTTCAAGCACTAGTGCTGATTCTTGCGGTGTCTCGCCTGAATTACGAGTGTTGCTGCAGAGAGCGCGGAAAGCACTAGCGCAAATTGTGTCAGCAGGACGAAAAGCGGAAATCGATCATGCACTGAACCGTGAAGATCTTCACGACCAATGATTCCCATAGATCCAAGCAAGCGCAGTAATCGTACTAACCATGGAAACTACAAGAGAAATTGCGAGCGCATATCGCCACTCTTTCATGATAGCATAACCGCACGCCAAGATCGGCAGACCAACAAACACGATCGCTCGCGTTAACTCCCCAATGGCATCCGACGGTCCGTCCTCGCCTGCAAACCCAAAGGCTGTTACAAAGATCCCGGTAAGTGTCCAGGTAATCAATAGCGTGCCGGCCAGAAGAAAGATAACTCCACAAGCCATCGTGACGAATTCTGGGTTATTCAAGAACCAGCGAACGAAACGGGTGATGGCGCCTTGGGGGCGGGAGGTTAAGGGTTCACCGGATAGGTAGCGCTGGAGTTCGGCGGCAAGTTCGGTGGCATTGGCGAAACGGTGTTGCGGCGATTTCTCAAGGCACTTAAGGACAATCGTCTCCAAATCAATAGGCAACTTCGTATCAAGCGTCCGCGGCGATGGTGCCGGCGTTTCAACATGTTGCTTAATGATTGCGTGAAACGTGCCGCGAAAGGGCACTTCGCCTGTCAGCAACTCAAACAAGATGACACCCAAGGCGTAGACATCGGAGCGAGCATCGGCGTTGCGTGAGTCGCCGCGAGCTTGCTCGGGCGACATGTAGTCCGGGGTGCCCATAACTTGATCATCAGCCGTTAACGTGTGGTCGATGACTTCCATCTTGGCCAGACCGAAATCGAGCACATGGGGCTCACCCTGCATGTCCACAATAATGTTGGCAGGCTTGAGATCGCGATGGGTTATGCCATGCTCGTGAGCATGCGCGACCGCCAGCGCTATGCGACGACAAAGATCGGCGGCGACACGTGGTGCGACTGGTTTGCGATCTACAAATTCGCTTAGCGTTACGCCTTGGACGAATTCAGATACGATAAATGGAACGTCCCCGGCTTGACCGACATCATGAATGGCCACGATGTGAGGGTGCTTCAGTTGCGCGGCCGCGCGGGCTTCGCGGGTAAACCACGACGAGTCGCGCTGGTCGGTGGCTGCCCGCAACGAAAACTTGATCGCTACCTCTCGCTGCAATCGCGCGTCATGAGCTTTCCAGACTGCCCCGAAGCCGCCTTGGCCGATGCGCTCCAGTAGCACATAACTTCCGATGGTCGCGCCGGGCTCCAGCGATTGGCGTACGTCGGGCAGTGCACTCGAAAGCGGATTCGGCTTCCAGGACGAAGCGGAATGATCCACACCTTGGTCGCGCTGAAATGTCGCTAGGTCTTCGAGGAATTCGCGCAGCAGTGACTCATACTTCGGAAAACTTTTTAAGAACTGAGCCGAATTCGGCCTCTTGCCCTCCCCAACGAATGCTAGGTACTTGGCAAAGACGTCTGGCATGTCGTCTTTCGTAACTGCTGCTGACGTGCCATCGGTAATCGACGTCGTCGCCAGGTATTCGGCGGTGCGGACATCGTCTGATGGATACACTTCGGTTCGCGGCGTTTGCTCATTGCCCGTCCGCTGCTGGTCTGAATCTTCATTCATATGAGAAGCGGCCATGACACGCTGGATGAGACGGAGTTGTTGACACGACGTCGAGGATGATGCCAGATATTCTACCCGCCGTTTTGGTGGTCCGCGACACACGTGCCCAATTCTTGTCGCCGAGTGGTACCGTTCATTTTTTGCATCAGCTGTTTAAGAGCAAGCCGCAGGCGACAGTGCATTCGTTTAACGACTAGCCGTAGGCGACAGTGCATTCGTTTAACGACTAGCCGTAGGCGACAGCGTACCCCTTGCTTATGCGGAGGCAATCGCCTGCGGCTAGTCCCTAAATGATGAGAACTGACGCCTGCGGAGGCGTCGGCGTGTGGAAGTGCGAGCGCAGTCGCCTACGGCTAGTCGTTAAACGATGAGAACTGTCGTCTAGGGCTAGTCGGCGTGTGGAAGTGCGAACGCAGTCGCCTGCGGCTAGTCGTTAAACGATGAGAACTGTCGTCGTGTCGCCTGCGGCTAGTCGTTAAACGAATGCACTGTCGTCGTGTCGCCTGCGGCTAGTCGTTAAACGAAGAGAATATTGGCATTTTGCGGGTTGGGGCAGGCGGGCGGACCGAGAAGTATCGGATGTGATGAGGTAACTACTGAAAAACTGTCGGAATAACCCTACTTCTGCTATTTCGCCATGCCTGCAGCTACTACAGATGGACGAAGTTAGTTGCGACTCGTACTTCCGTATTGCCCACGCGAACGGCGAATCATGCTGTGGAATATTGCATTTCGAACTTTAATTAGCGATCGCGGTAAGCTGTTCGCCGGCTTGATCGGCGTCATCTTCTCCGTCGTCTTGGTCAATATCCAAGGCGGTCTGTTCTTCGGCTTGATTGGCAAAGCTAGTCTGCTGGTGGATCGCAGCGGTGCCGATATCTGGGTCGGACACCGGGGTATGCACAATGTTGACTTCCCCCACGATATCCCCGAGCGATGGATCCACCGGATTCGAAGTATTCCGGGCGTGCAAGAGGCACAGCCGATCCGCATCGGATTCTCAGAGATGAGCCTGCCCGACGGAAACTTTGAGGGCGTGACCGTGGTGGGAGTCGTCGAAGGCTCGCAACTCGGCCGCGCGTACTCAATCGTCCACGGTTCGCCTGAAGCATTGGATGCGGCGCATAGCGTTATCTGCGATACCTGCGACGATGCAAAACTCCACAACCCTGCGTTGGGTGAAATGCGCGAGATTGGCGGACGGCGTGCGCGCATCGCGGGCAAGTGTCATGGCATTCTCAGTTTCTTAGTGACACCGTATATCTTCACCACATACGATCGCGCGACCGACTTTACCCAAGGCGATCCGACGGCGGCCTCCTATTTTCTCGTGCGGGTTCAACCGGGAGTTGACCGAGCTCAAATCTGCGACGAAATCTGCCGTCGGTTAAGTGACGTTACCGCCGCATCGGCTGATCAATATGCGGCTACAAGTGTCAACTTTTGGATGACTCGCACTGGAATTGGACTTAGCTTCGGCGCAGCTACCATGCTGGGACTGCTGGTGGGGTTGGTCATGGTTGCTCAGACACTGTATGCAATGGTGCTGGACCGCATCAGCGAGTTCGCGACGCTCAAAGCGCTCGGTGCCAGTGAACGCGAACTAGTCAAGGTGCTCGTGGCCCAAGCGTCCATGGTAGCGGTGGCTGGCATTGGTATAGGAATTGTCTTCACCCAAGTCATCCAAGCCTTGCTCAGTACTCCCCGAGCATCCATCGATATTCCACTGAGCCTTTACTGGGCGAGCGCTGCCTTGGTACTGGCTATATGTTTGTCGGCGTCCGCGCTGCCCTATTGGCGCGTGCGGCGGGTTGATCCACATGCTGTGCTGCAAGGTTAAGGTTTGGGAGGCAAGGTCAATAGAAAAGAGAATGTACCGCCCATAGCCATAAACTGTTTGCTCGTATGAAGTTGGAAGTACGTCGCCCATTCACGTAGTCGAGTCTCTCCGAGACTCGAAGGAGCAAATGCTTTGCTGGTGCCAGCCTCGGAGAGGCTGACCTATGTGGTGCGATCAGCGAGAAGTGTCAAGAAAGCAAGAAAAACAAGGGTAAATAGTTAACGCCAGTTTTATGCAAGAATTAATACAAGCACAAAGCCATACCAAAGCGGCGACAAGTCGCCGCAGTCCAAAGAGATTCGCAGCCAGAGAAGACGTGCTGGTGGCTAAACAGATTCGTAAGTCCTACGAAATCGGTGGCCAGCGGCAGTGGGTCCTGGACAGAGTCGATTTTACGGCTGCCAAAGGCGAGTGTGTGTTTTTGTCAGGTCCCTCAGGGAGCGGCAAGAGCACTTTACTCTCGGTCATGGGCTGCTTACTGGCATGTGATTCTGGAGAAGTCACGATCGCGGGGCAGCGTGTTGACCAACTGAGCATTGCTGAGCGTACGCAGGTGCGACGTCAGTCGATTGGCTTCGTATTTCAACGTTTTCAACTGATCCGCGGGCTGTCGGCGGAAGACAACGTGGCTGTACCGCTTACCCTGAACGGGACACCGCTCAAGTCCGCTCGCGAGCAAGCTGCGGAACTGCTCAAACGTGTTGGTTTGGAATCACATCGCCGACAGTTGCCTAATGCAATGAGCCCAGGACAGTGCCAGCGCGTCGCCTTGGCTCGCGCTGTCATCACTTCGCCAAAACTTTTACTCGCCGATGAGCCTACCGCTGCCCTCGATAGCAGGGCTGGTATCGAAGTTATGGAACTACTCAGAGAACTGGTCTCCACCACGGACTCTGCGACGGTAGTTGTCACACATGATCCGCGCATTCTGCCGTACGCAGATCGCGTATGTTATATCGAAAATGGAAGGTTTCAATGATGAAGCATTTACTCATCATTCTCTTCGTTGTGTTGTGTATTGGTCTGACGTTGTTCTTAGGAGAACGGCGGGGACGCGAGCAGCCGCCAGTTATTCGACCGATCCATGCGTCGAGCACTAGTATCCGCGCGCCAGGTCGCATCGTAGGTCGGACGGACACTATCCAGTTGCGCGCCAGATCCACGGAGCAGATTCAACATCTGCATGTCAAACCAGGGCAATGGGTCGTGGCTGGTGATGTCTTACTGAGTCTAGACGCGGAACGCTCGAAGCAAGAATGCGAGTTGGCGGCGGCCTTATTGGACTGGGAGATGGCCAAGAAAGAGCGGTTGGAAAATGGTGTTCGCCGCAGTGAGATTGAAACAGCCACGCAAGAGTTGCAGGCCGCCAAAGCCAGGCTGGATGGAGCCGAAAAGGCGTATCGCCGCGCGGCGGAACTTTCAACTAACAATCTGATCAGTCCTCAAACCGTTGACGATCTGTACGCGGAATTAAGGGCTCTGACTGCTACGGCGGCCGCCGCGAACGCTCGACTCCAAACTCTCGAGCTACCGCCTCGCCAAGACGATTTGTTGGCCGCTGCGGCTGCTGTTCGCGCCGCAGAATCTCGGCTGCGCATCGCGCAAATCAGTCTTGACCATGCACAGATCAGAGCTCCGTGCGACGCTCGGATTCTAGCCATCAACGCAGAAGTAGGAGAATTGACGGGTCCCGGGAACCCCGATGCGTTGATTGTGCTGTCGGATACTTCACGTCTGCGAGTGGTTGTTGAAGTGGACGAATTCGACGCCTTGAAGGTGAAATTGGGACAGTCTGCGCAGATCGAGTCGGACGCTGCGGACGGGATTCTCGCAGTCGGAAAGATTGTTGAGATTGAGCCGCTGATGCACGCCAAGCAGATGCTGGGACAGTGGGCCGGGGAACGCAGTGATACGAGTAGCCGGCGCGTGTGGGTCGAGCTGGATTCCGCGACCGAATTGCCGATCGGCCTGCCCGTCGATGTCTACATTCGCGCCAACTGAGCTGGAGCATGCTCAGCCCGGTATTGCTGCACCGGCTCGCGGTCTTGTGAACCTCAGGCGCTAGCCGTGGGCTCCTCGGGACTGGTTTTCTAGGCTCCGTGGTTTTCTAGTGAACCTCAGGCGCAGCCGTGGGCTCCTCGGGACGTGGGCTGCTAATGGCCAACTCCGCCCCCAAGGCCCACGGCTGGCGCTGAGGTTCACGGAGGCCCACGGCTAGTAAAGCCCACGAGCTGGCAAGAGGCCTATAGCCCACGAGCTGCGGGAGGCCTATAGCCCACGGCTAGTATGGCCCACGGGCTGCGCAGGAAGCCCACGGCTAGCGCCTGAGGTTCATTAGCTGGCTATTCGTGTTGGGATCGATGTGGACTGCGATTGTTGAGCGTATAGGGCTTGGAGATAAGCCCTAGTATCGGTGGGCCAGTCCGTTGGTTGCAGGTCGTGGTAGGGAATCCGCTCGGCAACCAGCCGATCATAGGCGGCAGTGCCGCGAACGCGATCAAATTCCAACAGCAGGGCTACCGCCGGATTGCCCTTCGCATACGGACAACTCGTCAAATCCCCAAACTGCTTAAATCCCAACGTGCGCGCATAGAGTTTGGCGTGCCTCGGATGCGAGGCTAGGACGAGCGCATCAATTTCGCGCGACTCGGCGACTTGCACGACCAAACGCGCCATTTCGGCGAAGACACAGGCGAAGCGAACTGGCGAATTGCGTCGGTCGGCCAGGCTGCCCATCTCGGCCAGACGCAGTGAACGCGAACGCAGTTCGGCGACTTGCTGCGGGTACATGCTCTCCATGGGTAGCCCGAGCGAGCTATCGGCAGCCATGGTCATAGTCGATACGACTTGCCCTTCGTATTTGGCTACGAGCACTTCGGTGGTCGGCTGCAAATGGAACGGCGTCAGTCGCTTTTCAATCGCATTTGGTTGGACTAATCCAGCCCGCAAGTACGAATCGTAGAGCAAGCTAAACGCGCCGTTTAGATCGCTTTCAGTGCGTGCTAAGGAAACATCGATGTCTTTGTCGATCGCGGACAGCGGACGGGGTGCGACCATGGCGGTCACAGCAAGTGCGCACGACATACGTGGAGCCTTTTTCAGAGTTGCAAGTCATGATGTGTAGCTTCAAGTAGTGTGTGAAAGACTTTCGAAGTGCTCTGCGACGGCAAAGAATTAGAGTAATGGGCGGAATGGCGCTAGTCGTAGTGGACAAGGGACTCGTAGCCTCGTCCACTACTCTAAATTTCCATCCTCGCTCCGAACTCTGGCGAGTCCAGCTACGAAGGCCAAACCCCAGCTTTAATCCATTGACGAAGCACTAGCGGAAAATCAAACACATCTGAAAACTACCTTGAATTGCTCAGGGAAGCAGTCTAGAAGCGATCGGCGACTGGGGAGTCAAGAAAAATTCTGTTGCATTTGCAGATCGTGACGATTGCCCTGAGACCAGGCGTTAAGATGTAGCGATTATGCGGCTGGAACAAGGCTGAGATTCTGCTTGCGGGCGACTGCGCGAGCACAAGTTCGAAGACTTAATATATTTATGAATTCAACCAACTCGCGGCATGCCGGTGTGAAATTGGCGAGGATTACGCTCGGGATTCTGGCAGTTTTCGCAACTCTCTTCGTCATCTATGCGTCGTTAGTTCCGCTTCGCTATACGCCGCGTTCCTGGGGGGAGACCATCGCGAGCTTCAAGGCGATTGCCTGGCTGAACCTGTCGATTGGCAATCGAGCAGACTGGGTAGCCAATGGTCTCATTATGTTGCCTTCGGGTTTTCTTGCAGCCGGAGCCGTGGATTGGCGGAGAAAAAGCCGAGTTCCTCTGCTGTTTGCTTCGCCGTTGATCGTGGCTAGTTTGGTGGCCGTTGTGTTCAGTATTGAATTTGTACAGATCTGGTTTCCACCGCGCGTGGTATCGCAGAACGACATATTCGCGGGTGTCATCGGAGCATTTGCCGGAGTAGCGTTATGGTGGCTCATGGGACGCCAGTTGGCGACTCAGATAGAAGCCTTCTTGATGGCCAGCCCCGGCGTGACGCGTTGGGGCATTGCGATGCAGTTCGCCATGCTTGGCTTGTTGCTCTACAATCTGATGCCGCTCGACTTGATCTGGTCACCGGCGGAATGGTCATCCAAAGCTGCCAAGGGTGGCTTTCAAATCATGGATCTTTCGCTGACCAAGAAATCCGTTTTTCTATTTTGCATAGCAGCCTTCAGAGTTGTTCCTTTTACGTTATTGGCGGTCCTACTCCGCAACCGGCAGCATGCGGTTCGAACGGGGCTGCTGTGGGCGTGTGCCTTGGAGATCGTCAAGGTGCCGGTGTTTAGCCGGGCGGTGTCTGTCACGGACGTAGCCGCATCAGCACTCGGCGTATTGTTCGCCGCCCAGGTGGCCAAGATTTTCTGGCGTTTTTTGCAGCGGTTGGATCGCGTTTGGTTTTGGTTTCTCGCTGCCGCCAGCTGGAGCGGAGTAATGTTGGCTGGTTTTCTATTGCGATTCGAACGAGTTGTGCGCGACACCGACGTCTTGAAGTCGCGGTTCGAAGGGATCTTGAGTGTGCCATTTGCGCGAGCTCACTCCTCGAGCGAGTTTCAGGCCGGTGAAAATATTTTGCTTAAGATCGCTGTGTTCGGCATGTTGAGTTTCTGCTTGGCTGGCTGGGCGTCGCGGGCGGATGCGAGCGGATTTTATCGCAGGTTGATTGTGGTGCTGAGTGTGGTGTGGATAGCGTTGATGTCCATCAGCATCGAAGTCGGACAAGTCTTCTTGGAACCCCTAGTTCCCGATGCGACTGATTGGATCATTTATGCAGTCGGGGCGATCGTGGGTGTCATGGCCTATCGAATGCTCATGCCCAGTCGTAGACTGTTGTCGCTAGAGCTAGATCGTCGCTTGGAGGAATCGTTGTAACCGGTTCACGGTTACGAATCGTTTAACGGCAAGCCGTAGGCGACTGTGTCAACATGACAGAACATGGCAACATACTTCGAACTCAATCGCCTACGGCTTGCCGTTAAACGAAAAATGCGTGATGAGACATAATAGGCCGAGATTTTTTTTGCTGTTACCTAATTCACAGGTACCGTGTGCGTTGCTGGTCGTGGGACTGTACCTGGCGTCTGCGCATGCTGTGGCGCCATGGACGATGGGGATGCTCGTCGTGCTGCTAGCGGGCTTGGCCTTTCGAATCCCCAAGTTTTGGTTGCTGGCGCTGCCCAGTATTATCTTCGTTGGTACCTTTTACCCTTGGACGGGAAGTCTCTTCCCACAAGAACGCGATATTCTGCTGTGTGGCTTAATTGCTGGCGAGAAATTTCGCCGTTACTTTGAATTAGCCAATGAGCCGCGTGAGGACAGGCGGACCGTGTGGCTGTCTCTTCGCTCAAGCGCCAGTTGGTATTGGTCGCCGATCTGCTTATGCCTGCTAATCGGCATTGTGCAAGGGTGGAGTCAACTGCCCAGCCGCGTGGTCGGCGATCAATTGAGCGTCTATACGACACGCGCGAATACGATCCAGCAAGCGCTACCCGTTGTGTGGGCGCTGCTGATCGTTCCTATGGCCACCAGCCAGCTTGCCGTGGCAGCTATTGGTCGGGATCAAACGTGGCGTCGACTGTGCGCAGGAGTGCAAGTCAGCGCATTTGTTGTCGCCTTGTTAACGGTTGCCGAGAGAATGGTCACGGTCGGCTTGTTCAACTTTTCCGAAGTTCTGCGGGCGACTGGACCATTCACGAGTATGCATATTGGCGGCCAGCACATCGATGCGTTTTGGGCGCTTGTACTTCCGTTTCTTGTTCAACTGCCCAAGGATCGGAAGTTCGGGGCAGTGGCGTTGATTGGGTTGCAAGTTTTTTGTGCGTTTGCCATTTTCGCAACCATGTCGCGTGCGCTCATCGTATACGCGATCGTTAGTTTACCGGTCTTGGCTTGCCTGAATTTTCTTCTAGGTGACGCAGGCTCTGTGGGGGTTAAGTCTTACGCTCGTCGAAATCTGGCTTGGGTTGGTTTTCTGATCGTGTGCCTAACAGCATTTGCTTTATGGCAAATTGGTGACTCGGTTCGAAGTCGGTTTTCCACTACCGTCGCAGATTTTCAGCGGAGAGTCGATCACTGGACCACGATCGTACACAAGTCCTTGGAAGAGCCAAACTCGGTTTGGCTGGGGCACGGTCTTGGAAGCTATCCGGCGACCTGCCGTCGCTGGCAATACCGTCCAGTACAGCCGATTCGCTTGATAGAAATTGGCGATCAGGTCGCTGTGCAAATGTACGCTGGCGAGCGGATCTACTTGGAACAATTCGTCGACGCTCGACGGCCGTTGCCTTGGCAGCTAACCGTAGATGCAAAGCCGACAAGCCGAGATAGTGGACTGTTACAAGTTCATCTGTGTCACAAGAGCTTGCTGCAGTCGTATGACTGCGTGACTTTGAATCGAGATGAAGATGAAGGAATTATCCAGTGCACCATCAACACACTTCCAACCGAGCTGATGGGCCAAGATGGGCAATCGCCTGCTTTGCGAAGATTCTGCCCAACTACTCTGGGATTCTCAGCCAGCGGTGTTCCTGGGTCTGCAGTTGAAATCTCTAGCGTTCGATTGGTCGATGCCAAAGGGAATTCCATCGTCGATAATGGCGACTGGAGTGATGGCAGCCAACGCTGGTATTTTACGTCTGACGACCACTTGGTATGGCGTGCCAAGAACTGCTGGGTTCACTTGTGGGTTGAGCTGGGCATCGTCGGCGTATTGAGCTTTGGATGGGTTTTCTTGGGCGGACTTGGGGCAGCCTGCTACCGATTTTTCTTTCATAAGGATTCGCGCGCGCTGGTTGTCGCTTATTCGCTGTTTGGATTCTTGCAGATGGGCCTGTGGGGGACGCTATTGGACGTACCCAGCCTGGTGATGTTTCTCGCGTACTTGTTGGCCGTAGGACGGGGAATCGGTAAGTAATCAAATCGCGATATAGCGGAGGTGCGCAAGCCCACCGGTTCTGCTGTACGGCTCGCGGGCTGTAGAATCTGTGCGCCGTACCTTCGTGAACCTCAGGCGCTAGCCGTGGGCTCTAATGGCCAACCTCACCCCAAATGGCCAACCTCACCCCAAGAGCCCACGGCTAGCGCCTGAGGTTCACGCGAAGCGCACGGCTAGCGCCTGAAGTGCAACCGAAGCCCACGGCTAGCGCCTGAGGTTCACGTGGAGCCCGCTAGCGTCGTGTCGTTTATGGTGAGTTCAGGGCTGAACGCAACGGACATGCGTCGGCATTGCTAAGACCGCGGCGATAGCAGGCCAGCAGTTCGTGTGAGCGTCTGGCCAACATGCGTCGGACCTCGCGACGTTTGCCGCGCTGGCGCGGAATGGACATGGAATCGTAAGCGGTCGTTTGATGGCGCATCCAGGCGATTACTGCTGCTTCGGCACGCTGTTCCACGGTTAGTCGCTTGGTTCGTGCCACGGTACCACTGCCAACCGGTGTCGCATGTTCGGCGACAGCCAGGGCTAGACGCTGAGCCAATTCAGCATGGGTGGGGTGAAAATCAAGGAAGTCGAGCAAGGCTTGCGTGAAATCTTCGACATATTCTTGCTGTACTTTCTCGCGCCGCACCGCCGCGGACTGTTGGCGTTTCGCATAACTCTCGGTCGAACGTTCGAAGGCCAGATCCGCTCTGATCTTGTCGATCGTGGTGGCTGGAGCCCACACGCCAAGTGAAAAGACTTTGCGGCCTTTCTTCTCCTGCATTGCCCAATACTCACCGGCCGCTTTGACGCGACGGGTCAGCGCTGCGTCGCCCGGTGAGAGCAACACCCAACCGGCTGGCACTTGCTTGATCTGTCCGTCAGCAGCAACAACTGTGCCTGAGGTTAGCCCAGGCGAAAATATATTGTCATTCATGTTCGACGCGTAAAGTGAGCATTAAGGTTAGTCGGCGATGGCTTCTTCGGCGATCTGGGCGTAGATGGCGGCAGCTTGGTCATAGGCTTCTTTGGCGGCACCAATCTCTTCCTGACGGATCAACGTCCGATTTTGGTTCCAACAAACTTCGACGGCATCGCGACACCAAATAGCCGATCGGCGACTAGCGCGGATCGGTTTTCCGCCAACTTCGACAAAGATCGGATTGCTGTGCAGACTAGGCAGCACGCGCACGGCCAACCAAGACGAATGCGGAATGTCAACCGAAAATTCCAGCGGATGGGGTTCGCCGTCGGCCACGATTTCCTGACGGTCTACCACGTGGCCATTCATGATCAATTCGACAGGCACGCGCCGGGAGTCGCCGATGCGCGCGCGTTCGAGGTGCCAGTAGGGTTTCTCATCCAACCGCCGAGACGCAATTGCTGTCCCCAGTGCATCGCGTTGTTCTGGTAGCTTGGCAGCCACCGTACATTTGACGACTTGCTGACCGGGTTGGTCAAGATCGAGTTGGCTCGGCTTTCCGCCGGCCGAGCCAGCAGCGCCCAATTGCTGTTCTCCCACGGAGAATTGCAACAAGTGGCTGAGCCCGTCGCCAACATAGCTGCGCCCATCGCGGAGACCGAGCACCCAGTCCTCGTATTGGAGCTGATCCGCAGACGCCAACTTCTCGACTTGAACATAGCTGCGGCCCAATCCCACACGTTCTCCATAGATACATGGAAAATCCGTTTCGCCACTGATGCGCGAGCGAAAGCCACAATTGAGGGTGTGATACCAGATATTCATTTCCCAAATGACGGGTGTATCGACGGCGCTAATAAAATCACACACTTCGTGGGCGGTCGTGACGATGAACTCATTCGCCCCAATTCCATCGAAGGGCGGCATGGCGTAGTCGGGCAACTTGTCGGCCGCCCGCCCGGCTCGATCGCGACCACCGCCCCAAGTATTGGGCAAGGCACCGCGCGTGCCGTTGGGCAAATAGTCGGGTAGGGCCAGCCCCCAGCCGCTGTGGCTGTAACCAACCACGCCGCCTTGGTCCTTGCCCCATTTCAAGACCGGCAACGTCCAAGTCGGCCATTGCTCAATCGCATCGGTGCCTGGATAGTCGTCCTCGGTCAGATTCAAAAGGCATAAGTGTCCTGCGTGCGACGACGGAAAACCACTGACTTCAACATCATAGCGCATCAAATTGCCTGGACGCGACAATGCAGATACTTTGCCATCGAAAAACTGCTTTTGGTAATACCAGCACGGACCCCAGCTGAGTACACAGCCAACATTCAGGTCCTCGCCGACCAAGTGACGCACCATATCCTGAGGCGTTACCCCTTCCGTCGGATTTTCGTAATGAGCGCAGCCCGCTGCGTGCACGTGGTGGTCGCCTGAAAACCAACCGTGCTGCGCCATGTGGATCCAACGCACGAGTTGAATCTCGAGCGGCTGCGCATGGGACTCGGGCGTGACTGTCAACGGAATGCTGATTGCGTCGTACTCGGGACCGCGATAAGCGACGATCTGGTACTTGCCCGGCGCGAGCTGGATCGTGTCACGATCGCTACGATAGATCTGCTCATGGAAAAAGAAGTCAGGCGCCAGTCGCCGCGAGGGATTTGGATAGACACGTCCATGTTCATCCTTGATCAATAGGCTGCAGATCGTCGGCTTTCCATCTTCGTCGCGAATGGCCAACGGAATCTCAACAGACGGACGACAGTCGAACAGGATCGGCACCTCGCTTCGGAACCCCAAGTCCTGCGTTCCTTGGCCAACGTGCATCGCCAACGTGGCTTCGCGCTGCCCCGCATCGCGGCTGTAAAGTTGCACGATGCGATATTCGGCCGGCAAGCCCGAGAGTGTCTTGGTCATCGGCTGGGACGTTACCAAAGCAATGTCGAGCCAGCGTCGAGCGGCATCAGCGGGCGTGATCTTAATTTCCGGCTTGGCGGACGAACTGCTGCGTTTGACCATCGGTTGAGCTTGCTCGCTCGTAATCTCAAGTGGAGCGGTCACCCCAGCTTCGTTGACGACTTTAACCAGAAAATTGGTCCAGCCCAGTTGGTCTAGCTGTGGCCGAGTCGCACCCATCGCAACCTTGACGCGACTCTCCGGATTGATCGAAACGACGAGCAAGCAGTGCTTATCCAAAATCTCCTGCAACTGGCGGACAACCTTGGCATCGTCACTATCGGCCTTCAGTCTTTCTATAGCCGCCAGCTCGTCGGCAGGAAGTGGGCTGCCAGCCAATTGCAAGGCTTGGACCACGCGGCTTACACCAGCCTCGAACGGTTGGCGATCAACGGCTACCGTACTACCGTCTTGTCCCCACGCGGGACAGACCATCGTAAGCAAGCATACTGCCGCACTAGCGACACGGAATGAGGCACTGAGCGGGTGGGACATTTGTGATAGCTCCGGAGAAAATGGGCGGTAGGCAACTGCTGAAAATTGGATGTAGTTGTAAGCAGCCTAAAGCTTTCCCATCGACGGTGCAACCAATTTCGCCAGTCTGGAGCAGACTCGGGAAGTGGGTCGGGTGTCTCTTCAGCTAAATCGTTTAGCCCATTAGCAACCACCTGTTTCGACCAGCAGCAGCTCATCAGTGGCGGGCGCTGCTGAAAAATTCTCCCGACCCTGCCCTGAACGGATTGGAGGGTTAAGCCTGGCGATTACGGCTAACTTGAGGGGTTGGGTTGTAGAAATCGTTGGAAAATCCGATTGATAGTCTCGACAGGGCTACCCGCCCTTACCAGGCCTCAACGGAGAAATCACTACCCTTAATTCTGTAGTGGGCCAGATTTGGATCTTGCGAGCCGGATTAGCTATTGCGTTTCTGTGCAGCCAGATAAAGATTGGCGTTTATGGAAGCACAACGATCGACCCAGGCGATGCAGCAATTGCGGGCGGAACCAGCCATGGTTCTACCCAGCTTACTGCAATGCGACTTTGGGAATCTCGAAAGGGAATTAGCTCGGCTGGAAGAAGCGGGCGTCAAGGCATTGCACCTGGACGTGATGGATGGCCATTTCGTACCCAACTTATCGTATGGTATGCCCATCGTGGAAGGGATTCGCCGTCTGACCCGATTACCACTCGATGTGCATCTGATGATTTCGCAACCTGGCAAGTATGTGCAGCAGTTCGTGGACGCGGGTGCAGACTGTCTAACGATCCATGTAGAAATACCGGGAAATGGCGGTTCAGGCAGCGATGAGACGGTCAGGGGAGTTCTTGAGCAAATTCGGGCGGCAGGTGTGGGGGTTGGTCTAGCACTCAACCCAGCCACTCCCTTGTCAGCCGTGGAACCACTGTTGCCAATATGCGACCTATTGCTAATTATGAGTGTTAATGCTGGCTTTGGAGGGCAATCGTTTAACACGGTGGCTCTTGAAAAGCTGCGAACTCTCAAAGAAAAGTCGCTCGACTTGCTGCTGGAAATTGACGGCGGAGTGAACTCCCAAACGATCGCGCAATGCCACGCGGCTGGTGCCACGCTGTTTGTGGTTGGTTCGGCCATTTTTGGCCAGAAAGATTATCGGCTTGCCATGCGGCAGCTGATGGAAGCCATCGGGATGTAGATTCCACAGATGGCAGTGACTAGTTCTTACTGTAGGTTTGCATGTTAGAAGTACTGTTAATTCGTCCCGGATCGACCATCTTCGATGAAGAAGGGCGTATCAAGGGAGCGTTGGATATCCCACTTAGCCCAACCGGACGGCAACAGGCCGAACAGCTATCGCTGGGACTACAAGAAATCAAGATGGATTGTCTATACGTCGCTCCCTGCGAATCGGCCTTGGTGTCGGCGGCAGCGATCGGCGAGCGCAATTTTTGCAAGCAGAAGACGCTCGATTGCCTGCGCAACCTCGATCATGGGCTGTGGCAGGGCAAGCTAGTAGCGGAAGTGCGACGGTTGCAACCCAAGGTATACCGCCAGTTTCAAGACCATCCGGAAGACATTTGTCCGCCAGGAGGCGAAACAGTCCGGGCTGCCTTGGCTCGCGTACGCGTGAACGTCGACAAACTGCTTCGCAAACATGAGGGCGGACGCATTGGCTTGATCATTCCGCAGCCTATGGCTTCGATTGTGCGTTTTTCCTTGGTCGGTGGTAGCATTGGTGACCTTTGGAAGTCAGAATTAGATTTTGGCCAATTCGAGACACTGCAGGTCTCGCGAGCAGCCTTGGCGAAAAATTTTACGTTGGCAGCAGTGTAGAATGAGGCTGAACCGGCAAACGGCTCAGCGGCCCAATCGGCTCAGCAGGCCCAGGGAGCGACTCCCCACGGGATATCTAGTCACGTTCTGAGGATTCCATGGCCACTATTGAACCCGTATCCAACTTGCGCGAAGTCCGCAAACGCGGCGTACCGGAGGGTGTTTTCGTCAAGTGCCCGGGGTGCTTGGCGACGGTCTATCGCAAGGAAGCGCAGCGACTGCAGAATGTCTGTCCCAAATGCGATTATCATTTTTACGTGTCCGCCACAGAGCGCATCGAACAAGTTCTCGATGCGGGTACCTTCGAGGAATGGGATGGCCATCTGCGCCCCACGGATCCGTTGCAGTTTGCCGACAAGAAAAGCTATGCGGATCGCTTAATTGACGAGCAAAAGCGCACGGGCCTGACCGACGCATCGTTGACAGGCAGCGGTATGATCCGTGCGCGCCGCGTAGCCATCGGCGTTACGGATTCGGCCTTCATCATGGGCAGCATGGGCTCCGTCGTGGGTGAACGTCTGGTGCGATTGGTGGAACGTGCCACAGCCCAAGATCTGCCGCTGATCATTGTCAGTGGTTCCGGTGGCGGGGCTCGAATGCATGAAGGTATTCTGTCGCTAATGCAAATGGCCAAAGTCTCCGCAGCGCTAGCGCGGTACCACTCCACAGGCGGTTTGTATATCTCCGTGCTAACGAATCCCACCATGGGCGGCGTGGCGGCCAGTTTTGCATCCTTGGGCGTCCTGGTGTTTGCCGAACCCAAAGCGCTGATCGGCTTCGCCGGCCCACGTACGATCAAGGCCACCATCAAAATCGAATTGCCGGCCGGTTTTCAAACCAGTGAATTCCTGCTGGAACATGGTTACATCGACCGGATCGTCGAGCGGCATCGGCTAAAGAACGAAATAGCCCGCGCGATCGACTACTGCGGAAAGTAGAATCAATCCATGGGCCTATTTGACAAGCTCGGTTTCGGCAAGAAGTCCTCCAGTGGCGAGGACAAGAAACCGTCGTTGAAGTCCAACAAGAAGGTAGACATCGAAGCTCGTTTCGAACGCTTGCGGACAGCCGTGAGTGGCACCATGAGCAAGTTCTATGCAGCTCGCGATCGCGAAAACGATCAGATCGTCGGGCTCAAGCTATGCGACTTTGAAAAGTTCACGTTTTTCGAAAGCCGCTTCAAGGGCATGAACAAGCCCACCGAGGGTGAAATCGCCGCCATGATGGATCACCCCAACATTATTAAGACGCTGGAGTACGGTCTGTCGGTCAAGAACGAGCCGTACTTGATCATGGAATTTGTTGACGGTCCCGGCGTCAATACGTTGATCCAACGCAAAGAGCAGACTCGCATGGAAGGCAAGCGTCTGTCGATGATAAAGCAAATGGCCGAAGCGCTGCACTATGTTCATCGGCGCGGGTTTATACATCGAGATATCTGCCCACGTAACTTTATCTGCACCTCAGACCTGCAGCTCGTTAAACTGATTGACTTTGGGTTGACCGTTCCAGCCACAGAGCCCTTCATGAAACCGGGCAACCGCACGGGAACCCCGCTGTATATGGCTCCCGAAATCGTGCGGCGTCGTGCTACCGACCAACGACTCGACATATTTTCGTTTGGCGTTTCATGCTACCAACTGCTGACCTTTGAATTCCCGTGGCCGGGCGGTGAAGTCAGTGGTTTGGCTGCCTTGAATCACGACACGTCCAATCCGAAGAGCATTTTCGAATATCGCCCCGAATTGGATAAGGCACTGGGTGGCTTGATTATGCAAAGCGTACAACCCAACCCTAGCGATCGGGTTCAAAGTATGGAACAGGTAGTCAGTACCTTGCGCAGCGTTGCTGCTGAGACGGTCTGAGCGAAGAGTACACCGTGCGGAGAAGCGTATAAGGCGAGCGGCAGGTGAAAAGTTACCGTAGTGGAATTCGCCAGGATTCCCTTTTCTCGATGGATTTCTGGCGAAATCCACTACGGCAGGTAAGTGCTCATCTGCCGCTCGCCTAACAGGATTCTCGGCACCAGGGAATTATGGAGAATTCCCAGCAGACTTCCGAAGGATCGCGTTTTACTCGCAACAGCAGGATTAGTCATATGCGTGAAGGTGATCGTCCCCAGCGAATCGCTCGTGATGCCGTTTGCTTCCTATTGCTTTGCAGCCTTTGTTCAATAGTCAAAACCGTAGCGGCCCAAGAAGCGCAAAGAACTCCAGCGGAAGCCACGAGCGACTGGCAACCGATGTTCAATGGTCGTGATCTATCGGAATGGGAGCTAGTCAACACGCCTGCCGAGACGTGGTCCTTTCAAGATGGGATGTTGATCTGCTCGGGAAAACCAATTGGTGAGATTCGCACCAAACGCATGTATCAAAACTTCGAGATGGAGATCGAATGGCGACACATGGTGCCTGGCGGCAATGCCGGAATCTTCGTTTGGGCGGATGACATCACAGCGCGTGGCGTCCCATTTCATCGTGGCATCGAAGTTCAAGTATTAGAGAATGCGTATGGGAATACGCAGAACCACACCACCCATGGTGATATCTTCCCAATCCATGGTGCCGACATGACGCCGGTCAACGGTCGTGGTGGCAAGCGTGCGTTTCCGACTGCCGAACGCTCACGGCCCAGCCCAGAATGGAACCACTATCGAATCGTTTGTGAAAACGGCAACATCAGTTTGGCAGTCAACGGCGAAGTGGTGACACGCGGAAAAAACGCCAGTCCACGTAAAGGCTACATCTGTCTCGAATCCGAAGGCGGCGTAGTCCACTACCGCAACGCGCGAATTCGACAGCTGCCAAGTCCAGAATTAGATCCCAAGTTCGTGGCAACCGTCGATCGCGGTTACCGATCCCTTTATTCTGGACTCGACCTGCGTGGCTGGAAGAGTGTTGCGCCCAGTGCTTGGCAAGCCAAAGATTGGATACTTGCCTTTGATGGCAATGTTTCGGCCCGTGAGTCTGGCTTGGAAACCGAGCAATCACTTGAGATCCAAGGCCTTGTCCTCGACTTTCGCTTCTTGGAGAATTCCGAGAGTCTGGCCGTTGAATTGCCGGGAGCAAGCAAACCGCTGATATTCTCATCCACGAGCCAAACTCCATTTACTCTGTTGCTGGAGAAGCCGGGAAACTGGAATCGTGTTGAATGCACGGTCGAGTCCAGCGTACTCCAGATGCTGGTCAACGGCAAACCCATCCAGGTCGATCAGCAGCTCCGAACCGGCAAACTGGCGATTCGTCCGATTGGACCTGTCGAATTAGCCAATATCTACGTAAGGTAGGTATAACAGAATCGACGCAAATCCAACTTCGCCATCGCACGCCAAACTTCCGCTTTCACGGGACTTCCGTCCGCCACATCGATCGCATACGAGGGCAACGAGCCATTCATACTCACTCCCCGAAGCCGCGCCCTACAGCTTCTTGGGCAATGCGCCGAAAACGCTCGCTGCTTGTGCTCGGTACCCTGGCAATTCTCGGCGTGGCAATCATGTGGAGTTTCTTTGCGCAACCGCCCGATCCCGGGGCAGTCATACCGTTGCAAGTCATTCCAGCAGACGAGAGTACCACGGACACTCTTCGTACCCTGAAGGGAGCCTACGTCGGCAGTCAGGCTTGCGCGGAATGCCATGCCGAAATTGCAGCCAGCTATGCAGCGCATCCGATGGCGTTTTCTACGCGTCGAATTGAACAAGACCATTGGGGGCAACAGAACGTCAATTTGCCAGCGTGGGTGCCAGGCGCGCGAAGGGTATTAACAGCACATATGCAAGGCGCTCAGCTTGTCCACTCCGAGAAAATGTTTGATGGCGACGGCGCTCAAATCTACGAGCTGAACAAGGTCATGGACTACGTCGTCGGCTCGGGACAACGTGGACGTGCCTATCTGGAAACTCGCGGAAAATTCCTGTTTATGTCGCCGCTGAATTGGTATAGCCAGAACGAGCAGTGGTCTCTCGCGCCCAATTACCAGCCAGACGACGTGCGGCGTTTCGATCGGCGCGCCAACGAGGACTGTTTGGCCTGCCATGCGGGCCGAGTCGCCTCGGTACGCCCCAACTCGAATGCCTATCAAGACCCGCCGTTCCACGAAATGGCGATTGGCTGTGAACGCTGTCACGGACCGGGGGCAGACCACATTGCTGCGCACCACGCTGGCCTTGAAACTCAACCGGATCCCATTATCAATCCCAGCAATCTAGAGCACGAACGTAGTGAGAGTTTATGCTACCAGTGCCACCTTCAGCTTCGGCCAAAATCCTCAGGCCAGGTAAGAGTCATTTGGATTTCCAGCCTGGCATGCGTCTGTCTGACGTGTGGGCCGTTTTGGATTTCGGTCAAGGTGTAACGGCTGATGGCCGTACGCGTTCGGTCAACCACGTGCAACAGATGCGTGATAGCCGCTGCTTCGTGGCTAGTGAAGCGCGTTGGGATGTACGTCCTGCCATGACCCGCATCGCGTCCCCGCACCTGAAGTACGCCACGATTCTATCGCGAGCGATGCATCAGCTGTCATCAAGTGGACGCCTGTGTGGGACCCGCACCAGCTCGCGCAGCGGAGCAGGACCGTTGCACGACGTGCCACATGCCCAAGCTGGACTCTAGCAACATGTCGCACGTCGTTCAGACCGATCACCGTGTGCTGAGAAAAAGCACTCCAACGGTGGAGGCTGACAGCGCCGCTTCCGCTAACGACGGCAGCTTGACCTATTTTGCCGATACCGCCGCACAGTTTTCTCCCGTAGAGCGTCAAAGAGGACTGGCCTTGGGGACGTACGCGCATTGCACGCGCAAGGGGATACCGATCCCTAACAATCTAGCTTCGTTCATGGAGCAACTGCTAGACACATTTCCAAACGACATGGACTTGCTGAACACGCTGGGGCAATTGGCACTTCAACGTGGCGACCTTGAAATGGCTAAACGATACCAACAACGTGCTTTGGTTATCGAGCCGGACAACGAAACCGCTTTGGACGGTTTGATGGCGGTCGCCTACTCCACGTCAAATTGGGCTGAGTGTTTGGACTGTGCCACGCGATTATTGGACATTGATCCATCCAGCACGCGCGTCCACGCGATACGTGGCGACGCGCTGGCCAACTTGGGGAAAATCGAAGAGGGCATCGCGGAGATTGAACGCGCCACGGAGCTCAACCCTGGTGCCACAGAACTCTATCAATGGTTAGCAGATCGCTACCGCCAGACCGGCCAAGCAGACAAACTCGCGAGCGCCCAGCTCATGATTGAACGCCTGAAGAATGCCAAGATCCCTCCCCAAGCACCGCCGGCATCGTAGGTATTCCCTTGTAACCCGCTGCGTCAGCGAGGGACACCGCGCTATGCCCGTTGAAAACGCAGTCCCTCGCTCACGCAGCGGGTTACGATATGACCAGTACCTCGCTGACGCAGCGGGTTACGATATGTCCAGTCCCTCGCTCACGCAGTGGGTTACGAGATGCCCGGTCCCTCGCTCACGCAGTGGGTTACGAGATGCCCGGTCCCTCGCTCACGCAGCGGGTTACGATATGTCCAGTCCCTCGCTCACGCAGCGGGTTACGATATGTCCGGTCCCTCGCTCACGCAGTGGGTTACGATATGTCCGGTCCCTCGCTCACGCAGTGGGTTACGATATGTCCAGTCCCTCGCTCACGCAGCGGGTTACGATATGCCCGGTCCCTCGCACACGCAGCGGGTTACGATATGCCCGGTCCCTCGCACACGCAGCGAGTTAGGATATGACCGGTCCCTCGCTCACGCAGTGGGTTACGATATGTCCGGTCCTCTATGGCTGTTGGCAATCGAGCGTACAATAGCGACTTTGTTTCGCGAAGGAATCGCCTCTATTGTCACTCGATGTCGCTGCCATTCTCGGGCCTGACGGTCTGATCGCCAAACGGCTTAAGAATTACGAGCATCGCCATCAGCAATTGCGAATGGCGGAGTCGGTAGCGGCTGCACTCCAGACTGGGAAACACTTGGTTGCTGAAGCAGGGACTGGCGTCGGCAAGAGCTTTGCCTACCTGGTTCCGGCGATTTTACATGCTACGCGCGACCAAGTTGAAAAGCCTGCGTCGATAAATGGCGCCGCTTCGGCCAAGGACGAGGATTCGGACGAGGCGGAAACCAAGAGCCGTCGCATCGTGATCAGCACGCACACAATCAGCCTGCAAGAGCAGTTGATCGACAAGGACTTGCCATTCCTGAATGCAATCATCCCACGCGAGTTTTCCAGCGTCTTGGTTAAAGGTCGCGGAAACTATCTCAGCTTGCGACGCAACCAGATCGCCCGCGAGCGAGCGACGAACATGCTCAATGAAACCGAATTCACGCAACTGCAGATGCTGCAGTCATGGATCAAGGATACGCCCGATGGTTCGCTCAGCAGTTTACCATTTCGACCTTCGGGGGGCGTTTGGGACGAAGTGTCCAGCGATAGTAGCAATTGCCTGGGACGAAAATGCAAAACATTTGAAAAGTGCTTCTACTACCAGGCGCGTCGTCGAATGCAGGGCGCCCAGATTCTGGTCGTGAACCATGCCTTGTTCTTTACCGATTTGGCAGTCCGCCGTGACGCTGGTTTTGGCATTCTACCCGACTATCACGCCGCCATCTTGGACGAATGCCACACCATCGAATCGGTAGCCAGCTCGCATCTTGGACTGAAAGTCAGCTACGGACAACTGCAATATACGCTGAATAAACTCTACAACCCAAACACAGGCAAAGGCCTATTTGTCGCGATGGACTTGCACCAAATGGCTGAGCAAGTCCAGCGCGCCCATACGCTAGTCGACCAGTTAGTTTTTGACTTAGACAGTTGGATGGGCGGAGCGGCCAACAATTCGCGCCGCGTACGCGAACCAATGATTGTACCCAATCCGCTGAGCGATGCCTTCCAAGTGATCAGCAAGCGTCTGACTGCCATGGCAGACAACTCGGAAGACGCAGCCAGACACAAGGAGCTGACATCAGCGGCCGAACGGCTGGACGCACTCGCATTAAACACCCAAGCTTGGCTGAGCCAGCGCGACGAAGAGCTTGTGTATTGGCTCGAGCGTTCGACCTCGCGACGTGGTGACCTGCGCATGGAAATGCACGCTGCTCCGATCGATATTTCCGGCCGCATGCGCGAGATGCTATTTCAAGTGACACCCAGCGTTATCATGGCCAGCGCTACCGTCTCCACAGGGCGGGATGGAGGTTTTGAGTTTTTTCAGTCACGCGTCGGTGCAACCGGCAGTTTGACCACCAAGCTCGGCAGTCCGTTTGATTATCAGCAACAGGCGAAATTAATCCTCGTCGATGACATGCCAGATCCGTCTAGCAATCGCGCTGCCTATGAAGCCGCCTTGCCGAATATGATTGAACGCTACTTACTGCAGACCGGGGGACATGCCTTCGTGTTGTTCACGAGTTACGGATTGCTACGATCGACGGCGTCGAAAATGCAAGCCTGGTTCGCTAAGCAAGATATGACGCTGTACAGCCAAGCTGATGGGACACCACGCGGGCAGTTGTTGGAACAATTTAAGAATAATCCACGTGGAGCGTTGTTTGGGACGGACAGTTTCTGGCAGGGTGTCGATGTGCCCGGTGATGCACTTGGCAACGTGATTATTACGAAGCTCCCGTTCAGTGTCCCCGACCATCCGCTGCTCGAAGCGCGATTGGACGCCATCCGCGCTGCGGGTGGCAATCCGTTTCGCGATTATCAGATTCCTGAAGCGGTAATTAAGCTGCGTCAAGGATTCGGAAGGTTGATTCGCACCGCCAGCGACAAAGGCATCGTCGTCATTCTCGACTCGCGTATTGGCAGCAAGCCCTACGGGCGTAGCTTCCTGGACGCGTTACCCGAATGCCAAGTCATCCATCATCGCCTCCGCCAAGCGCCGCAAGAATCCTAACCCCACTCCTGGCCATGCAAGCCTGAGCGTGTGAAGCGATTTAGGCTGAAAAGACTCCCGACCCTGGTGCTTCCAAAGCCAAAACTTTTTTGAAATCCCGCGCAAGATTGAGGGAATCCGCGGGTATCGCTCTGTGTTGGGCCAAATTGGCGTAAGAAAGCACAGTTTGAAAGGGCAAGTAAATGGGTGCAGTTGGAGTAAAGTGGAAAACATCACCAGCAGGAATTAAATATTCGATCTATCGCTTATTTCCCAACGTTTTATACCGCTCGGGATCTCCGGTTGCGAATAGAGCGGAGGCGATGGCCGAAGTCGCCTTGACCGCTTCAACGTGGGCCCAACATCAATCCCTTATGTATCGTTTTTGGAATGGGATCTTGGACATGGAAGCGCAGATTGCCAAGGCCATGGGGCCCCAGAAAGATGGTGTCTTGATTATTGGACTCATCGCGGAAAGCGAGTTCGTCAATCCAGACGTTGGCGTCCCCTCGCGAATGTTTCAGTGCATCTACATGTGCGATACGGGGGCCAGCTACGATGCGGTTATGGCGAAGTATGAGGCGCAGGCCAAGAAAGGCCCCTCGATTTCAGCTCCAAAATTTCCGCGGCCCACCATCGAACCGCCGCCGGATGGCTTCGTACATAATTTCGCACATATTTGGGCGCACCGATAACGGTTCCCCCCGGCGGCTTCAGTTTCCTAGCAGTTTCCGCATTTGATAGGCGAGCATATCTGGGCTGGTGTGGAAGGCGTCGCGGAAATCGGCTTGCCGCTGCCCGGCTGAATATTGCCCCATGCCGCGCCGCGTTTGGAGCTGAATGTAGTCTCCAAACTCGCGCGGCATACGCTCTGCCACGGTAAATGTCATCGCCCACCCCAAAGCGTACGCATCCAGCGCATTGGAACGATAGAAATCATCGCTGGTAATCAAACTGTGCACCTTTTGCTCTAGCGCAACCGGATCAGCGAGCATCGGCCGCAGCCTCGCCAGCATCGAGGCGTTCATGCGATCGGTAATCGCACTGCGCGCCGCCCGTGTATCGTATACGGCGGACTCCTCAAACATGGTGGCTAGCCCTTCGACAAACCACAATGGATTTTCAAAAAGTCGCTCATGAACACCGGTATTATAAGCCAATTGATGGATGGCTTCGTGAACTACGGTGGCTTCGGTAGCGGACCAATCCGTGTGCTTGGAATGGCCAATCTGGTACAGGATGCAACGATTAGAGCGCGGAAAATAGCAGCCGACCGCTTGATCTGGCAACGATCCTACTTGCGTGGATGCATATCGCAGAAAGGACGCTCGGTCTGGAAATACGATGACGATCAGTGGAAAATCGGGTTTGCGCAATGGCCAGCCGCGCACTTCGAAGTAACGCCAATAGCCAGCTTGCAGTCTAGTGAAGCGCTCTTGCCAACGCGCGGCCGAACCGCGTGGCGCGGCAATCACGTAAGGCGCAGCCACAATCGTTTCAAAGCCTACGCCAAGCTCGGCGGCTAGTTGGCCGCGTGCCTCAGGAAGACTCTGTGGCGTAAATGGTTCTTCCAGCAACTGGTGCGAGCGCAATTCATCCATTTCAAACGAGCGGAAACCACCGTCTCGTTGCAGCAAGACTGCATCGAGAGTTGTCCAGTGGATCGGCAGACCTTCCGAACGTCCCGATTGCAGAAGAACCGACAACGTGCGGGGCGTCGTTGATACGCTGGAAAGGCCTGTGCCGCCGCGGACGCCAACCTGCGTCTGCCCTGTGGCTGGAGCCGCAACGAGCCCCAAGAAAACGCCAAGAATCAAGTTGCGTAACATTCGATTGCTGTGAAAAAAGAGTCTTCCGTAGTGGGAGTCGCCAAGACTTCCCGAGTTTACCGTAGTGGGAGTCGCCAAGACTTCCCGAACTTACCGTAGTGGAAGTCGCCAAGACTTCCCGCGTTTACCGTAGTGGGAGTCGCCAAGACTTCCCGAATTTACCGTAGTGGAAGTCGCCAAGACTTCCCGCGTTTACCGTAGTGGGAGTCGCCAAGACTTCCCGAATTTACCGTAGTGGGAGTCGCCAAGACTTCCCGAACTTACCGTAGTGGAAGTCGCCAAGACTTCCCGAATTTACCGTATAGAAAGTCGCGGCAGGCACTTTAAGAACTCTATGCCGCCCAAGGCTGGCAGGCAGGGGCCGCGGCGCGGTACGATAGAGAGTCGACTCTCAAGCTTCATAAATATCCGCTTTGTATCGGTTGTGCCATGAACATGCCCATTCCTACCCGCTGGCTGACGATCACTTTGGTGCTTATCGGCTGGTGTGTATCCACGCGTCCAGCTCGTGCTCAAGATACGGACACTGCCGACCCGCAAGCGACTCAAGCTGACGAGGCGACTGCCCCCCCCCCGAACCGAGGCGAGGTTACCAACGCCGAAATCCGCCGTGTTCTGCGTGAGTTGGAATCTGATGAGCTCGCTACACGCGACGCAGCCGAAAAGCAGTTGGTTGAAATGGGGCCCAACATCTTGCCATTCTTGCCAACGGTTACCCCGCGCACCAGCGGTGAAATGAAAGTACGCCTGCAGCGAATCAGGCAGACACTACAGCAAAGCGAAGTGCAAACATTCTTCGAAGCCTCTACCGTAACGCTTGCCGGTGCCATGGATCTTGGCGATGCATTAAAGTCGATCGAAGAGCAAACCGGAAACGCCATCGAATTGCAGAACGAAGAGGCGACAGCGGGCACGGGCGTCGAAGTGGACTATACGGATGCTCCGTTTTGGACTGTCATCAGTGATCTCATGTCTCAGGCCAACCTGCGCATCAACGCTTATGGAGCAACCGAAGGGCAATTGGTCCTCAGCCCTGGCGGCGGAAAGTCGGAGCAAATGCCCTTTGAAATTGGCCCGTTCCACGTCGAAATGGTCTCAGTCCAAACGCGTCGTATCTTTAATTCCCAAATCGATGGACAACTAGATCTCTCTTTCCAAGTTGCCTGGGAACCACGACTGAAACCCGTCTTCATGCAGATCCCCATGGCCTCCGTATCCGCCAGCTTAGCCGATGACCAACAACTGGCCGCTGTGAATGCAGCTGCCGCACCGGAGATTCCACTCAATCTAGGCGGTTGTGCAACGCAAGTCGATCTACAGCTGGCTCGTCCCGACCGCAGCGTTAGCAAAATCGACTCACTCAAAGGCGAGCTGGTTGTGGCTGTGCCAGGCGAACGGCACCAGTACGTGTTTAAGAAGTTTGGAAACGGCGCGCGGCAGAATGAGAAGTTTGGCGACGTCTCGGTCACGCTCGAAGGAGCTCGCAAGAATGGCGCGGTATACGAAATGCGAATTATGGTCGAATTCGGCGACGCTCAAGGCGCGTTGGAGTCCTTTCGCGGCTGGATTCTGTCCAACGAGGCCTACTTGCTAGATGCTAACGACAAGCGGTTGGAAAATGTTGGTTTGAATACGTACAGCGTTCGCAATAACGGAGTTGGCATTGCGTACCTTTTTCAGATCAACGCTGACCCCAACGATTACAAATTGATCTATGAGTCGCCTGCGGCCATTTCGAAACAGAAGATCTCTTATGAACTCAAAGACATCGAACTTCCGTAGCCTGCGCCTGACTTGGCTGGTTTGTTTTCTCGGGTGGACGGCAAACGTTGCCTTGGGACAACCGTCGAAGATTCTGGCCCACGTAGGTGAGCAACCGATCACGTTCGCCGATGTCGACTTCCAGCTCGGTCGTCAGGCTGCGGACGGGGAGCCACTTCCCGCATTGCCGCCCGTCGTCTTGCAGAACACCATTCATCTGATCGGACTTCAGCGACAAGCTTTGGCGGCACTCCGCAAAGCGGACAAAGCGGTCAGTCTTGCCGAGGTCAATCGCTGGCTGGAAACCAACCCGCCACCTTCCGACGCGCCAGAAGTCAAGCTGAAGGCGGATCAGATCGTACAGGCAGTGTGTAACCAAACCGGGCAGAGCCCGACGTCCTACCGCGATTTAATTGCTTTTCGATTGTCGTGGCTCGAGTATTTAAAGACGCATTTGACGGATGCCAATGTCAAGAAACATTTCGAAAACCAGCGTGAGCGTTTTGATGGTACCCAGTTTGACATCGAAGTTGTTTCTATTGCGGTGCCAGCCGGGCAATCTGCAGCGCGTAGCAAGGCTGTCGCACAGCTTGCAAAGTTAAAACAAGTGGCACCGCCGGAAAATGCCGCTTGGTCGGAACTAACGCAGGAAGTGGGTATCGAACAACCAGAAATTATTGAGCGGCGGCAGGTGCGTGGGACCGGCGACGTAGATCCCTTGCTGGTGGATATACTGCTGAAGATGCAGCCAGGAGAAACTTCCGCCGCGGCTCAGACGGCCACTGGAGTGCATTTGATCCGCTTACACGGCAAGCGAGCCGGCTCACGTACTTTGGTAGATGCCCGCGACGAAATTCGCGCACACATGCTCTTGTTTCTGCTCGAACATCTCGCGAGCCGCAGCCGCAGTGAAATGCCGTTGAAGAGCGACCAGCCCTAGGCGTTGACGAAACTATACGCCTAGAATCCGTTGAACCGATTGTAACTCAGCCTTTGTTCGCTGATCACTCGTCCGTATTCAGCGAACCATAGGGATTTGCAAGGTCATCGCTCATGAATTGTTGAGGCGGTCGCAGGGGATTACGGAGTCCAGCACCAACTGGCAGCAGTACATTGGGCAGCGGTGCGACGATCTGGGGTGGATCGATATGCATACGCAAAGGGCCGTAACAGTGGTTAAACTGATCAATGAACTCAAGCACATCCTCCTCGGGCAAGCAGATGGAGCCGATGATTCTTGCGTCTTGACGAATTTGACCTGAGAGTGGTTCGCGGCTAGGGCTGGACGACATAATGGCTCGCTAAATATTGGCTCGCTCGACTTGTTGTTGGCTCGCTATTCGAAAGTTGCGGACAAAGCAAAAAGTCAGGTGATGTATCTTAGCGTTGTAACCTGCGTCAAGCTATTCTGCAATCACTTTGTACGCTCGATGACGGGATCACTCTCCTCTGGGATCGACAATTTGCGCATCGCCGACTCGCGCCGCCACTGTTGAATACTAGCGCGGTTGGGAGCATGAGCTTGATAGGACATGGTTTGTCCTGTTAATAATTGCAGTTGGTAGGCTGCCATCACACGGTTGGGCAAAGCATCACTGTCAAGTTGATCGATTAATCCGCTAACTCCATCTGCGGCAATCTGATCGGCGGAAGGCCCCAGCAGCGATTGAAGCAGCTCTTCGCCTTGTTTAACGCCATACTTGGCTATGAACTGTTCGCGAAGGGATTTATCACTTCCTGGACTGGCAGCTAGGATTTGCCGTGCCAAGTCTAAGGTAGGCGTCCAATGGCTACGAAAACGATCCTCGTTGAGCAAATCGTTGATCAACGGTTGCCAATCATTGACCAGCAGCGCTGCCTGAATTGCCAAGGCAGCCGTCTCCGGGCGGCGATGGCTAACCAGCGTAGGCAGTACTTTTGAAACGCTATCGCTGGGCCCGTCGCTTTTTAAGAGTTCATACAAGTCTACGGTCGCCATACTATCGATTGGGCGCAAGTAATCCGGACGAAGCCAATTTGGCACTCGCGTGAGCTTGAACTTGACTGGACGCTGGCCTTCCACGGCCGCCAGGCCCTCACCAAGAAGTAACTCGTGGGTCCTAATGTCGCCATCTTCGTGCGGATGCGAGACCTGGGTCGTACCTTCGGCCGCGATGATAACTAGCGTCGGAACATAGGCGCTACGGTCTGTTACCAGTCCAGGTTTAACGCGCCGATAAGCATATTCAATCGCTGCTAGGCTGGAAGCATCTGTGGGAGTGATATCGTATTTCCCCGTTGGTGTAGCAAGATTGAATGGAGTACCGTGCGACGAACGCAACAACCCTCGGCAGAATACGGTACTTATCCCCTGGTCGCCCAATTGCATAAGGGACGCGCCGCGCGTCGACCAGACGAGGCCACTGGGAAAGTGAATACTACCGCGGGTAGTTGGTAGCGCGATCAGATCGCTTCCGAAACCAACTGCATCGTTGGGCATCACGAGTCGTATCGCATCGCCTTGTCCAGTCAACAAGACAGATTCAGCTCCCGCCGGAGTTGACCAAATTGCGGTCCCCTCGGCTTGTGCCGCCTCACTGCCTGCGGCATCTGGGCTGGCAATAGGCGGAATGCTCGTATCCGATTCTACTCCCGCCGGAATTGGTGGTGCTCCATCTGAAGTTTCTATCGCGGAATCCCCGCCCGCGCTAGGCGGGATCGGTGGCGCTTCACTCGTAGCTTCCATATCACTGGACGCGGCGTCGGATGTACTAGTCTCACCACTCGGCATACCCGGCACCGGTGGTGCTTCGCTCGACTCTTCTACGCTGGCGGCGGGAACACTGTCGCCAGTATTTGCAATAGGCGGCGGTGGCTCCTGCGAAATGACCAGTTCATGAAAAACCGTGTTGTCTGGCTCTTGCGGCTCTTCGTCCTCGACGCGCACCACCAGCGGTGGATCATCGTCAAAGATAGGCGCTGGCGGAGGCGTCGCCTGGAACAGCTCCCGTACGCGATCCCAGGGGCCGAGCGACTGCCAGACCAAGACCGCCAGCAGGGCAGCCAGAGCGGAGATACCCACAGGCACTTTCCAACGCCCACGGGCCGATCCGACCAGATACTCGGGGACCTCATGGGCCAGTTGCGCACCTTCCAAGCTCAGTCCTTCGGGGCGAATGGACTCACCACCCGAAGCCACCATCGGAGCGGCGACTTGAACGTCGTGCATCGCTCCATTGCCATTAGGCGACTGACCGCCTGGTAATGGCTGCCCTCGCTTGGTCCGTTTGGTGGTGCGGGTTAGCAACTTGCTAGCCAACGCTTCGCGGTGCTGTGGATCTACAATTTCCACTGCCGTTCGTCGTAACGCATTCGGCACAGTCACTTGCGTTCGCATGGCCGCTACCAGCAATTCGTGGCAATGCGCCAGCTCCGCTAGATGCTCATCCGACTCAAGGCAAATGCGTTCCAATTCCGGCACCTTGGTACCATGCAACGCATCGTCTAAATACTCGGCAATCGAGTTCGGATCGCTTCCCAATTCGCCAGGAGCCCCTTTGTCCAAACGCGGCGCAATGACCTGAGATTGCTTCGTCAACGTGTCGATCCGCCGCAGCAGTCGCCCAGCGTCCTCATTCTGCTGAATGCGGCGATGCAAATCTTCGTGATCCGCGGCTCCCAACACGCCATGGTGATAGGCAAGTAGAGTTCGCAACGTCAGTCGCATGGCATTCGCCTCAAAAAAGTGACGCAAGGTGTTATGGCTGACCAGGGTGCTCCAAGGGTGCAGTTCGGCACCGGTCGAGCATCTCCACGCCGCAGCTACCTATATGAGTGACCTGCTGCAGTCACATCCGTAGCAATTTTTCCAAATTTGCCGAAAATTCCGGCATCCAGAACTGTGCAACGCCACTGCATTGCAGGATTTATGAAGAAACCAAGAACAGCTCTAGACCTTGCAGGACTCTTGACAGCGGCCAGTCAGACGTAGCCGATTCTTGGCAAAGATGCAGTAGCCCAGGTCTAACACGTGCGACAAGCCCGGTATGCGGCTGAGCCAAACCAGCGGCAACAACCAAACCAACGGGCCACGACCAATTGCCGCGTACAGGCGTCGGAAGACCTCAACGCCTTCGATCCACTGACCGCCTGGCAGCCGTCCACGAATCCGATCCATAAATTGTTGCTGCGTGTACCCGTAATGTGTTGGATCGAAATCGTCAGCAGAAATATCTGTAAATTGGATTCTCTGCTGCCGATCGCACCACCGTAAGAGGTTAATCTCTTTCATACACAACGGACAATCGCCATCGTAAAATACTTCGACTTGCTGTAACCGTTTACGATGTGTCGGCTTGCGTGACAGGGTCGGGAGTCTTTTCAGCCTAAATCGTTCACCCATTAGAAACCATACTTTCCTTCCAGCGGCATCTCATCGGTGGCGGGCGGCTGCTGAAAAGACTCCGACCCTTCCTGTCGACTCCAAGTTCGTGAACGGCTACGACTTGCTTAACCATTAGATGTCCGTCTACTCTTGAACCGTTGAATGTACTATATCAATATGCCAAGTGGGACACCCGAACCCATCCGCAAGCGCAAGTCTAGACACGGTAGCCAGTGAACACCTCGAAGATTACCTCGCATCGCATCTCCGCAGTATTGTGTGTGATCTCAATCGTCGGCTACTGCATGCAGTTTTCGGTAAATGTACTGCTGGCTCGGCACCTGACAACTGCGAATTTCGATGATTACAACGTGGCTATGGCGATTGTGCTCACGTTGTCAACGTTTGCTACGTTGGGGCTAGAAAAATATGCTCTGCTACATCTCTCCGTGTTCCGCGAAAGGCAGGACTGGAGTGGCACACGTGGTTTTCTGCGATTGAGTTTTGTCGTCGTCATATCGCTAAGTGTGGGGCTTGTGGTTTTAGCAGTCACCACGCTCGAAAGCTTGCTAGCCCTGCTAGGAGCTGGCTTTCATGTTGGCATCCCCATGGCAATTGCTTTTCTTCCGATGGTCGCTTGGGGACTGTTTCTAGTGGAGGGCCTGACCGCATACGGTAGGCAGATCCTCGCGGCGACGCTGTATCGGATCGTAATGCCGGCCTCTTTGCTCGTGATCAATTTGGTATTGATGCAGTGGTTAGGCCATGATTTTTCGGCATTTCATGCTGCGATCGCTTTTGGTCTAGCCTGGACAATAACCACCAGCGGACTCGCTCACTACTTTCACAGCGCCCGGCCCGTTCTCAGTCTGACCGAGACAGGGACCTACGAAAGTCACAAGTGGTTGAGTGGCTCTCTACCGCTGTTTGGATACAGCTTGCTACTGACCATTCAGGGGCAATCTGGCGTACTAATTCTAGAAGTATTGCATCCGTCGGATCCCATGGTCTCTGAATACGCGATGGCCTGGCATATCGGCACGTTCCTCCTCTTGATTGCCACCGCGACCAATCGCTTCTACCTACCCATTTTCTCAGTGCTTCTGGAACGCGGTGATTGGAATGCGTTCATCCATGAATGGCGGATGCGACGATTTTGGATTTCGCTGCTTATCCTGCCGTTTGCGATCTACATTCTGTTGTTTGGCGAGCAGGTGTTAGCGATATTTGGCTCAGACTACCTTCGCGCGACGCCTGCCCTAATCGTTATCGTGGTGGGTACGACGCTGGCGGTCTTGTTTTCCCCTGCGCCGTATGTATTGCAATTTTTAGGGCAAAACAGACTGGTTTTGTACTGCTCACTACTGTCTGTGGTGGCGACGGTGAGTGGAAGCATCTACTTTGGCGCCAGATTTGGCTCACTCGGCGTGGCGGCCGCCTATGCCACTCCCCTCGTGCTGCAATTTCTGGTCATGAAGCTCTTGATGATTCGTACCGTACAGAAACACGCCCGCCGCATAAAAGCATAACGCGAGCCATGCTCTCACATGAGAATGCTGGCGACACAAGCGGTCATGAGACACGCGATCGTACCACCGAGCATTGCGCGAAGGCCCAGTTGAGCGATTTCGTCCTTGCGATCGGGAGCAAGTCCGCCAATGCCTCCAACTTGAATACCAATGGCACTGAAATTCGAAAATCCGCATAATGCATACGTGAGGATATTGCGAGTGCGGTCGCTCAGCGGATTGGCCGAGCTCATATTCTCGCCCAACGCCTTGAAGGCGACGAACTCGTTAGCAAACATCTTGACTCCCAGCAGCTCCCCAGCCTGAAAGGCTTCGTTCCAAGGAATGCCCAAAAGCCAAGCCACGGGCGTAAACAGTGTGGCCAAGATAACTGTAAAGCTGAGCGTTGGCTGCCCATCACTATTCCGAAACCCAATCCACCAACCCAGTTGACCAACCGCATAATCGGCCAGTGCCAGCAGGGCAAGAAACGCGATCAGCATGGCGGCGATATTCAGCGCCAACTTGAGACCATCGCTGGCGCCCTGCGCTGCCGCGCCGACCAAATTCGCCGAAGTCGATTTGGCATTCATCTCCAACGTCTGGCTTGGCCGGTAGTCTGGAGCTTCGGGCTGCATCACTTTGGCAATTAGCAAAGCGGCAGGCCCCGAGATAACACTGGCGGTAATAATGTGTCCCGCTGGTACGCCCAGTTCCGCATAGGCGGCGACAAGACTACCCGTCACCGTGGCAAAGCCGCCGACCATCAGCGCGTTCAACTCACTTCGGCTGAGTTTATCCAGGTAAGGCCGCACAACCAACGGCGCTTCCGTATGACCGACAAAGATGTTCGCCGCCGCAGCCAGCGTTTCCGGCCCACTGGTTCCCAACGTGCGCTGCATGCACCACGCGATGGCTCGCACAAACCACTGCATGATCCCCAGATGATAGAGGACGGCCATTAGACTGGAAAAGACGATAACCGTAGGCAAGACACCGAATGCGAATGACGACAGAAAAAACTCTTGGTTTCCACCAACCTCCGACGCCGAACTGGGGGGCAGACCAAATACCATACTACTCCCAGCATTAACAAACGTTTGAAAGCCAGCGACGGCGGTATTCGCGACTTCGAAAAGCCAGCGCCCCTGCGGGGACAAAATCACCAGCGCGGCCAGGCCAAACTGCAGCGATAGCCCCACCAACACGATCCGCCACGGAAATCGCCGCCTGTCAGAACTTAACCCCCAAGCCACGGCGAGCAGGACGACCAACCCACCGGCCGCAATACACTTCTGTGTCAGGAATTCAAACATAACAATGGACCGTCATTCTCCATCAATGCGAACGCTTCGTACTTCACGCTGTATCATCGTGAACCCCAGGCGCTAGCCGTGGGCTCTTGGCGGCGAAGTTGGCCATTAGAGCCCACGGCTAGCGCCTGAGGTTCACGATGAAGTCACGCGCACTAAACCAACAGCCCGCTCGCGCCGTTCGGCTATTTCTTGAAGTTGGACTCATACATCTGAATCCACTCGGCAGCAGTCATCTTGCCAGCTAACTCTCCAATTAAGCCATAGGGAACTTCGTCGATCTTCTTAAATCGAATACAGCTTTTACCCATATCCAACTTGCGTTGGCAGTGATTGGGATACTCCGCTGTAAACCACGCCATCAGGTCTGGATCGGCATACAAACCCATGTGATACAAAGCCACGAAGTTCTTCTGCGAAGCAATATTCATGAACGGCAACGGCAACTTGGGATCACAGTGGTAGCCCGCTGGATAGATCGAATGTGGAATAACGTATCCGATCATGCCGTAACTCATGCACTCTTTGAATTCGCGAGACAAATTCTTACGGACCACTTTGCGCATCTTCTCGATGACTGGACGACGCTCCTCAGGCAGTTGGGACACATAGTCCTTTACGCTCGTGGCTTCAACTCGCATAGTATCTCTCCTATTGACTAGGCAGATGCCTGACTACCGAACCAACGCTTCAAGCCTAACGACCCTTTGATTCATCTAACTGCTGGGCAAGTTCTTGCGCTGTAGGCGGATGCTCGTCTAGCACATTTTTATTTTCGCGCGGATCGACCTGGTGATCAAAGAGCATTGCACCGCTGAGTTTTCCTTGTGGAGTGGTGTATGCACTATAGCGCCATTGATCGGTGCGAATAGTGTCTCCCGAGCCAAAACGGCCGATCGCAAAGGGCTTGCCGGGCAAGCTCGGATCGCGCATGACGTTGACTAGACTACTGCCTTGCACATGCTTAGGTACGGCCAAGCCAGTCAATTCGCACAGTGTCGGATAGATATCAATGAACTCCGTCAATCCAGTCACGCGTGTGCCTCCCGCGATGTCCGCCGTGGCGGGTGTGCGAATGAGCAGGGGGGCATGCATGGACGTTTCAAAACAGGAGTGCTTATTCCACATGCCATGTTCACCCAATTGCCAACCATGGTCGCCCCACAGGACGACGATCGTATTCTTATCTAAGCCGGTTGAGCGCAAAGTTTCGAGCAGTCGTCCAACTTGCGCGTCGGTAAAACTCACACAGGCGTAGTAGCCATGGATTAGACTTCGGGCGGTTTCGCGATCGACTGGGCCAGTCGCCGGAATCCCCGCGTAGGCTCGCAATTCGCCTGAATTATGCGCCGCGCCGGCGGGCACATCCGTCGGTATTTGGTAATTCTCAGGCACGTCAATGGTCTCGCGGTCATACATATCCCAATATTTCTTGGGAGCATTGAACGGCAAGTGTGGCTTGAGAAAACCGACGGCCAAGAAAAATGGCTGGTCAGGTTCCTTGGCGAATTTCGTGAGATAGTCGATGGCCTGCGAGGCACAATCGCCGTCGGCGTAGTTGTCGTCCGGAGCATCGAACGACTCGAAGGCCGCGCCGCGGTGTTTTGCCTTCTTCGGCCACAATCGCTTATTCTCTTGCGTGTCTTGGCGGTTTTGTTGTGCGTCTTGATAGCCGGGTTGCTTGGATCGCCAAGCCGGTTTGGACCAACCGTTGGCATGATCGGCCGTGTGGTGAAAGACCTTACCAAGGCTAATAGTCGTATAGCCGTTGTCTTTAAAGTGCTTGTGCAACGGCAGTGCGTCTGCCGCGTCTTTTTCAGCCCACGTCAAGTGATTTACGAAACGATCCCGCGTGGGCCGAATGCTCGTCATCAACGCCGCCCGCGAGGCACCGCAGGTCGGCACCATGCAATAAGCCCGCTCGAACAACACGCCCCCGCTGGCGAGTTGGTCGATATTTGGAGTATGCATGTGCGACTTGCCGTAGCAGCCCAATTCAGGCCGCAAGTCGTCGACAGCAATGAACAGCACATTCGGCTGTGCAGCCAACGTACTGGAATTCCCTAATACAACTACGAGTAGACCTAGAAAGATTTTTCTAATCAAGATTTGACTCCGAGACGCTGGACAAGATGCCACACCGACTCACAAGTATACTTGAATCCAGCCATCTTAGGTCAGTCGTGGCTAACGCCCAAACGGCTAACCACCATCAATCGCAACATCCGTGGGTTCGCCCTGCCATCCCTGGGACAAACTCCTCGCTGGAATATAAGAGTAAGCAAGCGCTGAGGACCCGCGTAGCTCGACGACCTCAGCGATCGAGTCGCGGCTCGTTTGACGCGCGAGATTCAATTTGGCGTAACCTCTCGTCTGCCGTTTCTAACATAGTTCGCGCGAGCGTCTGCGCTACTGCTGCTCGTAGCCTTTGATTTCTTTGCGTGGTGTGCGAGCAGGTGGAGTG
>JAWKTR010000032.1:0-47725 GCA_041398985.1 Pirellulaceae bacterium
GCGGTTGTACTTACTGCCAGGCGATTCGCCGATCGGTCTGCGGCTGCCTCTCGATTCACTGCCCTATTCAAGAACAGGTCCTGCGGATCCATTGATTCCCATCGATCCGATGGCACCGGCCGGGCCGCTCCCGTCGTTCCATCGAAAACAGGATTTCATTGCCGTTGAAGGTCCGGCAGGCAATCCACAGAATGTCTCGGAGCAGATCGCGGACACGCTGCCGACGTCGAGTGTCAACACAGGTTATCTTAGGTCGCACGACCAAAGCCGATCAACGCCGCGCGTACCACCGCGTTTGCGGGTAAAATCGAGTGACCTCGAAGCAGCCGAACAGCACTCACACACGTCTGCAGAAGATGTGATTCGCACGGCGTTGTGTGTTGAAGTGCGCGGCGGCAATCTGCATATCTTTATGCCTCCAGTCGAACGCATGGAGGATTATCTCGATTTGATTTCCGCTATTGAACGCACTGCCAAACGCTTGGATGTGCCGGTAGTCATCGAAGGCTATCAACCCCCGCATGACCCGCGGATTGCTGTTATGAAGGTGACACCGGATCCTGGCGTAATTGAAGTCAATACACACCCGGCTTCGAATTGGCAACAGTTGGTTACGATTACGAAGACCCTTTACGCGGAAGCGCGTTTAACGCGCCTGGGCACTGAAAAATTTGATGTCGATGGCAAGCACACGGGCACCGGTGGCGGCAATCACGTAGTGTTAGGCGCCAACAAACCTGTCGACAGTCCCTTTCTCCGCCGTCCAGATTTGCTGCGAAGTTTGATTGGCTATTGGAATAATCATCCGTCGCTTTCCTATCTTTTTAGCGGACGATTTATTGGTCCGACCAGCCAAGCGCCTCGAGTCGATGAGGGACGCCGCGACGCGCTCTACGAATTGGAGATGGCATTTGCTCAGATTCCACCGCGCGGGGAGGATTGCCCACCCTGGCTCGTTGACCGCTTGTTCCGCAATTTATTGGTCGACTTGACGGGCAACACCCATCGCGCCGAGTTTTGCATTGATAAACTTTTCTCGCCAGACAGCAGTACGGGAAGATTGGGACTAGTAGAATTTCGTGGCTTTGAAATGCCTCCTCATGCGGAGATGAGCTTAACCCAGCAACTGCTGATTCGCGCACTTGTGGCGGCATTTTGGGAACAGCCATATACGGAACCGATTGTCGACTGGGGCACCACGCTGCACGACCGCTTCATGCTGCCGTACTTCGTGTGGCAGGATTTTCAGTACGTGATCGATGATCTGAATCGCCGCGGAATACAAGTCGCCGCGGAGTGGTTCGCACCACACTTCGAATTTCGGTTCCCAATGATCGGTGAAACCACGATTGATGGTTTGCATGTTACGCTGCGTACCGCTATTGAACCCTGGTACGTCCTGGGTGAAGAACCTGCTGGCGGCGGCACGGCTCGATTCGTAGATTCCTCCGTCGAGCGTTTGGAGGTTCGTGCCCGTGGCCTGACGAATTTGCAGCATGTGCTGACGTGCAACGGTCGCCGATTGCCAATGCATCCGACTCATGTCGCGGGCGAATTCGTGTGCGGTGTGCGCTACCGTGCCTGGCAACCACCCGCTTGCTTGCATCCGACTATTCCCGTCCATACACCCCTTATAATCGAGTTAATTGATACCTGGGCAGCACATTCTTTGGGAGGCTGCATGTATCACGTTTCGCATCCGGGAGGGAAGAGTTACGAGGATTTTCCGATCAACGCGAATGCTGCCGAGGCGCGGCGTGGTTCGCGATTCTTTAAGATGGGGCACACACCAGGAACAATTAGGGTACCTTTGAAGGAAGTCAATTCCAGTTTTCCTCTGACGCTCGATTTGCGCAGAACTCCCAGGTTTGAATGAGCGAATCCATCTTGGCGGAAGATTCAAAAATCAACAATGCACAGTTACTGAGCGAAACGCTGGGTAAGTACCGAGGCCTGAATGGTCGTTACGACGAAGCGGTAACTGACGATGGAACGGTGCGCCCTGGCTGGGATTTGTTGTTTGCCAAATTGCGTGATCTTTCCCGCGACGAAGTCCAGCGACGGTTGATTGGTGCGCAGCGGCAGATACACATTGACGGCGTGGCTTTTAATCCTCACGACTCTGAGCAAGGTGCGTCGCGTCCGTGGAGTTTAGATCCAGTCCCCATGGTCATTCGGCGTCGAGAATGGTCAACGGTCGAAGCCGGTTTACAGCAACGCGCGCGTTTATCCGATTTGATTTTGCTGGATCTACTGGGACCGCAGACTTTGCTGCATGAACGCGTCTTGCCGCCAGAGGTACTCTTCTCCCATCCTCGCTACTTTCCTGCGTTCCATTCGCTGGTCCCGCGTCCCCGCAGGCATCTTCAACTTTATGCGGCTGACCTGGCACGCAGTCCCGATGGCAGCTGGTGGGTCACCGGCGATCGAACGCGCAGCCCTTTTGGCTTGGGGTACGTGCTCGAAAACCGAATTATAACGTCGCGCATGCTGCCCGCCGCCTTCGAGCACTGCAACGTCGAGCGCCTCGCTCCGTTCTTCATAACCATGCAGAACACGCTGCGGGAGTTGGCGCATCGCTTTCGCGAAAACCCACGCATCGCGATCTGGTCCAAAGGGCCCAAGAGTCGCGCTTATTTTGAAGACGCTTTTCTGGCGCGATACCTGGGGTACACGCTCGTCGAGGGCGGTGATTTGGCGGTGCGAGAAAACAAGGTTATGATCAAGACCTTAGGCGGTTTGTTACCGGTTGAAGTCCTGCTGCGACGTGTCGAAGATCATGATGCGGATCCGGCGGAGTTGATTGGCGATTCAGTCAATGGCGTATCGGGTCTGTTGGAAGTGATTCGCAGCGGCCAAGTTGCTGTTGCCAACTCGATCGGAAGTTCGTTGAGCGAATCGCCCATGTTACTGGCTTTTCTTCCAGCGGTCTGTCGTCACCTACTAAGTGAAGAATTGAAGTTGCCGTCGATCGCAACCTGGTGGTGTGGACAACCTGTCGCGCTCAACCATGTCCTTAAGAATTTTGACGAGCTGGTAATTCGTTACGCGTTTCGTCGAGACGACGAAGCTCCCTTCTTGCCACGCCAAATGTCGGTTGATTCCAGAGCCGATCTAATCGCGGAGATCAAGGCTCGGCCAGAACAGTTTGTTGCCCAAGCCAACGTCGTGCGTTCAACCGCACCCGTCTGGAATGGAAACGCTGTAGAACCGTGGTCGCTCGCCATACGCACTTATCTGATCGCAGAGGGCGAAAACTATACGGCACTCTCAGGCGGACTGGCTCGCGTTGCTCCACAGCCCGACGTGCTGTTGCACAACATGACCAGCGGGGAGAAGAGCCAAGATGTGTGGGTGCTAGCCGATGAACCAGTCGCGCCTGTGTCGCTGTTAAATGTTACCCGGTCGACTTTGGAATTGGCTCGCGGCGGAGCAGAATTGCCAAGCCGTGCTGCTGACAATTTGTTTTGGCTAGGTCGCAATCTGGAGCGTACGGAGCAAATTTGTCGTTTGGCACGAGTGGCTCTACAACATGCGACGCGCCAAGAGGGGGCGCAATTGGCGCTGACACAGTTGATTGCCGCTTGTCGAAAAGCCAAGCAACTGCCTTCGCTGGGGACAAGTGGCGCGGACGCCATCCCTGCCGCCGATTCGCGTCCGTTTTCCGCGCAGTTGGTTAGCGGGCTATTGGATCTTGGAAACATTTACTCTTTGCGAAATGTGGCTCGCACGGCAGAAAACTCTGCGGTCAAAGTACGCGATCGGATAGCCATCGACTACTTTCGAATCGTGAGTGAAATGCGGAGTCTGTTAGATGTTGAACTGTCTAGCGGCGAAGTTGCAGCGACTGAGTTAAGCGGCGTACTCGACACCGCCATTATCCAGCTCAGCGCATTGAGCGGGCTGGCCAACGAGAGTATGACTCGCACACTCGGCTGGCGCTTCCTAGATCTCGGTCGTCGCATCGAACGCGCCTACCAAACCGCCGCTATCTTAGGGCAATTGCTGCCGCTCCGGCCTGAACCAGATAACAATCGGTCACTCGAGTTCTGCCTAGAGATCCACGATAGCTACATGACGTATCGCAATCGCTATCTGGCGAACATGCAACTCAATGCCGTGCTTGATTTGTTGCTGACGGATGAGACGAATCCCCGGTCCATCATGTTTCAATTGCAATCCATCCTCGAACACGTCGATCGGCTTCCGCGGCGCGAAACGCAGGCATCGCTGTCCGCTGAACAGCGCGCCGCACTCACGTTGCACAATACAGTTCGCTTGTCGGATATTACCAACCTGGCGGACACGGATCGGCACGGCGAGTTGACAGCGTTGCACAAGTTACTTGGCAAATTGTCCGAGCAATTGCCTCGGCTGTCCGATGCTATTTCAGCTAGATTCCTGATTCACGCCGGATTTCAACGGCATTTTGCGGCCGATCCAAACTTGCGCTCGAGCGACGAACATGAACGACGCTGAACCCAACCAGCATACCACTTACCGCATTTCGCATACGACGACTTATACGTACGAAACTCCGGTGCGTGTCTGCCACAATCTTGTCATGCTGACTCCCCGTAGCGATTCGATGGTGCGTCCCCTGAATTACCGCGTGACGATCAAACCGCATCCAGTGGTCATGCACCACCGCGAGGACTATTTTGGAAATCAAATTCACGCCTTCTCGATCGAAGAGAACCATCGTCAGCTAACGGTCACGGCTAGTGGTCGCGTTGATGTGCATAGTGCGCCAGTGATTGATCCTGCCAAGACGAATGCTTGGAACGAAGTGGCGGCGGACGTAAGAAGTCAATCCGATCCGCGGTGGTTGGAGGCCTGCCAGTTTCGTTTCGATTCTCCAAGAATTCGCACCGATCAAATGTTCGCCAATTACGCCAGCCTCTCATTTGGCAAGTCGCGACCGATTCTGGAAGCGGCAGTGGAGTTGACCAAGCGAATTTTCGAGGACTTCGTATACGATACTGCCGCAACCAACGTTCACACCAGTCCCGAAGAGGCCTTTGAGCTGCGTCGCGGCGTTTGTCAAGACTTCGCACATGTGCAAATTGCCTGCTTGCGCTCGTTGGGGCTGAGCGCCCGTTATGTCAGCGGCTATTTGCGCACTCACCCAGCACCAGGAGCGTCCAAACTAGTTGGGGCCGACCAATCACACGCGTGGCTTGCCATCTACTGTGGGACACGTCTTGGCTGGATCGCGCTTGACCCCACGAATAACAAACTAGCGAACCTCGATCATATTCCTATCGCCTGGGGACGCGACTACAACGACGTTGTCCCCGTCAAAGGTGTTTTTCTAGGCGGAGGAAAACACCATGTTCACGTCTCAGTCGACGTCGCCCAGCGGGAGTAGAGTCATCCAAATGTGGTTCCGGATATCCTAGTCCGTGCACGGCACATGCCCGCGAAGTTGGTACCTGCACAAAGCGAGGCGGAACATGGTATAACAATCCGCTTCATTCCGCTCGAAGTAATCCACTGAGTGAATTGGGTTTGCCATGGCTTCAAACGTTCGCGTCTTACTGTCGATTATGATGTTCTTGCAATTCTTCGTGTGGGGCGCATGGTATGTAACAGCGCCCAACTATTTGCCTGCCATTGGATTCGGCCCCACTGATATTGGTAACACATATTCCGTTGGTCCGATCGCCGGCTTGATCACACCGCTGATCGTTGGCTTAATCGCCGACCGATTCTTCTCAGCTCAAAAAGTGCTGGGGATCCTGCATTTGTTGGGTGGAGCCATTATGTTTGGTGCCGTCACGTTTATGCGGGGAGAATCTCCATCGCCGTCGATTCTCAACTGGGGGTTCTTTCTCGGTTATATGCTCACGTACTATCCGACATTGGCATTGACCAATACGATTGCCATGAAAAACATGGTGGATCCAGAGAAGGAGTTTCCTGGAATCCGTGTGCTGGGCACGATCGGCTGGATTGCGGCTGGATTCGTTCTCACGTTTACCAACTTCGAAACGAACTCCGGCATGTTCTACTTGTCGGCTGGCACCGCCATTCTATTGGGACTATTCAGCTTTATGCTCCCCGACACGCCCCCCGTGTCGAACGAGAGGGTATCGATTCGGCAGTTGCTGGGACTGGATGCTCTGGCGCTGCTGAAGGATGTGCCGTATCTTGTTTTTATCGTGTCCTCCATGTTGATTTGCATCCCACTGGCCTTTTATTACCAAATCGCTAGTCGTGTAGTTGAGCTAGCGAATCTGCCAATTGGGACGACCATGTCCTACGGTCAAATCTCCGAGATCGTATTTATGCTCGTGATGCCAATTTTCTTTGCGCGACTTGGCGTCAAATGGATGTTGGCGGTCGGTATGCTCGCATGGGTCTTGCGGTATGTACTGTTCGCCTTTGGCGCTCCCGACGAAATACGTTGGATGATTATTCTGGGAATCGTCTTGCATGGCATTTGCTATGACTTCTTTTTTGTTACTGGGCAAATCTACACAGACAAGAAGGCTCCGCCCGCGATGCGCGCGCAAGCGCAAGGACTGCTCGTGATGCTAACACTTGGATTGGGGATGCTCATCGGCGCCCAGGTAGCTGGACGCGTAGAGGCGAGTGCCACCACGGCAGAAGCGAAAGCATTTAAGGAGGACGTCGTAGCGAAGAACAAGGCTATCGAGGAAGCGACCAAATCAGGCGCGGACGAAGCGACCTTGAAAGCGCTGGGCGATGAAAAGAATGCGGTACGACACCAAGAGTTGGCTGCTATCGAATGGAAACGGCTGTGGATGACACCAGCCGTATTCGCCTTGTTGGTATTGACCGGGTTTGTGTTCTTGTTTTGGGACAAAAAGCCCGCGCCAGTCGACTTGGCGGATGACGAGCACTTGGGCGCGAACTAGCTTGAAAAGGAGAACGTTTTCATGGAGTTTTTTGAAGGATTATTTACACTTGGCAGCCTGGGTACGCTGCTGATGCTGGTGCTGCTGCAAGCCGTCTTGGGGTTTGACAATCTGTTGTACATTGCCATCGAATCCAAGCGTGTCGAAGAACAGCATCAATCCAGTGTGAGACGTTGGGGCATCGGTCTAGCCATCCTACTTCGTATTGTGTTGCTGCTGATTTTGAGTGTGACTTTTGAATATCTCAAGACTCCCTTTTTCAAACTGCATCTTGGCGAATGGATTGGCATGGATGTAACCGTCCGCTCGTTGGTTGTGCTGGTCGGCGGAGCCTTCATTATATATACGGCTACCAAAGAAATTCTCCACATGCTATCGCTGCATGATTTGGGTGGTCACACAGAAGATAAACCGAAACGTTCACCTGGTTCTGCGATAACTTGGATCGTCATCATGAACCTAGTCTTTTCGTTTGACTCGATACTGAGCGCTATGGCGCTGACTCACAACTTCATCGTCATGTCGATCGCGATCGTGATTAGCGGCTTGATGATGATGTTCCTAGCCGACCATGTCACGCATTTCCTCCAAAAGAACCGCATGTACGAGGTCCTCGGGTTATTCATCCTGTTCATCGTGGGCATTATGCTGGTCACCGAGGGCGGTGAGTTGTCGCACTTGACACTGGCCGGAAAGCACGTTGAAGCCATGACAAAGAGCACCTTCTATTTTGTACTCGTGGTCTTGGTGATCGTAGATATAGTCCAAAGCCGCTATCAGAAGAAGCTGCTCGCCCAGGCCGCCCGCGAAGTGCGCTGATTCCCTGCCTTGCGTGTTAAGCAAAGGATGATTCCATCGCAACTCCTTCATCGACATTGTATCAGCCGAACACGGTCTGGCAGTTCGCCACTGCGGCTAGTATTAAGTTCGGGCGTGGCTGTAGATACCAGTTGCTTGACCAGCTTCGCTTGCACGGGCTGTCGCGTCCCATCGTGGTCTTGGACGCAACCATCCGTGGTTTGCCACTGGTGAGCGAACTGCTCGACTCGCTGGCTACTTTTCCCGACGTCCAATCAGACGGAGGTCTAATTTCGAAAATCACTGCAACGGTCTTTGATGGTTGCAAGCCGGAACCGACGATCGATACGGCTCTCGCGGCCTGCACGGCAGCTGTGCAGACGGGAGCCGACTGCGTGATAGGTATCGGCGGTGGTAGCAATTTAGATGTCGCCAAGATTACCGCGGTCGTCGCCCGATATGGCGGCCAGCCGAGCGATTACTTCGGCTTTGATCGAGTCCCAGGTCCGGTTCTGCCACTTTTTGCATTGCCTACAACAGCTGGAACTGGCAGCGAGGTATCGCATTCCGCCGTGTTAACTGACGTCGAACAGGCCGTCAAAGTCAGTACCTTGTCGCGCTGGCTGCGTCCTACCTGTGCTATGGTTGACCCAGCCTTGACCGACTCGTGTCCGCGGACTGTTACTGCCCATAGCGGTATTGACGCCTTGGTTCATGCCATCGAAGCCTATACCAATCGCGATTACTCGCAAATGGTCAACGTGGATCCGCAAGCGCGAGCCTACGAAGGCAGCTACCCGTTGACCCGATTATTTGCGGCCGAAGCAATTCGTCTAATTGGACAATCATTGGTAATTGCTTGCGACCATCCACATGACAAGGCAGCCCGCGACGCGATGTCGTTGGCGGCCATGTTGGCAGGTATGGCATTCTCCAATAGTGGCGTGGGGATCGTACACGCCTTGGAATATCCCATCGGTGCAGCCACACACGTGGGCCATGGCGAAGGAAACGGCCTGCTGTTGCCACACGTAATGCGCTACAATTTGCCGATTCGCGTCGCTGAATTCGCCGATATTGCTCGTTGGCTAGGGATGAACGTGGTTGGACTGAATCATCGTCAGTCTGCCGAGGCTGCTATCGAGGCGGTCGTTGAATTGCAACACTCCATTGGAATACGCACGCGATTGAGTGAAATTGGCTTAGCTCGTGAGTCGATTCCGGAGATGGCTGCCAAAGCGTTTGAGATCAAGCGATTGATGGACATCAACCCGCAAACAGTACAACTGTCGGATCTAGAGTCCATTTTGGCTTCCGCCTACTAGTGCTCGGATCGATCTTCACTGAAAAGGACTCATCATGATTGTTGCCCGATTAGAAGATGCCGGTCGGTACGCAGCCCTGCACCCACTATTCGCCAGGGGATTCGAATTCTTACAGCGTGATGACTTGCGTGATCTACCAGACGGTAGGCATGAAATTGATTCGGAACGTGTCTTTGCGATCATCGCACGCGGTATCGGACGGGGGCAAGCCGATTCGCCGTTGGAATACCATCGTCGCTATATCGACATTCAATATGTCATCAGCGGTGTGGACTCGATGGGTTGGCTACCGGCGTCCGAATGTCGTCGTCATCAGTTTGACTATGACGGTGAGAAGGATCTGGGCTTTTTCGCGGATCGTCCGCCAACTTGGGTTCGGGTACCGAGCGGATGTTTCACGGTCTTTTACCCTGAGGATGCTCACGCTCCGTTGGGCGGCTCTGGTCCGCTGCATAAGGTGGTGGTCAAAGTGTCCGTAGATCCGGGCGATTAGTGTTGATCCGTATTCTCCTAAGACGGACTGTGCTAGACAGTAATCTTCACTATTAACGGCCCCGCGAGCTATGTCCTATGCCACAGGGGTATCACCGACGGAAAACGCTAGGATTTTGGACGCTTCACGCTGATCGCCACCGTGGTTCTTGTTACTTACCCTCCCGCGAAGTACTGAATTCTTGATTGTAGGTCCATTGCGCGGGAGAGTGAAATGCCGTATCGTGGTGGCGTTCAGCGAGAAGTGTCAGGGTTCGAATTATTACTGGGCAACACCTAGCTGCAAATCTCTCAGCACTGGCGGCAAATGATTCTCATAGCTAATCGCATTCTCAAAACGGTGGGAAAGCGTTTCGTACTGCTCCGCTAGAGTGCGTTCGATCTGTTCCAAACTATGCGCACTGGGCGATGCATTCCAAGCAGAGATCAGGCGAGCTTCTGTCGGAACTCCCATCCCGCGCAGCCACGCGTAACGAAACGTCGCCGCCCCCGGAACAAAATCCGGACTCGGAGGCCGTGTACCTTGCGCATCAATGCGGGCGACGTCGAGCAGGAGTAGTTGTGTTCCTGGACAGTGGTCGACGAATGTAGCTAGCGAATCGCTGCTAACCGCAAAATGCCGCAGTTGAACTGAGTCGCGCAGAATGGCAGCTTCATCAGCAGTCTGAGTTTGTTGTGTGGTTAGGTAGAATTGCCCTCCATCATAGACCTGCTCTCCGCCACGGTAGTAGACTAGCAATACGTCATTGGCAGGATTTACTTTCTGCGATTGGAAAATCCGCAGACGAATTAATTCCAACAAAGACCCTATCTTCTCACGGCTAACCACCGGACCAATATACGGCCCATAGCCAATACACTCGGCAAACGCAGGCGACTGAAAAACAAATTCGTTGCGACTCTTCAATTCACGCAAGCCGCTACCGGACAATGAGGCCACGGCCTGGCTCATAAGACTTTGCTCCTCCTCTCGCGGAACACCAACACCGACAATCACCAAATGGAGTCGTTGGCGAGCAAGTTCTGGCGAATCACAGTCCACATGAGCAACTGCGCGCGTGCCGCGGAGTTCTGGCAGGTCCGCCGACGTGACTTCGATCCAGTTGTCCTTGACCCGAAACAATTGCACAGGGCATACAAACTCTCGTTCAAGTGAATCTTCTTCGCGGGGCAGCAAGCCTACAGGTTGTTTGAAACCATTGACGGCTACCCATACTTGTAGACGCGAATTGTTCAAGGTCGCTTCATCCGCATAGTTCCAACGTACGCGCCCGCGAAGCAGATTGCTGCCAGCCTTCAGCGATTGTTGCAATCCCCAAGAGCCATCGTCGCGACGCGTTAGCGGGACAGCATCCGTTGTGACACCAGCTTGTACGGGTGTCAAGGAAGTTAGCTCGAGTGACACAGGGCTGGGGATGAAGTTGAGAGACAAAGTGGTGGTGCGCAGTCCATCACGGTTTTCGCCAAGCAATTCAAAGCGGTTGACTCCAGGACGCAGTCGCACAGCGAGCTGCTGTCGGACGCGATGCACCGGAGCATCATCGGCTGGCAAAAACTCGGGCAAGGCGAGTTGGCTGCCATCATGCCGCAACTCAATACGCTTCAAGTCATTCGAAGACTGTACCAGATATTCGATTTCCACGATTTCTGTCGTTACTGATGAGTCTTCGCTGGGACTGAGGAACGCTACTTGCGGTGGCAATACAAGTGGTGCAGTTCGCCGGGGAATTGGAATTGTTACTTCCACGGGAACAGTCGCGCCCTCCGAGAAAATTGAAAGCACACTTTGAGTGCGCCCTGTTTCGATGGGTAGGTCCGAAAAATTCAAGACAAACCGTTCTCCATCGCGCATATGTGTCCAATTTTCGGCCCCAAGTTCGCGATTATCGATCAGTACGCGCTGGATGTCCGTAGCCGTTACGCCACTCAACTGCATTGCAAACGTAGCTCCATCAACCATCTCGGGAACTTGTTGTCTTTCGACCACCGGGATGGGCTGATAGTGAAATTTGAGCGGTGGCGACTTGGATTGCACGCCGCAGTCATTCTTGAGCAGCAGTTGGAGGGAGTTATTTCCCAAGTTAAGGGGAACTGCGCCTTTGATAGTGCCCTTGGCGGCGTCGAAATTCACAGTCAACGGCACGTCGAGCACGTTGCCATCAAGTATAAGTTGGGCGTTTAGCGGTCGTTGGTCTGTTTGAGGGCGAAAGACCCCTTCGATTTCTACAGTGCCATTTGGGAGAATCGACGTGATTACTTGATCAGCGAAAGGTCGTATGAACTCGACTTCCGGTAGCGGCTGGCGATAATCAACTACCACCTCTCGTAAAGCTTCTGCACTAACTTGCGTGGCCGTTGCGAAACGAAAGGTATTCATGCCAGGCTGCAAGCGAACAGGCAATTTGAACGTCACTTCAGTATCGGCCTCAAACCCTGGCAGGGGCTCGCCATTAACCGTGGCTTTTGAAACTTGCTCAGGCGCGCTCAGCTTGCCAGAGATAACGATGTTCTCAGCGCTCGCCACATATTGTCCACTGGTAACTCTTGAATCGAGATCGCGAGGTCCTGATGGTGTAACCTGTTGGATAGATGTGATTTCGATTTCCGGCGGATTTTCGTCGCGAGGAACTAGGACCGTTTCCAGTCGAAGAGTTGCTGTTTCGAATTGTCCTGTTTCCTCATTGGCTCCTGCGTTGATTGCTCGGAGGACAAATACGTTGGGACCTTCCTGGAGTTCAAGCATATGGGTGAAATCGAGCGGTTGGCCGTCTACAGGGCTCTGCCATTTAAACACTTCCACAGCATCTTGAGCATTGTCAACTTTACTCTTGTCCGCGACGAGCAACAATTGCACCTCGAAGGCTTGACCAACCAGTTGCGGAGTGACCGTCCCTGCAATTGCTACTTGTGTATCGCGGGTAGCTAGCGGCGGAGGTTGTTTGAGCTCGATGGTCGGCGCGGGCGGCAGGTACGCGACCTGCTCTGCCAGTCTGAACGTTCGCGCCGGATCTTCGTTCGTCACCAGCTGCACTTCCATGGAATGCACACCACGCGACCAGGAGTCGATTTCCAATTCGTTAAGCTGCCAACGGTTTTCCGACGAAAGGGTAAAGGCCCCGTGCTGGTTACCGTCGATTCTTAGCTCAATCGCTTCGACGATTTCATTCGGAAAATCCGTGTTCGTTATTGTCAGACTTAGTGCGTGGGGCGGAGTGCGGATCTCTGGTAGGCCCTGGTCATTCCAGCGTTCGACATCGGGTTGCATTAAGCGCAGCTTCATTCTTGGCTGCTGGAACGCAAGCGGAATCCGGGGTTGTAACTGGTCGAGGTCTTTGACTTTCTTGCTAATCATTCCGGGCTGATAGAGTTTGGGATACTCGTCGACCGGCACAAATGAAACAGGTCGTTCGGGCTTTCGCTCATTGAAGTGCCATCCCAAGCGGCTACGGATTTGTTGATCACTGGCGTCGAATGGCCCCAACGGACTCCAGCCTATCCAGTGCTCACGTCCCGCGTCGCCTTGTGTCAGTAGCAGTTGGAACAAGGGAGTACGAGTTTCAACAGCTTGTTGCAGTGGGACCTGTAGGTCGATTTCCCTCCCATTACGCCCAACGCGCAGCTTCAATTGACTGCCGCCTTGTCTCATATACAAGCTGAGATAAACATCTTCGGCACTTTCCCAACGGACCAATTCGCTTGGCTGCTGCGGCTCAAAATAGCCCACCAACTGGTCGCCGACTCGCAACAGATTGGTCGTCGGATTCCCGTCGCCGCGAATCGCCTCCACTTTGATCGCATGGTCCTGTTGTATGAGCGCTACACCCTCCAGGGTCGCACGTGGGGCAAGTAGACGGTCGACATCGGCCAGATTCCAAATTCCAATCGTTTGGTCGTTGCTTGCTGAAGCCAGTAGGCGATTGTCCGCCGAAACCGAGAGACTGGTAATGGGCTCGGTGTGCGCGCGAAGCACGCGTTTGAGTTGCCCATCGGCTAGATCATAAACGCCCAGCCAGGGTTGTCCGTCTTCGTGCGCGGATACAATCAAGAGCGATTTCGAAGTCTGCGGCAGCACGCCTGTAAACACGTAGTCGGTTAGTATGTGTCCGTTCGGGATACGCAAACTGTGCCGGTGCAATCCGCGTTCGAAAACCGACAATTGCCGTGTATCTGTAGTAGAGCGAACTGCCGTCCAACCACTTTCGGTCGGTTTGGCAGGCAGCCAACGTTGGGCAGCCGGAACTGCATCGGGGGAGGCAGGTTCGATTCGGCTCTTTGACAGGTTAAAGAGAATCTCTGACCTAGTGGTTTGGCCAGATGGCAAATTGGCAATTCGCAGTCCAAGATCTGTGCCTCGCTGGACAAATTCAACATTCTTCGCTGGGGTCGTTTCACCAGATAAACTCTGGGGCTCGCCACCACCGCGTAACAGTTGAGCGACTGGATAAATCAGGATCGAATGATTGGGATTGCCTGCGATCGCCAAATACTTTCCGTCTGGCGAAGCAGCCAGATCGGGAACTAACAAACCGGTCGCATCAACTCGCCATAACTCACGACGCATGACCAGCTGGGCCACTCGGCCATTTTCTGGCAGCGTGGAAACACGCAGTTCAAAACGTTCTGGAGTTGGTCGGCCGTTGAGGCTGCGAATGACGCACACAGCCGTCACGATATGATCGGGCTTTCCGCTCGCTTGACTAGAGAGCGTGGTTGCGCCTAGTGGTAGCAGCATTTCACCGTTTTGTCGCGGAAACCGAATCTGGCGTCCAAACTCGGCCACTGGCTTAGCGTTGGAGTCGAAATTCCAGAATTTAACTTGGCCTGCGCTATCAGTTGCGCTCCCACTGGCGGATGCGAACCAGTTCGCGTCCGAAGTAGAGAACAGTGTGTTGTATTGTCCGTCGGGAAACGTCTGTAGCCTGGGAGCCAGTGCCGAATCCCACTGATAGAACTTCTCGTTGCCCCAGCCTGCGATAACTTGTAGTCCGCTGGGGCCTGAGGGGCTGGGGCGGACGACCAGGGACGGGCGATTATCGGGTTTCTCGGGCATCAGCACGCCGGCGATTTGTTTGCCGGCTGCGATGTCCCATGTGCGAAGACTACCAATTGTCCTCTGCTGCGCATCGATATCAAATCCTGCGGACACCAGTTGCTCAGTGCCATCACTAGTGCGTGCAAACATTAATCGTCGGACCGGTCCACGGTGGCCTTCTAGCCGCGTAAAAGTCCCCGTCTGACGGTCAAGCACCAAAATCACACCTTGCTCCAACAATTCAACGGAACTGATGGTGCGTTGTGCACTTTGCTCTTGCGCGAAACCCGCAGCACGTTGTACTAAGCACCCATAGCCGCCAATTGCCAACCAACGCCCATCGTCAGAGAATGCGATCGTGTCTATTTTTCCCAGCGGACCGGGGCCAATCGGCACGCGCACCGCCTGGCCAGGTATCAGGGAGAAACGACCGTCCGCGTTGGCCCGCCAAACTCGCACCGTTTTGTCCCAGCCCGCACTCCACAGCTCATGTCCATGCGGATTCCAAGCGAGCGAGCTGACGTAGCTAGAATGCCCACCGGTATCAATCCTTAGAATCGGTTCTGGCCCCGGGTCTGGATTGACAGCTGGCTGAGCTTGGGCGCCTGCAACGTCAGCGAATACTGACAATGCGATCAGGAAGCGAGCGGCCAAGTTTAGCCGATGCACAATGAGAGCGAACATGAGGCTTGATCTTTTCATGCGGTCCATTCGGCCGCTTACCCGCGACCGATAAGTAATCCTGCATTAGAAATTTGGGTTTACGACTTCTCCTCCTGCGCGCGTATAAAGTGCTTTCAAGATTCCTAAGTCAACTGTATCTGAGATCGTATGCACGCTACCATCACCAAACAAGAACTGCGATATGCCGTCCACGAATAGATCGGCTGACGGTTTATCCATATCCAGCTCATAGTCCTGTGGGGCGGTCCACGGTACGGCTCGGTCGCTAGTTGTCTCAAGCAGCATGATCGTGTTGCTAGTCCCATCGGTAATGTCTTGGAATCCGGTTGGTTCTTTGAGCCGCAACAGGGTTACATCGCTCACTGGTGCCTGGTAGACCGTATATCCTGGTTTCGTTTTTCGACTGGGGTGTTTGAAAACGTCAGGCATCTCTTCGAGCAGCGCTAGATTGTGTTCGCTGTCCCACGGCTCATCCAAGTTGAATTTTTGATACAACTCAGCTTCCTCGATAAATGGCAGGATGGCCACTCGCCAACTAATCATTGGTTCGCCATCATCGTCCAGGCCCGCCGTAGCGGGAAATGACCTGTATGCTGAGGCGAAATTGTGCAACGCCAGCCCAAGCTGTTTCAGGTTGTTCGCGGTTTGCGCCCGCCCAGCGGCCATCCGCGCCGACGAAATAGCAGGCAGTAACATGCCGGTTAATGTGCCAACAATACTGGCGTTCTGGAAGTCTTCCACTTCGTAAACCAAGCGATTGCCAGTGCGATTTGGTTTTAGTGCCAGTTGCAATTCATTTGCGACGCGGTCGAAATACTGATGCATGGCTTGTCCTGTTAGTGAATCATTGGGAACGTTTCTCTTCATTTCAAGTAGTGTTTGTTCCTGAGCGAATTGGAGCAAGTTCTGTACGCTGCCTTCAATGTCGGAAGCACCGCCTTCATCAATCGCGGAAACCAATAGCTGAATGCGCTCTTGGTCGCTCAACTGCAATCGCAAGGCAATAAAGCTAGCCGAATCCACGACGATTTGCACGTCTTCAGCCAACTGCGGTGGCAGCGGGGCGGCTTCCGCAAACCCTTGGAGCATGGGCCGCAGCGCATCGACCGACACGATGGCTAAAGCGTCCTGTTGCGACCGAATCGCGCCGAGGATGGTCGCTACTTGGCCGTTCGGATCACCACGCAACGCCATTTGTTTTGCAAAAATCTTGGTACCAAAGATCGCCGTGTTGGCGTCAACGGCATGAATCACCAGTTCTTCACGTCCTTTGAGCTGCAGATACTTAAAACCATCGTCATCGTGCAAGCCTTCACCGTCGAGCATGTCTGCGTTGACGGCTTGCATGTCCATTGCGACGGAGGATTGAATGAGCGCACCAAACTGCGGTCCGGCTGGTCCTGGTAAACCGATTAACACGTCGACCCGGTTCAACTTCAGCGGGTCAATGCCCACGGTTTCGAGGCCACTGGCCGTTATCACTTCCAACGGCGCCATGCGCATGCGTTCGCTTTTTGCAAGTTGTTCCGGCCACAGTGAAACCGCTGCAGCCGTCTGCGGCGGCGTGTATTTCAGTAATTTCGGTCCCGCGTCTTGGGCGACCACAGCCTGCACCCAAATTGTTAGCCAAGCGCTAGCTAACGCGAATAGTCGAAACCGTAACGCAAGTCTTAAACCGAAATGCCGCATAATGAACTCCTATATCTTTTAAAGAGCGGAGTGTTCATTCTACACGAAATACGAGTCCTAGTTGGTTCACGCCCGAACGCGCGGCATTACGTCGAAGTCACTTTAATCGAGTTGGCTCTTGCCGCGGAGAATGTGGTGGTAGTGCTGGGCGAAGCGGTGGGATTCGTCGCGGACGTATTGCAACAACCGCAAGGCAAAGGCATGGCGGCTAAGCCGCAAAGGTTCGCTTTGGCCGGGTCGAAAAATCTCTTCTTCCTGTTTGGCGAGTGAAATTACCGTTGGAGGTTCGATGCCCTGATCGCGAAAGGCCGCCATGGCAGCGGACAATTGCCCCTTGCCGCCATCAATAAGCAACAAATCCGGAAATGTCTCGGACTGGTCGCTTAGTCGTCGGAAGCGGCGCGAGACGACTTCATGGATGCTGCGAAAATCGTCAACGCCTGCGACATCCTTGATCTTGTAGCGTCGATAGCCCGGTTTGAAGGGCAAGCCGTCAATGAACTGGACCAGGCTGGCTACTGTCTCGTTGCCGCCCAAGTGCGCGATGTCAACACCTTCGATGACGCGCGGTGTTCTCTCCAGTTTCAGTACCTTTTCGAGCCCAGCGAGCCCCTTCTTCGGATCAATATAGAAGACTTCGGGCTGCACATGCGTATCCAACTCACCACGCTCGTCCAGTCGCTCCAACATGCGAATCTCGTCACGCAATCGAGCTGCTTTTTCAAATTGCAGCTCTTTTGAAGCAGCCTGCATTTCGTTTTGCATTTGGGAGAGCAAGCGTTTCTTCCCGCCTTCGAGAAAGGTTTGCAATCGCTTGATGTCGAGTCGATAGTCTTCTTTGGAAATTCGTAGATTGCACGGTGCTGTACACTGCTTGATCGAAGCCAGTAGGCAGGGCCGAAACCACTTCCATCGTGGATCATCCGCGGTAATATCCAGTCCACAAGTGCGAAACTTGAAAATACGCTGAAGTACCTGAATCGCCCCGCGCAGAGCGCCTGCGCTTGCGAAGGGACCATAGAGCTTTACGCCGGAAGTGCGCGGTTCACGCGTTACTTCGACGCGCGGGAAGTCTTCGCGCGTCGTGATCATCAAATAGGGAAATGTCTTGTCGTCCTTTAGGTCCTTGTTGTATTTTGGCTGCACATCTTTGATCAACCGGCTTTCTGCCAGCAGCGCGTCGACTTCACTATCACATTCCATGAAGTCGATATCGCAAATCTCATGAATCCAAGTAGCGGTCCGTTGCTCCTGCTGCGCAGCCTTCAAAAAGTAGCTGCCAGCGCGACTGCGAAGATTCTTGGCTTTCCCTACGTAGATCACGCGGCCGGCATGATCCTTCATCAAATAGATGCCCGGCGTGGTGGGGAATTGCCGAACTTTCGACGCGGCTCGACGAAATCCAAACGCGCCATCGATCGCAACGGCATCCGCATCCGCAACGGCATCTGGCAATGGCGATGCGGGCAGTGACGAATCTGCAGCCGTGGATTGATGAGGTGCTGGCGTTTCGCTTGATTCTTCCAATTCGTCGTCAGCCATGCTGCCAGATCAGGATGCGAGTAAAAGTGCTTGCACGCGATTTCCGCGTCGGTCCAATGCGACCATCATTTGTAGCCGTTCACGATGTGTCGACATATATGACAGGGTCGGGAGTCTTTTCAGCCTAAATCGCTTAACATTAGACACATCTCGCTGATCGCCAGCTATGATTCCTCAAAATCGTACTCGTGCTCAATGAAATGGTACTCCTACTCGCAAACCTTCCTAGATCGCGTATGAGTACGAGTAGCGCCGATGGCTGAGTACGAGTACGAGTACGAAAACGCTTGCAATCTGCTTCAAGCCAGGGTTGCCGGAGCGGGCGAACAGCGAGTCGTGCCACTTGCGACAACTTATTATACGGAGTGGCGGCAAGCCTATACAAAAAAACACCGAAGTTTGACACTCCGGTGTTGGTTCTAAGTAGTTGGTCGAGGCTAAGCTACGCATTCTACCAGGGGGCGCGAACAGGATACACGCCGAATTGCCGGGTGTGGCTGGGCCAGCGCGGTGTTCCAAAGAAAGCACCGCCGGCACTTGGCTGCGCCGTGTAACCGTACTGGTGGTAAATTGGCGTCATGGTGTTTTGCGAAACGCCCCAAGAGTAGTTCTGTTGCATGGCAGCGTTCGGCGGTACAACCAGACCGGTAGGCTGCCCATACTGCAGGTAGTAATACTGGCCATGCCATGGCTGATTGGCAGCATAGCCTTGAGCCCACACGTCGCCCTTCGTGGCTGGACCGTGATTGAAGATGCGTTCAATATGCCGCTGGGCACATGCGTCCGATTGTACGGCGAGGAAACCAACGCAGATGGCTACTGCGAACAATACATGCTTAACCAAAGTACTTGTCATCTGTAATTTATCCTCAGGTGTCTTGTGAAGGGTCAAACCCTAGACCGAGCGGTATCTCGGATGGTCTCCAAAGGGTCTGCCCTTTGAAGATGCCTTCTAAGGTCTTGGCAACGAAAACGACTTGACCAGTCCGTGGACCGTGGTGCGAACTGGCGGCGCATAGTAATGCACGCCGGTACGATTTAAGCCGCGTCCATTGTCATAGTAGCTGTGGTAGCGATTGTTGTGCCAGTACATCATTTCGTGCGGATTCAGTGGCTGGTAGGTGTAGTAGGTGTGCCCTACCCACTCCGGTACGGGCACTGGCGAAACGTACATCTGTGCCGTCGCTTGGTTGGCGTAGCCTTGGGTGTAGTAGTTTGAGAACAAGCGATGGTTGCCGTACTCCTGAGCCTCCGCCGAACTGGCACTGCCGAATACCGCAGCCACTGCGACGAGCATGAGCGTTTTGGTCAAAAATTTCATGAACAGGTTTCCCTTCCCTGGGACGACTTCGATAATCGGACTGGCTTTAACTTTTCTTGGCAAAATCCCCAAGTCTGGGAAATCACAGGACTTGCCCACATTTGCTGCCCAATAGGGCCTTAGAGACTTCGCCGTCCCGCTATCCATCGGAACATGATTACTCTTTTTTGTAATGAAGTTGGTAGGCTCGGAATAACCGAATTGAACCGCATATCTTCCGAATTGCCAAAGTTTTACTAATCACGGTTCACTAATCACGTAGTCGTGCCTCTCCGAGACGCGTATCGACTGCGTCTCGGAGAGAAGTAGCTACGTGGAGACTCGTTTAGAAACATCGCCGAGCGTCATCAAAAAATCAAACGTGAAAACGCCCGAGTCGTGGCCGTCGGAAAAGGCAATGTTATAAGCGTAGTTCCCCACCGGCCGCATGGATTCAATACGTAGAGGCCGGGCTTCAGCGAGCGACAGGACAGGCAGCGCTCGACTTGCTCCAGCATCAGCAATTCCTACCGAGTGCTTTTCGCGGCAGGTAGCGCAGGGACACGCCTGCCGCAGCTCAGTCGCCCGATACTCGCGCGCAGAACCATCGTTCCAAACGATGCATAACCCGCCTTCGATGCGGTGGAGTTCCAATGGAGTCACGTCGGGCATCTGCCAATCCGCTATTCAAGTGTTTCTGTTCCTAGTCGTCGTCTTCGTCACCGTCAAAATCTGGATGCAAGGGGTCGTCAGGATCGAAAAAGAAATCCCCCAGCCCTAGCGGTAAAGAATTACCGCCCAAATCGCGTCGTTTGCGGTCTGCTAGTTCCTCCAAATCAACAGCATCCTCTCCCAAGCAATACTGCAACGCCTCATGCCAGGCCGCATCCTTGCTCAACGGATGATTGGGATCCTGCGCTAATCGCTTCAACGCGAAACGTAGCAAATTCAAGCCGTCGCGTGCGGAAAAATCGAGCTGCAGTTCGTGCGATCGCTGCAGAAACTCGACGGTCATCGCCAGCATATCCGCTTCGGCAAATGGCAAGTGGTACTGTAGAATTGCAAGTTCATCCTGGCGATTCGGAAAACCCAAAGGCAACGTGGGTTGTAGACGGCTGAGGATGTAGTCTGGGATTTCGTAGGTTGAGTCGTCTTGGTTCATCGTAATCGCGGCACGAAAATCCTTGTGCGCTTTGATAACGATTCCGGCTACGATCGATTCGACATATCGTCGTTGGTCAAATAGCGGTGCCAAGCTCGCCCAGGACTTTTCATTCATGCGATTGCCCTCATCGAGTACGCACACGGCACCACGAATCATAGCGGTGACCAACGGCGAGGCGTGGTAGGAAATTCGTCCCTGCTCACTTAGAACGGGCGTCACCAGCAGGTCCTCTGGGCGTGTATCAGACGTACACTGGAAAACGTACAATTCTTGCTTGCGTACGGCAGCCGCCGACATGGCCAACGCTGTCTTCCCGATGCCAGGCACCCCAACTAGACGTGGTGTCAGTGGAAGGTCGGCATCATCAACGACCAGCCAACAAGCTAGCAGCTGTTTCAGGACATCTTTCTGCCCAATCCACTCGCTACGATTTTCCAAGGGGCTGGCGAGTTTAAGTCGCACGCCTTCGATATCTACCGAATCTTGGCTCATTCAATGATGCTTTTTAAGTAAAGGAGCGATTGAGTTATGATCAGCGTCTGCCAGACTTGCTGAAAAGTGCAGTTGCAAACCACAGGAGTGTCCGTGACTGAATAATAACAGCATTCCAATCTACAACTTGGCTACCGCCACGCCAACCCGCCATAACCTCACAGGCGGGACCAAACACTTACACTAGGAAAGTGAAATGCTAAGAACCAAGGATAGCAGGAACCAGTGAAGCCACCACAATTACCCATTGACTCGCATCTTCCGCAGATTGTTCAGACGCTCGCAGAACATAACTGTCTCGTCTTGGACGCGCCGCCGGGTACTGGAAAGACGACGCGCGTGGCACCTGCCTTGCTAGCCACGCTGGCAAGGAATCAGCGAATCGCTTTAGTTCAGCCACGCCGTATCGCCGCTCGAGCCGCCGCGACGCGAATCGCCAGTGAGCAGAATTGTCAAGTCGGTGAGCGAGTGGGCTATCAAGTCCGGTTCGACAATCGCACGACCGCGGACACCCAGTTGATCTGCATGACTCCTGGCATCTTGCTCAGACGATTACTGGTGGATCCGCTACTTGAGCAAGTCGCCGTAGTTGTCCTTGATGAATTCCACGAACGCTCATTAGAAGTCGATCTGTTGCTTGGCATGCTGCGGCGTATTCAGATAGAATTTCGTCCGGAATTGAGAAGCGTGATCATGTCAGCCACATTGGCGGCGGACTCGCTATCCGCCGTCCTGGGTGCCCCTCCCATTCTCCGGATTCCGTCGCCAGCGTACCCAGTTGAAATTCGCTACAGCCGATTCCAGCCCACACGATTCAACGGTCCGCGAAGGCAAAGTCCTACGCAGCGAATCGTCGAACAATCGTCGACGACCATCTTCGAGGCAGCCAGCCAACACGCGGGCGACATTTTGGTTTTCCTGCCGGGTGTCGGAGAGATTTTGCAAGTAGCCAGGCAGATCGAGGTCGAAGCGGCCAAACAACAGTGGGACGTGCTAACGCTGTTCGGCGATATGTCTCCAGCTGAACAAGATCGAGTACTATTGCCCAGCCAGCGCCGCAAAGTCATCTTGTCAACAAACGTGGCAGAGACTTCGCTGACCATTGATGGCGTGTGCATAGTTATCGACAGCGGTTGGGCTCGAGTCCAACGTACGGATACTTCCATCGGACTCAACAAGTTGGAGTTGGAGCCGATTTCCCAAGCGTCCGCAACCCAGCGAGCCGGGCGGGCGGGCCGTACCCAGCCAGGCGTATGCTATCGTTTATGGGATGCGGTCACCGATCGAAGTCGGCCAGCTTATCTCGAGCCGGAGGTCTTGCGTGTTGATTTGACAGGCGCGGTACTGCAGTTGATTGCCTGGGGGGAAAGCGAATTCGGCCAGTTTCCGTGGATCGATGCGCCGCGCTCCGACGCTTTGGCCAACGCCGCTAAAGCCCTGGAATTGATCGAAGCTGTACACAACGGCAGGTTGACCGATTTGGGTAAGGCTATTCTCTCACTGCCGGTACACCCTCGCCTGGGACGCTGTCTCATTGAAGCTCATCGCCGGGGCATCGCAGACTCAGGCGCTTGGGCTGCCGCCTTGCTCAGCGAACGCGACGTCTTTGCTCGACATAAGGCATCTCCCCGCGGATTTGATAAAAACCAATCTGGTCAAACCCACGGTGTGTCAAACGGTTCGAGCGACTTACAAGATCGAGTCAATTGCATCGGGGAATTTGAGCGGACGGGCCGTACGCAGTTCGCTATTGGAGAAATCAAGCCTGGTGCCGTCAAGAACTTGCGACGAACTGCAGATCAATTTCAACGCGTGCTGCATGATGCGCTGGGTAGGCCTTCTACGGGAAATGACAACGTGGAACGTGAGCTAACGCTGTCGTTGCTCGCCGCATTCCCTGATCGACTGGCCAAGCGTCGTTCAGCAGGCAATTCGCGCGGAATAATGGTCGGTGGTCGTGGAGTGAAATTGGACCCCGCTTCGTGTGTGCGACACGCTGAACTTTTTCTTTGCCTTGATGTCGACGCGAGTGGGAGCGAAGCCACGGTTCGCCAAGCAGCAGCCATTGAATTCGATTGGTTACCCGTGGATTTCCTAAGGGAAGCGGACGAGCGATTTTTTAATCCAACCAGCGGCACTGTGGTAGCGCGACGCCGAACCTACTGGCTAGACCTACTATTGACCGAAACACCCATTGCCACTCCGCTCGATGAAGAAACGGCCCGTACCCTGGCCGCCGAAGGAGCTAAAATATTCGAAAGACTTCTACCGCCTAAAGACAAAGAACTTCACAGCCTGGTGGCTCGCATGCAGTGGCTGTCAGCAGCTATGCCAGATTGCGGATTACCATCGTTCGCGCAAGAGTCGTTGGCAGAGTTGCTGCAAGGCTGGTGCTACAGCATGAGATCGCTCGACGAACTAAAAACGCTACCCTGGAAGAGTCTATTACAAGGCACACTCGACACGAACACTCGACGCTTGCTAGACACCGCCGCCCCACAAAAAATGACCCTGCCTAACGGACGAGAAGTGCTATTAAATTACGAGGTCGGTAAGCCGCCGGTGTTGGCCGCACGAATTCAAGAGCTCTTTGGCTGGCGCGAAACACCGAGACTGGCAGGCGGGCGCGTGCCATTGTTATTGCATCTACTTGCACCGAACAACCGCGTTCAACAGATTACCGATGACTTGCAAAGTTTTTGGCGCAATACCTACCCGACCGTCCGCAAGGAACTGCGCGGGCGATATCCCAAACACGACTGGCCAGAGACTGTTGGCGAGTAATATAGCGTGAATTTCGCAGTGGAAAACAAGCGTTTAACGGCAAGTCGCAGCGTCAGGCACACCCCTGTCAACGCTCTGGACAGCCAAAGGTATCCCGCTTTGACGAATCTGCACCTCGCTGCGACAATTGGGCAAACGACTTCACAACATTGTCCTTAACTTTTGAGCTTCCAGAGAACATTTAATGAGCCAAGTTGACGAGATCCCCACTCCATCGCCAGCCCAGCTTTCGGAGTTGCCGCGGCAGATGGAGTTCTATCCGAGCGTGAACGCGAACCCGAAAGTTCTGACTCCTGCTCAGGTGAGCCAATACAATGAGCAAGGATACTTGCTACCTTTTGATGCACTCAATCAGGCCGAGGCTTGTGAGATTCGCGCGTTCTTTGATGGCGTCTTGGCAGCTTATATCGAGCTGGGCAAATCCAGCTACTCGATCAACACGGCACATCTTAGATTTGCTCGCATTTATGAACTGGTACAACACCCGAGAATCCTTGACGCTGTTTCTGATTTACTTGGTCCCAACATTGTCTGTTGGGGGTCGCATTTCTTCTGCAAACTGCCCCACGACGGCATGCAAGTTCCCTGGCATCAGGATAGTACCTACTGGCCGCTCAGCCCGACCAAGACCGTAACCGTTTGGCTAGCGATTGACGACGCAGATCCAGAGAACGCAAACATGAAATTCATACCGCGCTCGCACCTACACGGCCTGATCGACTACGACGAAACCCAAGATGCAAACACCGTGCTGAATCTTGCAGTGAAAAATCCACATTCCTATGGCGATGCAGAGGTTGATGCGCGGCTGTTGGCTGGGCAGTTTTCTATGCATTCCGATCTGCTGCTTCATGGTTCTCAGGCGAACGAATCCGACCGACGCCGCTGTGGACTCACAATCCGCTATGCGGCCGCCGACGTGACAACGTGGTATGACTGGCATAAGAAAGGATTTGTTGTTCGAGGCGAAAATGTTAATGGCCACTGGGCCAATCCCAAAATCCCCAGCCATTGAATAATGCTCCGACTCGCGCTCAGAACGGCCAAGGTCACCAGACAAGCAGGTTGATGCTCAATGGGAGCAGGTGTCTTGCACTGCTAGAAGTTTCCAGCAAACCAACTGCATGCGAGGGAGGTGAAAGGGGCCTTTCCAGAGATTCCCCTTGAGTGTGGAACTGAGGCTGCCATCGCGATGAAGGTAGCCAAACCATTCGCCGTAGTCTGCATCGGGAAAATGCTGATAGGCCCAATCGTGGATCAACGCATGCCACCGCGCGTATTTGGGATCGCCAGTAAGCAAAAAAGCCAGCAGTGTGGCAATGATCGTTTCATTTTGGGGCCACCAGAATTTCATGTCATGCCAGTACTCTTGAATGGGCATCTCATTCACGCTCACAAAGTACAAGATTCCCCCGAATTCTTGGTCCCAGCCGCGTTCCCACATCCAGTCCAGCATCTGACAGCCCGTGCGAATGAGTTCGTCATTTTGGCGTAGCTTGCCTTCGAGCATGATGAACCAAGCGCCTTCGATGGCGTGCCCTGGGTTCAGCGTGCGACCATCGAAATGATCGATCAACTGGCCATCATCGCCGACCGTTTCCATCACACAAGCCAGATCCGCTTTCAAATGGAAGCGGCGAATGTCACTAATGCTCTGATCGATCCACAACGTGGCATCGTGCAAGTTGATCGAATCGCGGAGTTGCTGTGCGGTAGCGATCGTGATCATCGGAAATCCAATATTCCGCGTTGGGCGATTGGCCGTATATTTGGGCTCAACGCCTTGCGGATTCAAGTTGTGATCGATGAAACGGCGAAACGTTTGCTCGGCTTTCTCAGCAAAGTGAGCTTCGCCGGTTGCCTTAGCTAATTCGCCGTAGGCAATCGCAGCAAAACTTTCCGTGAACGCGTAACGTCGCTTACGAATCGGTCGTCCGTCGCGTGTAACATGAAACCACATGCGACCATCACTGGGATCGAAGCAGAAGTCATCCATGAATTGCGCGCCGTGTTGGGCTAGCTCCAGCCACTCTTCGCGTGGTTCTACGTTGTTATAGAGTTCCCCCAACAACCAGGTGAACCGAGCTTGCTGCCAAACCCCTTTGTCCGTATCGATAACGGTACCATCATGTCCGAGCGCCGTGGTGAATCCACCACACGTTCGATCCACGCAGTGCTTTGTCCAGAAAGGCAGCGTATTGTCCAGTAAACCATCACGATAAACTGCGACGAGTTGGTCGATGCGAGCGGCGTCCAAGTCTGATCCCTTAAGTGCCTTCTGGCGGCTTGCCATCGATCCATGGACCAGCCAACTTCATATGGTCCGGCTCCTCGAGCACACTGCCACGATCGCCAGCTTCCCAACCCGGTATGTGATTGGGCGATCCGCGCTCGTGGGAACGCTGTTCCCACTGTTTCGCCCAAGAAGCATCCGCTTCGCGGACTTCGAGTGTATCTTGGTCGACGAAGAACGCTTTGCCTTCGCGATAGCTGCGGGCACCGAGAATGACCGTAGTCAAAGCGGCAGCGCCGAGCTCCGGATCGTTGTTGACCATCTGCGGGGCGTTCGCAATCATGGCTTCAATCCAGTTGTTGAAATGATCATACGTTGTGTCCTCGACGGGGCCAGTGGTAATGCGTTCCGCCTTCGCCTTGCTGTCACGCGTAACTTGAGAGCGCTCCGGTACGAAATCAAAGCCATCGAATTTTTCGCCATTGCCGAATACGAACGATCCAAAGTGACCGCGAATACACTGCTGGATCGGCGTTTCCTGACAGGCCATGGTGGCGGTTACCAAGCCTTGGACGCCTTCGTGGAAATCGGCGATGACCGTCGCCACGTCTGGCACGTCGCGTCCATCGTACTCGACATAGATGCCTCCCGCACCGACAACGCGACCAGGAAAACGGAGGCCGGTCGCTTTCAACATTGTTGTGGTGCGATGAACAAACAGATCGGTGAACATACCGGAGCCGTATGGCCAAAAGCGACGCCACTGCTTGTATTTTGCCCGGTCGAAATCCTCGTATTCCGCCAAGCCCTCTTCGACGCCCAGCCACTTGTTCCAGTTAATATTCTTGGGCGTCATTTTCGGATCCAGAGCGTAGTAGCGCCATTGTCCCATCGCGGAGTTGCGAAAAAACTCGGTCTGATACATGAGTACTTTGCCAAGTTTACCGGTGATCAACAATTGGTTGACTTGATTCCATACTGGCAAACTCGTCGACTGGACACCGACTTGCATAACTCTGCCCGACTTTTGCCAAGTGCGCATGACGTCGACCGCTTCTTCAGCCGACTTTGTCATGGGTTTTTCGCAATAAACGTGTAACCCTGCGTTCAACGCATCGATCGCTTGTTTGGCGTGCCAGTGATCGGGAGTTGCAATCGTGACCGCATCCAAGTTTTCCTTGGCGATCATCTCCAAGTAGTCTTCGTACTTGGTAGGTTCCTTGCCCGTTGCTTTCTTAATATGCGCTGCGGATTTGTCACGATGTTCACTATAGACATCACACACCGCCACCAATTCGATCGGTTTCCCTTCAACTTGCAGCTTTGATAGAGTCTTAACGTGCGCTCCGAATCCCCTGCCACCTGGTCCGATAAAACCGATACGAAGCTTGCTATTGGCATTCGCCGAAGCGGTTCTCGCCGTTTGAGCTATCGCGGCGGCTGTTCCCACCGACGTGGCTGAGGTCTTGATAAATGCACGGCGGTTATTGGTGTCAGTTGTCATCAGGATATTCTATCCGCTGGGTTGAATTGGGAGTAAAGGACATCGATTATAGCCGACAGTCTTTTCATCTGGAAAGTTCGTAGCCAGGCCTTCTCGGAATGAAACACCTGAGGCAGAATCCCTTGGGGTCCCAACAGCGGCTCTCAAACAATTCAGAGGACGCGGATACAATCCAACTATTGTACCCACCGATCTACCTCGATATTGCACACTTCGTCTACGATCCTATTTGAATCGACATTGGTGTCACCATCATTAAACGCCAGATGCTCTCAAAGTCTGGCGCAGGCAATGCTCATGCCCACAGCTAGGCGTGCAGCTCTTCCAGGAATCGTTCTGCGTTCGATTTATGTTGTGTTAGCTTCTCACCCATGCGATCGAGTTGCCCGACCATGACTCGCATTCGCGGATTCGAACTAAAGAACTCGCGTTCGCGGTCGATGAATCGCCAGTAGAGCCCGTCCCAGATTTCCGTCCAGGGACCCTTGGAGTAGTCGCTCATCTTGCGGATATAGCTCGAGCCGCTAATGTAGGGTTTTGTGGTCATCAGCCCTCCGTCAGCATGCTGGCTCATGCCGTAGACATTCGGCACCATCACCCAATCATAAGAGTCAATGAACATCTCCATAAACCATTGGTAGACGGCGTCAGGGGTAACATCACACAGAAGCATAAAATTGCCTAGTATCATCAACCGTTCAATGTGATGGCAGTAAGCATGATCAAGCACTCGGTGAATGACATGATCCAACGGATCGATGCCGGTTGTACCGTCGTAGAAAGCCGCAGGTAATTTTCGCGACAGCTTCCATGCATTGCACGTTCTTTGACGCGTTCCAGCCTGCAGATAAACGAGGCGGATGAATTCCCGCCAACCGATCACTTGTCTTAGGAAGCCCTCGAGCGAATTCAACGGTACCGCGTCCTCGGCGTCAGTCGTCGCGTCAATAATCTGCTGGGGAGTCAGCAGCCCAATGTTCAGCATTGGTGTCAGCACACTGTGGAAGACGAACGTTTGATTGCTCGATATGGCATCTTCGTAGTCACCAAATTGTGCCAAGCGGGTAGCGATGAACTCGTCTAACCAAAGCCTTGCGTCGCGGTAGGTAACTGGGTAGCAAAAGTCATCTAGCTTCCCAAGCGCTTGGGGAAAACGCTGGGCGACATAGCGCTTGGCCTCGCTCACGCTTTTTCGCTCCGCCGGGCGGAATATCTCCGGCACCGAAATATGCTTCGGCAACTTTTTACGGTTTTCGGTATCGTAGGTCCATTTGCCGCCAACCGGCTTGCCGTCCACCCCGATCAAGATCCCCAATCTCTTGCGTTGCTGGATGTAGAAGTCGGTAAAGTGGTAGTGGTCCCTGTTTTCTACCCAACGCCGCATCGCGTCGCTGGGTGTCAAAAAAGCTGGATCATCCAACCAGGTAAGTGCGACCCCAACGTCTCTGCAGCCCCGCGACAGTCGGGCTCGAAGCCAGGTATCGGCCGGATCCACGGCCAGCGCTTGCTTGACCTGCTTCTTGGCCAGAATGGCACCGATATCTGCCGAGTGAGTAAGTTCGTGGGCCTCGATTCGCTGGACCTTAATCCCCTTGCTTTGGCAGTGCATTGCGAACTCCGTCATGGACGCGCGATGTAGGACCAACTTTTGACGGTGAAAGTTGTATTGCGAAAAGAACAGCGGATCCTCGACGAGCACCACGTCACGCACCTCCCGCAGGACGGGATTGTCCTCCCAAAGTTGATGTGGATAGACGACCGCGGTCGCTGTATGGTTCATTCGGCCCACCTAGGGAAAAAGTGACATCTGCTTAGGTTTGCTGTTAGCGGCATCCTCTGCCAGCGCGCGCGACGAACTATGCTGCCTAGGTAGATAATCCGACGGACTCCAGCGGCTTTGGCGGCCGCCGAAAAATTCTGGGCGGCCTGTCGATCTTCATCTTCGAAATCGCCCTGATTGCCCATCGAATGGACGAAGTAGAACGCCGTATCGATATCAGCCATGGCTGCAGGAAGGGTCGCGGGGTCAAGAACATTCCCCACCACGATTTCGCGCCCCGCCTCATTCCTAGCCTCGACTCCATTCTCTCGACGCGTTAAACATCGTACTGAATAGCCCAGCTCCTCCACCCGCGGAAGCAACCTACCGCCAATGTATCCGGTAGCTCCGGTCAAAAGTATTTTTCGCTTCCCAATATCCGACATCGGCCGCCTCTGTCTCACGAAACTTGCGAAACATGTCTGTTATGACCTTGTTAATCTCCAACCAAATCCGCAACATTGTAGTCCAGTTGCAAAGCCCCACGGATTCCGCGCCTCCGCAGCCCTCCGTCCATGCTGCGTCAAATGCTGCGTCGATGTCGCGCCGATGTTCCCACACCGAAGAGTCGGCCAGGGAATACCGACATTCCGCAGCTTGAGGCGTGAATGGCTGGCCGCTGGCAAATCCCGATTGGGAATTCGACCCCACCATGGTTATCGTGTTATCGGTTGTTCCAAGTAATAGTGAATTGCAGAAAAGTGGCGATCGAAACCCAGACAAGATAGGGAACTTGTGCCACGGCAACCCAGCGGTGATGCTTCCAGATCGCCCACATCATCCAGGGATGGTCAGCCACACGATGGCGATGTCGATCGCGGCCAGGGGAAGACTTGAGCCCGAACTGAATCGGGGTAAAAGCCAGATTAGCAATCAGGTTGATGGCGAACGGAATCGCAACTCGCCACGGAAGCTTCTTCTGAGCAACTCTGATGAAAACATAACCGAACGTTACGACGATAATTGGATATAAAATCTGCCAGATCAGTCCAATCGTCCCCGGTTCGGGTGTCCAAGCCGGTTTTTCCAAGGCGTCGCACCAGCTCCAGTTCATCGCAGCTCCCTCAGGTTGGTAAACAAGTTACGACTTCACCAATTCATCATAGTGCCATAACAAGCTGCCTCAACCTCGACAAACTTCAACTCTTCGCCAAACTTTCGCTCAGAATAGGATTGTGTACTAAGTAGCCTATTGAGCGGTTACAATTAGACATCCACCGGTTGCGTGGCGAGCAAGCGCGTCAGCAACACATGGCCTAAGGCTGCCCCGCCAACGCAAATGGGGACGATAAAGGCATAGGGTAGGTGGGCCACTAATTCGAGCTTGGGCGTGACATCCCAGCCAAATGGTACTGGCGACGACAGCATCGCCACCCGACCCACGTTAACTAGTAGTACAATGCCTACAATGTTCGCCGTCCAGGCTAGCGCGCGATAGCGCGTTGCCCATGGACACACTGCCAACGCGAACACGCCGTTGACGATGTCCCAATTGCTTCCCGTCCAGGTCATCGATTCCGGAATCGTCTCAGTCAGAAACCACTCATGCAAGACGATTTCCAAGGGCAAGCGGAAACCTTGGAAGCCGACCAGCAACGCGATCGGCACTCCGGCAGCAATGCGGACTTCCCAAGCGAGTGAAGCCGACTGAAATAGCGATGGCGATGCATGCCGCCAGGAATAGCGGGCCAGCGGGAATGAAAGCCCTTTCAAAAATCCCTGTCCGCACGATGCTCGCGATCAATAGACAATAGACCGTCCAACTGCCAGCCACGCCGTTCCACGAATTGCGTGCTGCCGTGAGGCGGCGGACGTCCAAGTGGCCGCTAGAAACGCAGACAGGATCGCTAGGCATATCACCTCAAAGGCAATAATTGAAAATGGCAAGGCAGGTACAAAAGCAAGTACTAGTGACTGAGACACGCGAAGAACCGTTGGGAAATAGAAGCCTGCGAAGTTAAACTGAACGAATTGCCACACGAAGTCCTAGGAAAGGAAGAGAATGAAGTATCCAGTTGCCCTGCTGGCAGTCCTCGCTCTATGCGGGCCTGGTGGGGCCGATGACCGGCGTCCCCACTCGCGTCCGAACGTGCTTTTCGTCGCACTGGATGACCTGAACGATTGGATAGGTTGCCTTGGTGGACATCCGCAAACGATCACACCGAATCTGGACCGCTTGGCGGCTAGTGGCGTGCTATTTACCAACGCTCACTGTCCGGCTCCAGCCTGCAATCCATGCCGCTCCGCGATTTTCAGTGGCCGCGCTCCCAATAAATCGGGATTGTATGACAATCGGCAACAAATGCGCGAGGTGATGCCTGAGGAAACGATCTTACCACAGTACTTTCGCAATCACGGCTACTACGCGGCGGGTTCCGGCAAACTGTTGCATTATTTTATCGATGCCGCATCTTGGGACGAATACTTTCCCAAAGCCGCATTGGAGAATCCGTTTCCAGAGACGTTTTATCCTTCGAATCGTCCCGTCAACTTGAAAAGGGGGGGACCCTGGCAATATGTTGAAACAGATTGGGCGGCGCTGGATGTCACAGACGAGGAATTTGGCGGCGACTGGTCGGTCAGCAAATGGATCGGAGAGCAACTGGGCCGTGAGCACGACCAGCCGTTCTTCCTCGGCTGCGGTATCTATCGCCCTCACGAACCATGGTTTGTTCCCTCAAAAGTATTTTGAGCCGTTCCCGATTGATACGATTCAGCTTCCTCCTGGTTATCGCGAGAATGATCTCGAGGATGTACCCGAAGTAGGCCAGAAAGCGGCCCGCAATCGATACTTTGCCCATATTCTGGAGCAGGATCAGTGGAAGCAAGGAGTACAGGGCTACTTGGCATCGATCCACTTCGCCGATGCCATGCTGGGCAGAGTACTAGACGCCTTAGAAGCTGGCCCCAATGCAAACAATACAATCGTTGTACTCTGGTCCGACCACGGCTGGCAACTCGGTGAAAAGGAACACTGGCAGAAGTACACTCCCTGGCGCGCCGTGACACGAGTCCCATTGATGATCCGTGTGCCAAGTGAAGCCAGCGCAGCTCTCCCAGCAGGAACTAAGGCGGGTACTGTCTGCGATGCACCGGTGAACTTACAAGTCTATTCCCGACGCTGCTTGATCTGTGCGACCTTCCCCCAAGTCCAACAATGATGGCCCAAGTCTCCTACCGCCAGTGATTCTACCTGGCAGGGCTGGAACCATGATTCCATCACTTACCTGGCTACGCCCGGCGCGTATGCCATCAGTGGCCGCACGCATCGCTACATTCGGTATGACGATGGCAGCGAGGAATTGTATGATATCGGCGCCGATCCGTTCGAGTGGACAAACCTAGCCGCCCAACCCGAATCGCGGGAACAGCTGGCTAGCTTTCGAAGCGCCGCGCCTAGCGAGTTCGCAGAGCGGATCGAACCCTCGGTCGAGTCGCTTGCCAAGCTGACCTGGCATCCGGCAATGGAAGGCGGCCCGCCCGCATCCAAACCAGACGGCAATCCGTTTCCGGTGCACTTCACCAACAAACAGCGACAGACCGTGGAGCTGTTTTGGATAGATCCCAAAGGTCAAGCTAAGTCATATGGCTCGATCGCACCGGGCCAAACGCGCGCTCAGCAAACTCGACCTGGTGCAGTCTGGTCGGTCGGCCATCTCGATCCAAACCGGCAGCTCGGCCACTTCGTTATTGGAGATCGGACGGCTCAAGCAGTCATTCCCGCTACTCAGCCCAATGTGATTGTGATCCTCACCGACGATCAAGGTTGGAGTGATCTTGGTTGCCAGGGCCAAATGCAGGATGTCCAGACACCTCATATCGACGCGCTGGCTGCACGGGGAGTCCGCTGTACGGCGGGATATGTGACCGCGCCGCAATGCAGCCCTTCACGAGTCGGATTAATGACGGGGCGACATCAGCAACGATTGGGTATCGACACCATCCCTGACATGCCCTTACCCGCTGAGGCTACCACCATCGCCGAACGGTTACAGCCGCTGGGATATCGCACCGGATTTGTTGGCAAGTGGCACTTGGAGCCCAACGTCACCTGTGTCAACTGGCTGCGCCGAGAATTGCCCGAGATGGCGGGCAAGCCACGAGCTCAAATACGCATTCCTTGGAAAAAGATCCAACCCTATTCGCCGGCGGCTCAGGGATTCGACGAATACTTTTGGGGCGAGCTGCGCCAGTACCGCGTCAACTTCGAACTTGACGGCAGCCAAAGCCAACAGCAGGAGGTTTTAAAGGCGATGAAGCAAATCGAAAATAACGATTTTCGCCTCGACGCAAACGGGAGGCCGCCGTCAGTTTCATTGAACGCAATCATGCTGTTCCCTTCTATTTACAACTAAGCTACTACGGCCCCCACACACCACTGGAAGCCACGCAAAAATACCTTGACCGCTTCCCTGCCGACATGCTCCTGCGTCGGCGCTACGCTTTGGCGATGATTTCAGCCATCGACGACGGGGTGGGGGCGCATCGTCGAAAAACTGAGCGAGCACAACTTGCTGGACAACACACTCATTGTGATGACCAGCGACAATAAGGCTCCGCTGAAGATGACCAAACCGGATACCCCCATCCATGGCGACTTGGGGCTGGGACGGTTCGCTCAATGAACCGTGGGTCGGTGAAAAGGGCATGCTCAGCGAAGGTGGCATTCGTGTACCAATGATCTGGAGCCTGCCCAGCCAACTGCCCAGCGGCAAAACCTTCGACTGGCCCGTCAGCACGCTGGACATTGCCCCTACTGTTTTCCAACTCGCTGGAGGGCAGCTAGCCGCGGACGATTTAGACCATCCCCACCCCTTCGACGGCGTTGATCTAATTCCACCCATGAATGAGATTCAAAACCTGTCGACGCGAACTCTCTATTTCCGGTTCTGGGATCAAGCTGCCCTACGACAGGGCAAATGGAAATACATTTTCGTAGGAGATGGCCGACGATATCTCTTCGATCTCGAAAGCGATCGACACGAGCATCAAAACTTAGTTACCGAACATTCGGAACTCGCCAACAAGCTGCACGACGAGTTAACGAGCTGGTGTTCTGAACTAAATCCTGCCGGGCTTCCGCCTGGCCAAAAGATGCGTGAACGCAACTGGTATGACTTTTTTTACTTTGAATAACAAACTCGTAGTGGATCTTGCCAAAGATTCCTGTCTCTCTCACTAACTCGTAGTGGATCTTGCCAAAGATCCCTGTCCCTCTGACCAACTCGTAGGATCTTGCCAAAGATCCCTGTCTCACCAACTCGTAGTGGATCTTGCCAACGATCCCTGTCCCTCTCACCAACTCGTAGTGGATCTTGCCAAAGATCCCTGTCCCTCTCACCAATTCGTAGTGGATCTTGCCAACGATCCCTGTCCCTCTCACCAACTCGTAGTGGATCTTGCCAAAGATCCCTGTCCCTCTCACCAACTCGTAGTGGATCTTGCCAACGATCCCTGTCTCTCTCACCAACTTGTAGTGGATCTTGCCAAAGATCCCTGTCTCTCTCACCAACTCGTAGTGGATCTTGCCAAAGATCCCTGTCCCGCTCACCAGCTTGTAGTGGATCTTGCCAAAGATCCCTGTCTCTCTCACCTATTGTGAAACATGCATCGCAAGGTACGATGGCGCAGAAATGATATTAATTGGGGCAGTTCGATACGAAGGCTAGAGCTTTTCGCGACGGAATACCGCTACGCTTGCAGGTGCGTACCTGCCATTGCTTTCGTACGGGGGGATTAATAAGCCATCAAATTCCCAACCTTGCCGAGCAAGATCATTTAGCATTTTTTCATGGTCTTGTTTGTTGGGGCTACTATTGGGCACAAATGTCACGGTCTTATATTCGATCGATGGTCGCGATTCAGGTCCCTGAGCATCAACGTTGCTTGTAACGAAAAGAGCCAGCAACAAAAGGCATGCCGCACAGCCGAAAAGCATTGCCGGATTCAGTAACCAGGATTTCATAGCTACTCACCTTGATTGTGTACTCGGTGCCGTCGACGAACTAACTCCAACGGAGCGGACGAACGAATTGCGTTGACCGGGCCTCCGCCAATTTACATTGACTTGAAGCAAGTCGCGATAGGCTGCTCCGTTTCTGACGCATTGTGCGTCGTCTTCTGGGAGGAGATGGTCTTGGTTCTAGATCGCTGCTCGTCGCCATCTTTATTCGGTTATAGCGAATCGTGCCACATAGTGCCAGACTTTCTTTAAATCGTCGTACGCGTAGCTTCCGGAAGCCGCAGCCATACCTATGATTGCTGGCGTTAGCCAGCCGTCAATCGCAAGAATATCAGCCAATTTCAGAATCGATGGACCTCGATAATCTGGGTATTGATGGATCGTGTCTAAGGAGACACGAAAACCTGAGTGCCACTCAATATGAACGGGCAATTTCAGCGCATCGAGTGCAACATGCGTTCCGTGATAACATCTGTCGAGGACCAGTGCTTCGACGTCCTAGGACAGGCACACCGGGCCGTGCACGTGCGCCTCGATGTAACGATCAAGTTCGTCGCAGCTATCGGATTCACATGCATCGATCAACCCCATGTGTAAAGCATTGCCAAAATGAATTGGTTCAAAAAAACTGTCGGGGTAGCAGAACGTGGTCCGTTGCAGTACGTGAGAAGCCAGTCGGAAATGGGACGAGCCAAATCGTGGCGAACCGCCCACAGACCGTCGCCGGTGGTTGAGCGCGCCGTATTTTGGACTCCGGGATGGCAACTCGATGTCATACGCGCCTGAAAATATCCGACTCTCCAATTGCCAGCGAGCACCACCCTCGAATGCGCTTAAGCCCCCGTTGCTGGTCCGGGTTTCAAACTGGGAGCGTAACACCCCGTCTTTCGCCAGAACCTGTAGCAACGATAAATCACCGGCTTCGCGGTCAGGATGGAAGTTCACCGTGACGCGAAACGTAGGGTCGAGCGCCGGTCCGAACGCACAACTGGCAATGGCGGATAGTGCATTGGATTCTGCCGATTCTGGATCCGGCGTCCACATCGAAAACCTTTTCAGTCTCTAGCCGACGAACATTGAAATCACCGAGAGTCGCCCGGTCTTAGTGTTTTAGAAGAACCGACTAGTCGTTGATAAGGAATCCAGTCGCCGACGTCTTCACAAGAAGTGCTGGCAGTCACATTGAGTGACGCATGGCTTGTTGGACAAACGCTGCGCATCAGCGGGCCGGCGCGAGATGCGTTGATCTCAAAACCGACCCCGCCGGCTCCGTTGCATGCGATGGTTCTGCGTTCCCGGCAGTCAGCAACTGTTCGACGTCAAGAGGCTGTGGAAATTCGCGAAAGTATTCTTCTTTTCGGTTCTTGATTTCATTGTAGACAAGTGCCTTGTCGCCCTCCCATGTATTTAGCCGCAACGAGGAATGCAGGACCCTGAAGTCATCGTCATCACATATTTGCAATTTCCCACTGGCGTCGATTTTCCAAAACATCTCGACCATCCCAAGGTCGTACACTTTTGCCGCTACCGTTCCGTCTGCGTCAAACCGGAAGAGACCGATTTGATTCGGCTCAGAAATCAAATGCAGTTTGTTTCCAACTAGGTCCGATGCCTGCCAACCACTCCGATTGTCATTGTGTTGAGATGATAAAACGTCTGGTGCTTTTGGCTGCGAAGTTATGCGCGAGTCCGTATCCTCAGCCCGATCGGGTGAATGACCGCAACCGCATATTGTCAGTGTAACGCAAAGCAAGAGAACGTATCTCATTTTGATCAATCGCAGAATGGGAGCGACAACCGAGTGCGAGCGGCGGACTTTGCTATAAGGAAAGGGCCGTTCGAGAACTTCGTGCATCGCATAGTTCGTCGACCATTTTGCAGTCGTGTAACGCTCACGACGCTGATCGACGCTCGGACTTATTGTAGGCAATGCGTGCTGGATGGGCAATTGAGATCGCAGATATTTGCGCTCTGTGAGCGAGCGGACTCCAAGCTACCAACACAATGGCCTGTTGCCTAGCAGTGAAGTGGATCGAAGGAAGGCAGTAAGAATTGATCGCGCGGCAACTCTCAGTTTCGGACTACCGATGAATCTGAAACGCAGAGACGCAAAGGGCGCGCAGTGGGAACGCGACAAGACTCTGCGATCTCCGCGCCTCCGCGTTTTACTCTACCGCGTAACGGTTTGCGACCAGTCACAACAAAAACGTTACCGCAACAGAAAACGATGCGATGCCGAACACGTTCCCAACGGCTTGTCGGAGTTGGGGCAGTGGTTCATACGACTGTTACTGCTTTTCTGTAACTTCGTGCGCTAGGCCCCATTTTAGTGACTCACGGTGAGCATCAGCGAGCACGGGATCTTCAGCCCAATTACGAAGGTAAGGCCGATTCTCAGGCGTCTTCAGTGTATGTTTCAAGAATTCCGTTTCAACACAGTTTCGACAAAATTCAGTTCCGCTTCGATAAAAGTCTGCGATCAGGTTGGAAACGTTCTGAATTCTTTGACCTTCCTTCTCCACATTGCGATACCAATCAAACCATCTGACGAGCTGCCGAGCAGCGTCAAATGGGGAATCAATGTCCTGCTCCTCGGTGTCGGTGGCGGTTTCAGATTGAGGACCACGACCTATGCATTCGAGGAAATACTTTAGCATCTGCAAGACGAGCCAGCGATCGGAGATTCGAGGGCGGATGCGTGCTTTAAGAAGACGGACAAACGTTAACAGCTCGAGCCGTTCAACCAAAGACGCTGTCTCAAGTCGCTTACATACTTCAGCAAAGCGAACGTTTCCTGCAGTCTGCCAGTGGATGGGGAGCGGCATGGGTTGAGGCTCTAGGTGTCTATTACGTAACGTACTGCCAACTATCCGGGTGTACTCAGCCGGATAGTTGGGGCGTTGAACTGGGACATGGGGCGAGCGGCTGGATGCGAATTGCTGGCCTCTTGCACTATGTGTGGTCAGCTTAACATAGCTGATGACGTCCCTGACGTGCAATAGTCGCGTACCATATGGACTATAGAATAGAACGGTCGCAGCGATTGGTGGGGAGGGTTAATGTTGCTATTGCAGCAGCTTGCGACCACCTATATTCAGGCGTTGCATTTGCAGAACGATCGAGTTGTAGATCAGACCGCGTCTTGCGTAGCGGTCTCCAAGCCACCAACACAATCGCCTGTTGCCTAGCAGTGTAGTGGATCGAAGGAAGGCAGAGCAACAACTGATCGCGCGGCAACTCTCCGTTTCGGACTACCGAACAATCTGAAACGCAGAGTCGCAGAGTGCGCGAAGTGGGAACGGGACAGGACTCTGCGATCTCCGCGCCTCCGCGTTTCACTCGACAGCGCAACGGTTTGCGACCAGTCACAAAAAAACTGTAACCGTTCACGAACTTGGCGTCGACAGGAAAGGGTCGGGAGTCATTTCAGCAGCGCCCGCCACCGATGAGATGCCGCTGGTAGGAACATGTGGTTTCTAATTGGCGAACGATTTAGGCTGAAAAAACTCCCGACCCTGTCACACAAGCCGATACATCGTGAACGGTTACCAAGAACTTTACCGCAACAGAAAACGATACGATGCCGAACACGTTCCCATCGGCTTGGCAAAGCAATAAGGCGAGAACTATCTGTTGGGGCATGTGACTGCTTTCGTTGGGTTCGCTATGAGGCAGTTTATGCATCCCTTTTGAGCAAAGCGAAGATCCACTCGGTCGGATAACGCTGGTGTTCACGCAGTCGCCGCCCAAAACTATAGTTCAAATTCGCAGACAACCGGCGACTTGCGTGCAATGCGTGGTTCGTCCACGTTAGCGACGTTGTAGCAATGCATCGATATCCGTGGGACGTGACCGACCATCGAGGACCGCGACCACCTCTACCCCCGTAGTGATAATTCGGTATTAGATGAGAAAAGGATGACGGCTCGCAATCTTGCGATGGTAGCCATAATGTTTTTCGTGAATTCCAGCCGTTAGCTGCATCCAGCAATCGCCGAGGGTTTGGTTGAGAAAGCTGATGTCAACAATGTGAAACTGCGACACGAATCCCATCAACCATAGGATGGCAATTACGAATACTGCAACAAACTCTGCCAACCTGGCAATCATCGTGGTTTCCATACTCGACCTACATAAACCCTTCAACGTATTGAGGTGGCGTTGGTGTGGGAGGGCGCCCGGGAAACCGGGCCCCTATCCCGATCTTGGTTCTCCGCTCTTTATCGGCGAACCCGAAGTTGACGCGATTCCGAATACACCGCCCCAATCTCCAGGTTGTCTCCAGATTCTTCTTTGAATAGGTGGAAGACGACAAAAAGACTGTAGTCGCCGGCAACCTCCGGCGTGCGAATAGGCATCAAAATGTCGAACTCGTCTTTGGGCGAAATTGTGCATAGTTTCTCGTCGAGTGCCATTTCTGATGACGAACGATTGCGCCAAGGAGTGTCGTAAGATCCCCAAAGGGCCTTTAGCTCTGGGCGATAACCGATAATGTCTCTATTGCCTGTACCCGAAATTGTAAGCTGTAATTCAATCTCCTTCGAAGGTTTTACAGTTGATATTGGATGAAGTTCTAGGCGGATTCCGTCGGTGTCAACGAGCGTCATAAAGTCAGTCTTCAAGGCAACCGGAGGCCCATTGTAGTTGCCGTAGGAACCGCTACGTTTCGTTCGGATGCCCCATGGCGTGTCAATGGTTAGGTACTTGTCGCGTTGCGGTTCAGGTACCAGGAACATAATTCTTGATTCGTCTTCGTCTTCGGTACCGAAGGCTAGCCCCTCACCCCATCCATCGACGATCAGTGTGTCCGTAGGAATTGCGAAACTGTGCTTATTGCACATGGATCGCGTTACGCGTAAAGGCGTAGTGCCGAGAAGCGTGCCGCGGTAATAAACCTCCGAACCGGGGATGGTCGAATCAATCGTAGCAACTAGATCCGAAGTTTCACGTCCGCATCTACTGAATGCGAGAAGGCACAAAATTGCGATAGATTGAATCTTGAGCTTCATAGACTGCCTTAGCGGAGAACGCCACCGATGACCGAGCGGTGGCTAGTAAATTTTCCATCAGGTAGCGGCGGATCCACCGCTTCGGTCCATCGGATTGTGTGTCGAGTTTTTGGGGTTCGCGTCCAAACGTCGAGCCGCAATCCGGGCAACATGCGTTCGATTCGATGAAAGGGCTTCGGTCAATAACTCGATGGGACATTCGAGTAGGCGAAGCACATCTGCCATCATCGAGCCGCCCATCGCCAAGTCTACGTCGGCGCAACCCAAGTCGTACAGTTGCCAGCATAGATCATATGTTAACGGTCGATTTGTGGCAACGAAATGTCGGAACGCGGCGTACCGTAAATGTCCAGGGTTGTTGTCGTCCGGATCTCGTTGGGCAACAAGACTCCTGATCAATCTGTCATTCACAAATGAAAGTTCAAACCATTTCTTTGTGAATTCACCATGACGCGAAATAGTCGGTTTGTTAGCGGCACGTTGTTCGTCCAGCCATTCCTAGGTACTCGCGGTAATCGTCTTCATGTTCGGAAGAGTAAGGCTCCCGCCCCAGAAAGCGGTTGTAAATTGTCATCGCATCGAAGTGGCAGTCGGCGACAAAAGGTAACCAAGAGTCGAGAATTAGACGGAAAAGTCATGCGGCAGGCGTCACCAAGCGATCCTGCCATGCAGCACCATTTCGTCCTGACTCGCTTTCCATATCTCGTGTACGAAGGCGGCCATTAGGACCGAGGCCAAATCCTCCACCGCATATCGCGCCGAGAAAAATTCCAGCGATCGTGTTTTTCATCACATTGTCGTCAGCCATTAAAAAATCGCTTTCTCCGACACCACGCTTACGCGCTCGCTCACGACTGTTCGAATCTCAAGTTCGATCTTGCGTCGGAGAAGGAATCTTCTAGCGAACCCGGAAGTCGAGAGTTCTACTGAGTATTTCTGTTCAATGTCATTTCGTACGTCACGTTCAAGTCCTCCGATAAGACGTTCGTAGCCATCTACCACGAAGCCGCATCGAAGATCGTTCGTACGCGATTTTGATTTTTTCAATTTGAAATATCCTGTCGAGCTATTCAGGCAAACCTGGCGACGAAAGAATCCATGTAAGTCCTGGGTTTTGGGGCGGAGTCTTCGATAATAAAATCTGGCGACTCAGGCCCGTGATCTCGGATGCTGTAACGACCCACTGTCACCTTCTTCCAACCCCAAACCCATGGAGCTTCAGGCCATGTTGATTCTCGCTCTTGACCTCGGCAAATTCAAGACAATGTGCTGCTTTTTCGACACCAAAACACGCAAAGCCGAATTCCAAGTTGCAGCTACCCAACGCGATTATCTAGCCAAAGTCTTCAAGTCACGCAAAGTCGACCTCGTCGTCATGGAAGCTTGCGGTCCTTCCGGCTGGATCAATGATCTGGCCGCCAGCCAAGGACTTAAAACCCTCGTCTGCTCGACGAACGAAGACGCTTGGAAGTGGTCGAACGTGAAGCGTAAGACCGACAAAGACGACGCGCTGAAGCTGGCCCGTATGGCCTCGCTGAACGAACTGAAGGCCGTCCACATGCCGTCGGAGGAACAGCGAGAATTCCGCTCCCTGGTCAAGTATCGCAAGACGCTCGACTATCGTATCTGCAAGATGAAGTGTGCTATCCGTGCTTGGTTCGTAAACCATGGCATCACTATCGACACCGGCGAGAAAGCATGGAACACTGGACGTACGCTGATCAACTCTTTCCGCAAGCCACTATCGGACTGTAACGCCAATGAACTGTGGCGAGCTGAACTCGACATCGAACTGACACAGCTCGATGCACTCACCGCTCAGCACGACTTGGTCGTAAAAAAGCTGGAAGCCATTGGTAAGAACGATCCACGAATCCAGCGTATCATGACGATTCCCGGCGTCGGCCCCAGGACAGCTGAGATCCTAGTCGCGTGCATCGACGATCCCCATCGCTTCGCCAGCGGTCGTGAAGTCTCTGCCTACTTCGGGCTCGTACCACGTCAGTATCAATCCGGTGAGACGGACCGCCACGGTCGCATTACCAAACGCGGCAATCCGCTAGCTCGAACGATCCTGGTTGAGTGTGCTTGGGCTTCGTTGCGATACAACCCGTGGGCCAAGTCGATCTATGAACGAGTCTGCGGCAAGCAGCGAACGCGCAAGAAGAAGGCGGCTGTTGCACTTGCCCGTAAGATCGCTGTCATAGCCTGGGCATTGATGCGTGACGAAGAAGACTGGGATCCCAAACGCATGATTGAAGTCACTGAGTCCTTCGGACGCATGTCCCCGGCTCTCAAAGCTACGCTCTCGGAGATGAAGCCCAAGGAGAATAGCGACCAACGCAAGAGTCGTCTTCGCCGCGAAGCTCGTGTTCTTAGAGAAGCTGCTGCTGCCAAGGAAAGGGCACAAGCGAAAGCCAAAGCGACTGTGAAATCGAACAAGCCAAGCAAGACAGTAGCAACCAAGTCGAAGGCAACTGGCAAACAAACTACAACCAAACCAAGGCGAGCAAGAAAGCCCGTATCAGCCGCCTGATGCGCGTGTATACGTGACATCGGAGAACGAATGGGCCTTGCTCGCCAACATAACAACTCATTGGACAACCAGTATGCGTGGCTGATCATAAGATCGGAGAACGAATTGGACCATTGATTAAACAACAAGCGATAACATCATTTTAAACCATTGACCTTAACGTGGAGCAACTGTAACCAGCGATTGACAGACCGCCATCAAGGAGAAGACCTGCCCAATCGACTCAGCACCGATCAAAACTGACACTGAGGTTTCACTAGGACGTGAGCACCTGGCTCACAGAAGCTTCAGACACGTCGCCCTAAAGAATGTGCGGTCGAACGGAAGGTAGCTTGCTGCTCACAGAAGCCTCCAGGCAAGCTATAGCCAACGGAACAACATCGCATCAAAGATGCTTGAACCGTGTATGGATAACTGAGGGGACGCTACCTGCTCAAGCAGGCGCACAAGACCGAAGAGCGTTCACACCTCGAATAGTCGCTTAATCAACATCCTTGTACGCAGTCGACGATCGCCAGGGCCAAGCTCCCTCAAAGCCCTCCAACAAAGGCACCTACCGGGAACATTTATCATGTAACAAAACAAAAGACCAATTTATTGGTCAAACCACTTGCAAAACCCAGGACTTCATAGTCGCTACGGATCACCAAGTCGGCGCGCTGATCCTTCCATTGGCAAAACGCACAGCTCGCCGACTTTGGTGCATCCGATTGTTCGCCGATTTTGGTCTTTCATTCCGGCTGCCCAAAGAAGACGTGGCCGTGTAGAAACTCCCCTGACTTTGGATCTCTATGAAAGTCGTAAGTAAAGCAGCCAGAAGGACATGTTACGTAAAACAATCTGGGACCGTCAATAATGTTCAAAGCGTTCTGACATTTAGGACAGCTTGCGGACGTACGTTGTTCATGAGCAATTCGGTAACACAGTGTTTGTACGGCACGCCCCAAGGCTTCTTGGGCTGCGCGCCGAGCTTGGGTGATAACGAGTAGCTTGCGATGTCGGTAACGAGCCTTGAATCCATGGGATCGTAAATCGTCTTCGATCTCTTCTTTAAAAGTCCCCAAGACCTCGGACGCCGCAAGAAAACGGATGTCAAGGCGATAAGTATCTTTGACGGCACTACTTGGGCCGCAGTAGCGGTCTTCGTTGTAGCAAGGGGTAATGTTCCCATCGACCAAGTCAACTGGAGCCGGTAGTTGTGGTGATAGATCGTCGATAATGAACTGCTGAAGTCGTAGCAACAAACCGCTCTCAATCATGCCTCGGTGGTAGCTTGTGCGAACGTTCGGCTCTACCTGAATTTGCATGGCATCTTTATGGGCGAACGACGGCGATGACCGCAGTCGCCGGGTTTGATTATTTAATAAGAACGAGCGACTCGGCGACTTCGGTCGATCGCTTGGTTCTTTGGGGATTGTTTGTTGCACAAGGCAGTCTAGCAGATTCCCGGGGCATCGTGCAAACTGATTTTGGCAAGGTCTCTGTTTGTCAGGGTATTGGCTCGTTTGATGTTCGCGCAGCCGAAAGCGGTTGGGCGAGGGAGCAATGTTCCAGCGGCCAGCGCCCAATGAAGGAAGTTGAGTTTGAGATGGCAGCGTGCTGTGCAAGAACGGAGTTCGGCCAACTTCGCATTGGTTGAAAGATGTGCCCCAGCAGCCGCAAGGATTCAGCGCTGCTGCTCGCAGCGAGTGAGCGGCCGCGGCGAGTGACTTCGCGATCCGCCCAAAGAACGCTGCCATCACCCGGCACGCGCGAGTAAGGCCACCATGTAAGAACGGTCGATCGCGTGCTCGGCGTGCATGGCTTTGTTCTGCCTGTTATCCACGGGTCAGCCATTCAGTCGGCAACTTCTCGTTGTTCTTCTTCGCATTCTAACAGGTACTGCGCCCAGAAGCTCATTTCTGCGACAGCCGACCTATCGACATTCGAAAATGCATTTCGCAAGCCCCTCAAGTCTTTGATCGATGATCCGAAACGAAAGGGCCGCTTCCGAAGCGTTAGACATTCTGCGAACTGTTCGATGCCGGAGTTAACGTGGGTCTGAGCGTCACCGCAAAGTTTGATCACTTTTCCGGTGCGGTCAACCACAAGTTTATCAGTGCAATGAGTGCCGAATTGGTTGCCAAGTGGATGGGGCAAGAGTTCACCATCGAAATTCCACTCCGGTTCGCGCCCACGAGGTAAACCGATGCAAAAAAAGAACTCGATTGTGCCTGCCGGTATCGCAGCAGATGTTACAGCAGGGTATGTAACCAATCCCTGCGGCCATCTTTTGCGGTATGCATCGACATCGAATGTCATGATTGATCATCCAATGGCAGAACGCCAGCCGTAACCGAGCGGCGACGACAGATTTCCCATTTCAAGACCGCCCGACTTCGCCGCTTCGGTTTGACGGAATTGTTCTGTTGCGTATTTGCATCGGCAATGGTCTCGTTCATATTCTGAAGCCACGTAAGGCGAGTGCAAGCAGTGGTGGAATCGCCGCAGCGAGAGTAAGAGCAAGTGGTCGCCAGTCAGAACGGCGGATCGTGGCGGCAATCGTCAGGATTAGTCCGATAGGAATAAGCAAAAAGTAAAGGCCCGATGGCCATGCGCCGGTCAATAGTTCGAAGCACCATATCAATGCGCCCAGCCATACGAGAGCGTACCGACGAGCGGCGACGGTTTTTGGGCATTTGTTTTGGAGTGTGTCAATAGAGTGCGTCCGGTGGTGCAATCTGAACAACGAGTTTGGCGACCTGTTTGTTCATTTCCCGTTTGAGTCGCCAACGTTGAATAAAAGATGCGGCTGCGATTCGGTTCGCGTATTGGCATTCGACATCCATGCGCGGATTTTGGGTTCAGCAGCAAGCGCGTGCACGCTCACATCCATCGGCAACAAAACGTGATTCGATTGAAGTACCCATCGCATCAGTCTTGAGCAACAGAACGACCGCGATGACCGCAGTCGCCGGGTTTGATTATTTTATAAGAACGAGCGATTCGGCGACTTCCGGTCGATCGCTTGGTTCTTTGGGGTTTGTTGGTATCACGAGGCAGTTTAGCAGATTTTCGGGGCGACCTGCAAACTGATTTTGGCAAGGTCTCTGTTTGTCGAAGTGGGTCTTCAGCATCGCGCGGGTCCAATGTGTAGCTGGGCAGGAGGCCGGCGATTACCACTGCAAGCGCGGCGATCCAACCTGCAGAGAACCCCGCCAACAGGTGAAATGCCGCCACGACAAATGTGGTGACAGTGAAAACGCGGACCGAAACTGCAATCGTTGCGCGGATGTTTCGTGGTACACGCTGTTGTCCGGTTGAGTGCAAATGAAGCACCGCGATTACCGCGTATGCCACTGCGATCAGCCCTAACTTGGGATCAAAGACGTAGCTCATTACTGCATAACAACAGCGGTAACGGGGCCGCCGCGAAAAAACTATGGTTTCAAAAACCGCGTCATCGGCGGCTCCCGTTCACCGCATTGTTACCTGACGTTTGTGATGTGGCGACCAAATCCGGTGCCTCGTATCGCTTCGAGATACTGTGTCCGGTGTCATCCACAAGTCGGTAGTGCCAGATTCCAAGTTTGTGATGCCAAATCGCAGTATCAATTGTCCCAGTTCGCGGCGTCTTGTTGCGGTAGTTTACCACAACACGAACGTGATCCCCAACGCCGTATAGTGATCGTGATTGATCGTCGTCGAGTTCACGAATTGTCGTTGACCAGCCGAGCGCGGGTTCAGCGATTGTTGAGGTGGATTCGTCGAACGTGAAGAAGCGCTGCTGGACGAGTGAGTCAACTGGCTGCTGTTTGTCCCGCAGGTCCGTTCGTGATGGTTGAAAGATACCGGTGGACAAGAAATTGATTCTGGCGCGAGTCAGGCTGAGGTTGGAATTTGGGCCACCGCGAACGACGTTGGCATCGTCGTTGTCCTGACCGTCGTCTTCCCACCAGCAGACCGTGCAAATGTCGTATTCGCCGCGCGCATCAAGTGTGGTATAGCCGCAACATGGGCAGGCGTTGGGGAACCGATTGATTGGCAGGTTGGGGTCAAACATCGGTCAGTCAGGTAACGCTACGGATCACGTGGTCGCCGCGAACGACTCTCCACTTCGAAAAAACTCAGCTCGGCGACTCACGTGCATCCGATGGTTCTGCTTGCTCGGTACTATTAGCATCGTCAAGCGGAAAGAATCCTTGCTCGATCAAACGTCCTATGGCACGCGAGACAACGCCGTTTGACAAATTCAGGTCCGCCGCGATGCTCTTGTGGATGTGCGTTGGCCAGGGCCGTTTCGGCAATCGTTCCCGGACGAGCTCCACAATTCGGGACGGCACTTGCCGACTATTCCCCTTGGGGATGCGAAGATTGACGCCACTACCAGCTCTTGAGGCTAACAGTTCAACGTCACACTTTTTGCAATTGAGTGTAACCATACCACCAAGGAAATCAGGGATTTGACTTTCAACTCCCGATGAGCAAAGCGGGCA
>JAWKTR010000033.1:0-47429 GCA_041398985.1 Pirellulaceae bacterium
CACGCCATCATGTCCCGCAAGCTGAACCTTGCTAACGAACCCGCTTGGCAACTCTTCCGCGACTACCAAGCCTGTCCGCCAACCGCCACGGACTTCCAGGTCCTCGACTTCCTCTCGACCAGTGAAATCCCACAGTGCAGCTACTGCCCTGTGAGAAGAATCCAATTCCACCATCGCGATCCAACGATCGCATAAGGGCCCTATGCATTATGACCGTCAGTCGCGATTACTTCTTATTGCCGCGTTCCAGCATCTTTTGGAAATTTTCGCAGTACTGGCGTACTCGAGACTCCTCGGACACTAAGACGAGATTTTCATCGTTCTTAATCGCGCTGTTCGTCCAGTTGTAGCTACCGCTCAGAACGTACCCACGCAACTCCCGATCAACGATCAGGTACTTGTGATGCATTAGGCGTTGGCTGCGTTCAACGATGATTGTGTTGGCGCCACGGTTTCGAAGGCTGGCAATCTCCGAGCCACGTTGGAACATGCTGGCTCGTTCGGTGAGGATCGTTACTTGTACCCCACGATCGATTGCCGACAGCAATGCATTGGCTAGCCGATCATCGGTTAAGTTGTAGACGCAAACATCCAATGTTTTCTCGGCGGTCTTAATCGCCTCCAAGAGCACGTTTCGAATGCCAGATCCAGGCGAGAACCAAACACCTTTGGCCAAGAACGGTTTCGGGAGATCTGCCTGGTTGGCCAGCATAACAAAATCTCGCAACCAGTTCGTTACAAGGCGTTGCTCTTCCTTGAAGAGCTGCTCTGCAAGATAAAACGAATACTCAATCAATTCTTTAGGTGAAATCTCGACTTCTTGCAACGCTCGCAAGATCTGCTTGCGTTCTCTCTGCGACAGAATGTCGTCTGCCGCGGACTGATTAATGCAAAGCTCTAAAGCAAGTTCTGGACAAATAGATGCAACCATATGCTGACTCCGTAGTAAGTTACTAAGTACCAATCAATCATTAGAAATACGGAGTCCATTCCGTTGTCGTTTTCGGATTAGCGATCCAACAACTCATCAAACGCTTCGATCAGCATCTGAATCAACTCAAGCTCGTCTTTATCCAACCAGATCCCTTCGCAGGTAACACAGCGATTGACGATGACCGGGCTGTCATCGGCATACCTGCGTGGATCAAGATCCAACTTGCATTCAGGGCAGCTCAACATTCTGCTGAACTCGTTAACGGGAACGTCTCGACTGGGAGCCGTCCTCGCAAGTGCTACTGCCACCGTCATATCGAAACGAACGATGCGTGTTTCAATGACGTGCTTTAACTGCGGTTTACGCAACCAATGGCCATGGCAATTAGTGCAGTGAGAGATAAGCCTGCCCTCGTACTGCCGCGCCTGCATAGAAAGGCTGCAATTTGGACAACTGACGTGAAACACTGAAGACCTCGCAATGTTTGGCCAGGACTACCCGGCAACTTCGATCAACCAGACCGCGGTTCAACCATTGAAGCCGTCGGTCGTTGGGGCTTCGGCATCCCAACGAGAGCAACACATTTGCGAGCGGCGTGCCAGTTGTATGGTTTAAGCCAAATATTCAGATTCGGGCGGTGAAACTATAGAAAAAACGAGATCGATCCATCTCGATGCCCGCAGAAGAGCCCGCTCTATGAAACCAACGGTATCCAATCTGATACCCGTCAGCACCTGCCGCTTATCAGCACGGCGCTTGCCACGGGAGTTCTGCCGGACGTGGGTGCGTGTCAAAAGTCCCTAGACAATCGCGTCCAACTCGACGAGCGATCGGACGAACCACTCGAAGTCGAGGTTAAGAATGCGCGAAGAGATACTAAAAAGCTGAAATTCCGTCAGAACTCAAGCGTTGGCGAATCGTGATGCATTCTTCGATTCGGTTCCATTGGCGATGTCGCCAACAATCCAACGCGATGAATTCTCCCCTACTATCGCCATCACCGCTGGCACCCCGTCGTTGTGTCGAAGTTCTTTGAGCCATTCGAACAGTTTGTGGTCTTTGGTGCTTGGGCGAGTAGATTTTCCCGGGTGTGAGTGCCATTCGCCAACATAGCCGATTTGTCCCTTCGTAAGTTCACCAATTTCCGCGACCTTTTCCGCGAGCCCATTTTGGCCACGCATAAAGGTCGTTGGTTGGCGTTGGCTATCGTTGGGGGCAGGCAGGTCATGCACGACGTACAGAATTCGTCGCGAAACATCAAAAGTACCCAGTAATACTCCGCCCGTCTCTTTCGGCAGTAGCCTTAATCGTTCCGCAGAGAGGGCCCTTAGCACTGGGTCGGAAATGAATATGGTCCAATCAGTAACGTTCAATCGGTGAAACCCACCCAAGTTGACATTGATGCATCTGCATATCAACTCATCATCCGCCCTGAAGATCTTTGCAGCGGCCAAGGGGCCGAGCAACTTGATCTGTTTCGATGCCAGAACGGAATGCAAGGCAACCGAATCATGAGGAAGCTGAACTGAGACGTCGCGACAAGAATTGGCGTATCGATACCTCTCACCGCTTGACTGGAGGTGATCAGCTAGGTCCGGGTCTAGGATTAGAGCTCGGTAGTAATCCATTTCGAGAAGGTCAAGCCGATAGGATCTGGCCAGGGGTTCAGCCAAAAAGACGGAGTCTCTCCCCGATGGTGATAAGAATGACGCTACGCGTCGTGCATTGGAGACGACGTCGACTGCAAGACGTCGCGAGACTGGTACAGACGCCGACAAATCACGGCCAATCGAATCGAAGACCCTCTCGCGAAAAACCGCGAGTCACCGCTGCGCGCCGGTCGTTCCCACGCGTCATCCATACCAATGTTGGCCTCAAGGACTGGCCTGTCGACCTGTGCCTGTTTGACCGTCCATTCGATGAAACTTGAGCCCAACAGATTCTTGCTCTACTTGTCGCGCGCACTCTAGCTCGGTTTCCAGAATGCCAGTCCATCGCGTTGCTGCTCCGTCTGACACGATCGTATCTGCAATAGAAACCAACCATCGGGCCTCGGTTTAGGAAGCGTGAGTGAACAACATGGCGTCAGAGCTGTTTCGCAACTTGAAGCGTTTGAGTTGCAAGAGCTCGGTGAAGCCGTCGCCACATTGCTGGAGATCAAGAACAAATGTGATGCTCCATTGACCTTCAGTATCCAAATCGACTTCGGCGATGCTCAGCACAAGCCACCGACAGAGATTGTAACGGAGATGAATGATTGTCTTTCAAAGATTAAGGATGGTTTGAAGTTGCAATGAGTCTACAGACGTCACCCATGAAATTAAACTAGCCCTCAGAAAATCCGAGGGCTAGTTGCGTGCTCCTGCGATTGTCAGCAGAGCAGTCAGTTCTACGAATGACGCAAAGTATCGATCTGCGCGCGAAGCAGTTCGACCTGACGCATCGCGATGCCGAAGTATGTATCTTTCGCTTGATATCGGTTTGCCAACGCTGCGACGTACGCTTCGAGTTCGTTGGCGACGTTGTGATTTCCTGCGACCTCGCAGATCGTCTCGAAGGCGCTTAAAATCGTGCGTACAAGCGCCTCATTCTTTTCCAAAGCTTCAGCGGTTGCGTCCATTCCATTACCCAAGCGGCGCTTATCATCGAAGTCGTCGCGAGCTTGGTACGAGATCCTCCCGGCGTCGATACTGGTTTTGAGCGGGCCGGCAGCAACCGTGAGCTTCCCGTTGCTAAACGCGATTCCGTTCCACTGACTATTCAACCATACCGAATAATCAGCGGCCGATTCGGCAGACTCACGGCGTAGGTTCTCGTAGAAGTTCGAGCCTCGCATGGCAACAAAGCCCATCGCTAAGCCCAGGGCCAGGGCCAACTCGGCTTCGGCAGCCTCACGCTTTGGACGAAGCGAGGGCATCTTGGCGACAATGTCTGACGTGAAGGTGAACAGTGGGTGACCACCATCCTGAATCCATTCGTCGTAAGCGACGCACGCATCCATGATCTCAGGCAAATAATGTGGCCGCGCCCCGTGTACCCGGCGCAATACATAGATGCGGTGCAAGTCTGCTGTCGTCGTCACGTTCAGTTTATTGCGGTACCGCGAATTGGTTTCGGTGGCCTTGGCAATCGCTGTGACGGCAGCGACTACCACCTCGCGGTTCGCTTCGGTGCCCAACGCTGGCACGCCGATAATTAGCGTACCATCGAAGTCGACGTCCAAAAGTTCGCTGTCCGCTTGCCACGCTGGTGAGCAAGCCTGAATGCCGGCTTGAAGCATCGCAAATGCTTTGGCTTGGACACTTGCATCACTCGATTGCAGTTGTTCGCCAAGTATGTCGAGGACCGAGACCTCGCCAATAGCTTCAGCGAAATCGTTGTAGACCAGCGATTCCACAGTGGAGTACGCCGATTCGTCCTTGGACAATGCGACAATAGCCTCGGCGATGGAGCAACCCAGCTCTTTCGCCATCGTTTCCAATAAAGCAGACGATTCTGGCCCGAATTGATCACACAACTTGCGATCGAGCTCCTCCGATGAGACGTCCACTTCGACCTTGGAGCTGGTGTGAACGCTTCCACTGCGATGGTGGTTATCCACATCATTCTGCAGCGTTTTCAAGCGAGCCTCAGCGCCAGAAACAGCACGGTGAAGTTTTGCTGCCAACTGTTCAAGTTGAAGTGCCATTCTCTCCAACACGGTTAGTGCCGAGCGGCAAATCAGGCTGTCCAAGGCGGCCGCGAATGCGGAGCGAAGCGATTCAATGGCCCGATTTTGAAGTTTCGCGGTGCGTCCAAACCAGCGTCGAGGAAATCGACCAAGAGGTTTCAATGCCTCGACGGCTACTAGGTCGTAAGATTGTGCCTGCGTGTGACGCGCCTTAGATTGTGCCTCAAGCCCCTTTACAATTGGGCTGATGCGATCGAGAACGCCTCGGACAAACTTCTCGGCCTTCTTTACACCATGGTCGCGAACGATACTCGCGACACGGTGTTCGGCGTCCTTCATCAACTTATCGGCGGACGCAGTCACCATATCTTCAAGACGGTTCTCAACTGTCCTGAAGTGTACGTCACGAAACTGCTTGCGAACCAGCTCAAACTTCGCGGGGAACAACGAGTTCTTGTGATACACCGTTCGCTGAGCAGTTGCGACTTGGAACAGTCCATTAGTGTACACAGATTGATTGGCCGTTGCTCCGCGTTTCAAGCCGCTTACCAATTCCAAGGCGTCGCTGCCGATTTGGTTAGCGTTCAACCAGTTGTCAACTTCATCGTTTGCAGAGCTACCAGCACCCCAGAATCCGTTGATCATAAAGTCCGCGCAGCACCTCAAGCCGTACACACTTTGTTGATTCGGTTGAAGTCGATTCCCACCGCAGCTTTGCACCAATGGTGCTGTAGGAGCGTGGCTTCCCTGTCTTGGGATCGACGGACAATTCGCGAATTGTTGCCAAATTGTCGTCATCGACATTCAATCGATCACCCAGTTCCGTAGCACAATCTCAGCCACGATGTGGAGGGCCAGCATGTCAAGCACAGCTTCCGGTGACTACCAAATCCTGATCCGTCCGCCAGCCGTCGCCCGATCCGGGAACGTTTGGTTGACCATGCCAGCGTCAGCCACATAGGAGCGCGAACTCCTCGGCCCCAGTTTAATGCCGTTTACGAGTCCGAAGCCGCTGTTAAATGCATCAAATTCCGTTAAGCACGCGGAGCCGTTTCCATAAACTCGCAAGTGTTGCTCGCGGCTTCCGCAGGCCCACGTTTTTCAAAACGCTTAGCAGCTTTATGGGCCCGCGATATCCCACGTTCAAGTTGTGCGTCAAGCTTCTTAGGAGCGCGATCTCCTCAAGAAACAAGCTGCCGCCGGAACCACCACAAACCGATGAGATGACGACGGCCTTCGTGCGCTGTCGTAGGCGAATTGGATTTTCACGCTCACGCATTGCGATCAAGCCGCGGAAAACATGAGTCACTTCTGCCAACGCGCTGCGAAGTCGATCCCCAACCAAACTTGAGTTCGTCAGGCCGCTCAACAGGCCTAATTGCCGAACCTGGCCGGCCTGATCGATTCCGGTATTGAGCACCCGCTCCAAAAAACTGCGATGCTCTGGGTTGGCCAATCCCAATCGCTTCGTCAAGTAGGCGTGACGGGCTGGATCGTCCAATACCGTTGGAATTCGATCCATGGAAACATGGCAGAACTCTTGATCGTCAAAGCTGGGCAAGCCGCCCGAGCCTTTGATGGCGCTGGGGTCTGTGTCGAACACACGCATGATCACGTGGGATTCGAGTCCTCGGCGATCGAGTTGATGCTTTACTCTTCGTACCGCTTCGCCGCCAGCGCCGCCCAATCCGATTAACACCGTTGGTTGAAGGTCTATGATCTTCAATGCTTCACGAAGCTCGCGGCGGACGGTAGTACGAGCAGCCGACGTCGTTGAATTAACACTGCGCATAATCATGGTTAAGTTTCCTTTGGAAAATGTGAATCCGAACCGGTGAAGTAGTTCTTCACGTTGGCGACCGATTTGCCGCAATTGTGCGGTCGCATCGTTCGCGAGTCGCAAACCACCGTATTGGCAGTCTGGGTCTCCCAATCACTTAACTCACAATTCCAACATTGATACTTGCGGTAGCCAAACGGCTACCGCAAGTCAAAACATAGGTGAATGCTATTGGACGTAGTTCACCACATAGCTCCCAACCGTCTCGTCTACTCCCGCCTCTAGGATTCCAGTGAACTCATTGCCTTTTTCATCAATGGTCAGGACAAAACGAATGCTCTCATCATCGACCATTGATCGAAGCACGGCTTTGCTACCATCCCGCAAGTCGATTTCAGCTTCATCCTTCGATCCATCCAAGGACAAAGATTCAAATTGCGTACCAATCTCCGATTTTGGCTTGTAGGAAAAGATCCCACTGAGCTTTGCTGCGTCATCCATTAGCATATTGTCCTGTCGCTTGCGGAAGGCCATGACTACACCAGCTAACAAGCCGATTCCCAGCGGCGTCGCCCAGATGCTATGCCAAAGCCAGATGGGAATGGGCTTGGCAACTTCGATGTCCAATGTGCTGGTACTTACGCCGAACTCTTCAGGTCCAACGCTGGTAAATTTGGCGGTGAACTTTCCGGGACGATATGTGTGAGCTGCGCCATCACAACCATTGAGTTCAAGTACTTGGCTACCATCACCGAAGTCCACTAGCGTTTTGTAAATCGTTCCTTCAGAGTGATTCTTAAAGTGAACCTTCAACTGGCCGCGTCCACTAGCAGAATCGGCGGAAACAATGGTCTTTGGAGGCTGCGTTCGCGAGGCTATGTTGATCTCCTGCTCGCTTTCGCTGCTGCCGCTTGGGCCGTAGGCCTTTGCTCGAATAACCAACTTGCCTGCCGCCTGGCAAGTAAAATTGATGGTTTTTGCCGCTCCTGATTTCGTGTAATCACAAGATTGCGCCGATTGTGATCCGTTGAACCACCATTCAACTCGGTCAATCTTTCCTGTTGAGGTATCCGTGAATGTCACGGTGTCGCCTACGAACGGCTGGGCCGTTCCGATGGTGAATGACGCTTTCGGTAGCGCGTACGGAAGGACAACCAACTTCTTGGCAACCCTTGATACACCACCAGGGCCTTCCGCCACCAATTCCACAGCGTGTTCTCCAACCGATAATCCCTTCAGTTGCAGATCACGATCCGTCGACGCCACCAGCCCATCGACAATCCACTTTTGAGAGTCGATCAAACCGATTGCTCGGTTGATAATTTGGATCTCGTTGTCGGCGATCACAGATTCAGGGGCAAAGAAGTCAACTTGAGGTGCAGCAGGTTTGGCCACAGTCAACTTGGCAGCGACCTTGGATTTCTGTCCGAATCTGTCAGCGACTTCAAGGAAACAGTCAAAGCTGCCTGGATTGTTGAACTGGAAGCCCGGATTCCGTTCGTTGGAAGTGTGCCCTGCTGAGGTGCTCCACGACCAGGACTCCGCACGCATTGATTCATCGATAGCTTGTACCGTCTCACCGGCCGTAATTTGCGACTTTGATAGTCTAAACTTGGCTTGGGGGGCTGTTGGTAGATTGACCGTAACCTTCCTCGATGACCGTGAAACCTGCCCATGCTCATCACGAAGTTCTAAGTCCAGCGTGTGACTGCCAATGCCATTTGGCTTAACTCGTGGATTCTTTTCAGTCGAAACCAGATTACCGTTTAGACTCAGCCGACGAGTAACTGTTCCAGAGAAAACGGAATCGTCTATGACCTGGAGATCTTCTCCAAGAACAACGCTTTCACTTGCGAGCGTGAATGAGGCTTGCAACTTTGGCAACTCGATAACGGGGGGCTTAGCTATTACGAGCCGTTGCGTAGACACTGCGACTTGCTTGTTTTGTGTAGTAACTATATGACGAACCAAGAACTCACCTTCCGTCACGTACACATGGGTCAGATTGCTATTGACCGTCCCGTCACCCCAATTAGTCTCACGTTTGACGATATCCAAGCCTTGGCTTTCGTCATGCAGCCACACACTTCACCTGTTGTCGGGGCTGAAGGTACCAATCGAATGCCGATTCCAAGGGGATTAGATTCTGTTGTGTAGATATTGCCTTGGTCACCGTTACGTTGCCCGCTTCAAGCTTTTCAAGCACATCAGACTGCAGTTCAAAGCCAATAGTCACGAGAGAAAATCGAACTTGGTTCTTCAGTACATCTGAGTATTTAGCCAAGATGGCCTGCGGATCACGGGTGATGCCACCTTTCGAAAGGTGCTCGGTATCGGTTCCGTCAGTATAGAACAAAATTCTGATCGTCCCGCCAGGATGTGAGGAAAGCCAATCGCTCGCTTGCTCCAATGCCACCTCCATGGACGCCCAAAGGTGAGTCATTCCTCCAACGGAGCGGAGTGATTGAAAGTACTGTTTTGCCGTAACGCGTTCGGCTTGAGTGCGTACGTGCAAGCTAGGTCCATTGCGGTACGCTGTATCGAAACTCGCAAGATCCACTTCGGTACCGTCAGGCAGCTTCGTTACGAATTCACCCAGCTGTCGCTGCACTTCCACCATAGCTGGTTCTTTCCAGTTAATCGCCAGCGGACTATTCGGCTTCTGGAACATCGAAGGCGAAGTATCGATGACCACCAAGTACTTCGTAGAGTACTTTCCCTCTTGGGCGATCGTTGGCGTAACTGCAAACGTAGGGAAAAGGACAAGAAGCAACAACGATTGCGTATATCGAATCATTCCAAACAACTTATTCATTGTGACACCTGTGATGGGTTATTTTGAAAGAACAACCGAGCGTCCACGCCATGTGAACGCTTCGCTGAATACCAATCTTCTTGGATCATTGCTGAGCAATTGATCCAACCGATTCGCTACTTACTGGTTCGCTCTGAGTTGGGATTGCGCGGAGTAGATCTTGGATCTGCTCAACACGCAGCGTTCCAGTCCAAAACAGATAGACGAGGATCGCGATGGCCATCACCAACACCGTTTTCCCAACCCACTGGCTGCGTGCGATCTTGAGCATCACACCCGCCGCAGTCGCGATGGCCCCCAGTAGCACCGCGATCGCTAAGTAACTATTGGTGGGTACGTGGATTGGTAGCATGGAATCGCCAACTGCGATTTCTGCCGCACGGTCGCTCGCCGACTTTGGTGCAGTGTCCGCTGGGACCACCTTTACTCCGACATTGCCCGGTAGCAGCCAGTTCAATGAACCGACTTCAAAGCGGCTATTGGGAGGGATCTCGCCAATGTGTTCCTTGCTCATCTTCAATGACGCAACAGGAATGCCCTGCCGAATCGAGACAGACTCCACTTCGCCAACTTGAATCTGCTCGAGCATTACGGGCGAGCCGGCCTTTAGCGAACCAACATCGGACCCGCTAACTGTGATACTGGTGGTACCAACTTTGTTACCACCGGATGGCCAGAAGATCACACCGGCCATCGCCATCAAAAGGATCCCCAGCGTCACCGCTATAGGAACAAACCACTGACCAAAGTCACTAGATTCTTGGCCAATATCGCCATCCTCAGCCGTTGAGCCAAGTACATCGTCCGAGAACAAATCATTGCCGTTTGTCATGGCAAAACCTCCAAACTCCTTGAGAGACGCGATTTGAAGGAGCCGAGAGATCAACGATCTAACGCGCTAACGAAAGCGAGTTTCGCGGAGGTGAACAGATACCTCCTGACTTCCTTCAATTTGGTGCCACAATCGCGGGTTTCCGTTGAGCGGTTCCCATTTCGAATAGCTGCGGCAGCATCACTGCGTCCTGAGTTTGGACAACCGAGCTCCAAGATGATCCGGCGTCATGAATGGCATAAAGCAAGCATCGTGCCAAGCAAAAGGGGCCGAGGTTATTTTCCAGGCTGAAAAACTTGTCGGATGTGGCGCAATGCAGCGGACAAGAGAGCAAGTTGCCGACTCTGATACTCTAAGTACCACGCCTGATACCGGACGTATCGCATAGAGCTTTCTCCGTAGACCTTTTCGCGACATAGCTCGTAGATGTATCGAACCTCCCGCCAGGGCACGAAATTTGCTAAGATAGTCATTTCTGAAATTTCTAGGTGGATTCGTCGCATTTACACTGTTGCCATAGTTGAACTGAACGCATGCAGATTCTTGTTAATGGGATTATTTCGGGAACTGCGATAGCCATTTTGGCGTTGGCTTTTCAGTGCATCTACCTCCCAACCCGCGTGTTCTTCATCGGCATGGCAGGCGTTTACGCGATGACGCCGTTTGTCGCTTGGTCCGTGCTGAAAGCAGGTGGTGGATGGTGGCTTGCGATCCCGGCGGCAACCATCACTGCGGTGGTGCTGTGCCTCCTTTGTGAGTGGCTTATTCATCGGCCGATGGAAAAGAAGAAAGCCTCTAGTCCTGCACATTTGATCGCTTCGCTCGGTGCCTCCATTGTACTGGTGCAAATCACTGCGATGATTTGGGGCAACGATACCAAGTCATTGCGAATCGGCCTGGACACCGTCGTCCACGTCGGCAAAGTGATCGTCACTGGTGCCCAATGGGTCACCCTTGGTGCTGGTGCCGCACTGATCGCTGGTTTCTGGGCATTGCTGATGAAGTCCGACTTAGGGCTGCGATTAAGGGCGTTAGCCGACAACCCGATTCAGTTCGCCCTATTTGGGTACAACATTCATCTGTATCGTACTTATTCTTTCGTTGTCGGCGGGCTTCTGGCAGCCGCAGCCTCACTGGTCACCGCCTACGATGTCGGCTTTGATCCGCATACCGGCTTGCATGCAGTTCTGCTGGCGGTCGTCGCTGTCATAATTGGTGGTCGCGGTTCGTTCGTGGGGCCAGTCCTGGGAGGCTGTTGCTTGCTCGGTCTGGTTCGCGCTCAAGTCGTCTGGCACTGGTCAGCTCGGTGGCAAAAAGCAGTAACGTTCGCGATGCTCGCGTTCGTCTTGCTATTGCGCTGCCCTACGGGTTGCTGGGACGGAAGGCGCGATTGGAGGCCACCGAATGAACTACCTCATCCACTTACTGATCTACTTCGACATCTACCTGATCGTTGCCCTGAGTCTAAATCTGATCGTGGGCTATACCGGTATGTTGACGCTTGCTCATCACTGCGTTCTACGCAATCGGTGGTTACACCTACGCCCTTTTGTCCATCAATCTTGGCTGGGGGTTCATTCCAGCTGCTGCGGTCGGAGCATCCATCGCTGCCGTCCTCAGCCTAGTTGTGTCGCTTCCTGCGTGGCGGCTACGCGGCGATTTTTCGTGTTAGCGACGCTATCTGTGCAGTCAGCTCGTCTACAGCACGCTTTACAACTGGACCAGCAGCGACGCACCGCTCGGATCACTAAGAAACTTGACCAACGGACCGTTTGGCATCACGGGCATTCCACGGCCATCGCTATTTGGCTTGCAAATCAAGTCACAGTTTAGTTACGGCGTTTTCGCAACCTTAGTCGCTGCATTATGTGCACTCATTATTTGGCGATTGACCTCATCCTCATGGGGACGACTACTGAAGGCGGTTTTGCGACGACAGGTGTATCCGACTTGAGCGAAAGTTACGCCTTGCAGGCTGAAGGGCTGTTGCCGATCGCCAGCAGGGCGTCACGCGATCACTACGGGCCTGTGCCAGGTACGTCTTCGTTCATGGACCCCTCGTCGGCCTATTTGGATGAGTCATTTTGAGTACTTAGCATGGTGATCGTGGGCGGATTAGGCAACTTTCGCGGTCCCGTGGTCGGAGCGGCGTTGCTGATTTTGTTACCTGAGGCGCTGCGATTTATCGCTCTCCCCGATTCGATCGCAGCCAATATGCGTCTAATGATTTATGGCGTTTTGATGATTATGATTATGCAGTTCCGCCCCCAAGGCATCGCGGGGGATTATCGCTTGGAGTAGGAGTGGGCTATTACCGGAGGTATCGCTTTTGTTACCTGTGGTAACAAAAGCGTTCTCAGCAAGTTAAAAAAACTCGATTACTGGCCTCTAGAACGAAAATTGGATCGCCCAAATCCATTGTGATTTGAGCCTAAATTCGTGCTATAGCCGTAGGAGAATCCTCTTGCGCTTGCAAACCGAGCAGAGATGAGGGTGCTGGATGCTTTGAACGCTGGTAAGCGGCACAGCAATTGCCCTGTCAGCATTACGGTGCGAGTCGTCCGGTGCCGACAAGCATTCGCGGAAAACGTCGTGGATTAGGTTAAGCATGCCTCGCCGGCAATAATCGGACAGTACTCTTGCCGTGATCCAGCAACTAAACAAATATCGAAAGAACCTCAAACCCCGTGCAAGCGTTCGCTGACACCATCGAAAGCCCTCAATTGCAACCAGCGACAGAGGCCGGCGTGGTGTTGCGCGCCGAAGGTTTGCGGAAGTCGTTTGGTGGCCAAGTTGTTATTGATGGTGTCGACGCAGAACTTCGGCGCGGCGAGGTTGTATTGCTGGAGGGAGAAAATGGCTCGGGCAAAACGACCTTGATCAATATCCTGACCGGGAACCTTCACCCCGATAGTGGTACCATCACGTTGAGTGCCAATGCCAACCAGGTCCAGTTTCGATTTCCTCAGCGTTGGATCAGTCGGTTCAACCCGATCAACCGATTTGCTGCCGATACCGTCGCAAGACACGGATTTGGGCGTACATGGCAAGACGTTCGTTTGTTCGATTCGATGACGCTTAGGGACAACATCGCGGTTGCTGTTCCCAATCAAGCTGGAGAGAACCCGTTGTTTGCCTTGATGGGTTTCCGGAATGAAACCTCCGAACGTCACATCGCGGAGGATACTCTCAAGCAGTTGGGGCTAGAAGGTCGCGAGCAATCGTCGGGTGAGATGATTTCGCTCGGACAGTCAAAGCGGGTCGCGATCGCCCGAGCTGTCGCTGCGGGTGCGAAAGTTCTACTTCTCGACGAACCGCTCGCCGGACTCGACCGTAAGGGTGTCGACGACGTCCTTGCCATGTTAGCCGAGTTAGTAGAAAAGCACCAAGTAACCTTAGTGATTGTCGAGCACGCCCTCAACCAGGGCCACTTGAAAAATCTGATCACTTCCCATTGGCATTTGGAGAATGGCAAGCTGACTGTTGTTCCATCCGCCAACGTGAAAATCAGTGGTGTGCTCGAGCAACCACATTGGTTCCAGATGCTCGCGGATGCTGCCGACGAAGTCATTACCGAAGCACTCCCACGAGGAGCAAAATTGACACGAATCCGCATCGACGATAGGTATGAAGATTTGCCAATTTTGGAGATAAAAGACTTGGTCGTCAAGCGTGGCAACCGAACCGTCGTCGGCCTTGACAATGATGGCAATGAATGCGGATTTGACCTAACGATCAACCGAGGCGAAATCGGAGTACTCCTGGCCCCGAACGGCTGGGGGAAAAGCACTCTAATTGATACCTTTTGCTGCTTGTTGGCAGCCGAAAAAGGAACTATTGAGCACCACGCAAATGAAGTTTCCATACTTCGAAGCTCATCAGAGCTGTTCCCATCGCTAGCAGTAAAGGATGCGGCAGCGTTATTCAGAGGCGAGCTGCCACAAACTAGCCTGTCTGAACGCAGGATTTCATCGCTCAGCGGTGGTGAGCGGCAAAGTCTGTGCCTCCAGATGCTAATGCCCCGGTCGTTATGGATCTTGGATGAGCCATTCTTGCAACTTGACGAAACTTTCCCTGCGTCAGAATTCTTGTGCACAAATTGCGCAAATGGCTGCCTGATACTTTGTCCTCAATTTACAACAGACTAACCCGCACATTCGATCTATTGAGCCAAGAGGAAATCATGAACCTTAGGAGATTACTAGCCTTTGCTATCGCAGTTGCTTTGATTGTATTGGCTGTTGGGATCATTTTTCTGAAATCTAGCGGAAGTGACCAGATCACTATCGCTCTGAACGTTCCGCTGACTGGGCCTGTTGCTGCCTGGAGCGGCCAGTATGCAAATGGGTTTAACTTTGGGATTGAGGATGCTTGCAAGGAACACGGAATCGATCCATCAATTTTCCGAGTAGACTCTCAAGACAACCAGGGAAAGCCGGACATTGCGGTGTCCGTATTTAGATCCCAACAGCAGCGAGGATTCGATATTTACGTAACGGCAGCTGCCGGCCCGGTTAACGCAGTCACTCCATTAGTGGACGAAACAGGCAAACCGCATTTTATCGCCTCGTTCGATACTACGATCACTCGTTCCTCCAAGAGTCGCTTTCGCCTTATGGCGAACAGTCGGCTCGAAGTGCCATTGTTCATCGACCTAGTTCGGAAAAAGGAAGCAAAGTCGGTCCATTTCATTTACCTCAATTACCCCAATCTTGAATCTCAGTACTCGGACTTTTTGGAGCCTGAGCTGTCCAACTTGGGCGTCGCCGTTTCGCGAGATGTCTTTGAGATGGACGCCAGAGACTTTCGGCTTCTAGTTGAGAGAGCTTCGACGAAGAATGCCGACCTGATTTTTGCTATGGGATTCTCCTTTCATCTTCAGCCACTACTTGAGCAACTTCAGCTCAAGGGGCTCGCTGAGCAAGGGCGCGTTGTCGCCAACATGGATGCGGTTGACCTGCTCGCGACCGGGGAAAACAAAGCAATTCTAAAAGGGGTTGTTTTCACTTGTCCATACTTTGACATTCCTGGCAAAGCTGAAAAGGCTGCCAGTTGGCGAGAACGATACGAGGCGCGTTTTGGGCAGATTCCTACCTACGTTCCCGCTTACGCTTATGATAATGCAGTTCTTGTTGTCAAAGCTTTCAAAGAGAGTGGTCGGGTTGACGCAGCTGCATTATCAAATGCCGTCCCCTTCTTAGGCATAAACGGCGAAATTGACTTCGATCAGTACCGCGATATCAAAGCCACGGTTGGGTTGGTAGAGTTGTTCAATGGTGTGGTAAAAGAAGTGAAAGACGTAAAGCCACTGACAACGCAGCTCAAGAAGGCCGGATAGATCAATGACAGGGCAAGCCAGCGGTGAAGGAATTTGGTGGCGCAAGCAATCGGAATTCCTGGGTTTTGGCAAGACTTTGCGGTCGTCGGGAATTCCGTTAGGTAGAGGAAGCTATGGATATCCTGATCACGTCATACAAGCAATTGCAGATTGGGCCGAGAATGACGATGCTTTAAGAGAACACTTGTGCTTTCTCGACATCTACTATAAACCTCCCGCATCTCCGGTCCGTCAATCTTTGGCGGTTATCGTCACACCGCTGCATCAAGAATCCCCAGAAAGACAGGCAAGAAAGTACCTGGCTACGCTGCGAAGCTTTTGGCAAACGGATGAAAGTCTTTTCGCTTCCCACCTTGCATTTTCATTGGGCTTACCGTTGTATAAGACGGATAGTGGTAGCTTGGTCTTGCCGAGAATGGAAAAGGAACTTAAGGAACAGCATGACGATCAATTTGATGCATTTGCCTTCCTTTATTCTAACTTGCATGACACTGATCCCAGGTTCGGACTGGGACCCGCAGATCTCGCCAATGTTGAAAAGGAATTCGAAACCTATTCGAAATCTAGAGGCAACCGGATTTTCGCATCGAAATTAGATGTGTTTGCAGAGATTGCCAGTGATGATCGCACGCTCAAAGCATCCAGCGGAACCGGCATAGACGTGAGGTGGATGGGGTTCGCAAAAGCTTTTGCTACAAACAAGGGTGAATTTACCAACCGCTCCGGCATGCCTCTTCAGCATCTTTATGCAATTCCAGTGACGCTCCAGGCGGCACCAAGGGTTGAGGATGCGAGCGAACTCCTTTCGAATACATTTGCGATTATCTTTTTGGGACTTTCTGAGAACGCCAGCGACACCAATGTCACGAAATCACGAGAAGACTGGAAGTCGGTCGAAACCCATATTTTGCGGTACGTCTATCTTCAGTTAAATGCGGCAAACACAAGCGTCAATGCGGCAAGAATTGGTGTAGCTCGGGGTAAAAACATTATCCAAGCTGCCATGAAACATGAAACGGTGCGTCTACTCCCGCTAATAACAGCCGAATCGATTGAAGTTCGAAAAATCGTATCGCTCTACCTTAACCTTTTGTTCGCCGAGGTGTTGCCAGATGATCACGGCTTAACTCCAGCGTCAACTCTTAGCAGCTTGATTTCATGGTGCTGGAAAAAGGCTGTGATCCTTGAATTTGCGATCAAAATGCAAACGAGCAACGTAGATGCTTTTACATCGACTTCCGAGGCCGATTTCGATGAACTGGTCAATCGTGCCATTACCCAGAATATGCTTGTTTATGACGTGGAAGAGGCGGAGTGTTTTAACCTCTCGTTGAAAAATGCACCGCCGAATTGCAACTTCGTGGTGGCAGTTGGAATTGCATTGCTCGCAGCATTTCGCAATGCAATCTACCATACGCTGAACCGTTCACAAGACAACTCCGGAAGAGAGTATTGCATCAAGATCGAACAACACGAACGCCTTAAGTCTGGACGGATTCTGAACTTCACAAACGAATTTTGGCAGCCCGACCCCCGAACCAAAGACGAGTATTTGAAAGAAGCAAATGAAAACCTACGTCGCAGCAGTTGGGGCACTCGGAAAACGATCGATGAATTGATGCCAGGCATCTACCAGGAGGGAATAGCCACCGAACTAAGTGTTGAGATTGTTGAAGTAGATGATCGTCGTTTGAAAGTACGTTGGTCAACGAGAGTTTGGATTCCAGCGAAGAGATGTACAGATGACTAATCGAATTTACTTTGTCGACGACTCGCTGCAGAAGCATCAGGTACTCGCGGACGTTCTTGGAGATATCGTTTCGGCCGGAGTTCTCGAACTGGGATGGAGCGCGGATGATGGGCCAAAAGCAATCATCCACAGTCCTTGCGATCTGATTGATGGGCCTGGCTCCCCACTGTGCCCGTTAGTCGCGGCGATTGAGGATCCGTTGGGTACGCTATATCTATTGGATCTTTCAATGCCCGGAGGGATTAACCATGCGAATTTCATTCGCGCTAGATACGGTTTGCCAGCCATCACCAATCTGCGAGATGAACTTCTACTTGCCGGTTACATTTGTGAACTATGGAAGAAAGGCAGTGTTTCGATTGAACAAAAAAAGCTGCAATTTGCTAATAAGCGATTGCAATTAGCAACAAGTGGTGGTGTCGACGATCAAAATCTGTTTCAGAGTAAATATGGCGATGTGTTGACTGCCGGCGGTGAAAACCTCGCAATCCCAGTCAGAGATGGACTTTCTGACAACGCGAAGGCGACAATGCGTAACAAGGTTCTAAGTTTGGCGCGACGTCACGATAATGTACAAATAGACAAAATTGCTTGTACACCGGTCAAGGGCGAAAGTCCATTCACACACGCGTGGTGCCAGGAAGATGCATCCAAAGAGTGGGTGTTGAGTGCATTTTCGGAGGAAGTAAATACGGCTTTGACAGCTGACGATCGTAAAGCACTATTTGCGACAGATTTGAGTTTGGCTGAAATTCGCGGCATGAGCAAGAATGGGCTGATTACTCTTTGTAAGCATCTTTTCAAGGAATCGCAGGTCTATTTCGAAGGTGACAACCACGGTTTTTGTTTACCGCGCAATGTCGGAATTGCCTTCCTGTTTGCCATTGTCGTTCTGATCGAGAGGTCAAGGAATAATGGCGAGAAAGCATATGCCGTTAACAAAGTCTACTTTAAGAAGCAGAGAAACATTTTTCTCAGTCACTCTTGAATCGAGTTGTCTTAATGGTGGAGTGGATAATGCGGAGATTCGCGAGAGCAATTTGGTTAGAGCTTGGCTAAGCAAGATTGTTATCAATCCAAAAGACGAATCGCGCGGACAGAAGATTGCGGGGAGCAAAATTGGTCCAATTGTTGGGGCTCTGTTTGCGAGCTTATCTTTAATGCCTGCCAGGGAGTTTGTGGTGGCTTCATTCGGCAAGTTACTGAACTCGATAAGGCTTGTGCGAGTCGAAAATTTGAAGGCATGAAACCACCTGCTTTTGTCGCTTGGCCCTCCTTTGTGGATGGGAGTATCGTTATCCAATGGTGAATAGTGTGGCAAATACAATCGTAGCTTTCGACCACTCGTACGGGAGCGAGGGATATTTTGGCCCTTTGCAAAAGAAGGCCCTTGAATATGGGATTGATCATCTGATCCCCGAAAACGGAAAGGCAGATGACGTGATAATGATAAAGGACCTTCTTGGAAATTCGAATATGGCATATTCGATTCAAGCCAGTTGGTTTGTGCACCTGGACGATCACGGTACGAATGAACTGATTTCCGTGCTGACAGATTCCGATGTGAGGATCATTCGATTTTCAACGAGTGGTTTTTTGAATCCGGTAGTGCCTCCTGCGAACGACCAAAAGTGTCGTGTTTATTGCTGCCTACCAAAAATCAGTGCAATAGAAGACTGGCAGTGGAATGAGCTGATTTCGTGGACTAAATCCGCAGAAGAGAGACCTCTTCCATCCGTTTTCTCTCACGGATTTAAGGTATTGCTACGGACAATTGCGTTGTATTGCGAGGCTTACCGAGTAACTCTGTCTGCCAAGCGTGGAAAGCAGTTGGATCATATTCCCCAACAGACAATGACGCGACTCGCATCGAGCCAAGCATGGAAGTGGTTCGAGGACCAGGAGGTTTCCAAGAAGTTGGAAGAGATGTTGACGTTGGTAAAGAGTTTTGGCGTTCCGGATGACTTTAGGAAGGTTTTGACGGACCTAGAAAGCTGTCTGAATAATTCTGAGAAAGACCATACCCATCAAGTTAATGCGGACTGGTCGGTGTATTCCGATCGTCTTCTTGAACAGTTGCGAAATTACGTTGATGGAGGTTCAGCTCCATGAAACTCGAAAGCTGTTTCCAAGAGTGGGCTACACTGCGTCAATCGCTAAACCATCAGTGGCTTGCAAATAACTATTTGAATCAATTGAGGTATTGGGTTTCTGAAATGGAGGCGGATGGAGAAGATCCACTATTCGACTCCGATTTCATCAATGATACGTTGACTCAATGGTGCCATCGCACGACTGATGCTCAGTGGATTGTAGATCACGCTTCGGATGCGATCAGTCCTGCGAGGCTGTTCGAAAAAGATCCCTTCATCCGAATCCCGCAGGAAATCAGGGAGCCTGTGGCAGAAGCTTGCCACCTGCTTTGGCTTGAACGCAGTAAGGAAACGCTGCAGCGAGCCAAGGATGCAAAGAAGGCCGTGGACATAAGTTATGACTCGCTTCGGGAGTGCTTGGATTCATGTCCTGTTCCGCGAACACAAAGGTCGACCAAACGGTGCCTGCCGTTGGCACTCAGATTCGAGGCTGCCTGCAAAGAACTAAACAAAGCCTTAGAAGACCTCCCGAAAATAGAGTACTGGTAACGCGATCGACTTAGGAGTTTTGTCTGATGGGACGTCTTGAAATTGATTCCGATTACCTACCGCGCATACTGATCATTGATGATCAATATGGCAGGTGTCTTGCCAGTGGTCAGCCCAACAGACTGCGTCACGCCTGGCGGATGACTCACGGGTTGATCGACGAAACCGGAGACAAGGCGGCCACGGAGACAAAACCTCGGGGAAAACCGGTGGCGCGTGTCGTTTTCCACAGTGGGCAGCAGCCAGGAATCGTCGAAATTGGCACTGAGATCGTTAATGATATAGCGGGGACGATGCAGTTTATTCGTGATGGATGGGAAGGAAATACGCAAAATCGTTGGGCATGCGTGTTGGTTGACTTGGAGTTTCTAACGGGGAAAGTGACCAACGACAGCTCGCGAGATGAAGCAGGCGCACCCGAGGGTGTTCCGTCAGATCGAAGTCCACACTCGTACTTTGGGTTGCGGCTGATTGACGAAATCAGGAACACCTTTCCCGACTTGCCTGTCGTGATTCTGTCCAGTAACAAGCAACATCAGGATGCCATTAGCGAACGATATGAACGCAAGGGCGTAAAAGAGTTCATCGACAAACAATGCACTGCAGAAGAGCTGCGATCGTTCATCTGGGACGAGGGGTTGATTCCTGACGAACTTGGCTTGAACGTCGGCTTTTCCTTGTCGTTGCTCAAAGCGCTCCGTACGGCCCGGAAAGCGGCGTCGACCAAGAGCTTCGTGATGGTAACCGGGGAAACCGGAACCGGGAAGCAACCGCTGGTTCAATATCTGATGCAGTGGAGTGCACGCTCGGGTCGAAGTCCTCAATTGGAATTCAACTGCGCCAAACTTGAATCGGAATTGGGTGGGTCACAGCTTTTCGGACACATCAAGGGTGCTTATACCCATGCGACGTTCGACAAGGTGGGGATCATAGAAGCGGCGAACGGTGGCGATTTGTTTCTCGACGAACTTTCGTGGCTGTCTCGCGAGTATCAAGCGAAGTTATTGAAGGTCATTGAGGACGGAAATCTTACTCGACTTGGCGAAGACGAAAACAAGTTTCGAAAGGTTGATGTCCGGATTATTGGTGGAACCAACGCCAATCTTGACGAACTCGTTGCACAGAAGCAGTTTCAAAGTGATTTTCTGTTTCGCGTCGACGTGATCAAAATCGAGCTTCCCCCGCTATCCAGCCGCTTTGAAGATCTTAAGTGTTTAGTCGCGAATTTCATTCGCAAATTCGATCGGCAGCCCAACCCTCGGCGGATTGGAACGGGCCTTCTCGAGCACTTGATGTCCTACTCCTGGCCCGGCAACATTCGTGAGCTTTCAAATCGAGTCCAAAGGGCTTGCGTTTTCGCCAGGAATGCTCGCAACTTATTGCCTGAGGACATTGCGTTGCCCAAAGAAGTCATTGGAAAAAAGGCAACCTCTCGCTTGAGCAATGACCTTCCGACGGAGACAACCCTACAAGCGAAAGATGATATTTTTCCTTTAACATTAACGCCGCAATCGACTTCCATCGATTCGTTTTTGCCAGCCACACTTTCTGTGTGTGAGTTCCTCGAATGGGTGCGCAACATTGAACTGACGGCAGATACGCTGGAAGAATTGCGAGGAACGTTCAGCTTCAAAGACCATGCGGGCGCGTTTGACGAATCAGTGGAAAGTGCAGCGATCAGGATACTCTTACTTGCGTTGCAGCGGTCCGTCAATGATGTCGATGCAAGAAATGGTGACTTCAACTTCGAAAAGGCTGCTCAGGTACTTGTGGATGACGATTCAGTCAAGAAGACGAAAATTGACCAGTTGATAAAGAAGTTTTCACAAGGTTTGACCGGAGTGGCAGGTGAACAGCTTCTTGCGGCTGTAGAAAAGAAAAAAAACAAGTCTACGCCGTAGTTCAACCACACACAACGATCTATACACACATCAACAATTTTGCGATCCCCCGCTATGAATTATGTAGTAATTGCACAATCTGAAGCCAGTGGCGAGGCAATGGCTCATGGATGGTGCAGGTTGTTGGGGTTGCCAAATCTTGAAGGAATGGTCGGTAAGGCAATCGTCTTCGATCAAGAGCTACATTTTGCAGGCCATGTGAACCGTATCTTTGATTATCTTTGCGGCCGAATTGAAGACCGACTCGAGTCGCTCCCGGCTGTTCAATCTTCGGACGTCACAGTGCTCGTCGATGCCATAGAGGCGGATGATCTCTCGCTTGCCAAAGAAGATACCAATTGGACTTCACTGGTTGCAATGCTGATTGCGACGTATCCCGAACTGAACTGGGTCTTCGCTTTTTCAGGACGCGGTGCCTGCAATGATGATTTTCCAGAGGCAAGTCACGATCGATACTCAATATTTGGCGTTGAGCGTAATGCCCTTTTTGACCCGACTGGCCTGCGGGATTGGATTCGAATTCGAACAAATGGCGATTTGGTCGAAATGGCAAAGCGTGCAGTTGCCGACGAAGATGAAGCGTTTCAGCTTCCACTACGGAAGCAAACTGCGGCAGTGATTGAGGATGAGAACGACTACGCTATGATACATGGATACGCGGCCTACCGGTTCGGCTTCCGCACAGACGTGGTGACGACCTGGGGGCAAATGAAAGAGCTGTTTCGCTTTACTCCCAAAGGCGAGGCTTACAATCCGGCGCAACCACCCAAGGTTCCCGATAACAAACGTCATATCTATTCTTTGATTCTGGAGGACATGCGTGTTCAGTTTCCAGATAAACCTGCGAACGTTCATCTTTCCCGTCCCAATGATCGTGCTCGGGAGTGCAATTTGCTGGCTGATGAAAATGATCAGTCGGAATTCCGATTTTGTATTTCCACAGGCCAAGAATCTTCTGCTGATGACTTGTGGAACGAGTATGACGGATACCTGTATCACAAGCGGCATGGGATCGGCAAACTTCTGCCCAAACCGATAGGTGGGCCGCTGGAAATTTGGAAGGCGACCGGGTTGAGAATTCAATTGGAAAACGGATTATCCGAGGGCTTTGTCTCACCACCCGCAGTAATTAATGGTGAGCGCTACGACGGGCACGGTTCACCGGGCAAGCTTGCACTGGTAGCGCAAAAACTTATTGATAGAGCCAGATACACTGCTATCAATGCAACTTCGACATCTGACTTTATCATGAGCGCCGTGATGGCGAATGACGCATTTGAATTGCTCGGTGGCAAGACACCAACGATGTCGCTCGAAGCTATCAAAATCAAACACGTGGCCGAAGTTCGCGCGGAGTGTACGTTCGTAGGTGCCGGCTTTCACTTTGACCTAAATGATCGTTTCGCCGAGATCTACGAGTTTGTCCACTCGACTTGCCGCTGGTATCATCAGTCAGTACGAAAGTACGCTGAGCTGGATGCAAGAGCCACGATATGCAATGAATTGGTCAAAGTCTACTCAGAGGCCGGACAAGCTGAGGAACGTGATGCTTGCCTAGCAGAGTTCCGATGGAACAACCGACGGCTAGAATTGTTGCAAGCTCTTGAGAAGAGGAAACCTGTCTCAGTCGGCGCGAACTGTGTCTTGCTTTATGCTGAACTACTATTGGTCAGCATGACTCGAATTGTAGCCGCGTTCGTCCTCTGGATTGCGTTCTTTTGGTTGGTAACCCATTTTGCTGTCGATCAAACGAACGACCAAGGTTTTGCCGTTCTTCTGGCGACGCAACTAGACTGGATGGTTGGGGGCGGGGCGAGCGGAATTGCAGAATTAAGCAAGGCGACTGAGGTCGACGATCGACGTTTAGCTTGGATATCGATTGCCGCAAACGTGACCGGCGTCTTCCACTTTGGAATTCTAATGTCGTTCTTGTATTCGCTGATTTCTAGAAAGTAGTTACGAGCACTATGACCACAGATACCGAACCAGAATTGCAACAGAATCTCCGAGCGTTGCAGAGTCAGCTCGAAACTACGAAGAAGGAGCTCGCAGAATCCCAAGAGAAAGTTCAGAGATTTCAGACCAATGTCGCGCCATGGTGGCCCCGATTTCTTTTTGCGATTTTGGTATCAGGAACAATCGTTGGGCTTACAGCAAACCGACTTTTATCCATAGAGGTGAAATCCTGGCTCGATTTAACGTCGATCGGATTAATTCTGTTCGCTTGGTGTGCAACATCAGGGGCTGCATTTTGGTACACTCGCACCCTGCGCTAGAGAGCTAGTGGCGTCATGGGATCGCATATACCTTCAGGTTATTCGCCAAAACCGCCAAAGAACCATAACCCAGCCAAGAGAAAACAGTCGAGTTTCGTGAGGTGTCGGTTCCACTCAACTTCTCTGGGTTAAGAAACGCAATTCAGGCCCAGAAGTGAACTAAAGGTCGGCATGCAAAACATGCCGGCCTTTTTTCGTTTTCGCCCAGTAAATCGCGGTCTTTTCGCGTTTCTGCCACCCAGTTCGAACAGCGTTTAACCCCGGAAAACGCTGCATTTTTGAAACGCTCCCAAATGGAGGCCCTCGCTCACCCCCGGCTGTACCGGCGAGAGCCAGAGAAACGCCGGGTAATGCGATTCAGAGAAACAGAGAAAAATCGCAGATGCCGTAGGCTGCAGAACGTAAACATCGGCGACGGCTCGCGAACGCGACACGAAGCGAGGTCACGCCTCGATCGTAGCTGTGTCGTCCTTCTCGTCTTTGCTTGGGGCAGTTGGTGCCGCCTGGCATTCTGAGCCATTGGAAAGATCCGCATCGAGTGAATCCAGACGTTCTTCGATTCGCCTTCGGTGCTTTCCGACTAGCTTCTTGATTGTCGGAGTGCGGATCAACTCTTCCAAATCAGCTCGCGATGCTGCACGATACCGCGTTGCCAGATCGATGAATTCGACCGTGTATTCAGGAATCATCTTCGTCAGCGACTTTCGGGCTGACTTAATGTCGTCAGGGCTTGGCTTCCATTTGCCACCCGCATCCATCAACAGGTGGATGTGCTTAATGAATTCGCGGCTTCGATCAGAATCCAGCCCACTGTCTGATCGTTCCCGCCATGGAAAATCAAATCGATAACGGGATTGACCGTACCGGTAGAAACTATCGACCGCTCGTTGGATCGCAGAACAACCTCCATTTTCTTGATCATTCGGATTGACTCCACGACGGAGGATTTCAATCAGGTGCGGTGTCGCCTTCTCACCAGAGAAGTAGCTCAGGATCGGGGTAACCTCCGGACGAGATAGGCACGCTTTCATCGCTTTAATCTCAAGCAGTTCATAGTTCTGATACAGCACGGCGAAGCCCAGGGCAGATAATCCGCCATCTTCGACATCCAATTCCGCGTCGGGATCTGCCTCACCGGAAGCCAGTGGGTCAGCGCCGGCCCAAAGCAACAGCGAAACCCACTTCGCATCACCTTTCTGGCAATGGTGCCGCAGGGCGATATTGGCTTGCTGCGGGAATGAGGGAAACTTGTCCCAGTACTTTTTTACTAGCGGTAAGGCTGTACGAATTTTGTTGCAGAGCGCCCAGGCAATCGGGTTTCCCTTTTCAAAGTCGCACCCGGCAGCGACGAAGTACTCCATGATTGCTGGATCCCAAGTCGCGAGTACGCAGGGGATGTCAATCGCGTCAGGGGAATAGCCGTGTTCGACTAGCAATTCCACGATGTCGAGTCGACGCTTTTCAAGAGCCAGACGCATTGGGCAATAGCCATCAACTGGCCCAACCTCGGTACCGCCGTCCAAGAGCACCTTTACCAAACTATGAAATCCGGCATTGATGGCGTATTCAATTGGCACTCTCTTTCGACTGCCTCGGTAGTGCCCGAGAGGCGGATTTACAGGTTGTCCGCTCTGGATCCAATCCTGCACATCAAACAATTTGCCAGCACGACAAAGCTCAACCAACGGAACCAGTTCCTCGAAGCTGCTCGCTCTGCGCTCCATGGATCACCAGCTCCTGTAGGAAGGGTAGCTTGGTTCATCCGGGATGACTTCATCGAGAATTGTCTTCGGTGAATCCACCGTGGGGTCTAGTCGATCTGCTTGTTGCGAAGCGAAAGCCAACCATTGTCCCAATTGAGAATCTGGAGAAATGTCTGTTCCGGACACTTGATGAATAGCCCGGACGTAATCGACAAATTCACGGATATCCTTACTCTTCCTCCATGAGGCAACCTGTTCAAGCAGCTGATCCAGCTTTGATTGTTCGGCTTTCTGAAGTTTGCGCCGCTCGGCTCGCTGTTGAGTCTCCTCCGCTCGTTTCTTTCGAGCTTCTTCCTCTGCAATTGCACGCTGCTTCATTTCGAGTTCGTGGTCGCGTTTCTTCAATGCTACAGCGAGCACGCCGGTGACGATCGAATTCAAGCAGTTCTCTAGGCGTTGAACTTTCGCATCCTTCCATTGCCTTCGACACCCAGACGCCCAATACCCTTCGGCGTCATGGATGACCAAACACAGCGTTCCACTTGGCACTTGTTTCTTTCGCTTGCGTTCCGTGAAGAAGTCATAACGCCCCTCAAGCGATTTCGTGGATGACTCCAACTCTTCTTCTATCGTGCTTACGGACTCTTTAATGCTGAAGGACACAGACTGCCCAAACGCCTTTACGACAGAGCCTTCGGAAACTCGGTTACCGAGGCTCTCAAACGCCTTCAACAGCGCATCCAAGATCAATAAGGAGCGGTGCAGTTGGTCACGACTTACATAAAGATTAAGCTTTGCGCCGCTGGGAACTTCCAGAATGCCATTCGAAGTCGGCTTGGCCCGCTCATACGCCTGCCGCGTTTCCGAGACCAATCGATGACAGCCGCGCAGGTTATCTCCGATTTCGATCGGCGGCAGCGCTGCAGACGCCTCCTCCGCTTCCGATTTGCATTTTTCGGTCGCCATAACTTCTCCTGGCTCCGGAACATAGACGCGGATTTCTGACTCCTCCTCGTGTTTTGGAAGCGGCGTCTTCTTGACCTTCTTACCCGCTTCCAGTTTTGCCCAATATCCACGCGGCGGCGTTGGGATATCGCAGCGTTTGCAGAACTTGGTAAAACCAACATCCGAAAGGTTGTATTTGGGGGCAAGCTTGCTTACCGCCTGCGACCAGACTTCGTCGTAAAGCTCTTTCCGAGTAATTGTTTTCCAGGGCATGGGGAGCTCCCAGATTGACCGCGAAAGTAATCGAAACTCCCTTGATTTGTACCAGATTTATGAGGCTCGGACTGTTACTGGTCTGATCTCGACTGAGGCAGCGAAGCACATCACAAGAATGGTCCAGCCATGAAGCCTATCAGGTTCTCAATTCGGACTTTGCTGTTTGCCACGACTAGCCTGGCTTTGATTATCGCCGGATTACTGTGGCTAACAAAGGACTATCGAGAACGACGGCAAGCGGAGGAACGGCTTCGCAGCACGGGGGCAGTCTACGCATACGTGAATGAAGACCGGGTGGCGACCGTTGTCTTCAATCAGCCGATCACGACAAAGGACCTAGGCAAAGTCAAGTCGATTGAGAGAGTTGAACTGCAGGGGTTCGCCGTTGATGACTCGACACTGAGCAGATTGTGCGAGCTAGAAAAAGTCGATTCGTTGATGGTGCAGTCATGCACGCTGGACCACGTCGAGGCCTTGAGTCGTTTAGAACGAATCCCCAAACTGAAATGGCTCCTTTTCTGGAATACACCGATTTCCGATGAGGCAGTCGAAGCGTTGTCGAAGCTGCAACAGCTTGAAGGACTGTCATTCAAGAACACTAATCTGACTCCCGCTGGACTTTCCAAGTTGCAAGAGGCCATGCCGGGTGTGAAGATCGATTCACGACCCTGAGGTGCCTACGCACTTCTTGGTGTACCTGTCTCGAAGCGGCGCTGCCTCGTGCACTGCCGCTAAATCTCTGCTTGAACCTCTGGGCGCGAGATTTTTCTGTAAGAATTGTTCTTCTGCTGTGTGGTACTGGTGGGGCACTTCTAATATGGACCTTGATCTGCTTGATCACCGCACGGGCGAAGTGATTCGCATTTCGCCTTGGTTTGGGAGTGGGGCAAGCGGCGGTCCAAACACGGCGGAAATCCTCAAACGCATGGCAGAGCGAAAACAACTCCGCGAGCAGTCGGAGTAAAAGGCCGCAACCCGGGAGGCAACGAAAAGATTTTTGCACAAGAGTGGACACTTCTCGCTGATCGCCACCAAACCAAGTCGTAAACCGTTTGGTCTCAGGAACTTGTTAATCGATCGGCAAATCACGTTGCCGAGTCTCTCCGAGACTCGGACGAACCGCAGCATCGCTGCGGCATCAGCCTCGGCGAGGCTGACCTACGTGGTGGCGATTAGCGAGAAGTTTCCAAGAGTGTCTAATTTTCTGTAAGTCGTCGCATCCTCGTGGTACCAATTATCCTGAAGCGAGAATTTGCGTCAGTTTACTAGGGCCTTGAGTGCTTGAGGAAGACCCCAAGTCGGTATTCACGCAGTGGTTGGAGGAGCATAGCTCGTCCGTCCTCAAGGTCGCGCGTGCCTACACGCTGACCCGCGACGAATGCCAGGATCTGGCTCAGGAGATTCTGTTGCAGGCTTGGCGTTCGCTGCCGAAGTTCCAAGGCAAGTCGAGTCCAGCGACGTGGTTTTATCGGGTGGCACTGCACACCGCGATGAATTGGAGTCGCAACGATCAGCCACGGCGAACGAAAGAGAAGCCGCTATTGGAGGTGCAGATTCCGGCAGTTGAGAACGCGGACTCATGCGAGCAACTCGAACAGCGAGAATTGGTTGAACAGCTTTACCAGGCGATTCATCAGCTGCCTCGGACCGATGTGGCCTTGGTGCTGCTGTATTTGGATGATATGAGCTACCGCGAAATATCCAATGTCCTAGGAATCTCCGAAAGCAACGTCGGCGTGAAGTTGAATCGCGCCAAGAAGACGCTCGCCACACTTCTCGACGCGAAATCTGTGGAGGGCCCAGCCAATGAGTCTTGATCGATTACAGCAAGCGTGGAAAGCCGAATCATCACAAGGAAAGGTTACCTTCGATCTTGATCAGTTGAGTCGAGAAGTGCAGCAGTCACACGATGCGTTTCGATCGACAATCTTTTGGCGGGACGTGCGCGAAGTGGGTGCGGCGTTGGTGCTGATCCCGATCTGGATCGTGATGGGAATCGGATCATCGTCACCGTGGACCTGGTATTTGGCAATACCCGCCTATCTTTGGATTGCCGGCTTCATCCTGGTAGATCGACGACGTCATCCTCAACTCCCGAATGATCCGAGCGAACCACTGGCAGTCAACTTAAGAAAATCGCTGGCTCAGGTCGAGCATCAGATTTGGTTGCTGCTAAATGTCTTTTGGTGGTATCTGCTGCCTTGCTGTATTGCTGCTGCGGCATATTTTATTCATGTCGGCTGGAACACGACCGGTCGCTGGTGGGGAGCGATCCTGACTTCGCTGATTCCCGGAGTCTTTGTTTACTTTGTATATTTCTGCGTCTATCGCTTGAATCGAACGGCGGTCAAAAAGCAACTTGAGCCGCGTCGAAACGATCTTCAGAGACTGATTGATCAATTGGAAAGCGACAGCCCCCCTGTGGAGCCCGATCATCTGATCGATCTTGCCTCGGCGTTGTCGGGATCCGACGGAAGTGCAGGCTTGAGTCCCAACTGGGCATCTTGGGCCGAGACCTGGAATCGAACGATACCGTCGTGGCGTGTGGCGGCGATGATTCTGGTACCGACGTTGTTAGGAGCATACTTTGGCTGGCTTTTTGCGTTCCCGAATTTCGGACCTGTGTTCTTCCAGTCGGTGGTCGCCGCGGTGATTCCTTTTGTGATCGCTTTGTTCGGTCGAATGTACGTGACACACCAGCGGTACAAAGACACCCCGCCCGCCGGCAAAGGCCCCTCGCAGCCAAATGCTCCAGCGATTTCCATCATCGTGTTAACAGTGGTCATGGGGATACTGGCTGTTGCTGCGGTCATTTCCTTTGTCACGTTCGCTGGTAAGCGTGGGCCTGGCCTGGAGGATATCAGTGCGTTCAACGATGGCGACATCGCCCACATCGATGATTGGTTGCAACGACTCCAGGACTCGACCTATCCCAGTCTGAGTGCCGCCGTCGTGCGTGACGGTGAGATTGTTTACCAGGGAGCGGTTGGTGTCGAAGACACGGAAACCAATCGTGCTGCGACTTCACGGACACAGTACCACGTTGCCTCAGTGACCAAGGTCTTCACGACATCGCTGGCGGTGATGTTGTATGAACAAGGCTTGATCGATCTCGACCAAACCGTAGTCACCTACCTTCCCGCAGACGTTCGCATCAGCACAACGCCAGAGCGTGGAGCGACGATCACGCTGCGCCAGCTCGCCTCGCACACATCGGGATTGCCCAGGGGCGTTCCCGGACAGGTTCAGTCGGTGGAAGGTCGATACGAACTGGAACCAGAACGACTTTATGATCTTCTAGCGAAGGTTGAGTTGATATCAGATCCTGGCATGGCAGAGGAGTATTCGAACCTGGGATTCGGGTTACTTGGACATGTGCTTGAACGTGCGGCAAACAAGTCGCTTGATCAATTGCTGCAGGAGATGATTTGTGGACCGCTGAAACTGGAGGGCACAGGAATCGAGGGAAATCGCCATCTGCATCCCGCAACCGGCTATGCGCGAGAATCCCTTGGAGGCGCAAAGACGAAGCATTCGCTCAAGGAACGATTGTCCGGCTCCGGCGGTTTGGTGACGACGACGGAAGACCTCGGAAGATTCCTGATGGCCCAGATGAAAACAGGCGTCTTCACCGCCGAAATGCTCCAGGAACTTCACACCGAGACAAAGCTGGCCGACGGAATTCCTTCCGGAACTGCGCTTGGATGGTCCATCAGTTCCACCGAGGGTGCCGATCGGGTTCTGGAAAAGAATGGTGGACGTAGCAACTGCAGTGCCTGGATCGGATTTTGTCCCGCACACAACGTGGGTGTAGCGGTCGTCACGAATTCTGGCGGACCTTCTGTCGACCCCCTCGGCCGTAAACTCCTGGATCAATCGATTCCTCTTGCAGAGAAAAAGTTGGTCAGCGAATATGGCTATGCAAAGGTGGCTCCATATACTGGCGTGCGTTGGGAAGGTGATCAACCAATCGTCCGTATCAATGAACAGTGGTCGCCGCTGGTGTCGATCGACGGGATCACAATCGATCGTCTCATGAAGTTCGCTAACGAAGAGTTCGGCTCGGTAGCTCGGAAACGTTTCGCCGAAGACCTAGTGGAAGTCTTGTCAAAGTATGGGCATGAACCAGGTTGGACTGTGACACTGGTGCTTAAAAAAGGGAATGGGAGCATTGACGAGCGGCAAGTATTGATGACGAAAACCAACCGTGATCGTGCTCGGTATGAGGGACGCCAGCAATAAAACGCGCCTGGTAGTGGGATTCGCCAGAATTCCGTCCAGCGAGGAAGTCTGGAGAGTTACATAACGGTCGAACTTGCCGCTTACGATTCACTCAACGAGAAACCGCGATGGCTAAACTTTTTGCAGTAGGAACAACACATGAATTTTAATGGCACGATTGCTAAGTCAATCCCCGTTCTAAGTACGTTTTTATCGGTCTGTTTGTGTTTGACCGGTCGCGCTGACGATCCGCGACGAGACATCCAGACGAAACTGGCTGAGATTTGTCCCAAGCATGACGTACCGGGAATGGTTGCCGCGGTGGTGAACGGTAAGGGGTTGGTCGCGGCGGAGTGCTACGGTGTGCGCAAACGGGGAACTTCTGACAAGATCGAAATAACGGATCGATTTCCGATCGGCTCAAACACCAAATCGATGACGGCGACTTTGGCGGCGGTGCTGGTCGAAGCGGGCAAGATCGATTGGGACACGACGATTGGTGAAGTATGGCCCAGCGCCACCGACAAAGACATTCACCCGAAACTGCGCACCGTAACCCTGGATCAGTTGTTGTCCCACCAAAGCGGACTGCCTGCCAACATCAGTGATATCTCAGGGCCTGCATGGGCGAGCTTTTTTAAAGAGAAGCAGTCTCCTACTTTGGAACGTCGCCGGATGCTCAAGTTGGTTCTTTCGCAAGCCCCGGCGCATCCTCAAGGAAAATTTCTCTACTCCAATCTTGGCTACGCAGTCGCTTCCGCCATGTTGGAAACGCGTGCGAAAGAACCGTATGAGTCGTTGACGAAGAGGCACATCTTCGATCCCTTGGAGATGCAGACGGCCGATTTTCGCTCGAAGAAATCCGCAGAGAAGCTTCAACCGCCACTGCTGTGGGGACACAAGGATGGCAAGCCCGTTGATCCGAGAGCCATTGGTGCCGAGAACCCGACGGTCTACGCCGCCGCCGGAACCGTTCACTTATCTATCGAAGACTATGCCAAGTACGCGCGGTGGCAATTGGCTGGCAAACCCGCGCCGGTGTTGCGTTCGCAAAAGGAATATGACCATCTGCACGAACCGCTGGTCGACAAAGGGCCAAGCGAAAAGTACGGTTGCGGATGGATCTGTTTAGATACGCCACTCGGTCCCGCACTGACGCATGCCGGATCGAACACCAATACGTTTGCGGTGATTTGGATACTCCCTGAATCTGACCTTGCGGTGATCGCTTGCACCAATTCAGGCGAGTCGCAAGCGTTCCCAGCCTGCGACGCAATGGTCGCCCACTTGATGCAGACAGGAGCGGCCCAAGGACCAAATCCAGACGCAGCCAAGCCAGGCGATGTCAAACCCGAACGACTCGTCGGTCGTTATCAACTGACGCCGAACTTCATCTTTGACGTCAACTACAAAGACGGTCACTTGATGGTCGGTATCACCAACCAACCGACGCAAGAAGTCTTCGCCGACTCACCGACAAAATGGTCGTATCGTGGCGTGGCGGCTCAACTGGAATTCCACCTCCGCGCCACTGGTCCCGCCTACGCACTCACGCTACACCAAAACGGCCGCGCACAAAAGGCAAGTCGAGTCCCAGAGTAAAACGCTTATACGCGGGCTCGTCTTTGCAGGCTTTGTTGCGTGAACGAGTCTACGTGTTGAAATTCGGACAATATTTCTTCACACGTGCAAGAAACCGACCTGACGTGGAACTTACTGGTGGAGACAATGTACTAAACCAGTAGCGAGTTCTCATGATCCCCAGTCCACCCGAAACCCGAGCTAGCCTAATCGTGCGTCTTCGCGACGCGGCGGATGTGGCAGCATGGGACGAGTTTGTGGCAATCTATGGGCCGCTAGTGTACCGGCTCGCGCTGCGTCAGGGGCTGCAAGCGGCAGATGCGGATGATGTCGTGCAGCAAGTTTTCGCTGCGGTTGCACAGTCGGTCCACCACTGGCTGGAAAAGCCGCAGCGAGGTCGCTTTCGCGGATGGCTACTGACGATCGCTCGCAATATTGCTATCAAAACCTTGACTCGCAAGCCGCATGGAGGCGTTGGGAAAGGCGGCGATTCAGGCATTGGATTGCTGAACGAACTTGCGGCCCCCGATGGGGACATTTCCAGCCAGTTCGACCTTGAGTATCGTCGTGAAGTCTATCGCTGGTCAGCGGAGCAAGTCCGGAACTCGGTCGCCGTGAGCACATGGAACGCGTTTCAACTCACTCACATTGAGGAGTTGCGATCGCCGACGCGGCTGCTCAACTAAAGATCTCGGTCGGCAACGTCTATATCGCTCGCAGTCGAGTCATCAGTCGTCTGCGCGCGAGCTGGCCAAACAATTTGAGGTGTCCGAATGAACCAACCCTGTAACAGTTACTCGGACGAACAATTGCTTAGCTTGCTGCAGATGGACGATGGTGCGGACGATCAGGTCTCTGCGACTCATCTCGCCGAGTGCCCTCACTGCCAATCGCGTCTGGAACAAATGGCCGCCGAGTCTGACCAGTGGCAAGACATCCGCGACAGCTTACAGCCAGATCGTGAATCCGAAGAAGTCAGTTCATCCAACGGGGCCAAACAAAGAATCGATACACAGCGAAGGGATCGCGCACGTTGGAAGCGTCCCAATGCCTGGACGGAGTCGATGGCCAAGTCGCTGTTGTCACCGGCCAGTCACCCCGAGTTGCTGGGGCGAATCGGACGCTACGATGTCGAACGCTTAATCGGCAGCGGTGGCATGGGTGTAGTATTCAAAGCTTACGATACGGAACTCAATCGACCGGCGGCGGTCAAGTTGCTGGCACCGTACTTGGCCAGCAGCGGATCGGCGCGGAGTCGGTTTGCTCGGGAAGCCCGCGCGGCAGCAGCAGTGGTCGATGATCACGTCGTGCCGATTCATAACGTGGAGACCGATGACGAGCATCCGTTTCTAGTGATGAAGTACATCGCCGGCGGGTCGCTTCAACAACGCATCGACCGCGAAGGGCCGCTGGAGGTCTGCGAAGTCCTTCGCATCGCCATGCACGCCGCCAAAGGACTGGCTGCAGCTCACGCTCAGGGTTTGATCCACCGTGACGTGAAACCATCTAACATTCTGCTGGACGAAGGCGTCGACCGCGCGTTGTTGACCGACTTTGGTTTAGCACGCGCTGAAGACGATGCCTGTTTGACTCGCAGCGGCTTCCATCCCGGCACGCCACACTACATGTCGCCCGAACAAGTGCGAGGCGAAGCGATTGATGGACGCAGTGACTTGTTCAGCCTTGGCTGCGTGATCTACGCCCTCTGCACCGGCCATCCACCTTTCCGTAGCGAAACCAGCTACGCCGTCCTGCGTCGCATCACCGATGATACCCCGCGATCGATTCGCGAGATCAATCCGAATATTCCTGCGTGGCTCGAACGGATCGTGATGAAGCTACTATCCAAGTCACGCGAAGACCGGTTTGAATCTGCCGAGCAAATTGCGAAGGCGTTAGAAGATTGTCTGGCTCACATGCAGCATCCGACAGCGATACCGCTGCCCGCTGAAGTCCAGGCTTTAGCCCATACATATACCACGCGAAACAGCCTAAAGGCTGGACTCCAACACAAGCCACCGATTGCCAAATGGGTTGCCGCAGCGGGATTCGGCTTCTCCATCATTCTCGCAGGAGTCTTGATTGTTCTTGAACTCAACAAGGGAACGCTGACCATTGAATCGGAAGCCGACGATGTCCCCATTCGTATCGTTCAGGGAAACGAAATTGTGGAGGAACTAACCGTCACCAAAGGCAGCGAATCCATTCGTATTGGTGAGGGAGACTACCTCGTGGAGATCGACGGCAAATTTGATGGCATCGTCATCGACAAGAAACTTGTTTCGCTCGAGCGGCGAGGGAAAGAAACCGTCAAGGTGCGTATGACGAACGCCCAAGTTGCAGCAGCGGTGAAGCCTCCGCAAGCAACCCCGGTAACAATCAATGTTGATAGTGAAAACGGATTAATTGTGTTGCGTGGCAACAAAGGGGCAGTTGAGCTAACGGCAAAAGCTCTCGAGTTGTTCCCGCAGCAACTCAACGCGGGGGCCCAAGAAGCTGTGGCCACTGAACCGTCGGTCGCCAGTTCAACGCAAGACCCAGTGACAGCAACACCGTGGGCTGATTTCAGCACTGGAGAACCGAGTCTCGACCACAGTCCTGCAACTACGGCTCTGGCAGAGTTGAATGCAGAATTTCGGGAAACGGAGGCTGCGTACAACAAGGCTTGTAAAGATGTAACAAACGGAGCCGAATACAATCGTCCGAACAGGGTGTTGGACCCCCGCGTGATCATGCCCGCGAAGTATCTAGCCTTCGAAGAAGAACATCGCGGTACCGATTCTGGTTTGACGGCATTGAAGGTCGTCGGAAGGATGGCTTTGGGCGAGTTCGATCCGTCCTCGAGCGCCCACAGAGGACTTGTCGAAGCCCGTCGTCGCGTGACCTCGTATTACCTCGACCACCACGGCCTGGAATCGCTCGCCGAATGGTTCGAAAGATGGCCCTTCTTCGTCGCGGAGTCAGACGGATTCCTGCAAACGCTTGTTGAAAAAAGTCCTCATCGTGAAACACGGGCCAGAGCATTGCTTGCTCAGATTATCCAAGGCAAGAATCTATTGGCCCTTGAAACTGCGTGGCCAGAGGCGCTCGAAAAGATGGTGATCGATGAAGAAGATTCACCACAGTTCAACACGCGACTGCGGAGCCTTCGGAAGCAGCTTGAAAGTATGGACTTCGAGCAGATTCGAGCGGAGTTGAACCAGAAATTGGAAACACTGGCAGAGTCTTATTCTGATGTTCATGTCGAAATCTACGGCACGGCTGGCGAGGCGGCTGAAAGACTAACACACGCGATCAACAAAGTGATCGTCGGTGACGAAGCGCCGGAAATGACAGCCACCGATATCAACGGGCAGGAGTTTCGATTGAGCAACCTGCGAGGAAAAATCGTGGTGTTGCTCTTCGCCGAGCACGAAGACGATTACAAAGAAATGTACGGACCGCTCAGGCAGTTGGTGGCAAAGTACGAAAGGGCTCCCGTCGAGTTCGTCGGCATCATGTGCAACCACGATCCGGCAAATCTGCTGGCCGCGTGCCAGGGCGGCGAACTCACCTGGACAGTCATCCCGCAGCCGATGCCGCACGGTCCCCTTCAACTGGACTGGGGAATTGAAGAAGATTGCCCTGTCTACATCGTCGACAAACAGGGCATTTTGCAACCACCAATGCATATGCCTTTCTACGGAGACGGCGGATACGACGCCCGGCAAGTCGACGAGAGGATCGCAGAGTTATTGAACAAACCTGCTGCGAGCCTCTACCGCGAACCCGCCCGTTTCCACAACACTCCGACGCCCAACAGCGCCATCCCTCGAGTTCCCAAACGGCCTCATACAAGAAAACATACCGAAAGTCATACGACACCCGAAGCACTCATGCAGCGCTACGCGAAAGACGCCGAGGTGACGGCGAATCCGTCGATGAATTCGGCAGCGACTGTCGGTCAATCACTTGAACCATCGACGATTCACGCCGACGTCACTCGGCTGGCTGACGAGATTGCGAAGGAGTACGGAGATTAGCGTCCCGAACCACGTAGCCGAGTCTCTCCGAGACTCGGATCACTCGCGGCACCATCGCAGTGTCGGCCTCGCAGTGTCAGCCTCGCGGTGTCAGCCTCGGAGAGGCTGACCTACGTGGGGACGAGACCGACAACACGACAACCTTACAGCACCCACTACCAAAAACGGATTGAACCATGAAACATGGTATTATCACGGCGATTCTCTTTGCCAGCATGCTTACCACCGCGCCAACAGGAATGGCACAAGAGGCAACTCCCACGACGACGCCCAATGCTCAGTCGAGGGCGACGAAAAGTCTGACGGAGTTGCAAGCCGAATTGGATCAGGCAGAAGCGAAAGTGAACGAGTTCGCCAGTGGTCTGCGAGCCAACACGGTTGTTTCGGATAATCTTTCGGAACAAGACGCTGAGCTGCAAAAGCGTCAGCAGTTGCAGCAACTCGAGCAAGCGATCAAAGCTGCGATGGACATTAAACTGATGCTCCAACATGCTCAACTGGATGAAGCGGAAGCCAGAATCGCCGCCAGCCGAAAACTGCTCGATGAGCGTAAGAACCAGCAAGCAAACATCGCAGCCCAGCGCCTAAAAACCATACTTTCCATTCCACCGGAACACGCTAGCCCACAAGCCGTGTTGGATGCTTGGGAAGAATGTATGATCGCAAAAGACTACGAGCGTTTTGTCGCGTTGTTGTCGGATGACGAAGCCGATCGGATGGCTGGGATGCTGATTCAATCCATGCACTCCATGAGTCTGATGTTGGGGCTCATGGAGCAATCCGATGCCGATTTGAACGATGAGCAGACACAGCAAATCCGTGGCATTCTTGCAGAAGTCAGCCAATACAAGCGGGCAAATCCGCCGCCGTCCGCCGTCGCCGCGATGGAGAAAGTCGTCTACATTCTCCCAAACCTTTTCTATCAACTGGGTGCAACGAGCAACGGCAAACCGCTTGAGCCACCCAGGCTGACAGCAGCCGAGTATGCTGCTTTGCTGCGTCAGGCGAGCGGCATTTTGACGGACTCGCGGGCTTTCTGCGTTGCAATGTTGAAAGCCGCAAGTGCCATGGATGAGGATGATGACGACTCGCATCCGATCCCGTCGCAATGGAAAATCGAAGTCGACGGGACTCGTGCAATTGCCACTCAAGCCGCCGTGCCCGTGGACCAAACAACGACGAAGACAAGGCAAGTTACGTTGGTGTTAGAACACGGACGCTGGATGATCTCTCAACTGGGAAGCGATGAAGAACTGCTTCAGGCGGTCAATGGAAGTATTGCGACGATTCAGCAGGAAGCTCCGCCGCAAGATGATGTCATCAACCCGCTAAGTGAATCTCCGCCGTCAGCTGAATTTGGCTTGTCGAGTCCACCACCCTCTTCCAGTGGATTCCTGCCTTCTCCCCCACCCTATTACGCAACACCTGAGTCGCAAGCTGAGATCATCAAACGGAAGATGCAAGGGCGTTGGGTTGTTGACGAAATCTTTGACGGTGCTGGCAAGTCGGAGGCGGACACGTCGAGAGAAGTGGGCGAGCTCAGTATTACGATCACAGGGAATGTGATGCGTTATTTCTCGGGCGATCAAGAATTGTCTGTCCCAATTCTGATTTCAACGGAAACGGTCCCCGGTTCGAAAGTGGCCCTTTTCAATTGCCACCGTGCACCCGACTTGAATGGTGAAAAACCGCGCAACGATTCAACGCACGGAGCAAACTCAGGAGCCGATAAGAAAGAATCTCCCTTGGGCTCGGACAACGCGACAGTCGACCACGAGTCCACGGATCGATTCGACTGGAATGCTTTTCTGGAGTTACTGCCGGAATCGGGTAGTGTGTTGGTCATGTTTGACAACGAAAGCGACGTAGGTAAGCAGATGTTGCCGATCGTAGAGCGTGTTACAGAAAACGCGTCCGTTCGGCTGATCAAGCTTCCTCAAACGGATTGGCCTGGCATCATTTCTCCGCCAGCGACGCGCTTTGTGCTGATGAAGGATCGACAACTTGTCGGTACGCACACCGGGCTGATGACAGAATCACGCTTGACGGACTTCGTTGCCAAAGCGGACGATTGGTTGACGCCTCGATCCACTGGCGTTAGCGAGAATTCGCTGGTGCGGATTGACTGTTATATCAATCCAGGCAAAGAAAAGCAGTCCTACACCACGCACTCAATCCTGCGTGCGGCACTAGACAAGATTGATGACGCGGGCTTGAAGGAAGCCATTTCCAGCACGGTACAGGCCAACCATGCTCCCAAGGAAAACGCCACGAATCTTTCCACGCCACAGGCGACCTTGGACTCCATGCATTGCTACTCAGCTTCGAATCCAAACAGCTTTCCAGCGGAGTGCTATACCGACGAGGCTATGCTTGAAATGAGTGGCGCGATGTTGCAGCAGGTTTGCTTCATGTCCGCCCTGTCTCAGATCGGTTTGCAACAGGGAGGGCTGATTGGAACAGAAGAAGGCGTGCCCATTGTGGCAGGCACGGCACCTTCATTTCATCTTCGCGTGGATGCGTTGTTGAAGGAGCAGAGCCTGGCGACGCCACCGGAGGAGTCCCGAAAAGCATTCGAACTGCTGGCGAAGCTGACTCTGCGCAGTACAGATGAGTTACTGATGAAGCCGGATCGCGAGCTGTTACGTCTGGCCGCTGGTACGCTCAAGTCGCCCGAAGACTTTTTGATAAAAGCAGGCGAGTTGATGAAGTCCGCTGGCGAAGGTTTCGACAATTCGGCGTCAGATCCCAAGGAATCAACACCCCCGCCGCATTATGAAATCGCAATCGATGGTGATCGGGCGATGGCAACGCTGGGTCCGGAGTTCAAATCCGACGGTACGCCTTCGATACCGACGAGCATCGAGCTGCAGCGACACGGTGACCGGTGGCTTATCAGCCAGGTTTTCAGCGATGAGGAGTTGTCTCTGATGGTGTCGAGCATGTCACAGGTTTTGGATGCAATGCAAGCCAGCGAGCCGAAGGGCACGGTCGCGCCCAGGCGATCGGAGCCAACCAAAGTCGGAGACGCGGCAACCCCCCCGTCGGAATCGCCTCCAGCCGCTGCACCGTAGCTATTGGGTTAACGCGATGGCGAATCCAAAGACAACTGATAACGTCGCTCAGGAGTTGAAAACATCAAATCAGCCGCAGGGCACTGCATGTCTGCTGATAGGAGACTTCGAGTTCCAGCGAAATGGCGTGGTCATTGTCCAGCCAGATCGGTAGGACGGGCAACGTTTGGCCGACGACCATGGGATACGCCCACGACTCAAATCGCGAACGTGTGGCCAGAGCGTGACTGCGACAGGTGACGGCATAGGTCGAAGGTGGATCGGGCGCGAACGCGGGATCGGTTTGACCGAAGACGTCAAGCACTTCGCAATACAGATTGAAGTTCTTTACCGTCACCAGATCAACGATCGAAACGCAGATTTTCTTTTGCAACAGCGCCGCACACTTCGACACAAAGGCCTGACGCGTTTCCGGGCGATCCTTATTAGCCGGGCTGACGATTTCGATGGCGGCGACCAATTCGCGCCCTCGTTGTTGGTCAAAGATCAGCACTTCGTATTCGTAGATCTCCGTTGGATCAAGGTCCAGTGCCAGCGTCGGTTCCGGCGGAGCCCAGACGGCAGTCGCAACTCCTGAATCGGGAACATTCGATTCAAACGTACGTTTTTCGCCAACATCGAAAGTGCATATATCGACTTCAAAATTCTTCCCTAAATGCACGCGAGGCTCGGCGGTGTATTGCTCAGGAAGTGATTTGCACAGATCCATAACCATCGTCATGGGCCAGCCACCATGAAAGCCTTCCCAGGAACCTTTGTTGAAGATCGGCGGGCGAAAATGATCGAGTAGCGGCATCGATAGTCTCCTTGAACTCCATTGTATCCAATACCCGCTCCCAGGCGAAACCAGTTCGCTCGCTCTCAGGCTCGTGCCGTGAAACGATCGGTTGACTCGGAATCGATGGCATTTAGCACTCGCGAAAATCTCGAATTCTCGCTAATCGCCACCACGTAGGTCAGCCTCTGCGCCACGTAGGTCAGCCTCTCCGAGGCTGATGTCCCAGCGTGTTTTCGAGTCTCGGAGAGACTCGGCTACGTGATTTGCCGACCGACTAGCAAGTTCCTGGGAACAAAATGGTTTACGACTTGGTTTGGTGGCGATCAGCGAGAAGTGTCAGAAATCTCGCAAATTCTGCAGGACAGTATGATGGATTTCGGCGAAACCTATGCGAGCGATGGCGATTTCTGCGGTTTGCGTGGTTCAAAGACGATTTCCCTTCCTTGGCCCAGAAATAGAACTTGCAAAACGTTCTGTTTTGCCTGAAAGATAATGCTGGGGTCTGGGTTGAAGTGAGTAGAGGACCCCAATGGATAACTGGCCGGAAACAAGTGAAAGTCTGATTCTGCGGTTGAACAACCAGCAGGATGTGGCTGCATGGAATGAATTTCAAGCGATTTATCGTCCCGTAGTTCTACGCATGGCTCTTCGACGTGGGTTGCAACATGCCGATGCAGACGACCTGGCGCAGCGAGTCTTTCTGTCAGTGGCTCGCAAGGTCGGCGACTGGGAATCGCATGACGCCGAGACTCGGTTTCGCAATTGGCTGGGACGGATCGCTCGCAACGCGATCCTGAATGAGCTGACGCGGGCCAAACCGGATCGAGCAACCGGAGCGGGAGCTCACGATGACTTGTTGGCCCAGCATCCCGATCAAGTCGACCTGTCTTCTAACCTGACCATTGAGGCTCGACGACAAGCCCTTCTTTGGGCGGTGAGTGCGATTGAAGATGAATTCTCGCCATCGACCTGGGAGATGTTTCGGCAAACGGCGATCGATGGCCAACCGGTCAAAGCGGTAGCTGAAACGTTGGGGCGATCAGCCGGCGCGGTGTATATCGCTCGCTGCCGAGTGATGCAAAGGATTAAAGAAAAAGTGCAAGAACTGTCTGACTTTTGGAGTCACGAATGATGAAACCGTCAATTGAGTGTTTGCAAGTCGAAGAAGTTGGACAATTGCTGACTGGTGAAGTCGACGCAGCGCGAACATCCGAGCTGGAGCAACACCTGGCCAACTGCATCGACTGTCGCCAACGGCTAGAGCAACAAGTCGGTGACGATGGCTGGTGGAACGAAACCGAATCTTCACTGCGGAGCCAACACGTAGCAGCTCACGTAGCAGCGTCTCTCCGAGACGCTGAAGACGAGCGAGCTGATGCCGCGAGTCTCGGAGAGACTCGCCTACGTGAAAGCGTACTCGACCTACTCGGTCCGACCGATGACCCCAACATGCTTGGGCGCATTGGGCCCTATGAAATCATCGGTCTCTTGGGGCAAGGAGGCATGGGAGCGGTCTTCAAAGGTTTTGATCGATTGCTCAATCGATTCGTGGCGATCAAGATGCTGCTGCCGCACCTGGCGGCATCGGGTGCCGCTCGCAAACGGTTCGCTCGCGAGGCTCAAGCCGTCGCGGCGGTAGTCGATGATCACGTGATGGCGATTCACTGCGTCGACGAGTGGCAAGGCGTGCCGTATCTGGTGATGACCTATTCACGCGGCGTTTCACTGCAAAAGCGACTCAGCGACAACGGTCCGCTGGAAGTTCGCGAGATCTTGCGGATCGGGATGCAAGCCGCCAAGGGACTCGCCGCCGCTCACGCACAAGGCATCGTGCATCGCGACATCAAACCGGCCAACATCTTTCTCGATCAGACCGTCGAACGCGTGCAGTTGATGGACTTTGGATTAGCTCGAGCCGTCGATGACGCCAGTCTCACACGCAGCGGCACACTCGCTGGTACACCGCAGTACATGTCGCCTGAGCAAGCCCGCGCCGAAACCGTAGACCATCGCAGCGATTTATTCAGCCTCGGCAGTGTGATGTACGCCATGTGTACAGGTCACGCGCCGTTTCGAGCCGAATCCAGCTACAGCGTGCTGCGTCTGATCACGGATAAAGAACCTCGCCCAATTCGCGAGATCAATCCGGATGTGCCCGAGTGGCTGTGCGCGATCATTAGCAGGCTGATGGCGAAGAAAGCAGACGATCGGTCCGCATCAGCAATGGAAGTCGCCGAGTTGCTCGAAGACTGTTTGGCCCATGTGCAACAGCCTTCCACCGCACGTTTGCCTGAAGGTCTTCTCGAAAAACCAAAGTCCCGCTTTTCCACGATTCGTCGTCGTAAATTTGGAGTCTACGCCATGTTCGCAGTCGTCAGCTCATTCGTTCTATTAATGCTACTGATGCAGCCACCGGAGAATCTGCCGAAAGACGACGTACCAGCGGCTGTCGCGCAAGCGGAGGATGTGGTGACAACGAAAGTCTTCCAAGTACCGGTGGTCAACATAGCACACTCCCAGCCGCTGCACGGACTCTGGTCAGTCGAAAAGATCGTATCTGCTGGCGAGGTCTTGCCGCCGCCTGAGAATGAAATTGAGTTCCGCGGAAATCAAATGATCTGGAAGCGAACGGGCAAGCGCGGAGCAGACAAGGTCTACGAGTTCGATCTCGACATGTCCAAATCACCGCATTGGTTGACCTTTCGCTCGCAAGACCCGAAACGACCGCAGCCGGTGCTTGCGTTGCTGGATACTCCCGGACGCTATCAGTCATATCAAGAGCTCGGCAATTCACCGGGAGCCGACGAGCAGTTGCCACAACTGAGAATATTTTCGCTGCGTGATGCCGATGGGAATCCGTCCACGCAGCGCCCAGCACAAATCGGTACTGGCGAAGAACCTGGCACAGACCTGATGGTGCTGAGACTCAAGTCGCCGTTCATCGACACCATGCAAGTCTATCCGATCGGAGACGCAATTACCGATTCGCTGTTTGTCGATATCCCAACGCTCAACGCCGAATCACCTGGATCGGATAAGAGCAAGGCGAAGATCGCAGCAGAGGCCGAATTGTTGGTCCAGCAAATCGAGAAGAGTTTCGGACCGTGCAACTTGATTGATTTCGATCCATCGTCGATGGCTCTGGTTATTGATCATAATGCAAGTGCTCACGAAAAGATCAGCAAGTTTCTGCAGTTGCGGGCTCCATCCGCTGAGCAACCGATTCGGCTCTCCGTCATCGGCGTTTCATCGGAGTGGATGGCTGACGAACACCAGGAGCAATTCGAACGCTGGTTTGAAAATGCGAAAACACTCAGTCCTGAGGAAGTTGCCAACGTTCGCTCATGGCAATCGATGTTCCTGCCAACTGTCAGCGACGACGTGCAGCTCACGTCAGGCAAGCCACATACTTACACTGCGAAACACAACCAGATACCGGTGACAATTATGGCACGGCATCTTGCCCAACAAGACTCTGAGCATGGGATGTTGCAGGTGCGTTTGGACATGGCAGGCACAGACGATTCGCGAACGTCGGTGGTTGGCTCACTTTCGCTGGACGATTCGGGGTGTGGGCTGGTTCTCCATCAACACGGCTCTGATAATTTCTTTTGGCTTGTTGTGCCTCAGGCCCAAACATCGCAGTCGCCTCGCGAGAAAGACGCATACCTGCCAAATACTACGACGAGCACAGTCGATTTGAGCAAGGTGAAGGTCATCGATCATCGCAACGCCCGCTCGGTTGTCGAAGCCTACGTTGCGGCGGCACTTGCAGGTGATGTCGCGAAGGCAGCGTCTTTGGCAAATGGTATTCAGGCTGATGCAAAACGTATCGCAGAGTTTCGAACGCTGGTCAACGTACAACGAATAAAGATCCCAACAGTCTACGTCAACGATGCCGCGAAACCGACACGAGCGATAGCGACATCGGAAGCGGTGAAACTCGAGAAGGAGCACAAGCAACCCGATGGCCAGCGTGATGGCTTCCTGCTGTTCACTCTTGAGTTGATCGACGAAAAGTGGCTGGTTAGGGATCTCGACTTTGAATCGAAATCTGGAGCTGAAGAGGAACTGGAACGATTCGTCGAAGAGAATCCGAACGCGATCGGACTTCCACCTCGACCGCAGGAATGATTGCGACCACGTAGTCGCGTCTCTCCGAGACGCGGAAAATACTCCGAGTCTCGGAGAGACTCCGCTACGTGAGGCGTGTGAGTTGTTTCTGAAAGTGCAGGTACTTGTAGCGAGGTAGCTTGGCTTCCACCGGATTACTCGCGATGTAACGTCGATAGTGCTCAAATTGTTCGGGACTGCGAATCAGATGATCGAATTGATCCACTTGCCAAAACTCACCACAGTGCCCCAATACTCGATTGATTTGTCGACCGGTGTACCGTTTCCATTCAGTACACTGCTTCAGAAACCGCTCTTCGTCGGCGAACGCGCACAGGAAATGGGCATGGTTGGGCATCACCACGGCATCCGTCAAGAAATACCTTTCCGTGTCGAACTTCTTAAGGCTGTCCATAACAATCGTTGAAGACCGTGGATTTGCCAAATGGCAATCGCCCAATCCGCGATCCAGAAACTTGTCGCGAGTCGTAAACAGTTTCCATTGGACCTGACCACGTCGTTTTGTGGTAAGCATTGCAAGTTGCTGCTTCCAATCAGCTCTGGGATCAATGCCTTCATCCAGTAAGAGCAACTCGATTTCTCGGTCGATTCTTTCCAGCACTTCCACCGGCAATGAATCACCAAGCCGCCAAGTGACAAAGCAAATGCAACCGACTTGCGACCAATGCGGCAATCTGCCTGCCTTTCTGATCTCAACGCGACGGAGCAATTCGTTTTATAGCAATCCCAACGGGGTTATTGGCCTACAGAATGAGCGGTCGCTTGAGAACCTGAAGAGTGCGCTAGAAGTACGCAAGTTTGACGAAAGCCTTTCATCGTTGACTGACACCTGGGCTTGGAAAGACAACCAGGTTGTCGCGATCGACCGACATAAATACGTTTACGAAGGAGATCGTTACGACCAGCAGTCCGCGCGGACTTGGGATGGACATCGCGGATGGTGGCGGGATTCCACAGATCGATTTGGAAGGTATCGTGGTTTCTCGGATACTTTTCAGAACCACTATTTCCGGCCGTGCAATTTTCTGTACCTCGGTGACCACCAATTCAAATGGGCGAAAGTGGATGAGTACCCGACGTTCTTCGTCAACGCGGTACAGTCAGTGAAATTCGCCAACTACCAGTCGCTACCCGATGAAGACTTTGCAGGAGAGCGTTGTTTTGTTATTCGCTCGATCCCCAGAGCGGAACAATTCTGGGTCAGCCAGGAATCGGGCAAGCTACTTGGCTGCCTGACTTTCATTAACCAAGGACAGTTTACACCGATTCACGAGATGGAATCGCTTCGACGAATGGCGGGGCAAACTTTCGAGAATCGCGATGCGGCAAACCAGTGGATTCAGGAGGAGGCCAGCAACGACCAGAGACATCAGTTGTGGGCCGATTGGGCTTATCTGCACCGCGACAACCAGCGTCCGCATCGGTTGGTGGCCTTCTCGGATTATCGCGAAGTAGCCCCCGGAATAGAACTGCCGCATACAGAATGGCAGTCGAGTTGGATGCACGAAGACGACAAGTACCAGTACAACGTCGTTCGGCTTGAAATTGAACGAGTCACCACCCAGCCTGACCTGACTCCACTGATCGAACAAGCATTGCCCAAGAAGGGAGACACAATCAACGATTGGCGTTTCTCGACATGGGTGAAGTACGCGTTTGATCCCGAAATGCCCGAAGCAACGATTCACCAGATGGCTGACAAAGCGCAAGCCAAGCTGCTGGAGAATCAGCGAGCGATTGACGACATTCTCAACCCGCTCAAAGCAATGGTCGGCCAGCAAGCTCCAAAACTGACTGGCCAGCCCATCACAGGCAGCGAACTTCCCAAAGTCGCAACCGGCTCACGCACTTTGATCCACTTTTGGGCTGTCTGGTGCGGACCGTGCAAGAACGATATTCCGACACTGAATCGACGTGCAAAGAATGGCTTGAATGTCATCGGCGTGCACGCCCCCGGCACACAGCGTGAGGAGATCGAAGCTGTCATCAAGGAGACGGGAATGGATTATCCGGTGATTCTTGGCAAGGATGAGAAACTCGCCGGCTTTGAGAGGGGCAAAATTTCTGGCTATCCCGTGGGAATGTTCCCGTGCTGCGTGTTAATTGACAAAGATGGAAACGTCGAAGCGATCGGCTCACTTGACGATGTCTTCTGATTTGATGATGGACCTGTTAGTCATGCCGTCGAATCAACATCTCCGCCACGTAGGTCAGCCTCTCCGAGGCTGATGCCGGCTACGCAGCGTGTTTTGCGAGTCTCGGAGAGCCTCGCCTACGTGATTGAAAATTTTCTGACAGAATGTGTCTCGGGCTGTGTTAGTCCTTGTAGGAGACCATTTTCATGAGCGATTTTCCAGAGACACGCGATAGCCTGCTGGTGCAGGTTCAAAGTCCTGCCAATCGGGACGCATGGAAGGTGTTCGCGCGAATTTACCGCCCGAGTTCGTGGATTGCGATAGACTGATGGAGGCGATCGCATTCAGAGTTGTTGAGGTTTTGCAAGTGGGATGGGTAAGCAAGAGTCCTCAGATAGATTGCACTCAATTCATAGTGGGGAAAGCAAGCTGAATTGGCGCGACGCTGCTGACAGTGGATAATTTCGCGCGAAAGGTCCACTCCAGTATGCACGAAACCTCGCTTAGTCTTCTCCAGCGTCTGTGTGATTCCCCTGAAAACGAGGGTTGGAATCGGCTGGCGCGGCTCTATACGCCTTTGATTCACCTATGGTTGCGAAGGTACGACGTTCAAGACAGCGAT
>JAWKTR010000034.1:0-41869 GCA_041398985.1 Pirellulaceae bacterium
TCGCGGACGTTCTTTGGGCGGATCGCGAAGACACTCGTCGGGGCCGCTCACTCGCTACGACCACCATCGCTGAATCCTTGCGGCTGCTGGCGCACATCTGCCAACCAATGCGAGGTTGGCCGAACTCCGTTATTGCTTCGCACGCTGCCATCTCAAACTCGGCTACCTTTATTGGACGCTGGCCGCTGGAAGATTGCTTGGCGGCAACTACTCTGCGGCTGCGAACTATCTTCAACGGTTCTCGTTCGCCTAGCTTTTTTCGGCTGCGCAAACATCAAACTGGCCGATGCGCTGACAAACAGAGACCTTGCCAAAATCAGTTTGCACGATGCCCCGGGAATCTGCTAAACTGCTTTTTGCAACCAACGAACCCCAAAGAACCAAGCGATCGACCGAAGTCGCCGAGTCGCTCGTTCTTATAAAATAATCAAACCCGGCGACTGCGGTCATCGCGGTCGTTCGCCGACAGATACTGATGCTCAACCGGTACTGCTGATTGACACGTCGCTACCTCATCTTCGCCATCCTGCTTGCGGCCGCTTGGGTCGTGATGACATTCACGCATGAATGCGGACATATCTTCGGCGGCATGGCATGCGGAGCGACGCTGACCGACTTTGACCTCGCGCCCTGGCGGATGCCCTATAGCTTGCACTCGCCCGATCCACACCCACTCGTAACGCTTTGGGCTGGGCCGCTGCTTGGTGTTGCCGTCCCGCTAGCTGCTGCAACAATCGTCCGCAAACGCTGGGCATGGTTCATCGCTGACTTTTGCTTGATCGCGAACGGTGGCTATCTCGCATTGGCTTGGCTATCGGGTGACCGCTTTCTCGACACTCCGCGACTGCTCGCCGCCGGGGCACATCCTGTTTCGATCGTGGTATACTGCGCGGTGACGATCGGGATTGGCTACGTTTGGTTCCGATCCGATTGCATACACCTCCTCGCACCGCAACCAAGAAGCGGCGAACTATCGAATGCACCCGAGTCGGCGAGTCGGGCGTTTTGACAATGGCGAATCAACCGCGCCGACCGGGTGATCCGCACCGTTATCCCGCACACTCGATTAGTCATGGACATCACACTTGCCGAGATTGAACGATGGGCAAACACCAGCGAGTTGGATGATCGCTTCGAGCAACTATTTGATGAGCACCAAGACTTCGACGATGTTATCCTGGCCTCATGTGATGATGCTACGCTGTTGCGGTTTGCAGCGAATAGGAATTCATCGCGTCGCCGGTTCTTCGCATCGGGTTTGGTCGGGCGTTTAGTGCCTGCTTTGTACGCTCATCATGGATTGCCCTACGAATTCTCACGCTTTTCAGGGTTGATATCTTTTGATGACTTCAAGAATCGGGAGATTGATCGCCTCAAACGGGTTTACGACGCCTGCAAAACCGTCGAAACCATGCGAACATCACCGCAAGAGGAAATCAAGAATGTCGGAGACATGATTCTGGACTACCGCCATGATCGTCAGCGTCCACACGCCAACACGACGAAACTATTCCAATTGCTAAATTACCACATACAGCTCAGTTATCGGCCCGGTGTTACATCGTATATAATGCGCATCTGCGAATACTGCAACGATGGCTTCAAATCATGGATTGAATCAGGGGTCGAGATTGAATCGACAAAATGCCCATTCTGCACATTGAAACTTCAGTACCCGCAGAAAACCGGTAGAAACGCGGGATAACCATCGGTTGCAACGGAGCGGCGGTGGTCGCCGTTTTAAAGTGGTTGCCTTGTTCGCCGCCGCCCGCTGAACCGTAACGACTATGAAGTCCTGGGTTTTGCAAGTGGTTTGACCAATAATCTGGTCTTTTTGTTTTGTTACATGATAAATGTTCCCGGTAGGTGCCTTCGTCGGAGCCGCTTTGTCGGTCGCTCACCCCGGCGCAGCGAGTCTTCGAGCGGAGCGCATGGCGACCGATAGGCGGCGATGGCACCGGTGCCTTGTTGGAGGGCTTTGAGGGAGCTTGGCCCTGGCGATCGTCGACTGCGTACAAGGATGTTGATTAAGCGACTATTCGAGGTGTGAACGCTCTTCGGTCTTGTGCATCTGCTTGAACAAATCAGCGTCACTCAGTTATCCATACACGGTTCAAGCATCTTTGATGCGATATTCCCATTCCGTTGGCTATAGCTTGCCTGGAGGCTTCTGTGAGCAGCAAGCTACCTTCCGTTCGACTGCACATTCTTTAGGGCGACGTGTCTGGCTTCTGTGAGCCAGGTGCTCACGTCCTAGTGAAACCTCAGTGTCAGTTTTGATCGGTGCTGAGTCGATTGGGCAGGTCTTCTCCTTGATGGCGGTCTGTCAATCGCTGGTTACAGTTGCTCCACGTTAAGGTCAATGGTTTAAAATGATGTTATCGCTTGTTGTTTAATCAATGGTCCAATTCGTTCTCCGATCTCATGATCAGCCACGCATACTGGTTGTCCAATGAGTTGTTATGTTGGCGAGCAAGGCCCATTCGTTCTCCGATGTACGTATCTGCGCGCATCAGGCGGCTGATACGGAGCTTTCTTGCTCGCCTTGGTTTGGTTGTAGTTTGTTTGCCAGTTGCCTTCGACTTGGTTGCTGCTGTCTTAGTAGCCTGTCCGATTTCTGATCGCTTTGGCTTTCGCTTCCCTTTCCTTGGCAGCAGCAGCGGCTTCTCTAAGAACACGAGCTTCGCGGCGAAGACGACTCTTGCGTTGGTCGCTATTCTCCTTGGGCTTCATCTCCGAAAGCGTAGCTTTGAGCGGGGACATGCGTCCGAAGGACTCCAGTGACTTCAATCATGCGTTTGGGATCCCAGTCTTTGTCGTCACGCATCAATGCCCAGGCTATGACAGCGATCTTACGGGCAAGTGCAACAGCCGCCTTCTTCTTGCGCGTTCGCTGCTTGCCGCGAACTCGTTCATAGATCGACTTGGCCCACAGGTTGTATCGCAACGAAGCCCAAGCACACTCAACCAGGATCGTTCGAGCTAGCGGATTGCCGCGTTTGGTAATCTGCGACCGTTGCGGTCCGTCTCACCGGATTGATACTGACGTGGTACCAGCCCAGTAGGCAGAACTTCACGACCGCTGGCGAAGCGATGGGGATCGTCGATGCGCGACCAGGATCTCAGCTGTCCTGGGGCCGACGCCGAGAATCGTCATGATACCCCTTTGGATTCGTGGATCGTTCTTACCAATGGCTTCCAGCTTTTTTACGACCAAGTCGTGCTGAGCGGTGAGCGCATCGAGCTGTGTCAGTTCGATGTCGAGTTCAGCTCGCCACAGTTCATTGGCGTTACAGTCCGATAGTGGCTTGCGATACGAGTTGATCAACGAATAAATCGACTGCCATGGTCTAACTCGCCCCCCGAATGCCTTCTAGCGCGCAAATATCTGCAATCTGAATTGCTGATCCAGTTCGCATTGCCTACAATATGTCTCAACATCGATCAGCATCGTGAGCGTTTCACCGCTGCTGAATGGTCGACGAACAATGCGATGAACCGAAGTGCTCGAACGGCCTTTCTCGCACAGCAAAGTCACCCGCTCGCACTCGGTTATCGCGGCCGTTCTCTGACTTTACTCGACCTTAACGAGGTGGTAGTCGCAAACAGTGTCACACTGGCTTGTAACCATCGCGTCCTCATCGGTTCGTGGTCGCTCGAACTTCAATTCACAACGGCCTATGACCTTGCCCCACATGATGTTCGTTACGTCTTCCGACCATCCAGTATCGATGGCATTGTCGCGTTCAAAATCAATCGCTGCTTCTGCTGCTGCTTTCGCCTTTTCTTCTGAATCATACAGCTCAATATCGTTACAACTGTCAAGGACAAACCACATAATCAAACCTCACAAGTCAGAGAACAAAGGATTGCTCCGAAGGACCGGAGCGTAAACTAAAATCACATCAAAGTCGTTCTCCGGTCCTCGGAGAATCCAATCGTTCTGCCACAAAATGAGACTTGAATCGCTGCCCTACGATCAACTTGTAGCCAACGGTGTGAATCCATCGTTCGCGCGAATCCTCAGCGATCCGGACAGTTACCATCCTGACCTCAGTATATATGTCGGGAAGACGAATTGGGACTACTACATTCCGGATGGTGTCACCAACATCGTGCCGCTCTGGGATTCCAACGCCGACTCCTATGTGCGATGGACTCGCGATGGCAACACGGAATACGTGTGTGCTGTTCCATGACGACCCGAATTGGATTCTCATCGCTCGCAGCGAACAGGGAATCATGGCAAAACTGTGGCAGGAGTGGGCCGAATTTCAGGAATCGGACGAAGAGTGCCAACGATTTGCTGACGCCATCGGGTTCCGATACTGCGACAACGCTTTTGCGATTTGGGATCAAGACTCTGATACAATCAACGCATGGCGTCTGGGCCTCAAAGACTGAGAATGGCAGAACCATGGGATGCAACGGAGCGGCGGAGACACGGTTTTGGTAAGATCAAATTCGTTCGCCGCCGCCCGCTGATCCCTGCCGTTCGCCATTTCAACAAAATGCGCAAGTTTTCGCTGACCAATTTGTTGCTTCTTACGGCCGCCGTAGCTGCTGCCTCATTAGCGTATTCGTACCGCGTAAAACTCCAGCAAGAGAAGTCTCGCGCGGACGCGATTCAAAGCGAACTAAATAACTCGAGGCCCATTTCATTCGGCGACGTTGCGTGGCAGGTGCGACAAGCAACAAAAAGCATTACGAACACCAATGTGCCAATTCACAGCATCCACTACAATTCTCTCAGAGATCGATACCGCTTGGACATTGGCTGGATGGACAACACCACTTTAGAAGAGATTGGAACTGGAATCGTTTTTGAGCCAAACGGTGATGGGAGCTACACCGGATGGCTTTTGACTCAACCATTTGCCAAACTGGAACTGAACGGAGATGGCGACGAAATTACTATTCCCTTTTACATCACGATTAAGGACAACGTACGTCGGCACAATGACCTACTAACAGAACATGGCTATGAGCCGTTGAGAAACCCTAACTGGCGAACCAAGGATTGAACCCAAGTTCGCGAGCCCTGATTATTTTGCCTTGGAAACTCAAACCCGCGAACTGGGTTAATCCAACCGTTCTTTGGGCGAATCGCGAAGACACTCGCCGCGGCCGCGCATTCGCTACGAGCACCAGCGCTGAATTCTTGCGGCTGCTGGGGCACATCTGCCAACGAATGCGAGGTTGGCCGAACTCCGTTATTGCTTCGCACGCTGCCAGCTCAAACTCAACTTCCTTGATGGACGCTGGCCGCTGGAATATTGCTTGGCGGCATCTACTCTGCGGAGGCGAACTATCCTGAACGGTTTTCGTTCGCCCAACTTCTTTCTGCTGCGCGAACGTCAAACGAGCCGATGCGCTGACAAACAGACAAACAGACAAACAGAGACCTTGCCAAAATCAGTTTGCAGGTCGCCCCTAAAATCTGCTAAACTGCCTTTTGAAACCAACAGACCCCAAAGAACCAAGCGATCGACCGAAGTCGCCGAGTCGCTCGTTCTAATAAAATAATCAAACCCGGCGACTGCGGTCATCGCGGTCGTTCGTCGACCCTAGCCAAGTCTTTACTTTCGCCGAATCATTTCCAATGGTAAATCGCTTGGCTGTCGCTCTGGTTGCGCTGACGGTCGTGGAACGCGTATTAGTTGCGCACCGACTCCTGCCGTGATGGCATAATCTTTGCCGCCCAAGATTCGCTGCCCCCAATAAACCATGAATCTTCGAACGACCGCTCGTGCATGACGCCGTTCCCTCGACGACGCGCCGCACTTCGCCACTCGGCCGACCGACTAACAACGAATAGATCGCTCGGCGTGGTCTGACTCGCCCGTAAGCTTTCTAGCGGCGCATGAATCCTCGAGCCCCACACGCTCTCAGCGCGCAAATACCTACGATCTGAATTGCTCATCCAGCTCGCATGGCCTACAATGAGTCCCAACGTCGATCAGCATCGTGAGCGTTTCACAACTGCTGAATGGTCGACGAACTATGCGATGAACCGAAGTGCTCGAACGGCCTTTCTCGCACAGCAAAGTCCCCCGCTCGCACTCGGTTATCGCGGCCGTTCGTCGGCTAAAGATTCGATGCTGAGAACACTATTCCCCAATGGTCGATTCGCACCTCCTGCTACGGAGGCTGCTATTCTCGAAGCCGAAACGCTACTAGGAGTCGAGCTTCCATCGCAACTGCGAGAGCTCTACCTAACATGTGACGGTTTTCGTGAGGACAAAGGCAACGCAAAGTATCTCTTCTCGTTGACGAATGAAGAGTACATCGGATCTCTGGTGAGCATCACGAAACACATGTGGAGCGAGTGGAGCATTCCAGATCTCCGCCCGTTTCTGTTCTTCGGCTCGTCGAGTTGTGATGATTACTGGGGAATCAATTTCCGCCAACCAGATAAGATCATTGCTTTCAACCATCACATGGAAGATCATTACGAGATTGTTGGCACCGACATCGTACAGGTCTTTCGAGAAGACTACGAGCGATACGATGGGCTCGTATGACGCCGACGAACAAAGCGTTGGACACGGAGCCGCGGATCGGGCGGCTTCGTAATGGAAACTTTTGCTGCCGCGGCCCGGTCAACGCGGGCGTTCTGCCGGAACCGAAGCTGCTCACGTTACAACACGGGATGCAACGACATATGTGGACCTGCCCTCATTGCGATGGCACAACCGACGATGAATTCCAGATTTGCTGGTCGTGTCGAATTCCGCGCGGACAATCCGCGAACTTCCACGAATGTGATCGGGTGCTTGTGACCAGCACGCCTACGCTTTGTACTCATTCGATACTTGAATACGTTGGGCCCGTGTTCGGCGAGACTGTTTATGGTGCTAACTTCTTTCGCGATTTCGCGTCGGGATTTACTGATATGTTTGGCGGTCGGTCACAGAGCTATGAGAGCATACTGATTCGTGGTCGAAATGCTGCCATTCACGAGATGCAAATTCGTGCTGAAAGATTAGGGTGCAACGCGATTGTTGGCTTGGTTGTACAATATGACCCAATTGGGGATTCAATGTTCATGATTTGTGCTTCGGGAACCGCGGTTCGTGTGACAACTTTGGACGGAACTGACGAGGAGACTTTGGCCAAACTTTCAGGGATATAAGACCGGCAGAACCAAGGCATGAACACCGAGTCGCCGAGCCCGTCCGACTTACTAAACAATCAACCTCGGCGACCGGGTTATGCCCGCCGTTCGTCGACCCTAGCGACGTCTTTACTTTCGCCGAATCATTTCCAATGGTAAATCGCTTGGCTGTCGCTCTGGTTGCGCTGACGGTCGTGGAACGCGTATTAGTTGCGCACCGTCTTCTGCCGTGATGGCATAATTCGCCAAGAGATTCGCTGCCCCCATTAAACCATGAATCTTGGAACAACCGATCGTGCATGCCGCCGTACAGTCGATGACGCAACGCACTTCGCCAATCGGCCGAACGACTGACAACGAATAAATCGACTGCCATGGTCTAACTCGCCCCCCGAATGCCTTCTTGCGCGCAAATATCTGCAATCTGAATTGCTGATCCAGTTCGCATTGCCTACAATATGTCTCAACGCCGATCAGCATCGTGAGCGTTTCACCGCTGCTGAATGGTCGACGAACAATGCGATGAACCGAAGTGCTCGAACGGCCTTTCTCGCACAGCAAAGTCACCCGCTCGCACTCGGTTATCGCGGCCGTTATCCGACTGAAGAATGACATCGTCTGACGATCAGCGTGCTCCACCGACGGAAGTATCTCTTTGTGAGGTATGCCTCAACGACTATCGCGGTCTAGTTTTTGATCCTGGACTTAAGTTCCAGAAGAACTTCTATCCGTTTGGTGACATCTTGTGGATGGACGAACATCCGTTCATTGATGGTCGGTTCGGTCCATATCGTCGACACGAATCTGAAGAAACATTGTCGACACTGTGCGTTCAGAACGCTCAGTTCATCACATACTTGAGGTCGCAATTCTGGCTAAATGGTGGACTCGACGTAAAATTTGATCCTTACTGGTCATCCTTTCTGGAACTGGTGCCAAACTGGCCAGGATTTCGCCGTCTAGACCTTCGTGAATTCCTTACGCCTATCGACGACACGATGATGCGGCAAATTCCTCGCCAATACTGGACCGCGTGTGGTGTGAAACCAGTACAATGTCCGGACTGTGGTGCTGAAACGAAGTCGCCATGGGCTGAGCAATGCCTTCACTGCGGGGCTGATTGGCATGCCAAACCTGTCGGATAACCACGCAATGCACGCCAGTCGCGGTGGCCGCCTCACTTTGCAAATTAATCACCTCCCGCGACGACGTGATTGCCACCGTTCTTTGGGTAGATCGCGAAGACACTCGTCGGGGCCGCTCACTCGCTACGACCACCAGCGCTGAATTCTTGCGGCTGCTGGGGCACATCTTTCAACCAATGCGAAGTTGGCCGAACTCCGCAACGCTTGGCACGCTGCCAACTCAAACTCGGCTTCTTTTTTGGACACTGGGGCTGGAACATCGCGTGGCGGCAACTACTCTGCGGCTGCGAGCTATCCTCAATGGTTCTCGTTCGCTCCACTTCTTTCGGCTTCGCGAACATCAAACGAGCCAATGCCCTGACAAACAGAGACCTTGCCAAAATCAGTTTGCAGGTCGCCCCGAAAATCTGCTACACTGCCTTGTGAAACAAACAATACCCAAAGAACCAAGCGATCGACCGAAGTCGCCGAGTCGCTCGTTCTTATAAAATAATCAAACCCGGCGACTGCGGTCATCGCCGTCGTTACGCCATAGAGTGAGCTGCCGTATGGGTCTCGGAGACAGCATCAAAAAGCTCGCGAGATTTACTGTGCTCCATCAGATTTCTGCGCATAGAGTACGCGGAGAATTTGTTTTATACCATCTCCAATTGTGAGTCCGTTGGCTCGGACGATGTTGAATGCGTATTGAAATCGTTGCCCGAACAAGCTCGCTCTACACTTATTGATCATGTTGGCGTGATTCTCGCCGACGACTTTCGTTTTGGTGATTTGCATTACGGCGGACCAGGCCCATCGCCCGAGGAACGCGAGCGTACACGATTGCTATACCAGAAACGCGTAAAAACATTTGCGGCCCTACTTCATGACCGATTGAACACATCCGAAGACCCGGTCGAGCGCGTTCGCAAATCAAGCAATTGAACTCAGCTGGCACGCCGGTACAATGGCGTAACAATGCGATGCACGCCAAGCCCTCGAACGGCCGTTTTGATTTGCGTTGAGTCAATCGCTCGGGCTGGGTGATCGCGGTCGTTCCCCGACTGATAGTTCCAATTCGGTTCGATGCCTAAGCGTTTCACGATCAAGACTGCGCTAATCTTCACAGCGATCGGCGCTGTCGTGTTTTGCTTTGGCCCACGTCTATACCGACGCACGAAGTACATCAACCACTATCAACATCTAACAGAACAATCTGCGAAATGGAAGCGTCAGCCCCATCACGCCGAAGGGTACACTTACCAAGCTGGCAACGGCGTCTGGCTAATGGTCTCAACTGCCGAACACGAAGTTGCGGACGACTACTCGACCGCCACTTACACCGGTGCAACGCCTGACCCAAATCGATTCTTCGTTGTGCCGCCTGGTAAATGGGTGGATTCGATTGACGAAGTATTCGCGACCTGGGACAATTACGATTGATCTGTGCTCATATTGCTCGTAGCGGGGAACCATCGGTTGCAACGGAGCGGCGGTGGTTAGCTTTTTCGTCTGCTTGCAAGTCGTTCGCCGCCGCCCGCTGAACCGTACCGTTCGCCGACCGACGTGTTTAATGGCATATCCGTACCTTCCGCCGACTTCGAACGACGACGCGTCTCCCCGGCGTGATTGGGAACGCAACCAATGTCCGTACTGCCTCCACCGGCAAAGCCTTTGGTCAGCGATTAACACTATCCGAACATATCGCTGCACTCAGTGTCATCAACCGCTGGTGGTCGCGCTTCCACGCATATTTTCACGCCTTTTCATGGTGTGCATGCTTTCCGTGGTTTTGGCCTACTTCGTTTGCCGATTCGTGTACAACCTGCGTCCCACCACACATCTTCTTGCGCTAAATCTTGTTCTGATTCCAACCATGTTTCTTCTGCGGTATACTATTGGGTACTTGCATCCCGTTTCTCGGCAATGGATCAACTCACGTTTTGATCTTTCCGCAACGCAAAAGCATCCCGATCCGGAATCCTATTGAAGCCCTGTATGAACATGCAAACCGTGAAAGGATTGCGGCGAACCAGCGGATGCACGAATCGAACTGGAGATGTTTGAATGACTAGCGGGTGTGACCCCCGCATGAGTAACTGCTAGCCACAGGCTCATTATCTAGGCTTGCAACGTGGATATAAGGCGTAAGCGGCATCCCAGCCCGACCGAAATTCCACGTTGATGTGTAGTCAAGAAAGGTAGCGAGGATGAAAGGTAGGGACTGGCTGTCCCGCCCTGAACAGATTGAGCTCGAAAGCTTGGTAACTGTTGGAATCTGCCCAAGGCCTGTGCATGCTGGAAGGCAATACTTGCTGTCGCGTTTTTTTGGCGAGCGGCAGTAGGAGACCCAGGTCGAAGATCCATTCGCGCTGCTCACCAAGACATTCAAGTAACCAGTGAGGCCCAGACGTTCTTAAACTTACGTGAAGTCCAATCATGGAAGAATTGAGTATGCCTAACAAGCCTAAACAGCGAGAGCGGCAAATGACGTTCTGGGAGTCGGATGACCGAATAGTACTGTTGCAGCGTGAAGACCAATCACGCGAAACGAAGCTGGGTAATGCCAGTGGAGGAAGGCGGTCAAGCTAACACGTAGTCCAGACCGGGCAGTGTCCGAACACAGAGACGGGTCACCGCTGCTAACTCGGCTGGACTGCATCACTAATGAGGCAGAACGCGATCAGGCAACACGGTTCAACAACTTATTCAGTTTGCTGAGCTACGAGCTGCTCTACGAAGCGTACTGTCAACTGCAACGAGGTAAAGCACCGGGCGTCGATGGCCGCACTTGGAAGACTATAGTCGGGACGTGATCGCCAACCTGCGACCGCTCGTAGACCGTCTTCATCGGGGCAGCTATCGTCCTCAACCGAGCTTGCGTCGAGAAATTCGAAAGGCAATGGACAGACGCGACCACTCGGTATCGCTTGTGTGGAAGATAAGATCGTACAAAGTGCGATCACCATGGTGCTGGAGCGGATCTACGAAGTCGACTTCGTCGACAACTCGTACGGATTCCGCCCAGACCGGAGCTGCCACCACGCGCCGAGCAGCCTCGGCTCGATCATCGCTGGGCGAAAGGTAAACTTCATTTTAGATGCAGACATCCGCCATTTTTCGATACCGTGTCGCACACGCAGTTACTTGAACTGCTAGGACGGCATATCCGATCCGCGTATGCTGCGTTTGATTAAAGGTTGCTGGAAGCGGGCGTGATGATCGAAGGCCACCGTCAGGACAGCCCCGAAGGCGTGCCACAAGGCTCATGTCTGTCACCGCTACTGGCCAATGTCTATCTGCACTACGTGTTGGACCAATGGTTCGAGGGCGCAGTGAAGCCTAGCTCAAAGGCGAAGCGTACTTGATTCGCTACGCGGATGATACCGTGTTCGCATTCGAGCGGATGGACGATGCCAGACGATTTCAGGAGGTCCTGGTCATGCGGTTGTCTAGATACTCGTTAGCAGTAGCCCAGGAAAAGACGAAACTGATTCGGTTTGGTCGCTTTGCACATCGCGATTGCCAGCAGATGCAGCAAGGCGCGCCGAGCACATTCGACTTCTTGGGATTGACGCACTATTGTGGCAAGAGTCGCTCAGGAAAGTTCAAGCTGAAAAGGAAAACTGCCACGAAGAAGTTCCGCCAGAAAGTAGCTTCGCTGAAAGAGTGGTTCCGCGAGAACCTAACGACTCCGCTTGCGGAAGTCTGGCAGACGCTGAATGCGAAACTGCTCGGTCACTATCAGTACTACAATGTCAATGATAATTGGCGTTGTCTGCTGAAATGTCGAGAAGCCGCCCGTCGGCTGGGTATTCGCTGGATGCGTCGTCGCAGCCATAAGGTGCGACGCTCAGTTGGCCGAAGTACCGTCTGTTCTTGAGCGTCATCCGTTGGCCCTTCCCGGCTGGATCACGGACTTGATTGCCTTGAGCTGCAGTGTGTGAAATACTAGTGACAGGTGTTAGCTGGGAGCCGGATGCTTTAACTGGGCTAGTCCGGTTCAGAGAGGGGAAGCGAGTTCAATCGAACACGGTTGTAATATTGAGACACCACAATGAGGAAACTCGTGGAAACAGGTAAACACAAACCTCGACCTAAACTCGAAAGACTGCTTCCTACTCGCCGTGAGCCGCCGAGTTGAGTTTATTGAAGTGGTCAGTCGCTCGCGGCGGCCACGTGATCCGAATCGTTCGCCGACTCAATCATGAACGCTCACAACACTCGCCTAATTCGATCCGTCTTGATTATCGCTGTGGGGTTCACTCTTTATGTTACGTCATTCTGGTTTTCCGACACGCAATACGCGTCAAACCCTCACATGCAACAGGTGGGCTACGTTGATGAAGGAGCGAATTCCGGCGACGCCTACTATGTACTCACTATGCAAAACGAATCCGTAGTACCTTGGCTAATCGTCGCTCAGCGTTTTCGCCAACAATCGGACATTGCTCCATTCACCACTGAAATGAATTCGACGACGGAAGCTGTCACCGTGAACGGGACTGCATACGATGAGATCGAAGGTCAAACGACTGTCGTTCTCTCCAGTCCAGAGGGAAACTTAGTACACAGTATTTCACGCGCTGAATCGCCTACACTTCGCATGCTTGGACGTAAAATGGGTGATGTGCGTGTCCCCGATTTTGAGATGCTACTTCCCAAACCAAGGAACGGCGAACCATCCGATGCAACCGAGTCGCGGTAGCCGGGCGTTTCAAAATGGAAGATCAACCGCCGCGACCGGCTGATCGGCAACGTTCATCGGACGAAGCTACAGACCCAACGTCTGCCGTCTTCGTCGCTCCTGGCCCTCTGGCGTGTGCATGTCTTTGGTGTGGTCTGCAACTGCCGCCTCCGACCGAAAATATCTGCCGCACTTCTCGCAGCGAAAATCGCCGCACGCTTTGTCGTGCGTCTTACGCTTGCGTGGCTTTCGTGACTTGCTTCGCGGGTATCCTGGTGAGTATCCATCAATGACCTCGCCTGTGTACTGATCCACAAACCCGTCAATAATCATGTCTGCGTATTCGCCCACGTAATCACCTCTGCCGCCGATGAACAATGCGATGAACCACAGCGGCGGCAACGTGGTTTCGCAATGGTAAATTCAATTTCGCCGCGTGGTTATCGCAAGCGTTCTTTGGGCGGATCGCGAAGACACTTGCCGGGGCCGCTCATTCGCTACGAGCACCAGCGCTGAATCCTTGCGGCTGCTGGGCCACATCTGCCAACCAATGCGAAGTTGGCCGAACTCCGCTAATGCTTGGCACGCTGCCAGATCAAACTCGGCTACCTTCATTGGCCGCTGGCCGGTGGAACATTGCTTGGCGGCAACTACTCTGCGGCTGCGAGCTATCCTCAATGGTTCTCGCCCGCCCAACTTTTTTCGGCTGCGCAAACATCAAACGGGCCGATGCGCTAACAAACAGAGACCTTGCCAAAATCAGTTTGCAGGTCGCCCCGAAAATCTGCTAAACTGCCGTGTGAAACAAACAATACCCAAAGAACCAAGCGATCGACCGAAGTCGCCGAGTCGCTCGTTCTTATAAAATAGTCAAACCCGGCGACTGCGGTCATCGCGGTCGTTCTTTGGGCGGATCGCGAAGACACTCGCCGGGGCCGCTCACTCGCTACGAGCACCATCGCTGAATCCTTGCGGCTGCTGGGGCACATCTTTCAACCAATACGAGGTTGGCCGAACTCCGTTATTGCTTCGCACGCTGCCAACTCAAACTCGCTTCCTTTATTGGACGCTGGCCGCTGGAACATTGCTTGGCGGCAACTACTCTGCGGCTGCGAACTATCCTCAACGGTTCTCGTTTGCCAACCGTTTTCGGCTGCGCGAACATCAAACGAGCCAATGCGCTGACAAACAGAGACCTTGCCAAAATCAGTTTGCACTTTGCCCCGGGAATCTGCTAAACTGCCTCTTGAAACCAACGAACCCCAAAGAACCAAGCGATCGACCGAAGTCGCCGGGTCGCTCGTTCTTTTAAAATACTCAAACCCGGCGACTGCGGTCATCGCCGTCGTTACCGGACTGAATTGGTGCTTCCAGATCGGCTGGACAAACCAAATTCGCTGCGAGCAGACTGGCTGAATATCACCCCATTGAAAGTCGGCCCAGACCACTTGAAAACGTGTGAACCTTTCGCCTGACAGCCAACTTAAGCGACATTGAGCGAACGATGGTTTTCAAACCACTCGGATGCGTAAGCATGCTCAGCGTCGTTGAATAACCTGGGCGACCAAAAATCAAACGTCGTCTTTGTTCCTCAAATGTGCTAACATGAACGGTGGTGGATCTAGGACCACAACTTCGTTCTCCGGTAACCAAGCGATCGACCGAAGACATCTGAGTCATCGAGTCAAGGGTTAGGTTGATTTTTGCAGACGTTTTTTTCGCACTGTTTTGACATGTTTTCCACGGCGGATTCGTCTCGTGGTGTTGGTGTTACTTGAACGTCTGAGCGTTTGTTTGGTTGCGAGTCAGGGGGTTGTGCTCAATTTGATTGCAAGCGGCGACTGGGTTGCTTTGAGACGTTCGAGGTAACGCGATTCGTCGTAAGCAGTTCGAGTCTGCCAAAGCCGGAAGATGATCCGAATCCACTTGAAGGCTAACGCTCGCTTGGCAGTTTGGCTTGACTTGCCTTTGGCGAGTTGGCTCTCGTAGTAAGCTTTGGCCCAAGCACATTTTCTAATCGAGAGCGAGGCATATTCGTGGAAGGTTTGACGGATGAATTTGCTGCTGGCCGAGCGAGCGGACACGAAACGTGACTTACCGCTTTGAGTGGTGATTGGGGCGATTCCCGTAGCGCACTGAAGAGACTCGGCATTGGCGTATCGACTTCGATCATCGCCTAGTGCTGCGATGATTCGTGCGTGAGTTCGAAAGGAAGCTCCTGGTAGATGCTCGACGATAGCGTAGTCCGCGTGCTGCTTGACGAATCGTTTGATCTCATCGTCGTATTGCTTGATCGAAGCGTTGAGTTGTTGGATTTGCTTGGCGATCACTCGGCACTGACGAGCAGCGGTCCGCAGCAGAACAGGATCGCTGCTCAGTGGAGTTGCTTCCATAATGATCTGCAAGCGTTTTTCGATTTTTTCTTTGGTACCTTTGCCGTAGAACAACTTGCGTAACTTGGTCCTACCAGCAGCCTGAGCTTCTTGCAAAGTCGGATAGGCCGCGACCAGATCCACGACGAATTCTGAGTAGGTTCGAGCTGGTTTTAGCTCGAAAATGGCCGGAAAATAGGTCTTGAGTTTATCGGTAAGGCGATTGGCGAGTTTGACTCGTTGCTGAACGAAGTCGCGTCGATCCGAAGTCAGTACATCCAGTTCTCGTGTCTCTGGCGAGTTGATGCGAAGCGGTCGTAACCGTGATCGATAGTGCTGAAGGAACTGTGCGATGAGCCGCGCGTCGACGGGATCATTCTTTCCTCCGCCGTGGGCGAAGGCTTTCCGATAGCTGGCCAGGGCATTTGGATTGACTGGATAGATGACAAGACCTTCGCATTCAAGCAGCGCATTGATGAGACCTCCGGTGGAGGTTTCGATACAAATGTCAATCGCAGCATTTGGCGCAAGGGCTCTGAGCTCGATAATCCATGCGTCAATGGACTTCCGGTTTTGCTTAAAGGAGCCGGACTTGGAGGAACCATCGGGCAGGATGGCATGATAGGCGTGCTGGGCATCGGCCCAATCGATACCGACGAGGATTGCATTGTGGGTGGTAGAAGGCGATTGGCTTTGCGGCAGTTCGTGAAGAATTGGCATAAGGCTGTGTTCTTGCTGAAGTAAACTAGAAAAGCGGTAGTAAAAGCCTCTTCGAGACGCTTTCCGGGTCGAATGACTTATTGATGGCCGTTGGTTAAGGACTTCATCTGAGAATTCGTAAGCGGAAAGCAAACCGATGGCTGCGAAACGTCTTCGGTGAGACTTCGGTGCTGGGTAACCAGCGTTCGAGTCAGTCGCGGAAATTCGTCAGCCATCGGCTCGAAGGAGCTTGCCCATGCCACGCGGCTTGGGTAGCTTAGATAATAATTCGCGCCGCACCAGAGTTTTGGATGGCCTTCGTTCTGAGCTCTTTCCTTCGGGCTCCTACTCAGGCCATCAAATTTGGCGTGCGGATTTACAATAAGTCGAGGTTAACAATGACAGAAAACGCCAGCAAAATTCTTGAATCCTTCGACCGGCTTGATCCCGTTGAGCAGCATTCTGTCGTCGTGTCTCTGCTTCGACGTGCAGGTGAACTGCCATCTGCACCTTTGACCGAAGCTGATCTCTGTGGAATTGCGGACGATCTGTTCTCATCATTGGATGATGAAGAAAATGGCAACAACTACGCCCAAACGCGGTGAAGTTTGGATTGTGGATCTGGGCATGGCCGCCAAAATTCGGCCCTGCCTGGTTTTGAGCATTCCAGCAAACGATGACAACGATCGTGTGCTAACGACACTTGTCCCGCACACAACCAGCACGCGAGGCTCGAGGTTCGAAATTGTGATCGCATCGCGATTCTTGAAGACGAGTGCATTCGACGTCCAAAACGTGATCACGATACCGACAGTCAAAATGATTCGTATGCTCGGTCAGTTGACAACCGGTGAGATGCGCAAGATCGAGACTGGACTGAAAGTCTGGCTTGGCCTGACGGACTAAGACGGCAGAAGCAAGTCGTCCACCAAAGTTCGCGATCCGGTGCGTTTCAAATGGAGACGTCACCTGCGCGAACTTGGTGACTACCAACGTTCTTTGGGGGGATCGCGAAGACACTCGCCGCGGCCGCGCATTCGCTACGAGCACCAGCGCTGAATCCTTGCGGCTGCTAGGGCACATCTTTCAACCAATGCGAAGTAGGCCGAACTCCGCTAATGCTTGGCACGCTGCCAGCTCAAACTCAACTTCCTTGATGGACGCCGGCCGCTGGAACATTGCTTGGCGGCAACTACTCTGCGGCTACGAGCTATCCTCAATGGTTCTCGTTCGCCCAACTTCTTTCGGGTGCGCGAACGTCAAACGGGCCGATGCGCTGACAAACAGAGACCTTGCCAAAATCAGTCTGCAGGTCGCCCCGGGAATCTGCTAAGCTGGCTTTTGAAACCAACGAACCCCAAAGAACCAAGCGATCGACCGAAGTCGCCGAGTCGCTCGTTCTTATAAAATAATCAAACCCGACTGCGGTCATCGCGGTCGTTCTTTGGGCGGAGCGCGAAGACACTCGCCGGGGCCGCACATTCGCTACGAGCACCAGCGCTGAATCCTTGCGGCTGCTGGGGCACATCTTTCAACCAATACGAGGTTGGCCGAACTCCGTTATTGCTTCGCACGCTGCCAACTCAAACTCGCTTCCTTTACTGGACGCTGGCCGCTGGAACATTGCTTGGCGGCAACTACTCTGCGGACGCGAACTATCCTCAACGGTTCTCGTTTGCCAACTGCTTTCCGCTGCCCGAACATCAAACGAGCCAATGCGCTGACAAACAGAGACCTTGCCAAAATCAGTTTGCAGGTCGCCCCGAAAATCTGCTAAACTGCCTATTGAAACCAACAGACCCCAAAGAACCAAGCGATCGGCCGAAGTCGCCGAGTCGCTCGTTCTTATAAGATAATCAAACCCGGCGACTGCGGTCATCGCCGTCGTTATCGCAATCAAAGATCCCGCGAAGAAACGAACTCGACATCGTGGGCAATGCCTTGAGAACAACCCAAACGCTGAATCAACTTAAGACGTTGCTTCCTGGCGATACGCCACGAAGGGCTGATGGAGAATACGGCTTCGAGTCACTAAATGAATTCATCGACCAGAATGAACCCGAACTGGCGATTGGAGCCCTTGTCTATATTGCCGAAGCGCATGTTGAGAATGGAACGATGCTCGATCCCCAGTTTTGGACGACAGCAAAGCAACTTGCCGAGCAACTGATGGCCTCAAATCGTTCTACGACCTTTGCCGACGGTCTCGCTGATATAATGCAGACAGTTAACTCGCATTGTGCTTCCGGCCAACGGTGACATATGCGATAACCAAGGGTTGCAACGGAGCGGGCGAATCGGGGGGGGGCACTGGTTGCTCTTTCGCGCCCGCCCGCTGAACCCAAACGTTATGTGCCTAAACTTGGAGCACTAGTTGGCCGCATTCGGTGCTCTCCTAGGCTGCGGTTCGCAACCATCGAGCAACCCGACCGATCGCGTCGAAGTGTCGCACTGTCTCTATTCGAGATATCAGCAGGACTGATCTACTTACGGACGGCGACATTGTTTCGTACGATACGAAGGAACATGTCATTGAGCTCAAGCCAGGCGTTCGTGACCGAATCAAGCCATCGCAACCCTTGGTCGGAGGATCTGAGTTTGCGGTGTTGGTTGATGGGGCAACGGTGTATAAGGGGCAGCTTACAACTTCACTTTCGTCGCAGTCAATTGACGATATTTGTAATTAATCTATTCTCAAGCGATCCCGATGACAATCCAATCCGGATTTCCCTTGGCTACCCAAAGCCGCGGCTTTTTATAAAGCAAATGACGATCCCCGTAACAATTCCAGAGTTGATTTCTGCATTGGATTCACTGGGCAAGACCAGCGAATGACCAAGCAGTGAACGCCACTCGGCCGACCGACTGACAACGAATAAATCGACTGCGATATTCTAAGTCGCCCCCCGCATGCCTTCTAACGGCGCATGAATCAACGAGTCCCACGCGCTCACAGAGCGCTAATATCTGCGATCTGAATTGCTCATCCAGCTCGCATTGTCTACAATAAGCGTTACCGTCGTTCAGCATCGTGAGCGTTTCACCACTGCTGAATGGTCGACAACAATGCGATGAACCGAAGTGCTTGAGCGGCCTCCTCCGCTTGCACTCGGTTATCGCCCCCGTATCAGCCTGAGATCTATGACTGCATTAAACGATCACATCGTTAGCTTTGTTCAGTGGATACCCTGGGCGGACCGACGAATCTGCAGCTCACTGGGTCAATGTCTTGATGCGCGGGCAAGCGCACTCCCGATTTTTTCGCACCTTCTCGCCGCAGAACATATCTGGCTCTCGAGGATCAATAGTCTCGGTCAGCTTGTGGTTTGGCCGTCGCTTACCTGGGACGAATGCCTTTCGTGGTTGGAAGAGAACGAAGCCAGCTTTGGACGATTGCTGGACTCGCTGACGTCGAACAAGGTTGATCGCGTCATCGATTACTGTGATTCGAAAGGAAGCGCAAATTCCATCGCATTCATTGACATTCTTTTTCATGTCGGGTCACATGGGGCTTATCATCGCGGACAGATCGCCAAACTGATTGGTTCTGTTGGTGGGCAAGTACCAAACACAGACTATTTCGTCTTCGTCCGTGAAATCCGACTCGGCCCATAGCAATCCGATGCACCCGAGCGGCACGGTGGGCGTTTGACGTTCGCAGGGCAGAAAGAGCACTTCAAGTTGAATTCCCTTCGGATTTGGTTGAACTTCTCTTGTTCGCGAATGGCCAGCCTTATGACAGGGAGACCTCGCCAATTTTTCCGGGGTTACGATTTGCAGAATCGGTTGGCGAGGGCAAGCCATGGATGGCTGTTATCAATTGATAAGATCGTGGAACGAGTAACTTGGACAAGGCAAGAGTACGAGGAATATGGGGAATCGCCCGAGGAACCCTTCGAACTAACTGGACCCGTTTTCTATCACAATCGCTTCATTGATTTCACTGCGAGCGAGAATAGCGACAATCTAGTAATGGACTTGACGCCGGCTGCAGTTGGATCGATCGGCCAAGTGGTCATGATGAGCACCCAACCGTGCCATCTTGGCGTAATAAACAATCAACCACGGTGGCTCGCAGACGCGGCCGTTCCCCGACTGAGCAGAACGCTTAACCCAACCTGATGCGTTTTTCACTCCGCCAACTGTTGCTGTATGTGACACTTGTTGCGTTCGCAACTTGGTTCGTTCGTGCTGCGTACCAAGGTCTTACTCAAGTCGAGACCGGTGAGTCGCTTGCACGGGTAGACTGGCTTCCGGAGGACGCAACGAACGTCTCCTTCTATCGTTCATACATGAACACCGCTTACGAATTCGACATCAGCGAATCTGGCTTTCGGGATTGGTCGCGTTGGGACGTCACTGAGATCCAAGAACCAGTCGGATTGTCCCGATACCTTGCGTTTTCCACCCCCAGACCCGTTGAACCCCCAAACCCTACTCCGGAACAGATGAAGGCGTTCGCACTCGAATACTCAAGGCGCGGCGTCACTATCCGCGATGGCCTATACTACGGTCATACCCACGACAATGGTGGTGGTGTATGGGTTGGCTACGATCGTACTTGTGGTCGGGCGTACTATCAATCTGCACCTCGGTGATTGTATCGACCGACTTCGCCGGAGCGGGAAACCATCCGATGCACCCGAGTCGGCGAGTCGGGGCGTATCCAAATGGACAATCACTCATCGCGACCGGTTGAATGTGGACATTGCGGCAATGATTTACGATTCCATTCCCAACACACCGACAACGATGTACTGTGGCAATATCGATTCCTTCGCACGTAGGTACCGCGTTGATCACTCGCGTGCGACGCTTAATGAATTTCGCAATTTATCGGGCCTCCTGGAAATCCGCCCCCAACGAATTGTTGGAGCGTCGCTTGCCACACTGGTAAGCGAACGAACTTGGTCCGCCATTTTGGATTGGCTACTCAGTCACCCCCATACATCTCGCGTTTTTTTTTCGTATTGCGATCACCCAGCGATCCGCAATTTTGGAAAGAGCCCATCAACCGCGGAAATCGGGACCCACAATCCGATGGACCCCAGCGGCGGATTACGGGTTTTCTTGAATCAACGTCTAAATGCCGCCGCTGGGTCATCGGTAGCGTTACGGCTGGAATTGAAGATGCAGCTAGAGCAAATTCGAAGAAAGCTCCAAGCTCGGCAGATCTCGCTCGATCCACCACTTTCCGACAACACGATTGAAGCATTCGAGCGATTGCACGGAATCGTGTTGCCCGCAGCCTATCGGAGTTTCTTGCTCACTATTGGCGATGGTGGGATCGGACCACCTGCTTATGGACTTGCTAAACTCGGCGAGGTCGCTCGTGACATGCATCCTGTGCAGCAAGATTGTTGGTCTAAACTGACAAAGATTCGACAGGTTTTTCCATTCACCAAATCTTGGGTTTGGGAAAACGACCAGACTTCTGATGAAGGGATGGCTGAGGACGTCGAAAAGGGTAGTATCTACATTGGGAACGATGGCTGTGGCATGTATTGGCATTTAGTAATTACAGGACCAGATCGTGGCATTCCATGGATGATCTGCGACGAGGGCATTCAACCTGTGTGTCCCAAACGCAATTTCTTACAATGGTACGAAGATTGGCTTGATGGCCGAGACTCGTTCTATGGCTACGAAGCATCGACAGCGTAACAAACCGTTGCAGGCCGAGCAGAGTATTCGCCAAACTGGGTTCGCTTCGGTTGCTGTCACTGGTCGCAAACCGTTGCGCGGTCGAGTGAAACGCGGAGGCGCGGAGATCGCAGAGTCTTGTCGCGTTCCGACTCCGCGCCCTCTGCTTCTCTGTGTCTTAGATTCTTCGGCAGTCCGAAACTGAGAGTGCCGCGCGATCAATTGTTGCTCCGCCTTCCGACTACGTCCCATGGGATTCTACGTCAATACGATTGCGGACTTACCAAAGCGCGTGGTGGATCACAGTAGAATCAATAAATGCAGCGAAAATGATGGCGAAGTGGTTATGGTACAGTTCGCCTCCTGAACGCTTCCTGGAGCGGCACATGAATCGACTAAATCTACGCTCTCACTGCGCACAAATACGTTCGAACCTAAAATTGCTTACCCTGCTCGAATTGCCTACAATGGGTTCGACGTCGAGCAGCGTCGTGAGCGTTTCACTACTGCAGAATGGTCGACGAAGGATTCGATGAACCGAAGTGCTCGAATGGCCTTTCTTGCACAGCAAGTCCTCCGGCCGAACTCGGTTGTCGCCCCAGTTATTTGGTAGAGCAGACTGCTTCGAGGAAATAGACATGGACACGACGATCAACGTTGAAGGCTACAACGTTCGCGTACTGGCTGGTCCCTACAACGATGGTGGCACCGCGACTCCTGCCGCGCCGGCCTTTGCGGCCGAATTGATTCGTATGCTCCCCCAGATGAAGAAGTTCGCGGCCCAGCAGCTATTGGAAACATTCAACGAGTCATGGGCCGAAGACGAAGGTGACGAACTGAACGCAACACAGTTCGAGGCAAATCTCGTATCTCCACAAATCGTGATTTACGACGAAGTAGGGGCTGCAACGATTTACTTCGCCGACTCCGATATGTTTGGCGGTCACTTAATCGATGTATCGATCAACGACGGAAAGATCTCGGACGCTTCACTTGTTGGTTGATTTACTCGTCGGACCGACAGGCCCCGGTGCACGGGAGCCGTTGATGGCGCCCCGTTACGGCAGACGTTCGTCGGAAGAAGAATCGCGTTGAAAATAGCAATGGCCATCGAAATCGTAAAAGCAGACCTTTCGAAGCCTGTCCATCAATGCGCCGTCCTCGCCATGATGGACGCCTATTCGTGCGATGCAATGGGAGATGGAAAAAGTCTTTCAGACTACGCTAAGGAGCACTTGATTTCAGGGCTAGCCGATCATCCGACAACAATCGTGTTTCTTGCGCTGAACAACGACACGCCTTATGGAATTGCTGTGTGTTTCCGCGGCTTCTCTACATTTGCCGCAAAGCCGCTCATCAATATCAGCGATTTCTTCGTAGCCCCCCGTTTACGTGGCAAGGGAATTGGAAATCAATTGTTGTTGACCATCGAAGATGAAGCGAGGCGTATTGGCTGCTGCAAACTGTCCTTAGAAGTACAGGAAAACAATCCGGTCGCCCGCGGCGTCTACGCGAAATTCGGTTTTCGGCAGGCGGTCTACGCCGCAGATGTCGACGGTGGAGGATCGCAATACATGGTCAAACAACTCACCTGAAGAATGCCGACGAACCAAATGAAGTTGCCGAGTTCCTCGGGCTTTTTGCATCCTTAATCAACCACTGCGACTCGATTATCGCCAAAGTTACGTCGTTTTTCCCATATTTCGTTGGAACGCGGAACGTGTTTTGGATTGGAATATTGAGAATGATCGTGGAGACTTGATTCACCAACTCAGGGATACCGGTTCCGGAGTTTGGATTCGTGGTCACCTGATACATCTGCACGCTTTAACATCAATCAATAGGCTGCCTTTTCAGACTTTGAGCAAGCAGAACAATGACATGCACGAAACGAACTGGAGAGGTTTGAATGACAAGCGGGCTGTATTATGTCTCGAAGCTTGCCGAGAAATAGGATTTTCAGTCAGATAGGGGGCGAACGTAAAGATATGCAAGACTATGACGAAGCGGAGGGCGCCGATCATGAACTCTCCGACGATGACTCAGCGACCGTCGAGTGCCCGTCGTGTAGCCGGGAGATTTATGAGGACGCCGTCCGGTGCCCCTATTGTGAGGAATATGTCACGACGTCAGGTAGCACAACGAGTCGGAAGCCGAAGTGGGTAATCGTAACGGCAGTGATCTGTATCTACGCGATTTTGCATAGCTACCTCTGGGCCTTATTCTCCTAACGGCTTACGGTGGCGGGCTTTTTCTTGGCGATCAGACCTGATTGATAGCACAAATTGACGTCGCTGGAAGGCGATTATTTTTGATAATGAACTCCAGCTTTAGGGCTTGATCGTGTTATAAAGTAGACGTGGCATTTGAGAGAGCATGAAACGCAGCGCGGTAATCTGTGCCTCTTAGGGACCGGCACTCAGGGAAGTTGGCATGGATGCAAATCTAAGCGAAGAAACGTTCGTCGACTTTGGACCCGACGCACTTTATCCGTTTCCACGTACGGGACTTCGTCGCATCTCGGGCGAGACGGCAGAACTGAAGCAGCAGGTAAGGCAGTACGTGCCGCGTGAGCCAGGCGTCTATGGGATGCTCGACCCGCTGCAACGCCTGATATATGTCGGTAAGTCGAAGAGCTTGCGAAACCGACTGTTAAGCTATTTTCTGCCGAACAATGAAGAAGATAAAGCAGGGCGGATTGTTCAAACCACGGCGGAAATCGTGTGGGAAACGCAGCCCAACGAATTTGCCGCTTTGGTACGGGAGCAGCAACTAATTCGTACGTTCCAGCCACGTTTCAATGTCCAGGGCATTCCACGCAGGCAGCAACCTATCTTTATTTGCTTGGGACGTTCGCCCGAGCAGCTCTACACCGCTCGTCGCCACGATCCCAAAGCTGCGTATGTGTTGGGGCCCCTGTTTGGCTCCAGCCGTGCAAGCCGCGCTGTTGAAGTGTTAAATCGCTTGTTCTTGTTGCGTGACTGCAGTAGCAAACAGCCGTGTAGTTTTACAGAACAGCTACAACTATTTGCTATTGAATTGCGGCCTGGCTGTATTCGACTGGAACTACAGTCGTGTTTGGGACCGTGCATTTCGGCTTGTTCTCGCAGCGCCTATGATCAACAAGTCAACTTAGCACGCGCGTTCTTGGAAGGTGAATCGACCGCGCCGCTCAAGCAACTTGAACAAAGGATGCTGGCTGCAGCTGCGCGACAGCATTTTGAGCAAGCGAGCGTGTTGCGTGAGGATCTTAGAGCGATCACGTGGCTCAGCAGGCGCGCCGACGACATTGCCCAAGCTCGACAACGCTACACATTCGTCTATCCAGTGGCTGGCATCGATGGACAGTGTCGCAAGGTATGGTATCTGATTCGCCGAGGCATTTTGGAAGGTGCAGTTGCGGCACCTTCGACGCCAGCCGAAGAACAAGCGACTCGACAACTCCTGCTACAGTGGCTCGATGCCGACCAACATGTGGGCCATCGATTCGCCCCGCGTCCCGAAACGCTTGCATTGATAGCTAGTTGGTTTCGCAATCAGCGCAGCGAGCTGAAGAACACATTCATCCCAAATCCGACCGCCACAATGGCTATGAATGCTCGAACCGCGCAGAATTTACTGCGGAAATCCGAAAGCCGAAGCGCCGTCAAAGTTTAGCCAGTTTCGCTTGTCGGAACGATTGAGAGTGGGGGAGGCAAACTGCTTCAGTGCAATTGGGGCCAGAGCCGCCGAATAGCCGATCTGTAGCGAACGGGCTCGCAAGGATGCAGAGCCGATTAACCTCGTCTTGAAGGATACGGCAAGATGGATAGCGGCCGCGGCTATCGGGGATGGATGGCAGCTCTCACAGTTGCCATCACACTAACACTTGTTTTCTTAGTTGTCGAGAAGCACCTGCGTATCCCTACACCAAGCTATTGGTTGGCCAGGGGACAGTCGGCCGCTGTAGGCGCCACAACGCAAAAACAAGGAATTCTACTGACTGTCGATCCGGGGTTGGCCGGAAACCAACAGCTTCCGCCGATTGATCAAACACCCATCGAACGCAGCTTTCAAAGCAAATTCAGTTCGACTTCCCTGTTGCGCTGTCCACCTGAACCGGCTGCCAATGTTGTGCTACAAGCGCCAATTGTGCCACTCGAACTCAAGCAGCTTCCATTGCATGCCAGCAGTTCAACCATCGACTATTTAATGGAAACGATGGACCGGGCTTTCGAGCGTCCCATACGCACCGCAAGCGCAGCTCGCTCCACTGGACCGCTAGGCTTCTCGTCGCCGGAAGGTGAATTCCTTCGAAGCAGTCAGCCCCAGTCGTTGCTCGAGCGCAGCGAAGTGTCCATGCTCGCGCCCGCTAGTCAGACGGCGCGAATTCCTAGGCCGACCAGTCTGCTCGATCAATTGGACGAGCTAATGCGTTTGGTTACCCCAGGCGTTCCAACGCACTTGGTTGGAGTGGAACACAAGCACTCGGTTGCGCAAGGCTTACGATTCAATACCACTGAAGCGGCGGCAATCGCACAGTGGGTGCTCAAGACTCAAACTTTGCTTGAACAGTTGATTACTCAGCATGGCCTGGAACATGACGCTGCAGCCGGCGAACTGCAGAGTTTGGCCCAGTTGGCCGCACAGGCTCCGGCGATTGGAGATACGCTGGTCGACCATGAATTGGCGAGTTGGATCAATCGTACCGGGTATGCACTTGAGCGACGGGTGGCTGTTTGGAACGCCGTGCATGGATGCCTGGACGGTACCACGATTGGACTGTTGGGTCCCAGCAGTCCCGAGCTCGCGCGTAAGGATTTGATGCAGTCCCTCGACGCCATCGAACAGCGTCTGGGGCACACTGGCGACGCAGAGAACTGGAAGAACTATCTGTTGCTCGATGAGTTAGCCGCATGGTCCGGCGCCTCGCACAATGAGTGGCAGACGGGCAAAACCCTGGCACTACAAGTCCTCTCACGCATCCACTATACGCGTTTGTCGGAGTCTCAAAAACGATTCCTGGCTCAGCCCGAATTCGAAGAGCTCGCTGCGAGGCTGGCAGTCTGGGGCCGCGAACCGATCGACTACCGGCAATTGCTAACCCATTTAGAGCAGTTCGAATTTGAACCGACGAGTCGTAGCAACGCGATTTTGGCGGGTTCGATTCAGTCTCTGCGTCACTCAGATCGTCCTGGCCAGCGTGAACTGGCTGGAGTCCTAAACAATCACTACCGCAACGCTAATATGCGTTTATCGATCTCTGGAGATCTAATTCAGCGTTTCTTACCCAACGGAGATCATGAAATCCGGCCTGTGCGTCAGCGCATCCTCGGAGCAGACACAAGCGGAGATAGCGCGGTTCATACCGAGTTGAAACTCCAATTGATTCCCGATTCCAATGCCTGGAATATCGATTTGGGTGTTCTCGGTGACATGGTCAGCATGACGAGCAGTAGCAAGGGGCCGGCGACATTTCATAATACGTCCACGGCACAAATCAATAGCCACCGCTATGTACGTATCGATCCACAGGGTTACAGCGTGTCTTCCGAGCCAACGGGTGTCAATTCGCAAGACTACTTGCGCAAGATGAACACTGACTTTGATGGATTGCCGATCATCGGTGACTTTGTGCGTTTGATCGTGCGTGAACAATTCGAACAGAAGAAAGGCCTGGCGCAGCGCATCACGCGTCGACTCATCGCTCAAGAGGCTGATGCGGAATTGGATCGGCGGCTCGAAGAGGGCTTGTCCAATGCCGAGCGTGAACTGAACAATCGGCTAATTGGGCCACTGCAGAAGTTCAGCCTGAACCCGATGGTGGTTTCGATGGATACTACCGCACAGCGACTGACGGTTCGCTACCGCGTGGCCAACGAGGAGCAGATGGCTTCGTTCACGCCGCGTCCACGGGCTCCCAGCGACGCTTTGATGAGTTTACAGTTTCATCAGTCGACGATTAACAACGCCATCGATCAAATTGGCTTGAGCGGACGTACGTGGACCTTGCCGGAACTGTACGAGCGGATTGGCGAAGTCTTCCAACAGTCCTCGTGGGAAATGCCTGAGGATGTGCCAGCCGATATTACCATTCGCTTTGATGATCTACATCCCGCCAGCATCCAGTTGGTAGATGGTCGCATGCGACTATCACTGCGTATCGCCGAACTTTCGCAACCCAATCGCATCCACATTGAACGATTCATGGTTACCTCCACCTACATTCCTGTCGCGGACGGCTTGCATGCCGAACTGTTGCGGGATGGAGTGGTAGAGATCGTCAGTAGACACGATCGACTGCCGTTACGCGTAATATTCGCGAAGATTTTTGTCGCCAATCCACAGATTCCGTTGGTCGCAGAAGCCTGGGCCAGCGACCCACGCGCGGCGGGTCTGGCAGTATCCCAAGTCGAGATACGCGATGGCTGGTTGAGCGTCGCAATTTCCGAGGGCACGTCGCAACAAGCTGCAGCCGTTGCTGAGCGCGCGCGCGAGCTGAAGCAACGCTAAGTGCGTAGCATCTCGGACTAGTTGCAAGGCTCTGTAATTAGTATGGCGTGTCCACGATAGGCTGGACGATGGCCTGGGGGCGGTTCGACAATTCGATGAGCAGAGCCGTGTTGCGACGGGGTGCGTAGGAAAGAAATGAGTGAATTGCAATGGACGCCGCAAGAGTACCAGCTCGTCGATTTTGGCGAGGGTCGCAAGCTCGAACGATTCGGCAAAATGCTCCTGGATCGTCCTTCGCCGGCAGCCCTTGGCATGCGAAAGCAGGCTTTGTCGCTGTGGCGGGACGCAGATGTAGTACTGAGCGATAGCGACGAACAATGTGCCTTCGATCTGCAGTGGACAACGCGGTGCGGTCCGCTGGTCTTTCAACTCAAGCTCACTCCCTTTGGACACGTTGGCGTATTTCCAGAGCAGGTGGACAACTGGCGTTGGTTGACCGAAGAAACGCAGGCCATAGCGGATGGACGAACGCTATCGGCACTAAATCTCTTTGCTTACACCGGCGGTATGACTCTCGCTTTGGCAGCCAGCGGAGTTCATGTGATTCACTGCGATGCGTCTGCACCAGCAGTCGCTTGGGCCAGGCAGAATGCCGCAGCCAGTGGGCTGGACGAACGGCCTATCCGCTGGATCACTGAAGATGCTCGCAAGTTCGTCAGTCGTGAATTGCGTCGTGGCAATCACTACGATTTCGTGATTATGGATCCCCCCAGCTACGGTCATGGCCCCAGCGGTCGCCGTTGGGAAATCGCGCGCGACTTGCCACAGCTGCTGGAAGAGTCCTTGCAACTATTGAATCAAAATGAGTGTTCACGGTTGCTAGTCACGGGTCACAGTTCCGTTCCATCAGACTCAGATATCGCTGCATTCATACACAAACTCTCGCCGCTCGCACGACTACAACAGTACCGACTGACGCTCGAGGACGGTGCCATGCGGCATTTGGATGCAGGATTCTGCATACGCGCGAGATGGTCGTCCAAGTAGTAGCAGGCATTACACCGTATGTCGTCCGCTGACGCCGACTTAGGTGGCGTTCGCGAGAAACTCCCGCATGAGAACTTTATCACTGCGGCCGAACCTTTTTAGCGCGGCCCTGGGTCCAGAGCCGCAACCCCTCTAAACGTTGCTGTCCGCGATGATAGTAAGCTTCATTCAGCGAATTCAAGTGCTGATCATACAATTGCTGGCGATCGGTTTGCCAATTCACATTACCCACCTTCACGACCTGCCTTTGGATCAATTCTGCAGCGATGGCTTCGCCCAACCGTTGGTGGCCTTCGACGGACGGATGAATATGATCGACCAACCAGCGATCGCCCACGATTCCATTCTCGCTCAACTCACTAAACAGCCGATCTGCGTCAACGAGCGCGACGTCCAGGTCCTGGGCAACCTGAAGCACGCGCGCTTGGATATGCGATGTTGCTCGCAAAGGACACACGTCTTGATCTTTGGCTTCGATCAGAAAACGTTTAGCTTGGTCGTCACCCGCCTGCACTAGTAGTCGGCCCAACAGATAGTTAGCGCCAGCATGGAATGGATCGATGGCCAAAGCCTTGCGCAGTGATTCGATCGCTTCGGCGGGCTGCGCGGCGATGGTCGCGCGCTGCCACAGTCGTTCAAATTCTGCGCGATCTTCCGAATCTAGACTCGAAGCCAGCTCGAATTTCATGGGCGGGCAATCGAGCAGATTTGAGACGGGATTTACCATCAGCAAAGGCACGTTGGCTGAATCGCAAGCGGCCACCATCTGACGCAGGTTGAATTCGAAATGATCCACGACGGGTTCACGCCACTGGTCATCGCGGTGATACTCTTCTAATCCACCGGAATAATCCAGCAAGGCTTCGACTTCTGCATGCATGACTGTTCGCGACTTGACGTTGCCTCGGTCGGTGCCCGTAGAACGCAGCCACGAGCTTACCAATTGGACCAAGCGAATTTTGGCAATCCAAGGCGACTGCGACAATGGCGGGTAGGTTCGGCGTTCGAGATATTCGTTGTGGCCTGTGTAGATGACAATCAGATCGGGTTCATATTGCAGAACTTCACGCAGAATGGCGAGGACGCGGTAGCTGGCATAGGACAAGCCACCGCAGTTAATGACTTCCACCGTGCGTTTTGGCTGGGCAGCCTGCAAATTGAGCTGTAGCCATTTGGGAAAAGCGGTGGGTGAGTTATAAGGCTCCCCGTAGGTCGTCGATCCGCCAAGCGCAAAGACCCGATAGGTGCCCGCCGGTTTGACCCGTTGAAAGTTCGCTTGATTGAACAGATTGAGTCGTTGCTGGCCGATCTCCAACTCGGCGGGGTCATCTGCAGGTACAAACAGGGGTTTCAACTGGCTTACGTCGATAAATGGATCACTGGTCGTCGCCGATGGTGGCTCGCCTAGTACTCGCAGCCCAATTTCAGCCAACACGATTGGCAGCAAGCCTACCATGACGGCTGCGATGCGAAATCTCCAGACGCGGCGCGAACGAGGCATGCGGTTTTTCCACTAAACGACTTCGAGGATGTTAAGTGAGGGTGCTGAACAAGTTCGGCATCTCTGTTATGCTACTCGGTTATCGTGGAGGAAGTAACAACCGATTCTGCTCAAGTGGCTCAACAAGGTGACTCATGAAGATCGCGGTGCTCACAGAACGCTATCCGGGCGAACGACGTGTCTCGCTAATCCCGGCCAATGTACCGCAACTGGCCAAACTGGGCTGTGAAACCTTGGTCGAATCCGGCGCTGGCGAAGAAGCTGGATTTACAGACGCGATGTACATCGACAAAGGCGCCACGATTGCTGCGGACTTGTCGGCAGCGATGGTAGCAGACATCGTTTTGCAGGTGCGATCAGCTGGCATGGACGCGGACCAAGGTGCTGCGGTGCGGGGGCAGGTTCGCCCCGGGCAAATCGTTATCGGTTCGTGCGACCCACTCGGTAAGCCGCAGGCAATCGCCGACTGGGCCGGCTCTGGCGTGACACTCTTTTCACTTGAACTGATTCCGCGGATCACGCGCGCGCAGAGCATGGATGTACTCTCCTCGCAGGCCACCATCGCCGGTTACCGCGCTGTCTTGGTCGCCGCAATGGAGTTGCCCAAGATGTTCCCCATGATGATGACCGCCGCTGGGACACTGACGGCCGCCCGAGTCTTCGTGATCGGCGCTGGTGTTGCTGGCTTGCAGGCCATCGCTACCGCCCGAAAGTTAGGTGCTATTGTGTCGGCCTACGACGTGCGTCCCGCTTGTCGCGAACAGGTCGAGAGTCTGGGCGGAAAGTTTGTCGAACTCGAGATTGATGCGTCAGCCGCTGAAGGGCAGGGCGGATATGCCAAAGCGATGGACGAGGAATTTTACCGCAAGCAGCGTGAGTTAATGGCCAGTGTGGTCGCGCAAAGCGACGTCGTGATTACAACGGCCGCAATTCCTGGGCGCCAATCGCCGCTGCTGGTGACTGCGGATGCTGTGCGAGGCATGGCTCCCGGAGGTGTCATTGTTGACTTAGCGGCCGAACGCGGTGGTAACTGTGAATTGAGCCAACCTGATCAGCGCGTCGTGGAAAATGGCGTCGTCATCCTAGGGCCAACAAATATTGCCACAGAGATCCCCAATCACGCCAGCCAAATGTTAGGCAACAATGTTGTCAAGTTTCTGCAGAATATGATCAAGGCAGGCGAACTGAATTTGAATCGCGAAGATGAGATTATTAGTGATACGCTGGTGGCTCATGCAGGCGAAGTTTCTAGCGAACGTGTAAGGGGCCTGCTTTCGTAGTCGAAAAGTAGTCGTGTTTGCCGTCAAACGAGAAAAGGTAATGAGTTCATGTTGAGTCGATACTTTTTGATCGCACTGGGCGTCTGCCTGTGTATCGGATATGCGTCATCCTGCCCGGCACAGACGCGACAGGCTGCTCCCGATGTAAAACAGGCGAATGTTCCAGCGAGCAAGCCTGCCGATCCACCCAGCGATGCAACTGCCGCACCGCAGCGCTCCACGCAGCCAGAGACAGCGTCCGATACGGCACCAACCGATAAGACTCCGACCGAAACGTCGAGCAGCGAGCCAGCGGAACGTGCGGCGCGCGACAACGGATCGCGAGCGGCAATGTTGGTTGGCAGCTTGACGATTTTCCTGTTGGCGATTTTTGTCGGTTTCGAGGTCATTACCAAAGTCCCGCCAACACTGCACACGCCGCTGATGAGTGGTTCAAACGCAATCAGCGGCATTACGATTGTCGGTGCAATGTTGACTGCCGGCCACGCCTTGGGGGGCTTTGGTTCGTTACTTGGTTTCCTCGCAGTCGTCTTAGCCATGGTCAATGTAGTTGGTGGGTTCCTCGTGACGCACCGCATGTTGATGATGTTCAAGAAGCGCTAATCGCAAAAGAAACGGACCGTCCCAGTCCGCAAGACAATTCAACGGAATATTCGATGCATCCAACCGATTGGGGACAAATCGGCTAACGCACAACTCACTTGGCGAACCTCCCATGACTGGCTCCGCTCCACTACTGCTTGCGTATCTTGCGTCGGCCCTGCTGTTCATCCTGGGACTAAAGCAAATGTCCCACCCGCGAACTTCGGTCCGCGGAATTGTCATTGCCGCGTTGGGTATGGCAGTGGCCATCTTGGCTACTTTCGTTGATCCAAAAATCGATGGCTATGTCTACATCGTGGTGGGCTTGGTGATCGGCGCTTCCATTGGCGCCTACTTGGCGTTGTCAGTTGAGATGACGTCTATGCCGCAAATGGTCGGCTTGCTCAATGCGCTCGGGGGCGGCGCATCGACGCTTGTCGCTTGGGCAGACTTAGAATTGACCAAGGATCAAACTGTCGACAGTTTGGTAGCGATCGGCCTGTCGGGTTTAATCGGGACAGTGACGTTCTGGGGCAGCCTGGTTGCCTATGCGAAACTAGAGGAATTCAAACAGTTTAAGAAGCCATTCAGTCTGCCGCAGCAGCCGCTGATCAATGGTGCGTTGTTGATCCTGTCGCTGGTGTTTGTTGGACTACTGGCTGGCACGTCCGGCGAGCTAGGACAGACAGCCTGGTACCTACTGATCATGCTGATTGCCACCGTGTTGGGACTATTCCTAGTCCTGCCGATTGGTGGTGCCGATATGCCTGTGGTTATTTCGCTGATGAATTCCTACTCCGGTTTGGCTGGCGCGGCGACGGGTTTTGTCATTGAGAACAATGCTTTGATCATCGCCGGCTCATTGGTTGGAGCGTCGGGTGTGATCCTAACGCAGATTATGTGCAAGGCTATGAATCGTTCCCTATTGAACGTCTTGTTCGGCACTATGGCGGGTGGCGGAGAAGCCGCTGATGCAGACGAAGTGTACGCGAATGTTCGCAGCACATCAGCCGATGACGTGGCGATGATTCTGGACGGCGCACAGCGCGTGGTCTTTGTGCCTGGCTACGGAATGGCCGTGGCTCAAGCGCAGCACGCCGTGCGCGATCTCAGCAAGCTGTTGGAATCCAGAGGAGCTTCGGTCGAGTATGCGATTCACCCGGTCGCAGGGCGCATGCCGGGGCACATGAATGTGCTGCTCGCCGAAGCCGATATTAGCTACGACAAGCTCAAAGAAATGGATGAGATCAATCCGACTCTGGACACAGTCGACGTGGCTATCGTGATCGGTGCCAACGACGTCGTTAATCCAGTTGCTAGAACAGATCCCAAAAGCCCAATCGCTGGCATGCCTATTATCGATGTCGACAAATGCCGCACGGTGATCGTCATTAAGCGAAGCCTCAGCCCAGGATTTGCTGGGATTCCTAACCCATTGTTTGCCTTACCCAATACACTCATGCTCTACGCAGATGGCCAGCAAGCGGTCTTGGATATCGTCAAGGCGATGAAAGAAATGTAGGCAGCGGTCGCGGGGAGGTTTCCCGGAGCCGTTTACGAACGTGGATCATATAGCACAGATTCGGGAGTCTTTTCAGCAGCGCCGCCTTAGCTGCGATACCGCTAGTAGGAACTGTAGTTGCTAATGGGTTAAACATCGTTTTGGGCTGAAAAGACTCCCGAACCTTTGCCTAAATGGTTACACGCCATCAGCGATTTGACGGGCTAAGTCACAGAGCTGTTGGGCTTCGGCAGTCGTGGGAGCTTCAGCGATGAAGCGCACGATGGGCTCCGTGTTGCTTCCGCGTACCAATAACCAACGGTCTGGCCAATCGAGCTTCAGACCATCCAAGCGACTTGACGCCGCATCGTCGCATTTGGCAGTCAATCGATCCAATAGAGCCGGTAGCTTGGCCGAATCGAGCGTGGCTTTGTCTTTGATCATGGATAGTGGCGGTAACTGCTGAACGAGCTCACTGATGGAAGCACCGCTGGTGGCCATCAGTTCCAAGATGCGTGCCATGCCCACAAAACTATCACGCACATAGCCGACGGCTGGATCAATCGGACCGCCGTTCCCCTCTCCTCCAAACACAGCCTTTTCGGCAATCATCAGATCAGCCACATTCGCTTCACCCACGGCAGACTGCATGAACTTGCAATCGTATTTCGCTGCCAAAACCTTGCTTAGGCTGCTGGTCGCGCAATTGGTTACGATGGTAGTAGAACCACCGTCGGACGGCACGAGTTGGGGCAGCATTTGCATCAAACACAGCGCCAGCGTAAATTCTTCGCCGATAAAGAGGCCGTTTTCGTCAATAACCGCCAATCGGTCGGCGTCGGGATCTTGGCAGAAGACGACATCATAGCCTTGTCCACACACCTGCCGAGAAACATCCGTCAAGTTCTCAGCAAGCGGTTCTGGCGGGTGGGAAAACTGACCGTCAGGATCGCCACCCAGCAGCGTTAACTGGCAACCCAGTGCTTGCAGCAACGGCGCACCCAGCAGTCCTCCCGCACCATGATTGCTATCCAACAGCACTTTGAATCGCTTGCTCTTGATCGCGTCTACATCCACGGTTGCCAAGACCGATTTCAAGTGGTGTGAGTGCGGATCATTGTCTGTGCAGAAACCGCCCAAATCGTCGACGGGCACCCAGCGATGTTGATTTGCGCGATATGCGGCCAACACCTGTTCGCCTTCGAGCTTGGGAAACACGCGTCCCTGGGCGTTGAAGAGCTTTAGTCCGTTATACTCCCGCGGATTGTGGCTGGCGGAGATTTGCACACCGGCCGCTGCCTGCAGCTTACGGACAGCAACGCCCACTGTCGGGGTCGCAGCTACGCCAAGGTCGACCACGTCCAAGCCATGAGCCTGCAGGGTAGCAGCGACCGCACGCGACAGCATCGCCCCGCTCTCACGACCATCGCGGCCTAGAACCACGGTTGCCCCACGCACGACAGGTATAGAACTGGCGAGTGCCGCCATGTATCGCGACGCCACAGCAGGCGTAAGTTGTTCGCCAATCGTCCCGCGTAGTCCACTGACACTAATTATCGGTTCACTCATTGCGTACCAAACATCATTGATTGAGGGATTCAATTCCGGGTGTTACAATCCTGAACCCACATTCTTCCAACTTTATCAGCATTTGTCGACGACCATGAACAATCAAGAAGCAATTTCCGCTGTGCAACAAGCCGTCGAAGCTCAAAAACTGACTCCAGCCGCCGCCAAGAACATGGGCACCTGGCTGACGGAGACGCGCTATGCCAAATACCACGCATCGATTATCGAACATATTCAAGCTGGCAAATGGCAAAAGCTCGACGATGTATTTTGGACTGTGATTCCCTTTGGTACCGGCGGTCGCCGGGGCCGGATGTACGAATTTGGTTCCAACGCGATCAATGAACGCACCATTGGCGAAAGCGCCCAAGGTCTGGCGACCTACTTGCTCGCGCGGCCAGAGAATGAAGATCGACAATTGAAGTGCGCGATCGCCTACGATACCCGGCATCGTTCTCGTGAATTTGCTGAGCTGTGCGCTTCGATCATGGTCGCCAATGGCTTTGAAGTCTATTTCCTGGACGAATATCGAGCCACCCCTCAGCTTTCCTACGCCGTACGCCACTTTAATTGTGATTGTGGAATTATGGTTACCGCCAGCCACAACCCGCCCAGCGACAACGCAGTCAAAGTGTATTGGTCGACCGGAGGGCAGATCCTGCCACCACACGATCAGGCGATTATCGACTGTGTGATGACCACCAACCTGATCAAGCGTACGGATTTTGCTGCTGCGGTATCGGAAGAAAAAGTCAAACTGTGTACAGCCGAGTCGGATCGAGCCTATTTTGCCGAAGTCAATCAATTTGCGTGGCCTGGTCCTCGCGACGCCAAGATCATCTTTTCGCCGCTTCACGGTGTGGGAGCATTTGCCGTCATGCCCGTGCTAAAAGAAGCGGGTTTTGCAGATTGCGAAGTCTATCAGCGACATGCGGAGCCCAGCGGTGATTTCCCAAATGTACCTGGCCATGTAAGCAATCCCGAAAACAAGGCTGTGTTTGACGAGATCATCCAGCGCGCCCAATCGATCGGTGCCGATGTGATCATCGCCACAGACCCCGATTGCGATCGACTTGGTGTCGCAGCACCGCTGACCACCGACACCAGTGGGCAGTGGGCGACGATCAATGGCAATCAAATTGGTGCTTTGCTCACTGATTTTGTTTGCGCGAAGATGAAGTCGCTGGGGAAGTTGACCGACAAGTCCTATATCATCAAGACGTTGGTCACTACAGAACTTTCGCGGCGCATTGCCGAAGCATATTCTGTGCGTTGCGAAGGCAATTTGCACGTTGGTTTCAAATGGATCGCCGGGGTCATGGATGCGGTAGGCCCCGAAGATTTTGTATTTGGCACGGAAGAGTCTCATGGCTATTTGATCGGCTCGTACGCTCGAGACAAAGACGGGGCGGTTGCTTGCCTACTTATGTGTCTGCTGACTGCACAACTAAAGAGCGAGAACAAGTCCTTGCACGAGAGACTTGCGGAGCTGCAACGGCAACACGGCTGCCACTTGGAAAGCTTAATCAACGTGCAGATGGAAGGCAGCGAGGGTATGGCTCAAATGCGGAAGCTCATGGACGCCTTTCGCACTGCGCCGCCCCAACAACTGGGCGGCATCGACGTCGCGCAAGTTCGGGACTACAGCAATTTAACCACGCGTTTGGCTGACGGTAGCACTCAAGCGTTAGAAGCCGACCGGGCCGATATGGTCATGCTCGACTTGGCCGAAGAAGGCAACTACTTCGCCGTGCGTCCATCGGGTACGGAGCCCAAGGTTAAATTCTATATGTTTACCTATTGTTCGCCAGCCGACAGTCAAGACTTGGCAGCTGCCCAAGCCAGGTTGAACGATCGCTTGGCCGCTCTCGAGAAGGACATTCGAAGCTTCGTGACTGCCGCCATCGCCTGACTTGCGCTACCCTAAGATCGCTTGAAACGCGGCTAGGGTGAAGTCGATTTCGTCCAGACTCGTGCTGTGTCCAGGGCTTAATCGTAAAGTGCCACCGGTGGCTGCGGAGCCAAGCGCAGCATGCACTCGCGCAGCACAATGCCAGCCCGCGCGCACTTCGATACCAAAGCTGGTGTCTAAGATACTGGCCAAATCATGGACGTCCCAACCATCCACCATAATGCTCTGCACCGGAATTCTGGCCACAGAGCAGTCGTCGGCTACCAGTTGAATGGCTGTGATCTGGCGAAGTCCTAACCGCAGTCGCTCGAATGCGGCTTGCCAACTACTCAAGCTTTCGGGTGCAAGAGCAGCTTCGGCGGCGACGGCCATCGAGACGATGGCCAGCAAGTTCAAATTCCCCACCTCCACATTGGCGGGCCACGGCTGGCTCGTCTCCAGCGACTGGCTGATGCGCCCAGTGCCGCCGTACATTAGTGGTTGCAGGGTTGTCTGCAAGTCACTGCGGACGTACAACAAGCCACTGCCACTCAGCGCCCGCAATCCCTTGTGTCCCGCAGCGGCTAGCAGGTCAATTCCTGAGGCTCTTACATCGATGGGTAGGTAGCCGAGCGTCTGCGAAGCATCGACCAGCAACAGGGCACCACACTGGTCCGCCAATGCACGCCAGGCTGATAAGTCTTGCACAACGCCAGTCACGTTGGAAGCATGCCCGACGCACAGCAGTTTGGGAGCCTTCCGGCGTTCAAGCAACTCCCGCGCGACCACGATATCGGCCAAGCCATTCGTATCACTACGGACATGTGAGACTGAAATTCCTCTTGATTCACAAATGGCTTGTAGCGGACGCAAGACACTGTTGTGTTCGATGTCTGTGGTGAGTACATCGTCTCCCGTGCGCAACATACCAAACAGGGCCGCATTCAGCGCATGGGTCCCACTGTAGCAGAGTGCTATATCATCCCCGCTGGGAGCACCAATCAACCTCGCCAAACTACGCCGCGCGTTGGCAACCCAGTTGTCTGCCTGCAAAGCACTCGCGTAAGCACCACGGCCAGCCGTGGCACCACACTGCTCCGCGAACTCAAAGGCAGCCGCTGTGGCCTGTGAACACTTGGGCCATGTCGTAGCAGCGTTGTCAAGATAAACGCGACGCGCCATCATATTATCCGCCGATCTGATACATAGCCCGAGCTGGCGGTTGAAAGTCAGCGTCAGCGATTCCATGCGACCGGTGCTTGGCCGCGACGGCGTTTAGCAGCAATTGGCCGAGTTCCTGTTCGCTGTGCTGGTCGTTCAGCAACTCGCGCACATCCCACTCTTGACTACCAAATAGGCAATTGCGGACCTTGCCGTCAAACGTCAGTCGCAGTCGATCACAGGTTCCACAGAACGGTCGCGTGACCGAGTCGATAAAGCCAATTCGTCCGGGGCCACCCTCGGCAAACATATAGTCCGTCGCTGGCTGTGCCGGGTTTTCGGGCTCCACTGGAACCAGACCGCCACAATGCGTAGCGATCCGCTGTCGCAATTCATCACCACTGACCATTCGATTTACTGACCAACTGCGGTCGGCGTCGAGCGGCATAAATTCAATAAATCGCAATGTTACGTTTCGCTCGCGAGCGAATTCGACGAGCGACAGGACATCGTCCAAATTGACGTCGCGCAAGACCAATGAATTCAGTTTGAGGTGCAATGCGGGGGCCGCCTGGACGGCTGCATCGATGCCTGCCAAGACACGCTGCAAGCCATCGCGGCGTGCCAGTTTCTTAAATGTTGCGTCAGACAAAGTGTCCAGGCTAATATTCACGCGCTGCAAGCCGGCAGACAGCAACTCGGGCAATTGTTCGGCCAACAATAGGCCGTTGGTTGTCAGACCAACTTCTTCTACGCCCTTAATCTCTTTGAGCAACTTAATCAATTCATGCAAGCGAGGTCGCAACAGAGGTTCGCCGCCAGTCAGGCGATAGTGGACTACCCCCAGCCGCGCGGTGGTGCGTACGAACTGCGCAATCTGCTCAAAGCTCAGTTGGCGATCGCGTGGTTGAAATTGCACTTCTGCAGGCATGCAATATTGGCAACGAATATTGCACACGTCGGTTACGCTAATCCGCAGGGATCGATGCACTCGATCAAAGTTATCAATCAGCGAACCGGACTTGGTTGCAGGCGAACCAAGATCATGCGTTGATCGGAGTAGTGCTGAAGGTACTCGGTTCATTGTTGCTGCATCTGTTGAGACTGCGTAGACTTTGTCTCGCGTTGTAACCGCGGAGCCTGTTGAGGCAGCTGTGAAATTTGGTCGGTATGCTCCGACTCACAGTGGCAACTTCCACTCGTTGGATGAATCCACTCGGCGCTGACAGGTGTGGCGCCCGCAGGCTGCACATAGTGTTCTTGCTTCCATATTGGGACATCATGTTTAATGGAATCGATCAGCCACTGGGCTGCTTCGAACGCTTCGGCGCGATGCGGGCAACCAACCGCAATGGCCACACTCGCTTCCATGGGCAGCACCTTACCCAGCCGATGCACGATCGCTACGGCTTGCACCGGCCACTGCGAGCGAGCCTGATCGGCTAATGCCTGCAACTGAGAAATCGCCATTTCCTCGTAGGCTTCATAGACCAGGTGCGAGGTTTCGACAGTACGGTCTCCAGAAGCATGTGGATGCGACGTCCATTGTCGCGTAGTACCCACGAACAGCACCTCCGCCCCACAAGCTGGGTTGGACACCACCTCTAATAACCGAGAAATATCAATTGGGTTGTATGTAAGTTCAATCATGTGACCATTATACGCGCAACTTAACTTACACACACGTAGCCCGCCTCTCTCAGACGCGACTGTTGGATTTCAGCCCAAACCTGACGAACTTGCAAGCCTGGAACTGACTCGCCGACATGATTCTCGCATACGACTATCCTCCACTGACTGGTGGAATCATGGCTAGTTTGGCAGACCGCCCAAAGAATTCGAAGTTACCATCGACAAATTGGTTTGCGACTGCCCAGCGACTGCGGGCGGCTAGAGCATCCAAATTGGGGTAAGCGGCTACAATTTTAGCAATCGCTTCTCGCAAACATGATCCATCAGGCACCGTCAGCTCGATGCTGCGCGCACCAACAATTTCGGCTGCGCCCGCAAAGAATTGTATTTCAAGCTGCATCGAATTGGCCTCCACCGTAGATTGTACTCGATTAGTCGCCAAAGGGCTTTTCAAATCGCTTGTTGGCAACAGAGCATTACGGGCGCAGGCTGGGTTGGAAAACAAAATTCCCCCGGGACGGTGGTGCTGTGGAGTTGGTATCAGTGGAGCTCGTATCGGTTGCCGAATTCGCAACGCTCGAAGTCGATCTGCGCAACGTAGCGCGCGCCAATCCACCGGGTTGCACAAGTTCTCCCTCGAGTTGTCCGATCGGGGCGGCCTGAAGCGGATGAGAATTGCTGCGTTGATTTCGCGCGTTGTCGTTGAGCAACTTAGCGATGTCAACTTTCTCAGGCTTCCAGTTGGTGGCCAAGGCGGGCTGACTTTCGAAAGCAGGCAGATCCGCAGTTTCCTGCCAGGGCGAATGTCGTTGTGCAGCTAGTTGACTCAAGTCGTCGCCGCTGGCTAAAACGTCCTGGGTTGTGCCATGAGACTGCCACGGCTGGATGGGTTGCAACGCGCCGCTGGCCAGTTCAGTGAACTCGCCTGCGACAGGTCCCACTTGGATCAGTGCGTCCAGCGGTGAAGCTTTCTTGGCCCACGTTGGCAAGGCCGCTTGATTGCTTGTAATCACCTTTTGTGCGTTCGAAATGGCACTCACATCGACCGTGGTGGCTGGACTGCTCGCTTCGACGATGGACGCAGTGGTACCAGTTCGCATCGAAGACTGGGAAGCAAAGCTAGGAGCGGGACCATAGTTGGCCGCCAGCACTGGGGCAGTTGGTAACGGATCAGTGATAAGGGGTTCGGGTTGCGCAAGTTGCGCTGGACGCAAGAAAGGTGAGGAGAGCGCAGCGCCGCCAGCGAGCGTTAGAATCGCCCAGCCGCGCGGCCCTAGCGTCGATCGTTTTTGAGTCATGGCACAGTTTATCCAGCCTGGAGCTGAATCCTAAAGCCCGCCGTGCCACGTCCTTGCGAAAAGCGGTCGAATTCGAAGTGAAATGCGCGATGAGCCATCACGGCGCAAAACTACTTAATTCAGCTTCGGAAAATTTGCCCGACAGAATCCAAGAAAAAGTCGGCAGTTCTGATGGTACCGAATTGGCAAACCTTGCGGCAAAAGGGATGCAAAGAGTGTCATGGCAGCACGAGCGGGCTATTGGTGTAATTCGCCTTCGTGAACCTCAGGCGCTAGCCGTGGGCCTAAGTAGTGAACCTCAGGCGCTAGCCGTGGCCCTAAGTAGTGAACCTC
>JAWKTR010000035.1:0-32680 GCA_041398985.1 Pirellulaceae bacterium
ACGGCATCTCATCGGTGGCGGGTGCTGCTGAAAAGACTCCCGACCCTCTCCTGTCGACTCCAAGTTCGTGAACGGCTACGAGTCTTATTGTAGCTCGGCTTTCTGTCCGCTTGCCTTCCTTTGGCACGCGGCGCGGGGCGGCGTGGCGACCGAACAGAATGTCGCAGAAGCTAATCCTACTGAATCCTGCGGCTTCAGTCTGCATCATGACAAACTTGTGTTGAAACAGAAACGACTTGGCCGATTCAAAAACTAGGCTCGATGGTTGCTCGAAGAAAGTTGGCAAAAATGTGGAGAATCGATCAAGTTATCGCCCAGCGCGGTAGCCACGAACTGCTGTGGTGTTCGCAAGCTGGTTCGCCGCAGACCGCGACCTACTTTGGACGCCGTTTCGTAGGCGACCGCCAAGCGGCAGAGTTTGATTACTTTGAGCGTTTAGCTGTGATCTGCGCGACCGGTAACCCGTGCTTTCCTCCGCTGATCGCTCACGATTTAGATGCCCAACAGCCGCTGTTGATTTTTTCGCGCCTAAATGCACAGACGATGGGCGACTGGTTAGCGGCACAAACTCTTTCACCCGCAAAACCACTGCTGGTGTGGCTTGCCCGACAGCTCCTGGAATCACTTTCTGGTTTGCATCGCTTGGGATACGTTCATGGCAACGTGCGGCCTGAGCACTTGTTGATCGATGATTTGGAACGCGTGAAACTCATCGGACTTGGGAAATGTACGGAAGTCGGTATGGTGATGCGGCTTGCCCGGGCTCGCACACGCTACGATGCGCCCGAGGTTGCCACAGGGGGATTTGAATGCTCTTCTGCCCAAGACGTGTATGCAGCGGCTGTTGTCGTCGCTGAGCTAGTGGGCGAGTGCTTCACGCGTTCACCAGTGGCCCAAGCCATGCTCGCTTGCGACCCAGCCGATCGTCCGGTGGCTACCGAAGTTGTGCAGCTATTGTGTTCACTCGAAAATGAGCTATTTACTGCCTATATGCAGCGAGCTGCGTAGAGTGGCACGTGATCTTTGCCGGCACCGCAGTTTTATGGTGACACAAAGCACTGCATCGACGAGTGTACTCGTCGATGCTCACGAATTGCCTGTTCTATGGCGTGGCACTGAACGCGTCCAATTTGGCCTGCCACTGAGCGGCTTGGGACTTGTTGTTGGTAACGTTGTAAAGTTCGACGAGGCGGTCGATGGAGTAGCCGACTTTATCACGCATGGGGACAGGGATGTCGGGGGCAGATTGCATTTTTTGGGTGGCAGCGAGCAAGATGGGTTCGGCTTCGTCGTACTTGCCGAGCTTGAGGAGGCATTCGCCGAGGGTGGATTGTTGATCGAAGGTACGCCAGTCGTTGGGTGCTAGTCGCTCGCGGATGGCGACGCACTCGCGCAGCAGCGGTTCAGCGGCCGACCAGTCAGACATGCCCATGTACCAAGACCAAGGAACTACTAGTTGATTCGCCAATTGTAACGTGTCAGCAGGGTAGGTATTGCGAAGATACTCCTCTTCATCGCGGGCCAGTTGTTTGGCTCGTTCGGGTTTGCCGCCACTCATGCAGGTCGAGAAGTATTGATGGCGGATGTAGTCAAGATCGCTATGCGTAGGATGCTTTTTCCATGCTTTCTCCAAACACTCCAAAGCGAGTTCGTATTGATTGTTTTGACGATAGTTTACGCCCAAGTTCGCGATGGCGGCGATGGTGAGCGGATGGTCGACTCCGGCGCTGCGTTCCAGTTTCGGAATCAACTCTTCGAATACTTCGACGGCCTTGGCGTACTCAGCGGAATGGTAGAGGTATGATCCGTAAGTGTTGATCACTCCCAGCGTGTTCGTGTGTAGCGGTCCTAAAGCTTCTGTGTGACGCGCAATACTCTCAAGAACTAGAGGCTCAGCCTCAGCAGGGTTTTGTTTTGAGAACTTGAAGAAGGCCAGGTTGTTGAGTGCGGTCAGCACAACTGGATGGTTTCTCCCAAGTACTTCGGCATGCACGCGGTAACACTCAGCGAGGCAATCGTCAGCCTCCTCGAATTGGCGAGTGCTTTCGAGCACGGCCCCGAGTTCGCCGAGCGTATCAGCTACTCCGACACGTTCTTCGTTGGGCAATTTCTTACGTTGCTCAAGTACCGATCGAAATACTGTTTCCGCAAGTTCGAATTCGCCCAACTCCCGCAAGGCTTTGCCCAAGAAATGTTGCAGGGTAGCGGTGAGACGAGGGTCTGCGTTGGGTGCGGATTCCGCCTCAGCTATCGCCTTTTCCAACAACGTTTTGGACTTGGGAATCTGTCCGAGTGTGGAATGTACGCTTGATCGTGTTTGCATGCACAGCAAGCGTGTGTCGTCTCCTGCGGGCAAGTGTTGAAGTGCCAGTGAAAGGGCCTGGTCGCTAATCTTCTGGGCTTCGTCCAGCTTGCCAAGCGTAACAAGCATCTCAGCACGATATCGAATGGCGGAGATGGTACGCAAGTCGTCGAAGCCAATATACTGTTCACAAAGTTCAATTGCCGAGCGCTCCACCAATTCGGCTTTTTCGGTCAATCCAACTTTCAGCAAAGTGGCAGCAAGCGTATGCAACAACTGTGCTTGGATCACGGGCTGGTCACTGAATTTCTCCTTGATGGTCGCCTCGGCAGGTGCAAAGATATTTTCATCGAGCGATGATAGGGCCACTTCGGAGAAATTGATGTCCGATAGGTTCACGGTGGTTGCGGGCGATTTGGCGTTAGACTCCCGAGCGATCACTGTGCGTGCAGACTCGCTGGACTGATTCCCGGCTGGCTGGACCTGATTGCTGTTTATTGAATCGCTAGCAAGCTGCGAACCTTTAGCCAACTGCTCGCGCAAATGTGTACCCATGGTGTAAGGATTGATGGCGGATAGCAGGTCGGCTTGAAAATTGGCGACTACTTCCAAGTCGGCGGCTCGCGCCGTCGCCTCCGCTTCAGCTTGTTCAACGTCCAGCAAGGCTGAGGACAAATCGTTAGCCCGCTCGTCGGCTAAGCGGCGGGCGTCGATGGCCATGTTAAGTGAAATGCCTGTCCCGATGAGGCCAGCTATGAGTGTGAGTAGGATGGCAGCTGTCGCTGCAACGGCAGCTCGGTATTTGCGCAGGAATTTCTTAAGCCGATACATACCGCTTGGCGGCATCGCTAGCACGGCTTCGTTGTTCAAATATCGCCGGCAGTCGTCGATCAGACCGGAAACGGATTCGTAACGTCGCGACGGCTCCCTTTCGAGGCACTTCTGCAGGATCCAGTCCAATTCCGGCGGTATGGTTCGTTGACACAACGCTTCCTGAATCGGCCGCCGACTGGCTCGAAGCGGTTCTGAGTTGCGAATGATCGCCAGGGCTTCGTCCAGTGGTTTTGCATTCAGGTGATACTCGCCAAATGGACGCACGCCGGTGACCAATTCATAGAGGACGGCGCCGAGCGCATAAATATCGGTACGCGTGTCGATGCCGCTATGGTCAAACCGCGTTTGCTCGGGACTCATATAGTCGACCGTCCCCAGCACTTGGCCGATGGTCGTGTGAATCGATTGGTCTATGAGCGGCTGCGGCGGTCGCTTTGGCTAGGCCGAAATCAATCAGCTTCGGGTTGGGCATCGCATCCACGGTCGACACCAAAATATTCATGGGTTTGATGTCGCGATGCAGGATTCCGTGCTGGTGGGCGTGCAAAACACCACGGCAAACGTCCACGAACAAGCGCAGGCGTGTATCCAAGTTGAGTGATTCGTGTTTGCAATAGCTCACGATATCGAGGCCATCCACCAACTCCATAACCAAGTAGGGATAGCCTTTGCCTGTCGAGCCTGCGCCTATGATTTTGGCCACGTTCGGATGATTGAGCACGGCCAGTGCCTGACGCTCGAAGCGGAAGCGATCTTGCCAGATTTCCGGTGCCAGCGAAGTACGTAAGAACTTGATGGCCACTTCACGTCTGACCGGTTGGTCCTGGGCGGCCTTCCAGACGGTGCCCATTCCACCGGCCCCCAAGTGTTCGAGCAACCGATATTCATCGATTTGCTGGCCAACTTGAAACTGGGTACCCATTAAGGGTGCGCTGATGAAGTCCTGTCCGCTGGCCTTTGTACTGTCGTCGCCTGGATTGATTGCGGCAAATGCTGCTGCAACCTCCGCAGCGTAAACCGGAAACATCTGCTTGAGTTTGTTAACGATGGCCTGATTCGAATCCGTCTCCGGATTACATGGAGTTCCAGTCGGGGCTGTCTGAATACCAAGGCCAGAACCGATTTCAGCCTCTGAGATGACTGGACCAACGAGCGATCGAAGAATCAGCAGCAGTTCGTGAGCGATCAAGGACCGAGTGGCTTGCGTGCGGTACTCTTTCGGAGCACTAGCCAAAACTCTGTCGATGATTGCGTCTAAATTTGGCAGAATGCGATGCCGTCGCAGTTCAACTTCGAAAATCTCCGCTGCGTCGTCGATCAACATTGCTTGCGTCAGTTCGCGCTGACTCATGCTTATGTTCCTCAACCATTCTTTTGAGCACGCGACGGGTCACTGCGAGTACTAAGAACACGCTAGTCGAACATTAACCGAACACCTAGTTCTTTCGGCGGTTCTTTCGGCACGCCAAAGTGGGAGTGCTGAGAAATCGCTAGTCGAACTTTAGCCGGACGCCTAGCTCTTTTAGCTCGATGGCCGCAGGCGATTTCTCGTCGACCGGATTGCCCTTCAAATAAACTCGCCAAAAAGGGGTGACGGAGTTTTCATTGTCTCCTTTGGCAATTTCGACTAAGGGGCCCAAATCTTCGATCTTATTGTCGGTCAAGTCCAATGATCGCAATCGATCTAGGGGCAGCAAGAATGACAAGTCCTTGATTTCGCAATGACTCAGTTTCAAAGAATCGACCCAAGCCATTTTGCCGATAGGCCCAAAATCCTTGACTGGATTTTCCGCCAAGTAAAGCGTCCAGACCTTTGGGAGTGTGCCCAGCGTCTCGATGTTCTCGATCTTATTGTTCGATAGATATAGCGATCGCATGTTCTTCATTTGTTCTAGCGGTTTGACGTCGACTACTTGATTGCGCGATAGCTCGAGGTATTGCACGCGTTCGAGTTCCGCTAGTGGCGTAATGTTCTCAATTTTGTTTCCCGCCAGATTAATCGACTGGAGTGACTTCAATTCGGCCAATGGTGTCAAATCGGAAATCTCATTATTTTCCAACACGAGTTCTTGGACGGCTACACAGTGTTCAAGCCCGGCGAGGTTCTTGATCTCCATGCCTTTGCCGTTGACCACAGAAATGCGTTTAACATCTTCCTTCGTTAGTGGTTCCGTATTGTTGCGTTTGGCAAAAACCTGCGCTCGAACGGCCGCTTCGAGCCCCTTGTCGGGGAAGAGGTCGTCTGCCTGAATTGCTGGTGTAAGCAGTGCCACGAATAGTACGGAAAGCATCTTCAAGTGGAAATTCGAGTCGTATTTCATGATGAATCGGCCTCGTGGGCAAAAGGTGGGTAAAAAAGCGGGGAATTTCTTGGACTGCGGCGACTTGTCGCCGCTTTGGGGGTTTCTTCTCTACGGTCGGCAGGGTGTTTGCTTGTTGGGACGGAACTGTTTCAGGCCAGGATGGTCTTCCGGTTGCCTGTATCGTATACCAAAGCTCCGACAAGTCGGAGCACTCCAAGACGCCAAGTCGGAGCACTCCCAAACGACAAATCGGAGCACTCCAAACTCTCTTATTTTACTCGCTTGGGTCTGGTCCTGCCAACCTATGCACTGGTGTGTCTAACTTCCAAGTCAGCCAACTTCCAAGTCAGACGCTAGCGGGCGGGGCGAGGTGCATATCGAGCTGGCGCCACAACAGAATTGAGAACCAAATAAGCACGGTGGCGGCTGGCGAGGGAGCGCCGAGCAGGCCATCGACCATGCCGCCGACGAGCATACAGACAACCAAGCCGTCTATTTCAGGGCGTGGAGCAACGACAAGCGAGCGCATTAGATAGAGAATCATGCCCAGCACGATCCCACCACTTAGAATTCCGCCAAACAGAAGCGCATTGAGCACGATGTTGTGACAGTGAAAACTGTACTCTTCCATTACAAAACGCGCCGAACAGTAACCGTAGCCCACGATGGGAGAGGCCTTGATTTGCTCGATGCCGTAAGCCCAGATCTCGGTGCGGCCGGTTGCGGTCGACAGTTCTTCGGTCGAGCCCGACTTGGTCAATTTGGTTAGCGCTGATTCTACGAACCAATCCAGCTTGCCGGTTCCCATGGCGATGAAGGCCACTAGCGTTAGCAGACTTAGTGCGAGGAATACAGCGACTGCATTGCCGCGCTGGCGCAAGTGCATTTGCAGGGTAAACAGAAGTCCGAAGCCGCATGCGATCATGGCGGTGCGACTGAAGCAAGTCAACAACGTGGCTGCGCCAAGGGCCATACCGCAGCTCGCTATGGACCAGCGAAGTCGTCCGCTGGTCGCGAGTCCTGCGTAAACCAAGACTGTAAAGGCTGCGTAGAATCCCAATTCGTTCGGGTGTCCCAAGCCTCCCATCCGTTCGTAGACCAAGGTCTGAGTGACTTGTTCTTGAAAAACTCCCACGGCAGGCACGAACAGATACGCGATCCAAGAGCCGATCAAATATAGCGTCAAGCCACTTGCCACGGCCGACAGGTAATTCGCCCCACCTAATACTCGCATGGCGGCGGGGATAATCAGTAGCACACCAACCAGCGAAATCCAAGCTGCGGTGCAATACGAGCGGTCGACACTGGTGACCAAAGTGGCTCCGTACCAGGCGACGTAGCCGCTCACGAACAAGCCGGGCCCAGCCAAGAAATCGCGAAACGTTTTGGGGATAAAATACAGAATCCCCACGCAACCGCAAATGAAGGCGACCAGGAGTCGCAAATAGATTTGCCAATGGACGCGAAATTCTTCACCGGTATCGCCGCGAAAGTCCGCAGCATTGATAAATACGACCGCGACCACTAGCAGCCAGCAAGCCAGCTTGTCGATGGTCCAGGCTCCCGTCGCCACGTGGACCGGTGCCTGCTCACGCGGGTCTTTACCAAAACTTACTGCAATCGAGGCCACTCTATTTGGCTTTCTTAACGACTACGTCTTGCTTGGCTTCCTGGGTGAGTTCTTCGACCTGCCGGGCTGTCTGTTCCGCAGCTCGGCGTGAGGCTGTACTTTCGGCTAGCTCCGCTCGAGCCGCCAGGACAGCGGCTTCCGCTTGTGCGGCTTCGAGTTCAAGTGCACGGACGTAGCGATTCCGCTCCGCTTCGCGAACGCGACTCGTTTCTCTCGCGTTGGCAGAGTAATCGCTAGTGATTGCCACAGCGACGCCACAGAAGAGCGAAAACAGGACTCCTAGAACGGCTAGGATAGGACGATTCGGGCTCGCGTGTTTGAAACGCATGCTCGGTCGGGAGACAACGGACACATTCGACAAAGCGACTTGATCCAGAGCGGCATTGATGCGTGATTCCTCCAGTTTACGAGCGTAGTTGCGGTGATTCTCTCTCGCGATATCGATCTGGCGCTGCAGCGATTCGGAAACCAGTTCCAAGTCATTGACTTTGTTTAGCCGCTGGGTCAAGGCTTGTTCCAAGGTTTCCAGGGCGGACATCTTCGATGTTAGCGACGCGACGTTGGCTTGAGCCAACACCAGTTCGTTTTGAATCTGCAAGTGAACGGGGTTAACGCCAACGGTACTTTGCTCTCGGTCATTTGGTTGTTCGGCCATGATCTCGCGCGCGCTCTTGAGCTGTTCACGCAGGCGAATCAGCTCGGGATGCGTGGAGACATAGCGGGCGGCCAGTTCTTTTTCTTGGATCTCGAGTGCATACAATCGATCGCGCATGGCGTCGGTCGACTTGACTTCGATACCACTCGTCTTCTCGCTTAGGATCTCGCGGGGCATGGAGTCCAGGTCCTGCTGCAGCTTGGCAACGCGACCTTCGGCCGCTTCCAATTCTGCTTGCGAGGACAGTTGCATCTTCTTGACGTCGGTGATTTCGGTCTGCAATGACTCCTGTTTGCCTTTCATGGTTACGATCGCATTTTCGTTCTTGGCGGCCCGCAGCATTTCTTCGGAGCGAGTCAACAGTTGCTCCTGTTCTTCGAATTGTTCGTCAAAGAACTGCAAGGTGCCGCCCGAACGATAGGCGTCGACGTGCATCTGTTGATAACAATCAATGACGGACTGGACGACATCCTGGGCAACCTCCGGCGCAGCGCCGCGAAAAGCGACGGTGATTGTGGTCGATTTCTTCGGCGAATCGACTTTGAGATCGCTTTGTAATTCCTTGATCGCCAATTCGCGGCGTTTCTCGGCGGCAAGTTTTTCGCTTGATATCTCGGCTTCGCTCACCGACGATTCGGCCAGACTCGGAATGGCTTCCTCCAATTTGGAACGAGCTTGCTTCTCCCACTCTTCCGCTTTGATTTCGACCCAAGAGTAACGCTTGAGGATACGTTCGGGGCCAATGGAATCGACGACGGTTTCTGCTAGACCACGGCTTTTCAACATATCAACGATCGAATTCATCTCCGATTCGCGGGATTCCTGAATTGAGATGGTCTGCCCGATCGTAGCTGGATCCATGGCGGCCGATCCGCGGCCCAGTCGCACAAATAGCTTGGCCTCCGACTCATATTTCTTCGGAAAGAGTAGAACTGCCGTAGCCGACAAAACTAGCATCAAGCAAGTAACGCACAAGAATCGCCACTTGTAACGAAAAATCGAACCCACGATGTCAAAGAGAGTAAGCGGGCGCTCATACGATTGATATCGCATTAAAATCTGACTCCGAAAAAACGGACTTGCCGTCCGCGCAATAGGTGGCCACTGGTCGCAGAAGGTCCGCAACACTGAAATAGACTCAGCCTTCCAGAGTAATCAAAACCATCGTTTTCGCCAAAGTTTCCTGCATTCCCCCTAAATTGTGGATTCTGCGAAATGAGGCTGAGATGCGCGTGATACGGTGCGAGAGTTGTGCAGCCCGATTTACTTCGATTACGTGCAGCGAGGGGGGCGGGCGGACTTGGCGGGGCTGTTTCCCCAGGTGTGGTGGTGTTTGGTACACTAGTGCCCACCGTCGCCATTCTTTGTTCTCAATCCATCTGGAGCCCACATATGCGATATCATCCGGAAGCAAAACTCCTGCAGGATCAGTGCTAGCTGCACAGTGCTGTTAGCGTGTTTGATGGTCGGTGCGCGGCGCGCTCGCTGTAGACGCGGGCAAACAGCCCAATATTCTGTTTGTCTTTTCCGATGATCATGCTCTGCAAGCGATTGGAGCGTATGGCTCGAAAATCAACCAAACACCGAACTTGGACCGCATCGCCAAAGAGGGAGCCGTATTTCGTAACTCCTTTTGTGCCAACTCGATCTGTGGCCCGTCGCGAGCTTGTATCTTGACTGGCAAGCATAGCCACAAGAACGGCTTTTTACGCAATGGCAACCGATTTAATCCAAATCAATTTACGTTTCCAAGTCTAATGCAATCGGCGGGTTACCAAACCGCAATCATCGGCAAGTGGCATTTGTCAAGCGATCCAGTGGGGTTCGATCATTGGCAGATCCTGCCCGGACAGGGTAGTTATTACAACCCAGATTTCTTGCAGATGGACGGCAGCAAGAAACGCATCGAAGGATACTGTACCGATTTGATTACCGACATGGCCTTGGATTGGCTGAAGTCGCGCGACCAAGACAAGCCGTTCGTACTGATGTGCCAGCACAAGGCTCCGCATCGTAATTGGGCACCGCCACCCCGGCATTTCTCGTTGTACGCCGACGTGGACGTCCCGGAGCCAGACACGCTGTTGGATGATTACGCCGGACGCAGCGCACTGCTCAAGCAAAATGAAATGTCGATCCAGAAGGATTTCTTCTGGGGGCACGATATGAAATTGAAAGGCGAGGCGCAATTCACGCAGTACTTCCAACCGGGACTTCCCAATGGCGAATATGCGCGGATGACCGACGAGCAGAAAGCGATGTGGGATGCGCAGTACGAACCAGAAAATGCCGAGCTACTGAAAAAATTGAACGCGGGCGAGATGACTGACCGCGAAGTCATGAGTTGGAAGTATCAGCGCTATATCAAAGATTATTTGCGCTGTGTTCAAGCGGTAGACGATAGCGTGGGCTCGTTGCTTGGTTATCTGGACGAAGCTGGCTTGGCCGACAATACCATCGTTATCTATTCCTCGGATCAGGGGTTCTACTTGGGCGAGCATGGCTGGTACGACAAACGTTGGATGTTTGAAGAATCGCTGCGTATGCCGTTCCTGATTCGTTGGCCTGGCGTCCTCAAACCCGGCGTCGATTCCCAGGCTCTGATCCAGAATATTGATTACGCTCCGACGTTTCTGGAGGTCGCTGGAGTTGAAATTCCAGCAGAGATTCAAGGCCGCAGCATGGTCTCATTACTCAAAAACCAAGGTGTGCCTGACGCGGATTGGCGAGACGCGATTTACTACGCGTACTACGAAAACGCGGCAGTCCACAACGTGCCAGTGCATGATGGCGTCCGGAATGATCGTTACAAACTGATGTACTTTCCGCGCACGCGTGAGTGGAATCTATTCGATTTGAAAACCGACCCACAGGAGATGAAGAGCGTTCATGACGATTCTGCATACGCTGCGATCTTAAGTGGGTTACAGAAGCGCTACCGCGACTTGCGGCAATTGTATGAAGTGAATTCGGCGGTGCTGCCAGCCACGCGTGGCGACGAAAAGAATTGGGCTCAGCGCGACAAGCAACTGACTGAGGCCGCAAACAACTCCGATGCGCAGATCGCCTTCATAGGTGACTCGATCACGCAAGGTTGGTCGGGCAGTGGCCGGGACGTTTGGCAGAAGCACTTTGCAGATCGAGCTATCAACTTGGGAATCGGCGGTGATCGAACCGAGCACGTGATTTGGCGACTTACCCATGGAAACCTTGGAAAACTGAAGCCTAAGGTGGCGGTGTTAATGATTGGTACCAACAACACTGGGCACTTTATGCAAGATCCCAGCGAGGTTGCAGCGGGCGTTGAAGAGATTCTGCGCATCCTAGGCGAGCGATTGCCCAATACTAAAGTCGTCTTGCACGGAGTCTTTCCTCGAGGTGCCAATCAATTTGATGAAGGTCGCTTGAATAATATCGCGATTAACGATCAAATTCGCCGCTTGGCCGATGGGCAGCGCGTCACTACTTCGATATCGGTCGCGTATTCCTGGAAGCGGATCATGATCTATCAGCAAAATCATTGCCAGACTATCTCCATTTGAGTCCAACCGGATATGAGCGATGGGCCCAGGCACGGCACCTAAACTAGAAGAGCTGGGGTTGTAGTGCTGTTAGGATCGAGCGAGCGGTTATTTATGGTCGTCTTTCGCTCTCGAAAGGGTGTATATGGTGGACTTACTGCGGAGCGAAAGGCGACACTTATTTTCCGCTCCATCCTCAGTTGAGCGTGTTCAGACCCACGAGAATCATGGTACGGGGTGCGGCCCCGCAGCGAACTTTTACTTGACAAGGCAATGACAGATGGATGCAAGAACAGCAATCAAAGATGCGCTCGCTATGGCCGAAATGGTCAGCCTAGCTTACCTAGGTGATTTGGATGACACAGAGTTGATGCAGCGCCCACATGCAGCATGTAATCACCTCAATTGGCAGATTGGGCACCTAATCAGCTCCGAGCATGAAATGATGAGCAAGTTGCCCGGCAATACGATGCCCCCGCTGCCAAACGGGTTCTCTGAAATGTACTCGAAAGAAAAAGCCGCCTCGGATTCAGCGGCCGATTTTGCGAGTAAAGATGAACTGATGACAGCCTACAAGACTCAGCGCGCCGCCACCCTGGCAGCGCTCGACGTTACGAGCGCGGAGCAGTTTGACCAGCCAACAGGAATAGACTACGCTCCCACCGTCGGTAGCTTGTTTGCCATGCAAGGCGCACATTGGATGATGCACTGCGGTCAGTGGGTTATCGTCCGACGCAATTGTGGCAAGCCGGTAGTGATCTAGGATGCACAGGCCACGCATCAAATTTTGTTGATCAATTGGTGTGGTCCGACCGAGACTTTCTACCTGTTCGCAATTCGCATATATTTTGTTGCTAGAACTTGGTTTCACAGAGCTGACGATTCGCACGGTCGCGGGAGCTACCGAGCGGGTTGGCAGCAGGCGAGCTGCTGAGGCCTTCTGTTTTTTCGACAATGTGTAACAATCAAGCTCCCCTAATGCATGAGCCGAGGAGTCGCTACGTCGTGTTTTCACAATATGTTCGCCACATCTGCCGCTGCGCTGTAACTGGTGTTTTTCTTGCGATGCTCGTCTCGCCCGGGCTTGCTCAAGACAATTCTGCTCCAGAGCCCGCTGGTGATACGACAGCGACGATTCCTACGCCTGCAGAGAATCCTGATCTCACTGCTGAGACGGAACCAACTGCGGAATCAACGACGGAACCAACGACAGAAGAATCGGACAAAGGGGGTCTGCCAAAGGGGTTTCAGACGGATGCCTACCTGGCTGGTCCAGATTCGGCACCGCACAATGCGTGGATGCTGGTCTGTTGTGCCTTGGTTTTGTTCATGACCGCCCCTGGCTTGGCCAGGTGCTATGGTGGGTTGGTTCGCAAGAAGAATATCCTTAGCATCCTGATGCAGTGCATCTTTCTGATGGGGCTAATGACTGTTCTGTGGGCACTCTACGGGTATTCGCTCGCATTTGGGGGCAGCAATCCGTACATCGGCAATTTGGACTACGTTTTTATGAATGGCGTATCACGGCAGTGGAGCGAGGCTCTCAATGAGCCGATTACGCCGATGTATAGCGACGCGCTGCCGCGGCTGACCCACATGCTGTTTCAGGGGATGTTCTTTATCATTACGCCAGCCTTGATCTGTGGTGCTTTCGCAGAACGCATGAAGTTCAGCGCGATGGTGATCTTTTCAATCCTGTGGGGCACGTTTGTCTATTGCCCGTTGGCACACTGGGTATGGGGCGGCGGAATTTTAGCCTTTCACCAGCCACATGCTTGGGGCGGTGGGGCGTTGGACTTTGCTGGCGGCACAGTGGTTCATATCAGCTCCGGCGTTACGGCATTGGTGGCAGCTCTGGTCATCGGGCCACGTCTAGGACATGGGCGCGAACCGATGCCGCCACACAATTTGACGTACACAGCCCTCGGGGCATCCATGCTCTGGGTTGGCTGGTTCGGATTCAATGCTGGCAGCGAACTGGCCAGCGACGGCGTGGCCTCGAGTGCCTTTGCCGTTACGCACTTCGCCGCTGCGGCCGGCGCATTGGGTTGGGCATGTACCGAGTGGCTGCAGCGTGGCAAACCGACACTGCTTGGTGCCAGTTCGGGTGCCGTCGCGGGACTCGTGTGCATTACGCCCGCCGCCGGACACGTCGCCCCCATGCCAGCTCTGCTGATGGGAGTGGCAGGTGGCTTGGTCTGCTATCTCGCTTGTTCGACGCTCAAAGCCAAGCTGCGCTACGATGATTCGCTGGACGCATTTGGGGTCCATGGCGTCGGTGGCACTCTGGGCGCTATTTTGACCGGAGTTTTTGCAAGTCGAGCCGTTTGGGATATCGACAATCATCAAACGCTAGGTCTGATCGAAGGCAATACATCGACAATCATTGGTCAGATCGTAGCGACTTTGGTAACGTGGGTGTTCGCAGCAGTCGCTAGTTTCATCCTCTTGAAGATCATCGAGCTAACGATCGGGTTGCGCGTGCCCAGCACGTCCGAACGTCAAGGTCTCGATATCACGCAACACGGGGAAGAAGGTTACATTTTCTTGTAACCTCAGCGACCGTAGTCGCTGAGTTAAAGGCTACGCTGTAGCGTGACGCGCCGCGAAGCATGCGTTCGCAGGCTCTGCCTTCGAACGCAATGCCTACGAGAGTGCTACCATCGCCGCTGCGAGCAGAAAACAGATTGCTCAGGTAGTGACCGGCAGAGCAACGTTGAGTACCTGCGGGGATTCGTCCACGGTTTCGACCGCACCAAACAGTGTGTGGCAATTGGCGTCGTGGATCAGGATTGGCAGGATATGGCCCGCTTGGCGTTCGTTACCATCCCAGACGACGATGCGATCGCATTCGGTGCGACCGATCATCTGTCTTAGTGGTCCGGTTTCACCACGTTTGACCGACAGTTTGCTGGGGCCCTCAACCAGCACGTTGACATGTTTTCCTAGGAATTGCAAGTTTCCGATTTGACTGATTTCGTTTTGGACATCGAGCAATTCAACATTGCGGCGCTGTTTGACATCTTCGGGCACATCGTCTGTGTACAGTACGGAACCTTTGGTACCAGGGCGTACGGAGTATTTGTAGATGAAGCTATTCTTGAATCGACACTGCCTAATGAGTTCCACCGACTTTTGGAAGTCTTCCTCGGTTTCACCGCAGAAGCCCACGATAAAGTCACTGGAAACGGCTGCGTTGGGTAAGATGTTTTCGATTCGCTCCATCATTTCCATGTATTCGGCAATCGTGTAGCCGCGCTTCATGCGTTTGAGCACTTCGTCGGAACCGCTTTGGGCAGGCACATGTAGATAGGTTGCGCACTTTGGCAAATCGCGAACCGTTTCGAGCAAACGCTGTGTCATGTCTTTGGGGTAATTCGTAACGAATTTGATGCGTTCCAGCCCGTCGATATCGTGAATTAGTTCAAGTAGATCGGCGAGCCGCGTATCACGATCGCCATCCAGGTAGCGATAGCTATTGACTGTTTGCCCGATCAGCGTGATTTCTTTGCAGCCCTGCCGCGCTAGTTCTTGAGCCTCCGCCAAGATTACTTGTGGCGAGCGTCCTTGTTCGGGCCCGCGCGTCATAGGCACGATGCAGTAGGTGCAGAACTTATCGCAGCCTATTTGGATGCGCAGATAGGCTTGGAACGGCGTGGGACGCATGGTGGGATCGCGCAATGGATCAAAACTCTCATGGCTGCGTTTAATTTCCGCTTGCGACCCATCGCGTCTCCCAAGGCTGACAGCCATTTGTTGGCCAGCACCGGCTTGAACCAGCGACAGCAACTCGGGAATTCGGTGCAACTGGCCCGGACCTACAACGAGGTCGACGTACGGAGCCCGCTCGAAGACCAGCTTCTGATCCTTCTGGGCCATGCATCCCATCACGCCGATCATTTTTTCGGGGTGTTCGAGTTTGAGCAGCTTTAGCTTTGCCAGACTGTTGTAGACTTTGGTTTCGGCGTTTTCGCGGACACTACACGTATTGAACAACAAAGCATCGGCTTGCTCTGGCTGGTGGGTTAGGTCATAACCGTGTTGACGCAAGCTAGCCACGACCATCTCACTATCTAGGACGTTCATCTGGCAACCGACGGTTTCAATGTAGAGTTTCTTAGTGGTAGCTAGTTGAGTAGACATAAGCGATTGAGATGTTTGGGGTTGCGAGAAAGGCGTGGGGGCCAGCGACTCTGGCCGTCCCACGGCATATTCTGCAGATAGTGTACTGGCAAACGCCCAAATCGCGAAGAACGCCCCTTGAAACAGGATTTGGGACGGAGAAAAGTTGGGAAATCGCTATTTACCCCGTTGGGCAATGTCTTCACAATACGCCCGGACGGTCACGGCCCAACGGGCTTGCCTCAACCAGTTGGCTTGGCAGGATGCGAGCCGCAAACGACTGGAATTTCGGGATTTTCCCGCTACTGCGCGTCACGTGGCGCAGGACGTAACCACAAAAGCAAGGAGTGCTGAAAGTGCGAGTTTGGAGCTTAATCGCTACTGTTGTTCTGAGTAGTCTTACAACCACGGCGGTGCTTGCCCAGCAACCGGCAACGACAGCGCCCGCCGCCGCCGCTGCAGCCGCTCGGCCACCGATTGGCGTGGTTGATATCGGCTATATCCTAAAGAGTCACCCGACGATGAAGTCGGAGATGGATGCCATCCAGGCCCAGATGGAAGCTGCGGACAAGCAGATGGCTGAGAGACGTGATGCGATCGTCAAGCAAATGGACCAACTGCGTGAGCAATTCACCGAAGGTACGCCAGAATACGACCGAGCCGAAAAGGCAATCGCCGAACAGGATACCGAATTCCGCCTGCAACTGCTCAAGAAACGCAAAGAATTTGAACAGGCTCAGGCCAATGTGTTGTACAAGGTGTACAGCGAACTGGATTATTACTTGGGGTACCTAAATCAGAAGTTTGGTGTGCAAGTCGTCTTGCGCGTCAATCGCGAGAAGATGGATCCCAAGAAGCCTGAGACGGTTCAAATGGTCATGAGTCAAGATGTGCTGTACTACAACCAATCTGTTGACTATTCCGAGACCATTTTGTCTGCGATGAAGCAGAACGCCACGCAAACAGCCGCCGCCGCTGGTGCCGTCAATCGCTAGTTTCGCGTGTGAAAGCGACGACAACCTTTAGAACGGATCTGGCCGAGCCGCAACGACGCTGCTCGGCCAAGATCGGTTAAACGTAGTTTCGGTCAGATGCAATTCGATTTAACAAGAACGCTTGCTCACAGACAGGGAAGTCATGCGGGCTCAGAAGAATCATACCGCTTACAATCAACTTCCGCGCAATCAAACGACTCTAACCGGTCCCTGCACAATTAGTGGTCGCGGCTATTGGTCTGGCGAATCCAACGTATTGACTTTCTTGCCTGCTCCGGCAGGAACGGGTATTCGCTTCGTCCGCACCGATCTCCCAGGACGTCCATCTGTGGCTGCCACCGCCGATTATCGCTCCAGTATGCCCTTGCGCACTTTGTTGAGCGATGGCCGTTGCGAAGTTGCGATGGTCGAGCATGTGCTCGCCGCGCTGGCTGGCCTACGCATCGACAATTGCGAAGTTCATTGTACTGCTGCAGAAATGCCTGGCATGGACGGAAGTTGCCGGGACTATGTGCTAGCCCTCGACAGTGTTGGCAAAACGGAACTGCGCGCACGTCGCGCGGCTCTGCAAATTACTGAACGTATCCGTCTCGGCACTACGTCCCAATGGATCATGGCCGAACCTGTCACACATCGGACCTTGGAAGTCGAATACCAATTGGACTATGGCGCCGACAGTCCGATCACTCGTTCTACGTACCGCAATCTGCTTGAAGAAGACATTTTCTATCATGACATTGCACCAGCCAGAACGTTCATCAGCCTCGCAGACGCTCAGGCACTGCAGCAACAGGGCTTGGCCCGACATGTAACCGAACGTGATTTGCTGGTGTTTGACGAACATGGACCGATTCATAATCAGTTGCGATTTGCTGACGAGTGTGCTCGGCACAAGGCATTGGACCTCATAGGTGACCTAGCGTTGACAGGCATAGATTTGGTAGGACGCGTTACAGCCTTTCGCAGCGGTCATCAATTGAATGGGCAAATGGCCGAAAAACTACGCACAATTTTTATGAGCCAATGCTCGGCCACCAAAGCCGCCTAGGGACGGTGTAGGCGCGCCAGGTGTGGGCTAGGGTTGAAACGAAAAAACGCAGTCGCCTGCGGCTTGCCGTTAAACGATGAAGAATAGAACGCAGACGCCTGCGGCTTGCCGTTAAACGATAAAGAATAGAACGCAGTCGCCTGCGGCTTGCCGTTAAACGATAAAGAATAGAACGCAGTCGCCTGCGGCTTGCCGTTAAACGATAAAGAATAGAACGCAGTCGCCTACGGCTTGCCGTTAAACGATGAAGAATAGAACGTAGTCGCCTGCGGCTTGCCGTTAAACGATAAAAATAGAACGCAGTCGCCTGCGGCTTGCCGTTAAACAATAAAGAATAGAACGCAGTCGCCTGCGGCTTGCCGTTAAACGAAGTAGAAAACGCGATTAACCCTGATGCTTAGATCCTCGATAATTTTCATGTCCATCCTTGAAAGCGGGTTTGTATGGCCACAATCATAGCCCATACCGCCGTCGTTGACCCTCGTGCCGAACTCGATGAAGAAGTTCGAATTGGTCATCATTGCGTCATCGGTCCCCATGTAAAAGTCGGTAGAGGGACGCGGTTGGAGAATAATGTAACGCTGACCGGTAATACGATCATCGGTCGCAACAATCATTTGTTCCCCGGCGTCGTCATTGGAGCCGAACCGCAAGATCTTAGCTACCAAGGCTCGCCGACACAGGTGATCATCGGTGACGGCAACGTATTTCGTGAATCCGTCACCGTTAACCGTGCGACCGAGAAGGAAGACGGAATCACTTCACTGGGTAGTCACTGCTACTTGATGACCTGCAGCCATGTCGCTCACGATTGCAAAGTGGGTGACCGCGTGATTATGGCCAACAATGTAATGTTGGGTGGCCATGTACATGTCGCACATGACGCAACCTTGTCAGGTGGTTGTGCCGTGCATCACTTTGCGTCGATTGGCTGTTACAGCTTCATAAGCGGACTGAGTCGTGTACTGCACGATGTGCCTCCCTATATGTTGGTCGAAGGGTTTCCGGCAAGGCCACGGACCGTCAACGTCGTCGCTTTGAAACGCAAGAGCTTTTCCAACGAGTCAATCAAAGCGCTTATGGAGGCCTATCGACTGCTTTACAGATCTCGCGTCGGGATGGAGCACGCTCGGGACATCCTGGCTGGTGGCCAGCCTTTGCTGCCTGAATTGCAAGTTCTATTTGACTTCATCGAGGATTCGCAAGGTGGTCGACATGGTCGTGGTCGCGATCGGAGGAAAGCCGCGTGAGTAAACTGCGAATAGCAATTATCGGTGGCGGACACTTAGGCCGCATCCATGCGAAGCTGGCAAAGTCGAACGAACAGTTCGAGGTGATTGGCGTGGCGGATCCTTCACCGGAGTCTCGCCAAACGGTTGCTGAGCAGCTTGAGCTGCCAACCTTTGCCGACTACCAGCAACTCGTGGGAAGGATTGACGCCGCGATCATCGCTTCTCCGACGACGACGCACTATGAGGTGGCCAGCGTGCTACTGAGGGCGGGGATCCACACGCTTGTGGAGAAACCGTTAGCGAGTACCCCGGACCAAGCGTATCGACTGTGTCAAATGGCGGCCAACCACCGACGCGTCCTGCAGACCGGACACGTCGAGCGGTTTAGTCCCACTTGGACGACCGCCGGCCCACACCTTGGAAAACCCAAGTTCGTGGAAGCCATTCGTGCGGGTGCATACAGCGGACGCAGTACGGATATCGGGGTTGTTATGGACCTCATGATCCATGATATCGATTTAATTCTGTCCCTCGACAGCTCGCCAGTTGAGAAAATCCATGCCAGCGGCATCGCTCTACTGGGTTCTCACGAAGATGTGGCGGAAGCTCGGGTCGAGTTCGCGAGCGGGTTGATCGCCAACCTCCGCGCCTCGCGGCTGGCTACGGCGGCAACGCGGCGAATGCAGATGTTCACAACCGAATCGTATGCCGATATCGACTTTGCTGCCGAGTCGGTGCAGGTCATTCGGCCCTCGACGGACGTGCTTGCGCGCTGCGTGGCCTTGGACGAAATGTCTGCCGAACAGCGTATGGAAGCCAAAGATCACATTTTTGAAAACCTACTTCAATGCGAGAAGCTAATCGCCCCGGGGCGCAACGCCATCTTGGATGAACAAAATGATTTTGCCTTGAGCATTCAAACGGGATCCGCACCGGCTGTAACTGGCGAAGACGGTGCACGAGCAGTCGAACTTGCTTCCGGTATTGTGCAAGCCATTGGCCAGCATCAATGGGACGGCAACGGCAGTAAGTCTTGGCGCGTTGGCGCGTTGGCAACCATGGAGCCCCGCATCCTGAGTATGCCAGGCGTAGCAGAGAAGTTAGGACAGGTCCCACCGCTGCGCAAAGCGGGTTGATCTTGCTATTTTGCCGCTGCCTGCGAACCTATTTGACCGAACTGGACTCACGTAGACTGTACGAATCCCTAGTTAGTAGCTATTATTTTGAAATTGATAGCTGTTTGTCGGTTGGCCTTCGTAGCCGGACTCGTCAGAGTTCGTTTTTTAAGTGAGGCCAGGAAGTCTGGAGACTCCGGCTACCCCAAAATTCAATTTCGACACGCGACTGACGATAAGTTTTATTGAGAAAATCCGCCATGCGATTTCGCACTTAACCGGAGGGTAAGCGAATGGCTAGCGGCTTCATTGGAAATGAAGTGCCCCGTAAGGGGTTGCGGGTTCGAACCCCGTGCCCTCCGCCTCAGCATTGTTGGCAAGTTGAACTTGCTTCGATCTGACTCAAATGCCGTAACGCCTGCTAACGCAGGTGTTACGGCATTTTTTTTGTGCTTCGCACACTGTATATAGCGACCGGTATGATTCTCGTTAGCCTCGCACCGGTGCTCAAGAAAACTGTCTCATAGTTTGAAGTCTGCGGAATCTGTCCCACCATCCGGAACAAGAAAGTTAAGTTTGGGGTTTACCGCGTCTGAGTATTCGCTAGGCACAATCTGCTTCGGTACATTGGACTTCTTCCCGCTGGTCGCGGCAACCATTTCCATTTGGTAGGCGTCCATACCATCTTCTTCGAACATAGTAGAATTGCCACCTTCGACTTTGTTGAAGTAGACCTTATTCTCGCCAGGCGCCGCCCCCTGCACCAGCGCATAGTGCCCTTGGGCATCAGTTTTTCCGTAAGCAACCAATCCGTTGCCACAGAAATAAACTTCTACATCGGCAATCGCTTTGCCGCCGATGGTGACCGTTCCGCTTACCGGACTAGTTCTGATGTCGCTATTCGTACATCCACTTAGCGGTGCGATGCACAAAAGGCTCAGTACAGCCAAACACCGATAGCTCTTATTCAGTTCTGAAGTCGTAGCCACTTTGTAATGGAATGGTAGCTTCTTCATCGTATGCCTTTCCAACAGTGAAATTTGAATCAGGAGGAATCGAGTTACTCAAACTCACCGACAACTTGTCCGTCGTGCGCGTAGGCGAGTTTGCAGAATGTCAAGTAATCGAGGTTGGCACTAAGGAAATGCACCGAACCATCGGCAAAGCAAAACTCGGCACCACCCGTGTGGTAACTGTTGAATGTCCATGCATAGGACTGGCGCAATCCATTGCCGGCATTGGCTGGCCAAACAGCGTTGATTGCCCAGCCAGCTTGGTCGGTAGCCGATGGTGTAAGTTGACCATTGGTAATGGTCGAAACTACTCGACCGTGGCAACAGGTATGCGCTCCGGTCATGCCCCATGGACCGTAACTAGTCGACGTTTTTGAACGGCCTCCTGCGCCTTCTCCGGTTGCAATCGTATTCGATGTCCCGTCAGTGATCTGCGCAAACTTCGAACCTCCATCATTGCCAAACACACCTTGGCGTATGTCGCCAACCAAAGAGCTAAATGGCGCGTCGTAATCAGTGAATACTCCTGTTGAGAAAAAATAGCTGGTGCGGATCGCGTTGCGGCGGGAATAAAATTGGCTTGGCGTGTCCGGGCTTGCGTTTGATATTTCTCCTGCTTGTGGATGGGATGGGCATTCCAAGTAATTGAGACGCGCATTGTAAAAGCCATCGTTGATGGTATCGGAACCCGCGGTTGGAATTCCATAGGGCGACGAGACGCTCGATGGAAAGTTGAAATTGTATTTGCCGGAAATTGCTGATTGCTCCAGAAACGGAAGCAGCAATGCCCAGCCAGTTGTGTTCTTTACACTACCATGCGTGCCATGATAGGTCGCGTTGTTGTAGCGCCCGGAACCCAATAAAGCTGCTGGGAAAACTTTATGAGCAGATTCATAGTTGTGAATTGCCAGCCCTTGCTGTTTAGCGTTATTTGAGCACTGCATTCTTCGGGCAGCCTCGCGAGCGGCCTGTACAGCGGGCAATAGCAAGCCCACAAGGATGCCAATAATGGCAATAACCACTAACAATTCGACCAAGGTAAAACCTCTGCGATCCCGGAACATGAATAACTCCAATGCGAGAAAGATTGATTGATGAAAGGGAAAGACCGATTTCCAGGCCTTAGATGTCCCAATGATCCTCAACCTCCTTAGAGCAGTTCATATACCTTTGAGATTTGTACCCTGGAGCGCGAGGCAGCAAGAGAACTGCAACGGTCATGAGTTGATCCGTAAGCTCTCCCACCGAAACTCTCCTGGCCGTAGAATTTTATTGCGGTGCCTCTTGCAACAGCATGCTGCTCTCGTCCTGAGTCTAGGATGTGCTGTTTATAGCAGCAGTAACTGCTGATGCATTGTGCACTTTGCTGAGACAGCACTTGTGTGAGGCTAACGCGAGCCCGCATCGCGCCTGGAACATTGTGAAAGCGAACGCCATCGATAGTAAGCGAGTTTCGACATGAACCTTTCGTTGGCTCTGCCATTATGCTTGCTGGCAAATTGTCCGCACTAACAGCAAGCTTACGCAAAGAACTCGACCACTCGACTTACAATCTCCTGCTGTTGTGCCATCCACTCTTCTTCGATGGCATGCAGGTCATTTGGGGCTAATCGCCAGGTCAACGGTGGGCGCTCTGGAGTTTCAAGGCCGAATTGGCAAAGGACTTCTTGAACGATGGGGAAGCGTTTGCGCAGGAGTTCCAACTCCAGCTCGCCACGTTCCGCCTGAGTTGATTTGCGAGCGGAATCGAGGGCGGTCGAGGGACCGAATAGCTGCGAATAGAGGCCTTGATTGGCTGCTTGAAACGACTGTAATGACGGCGGAAAGGGCTCGATGCGAAGCACGAGCACGCGATCAAACAGTCGCTCCTGGTCGGGTAAGTTTTCATTCAGCTCAAGTACATCCCGCAATAGCGTGACGGCAGTTACTAAACCTGAATTGTCGGAATACCCGCCATCGCAAATGTGCATAGAGAGTTTGGCTTCTGCTTTTAATTCCTCGCTTAGTTCTCGCGAGGTCCGGCGACGCAACAAGCTGTTCAGTTTATTCGAATACGCGCGGGCGACGGGCGTTACATAGGCAAAGGTGGCGGATAAACGTACAGCAGTCGTCGCACGAATGTCACGGCCAGCCACAGTCGTTTCCGCAAGCGCCTTCTGCAGAAACTGATCGTAGTCAATGGGTTCGTCAATCCGCTCGCCAGTGACTACCGCAGCTTTCGTGGCCGAGCTGAGGGGAAGAGTCCCGCAGTCGCCGCGTATAGATCCGAACAATACCCGTTGGCCGGTTTCGACGCTCGTCGCGTTGAAGATCGTTGGCGGCAGGAGACGCTCTTTGGTTAGTCGCGCCAAATCGCTCATGCGTACGTTTTCGATTAAGCTTCGATCACTGGCGGTACGACCCAGCTGGTTCCACCACGACGCTTCTAGGGCCCAGCCGCGGTCTCCAAACTGGACAAGCGGCGGAGCCAGCAAACGCACAAAGTCTGGGAACGTAACGCCCCATGCTACGGCCTCGAGTGAGGAATGCGAGGCGGCATGGTGCGCCGCTAGGCTCGCAGCATGCAACGCTTGCTGCGAGCCATGGTTCGGGCGCCAGCCACGATGTGCCAAGTATTGCATAACGCCCGTACTGCCACCTGAGACTGCGCTAAATAGTCCGATCGAATTGGCAAACTGTGGAATTGCTTTGTCCAACTCGTGTAAGACTTTGGTAGCCCACACCGCAGCCTGAATTCCACCGCCGGATGCGGTGACGACTACGAGAGTTCGTTGGTCAACCGGATGGTTTGCAAAATGTTTCTCAAGATACTGAGACCAGTAACACGGATCCACACTAGTATCTTGCTCCTGCTGTTCAACTTTTTCGCCTTGCCTACTGCTGACGGGGCGTCGCTCGATGGCTTGGATAAAAGCATTCGGATGTGTCTCCGTCCCTGACGGATTGGTGGCCTGCAGACGTTCCTGCATGGCGGAAGTCTGGGCAGCTCGCAATAAATGGAACCTATGGTCAACTCGAAATATTTTGCCAATTAGGAATATTGCTGCAAAGACTAAGAGTGATGGGGGAATGCCGTACCAATCAAAGAGGAATGCCAAGCCTGGCATGATCCAAGCAATGAGATAGAACAGAATCAAGACGTAGAATAGTACCGGCCAAGTCGTTGCTTGCCAGGTCTTGTCTACGCTGCTAAATGCATACCAGGCGATATATACGACAGTTGATACGGCACCGAGCAACAGCATTTGCGGGTGGCCTGGCAACCAGTGACCAGAGCTGGATAAGTATCCTTCACCAACTGGTAAATACGTTAACCCACTTGCAACTGTATCCAGGAACACGGTAAATCCGCCCCGTTGCGAAGCCCCGTTGCGAAACCACTCCAGAAGTTCGAATGGGTTGACGCGACTTCCAATGGATTCTGGTTGCAACATATAGTTTTGCAGCCATGCAAGCCCGAGCATCACCAAGGCCACAAAGCCATAGCCTGCTGCAATTGTGGCCGCGCTGCTCAGGCCCGCTCGCCGATGTGATTGTCGCGGCACGTGATACGGCTCGCCACGTTCGTTTCGATGAAATCGCAGGCGATCAGGTACGCCTTGACGAATCGAAAGTACACATGCGGCAATGGGAAGAACAGCGGACAACAGTAGGGCGATGATCAACGAGCCAATGTAGAGCTCATGCGATTCCGCAAAATTTTCAATGGGGGATTCTGAGAGGTGGATTAGGCCATTTTCTGTTGAATGATCGCCGACCACAGGCCGCTCTGCGAACTTTCGCGGATCTCCAAACCGCTGATCGCCCCAATTCAACGTGACCTGTGCCGTCGCCAAGGAGGTCATGGCCAGCATGCCGCCCAGCCAAGTTATGTTATAGAGATCCATGTAGTAGCGGTTGAAACGGAATCTGCCGGGTTGATTGCGTAGCACAAAAACGCTTGAAAGGTAGGACTTCAGACTACCAGTGCCAAGCGCTAAAAAGACGATTGGAGCCAACATTCCCAACAGGCTGTAACGCACGCGGTATATAAGCGTGGCAATTCGCCAAGCACGCTCATCGCCTGCCAGCATGAATCCTATGCATAGTACGCAAGCAAGGACTAAGGCGGCTGCCAACCATCGCGAAATAGACTTCATCGTTAGGCCTCGTAGGTTGTTTCTCAAGGTATCGTGGCTGAATTCTGGTATGAACCGCTAAGAAAAGGGCCGTGTAGGCTGTGTTCCTGCGGTGGACACGATACGTATCAGGGCCGGAGAGTCCGAATCGCTATACGGAGCGCGTTCTGGGCTGGTTCGTAGTGCGTCGAGATAGTCAGCGATCAGTTGCCGAGTAGCAGAGCGAACTCCAGCTTGCAGCCGAGAAAATAACAACGTGCGGAAGTCGAGTATCAAGTCGTATTTGCCGGTGTTGAGTTCGAAAGGTAGTTTGAGATCGGCACCAATTGGATTCGGACGCAACAAGTCCTTCAGACTCTTGCATGCACACTGTACGAAGCTGACCACTGCCGCTTTCTCACCCGATTGAAATACACTTTCTGCCATCTCATGAATTTCATGAACCACTTTTTCGGCAACGTCGAGAGGGCCACGCAAGTCCATGTCGACTTGTTGCAAATCTTGGACGAGGTGCGTTATAAGTGTACATAGCTTGACGCGTCCCCCCACTTGAAAGATCGCATGCGGCATGCCTCGGTGCAGCTGCTGGCTGGCAACAGCGAGCAACGTTAAGTGGGCAGTCAGCAGTTCAGGCTGGTCATCGAAAGCGAGACTGTCCAATGTCGAACCTTGGTTCGAGTGATCCAGACAGATGTGGCCGACGACCTGACTTAGCAACTGGCCACATTTAGATGGCCGTACTTCATTGCTGAGTCGGTTGATGTCATAGTTCACTGCTTCGATGTATGCCGCTGAGACATCTGCATTGAGGGCGAACTGGTCTATCCAATAGTTTGCCGCTTTCGCGCACCGCTCTTTGCTGCTGCCAGTTTGCTCTGCAGCGAAAGTACGCAATAGGCAGATCGCGTTCTGCAACGAAGGATAGACAAGCGTAGTGTCGTCGCGCCAAATGGACTCTCCGTAGACGTCGTCTTCACTGTAGTAGTATTCTTCGTAACAGGCTTGTAAGTAGGATCGTAGCAGCCGACGACGTACTTCACTAAACAAGGGTTGACGCATGGGGCTGAATTCTAACGGCGTCGCGTCCGTCTGCTGGAAAGAATGGGCTTGCACGATTTGGTCGCTCGTCCAGCGTTGCAAATGCGCACAAACGCGCGCACCGATGTGGTAGCCGAGATTGCGATAGGCGGCGACTTGATCGTCCGTATAGAATTGATTCGTCGTCGGTTCGTCTGGGAAAGACGGAAACCGATGGCGAATCTGCTGAATTTCGATTGGATCATTCTCGGTAATGGCCATCTGCGCGTACAGCAACAACGCCTCTTTGGGTAGTTTGCTATCGTCGCTGGGAGGATAGATTACACGCATTGCCAAGTACGGTTGCGGGGCGACGCTCTGCTCGTTGCGGCTGAGACGATTAAAATCGATTGGCGAGTCGTGATCGATGTCCACGAAACGTATGCCGAGGTTCGATGTGGCCCGCTCGCACATCGCGGCGAGGGACTCGAGTGTGGTTATACCTGTATTCACACCTGCGTCGCTGACGATGATCAGCTCGCATCGTCGTCGCAGCAATTCCGTGACCCCCAGGAAATCATAGAATCCACCATCGAGGACAAAGATCTGCGACCAAGCGCTGGTGGCCACTCGATCCATGTCTGTCGCTGAAATGCACGGATGAAGTTGCTGGTCGGAACCTCCAGAATTCATCTTGTACTGTTGCACAAGAAATGAAGTCAAAACGCTTGGGTAGCCGGCATTAGTCAAGATCTGCGCAATGATCACGCAGATCGTGAATGCAGATAACAAGGCCGCGGCTAACGATATGACCGAAGAATGCCATGCGATGGCAATCACCAGCACCAGGGCAACGAGCACCAATCCCATTTCTTTTCGGCGGGGTGGTTGGCTGGTTTCAGGCGTAACCACAGTCCCAATCGCGGCAAAGAAATCGAGAATGTAGGCCAACGCGTTGTTGTTTGTCATCTGTGGCGCAACGGCTGAACCAGAGACGGCAACCGCCTGCGCCAGTGTTATCTCTGAATGCAGGCCGGGCACCTGAGACCGACAATGGAAATCGCGACTGCCTAGACTTTCATCCAGGTGGGAAACGGAGCGGCACGTGTAATGGTCTTGATCTCGGACTGTGATCTGCTGAGGCGTCATTACCACGGCACGCGGGGAGTTTACTTGATTGACTCGAAAGTCGGGCTTCTGCCAAGCGGCAAGGTAAATTGGGTAGGGTAAGCCTGCGCGTTCCGGTTGCAGCGATTTTAGTGCTGTGCCTCCGTGAACTGTATCACGTTTGGCCTCCTTGCTGGTCAAGAAGTGTTTAGAAATCTGCCTCCGGTAAAAGTCAAACAAGTACGAAACGCGATTGAGACGACTTGTTCCCAACAGACCAAACGCTAAGACAGCCAACCAGACCTCGAGCCATCGCATGCGAGCCTGCTGGTCGTGAGGTTGGACCAAGTAAGTACTCGTATCATGGTACGGACTGAGCATGCCGTTGCCATACATCTCCAACAAGTCGCGATTAAGGCTGACCTGGTCCAAAGTTTCCAAGCGATTGACGGACGATATCTTGTCACCATGTCGGTCGGTATGTTGATGATTGAGAAAGCAGGTGAGGTTGTCCCGTAACCGGTCGAGCCGGGACTTTGGCCAGGGCTTGGCTCGGTCTGTGGCTGATGTCAAGGCGAGGTCCTTCAACCATGCATCCACGGATTTTTCTGCATTGGGCCGAGCTGGATGGGTGCCAGTGGTCTCCTCCGCGCTTATCCCCGCCCCTTGTTCCTGAGGAAGTCTAAAATCCAAGGCTGTGAGCAAGAGCTCAGTCAGCTCCGGTTTTTCCATTTCGGGATTGAACTGATTTAACGCAGCGAGTTGAGCTTGATGCGCTTCACGGGCCTCTTGAAAGATCTGGGCAGTTATCTTGTCTTGGCATGGCAGGTGCGTGCAGCACATGAGAAACGATAACCAGCGACGGGACTGGGGCAGCAGAACCCTTTGCTCTTTTTCTGATTGCGCGGTCTTCTGTTGATGATCTGATCTCACAATGGACAGTCGATCTCTTAGTTCCGCAGGTGTTTCGGGGATTGAAGTTCCTGTAGTCGTACTGTTTACGTTCGCGCGAAAGTACCGACCGCTCTTGCTTTCGCCTAGGTATTTATGCTTGGCCCAGCGTCGGAAATCTCGCTCACGATCCTCGTCAAACTGGATTCCGCACTCCTGCGCGATGGCGTCGAGTTCGCGCCAGTCAAAAATTTCGCCGCGAACGAGATAGGGATCACGATGAAAGCTATAGTCTGAAATGTCTTCGCGGGACATCATCTGCAGCATGGCAAAGGCTACTAGAAACACGACGCACCAGGAGACACCGACCTGCACCAGCTTTTTCCAATGTGCGGCCTCGGCACGCTCCGACTTTAGCAAACTCCCACGCCCAAAAAACACTACAATTTGCGCCGCGGCGGCGGCCATCGCCAAGTACTGTCCAAGAAAGTTCAAGTGAAAGTCCTCGTCCGCACCCGACGTGACGTTGGTCTTGCTATTCCCCAAGAAAACTACGAGCGACACACTGGACAAGAAAATAGTGCACCAGAACAACGTCTTGTTTGTCGTACGCAAGAAGCGAACCGGCTTAGATTCCAAGTAGTCGTGTGGCATGCTCAATAGAACTACGAAATAAACGCATAACAATCCCAGCAAGAAAAATCCAAATAGCATGGGTGGGATAAAGGCGATCATTAGCTCATCGCCAAATGTGAAGCCCAGCCCCTGCTGAACTACATCGCGAAAGAGCGGTGCATCGTACGATCGATACCACACGCCAGCAGAACACTAAAGACTCCCAGCGTTCCAAGGTAAAATGCGAAAACGGGCAACTGATTGATTACGTAGCCCGCAAAAAACTGCACGCTCTTCTGAAGATAGCGTCCAATTCCGTAGAGTCGATCTGGGTCCTCCAAGCCCGTTTGTGGATCACGACCTAAATGCCATTGGCTACCATGATTGTGAAAGTCATTGTCTTCTTCTCCAAAATGGATTGTCCCTTCCGACTTGGTAGGCAGCGTGTCGACACTCGCAGACTGGGAGTGCGTCATCAAGTGGCCAGCGATGTAGCCGCCTCCGGAAACGCTGCATAGATAGTCGACATAACGTAACAAACCGTTGTGCGAGAGAGCTTGTAGAAAGCCATCGTTGAACAGAGCTGATCGAAGCCCCCCGCCACTCAGGGCCATCCCCACAATTTCATGGGGGCGTTCGGCGTTTGGTAGCTCTCCGCCAGAATTGACTTTGTCATTCTTAACGTCAGTTGCAGTAGCGCATTTTGAATCAACCAGGGGATCGACTTGATCGGATAAACCAAACGCGATTTTCCGACGCTGCAAAATGCGAGCGTATTCGCCAGCAAAGGGATCCATTGGGTTAGTAGAAGTAGACACGGCATATCTCCCCAAACGAACTAGCATCCGAGTAGGCGATTGTGCCGCGTCTAGCACCAAATTGCAAGCATTTCTTGAGAGAAAGCCGTGCTTACTCTTGGTAGACTTGGTGGTTTGGGTCGCCTCCACTGCGTAGGTAAGCCAGTAGGTCAGCGATTTCTTCTGGCTTGAACGTATCGAGCAGGCCGCGCGGCATCATGGAGACCTTGCTGGGACGTCGCTCAATGATCTCGTCTACTTTGATGCCCGTAAAATCTCCAGGTGCGAGCATGTTCGTCACGATCTGCAAAGTGTCTCCGTTTAGATTGGCCACGCGACCGACCACCGCCCCGTCGTCGGTCAGGAACTGAGTGGCTTGGTATTGATCGCTGATTTCCTTGTCAGGTTCTACGACAGCGGTCAACAAATCTTTGGGACTGAAGCGACTGCCAGCCATGGTCAAGTCGGGACCTTGGATTCCGCCTTGTCCAGCAAAGCGATGACACTTGAAGCATTGTGCGGTGGCGGTCAATTCGCGCCCGCGCTCGAAATTTGGGGCGGCGGTGATTTTGGACAATTCGCTTTCCAGTTGTTCCATGGTCCATTCAGCGACTTGTGGCCGCGGTGTCAGATCGGCCAACGGATCACGCGGGGCAGGCATGTCTCCTGCCAATTCTCCGAGAGCCGTGCGGTCGGCATCTGACAAATTGCCTAGCGCCACATTTCGGATGTTTGACAGAAAGCCACCAAATGAAGCGCCACCACGTGCGGTAGCTACGTCGTAGAACCATTTGAAATACGCTACCCGCGATGGTTTGTCCCAGCCTTGCTTCACATCACGCAGCACAAACGCGTAATGAATCTGATCTTCTTGTGCGCTTCCGGAAGTTAGTTGCGCGATGGTCCGCTGAACAACGTTGGGTGCATTGAGGTAGACCAGCACCGTAGCCAACTCGCGATTTACCAATCCGACTTGGCTGGGGAATTGTTGGTCGAGCTGCTTTAACACGGCTTGGCGTTGCTCGGCCGTTGGGGGAGCTAGGCGTAACCATACCAAGTGGTAAGCTCGCAGCAACTCCAATTGTGTCGCCACAGGCAGGCTAGCAAAATCAATGCTCGTCAACTTCGAAAGAATAGCGGCTTGATCCTGTGTGGAACCGGAGCGAGCCAGCGCATAGGCGGCGGTGATAATCGCTTGTGGCTCGCTAATTTCTAAGGCTGCCTCGCGCCATTGAGCTACCGGCTGATGCTCCAATGCAATGCGGGCCGCAAAGCGGATAGATCGGTCGTCATGGCCTAGGTTTGCGATGGCTGGCTCAATAGCCGCCGGAATTTGGCGACCGTGAAAAGCCTCCAGCGACCGGCGCAGTTGCCGAGCTTCAAGCACTTCTGAGGAGAAGTCCAAGTCCGCTGGAGCCGTTGATTCAGCGCCTGTATACCGGACGCGATACAGGGAGGAGGAAGTCTTGCGCCCACCCACGGCGAAATAAAGATTGCCGTCTGGATGTACCACCAAATCGGTAACGGCCATGGGAGCGGCAGTCAGGAATGATTCGAATTCGCCGGTATAGCTAGCGCCTGCCGGCTGCATATGTACAGCGTAGATGACGCCGTAGCTCCAATCGCTGATGAACAGTGAGTTCTGGTATTTCGCAGGAAACTTGGTGCCGCTTCCGAATGCAATTCCCGTCGGCGAACCTGGGCCGATGTTGACGACTGCGCCAAAGCTATCTCCAAAGTAGTCGGGCCACTTGCCGGTACCATTGCGCCATCCAAACTCCGCTCCACTGATGATATGGTTTACGCGAGTCGGACGATACCAGGGCGTTCCGATATCCCACTCCATGTCTGCATCGTATGCAAACAGGTCGCCGGCTGGATTGAACGCGATGTCATATTCGTTGCGAAAGCCGGTCGCAATGAGCTGAACGTCGGTGCCATCTGGTTTCATACTGCAAATCCAGCCGCCAGGCGCTTGGCGATCTTGCATGAAACCGCGTCCATCAGGCATGCGGCCGAGCAGATGGTCCTCGGACCAATGGCGTGGCACCGCTCCGCCAGTAGCCGAATCGGGAACATTTGTTTGATTACCACTGCAAAAGTAGATTCGTTGGCCATCTGGACTTAGCACTAAGGCATGCGGACCGTGCTCGCCAGCCTGATCGGACATTGGCACGATGTACTCGATCTTGTCGTATTGGTCATCGCCGTTAGTATCCGACAGACGATAGACCCCCGGTCCTTGGGCGTCGGTACCGCGCAGCTGACCGCGATTGGCATTGATATTGATGTACAGCGAATCAAAAGCGCACAACATACCTTGAGCCATGCCAATATTGACATTCAGTTGTTCGACTTTGGGGGCGTCACTTGGATTCACCGCCAGCGTGACGCGATAGAGTTTGCCGTATTGATCACTGGCGATGATTCTCTGTTTGGGATCCACGCACAGTGCGACCCAGGATCCCTGCTCCTCACTCGGCACGTTATAGACCACGTCTACCTCGAAGCCGGGTAGTTTTCTGAACTCGCCTGCGGCTGAACGTTCTGCATCGGCGGCTGGAAGTTCTTGTGAGCTGAATAGAATCAACAAGAAAACGATTGCATATCCAAAGCCAATTGACTTCACTTGCATAGTGATTTTTCCAAGGGATGTGGGGAGGGATGTTAGTTGCGGGACCACTAGTTTAACTAACCAATACGCGGTTGTGTTAGAAAGTCTAAAAGGTTTTAGGACCTGCAGCTCATGGCAAACAGAGGCAGGTCTCTGTCCTAAAGATCCAATGAATCGAGTTGATCGATCAATTCATCCAAGTCGTCGCTCGCAGAAGTGGCGGACGCTTTTTCGGCTAGCCTGGCCGTAAGTCCACTGGTGCCAACAGCCTGGCGCCCGGCTAAGATTAACTGTTCGTCGCGTTCGCGAGCTGCGACTGCCGCAGCGTCTTCGTCACTTTCAGGCGCACCAAACAGTTTCGATAGATCGATTTTCAGGCCGCTGGCGTCAACGGGCGCGCCGGCAATGGCGGGGGTCTTGTGTTGTGGGAAAATAATGGCGTTCTGCGGACAGACCCGACTGCAGGCAGGGCACCCTTTGCGACAGTTGTCCGCCTGTTCCACTACGATGGTTTCCAACGTGTCCACGCCGTATACGCCGAACAGACAGAAGTCGATGCACTCCATGCAATTCGTGCAACGGCTAAAGTCGATGACGGGATACCAGCGTCGACCTGGATGCTCATCAATCGTGTGTACGCCGCCCGCTCCGAACAGCGTGTGAGCGGGTGATGGAGCTAGTTGCGGACTACCAACATACGTATCGTTCGTCGGCGATTCGAATCGCTGTTGGAGTTCAGCCAACGGGTCGC
>JAWKTR010000036.1:0-25040 GCA_041398985.1 Pirellulaceae bacterium
ACGCGGCAAATTGCCCTGATCGACATTCAGCACTACGACCTGCACAAACTGTTGTTGATCAGGCGTTACAGCGCGAAGCCCTTTGGTCAGTTGTTCGCTGAGCGAAGCTACGCCTCGACCTTGCCCCTGCTGGGCCAATAATCCGCGCAGTGGCACACATGCCAAAGCCCCGAGGGCAACTCTTTTTAACCAAACTCTGCGACCCTGGGTCATAGTGGTATCTCTCGCAATCAGTAAATCTTGTTTAACGGCAAGCCGCAGGTGTCGGTGTTGTAGCAGCATGGCGTCAACTAACGCTGTGATCCTATAGCACCGACACCTCACCAGTAAATCTTGTTTAACGGCAAGCCGCAGGCGTCGGTGTGCAGCAGCATGGCGTCAACCGACGCTGTGATCCCATAGCACCGACACCTCACCAGTAAATCTTGTTTAACGGCAAGCCGCAGGCGACTGTGTTGTAGCAGCATGGCGTCAACCGACGCTGTGATCCTACAGCACCGACACCTCACCAGTAAATCTTGTTTAACGGCAAGCCGCAGGCGTCGGTGTTGTAGCACCATGGCGTCAACTGACGCCTGCGGCTTGCCGTTAAACAATTCGAATTACAAGAATTCCTGCTGCCGCGTCAAGATAGATGTTGTGTCAAATTCATCGCTTCGATGCGACGTTTGAATTCGGCCCCGCCAGCTTCCTCCAAGCCCCGCAAGCGGTGCCAGTCCCAGAGATCAGCAGTCACAATGGCACCGGGCAATTCAACCACTGCTCGAAGCGTGGCTTCCAGCGAAGAGGCAAGTGGCGGCGTGAACAGTCCCTGCGATTGTAGGTGCTCGATGGCGCCATTGCCCGCCCGCAAGGGGACGATGCTGATGTGTCGTACACCCAACGCGTGCGCGTACTCCACACTCCGAATGCACCACTCGATGCCTTCCGATTCATCCATGCCTGGTGGACGCAAGAGGACGAAGGTTCGTAAATCCACGTCCCGTTCGTGTAACCACTGACAGGCGGCACAAAAATCGTCCAGCGTCATCTGCTTGTTTAACGCGGCGAGCGTCGTGGGGCAAACGGTCTCCAGCCCCATGCCGATTTCCAGCCTACCCCCAAGTGCCTGGCGAAACTCGATAATCGAATCGGACAGCAGACGTGGATGATTCTCGACGATTACGCGATCAAAGGCTTGTACTTGCTCGGCTATGCGCGGCAAGTCTTCGCGTGGAACGTTGCTAGGCGCAAAAAAATTGCTGGCGTTGTAGAGCTTGATCCACTGTCGTTGATTTCCGTGCGCAGCGAGCGCGGCCGCGATTTGCGCTGGCAGGGCCCCGGCTGGCGTCGCTTGTTGATGCGTGTGTTTCCACAAGTCACACATCACGCAGCGAAACGCGCACTCACTACCTCGCAACAAAACCGTCAGGACATCCGCGATCGCGCCTGCGCAATCCGCCGCTTCACGCTCGACCAACACATCCAGCGGGACTACTCCCGCAATCGGTCGCTTAACGTACGGGCGCAGGCCAACGATTTCCGCCTGGGTTAGTTTGGGCAATCGCTGCATTGCGTTGGCTGTTGTACGTGCGCGGTTAGGAGGCTTAGAATCATGTCAGGATAAACTGTGAACCTGCGCTGAGTATAGCACTGCGAGCCATGCCACAACACGCTGAAAATTCGACAGGCTGCATACGTTCGACGTTTGTTAACCAGCCAGACAGCGATCGGGCGCAAACGGCGGTGGAGTCTGCGGGGGCATCCCATCGGACGCAGACGCGGCGTTGGATGCGAAACTGGATAACGGGCGTCGACAACTTGGTGGATCTCGTCTGTCCGCCAGAGTGTGTGTGGTGCAGTCAACCCACGTCACCAGACGCACGTTTCTGCCGCGACTGCCGCCATGCTTTGGTCAGCGATTACTATCGCTGTCAAAGCTGTGCAACACCGTTACCCAGTGTCGTGCCAAACGACAATTGTTTTCGTTGCCGCGACGCAGGCTGGAAATTTTCGCAGGTAATTACGCTTGGTCCCTATCGGGGGCGATTGCGGGAGGCAGTCATTTTGGCCAAGAAACGCAGCTTCGAATCGCTGCGCCACGGTTTGGGGCAATTGTTGGCCGAATTGGTCGAGCAGCAATTGCATTTAGAGCCCGCCCCCAATTCGCTTCGCCCGTGGATCATCCCCATTCCCTATCACTGGTCGCACGCACTGTCGCGAGGCGCTCACAGCGCCATTTCGCTGGCACGTGCGCTCGGCGCGCATACGGGCCTGTGCGTACAGACACGCTGTGTATACCGAGTCCGCAAGACAGCCAAACAGGGCATGTTATCCTGGTCCCAACGAAAGCAGAATGTGCGCGGTGCTTTCGCAATCCGCAGTGCGACCGCTCTGGCGGGCCGGCATATCTTCTTAGTTGACGACGTATTGACCAGCGGGGCTACCGCCGCAGAAGTTTCCAGCAAACTCGTCAAAGCTGGTGCGTCTAAGGTGTCTATCGTGGTTATTGCACGGGGCACTGGCTCAAGAGCTCCTTCGACGGAGATGAAATCCTCTCCAAGTTGACGGCTTCCCACTGGGCAGTTTCAGCCAGTCTGATACGCTGTTGAAGGTAGTCCACTACGTATCACACGTTAGCTGAACGGGTCGAATTAACTCCACAGAAAGTAGCCTGATGCCGACACCGCGAGTGCTCCTATTACGAGCCCCCGGAACGAATTGTGACGCCGAAACTGCCTTTGCCTTTGAATCCGTCGGTGCGTCGGTAGCGAGCGTCCATGTAAACCGATTGATCGAAGAGCCGACGCTTGGACAGGGCTATCAAATCCTGTGTTTTCCTGGCGGATTCAGCTATGGCGACGACATCGCGGCTGGTCGCATTTTGGCCCAACGACTCCGCGTCCACCTCAAGGACTTGGTCGAGGAATTTCAGAATAAAGACCGCTTGATTCTCGGCATCTGCAATGGTTTCCAAGTCATGATGCGACTCGGCATCTTCTTTCCTGTCGCAGAATACCCAGATAGCCAGGTTCAGCCTCCGGCTACACTAGCGTTGAACCACCAAGGGCGATTCGAAGACCGCTGGGTCCATCTCGTCAACGCCAATTCCAACAGCGTGTTTCTCACAGACGTCGAGCACATGTACCTGCCGATGGCTCACGCGGAAGGACGATTTGTCATGCGGGATGCGGCGAGTCGCAGCAAACTTCTGGCTGCTCGACAACTCGGTTTACGTTACACCGACTCCGCTGGCGGTGTCTCGGACGAGCCCTTGAGTTTCCCAGACAATCCCAACGGTGCTGAATTGAACGTAGCAGGCATTTCGGACCCCAGTGGTCGCGTCTTTGGGCTGATGCCGCATCCGGAACGTCACATCGATCCCACCCAGCACCCGTTTTGGACTCGGCGAACTGAGCAACCCGAGTTCGGTGAAGGCCGCGCAATTTTTGCCAACGCCGTCACATATTTTGGGTAGCGGTTGCTGCCCCTTGGACTGCTCCGACTTGTCAAACCTTGGACTGCTCCGACTTGTCGGAGCTTTCCTATTTCCCATAAGCACTCGTCGAAGTGTACGAGAACTCCGGCGACGCTAATCCTACTTGCCAAAAAAGGCGTCCTCGTTCCCAAGGGCGTCTCTCTCGCGTGGATCAGCTCATACTAAAGCGGCGATAAATCGCGCGATAAATCGCCGCACTCCATAAGACTAGTTCCACCACCAGTTCTTCGATTCGCCAGCAGCCTTTTGATAGACGGCTTTGACAGAAGCGTCCGCTTTCGATTGCTGACTGACAACCTTCCATGGATTGATCTCAACACCACCACTGGCCGAAACGGTCCAGCCGCGGTTGCCGCGAACGAAACTGCATTCGGGCGAGATGGTTGATGGCGTTTGCCACTTGGGAGTTGGTAGTGAACCGTTCTCGCCACGCAGCAAGGATAAATTGCAATTGGCAACATTCTCAAGTTCATGACCAGCGATCACGGTCGCCACAATGTTCATGTCCATGACGTTCCGCAGATCGCCAAAGGCGGTGTTCGTTGCACACAATTCGTTGTACTTGTCGGTGAACAAGTCTGCCCAGCGCTGCGCCTGCTTGTTGGCTTTTCCAAGCCCACGTCGTGAGCCCGTCGCTGCCACAACTTCGTCTTCTGTCATCGCTTTGATACCCGTGCCAGTCAGCTTCCAAGCTAACAGATCGTCACTATGGAGAATCGCGTCGTAGTCGCAGGCCATCCACCAGCGCGGTTGCGTTCCGTTGGAAGCCCCCGTATCACGAATCATTTGCATGTAACTCGGCAGTCCAGGCACCGGCGATTCTTCCAAATTCATCGCTAGACGCTTCATGCGATAGTCGGCCGCGACCAGAGTTTGAGCCATACGGGAATCGGCAGGGATGGTCGTTAGCTTGACTTGCTGCGGTCCAAAAGCTTCTTTCATGGAGGCTTCCAGCGCGGCTGCGTTAAACCCAGCTCCTGTGTTGATTTGGCTGAGCAATTTATTTAATCGCAATTCGCCTTCGGGAGTCGGATCGATGGAAACGGAAATGGCTTCCTTTTGGCTGGCTTGGGTGGTACGCAGTGCGGTCAACAAGTCCTCGAGCTGCAGCACAGGGCGACCACTGATTTTTCCGACCACGGAGGCATCCTCACGGACAACCCAGCCCTCGGCAGGTCCGGCCAACACGATGTCGTTTTGCTCCGGATACACAAACACATACTCGATCCGCTGTAGACCAGCCAAATAAAGTACGTCTTCGGTGACCGGGCGGTCTTCGGCGATGGCTCTCTGCAATTCAGCTTGCAGCTTGGATAGCGAAATCATTCGCAAGTTGACCGCGGGCGTTAATTCACCAGCAGGTTCAGCGACGTGCTGTCGTAGTTTGGCGAGTGAACCGCTCCGATCTTCGGCGCTGGCGGAACGGACCGTGCCATCGGCGTCGATCGTAACACCTCCGACCACGCCAACACGGCCAAAACCAATGCCGAATTGTGCATGAGCCCGGTGCGTCAGCGAGAGACACGTCAGTAGGGCCGCAGCCACCACGAAGTGTCGGCCCAAAACTGTAGATTTAAACAACTGTCCGTTAATCATCTCAAACTCCAGAGAAGATTTCTTTAACAACCGAGAGCGCGCTCCGCGCCCACTCGGCTAAGATTGAGGCTTGGCAGGTTAAGAAAAGCTCCCTCTAGATTACTTGGCATCGCGCGCCAATGCAACAAACTAACGCCACAGCTTATTTGATCATCCAACTTGGTAACCGCTGGACCGACATTTTGCGGCTACAACCCGAACAATCGGTAACGATCGGGCGGTCATCCCAGTGTGAAGTCGTCGTCCGCGATGAACGTGCAAGCCGCAAACATGCGCAAATCTCCGCAGTAGCCTCCGGCCAGGACCTACCACACGGGGGGTGGCAAGTCGCCGACCTTGGCTCCAGAAACGGTACCCAAGTTAACGGGCAGGCGATATCCGAAGCTATTTTGCTGCAGGAAGGGGACGTCATTGAAGCGGGCGGCTGCAAGATGACCTTCGCCCAGACGCTTGCCAAGGGCTTTTCACGCGGCAACTCCATGTCCGCCTCCTCCGCAGGTTTCGATTCCCAGGCCACCGTGGGACTGCAAAGCCTGGAATCACCCCCGCCCTCCCAATCGGCGGAAACGATTGTGCGGCGTTTGAGGTCTTCCCAGTGGTCTTCTGAAGGACTTGACCCAAACCTGGTCGCGGCTGCGATGGGCAAAACGAGCCTCAGGTCGACCAAGCCGCGGGCTGGCGACATGTGGAGCTTCTTTTACCGTTTGATTTTCGATTTAGTGACTTGCCATTCTCCAGAAGCCGCGGCGAGCGTGGCCCTCGAACGACTGCTGGCGGAGCTGCAATTGACCTCCGGTGGCATCGTCACCTTTGAACCGGCGAGCCAAACCAGCCAACCGCAGGTGCCGGCCATGGTCGTTTTGGCCGCTCGGCAGGCTACCGGCAACGCCTACCATCGCGTCGGCGATTTCTTGGTGCAGAGCGTTGTTAAAGATCGGCAAGCGGTCTTGGCACGCAATGTCCAGGACGATTCACGCCTCTCCATGGCCGGGCAATCGGGACGGCGAGAAACGGTGAGTATTATTGTGGCACCGCTACGGAGACTCGTCGATGGAAAGCAGCACGTTACGGGGCTGTTGCATGTTTATTCCGTGGGCGACGAACGGATGTTGGGGGAAGCCGATCTGGAGTTGGCCGTCGGCGTAGCGGACAACCTGGCGATCGCGCTTTCGCAGCAGCAAGCCAACGAGCAGTTGGTTCAGGACTTGGACGCGACGCGGCGTAAGTTGGATCAACTGCAGGAGCAGCTGGAACTATCGACCGAAATGATTGGTTCAAGCGCGGGGATTCGCAAAGTGCAGCAGGCCATTTCGCGCGCCGGCCCGACAACGGCGACGGTCTTAATTCGTGGTGAAAGCGGCGTTGGTAAAGAGTTGGTTGCCCGAGCGATTCACCAAACTAGTCAGCGTGCTAGCGGACCGTTGGTTTGTTTAAATTGTGCTGCACTGGCTCCCACGCTACTGGAAAGCGAGCTGTTCGGGCATGAGAAAGGTGCATTCACAGGCGCGACAGAACGCAAGATCGGCAAATTCGAGGCAGCCCACCGGGGGACGCTCCTGCTCGATGAAATTGGCGAAATGGTTCCCGAACTGCAAGCCAAGTTCTTACGGGCTTTGGAAGGGCAGCCCTTCGAGCGGCTGGGGGGCAATAAGCCGATAAGCACCGATGTACGCGTCATCGCCGCCACCAACCGTGACTTGGAAGAAGCTGTCGCCGCTAAAGAGTTCCGGGCTGATTTGTATTATCGCTTGCGAGTTATCGAGATTGAGGTGCCGCCCCTCCGCGAGCGACTCGAAGACGTTCCGCCGCTGGTGGAGCACTTCCTCAAGATGCTGGGACATCATGCGGCACGGCGCATCTCGGGCATCGAGCCCGAAGCGCTCGAACTGTTGTGCCGCCACACCTGGCCCGGCAACGTCCGCGAATTAAAGAACGTGATTGAGCGAGCCATTGTGCTGGGAGGCGGCGCGAGCATTGCCGTCGAAGATTTGAGTTTGCCCACGAAGCTTGGTAGTGCCGCCGCGGCCACGCCGACGCCGCCGGGGAATTCACTTCCCTTAGATTCTTCGACTGTTTTCGAACCCATTACGATTGCAGAACTGGAAGCGCGACACATCATCGCCACGCTCGAGTACGCAGAAAACAACAAGAGCAAAGCCGCTGCTCTGCTGGGAATTGAAAGATCAACACTTGATCGCAAGCTGAAACGCTACCAAAACGACTCGTAGGCAGAATGCAATTAGGGGGCCACGTTTATCCGTAAACGGTAGCCGTTCACGAACTTTAAGTCGACAGGAAAGGGTCGGGAGTCTTTTCAGCAGCGCCGCCACCGATGAGATGCCGCTGAGACAAACATGTGGTTGCTAATGGGTTAAGCGATTTAGGCTGAAAAGACTCCCGACCCTGTCACATAAGCCAACACATCGTGAGCGTTTATCCGTAAACTTGACCCACTCTCCCCATTTCTTCTGTCTATAATGTGTGCAGCTTCCACCGATCCCCGTCGGAGGGCAAATATAAACAACGAGAGCCAGGAACCAACATGAGTCAGGTTAGTGAACCGAGCGTCAAGCAACTGAGCGGCGATGATGTCCAAGCGATCGATCGGCTGCGGGAAGCCTATCGTGGATTAGTCGATGAGCTTGGTAAAGTGATCGTGGGTCAGCGAGACACGATTGAGCAGTTAGCAATCTGTCTGTTCGCTCGTCGCCACGCACTTCTCATGGGCGTCCCAGGTTTGGCGAAAACACTGTTGGTCAGCAAGCTGGCTGAAACGATGTCGCTAAAATTCAGCCGCATCCAGTTCACTCCCGACTTGATGCCGATGGACATTACCGGCACGGATATTTTGCAAGATGGCGAAGGCGGACGACGCGAGTTCCAGTTTGTGGCTGGCCCAGTGTTCGCGAACATTGTGCTAGCGGACGAAATCAACCGTGCTCCGCCAAAGACGCAGGCCGCCATGCTGGAAGCCATGCAAGAGCATCGGGTAACCGTGCTGGGTAAGTCCTTCACGCTCGATCCACCATTTATGGTGCTAGCGACCCAAAATCCGGTCGAGCAGGAAGGTACCTATCCTCTACCCGAAGCGCAGTTGGATCGCTTTATGTCGCTCATTGAACTCGACTATCCGAATGAAGACGAGGAGATTCAGATTGCGCGAACGACGACCGGTGGTGAAATGGCCGAGTTGCAGCACTTGATGACCGCCGAGCAAATTATCGATCACCAAAATCTCGTGCGGCGGGTTCCCGTTCCTGATCATATCTATACCTACGCAGCTCGCTTGGTACGGAAGACGCGACCGGCGGGAGAAACTTCGCCGGATTGGCTCAAGCCCTTGGTAGCGTGGGGCGGAGGTCCGCGGGCTGTTCAGAATCTAATTCTGGGTGCGAAAGCTCGTGCGGCCTTGTATGGCAGTTACATGGTGCGTTGCGAAGACGTCAAGGCCGTGGCTAGCGCCGTGTTGACGCACCGCATCATCACCACCTTCGCTGCGCAGGCGGAGCGGGTGTCGGCCAAGGATATCATTCGACGTTTAGTCGATGAAACGCCCGAAGGCTAACGAAGAAAAAGGCACGCACCTATGCGCCCTCGTGCGCGATGTTCGCTTAGGTTCATTCTCATTTATTCTCGTTTGTTCTCGTTACCCTGGCCGGTCAGTTTTACTGTAAGAGTTCATTGCTAAAAATCAGAGCGTGGAGACTTCATTGTTCTTGATAGTCTTAGACCCCAGATATATCGATGTGATACGTAATTGATCGCGGTACGGAGTTGGAATGACGATAGATCGGCAACAACGCAGTTTTCTGGATCCAGCTGTCCTCGCGCAGCTTAGCGCGCTGCCGCTGCTTTCGCGCAAGCCGATGTTGGGTAGCGTATCGGGTCGACACGCCAGTCCACACCGCGGAGCCAGTGTCGAATTTGCCGAGTACCGCAAGTACGTCCCAGGGGACGACTTGAGACGGCTCGATTGGCGCGCCTACGGACGCTCCGATCGCTTCTATATTAAAGAGTTCGAAGCCGACACGAACCTGCGCTTGGTTCTGGTCGTCGACACCAGCGGCTCAATGAACTTTGGCTCCGTCGGAACCACGAAACTCGAATACGCGAGGCGTTTAGCCGCCGCGCTGAGCTATCTGGCGATCCAGCAAGGTGACGCCGTTGGCATGGCATGCGTGGCACAAGGCATCGTGCAGAACATCCCTGCGCGACGCAATCCCGCCCATTTGATGACGCTGTTCGATACGCTCGAAACCATCCAACCCCAAGGCGAGACCGGGTTGGTCGAAGTCTTGCATGAATTGGCTGAAACGGTCCGCCAGCGGGCCCAAGTCATCATCCTATCGGACCTATTTGTCGAAGCCGATTTGCTGCGTGAGTGCTTTGAACATCTGCGTTTCCGCAAGCACGACGTCTCTGCGTTTCACTTGCTAGATCCGGAAGAGATCGCCTTTGCCTTTCAACGTCCGACGCGATTTATTGATCTCGAAGGCGGAACAGCCGTGTTTGCTGATCCGGTCGAAATCGCCGATCGATACCATCGGGCGCTCAACGAGTACTTAGAGAAATTGCGCAGAGTCGTGTTGGAAACCGCCGTTGATTATCGTCGCATCAGTATTGGCTCGCCTTATGACAAAGAACTGACGGACTTCTTGGTTGACCGCGCCCATCGTGGGAGGACTCGATGAGCTTCTTACAACCATTGATGTTGGCGGCGTTGCCATTGATCGCGCTGCCCATCCTGATTCACTTGATCAATCAGTGGCGATATCAGACGAAGCCCTGGGGCGCCATGATGTTCCTGCTGGCTGCCAACCGCATGAATCGCGGGTTTGCAAGGATTCGCCAATGGCTGATTCTAGCCGCGCGTACGCTGGCGGTAGCCGGATTGATTTTTGCGATCGCGCGGCCCTTGGCTAGTGGCTTGTTGGGCATGTCCGGTGGCGGGCAGACCGATACGACCATCGTCTTGCTCGATCGCTCGCCCAGCATGCAGCAACAAGGCACTGGCGGGGCATCCAAGTTGGAGACCGGTCGACGTCAGTTGGCTAGCGCACTGGAAACACTCGGGTCCAAACACTGGGTTACCGTCGATGCGACCTCTGGGAAAGCGGCTGCGTTTGAGAGTCTCGCTGGCATGCTCGATTCGACTGCCTTTCAAGTGTCGAGCGCTACGGCAAACTTGCCCAAAATGCTGGAGTCAGCTCTCGACTATTTGAAGACCAACAAGCCGGGGCCGACAGAGGTTTGGATTTGCTCGGATTTGCGTGAAGCAGACTGGAACGCTGACAGCGGAACTTGGGAAGTCACTCGCGAAGGCTTTGAACAACTGCCACAGTCCGTGCGCTTCCACCTCTTGGCCTATCCACAGCCCGCCAATGATAACTTGTCGATCCGTGTTACCGACGCGCGACGCGAAGTCGTAACGGCGGACGCTGAAACCAACGATTCGCTCAACGGGAACACGCTCTTGCTGTCCATGCAGTTGTCGCGCGCAGCCGATGAGAGCAACTCGGAGAGAATCAAAGTTCCCGTGCAAATCGAAATCGAAGGCGCCCGTAGCGAACACTTGGTCGAATTGGCCGGCGGTGGCTCGGAGATAAAAAATCATCGAGTTTCCCTGCCTGCGAATATGAACCGTGGCTGGGGGCGTGTGTCCATTCCCGCCGACAAGAATAATGCAGACAACGAGTACTTCTTCGTCTTCGATGACCCTCCCACACGACGTGTCGTCATCGTCAGTGAAGATCGAGTTGCAACCCGGGCCGTCGAGATTGCTGCCGCCGTTTCACCCGACGGCTCCGCCAATTCAGTAGTCGAGGTGCTGGCACCGGAGCAACTCGATTCCTTGGCCCTGGACGATGCTGCGTTGCTCATTTGGCAAACCGCCTTGCCCAATGCCAGCACGACTCCGGCCATCGATCATTACCTGCAAACAGGCGGTCAAGTCATGTTCTTGCCGCCAACCAGTCTCGTCACCGGGGCGGGCGCTGGCGGCAATAGTTTTCATGGCGTTTCGTGGACCAGTTGGAATGGCGAGCAGAAAACGGTAGAGAATTGGCGGCGAGACCAGGACTTGCTCGTGGATACCAAGAGTGGCAACGGTTTGCCAGTCGGTCAACTTGAATTATCCGGCTACGCGCAACTCAATAGTCAGTCGCCGCTGACCCGACTGGCTTGGTTAAGTGGCGGAGATCCTTTGCTGGCTCGTGTTCCAACAGCGCGCGGCGGAATCTATTTCTGTACAGCTTCGGTCTCCCCTAACGCTTCTTCGCTGGCGGAAAGCGGCATCGTGTTGTTTGTAGCAATTCAACGCGCCATCGAGCGAGGCCAAGAGGCGCTAGGCAATACTTCGGATCGCATCGCCGGTGAGCCGACCGAACCGACGGACGCCTGGCGGCAGTTAGCGGGTTCGACGGACGCGGTTTCCACGGAATATGCGTCTCAGGCCGGTATTTATCAAGCCGACGATCGGTTGTTTGCCGTCAATCGCGCATTGGTAGAAGATCGCCGCGACGTGTTAGCGGACGAACGGGTCGACAATTTGTTTGCTGGTCTGCCGTTTGCCCGCGTGGATGATCAGGCCGGAAATTTGAGTGGCATCGTGCGCGAAATTTGGCGTCTGTTCTTGATCGCGATGATTATCGCCCTGTTGGTTGAAGCCATGCTCTGTTTGCCGCGTCCCGCCCGCACCGTCGCTACCATTTGAGTCCTCTACACCTTACACCTTACACCCTTCCATGACGCACACGAGTTTCGCATTCCAAGCAACTACGATGACGCTGGCGATTTCAGGCCTGGCGCTGCTCGGCGTGTGCATCTTGAGTTGGCTAGCATGGCAGCGTAGTGGATTTCGCAAAGGCATCTTGGCACTTGAATTGTTGCGCATTGGCATCGTGGTTTTTGCTGTATTCTTGCTAAACCAGCCTGAAACAGTCGATGAATATACGCCGAACGAAAAACCGACGGTGGTCGTCTTGGGCGATCAATCGCTCAGCATGGATACGCAGGACGTAGGACTTGAAGACGTATCAAACTCCACCCCCTTGCTCACGCGTCGCCAGGCGATTGAACCACTGTTGGACCCTGGAGCCTGGGAAGCATTAGCCGATCGGTTGGACGTGGTTATCACCCCCTTCGCGACCGAGGAAAATGGCTCGAAGAGCAATCTTCACGAAGCGCTTACCAAGGCTCGTAGCGAGCACGTCAACCTGCGCGCCGTTGTCATGGCCTCGGATGGCGACTGGAATGCTGGACTACAACCTGTGCAAGCGGCCATGCGTTTGCGACTAGAACAAATCCCGATCTTTAGTGTACCCGTCGGTAGTCAATCGCGATTACCCGATCTGGATTTGATCAGCTTTGATGTGCCCACGTTTGGCATCGCCGACAAGAACGTGCGCATTCCGTTTACGATTGAAAGCTCGCTACCGCGCGATCATGTCGCTCAAGTCGATTTGACCATCTCGGATGGCACGACGATTAAGCATCAAGTGCGCGTGGCGGCTATGGGCCGTACTTCCGATGCAATCCTATGGAAGCCAGCCGCTACCGGCGATTACTCGCTCAAGCTGAGTGTGCCGCAGCATCCAGAAGAACGTATCACCGACAATAACTCGCGTGAGACACCGATTGCCATTCGCGAAGAGAAGCTGCGTGTGTTGGTCGTCGAATCGTTGCCGAGGTGGGAGTATCGCTACTTGCGCATGCGCTGTCGCGCGATCCAGGCGTTGAAGTGAGTTGTTTGCTGTTTCATCCCGGACTGAGCAAAGTCGGCGGTGGAAACCGCGACTACATCCAGAGTTTTCCCGAGGCGTTGGAAGAGCTAGCCCAATACGACGTCATCTTTCTGGGCGACGTGGGTGTGGAAGACAAGCAGTTGACGGAGGAGCAGTGCCGTTTGATCAAAGGGCTAGTTGAGCAACAGGCCAGTGGTTTGGTGTTCATGCCTGGACTGAAGGGCAACATGATGTCCTTGGTGGAATCGCCACTGGGGCCGCTCATTCCAGTCGCTTTGGATGCATCTCAGCCCGACGGCTGGGGATCCCGTACGCCCAGCCACTTTGCCCTCACGGAACTGGGACGCCGCAGCTTGCTAACCAAACTGGCAGATACGCAAGACGAAAACATGCAAGTCTGGGAGAACTTGCCTGGCTTTCAATGGCACGCTCCCATCGTGCGTGCCAAGGCGGGAACCGACGTTCTAGCCGTACATCAGGAATCGTCCAATGAATATGGTCGCGTGCCGTTGCTGGTCACGCGAACCTTCGGAGCAGGCAAAGTGTTATTCATGGGAACCGACGGCGCATGGCGTTGGCGGCGCGGCGTGGAAGACTTGTATCACTATCGCTTTTGGGGCCAGGTTGTGCGTTGGATGGCCTACCAGCGGAATATGGCCGAAGGCGAATTGATGCGATTCTATTACTCCCCCGAGCAGCCACAGGTCCGCCAAACTGTCGCGCTCAGTGCGAACGTCATGGAAAAAAGTGGCGAACCGCTTAGCAAAGGCGATGTGATAGCTCGGATCGTCGCTCCCAGCGGCCGCACAGAGACGGTACAAATGATTAGCACCGGTGCCGAATGGGGCGCTTTCGCAGGCTCTTACGCGCCCAGCGAACCCGGTCCGCACGAAGTGACCTTGCGCTGCGTTCAAAACGCCAGTGAGCTGAATACGACACTCTATGTACAGGGTGCCACGCTGGAACAAATCGGCAAACCTGCTCGACCGGAAGTATTGGAAGAGTTGTCGCGAGTAACGCGGGGCAAGGTCATTAGCGGCGATCTTACCCAAGTTATCAAGGCAATTGCTGCCGTACCGGACCCCCCGAAAGAAATTCGGCGCGTGCAACTATGGAGTCACCCGCTGGTAGCCGCTACGCTAATATTACTACTCGGCCTGTTTTGGGTCGGTCGCAAGATAGCTGGAATGATTTAGTTGTCTATCGATCCCTCCCGTATTGAGCGGTGCGATCATCATTTTTTAGGAGACAGTTGTGAGTGGATCTACAAAACCCAAGTTAGGTTCCGCCCTAGACCATGAGCGGCTCGTCGTCCCGGATTCGCTACGCGGCCAGTTGCTTGGCTTTCGCAGTCGCGTTTGGTCATCCAAATTGGGTGAAGCCGTCTTGTTTGGAGTCGTGGCTGTCCTACTCGCATTCTTGACGGTGTATGTGGTAGACCGCTTTCTCGATACTCCGCGCACTGCCTTGTTAGGGATCTTCCTCGCCGCACTGGCCGCTTGGCTCGTTCTGCCGTGGGCCTTGCATCGCTGGGTGTGGCGCAATCGAACGCTCGATCAATTGGCACGTCTCCTGCGCGTCCGCGAGCCATCAGTGGGTGATCAGTTACTGAGTGTGATCGAGTTGGCGGATAACGCATCGGAACAGGCTCGTTCACGATCTCTGTGCGCAGCAGCGATCAAACAAGTCGCTGAGTCCGCGCAGCATCGCGACTTTAATCAGGCTGCGCCACCGACACGCATCAAGAGTCTCGCGTGGGTGTTCAGCATTGCGGGTGTCGCCACAATTTTGTTAGCCATACTCTTTCCCACGGCGGCGAACAACGCTTGGGCTCGATTCTCCGCGCCGTGGAAAAACACTCCCCGCTATACCTTCACTGCCGTACAACCTTTGTCGCCGATTATCGTCGTACCACATGGCGAGACGGTGCCCTTGGATATCAGATTGTCCAGCGAATCTCGATGGCATCCGGAAGTTGCCCACCTACAGCTTGCCAACTTGACGCCTTTAGCGGCCACGCTCGACGGCGACACATATCACTTTGAACTGCCACCGCAAACCACGGAACTTCCACTCCGCCTAAAGGTCGGTGACTACAAGCAAGTCGTTAAGTTGGAGCCTAAGCTGCGGCCGGAATTGATCGCTGCTTCGGCCACAATCAAACTGCCAGCTTATCTCGAGCGTCCAGAAGCGGTCGAGCAAGACGTCCGCAGTGGTTCGTTGACTGTTGTGGATGGTAGTCAAGCCACAATTACCGCTGCCGCATCACGTGCCCTACGATCAGCGTCCGTCAACGGTGAAGATGTAGCGGTCGACCAAGAACGATTCTCCTCGGCCGCTTTGGCCATCACTGGCGAAGAGTCAAAGCTGACGATTGCCTGGCGCGATCACGATGGACTGACCGGTCTTGAGCCTTTTGAATTAGCGCTCAAGCCAGCCCTTGACGAATTGCCGTCCGTCATTGCCCAGGACTTGCCGCGCCAAGCGGTGGTGTTGGATTCGGAACAAATCAACTTTCAAGCTTTGGCGGCAGACGATTATGGCGTCAAGCAAATTGGCATCTCGTGGAAAGGACTCGACACAAGATTGGTTGCCGAGCCAGCAGTGGGTGAGAAGCTGCTGTCTGCCGGAGGGCCGCATAACTCATCCATGCAAGTGCCTGGAACATTTTCCGCCGTCGCCCTGGGCATTCCAGCTCAGCCAATCGAAGTCCAACTGTGGGTCGAGGACTATATGCCCGATCACGAACGCGTCTACTCCGCGCCACACGTGTTGTACGTATTGACCGCAGAGGAGCACGCGATTTGGATAACCAGCCAGTTGAGCAAGTGGCATCGTGCGTCGCTCGACGTGCGTGATAAGGAAATGCAACTGCACGAAACCAACAAACGTCTTCGCGCGATGTCGGAAGAGGAGTTGGCGGACGAAGAAATGCGAAATGAACTCCGTCGCCAATCGTCCCTCGAAGCTGCCAATGGACGCCGTTTGTCCGCGTTGTCCAAAAATGGCGAAGATTTGCTGCGCCAGGCGGCACGCAATCCAGAAATCGGCGTTGGCCACTTGGACCGCTGGGCCGAAATGCTGCAAATCCTGAACGATATCGGTAGCAATCGAATGCCATCGGTATCGGACTTGTTAGACAAAGCATCGACCGAGAAGCAACTGGCTCGCGCTGGAAACGGACCGCAAAAACCAACTGCTCCCTCGGCTGGAAAGAATCGTAACGCGTCCTCTGGTTCGGCAAGTAAGCAGGAAGAAGACGAGAATATGGTTCATGCTCCCAAGATGCCATCGATCAGCGATCAAGAGTCGTCGCAGCAACCCATCGAAGGTGCCCCAGAGGAAGAACAAACCGCGAAAAAGAAAAAGGGGGATGGCAGCAAGCTGTCTCTTCCCAAGACAACCCTCGCGGGCCCAGCCAAAGCAGGCGAGGAACAACCTGAGGAGGAAGAGGAACAAGAGGAACAAGCCGTTGATCAGGCTCTCATCCAACAAGAGGACTTATTGGCCGAATTCGAGAAGATCGCCGACGAACTAAATACACTACTGGCCAATCTCGAAGGGTCAACATTGGTTAAACGATTGAAGGCTGCGTCCCGTGAACAGAATCAGGTGGCCGAGAAAATTAGCTCGCGCATCAATGCAATCTTTGGATTGGCCTCACAGTTTGAAGATAAAGACAAACAGATGTTTGCCGATCTGGCATCGGTTGAAGATCAAAGTAGCCAAAACATCTCGTACATCATGGACGATATGCAAAGCTACTTCGAACGACGACGCATGAATCAATTCAAAGTCGTCCTGGATGACATGCGAAAATCGGAAGTACTTGTGGCTCTGCAGAAACTGGGTGAGGAAATCCCCAAGGAACACGGTATCTCTATTGCTCAAGCCGAGTATTGGTCCGATACGCTCGATCGCTGGGCGGAAGATCTTGTCGATCCAGCTTGCAGCGGCCAGTGCCCCGGGTGCAAAACCTCGGACGCTTTACCGCCTTCGTTGATTCTGGAAGTGTTGAAGATTCTGGAAAGTGAAGTCAACTTGCGTGAAGAGACTCGCGTGGCTGAACAAGCGCGGGCAGCCATCGACGCAACAGCCCACTCGACCGAAGCGAACCGATTAAGCCAAACGCAATCTACCCTGCGGGATCGAACCGATGCAGTTGTCAAAGCTATCCTAGATTTGCCAATGGGTGATCAGCGTTTTGCCAAAGAGATCGATCTACTGTCCGCCGTGAGCACCGTGATGGAGGATGCTCAAAACATTCTGGCATCGAGCGACACTGGCTCCAAAGCCATCGCGGCCGAGACGGAGGCGATTGAATTGCTGCTGCAATGCAAACGCATCAATCCCAAAGGTGGCGGGGGCGGGGGCAGTAGTCCCGGTGGCGGCGGCACCGGCACAACTCAGGACTCAGCTCTGGCGCTGCTGGGCAGTGGGCTAAATCAAAACGAACGTCGCGAAGCTCGCGATGTCATGCAGGCAACCGGCGATACTGGACGCGTCCTGCCTGAAGAATTCCGCGCCGGTTTGGACGCCTATTTTGAACGCCTCGAACAAGGCCGATAACCAACGCAGCCGCCTAGTCGCGTCTCACGTAGCCGCGTCTCACGTAGCCGCGTCTCACGTAGCCGCGTCTCACGTAGTCGCGTCTCACGTAGCCGCGTCTCTCCGAGACGTGGACCAACATTAGCAAACTAGTACATTCAGGATTCAGTCCAAGAGTTGCAAGTCTGGGACAGACTCGCCTACGTGGTCCAAGAGTTGCAAGTCTGGGACAGACTCGCCTACGTGGTCCAAGAGTTGCGAAACTGAGACAGACTCGCCCACGTGAAAATCCAATTGCCATGCGTACTCCAGTAACCTTAATCGCAACAATCTTTCTGCTGATAGCACCAGCTATCTTGCGAGGCCAAGATTTTGTGCAGGTGGTGGAAGTTGTCGAAGAAGAGGTACAAGACCTGGAGGCTTTGTTCGATGAAGCGCCGATCGCTGGCGTAGCCGAGCAGCCGCAGATGGCCATTCTCCAGCAATACGTAATTGTCGAATGTGGTTTGGTGCGTCGAGCTTGCGAACTGTCGCCAGAACAGGCTCAAAAGCTAGCCACTCTGACTCCAGCTTGGATAAAAGAACAGCTCGCGCAACCCGCAGCAGCAGGCCAGAATGGACTTTTCCAAGGTATTGGGCGATTTCTGGGTGGCCGCGCCCCTGCTGCTCAACCCCAGGCTGATGGCCAAGCAAATATCCGTCGCGTTACGAAGGCCGTTGATAAATTCATTGAAGCAGCATTGACGCCAGATCAGGCAAAAACATACCTAGCCGAAAAGGACGCCCGAGAAAAATTTAGACAAGAAGCCACGGCCAGCGTGCTCGTCGCTTCCATCGATCAGGAGATATACGTCAAAGCCGAACAACGCCAGCAACTAATTCCACAGATTGCCAAGTGGGTCGAAAACAAGAATCTGTATTGGCAATTCTACTTTCAGAACCAATCCTACATCCCCAGTATTCCAGACAGTATTCTGCAAGAGCTTGGACGCCAAACAAGTGCAATCGCTCAAAGGCCTCAACGCATACAATTACGAAATGGACCCTGTCAATCAGCACTTGCAGTGGGAAGGAATGGGAGAAAGAGTATTCTTCGTTGAGGTAGATGCGGCAGCCAAATGATCATTCACACGCCGATTCTATCTCGTTGTCGCTCTGGAAAAGCTCGATCTAGCTTGGCTCGCCAGCTGCTCTGGCTCGTCTTTGCTTTGAGCGCGGCATGCTCGCCCGTCCGCGCTCAGTTTGCAGTGTTTGGAATTCAAGAGCAAGACGTGCTGTCTATGTATTTGTACAACGGACAGAATGAAGCCACCTACCGCAAGCAGCTGGAACAACGTTGCCAATTGCGTTTCGACCAGATTGTCGAAGTTGCGGAGTTGGATGCATCCAAGCAAGAGAAGCTGAGCCTGGCCATGCAGGGCGATATCAATCGGTTCTATCGACACGTCGGTCTGGTTCGAAAGAAGACGGTCGGTCTGAACATCCAGGATCAGAACGACATGCAGAAAGCCTGGCAGGAAATCCAGCCCTTGCAAGAACGCTTGTCGAAGGGATTGCTGGGCGACGACTCGCTCTTCGAAAAAGTGTTGGATTCCACGCTGTCATCAGATCAAAATGAAGCGTATCGGACTTTCCTGGCGCAGCGGAGCGCAGCAAGAAACGAAGCCATCATCAAGGCTACCATTGCTGACTTGGATCGCCATGTGCCCATGTTGGCCAAGCAGCGTGACGAATTGTTAGCGGCCATGACCAAACTGGGCACACCGAAGACGCTTCCGCAGGGTTACGAAGCCTACCTAGGCTACATCTACTTGACCAAACTGGATTCAGCGACGATCGATCAGATATTTGACAAGTCGCAAGCGGCTGCCATCAAGAAAACTCAAAAGCAGTACGAAGGCTACAAACGAGCTGTAAAATGGTGAACTACTGTCGGATTCTAGTGCTATTCAGTTTGGCGCTCGCACCGGTGATTGCGACCGGCCAACCACCTGCGCTTGCAGCTGGCGATGTGGTGCCGCGAGACGTCCGCGAGATCACTGACCGCGGCTTGCAATACTTGGTCGATACACAAAGCGAATCGGGGGATTGGTCTGACGGCTATTCTGGACCAGGCACCACTGGGCTGGCCCTGATGACTTTTCTAGCCTCGGGCGAGGACCCGAACTTTGGAAAATATGGTCAGCCCATTCGACGCGCGCTACGCGCAATTATTCGCGCCCAAGACGGTTCCACTGGCTACATGGGTAATAGCATGTACCAACACGGTTTTGCCATGCTGGCACTCGCTGAAGCCTACGGGACGGTCGATGAGACCGATCTCTGGGAATCGGGGAAGCCGTCGCCAGGCAAGGAACGCTCGATCGGCGAAGCCCTGGAGTTAGGGGTACGTTGTGCCGTTACCTCGCAAGCCAAGAATCCACACAGCGCCTGGCGCTATTCACCTGGCGCTCGCGATGCGGACACATCGGTCAGCGGCGCCGTGCTGATGGGACTCCTGGCCGCGCGCAACGCAGGCATCGAAGTACCGGACAAGTCGATTGATGGCGCGATCAAGTACTTTTCGAGCTTGACTGGCGATAGCGGAGCCGTGGGTTACTCGGGCGGTCTCGGTGGCATGGGTCAATCCATTGCCCGTTCCGCGATTGCCTGCCTGGTTTATAGCATCGCCAAACGCAAGGATCTAAAACAATTTGCTGCCGCGCAAAAGTACTGCGTCAGTAATATGAATGAGCAGTCGCATTACGAAGAATATGCTCGCTACTACCTTGCGCAAGCGCTCTTTCAAGCGGACTTGGAGGCTTGGGAGAAATGGAATCGATCGCTGGTGCGTCAACTCAAGACCGCTCAGAACGATGACGGTAGTTTTAGTGGACAGTTCGGCAACGCAACGTCAACAGCACTCAACTTGCTAGCACTTGCGTTGAACTACCGCTTCCTTCCAATCTACGAACGATAATCCGATGACATATTCGAATCCTAGATACGTACACTTGGCAATTCTTGCCCTGATATTGATTCTGCAAGTATTCACTGCTCAGACACCTGCCGCAGAGCCGATCGCTCCGGCAGCCGCCGCGCAGAACATGCACTTGCGGTTGAAAGACGCCAGCTTTGCTACCGGCCATGTGATTGCTTCGCCACTGCCCAATACGATTGGCTGGCAATGCGACGGATTTGTAGAACCGTTCACGTTTGACGTACGGGCCATTTCATCCATCGGAATGCAGCGTACCAGTGATGCCCCAACGCCTGCGCCGAAAGACACCCAGTTTTTTGAGCTGCGGGACGGCGCCATGGTGGCCGGTAAACTGTTGGATGTAGATGATGAATGGGTCTCGGTCAGAACTGCCTTGTTGGGCGACGTCAAGATCGCTCGCGCACGGGTCTTATCGCTAGTTGACGCCGCCTATGCCGGGACACTGGTCTACTCGGGGCCCAATGACAATCGCGATTGGAAGATGAGCGAGAACCAGGAAGATTTCTGGGCTTTCGAAGGCGGAGCATTAGTGTCGGCGCGGCAAGGTGCGGCAACGATTGGACACGTCAATCTACCTGCCAAATCGCAGATCGCACTAACACTCAGTTGGGAAGGATCGCCAGATTTCGTATTGTCCTTGGGTACAAAAGCAGGCGCTGCAAGCAATCCAACGGACGCGCCATTGGCTGCCGCCCGCTTGGAGGTCTGGGATAAACAACTCGCGTTGGTCCGCGAAGTCGGCGATATTGCGGACATCGAACTCTTAGCCGAACTTTCACCCGCCATCCCCCGTATCGACTTGACCGTTTACTTGGACCAAAAAGCTGGCGTGGTCGTTGTGTGTGATGGGCATGGTAGACCACTCGATCGAATGACGCTGCCCAACGAGAATTCCGAGGTCAATCCGTATGTGCAACTAGTGAACCATGGCCCCAAGATTGCCCTGGAACGCTTTGAAGTGCGTGAGTGGGATGGCCTCACTACCATTGGTGGAACCGGCAGCGGTATCGTACTTGGAGAATCGAAAGAGGTCCTGGATGCGACCATCGTAGGATTCGACGCCGAGGCGGGGGAGCTGCAGTTATTGACTAGTTCCGGCCAACCTCAGTCTCTGCCGATCGGCGAAATTCGACGCGGCGATTTTGCAATGAAAGGCGGCCAACCTGGGCAGAACTTACCGCCCAGCGTGAAACAGCCTCCACAGCTAGGCGAAAACGATCAGACTCCACCGGATTCACCCAAGTCTGGGGACCAAGCAGAGGATCCGCTGGCGCAGGAAGCGATCAGCATTTTCGACTCGCTCAATCCTGCTCCCCCGGAACCGACTGAAGAAATAACTGAGCCGGCTCGCGTTGAAATTGTTTGGCATGACCGCACCCGACTCAAAGGGCTGTGGTTGCCCGCTCAAGACGGCAAGCTGCAATTTAAAGCCGAAGAGTTTGCTGAACCATTTCTGTTCGAACCACAATTGCTCCGTGGCATCATTGGTACCGATGAACGCTTTGCACCTAAACTGGGTGACCAGCGCAGCGGCACAATCAAGATCGGCGAAACACAATTGGCGGGTTATCTCGAAGCGACCACTCCTGCGGATGTAGCTGGACCATTGGCTTGGCACCCACATAGCAGTCGCACTCCCAGCTCGGTAGCAGAGTCTGCAGAAGGTGCAATTATTTACCGCAAGCCGCTTCCCAAAGTTACCGCGTCGGAGCAGAAGCCACGCCAACCCGATGCCATCGCGGCTCCCATGGTGCAACTTTTCCTAGGCGGACGAGCTCCAGCTCGCAATCCTGACGCCACCAAGCCAACCGATGCAAGCGCCTCGCGTGCCAATCCCAACGACGAACGAGAGATCGTCTTTCGCAGCGGCGATGCGATCGATGGGGTGATTCAACGCATCGACGAAAGCGGCATCCAGTTTCAGTCGAGCGAAACTAAGACAACGGTCGCTACGCATGCGCAAATGCAAAGTGCTTGGCTCAATCGCCAACGACGCGAGATCGAGATGTCGCCTGAAAAGCTTCAGCGACTGATGACCGTGCCCCGCTCGATGAAAAAAGATCCACCCACGCATCTGTTTGTGTCGGTGCTGGGTGACTGTCTCCGCGGTCGCCTGATCGGCATGGATGATGAAAAAGTGACCGCCGAAGTGCGTCTTGAAATTATTGAGCTTCCCAGAGATCAAGTGGCCCAGATCGTCTGGTTGCATGATCGCGACTGGAACGAGAAAGAACAGTCAGCCAACTCGAATCAGGATGTCCAAAATAAAGCAGCTCCGGAAACCAATCCTGATGCGAACTTGCCAGACGCAAACGGTGCCGGTGTTTCTGCGGAGACATTTCGCGTGCATGCGATCAAGTCGACAGACCGTGGCTTGACATTTGCACCGGAGACAATCAAAGACGGAGTGCTCAGCGGTACCAGCGAATTGCTCGGTGGTTGCGCTGTTGATCTGGTTAGTTTGAATCAGTTGCTGTTTGGAAAGAACATTGCGAACCAGCTTCGCGAGTACAACGAGGATCCGTGGGTGTTATCGCTGGCACAGTACCCACGTGTATTCCTGGAAGAGGAAGCCGGTGGCGGTGCTCCGGCCGGCAGCGCCTCGCCGATGGTCGGGCAGTTAGCGACCGATTTCGGCCTAAAGACTCTCGACGGCGAGTCGTTTCGGCTGAGCAAAGCCCGCGACCGGATCGTCGTTTTGGATTTTTGGGCTAGTTGGTGTGGACCTTGTATCCAGACCATGCCACTGGTCGAAGAGGTCGTCGCCGAATTAGGTGCCGACAAAGTTCACTTGGTGGCAGTCAATATTCAAGAGGCACCGGCCAAAGTTCAAGCTGCGGTGGATCGCCTGGGCCTCACTGCCACGGTGCTATTAGACCGCGATGGCGAAGCCGCAGCCGCCTACGCGGCCAACGCCATCCCCCAAACCGTGATCATCGACCGCGACGGCATCGTCACGCACGTTTTCGTTGGCGGTGGTGCAAAATTCGTGCAACAGTTTCGCACCGCCCTCAATCAACTTCTCGACCCTCCAGCCGAATAATCGTTCTTGCCGGGACGAATGATATTTAGACACTTGTCGCTGATCGCCACCGTAGTTCATGTTACTTACCCTCCCGCGCTGGGCTTTGTCACAAAGGGTCTCTCCGGGCAATTCCTTTGGTCAGGGATTTTGCATACCCTCCAAAGGTTCAGCCCCTTTTGAGACAAATCTTAGTCTTTCCATGGCAAGACCGACCATTCGCGGGAAAGTGAGCTCAGCGAGCTATCGGTTCAAAGTTTTCTCCATGCCGACACCTAAGAAGAAGCTTGTATGCGGCGGTTTGTTGTAACCAACATTCTGCCAAGCAATGCTGAGTCGATACTGGGGGTCTTGCATCAAGGTATGCAGGCGATGTTCAGTCGGTACTGTCGTGGTGTAAACTCGCAAAGATTTCGCGTCTGGCGAAGCCACGATAATCTCCTCGCGCCAGTCGCCAATGATATCGCCCAGCAAGTTGGGGCCGCGCGGCGCTCCACGACCCTGAACGCTGAATATTGTTTTTTCTTCCTCTGACTCCCAATCCCACTTGGTCACCTGACCGCCACGACCGATCAGTTCTCGCAATAGATCACCGTCCCACCAAATTGCGTATGCTGTACTTCGCGGTGCGCGACCAATCGATTCACCAGCGGCGTTCCTCAAACCACCTGGGCCACCCCAGGCTTCAAAACCAGGATGGCGTGGATCAATGTCCGCAGCCAAACCCGCCCCCACATCGCGTCCAGGACTATGGCTCCAGAGAATCTCACCGGTTCGAGCATCGCGCATGGCTGCGCCCGGGGTCTGGAAGCGAACCGTTGCGTCCTCGTTCTCCTGTACGGTGAAAACTTCCAAACCGGGACGTTCGGGATACATGTCGCTGATATGCATGGCATCACCGTGCCGCAAACCGGTTGAGTAGAGCCCTTGCCCATCATCGTCGACCACCATGGCTTGGTACACAATTTCATCGCGACCATCGTCGTCAACATCGGCTACTGAAAGTGAGTGTCCACCCATCCCAGAGTATGCGGATGCATCGTCATACGGAGGATCACTGCTCCCAGAGTCAAACACCCAGCGCTGCGTGAGTACACCGGCGCGCCAGTCCCAAGCAGCTAAGACGCTCCGACCGTAAACGCCACGACACATAATGACGCTTGGCAAATGACCGTCGAGATACGCAACGCAGGCCAAGAAGCGATCGCAGCGATTTCCATACGAGTCGTTGCCGCCGTTGCCGCCGATTCCACCCCATCCGTCGATTGGATAGCGACTGGGAACATAGTTGACGGTCTCCAGCGCCGCACCGCTTTCGCCATCAAAAATCGTGAAGAACTCGGGACCGTCCAGAATGCGGCCAAACCTACGCGCATTCTCGTCGTGATTGCGATAGTCCTTCTTGGCGTCGCCGATCACCGTGCCTTGGCCATCCATTGTTCCATCAGCCGTCTTGCAAGCAACCTCCGCTTTACCATCGCCATCCAAGTCGTAGACGATAAACTGAGTATAGTGTTCGCCCTCACGGATGTTCTTCCCTAAGTCAATGCGCCACCGATGCGTGCCATCGAATTCGTAAGCATCAAGAATTGGACTGCCTGTAAGTCCGGGATGCGAATTATCTTTCGGATTTTTCACTTGATGCAATACGATCTCATATTGACCATCACCATC
>JAWKTR010000037.1:0-23471 GCA_041398985.1 Pirellulaceae bacterium
TCAGATCGTTCTCGTACTCGTACCAGCTGACGAGCTGGCTGCGGGTAAGATGCGACAGGCCGACGAAATAGTTGGATTTGTCGGCATCTGGCATCCGAGCCAGGTCGACACTGGATAAATATCCGAGGGCTGCGAGTCGGACCGAAGGCAGGGTCTCCGCGTCGGCGACGTGGGCAAGAGCTGTTTTGTAGGCAGTCGCAACGCCACAAGTGGTTAGCAAGTCATAGCCACGGCGCACGAGCCAAGCGTGTGCTTTGGCGTCCAGTGCAGTCGCAGGCTTGGAATCGACGATACTGTTAGCCAGTCGTACGACTTCGCCCTTTTTCTGGTTATCCCAGCCGCCTTTGAAATACACACTGGCATGGCGCTCGACGCCTTGCAAGGCAATGGCTCTCAAGTAATAAGGCATGGTGGGACGTTCGGCGACTCCCTTCAGCGTTGGGTAGGCGCTTTCGGCTGGTTGCGGAGCAGCAATACCGTTGTCAATTCGCGTCTCTGCCTTTTGATCTAACATGGCCAGGATTGCCAGGCAGTTGATCCGAGCAGCGGGGCTATAGTTGTTTCGCGCCGCAATGGAGCTTGCTCCCGTCACGAGCGTATTGACGATAACTGCGCGGGCTTCAGCGGATTGACTACGCTCTTTTAGAAAGCCTTCGATATTTTTTCGCAACTGAGTGTAATTGGCAGCTTCATCTGGGTTCGTAAACTTGGCAAGTGCTGCGAGGACTTCTTTCCCCAGCGCTGCTTTGGCGGCGTCCGTTGAAGGAGCCTTGCCGCGTTTAAAATCGCGGGCCAAATTCTCTTCATCGCGGGTCATGGATGGCGGAGGTATCTTGTCGTACTCCACCGCCCGGGCGACATCGGTAGCTAGTAAGGTGACAACGACACAAGCACACATCACAAAGTTGATTTTTTTGAACATGGAAGCCCAATCCTTAATCCGAGAGCCGTGTCGATCGAGAAGAGAGCAAAAGACCAAGTTCACGTCTGCGAAATTGTCTGTTGCTATGCGCTGCTAACCGATGGCGCGACAATATGTCCACCTAGAGTATCCACGCACACAATATAGGCTATCCGATTTTGGACTAGTTTGTCAACTTTTTTCATATGTTGGAGCAGATTTAGCTTAGTGATGCCATGGTTTTGACAGAATGAGACAGGTTTTAGAGACTGCCAAGCTTAGCGGCAGATTCAGCCGATATCAGTCGCGGCGCTACCGATCGGGCCTGAAAACCGGCAGAACCCGATTTTTTGGCTAAGAGAGGCAGGAAATGCGCTGTTTAAGGGCTACAGTTGGTAATTTGAGTAAGTAAACTACTGTTTGGCAGCGCTCGCCCCTGCGTCCTGTTGCTTGTCCCTGTGCATAAGAATGTGTCGCGAAGAACGTCTTTGTCGCTTGAAACCTCGTCTAGGAACTGAAATGTTGAACCTTCAACAGTTTAATCCACTCGCCAAGTCAATCCCATCGATTATTGCGTTGGGGTTACTTGTGACAGCGTTATCGGCGACTGCGTGGAGTCAGGCGCTTCCCACTTCGACGGGTCGGAAGCTTGCTCCAGATGCGTTGAATGTGATCGCTCCTGGTGTCGAATACGGCGATACATTTCAAGGACCTGTGGATTTGCCATTTGTCGCCCAGCACCCCGAACTAGTTTGGACGCCTGAGTACGCCCCAGTCACCGATACGTTGATTGAGAAAGGCAAACAAGTCGTCTTTCGCGGGGATGCATATAGTTTGGAGTTCGCTTTCAAGCCGGTGAGAATGATCGAAGTCAATGGTCAAAACGTGTGGTATTTGCTATATCGGGTGCGATACTTGGGCGGTGACTTGAAGCCGAAATCGGAGCAAGATCAATACAACAATCAAGTCTTCGCAACGCCCGAGGCAGTTTCGGCAGCCTGGGTCCGTTTCCTGCCGCTGTTTACTCTGGACGTAAAGGGCGTGAACAAGCGTTATGTGGACCGGATTGTGCCGGGCGCTAAACAGCTTATCGCCGCCAAGGAGCGCGTGGGCAAGCCGATTTACGATAGCGTCGAAATTCAACGGTTAAAGATTGAGATCACCACCGAAGCTGAAGATAACTCGGTATGGGGCGTCGCGATGTGGAACAATGTTGACCCACGTACGGATTTCTTCGCAGTGGAAGTTCGCGGCTTAACCAATGCTCAGCGAATTGAGTCGGCAGGTGAGAGCCTCAAATACTTGCAAAAAATCCTGGTGTTACACTTTTCGCGACCTGGTGACACGATCAACGAACTGGACGACCGGATCCGCTATGGCATCCCAGCGTTGGAGGACCCCAAGCGCCAGCAATATGTATTGGATCAATTCGGCATCCAAGAACGCCTTGATCATATGTGGGTCTACCGTTAAGATCTGGGATTACCTGAAAACTCCATTTACTTTTTGTAGAACACGCGGACTGCTGCCATGGCGCATAAAAAAGGTCAAGGATCCACTCGTAACGGTCGTGATAGTAACGCTCAACGACGTGGGGTCAAACTTTTCGGTGGGCAAGTCGCCAAGCCTGGCTCGATCATCATTCGCCAAGTTGGCACAAAGTGGCGTCCTGGACGCAACGTTGGGATGGGCAAGGACTACACCATTTTCTCTTTAGTCGAAGGCAACATCTACTTCGACCAAGAAGGCCGTCGAGTCAACGTGCGCACAGCAGCCGAAGCTAGCTAGCGAACCGATTTCGAACATATCGCGTCAGGCGTGCTAGCCAAAAAACGCCAACCAATTCCGTTTCTTGGGCATCGGTCTGCGGAAGACGTCGCGGCGAGTTGAGCTTACACCCATCGTCCGTACCTAGCGTGAAATGCTCGCTATGGCGGACAGTCACGGCGAGTTGAAGTATGTTTGTTGATCGCGCTGAAATAGAGATCGAAGCAGGTAAAGGCGGTAACGGTTGCGTTTCCTTTCGCCGTGAGAAGCATGTCGCCCACGGTGGGCCCAATGGCGGCGACGGAGGAAACGGCGGCAGCGTCATTGTTGAAGCGCGAGAAGGCGTCAACAGCCTGGTTGAATTCGCGCACCGAAAACATTGGCGAGCCGAGCGGGGCGCACCCGGTACGGGCTCCGATCGCCACGGGCGATCTGGTAAAGATCTCATCATCCATGTTCCACCCGGTACTGTCATCATCGATGCTGACAGCGGGATGATCATCAAGGATATGGTCGATGAGAACGTACCGGTTATTGTGGCCAGGGGCGGTCGAGGTGGCAAAGGCAATCCACACTTCAAGAGCTCAACCAATCAAGCACCGCGCGAAGCAACCGATGGATCCCCTGGTGAATTGCGACGGGTTATCCTGGAATTGAAGGTCATTGCTGATGTGGGCCTGATTGGCAAACCCAACGCGGGCAAAAGCACACTCCTCAGTCGCCTCTCGCGCGCCAGACCAGAGATCGCCGACTATCCGTTTACGACCAAGTTCCCCAATTTGGGACGTGTCACCGTCGATATCGATCGCTCTTTTGTTCTCGCCGATATCCCTGGTCTCATCGAAGGTGCATCGGATGGAATTGGCTTGGGACATGACTTCCTGCGACACATTACACGCGCTGGCATCCTTGTCCACATGGTCGAACCTCTTCCGTCCGACGGTAGCGATCCGCTCGAGAACTATCGCGTTATTCGAAATGAGCTGAAGCACTACAGTGATGAATTGGCCAAGCGTCCCGAAATAGTGGTTATCAGCAAAGCCGAGATCCCCGAATCGCAAGAGGTTCATGCCCGGCTAAGTCAAGAGATAGGCAAAGATGTGTTGCTGATAAGTTCCGTGACCGGTTATGGTTTGAATACGTTGATTTATCGTATCGGTGACGCACTGGGCGCGGTTACAGAGATGAGTTCTTACCTGCAGTAGTGGATTTCGCCAGAAATCCTTCGAGAAATCCTTCGAGAAATCTTCGAGAAATCCTTCGAGAAATCCTTCGAGAAATCCTTCGAGAAATCCTTCGAGAAATCCTTCGAGAAATCCTTCGAGAAATCCTTCGAGAAATTCTTCGAGAAATCCTTCGAGAAATTCCTCGAGAAAAGGGAATTCTGGCGAATTCCACTACGGTAACTTTTCACCCGCTGCTCGCCTTAAGCACCAAAACAGACCAAAACAGAAGTGTGTTGGCAACTTTTCTAGATCGCAAAGCCACCTCCTGTGAAGAATTACTTAGCCGTCGATATTGGCAACAGCGGTCTGCGGATTGCATCGCTGGACCTAGTCAACCATTCTGTCGCCGAACCGCTACGCATCAATTGGCGACACGATGTTGTTGGCGGGCAACTTCAAATTCGAAGGGACTCCGACCGTGAGGATCGATTTCCGCCGGATGACCCAGCTTGGTTGTCACTGATTGACGATTATTTGTTGACGCTCAACGGTCCGGCCAGGTGGCTGGTGGCTAGTGTGCGTCATGACGCTGCCAATCAGTTGGAGGCTCATGTTGCACACCGCCAGCAAGATCATTTTCAGCGGGTCACCCACGCTGATGTTCCGCTGATCGCTAACGTGGAATTCCCGCAGCGTGTGGGTATCGATCGGTTGTTGGCCGCCTGGGCGGCGACGGCAGCAACGGAGCTGCGGCCGCTAATTGTCATCCAAGCCGGCTCGGCGGTCACGGTCGACTTGGTTGCCCGCGGAGCGGATGGTCGCGATGCGTTCGAAGGCGGGGCCATCCTGCCCGGCGTCCCCATGATGCTGCGACTGCTTGGCAAAGCTGCGGATTTGCTACCCCAGATCGATGCCGATGATCTTATCGACTTGCCGCCCCTGCCCGGCAAGAATACCGAAGCAGCCATGACTTGTGGCGCCGCCAGTGGGCTGATTGGTGGCGTGCAGCATTTAGTCAATCGCTACCGCGAAGCCAATGGCGCTGCGACGCCAGTTATACTGAGTGGCGGCGATGGCGTCCGCCTGTTGCCTTATATTTCGCAACCTCTAGTCGCTCAATCGCAATTAGTCCTCCGCGGGCTGCTACGATTGGCGCTTGAGTTGCAATTGCGAGGGGCCGATGGTGAAACGGCGAAGTTAGCGGGGCAGTAAACGGTCAACGAAAGCGATTAAACTGAGTTCAACGAACAACAGAGGGCTGGCAGGACAAGTGGCTAAAGAGGAACAGGAGCCGTGGGGCGTGGTTGCAGGACTGCTGCGCAATGATCAGCCTCCAGCTGGCGTTGAACGGGTCTTTCCTGCCGACCAGACACGGCTCAGCCTACTTGAGGCCCTGGCCAGCCAAGAATTTGCTGTGGGCCAAGAGCATCACGAGCGTGGCAAGTCGCTCCATGGGATTCTCGTTAGCTTGCTCGACCAACTTTCGGTCTTTGATCGCATCAGCCGCTGTCCCATTCTGGCTATCACTGGCATGCTGAACGCCGGTAAGAGTTCGCTGCTGGCGACGTACTTGAGCCCGGAAAATCGCGGACGCGTGCTGCGGGGGCTGGGCAATGACGCAGGCACACATCGCTTTGTACTGTGGCTACCCAGCGTGTGGCGCGACGAACCCGAACTCTTGTCGACGTTGATCGGGTTTCTGTCGAGTCTGTTTGGCCATCCACCAGAGCAATTGTCTGATGATCCTGCTTTGGCGGCTCAGCAATACAATGGACGAATCTTGGCCGATGCTCTGTTGGGGCAACCCACAGACCACGACGTTGATCCACTGAGTGTTCCGTTGATTGCCTACGATGCGGGCTTGAACGACTTAAGACTTGGCTTGGTCGATTGCCCTGATATTCAAACCGGATTCTTGAATTCCGCGGGTAGTACTCGTGGCGCATCTCTTTCAAGTGGTGAGTCTTTGGCTGATCGGCGTCGCGAGCAATTATCGCGCATCGGTCGATTGTGCTCGGCGTTCATTGTGGTCAGCAAACTCAGCAGCCTCCATGACGAAGGACTGCTGCAAGTCCTCAGGACGTTGCGTGACGCGATGCCTGGTGTACCGCGGCTATTGGCTGTCAATAAAGTCAAAGCCCGGTACAGTCCCGATACGGTCCTAGAGGAAGCCCGCGGTTTACTCGATCGTTTTGGGATTCGCAGCGTCTTTGCGGCGTACGACTTTCGCAGCGCACTGGCGGAATCACGCATTCCCGCGCCACCAGCCACGATGGCAGCCGTCCCGGATGGTCAAGCCAAGCTGCCGATATTCTTTGAGTTGAGGCCGGTGGCTCAGTCTGAACCCGTGAGCTACCTATACGACTTAGGTGATCAACTGGACGCGGGCACTCTGTCACTTGAAAGCAGTCGCAGCGTTCTATTGCAACTGAAAGCCAAGTCACTCGAGGCCCTTGAGTGGCTCGATCGCAATGCTGCGTTAAGTCGTCAACAAATTTCAGATGGGCAGCAAGCTATCGCGGATGCCTGCTATGAGTTCATGGCTGAACGCGATGCGAGCGGCCGTGCGGTTGGCCTGCGCATGCAAGCCTCTCCAGCCATCATGGCGCAAATGGCCGACAGCCTACGGCGCACTGCACCGATCTGGCTGAGAGTTAGCCTGACCATTGACCGCACTGCGCGGCAACTACAACAGGCGGTAGCCAACTCCGCTGCGCGCTTCAAAATCCTGCAGTCGGCATCTGAATCCGTCACACAATTCACAAAGCGTTTTCGACGAGGCGAAGGCGCTCAGGTGGTTACGCCAACGCGTCTGGCCGACGCGATTCGAAGTTGCGATATGCACGATGCACTATGTCGTACCCAACCGTCGCAGTTAGTCACCGATTGTGAAGTCGCGATTAAGCGTTTTGAAGCAGAAGACAAGGTACTCTTAGATCAGCAGCAGTTGGATGAATGGAGTCGACTCGTCTGGAAGGAAATGTCTTTTAAACAAAAGCTCTGGAAAGGCACGCAGCCGTTGGCGGTGGTCACAGCACCCTTGCTCGCAGCGATCCTCGTCCCCATTGATGGCGGCGGTTCGGCCGTGCTGGTGTTCGCTTCCGCCAAAGAGTTGCTGGCGGCGGCTGGTCTTGCGGCTCTGATTGGTCCGCTTGGTACGGGCAATGAAGCCCTGAATATCGTGCATCGCGAAACGCCATGGAGGCAGCTCAGCGACCTGTTTGCCATCGTCTGTGATTCAATTGGCTTGCCTCGCCCACCGCACGACGCGTTGCCCAGTTCTCGCTGCGGCGGTGAATTGCGGCGTCTGCTCAGCAGCAGTCTCGAATCAAAACCCAAAACATCCGGTTCTGCCGTCCAAGCTTGGCAGGTTCCTCCCGAATTGCTAAGCAACTTGAAAATGCAAATCCAACACCTGGAAACAAAAATCGTATCTTCATGAGCGAAACTACTTTCCCCATTCCGTCGATAAATTTTTCTCGCCGTGTTGCTGATGCGACTGCCAGCGTCTTTGGCGACTCGACGTTAACGCTAGCCGTTCGTCAAGCTTGCGAGCGCTTTGATCGCGATGTTGCGAATATCCACAGCGGACGGGGAATCAACGCGCTGCTGATCGCCATTGTTGGAGCGAAAGGACAGGGGAAGACATGGGCTGCGCGACAGTTTATTCGCGATGAGGCCATTAAGAGTCGACTGCTGAGCGGCGACTTGCAGCACGATGCAACCACGCGACTAGTTTGGATTGGCCCAGTCGCACCCGAAAACTTGAATCCCGAGACTGAAGTTTACTTTCCGTGCCAGGTGACGCAGTTGGCCCAAATCGATGCTGGCCGAGCCTATGTGATCTTGGATACACCCGGGATGACCGACGCGGACGCCCTGGCAGCTTCGCTGGCGAAAGAAGCTTTGTCGCTCGCACCAATCAAACTTCTGGTAATCGCTCGCGACCAAATTCGCGCTGCCTGCAATATGACCATCGCCCACCAAATTGATGGGGCGGTCTGCATTCCTGTGATCAGTTCGGTCGAACCTGAGGAGATTGACGCAGGAGAAGCGGTGGGTAGTCTGGCTGTGGACCTGCGCGAACTGCTGGATCAATTGAGGGTTATGGCACCACGTTGTGAGATTACACCAGTTCTGTTGGTACCAGATTTCGAAGTCACGGGAGACGAGGAGGCGTCCGGCCAGTTGTTCATGGGTGGCATCTTGGACCGCTTGAGCGATTTGGACTTGAACGAGTTGTCGCGCGGCAGCGCTCGTGAGCAACGTTTGCAATCTGCCAATGAACGTTTGCGGCGCGAAGTGGCGAGGTTGATCGGAGACGAGCTCCCACAGTTGGCTGAAGCCGTCGATCAATTGAACCGCGAGACACAGCAATTGCCCAGCCGCGTGTTGACGTCTTTGTTGGGTAGCGAAGTCGTCCTTGAAACTGGCGTGCGCATGCGATTGCGCGCGCGACTCGTCGCAGATACTGCGTTGATCTGGTTTCCCTATCGTACAGTGCTTGGCATTTTGAACTTGACGCAAGGTGCTTGGGATCGCGTCATGCTTGCGCTGACTGGCAGCGTGCCGAGCTTGTTTGGTGCATTGACCAGTTGGGCTCGTAATATTCGACAGAACCGCGATTTTAATAATCAGGTCCAAGACGGGATTCGACAGCGAACGCAGCAGCAAGTCGAAGAGCGATTGCAACCGTTGTGTGATCAATTTCATCGCACCGTCATGAAACTGCGACCGCGCGAAGAACGCTCGCGTGAGACAAGCGTTTCGACGGGCATGCGACTTACGGGTATCGACGAGCTGCAGACGCGCTCACAGCAGATTTTTGAAGCTGTGATGGAACGCAGTGCAACATCAAGCTGGATGACGCAGGTGTACGCATTGGTCGGTATGCTCATTTTCTGGATCCTGATGGCGGGGCCCGTGTTTGTCATCTACCGCGAGTATTTCGAAACAACCTATCACGTTTTTAGCGGCCAGGAAGCGCATCTCGATCATTTCCCACATCCCACGCCGGGGTTGTTCTTCACGAGTCTACTCTTGTCCATTTTGCCGCTGGCGATCTATTGCATGGTCATTCTGACTTGGACTCTTGGCCGACGCAAAATACGTGCGGTCGCGCGGCAAGTTGTTACGCAACATGAGGTTGCCATCGAAGAATTGCAGTCGAGCCGCGTCATTCGGTTGCAGTTTGAGGATGATTTGCTTCAGCAAGCCGAGTTCTTGTTGAATTTGCAAGAAAATCGTCCAGTCGAACATCGCGTGTAGACTCCAGCTGCTCTAAACACGAAGTCGAGTCTCTCCGAGACGCGAAGGAGCATATCCGTTGCTGGTATCAGCCTCGGAGAGGCTGACCTACGTGCTGGCGATTAGCCGAGAAATGTCAAAAAAGCTGATTTTCTTACCGGGAGGTTGTCGCGTTTATCGCACGCATGGGCATTCACTGGCTGAACGGTTCTACGCAAGGTGCGAGCGTTAGGGATCCAGCCAAGTATGCAGCGGAAACAACGTTTTGCTGCCTGCCCATCAGACACACTTCCCGAAGAGATCAACACTATGAAACTAATCTTGTCGTGCATACTACTAATTTGTTGCTTGTCCAGGAACGCCAAGGCAGGCATCATTTTCGAAAGCGATTTTGAGAGCGGACTTGGGACGCAATTCACTGGGCAAGGATTCATCGACGGGACGCAAGGCTATTCGGCGTATGGATTTGGGAACAACTTCCTAAGAAATAATTCTGGAAACGGGACCGGAAATGGTATCTCACTGACGCTGTCGAATCTGCCAACGCATGACAGCGTTAGCGTGGACTTCCTGCTGGCGGTCATCGACTCCTGGGACGGCGTAGGTAACCAGGTCCATGGACCCGACGGATGGTCAGTCGCAATTGATGGAACAACGATCTTCTCGTACGTCTTTGAGAATAGTAACTCTGGTAACCAAACATATGTACCGCCAGCCGGCGTCACTTTGGCTAGACGTACAGACCTAGGGTTTGCAGGGCCGGGCGGTTTCTTCCGCGACTCTGCGTACGACATGTCTCTCGATACTTCGTTTGAAAATATTGCTCATACTTCGAGCACATTGACCGTTACTTGGTTTCGACATAGTGGGCTTCAGATCAACAGCTCAACTTTCGTCGATGAGTCATGGGCGATCGACAATTTGCGCGTGTCGTTGGGAGGCGTAGCTGCTGTCCCTGAGCCTTCCTCGTTGCTGACTGTAGCGGGGCTCTTTCTGCTAGGTTTGCGTGGACGTCAAAGAGCGTAATTGGGCGGACAGCGTCTACGCCATCGCAGCGTATTCAGCCAATCAACCTTTGCCAATACGGATGTATTCTGCTCGACGTGAACCATCGATCGAGCACATTGTCCTTTTCATGGTGGTTGGCTTATTTAGGTGATCGGCAAGTGAAACGTTACCGTAGTGGAATTCGCCAGAATTCCCCTTTGTCGAAGGATTTCTGGCGAAATCCACTACGGCAGGTAAGAACTCATCTGCCGCTCGCCTTAACGCAAGTAGCAGCATTTCGGAGCTTGACCGCTGAAAGTCACGAGTCTCGAAGGGACTCGGCACCTTGGTATGTTCAGAAGTTGTTGCGGCTAAGACACCCGAATGAAACTAGAAATTAACCTGGCAGGCCAGCGTCTCGGACCAAGCGTCGCAGATTGGGTGGAACCTAGTCTGCCTTATCGGGAGGTTATGCAAGGGCGTTTTTGTAAGCTGGAGCCCCTTGATCCAACGGTTCATGCGGAGAGTTTGTTTTCAGCAAACCAGCTCGACGAACTAGGTGCCAATTGGACCTATTTAGCCTATGGTCCGTTTTCCAACATTGCAGAATATAGGTCTTGGTTGGAGCAGGCCTGCATGGGTGATGATCCCCTGTTCTTTGCGATTTGCGATTTGGTTCGTGGGGAGGCGGTTGGCGTTGCCAGCTATCTGCGAATTACGCCCGCTAGTGGGACGATCGAAATTGGTCACTTAAATTTCTCGCCAAGACTGCAGAGGACTCCGGCGGCCACCGAAGCTATGTTCTTGATGATGGAACGAATCTTCGACTTGGGATATCGGCGGTGCGAGTGGAAGTGCAATGCCCTCAACGCGGCTTCCCGCGCGGCCGCCCAGCGGCTTGGGTTTTCGTTCGAAGGAGTTTTTCGACAGCATTTGGTGGTCAAGGGGCGCAACCGTGATTCGGCTTGGTATGCATGTATCGATGCGGAATGGCCAAGGTTGCGAGTTGCATTTCAGACATGGCTGTCCCCTGAGAACTTTGATGCATCAGGTCAGCAGAAGACGCGGCTGTCGACGTTGACCGCACCGATACTGAGCATGAAAGGGTAACCCGATCGACCGGCGTGGCTAGGAAATGCAGAGCGTTGTAAGCGGTGACGATCTAAGTTAGGATTGATCGTACTTTATTGCTTCTGAATTATATTCTTAGCTGCTTGGAAAATTGCTATGCGAATCCTCGCCACCGCACTCGTAAGCGCGATTGCGTTGTTTTTCTTCGGCTTTCTGTGGTGGGGGCTCCTCATGCCGCTGGTGAGGCCTGTCAGCGTTATAGCCGACGAAGCGCTCGTCGAAAAAATGAGTTCGTCCTTGGGTACGTCTGGAGCTTATTTTTATCCAGACTTTGCCACCGAATCGTCGGATTCTTCGGGACCGATGGCTATCTTATATTTCTCGACCGAGCTGCCGCAGATGGGCGCGATGATGGGCATGGGATTTGCGCACATGTTTGTGTCAGCCCTGCTCGTCAGCATCTTTGCATCCTGGCGCAACTTGCGTACATTTCTTGAGCGGCTTACATTCGTCTTTTGTCTTGGCTTGTTTGCTGCTGTGTGGGCGGATGTAGGCAACATGATTTGGTGGCGCCATCCACCGACATGGGCGGCCTACCACTTCCTCTATGACGTTCTCTCTTGGTTGCTAGCCGGGATAGTTATCGCAGGAATTTGAAACCGCGCTTGCCCACGGCCTAGGGACAGGTCTGCGAGTGGTGCCACAATCAATACGTGAATCTGCGTACTTACTTACTCCTCCGGTCAATGACGCGATATGTCAGACTTCAAAGCTCGTCGAAATCAACTCCGTGCGTGTCTGCAGGCTGATGATGCGGACGCGATGTTGGTTACGAATACTACGAACGTGAGTTACTTGACTGGCTTTACCGGAGACGACAGCTTTCTGTTGGTCACAAGCGGAGCAGACCTACTGCTGAGCGATCCTCGCTATGAGCAGCAGATTGGCGAGGAGTGCCCAGGGTTGGATACCTTTATCCGAGAGCCTGGCGAACTGATCTGGGACGTGACATGCCGTGAGTTGGCAAAGTTACAAATTGGGGTGTTGGTGGTCGAGTCCAAATCACTGTCGGTTGCTTCGTTTGATCATTTGGCGAGCGAGGCTCAGGTTGGCGAACTGCGTAAAGCCAGCGTGTCCGTAGAAGCCCTGCGAGAGATCAAGGATGAATCGGAAATTGCTGCTTTACGGCGGGCTATTGCCATTGCCGAGCGAGTGTTCGTTAGCGTGCGTGCTCAAATGACCAGTTCGCAGACCGAGCGCGAGATCGCAAATGAACTGGAGCGACAAATTCGGGTTTTGGGTGGTAGTGGCTGTAGTTTCAAGCCGATTGTTGCCGTCGGCCCTCGGGCCGCTTTGCCCCATGCGACGCCCGGTCAAAGCCGTATTGGGGACGCGCCGTTCGTCTTGATTGACTGGGGAGCCACATTTGACGGTTACCGCAGCGACTTGACGCGTGTTCTGGCCACCAGTAAAATTCCCGCCAAATTTGCCGAAGTTTATCAGGCTGTTTTGGCTGCTCAAACGGCTGCGATTGAAGCTATGAAACCGGGCGTTCTGGTCAGTGAGATCGACGCGATCGCTCGCGAAGTCATTGCTGCAGCGGGGATGGGGGAACAGTTCAATCATGGTCTTGGGCACGGGATTGGTCTCGACATCCACGAAGCTCCGCGGCTGGGCAAGAACCAGGATAGACCTTTGCAGCCAGGTATGGTCGTCACAGTCGAGCCGGGAGTGTATTATCCTGGCTGGGGCGGTGTGCGAATCGAGGATGATTGCCTGATTACTGCCGACGGTTGCGAGGTGCTCAGCAGTTTGCCGCGTGACATCGCCAGCAATTGTGTAGAACTGCTATTGTGACGCGAATTTTCACTACGTTTCTTCAAACCTAGGAATCCAGATGGCCAAAGCGGCGGGCGGAACGGCAACGAAAGGTGATGTGTTCAGCTTGGAACGCATCCGTGACTTGATCAGTTTGATGAAGGAACATGAGCTCAGCGAAGTCGACTTGAAGCAAGCCGACCAGCAAATTCGCTTGGTGCGAGGTGGTCAAGTAGCCGCTGGACCGGCGGTCACCGCAGCGCCCATCGCTGCGGTTGCACCCGTTGTGCCCGCTACAGCGTCTCTCGCACCAACCGCAACCGCAGATGGTCCTCATATAACCACAATCAAATCGCCGATGGTGGGGACGTTCTATAGCAAGCCCAATCCGAATGCGGAAGACTTTGTGAAAGTCGGTTCCAAGATCACCCCGGAGACGGTATTGTGTACGGTCGAAGCGATGAAGGTCTTCAACGAAATTCCCGCTGAAATCGGTGGAACAATCGTCGAAATTCTCGCGAAGAACGAAGACGCAGTGGACTTCGGGCGTCCCCTGTTCAAGGTGGATACTCGCGGTTAATCTCTGACAGCTATGTACAACCGAATTCTGGTCGCAAATCGTGGCGAAATTGCTTTACGCGTAATTCGCGCTTGCAAAGAAATGGGCATCGAATCGGTCGCCGTTTTCAGCGAGGCCGATCGATCCTCTGCCCACGTGCGCTTAGCCGATCACGCCATTTGTATTGGTCCAGCCAAATCAAAGGACAGCTATCTACGCATCGAAAATATCATCAGCGCGGCTGAGATAAGTGGTGCCGAAGCGATCCACCCCGGGTACGGCTTTCTCGCCGAAAACTCGCATTTTAATGAAGTCTGTCGCAGCTCAGAATTTGACTTCATCGGCCCTTCGCCGGAAGCCATGGAGCAATTGGGGGACAAGAACACGGCACGTTCCGTAGCGATTGCTGCCAAGGTACCGGTGGTACCCGGTAGTGATGGACTGTTGACCGACGAGGAACACGCGGTTACCAGCGCTCGCGAAATTGGCTACCCCGTATTAATCAAAGCCACGGCGGGTGGTGGCGGAAAAGGCATGCGAGTGGCGCTCAATGAGCAATCACTGCGAACGGCTCTCCAGCAAGCTCAGGCGGAAGCCCAAGCTGCTTTCGGAAACGCAGGCGTCTACCTAGAAAAATTTATCGAAATGCCGCGACACGTCGAAGTGCAAATTATTGCCGACAGTCACGGCAATGTATGCCACCTGTTCGAACGCGATTGCTCGGTCCAGCGGCGCCATCAAAAGTTGATCGAAGAGAGCCCCTCGCCGCTGCTGAGCGATAAAACGCGCACAGCCATTTGTGAAGCTGCTGTGCGCATGGTCTCCCAAGCCAACTACGTCAACGCGGGCACGGTAGAATTCATCGTCGATAAACACGACAACTTCTATTTTATCGAAGTCAATGCACGCATCCAAGTCGAACATCCAGTCACGGAAATGGTGACCGGTATCGACTTGATTCAGTCCCAGATTCGCGTGGCCGCCGGTGAAACACTGCCGTTCAAGCAGTCGGACATCCACTTGAATGGTACCGCGATCGAATGCCGCATCAACGCTGAAGATCCAAGCAAGAACTTTCAGCCTTGCCCAGGTCTCATCAAGTCTTTGTTCGTGCCTGGTGGATTCGGCGTCCGGTTTGATTCGCACGTTCAAGCTGGCTATAGTGTGCCGCCGTATTACGATTCGATGATCGGCAAGTTGATCGTACACAAGCCGACGCGCGAGGAGGCCATTGCCTGTATGATTCGCGGTCTGGAAGAATTGCAAGTCGAGGGCATCGCCACCACCGCTCCTTTCCAGATTCAAGTCTTGCGACATCCTACATTTGTAGCTGGCCAAGTTGATACGAAGTGGGTTGAGCGAGAGTTGCTGGCCTAAGAATCGGTCGGTGGAACACTTACACGCTGGGCCCGCGACAATGCTTCGGCTGCCAAACGCACACCTGGCCCACGGTGATTGGGGCCGAGATCTTCAGACGACACCTTCAAGGACAGACGATAAATGTCAGATAAGTTGGAAATAAAACGAGTCGCGATGCTGTTTGCTGGCGGTCCTGCACCAGGCGCAAATGCGGTGATCGGTACTGCCGCATTTGCTTTTCTGAATGCGGGCATCGAAGTCATCGGCATCATGCACGGCTACTCAAACTTGATCGACTACGATGGCTCGCAACCCTTGGTCGAGGGTGAGCACTATATGCGCATTACGCACGATGATCTTTCCCACCGCCGCACGTCGCAAGGCATTATGATTGGCACCGCGCGGGCCAATCCCGGTAAGAACGTCTCTGCACCAGAGCATTTGCGAGACCCTGAGCGCAGCGCCCCGCTGGGACGCGTCTACCAAGCCCTGCGTTCGCTGAGTGTCGACGCCCTGATTTCGATCGGTGGCGATGATACGCTCAAGACTGCTAACAAGATGAAACTCTATCAAGAGACGCTACCCAGCGATCAGCCGCGTTTTCCCGTCGTACACTTGCCAAAAACAATTGATAACGACTATATGGGAATCGACTTTACATTCGGCTATTTCACAGCGGCCGAGTTTCTGGCGACGGAAATGCGGAATCTGAACTATGACGCCGCTGCCGGGCAGGCGTACTTTGTGTGCGAAGCCATGGGACGCAGTGCGGGTTGGCTTGCGTATGGTGCCGCGATCGCAGGTGAAGCATGTCTTGTAATGAGTGTGGAGGATGTCGTTGGACCGTTGGCTGGCGAAGAACAGGTTACCGGTGCTGATGGTAAGACCACTACTCGCAAGATTATGCACGTTGACAAGATCGTTGATCGAATTGTCAAGACCATGCTGATTCGCGAACAACAGCGGCGCCCGTACGGAGTGATTGTCGTCGCGGAGGGAATGGCCGAGTATCTGCCGCAGAAGTATTTGGAAGGCATTCCACGGGACGATCACGGGCACATCGCCATTGCCTCTATCAACTTGGGCAAGATGCTCGCCGATCTGATCGCCAAGGCCTACAAAGCCAAGACCGGCAAGTCGCGCAAGGTCAATGGTCTGCAGTTAGGATACGAAAGCCGCTGTGCGTTGCCCCACGCCTTTGACGTTATGCTAGGTTCGCAGATTGGCGTGGGAGCTTACCGCGCGCTTGTGGAGCAAAAACTAAATGGTGTCATGGTTTCAGTCGGCGGACAGTTGAAGCTCAACTACGTGCCCTTTGAGGAGTTGGTTGACCCCGAGACCCTCGTGACCAAAGTCCGCTACATCGAGCTTGGCAGTGATTTCCATCAGTTGGCTCGCTTTATCGAATCGTACAACGACGATTAGAGGACACTTCTCGCTGATCGCTACCAATTATTGCCTTAAGCCGTTTGGCCTTATGTAGTTGTGAGGACTTCGACAACTCACGTAGTCGAGTCTCTCCGAGACTCGGAAGTAAGTAACACTGATTCGCGGTCGTCAGACTCGGAGAGGCTGACCTACGTGATGTCGATTGGCGAGCAGTGGCGATTGAAGGTGACTTTGGTGGCGATGCAAGACGTGTCGAAACGCTTGCATCAGTTCTGAATAGGTTTCTGGCCGTCGCCACCTTGCACTTTGCCGTTAGGCATCGGGAAAACCTTTTCTGCGAAACTGCTTTCCTTGAGCTTTTCAAGCAGCGTGGCTGAGTGGGCTGCGGAAAACCCTTCGACGATGAAGACGCGATCTAATTCGACAACGATGTGACGCTCGATCGCTGGTGTGGCGGGTTGTTTTCCAACCGTTGGCAATTCTTCCTGGATGGCATCTGGTTCGATCGCATCGTCCGTTTCGGCCTGGCTCTTTTCGGGCACGGGCTGAGTTTCGGGCACTGCTTTGTTTTCAGAATCCGTCTTGGCTTGGTTCATGCGGATTGGTTTGGATTTAGGCGGTTGGCGATACAGGCGATAGGCGTCGGCGAATTGCTGTGCATCTGTGGGGCTGTCCCAAACGCTGACGCTCAGCAATCCCAGCTTGCCGTCTGGCGACTTGAAGACTTCGTAGCGATCGCCATCCCAGCCTTCCGAGGCAGCTTTGCCACCGGGAATTCGTTTGAGCATAATGCTGGTTTGGAGTTCGCCGAGTACGTTGCCGCCTAAATGCTTCCAGGACTCCCCGACGATTTCCTGCACGTCTGGAATTGTCACTGTTTGCGGTACATCGCGATGTTCGCGATCGAAGTACTTCCGCGGATGCAAGACTTGTTCCGTGCTAGTTGGTGGATCTGCATACAACTGGTGGATGCGATCCCAGCCGCCTTCGCCAGCGGCGGTCAAATTGAAAATCATGCCTTGAAAATAGGGGAACGTCAGTGAGTCGCGGAAAATTGGAGGAGCTTTGCGATACGTTTGGCCGCCAGCAAACGGCAGCAACCAGCTCATGATGTTGAACGTAGCGCGCATGGCGTCCGGATCCATCTCGCTAACGTCTTGGCCATCGCCCATTTCTGCAAACATTAACAGCGTCGCATCGCCTTCGACCAATGCCGAAAACGCAGTTAGCATATCATCGTCCTTTTCAATACCAGCCTGCAAGGCATTCAAATCGTAGAGTTGATCTTGCAAAGCGTGCGTGAGCTCATGAGCTAGCGTGGTCTTCTGCTCGTCTTTATCAAATGCCGGTTTGGCGCCCAGCAGTCGCCCAAGCCAACCTGGATCCTTGGTGGGACCATCGTCTTCGACAATGAGCACCATCCGCTTGGAATCTGGGTCGTAAAAGCCCGCAACCTCTTCCGTCAGTAGTTGTGTAATCAACTTGTGGCAATCCAAGTCCATCGGGACCAAGCCGAACGCCTTGTAAGAACTATCCATCAATTCTAATTCTTCGTCCGTGTATTCCTCTGCCATGATCCGCAGCATTTCCTTGCCGAGATCGTCACGGTTATAGATATTGGGAGGCACGGCACTGTTGAACGCTTGACCGCGAATGCGCGAGACGACGCCTTGATAAGCCGTGGTGTACTTTTCCAACGCACCTTGATAGTCGCCTTGATCGGCTAACCGGTCGCCGTCGCGGGTGAGGATGTCAATCTTGTTTTGGGAGAGATTGCCGGGTACCTGAGCCAATGCGTATGGGCAGCTACATACGCAACTGAGGAGAAAAGCAGTTGGTAGGGCAACAGAACGAAATAGTGCGAGCATGAAATTCACAGCTTTCAAAATCTTGGTTTGCGGTTCTTGCAAAAGTCCTTGCACTGCGGAAAGTCTCGCGCGGCTGGGGGGTGCGTCACCGACATGGTTTCGCTAACATTCTAAGGTACGCAGAGCCGAGGCTAAAGTCTTTCATGCGTGGGACCAAGAAAATGCACTGCAAATAGGTAAGATCAAATGGCTGAAACAGGAAGTTCCCGAGACTACGAAAAACTGGCCTCATTCTACCTAGGCAAAAAGTACGAATTGGCTGGCAAGAAACTCCTCGAAGAAAAAGTTCTATATGACGCCAAGGATTTAACGACGCATGCTATGTGCGTTGGCATGACGGGGAGCGGCAAAACGGGGCTATGCCTTTCGCTGTTGGAAGAGGCGGCTATCGACGGAATTCCTGCAATTTGCATCGATCCCAAAGGGGATTTTGGCAATTTACTGTTGGCTTTCCCCAAGTTGGAAGCATCTGATTTTGAGCCTTGGGTGGAAGCCTCCGATGCAGCTCGCAAGGGGCTGGATACAGCGACCTATGCTGCGCAGACGGCGAAAATGTGGCGTGAGGGGCTCGAGTCCTGGGATCAAGGCCCAGATCGAGTACAAAAATATGTCAATTCGGTTGATGTGGCGATTTATACGCCTGGTAGCAACGCCGGAATTCCGATGACGGTTTTGAAGAGTTTCGATGCACCGCCTCAGGCGGTCATCGACGACTCGGAAGTGATGCGTGAGCGTGTCGCTGGCGCTGCGTCCGGTTTACTGACGTTGATGGGAATCGACGCCGATCCATTGACGAGCCGCGAGCATATTCTACTTTCCAACATTTTTGATGTATCGTGGCGCAATGGCAAGAGCTTGGACTTGCCATCGCTTATCCGCTCCATCCAATCTCCGCCGCTGGAAAAGATTGGCGTATTCGACTTGGAGAGCTTCTACTCTGCTTCGGACCGCATGAAGCTATCGATGAGCTTGAACAATCTGTTGGCGAGTCCCTCTTTTGCGGGCTGGTTAGAAGGTCAGCCACTAGATATCAAGAGCTTGCTGCACACGCCACAGGGCAAGCCTCGTCTGTCGATTATCTCTATTGCTCACTTGGATGACAGCGAGCGGATGTTCTTCGTGACGATCTTGTTGAATGAGCTGTTGAGCTGGATGCGGGTTCAACCGGGTACCAGTAGCTTGCGCGCACTATTCTACATGGATGAAGTATTTGGGTACTTTCCTCCTAGCGCCAAACCACCTAGCAAGCCGCCGATGTTGGTTTTACTTAAGCAGGCACGCGCATTCGGCTTAGGCATCGCCTTGGCCACCCAGAACCCAGTCGATTTGGACTACAAAGGGCTTTCGAATATCGGCACATGGTTCTTAGGGCGTCTGCAAACGCAGCGTGATAAAGACCGCGTGCTGGATGGGCTCGAGGGCGCAGCGGCTCAGACCGGTACGAAATTCAATCGTGCGGCGATGGAGCAGACGTTGGCCGGTCTGGGAAGTCGCGTGTTCTTGATGAATAACGTTCACGACGATGGGCCAACCATTTTCCAAACGCGCTGGGCGATGAGTTTTCTGCGCGGCCCGTTGTCGCGCGAGCAAATCAAGAAGCTAATGGACAAACGTCGCGATGAATTGACCCCAAACTCGAAACCCGCCAGTGCGGATGCGGATGACGCGGCTGTGTCGGCGGCACCGCCAAACGGTACGAGCCAGGCAGGTGAGCGTCCCATTGTCCCTAGCGACGTCGAAGAGCGTTTTTGGCTTCCAAGCCAAGCTCCTGCACCGTCTGCTAAGCTTGTCTATCGGCCAGCCCTGTTGGCTAACGTGTCCTGTCACTATGTGCGTGTTTCAGCAGACTTAGACGAGTGGATCGACAAATCGTTGCTGGTCGTCGCTTCGGGAAGACTACCGACCGACCCGTGGCAGGACTCGCATGAGCAGCCCTTGGGCGCACTGGAATTAGCTTTGGAACCCGAGCCTGACTATGTTTTTGACGATGTGCCCGCTGAGATGTTGAACGACAAGCAGTACAAGGCATGGGACAAATTGCTGCGAGACCATCTCTACCGTCGTTTGCCCCTGCGACTGTTTACGTGTAAAGAACTAAAGGCTACGAGCAAACCGGGCATGGATGAGCTAGATGCGCGACTTAATTGGCAACAACAAGTCCGCGAGCTGCGCGACGCGGAGACCGAAAACCTGCGTGATAGGTTGTCTGCCAAGCTCAAATCGCTTGAATCGAAGATCCGCACTGCAGAACAGCGTGTTGAACGCGAGAAGGCTCAGTACGATCAAGAGAAATGGAAAACAGCGCTCAATTTCGGTCAGACGATCCTAGGCGCTTTTCTGGGCAACAAGATTAGTTCACGGTCTGCAACTGCCGGGCGTGGCTTGGGACGCGCTGCACAGCAGCGCACTGATGTGGTATTGGCGAACGAAACACTACAAGACCTGGAGACTGAGAAACGGCAGTTGATCGAAGAATGTGAGCGTGACATCGATGAACTTCAGCGCAAGTTCAGTGTCGAAGCTCTGACTCTCGAGCCGCTAGACGTTCCTTGTCGCAAAGGTGACATTCGAATCGATCTGCTGGCTTTAGTCTGGATCCCTTGGCAAGTTAGCCCAACAACCGGCATTGCCAACCCATTAGTTGATCTTGAGCTTTAGGCGCTTAGGCAAACACGTAGGCAAGTCTCTCCGAGACTTGCGGCAATCAGGACTTACAATCAGCCACTTACGGCACTTACGATCAGCTGTTTCCGGGGGAGACGCTGCAACATGGGGCTCGACAGCCACTGACAAAACAAATACGGAATTTGCCGATTCATAAATTTTCGCAATCTTGTTTGATCGCTGGGCTATGTGTACTACCAGTGCTCTGCTTCATGGCGGCGCGTGTTCGCTTTGGCACGGCCTACGTCGAAGCTTGGCTGCCCAAGCAAGCAACAGCTCGCGTGGAATATCGCGAATTTGTGCGCGACTTCGGAGCGGATCAGTATTTAATCGTATCGTGGACAGGCTGCCGCTTGGATGATCGACGATTGTCGACCATGGCTGGCAACTTGCGCGAGCTGCAGACTGCTGAACCAGACTTGGCAATTGTACGCGTCTTCGATTCTCGGTCTGCAGTCGAAATGTTGGTCCAGCAGCAGAATGATATGGACCCTGCGGCCGCTGCGCGGCGATTGCAAGGAACGGGTTTGGGTAGAGATGGAACGGCCTTTATTACGCTACAACTGGATGACGCAAGTCTGGTAGAGCGTGGCCGATTGATTGCGGAGATCGAGGCGACGGCTGCGGATCTCGGAATCACCGAAGAGTCATTGGTGCTAGCTGGTGAACCGTTTCAAGTCCACACGATCGATCAATCGAGCCGTGAGACGATGCGCTACTTCGTCGCGCCCTCTTCTTGTTTGGCGCTGGTTGTCGCCTGGCTTTGTCTGCGCAGTTGGCGATTGACGGTTTTGGTCTTCGCCTTTGCCGGGATAGGGCAAGTCATCGGTTTGGCGCTCATTGCAACATTTCTTGGTGAAATGAGCGCGGTCATGGTCGTCTTACCGACGCTGATTTTTATGTTGACGCTATCGGCTGCGGTTCACTTGACCAACTATTACCGCGATGCGTTAGGGGAACACGCGATCGCTGATGGTCAAGGCGCTGGCCTAAGAGCACTACGGCTGGGAGCGTGGCCATGTGCGCTGGCCACGCTGACAACCGTATTTGGCTTCGGTTCGCTGATCGTTAGTCAATTGAGTCCAGTTTGGCAGTTTGGTTGTTTGTCAGCGTTAGGACTGCTGATTAGCACCAGCGTGTTACTCTGTATATTTCCGGCGGCGACGCGTTTGCCAAGGCCGTTTTGGGGTTCGGCGAAGTTGCCGTCGTTAAAGCAGTTTGAGCAGCATGCGATTGTAGTCGAAAGCGAGGTCGTGTCATTGTCAACCTCTCCTTGGATTGACCGCTTGTCCCAGTTCACGCAGCGTCTGGCGTGGCCGATCAGTGTGATTGGCATTGGGCTGTTGGTCGTTTCGGGCATCGGCATCTTGCGTTTGCGCACATCGACTGAGTTCGGCGACATGTTTTTGCCGCAACACCGAGCCATGAAGAGTTTGAATTGGGTGGTCGAAAAGCTAGGGCCCATCGATTCGCTCGAGGTTCTAGTTACGCTTCCACAATATCAGCAGTTGGACCTGCTCGATCGTTTGGCGGCGATGCAGCAGTTGACGCGAGAAATCGGAGAGTTGGATCGGGTTCACAGTACGCTTTCCGCCACTACGTTCCTGCCCGCTATTCCGGCATCATCGGGCACACGCTCCGTCATACGACGGGCGGTGCTGCGTAAGAAACTCGAAGCAAACTATCACGAGTTGACTCAGCGCGGTCTGGTCGCCGTTAATGGCCACTCTGAAACCTGGCGCGTCACGGTGAGGGTTGCAGGCTTGCACGGCGACAACTATCGTGCCATCCGCGACGCGTTACGCGAACAAACTGAGCTAGGGCTGCGCAAGTCCGACATACCCAATGCCATCGTTCGGATCGGCGGTTTGCGAACAGTGATTGAAGCGGCGCATACAAGTCTACTGAGCGACTTGGGGAGCAGCTTTGCTACTGCGTTCTTGTTAATCACTCCGGTGATGATCTTGATCGTGCGCAGCCTGTGGGGCGGACTCGTACTGATGCTCCCCAATCTCCTGCCAGTGGTATTGGTATTTGGCACGATGGGTTGGCTGGGCATTCGCTTGGATGTGGCCAGCATCCTGACAGCCAGTGTGGCGCTTGGCATCGCCGTTGACGACACGCTACACTTTCTCAGTTGGTTTCAGCGGTCGCGCGGCGCTGGACAGACGCAATTAGAAGCCGTGCGTCAAGCGATGACAGCCTGCGCCAAGCCGATGTTTCATACGACTCTGATTTGTTCTGCAGCCATGCTGCCCTTCTTTTTCTCAGATTTTCTGCCGACCAGCAAATTTGCACTGTTAATGATCTTAATCCTATCCGGTGCCATTGTGGGAGACCTAGTGCTCTTGCCAGCCTTGCTCCTCAGTCCCGTTGGCGGTTGTCTAAAACGCCATCCGTGAACCTCAGGCGCTAGCCGTGGGCGTCCTCCTCAGTCCTCAGACGCTAGCGTCTGACGTTAGGAGCTGTAAGGGCCCACGGCTAGCGCCTGAGGTTCACTACTTAGGGCCACGGCTAGCGCCTGAGGTTCACTACTTAGGGCCCACGGCTAGCGGCGCTAGCGCCTGAGGTTCACGAAGGCGAATTACACCAATAACCCGCTCGTGCTGCCACGACACTCTTTGCATCCCTTTTACCGCAAGGTTTGCCAATTCGGGACCACCAGAACTGCCGAC
>JAWKTR010000038.1:0-21179 GCA_041398985.1 Pirellulaceae bacterium
TGAAAGTAGGACCGTTGAAAATGCAATTATTCACAAGCACCTAAATCAAGCTGTAGGATACCCTCCCGTTTGAAGCTTCAGAGTCAATCAGGAATAGAAACGACCAAGCCATCAGACCGCTTGGCCAATCGTTCGAGCGTGGTGCCGTCGAGGCTATTGCTGATGTGGCGTACGCTACCATCGCACAAGACGAATCCGCATACGCCTGGGTGCCAGCTACCAAACCTGCGAGCCTGGATGGAGTCAGCGTAAATGCCCGATGAACTGCTGAGGGAAACGTCGTTAGGACCGAGGGCAATCGGATCCTCGAAGCCGGCCAATCGACAATAGTAGGGAATCCAGTAACCGTTGTAGATCGAGCTGTCACCGTAGGCCACATGGTAGAGTCCAACTTGCGGCACATGCTTTTCACCAATCAGGAACGTGTTGCTGGTGCCGTCCGTGATCGTGCCAAAATCAACCTGGCTCTTCACTAGCTCTCCTGCTCCTGCGCCTGGCAGTCGCGTGCCGCGAACGATTGTGCCGCTGGCACTAGTCGACCACCAATTGCCTTGTATGTCCCCGTTACTGTTCGGTGCTCCAAACGTGCCGACGTTGCCAGCATAGTCACCCGCTTGCCCCGGCTTGTGGTATCTGGCTTGCAGCCCCCCAGACCCCAATATGCCGCTTTGCCCCGCTTCCATAATGCTGAGCTGGGTGCCTGCGCGTCGTGATGGACAGTTGTAGGCAGGTACATGCACTTGACGCGCCGCGTCAGTATTCTCCGTCGGTGAGATCGTGGAGGTGTCATCTTGATCGCTATAGTTCTTCTTGAGATCCCACAGGTTGTAGCCATTGCTCTGCTCGAGGTACGGCATGATCATCACGGCCCACGTAGGCGATGCGGCGTTGTCGGTTGCTTTCCTTGCGGGAAAGGCTTTGTAGGTATCTGCGAAATTGTGCATGGCTAGGCCGAGTTGTTTGAGGTTGTTCGAACAACTCATGCGGCGAGCCGCTTCGCGTGCGGCTTGGACTGCGGGCAATAGCAGCCCGACCAGGACGCCGATGATGGCGATCACCACCAACAGCTCAACCAAAGTAAACCCGCTTCGAAATTTCGTTCTCATCTCTAAGACTCCCAAGAACAAGGACCAGGAAAAGTTCGTTGGCGACACCGCCTTCGCTTCCCACTGACAGTGGTAAACTCTATTAATTACGATTTGTCTACCAAGGTGTTATGGGAAACTTCGTAAAAGATTTGCGTTTTTTAGGCACCTTGCCTCAATCGCGATTTGCCGCCCAATTCACCGGTTGCTCCGTCGCGAAGCGAAAGAGTTCGTCATAAAACAACAGTTGTAGATCGAGCAGTTGGTCGTGCGTGAGCCGAGGAACGGATTGAGTGATTACGCCGGCAGGGGTTTCGTAAACAAACGATGCTGCCCCGCACGCATGGTGCAATGCACTGGTGAGATTGAACGAGGGCTCCGGAAATTTCTCGCCGTCGATTTGCGGTTCGGGGCCACCGGCGCGGTGCGGCAGTCCAGCAGCGGCATAACGATTTCCCATTCGATCACCGATCTGTTGAATGGTGAGCTTCACCGTGTGTGGAACATACGCCGTGGGTTCAATAGACGGACTAACCGCGTGCGAATGCAGCGACACGATATAATCGGGAGCCTCTTCTCGGGCGGCTTAAACCAGGCACGCGTCTCCTCGGCCATTGGGAAAACCATTCGTCGTGCATGAGGTTGATGGCATCATCGTTCCAATAGGCCCCTAGCGTCGCAACGCCTGGACCACCCATGGGATGGAAGCCAGCTTTTGAAGGCCAAGTTAAATTGCGCCCCGTCGGTCCCAATCCCCATACCGACGCGTTCGTGCGTCTGCGGTTTCCTCTCCAACCCAAGAATCGAAGCCGCATCGCCATCGTCCATCCGGATTACCCGCCGGAACAATCAACACGCGACACTTGTCGATGTTATCGGCAATTCCGTCCACTCGCGTCCGCAAAGTCTCCGGCCAGTCTCACGCGATGTTCAGCAAATCACCAACCCTACAATGCCTTCGAGTTCCTGGCCGTGGACTGGGCCAAGCAGAAAGAGCACCGGCGGCTGGGTTCCGTCTTTAAGTGCATAGGACGCAGGGTCGCGGCCGGCGACAGCGGAGTTGAAATTTGCAGTGGAGTGCCAGTTCGGTTTTTCACCGTAGGTCACCAGATGAATATCCCGTCCTCCCGCCGATTGAGTGAGCACTTGAGCCTGGCCCTTATGCACTTGCCTTACGGCCTCTTCCACGTCCGAAAGGCGGCTTTTCCCAGAACGGCGGCAAGTCGCTATGTTGGCCCATTGCCCTGGATTCGACCGCCAGCAATAACAACGCGGCCACGATTGCAGACGCTATCACATCCGCTCCAGAGCGGATGGCCGATGTTCGAAGGAATTCCTGTGCTGCATGGCGGAGTGTATCGAATTCATAAATTTCCTCTTCAGTAAACTAGTTGTCTCGTCCTTGATAACCGTTCACCGGTTGCTTCGTTTGTTTGCCCACGAAACAGACCAAGAACACTAACCAAGATTCTTTTCGTGTCCTTCGTGTGTTTCGTGGTTAACGCGACTCCTATATCTTCCTAGTTCGCGAACGGTTTCATTTATTGAAGCAAACACTTCTCAAACGTGTTATGGTAAAATGCGTAAGTATTTTGTTTTTTGCGTCAGCTGGGAGTGATTCGATGGAGCGGCTGCTATCGATCGCCGTGGTCTTCAATCACACGGTCGAGTTTCAATCGACAAGTCCCTAGCGGGGGTGGGAGACTACGCGCCAAGCCGGATGGGTGTTGGTTCCGTTCGCCGCCGAACCGCGAACGCTGGCTTCGGCGCGTTGCCGCATGGAAGCGATCGGGCATCTCTACAGTGACGCTCTCGCGACAGCGGCTGTGGAAATGGGCATACCCGTGGTGACGGTGTCGGTTTGCTCTCCAGGTATCCGATCCCGCGCGTGGCGACCGACCATGCGGCTATCGGACGACTGGCGGCGAACATTTCATCGAACGTGGCTACCGGCAGTTCGCCTTTGTCGGCACAGCGGACTTGAGTTTTCCGATGGTCGCTACGCGGGCTTTTCAAAATCCGACTCGATGCTGAAGGTAGGATCGCAGAACGTTTGTTCATTCCAGGCAAACTGGGAGTATCCCTACGGGACCCCTGTCGAGCACCGAGACAAGGGCTGGAAAAATAGCTGACTAGACTGCCACGTCCGATTGCCATCTTCGCAGCCCAATGCGGCGATCCGGATTCTGGATTTGCGCCTGTCACGAAATCGGGGCTTAACACATCCCTGAGAGTCGCACTGCTGGATCGCGGACTATGATCAATTGCAAAGTCAACTGTCCAATCCACCCACTTCAGCGTGGCTCTGCCAGCATCGCATGGGTTACCGAAGGTGCACAATTGCTCGATCAATTAATCTCCGGGGAGCAAGCCGTCGACGACCAAGATCATTCTCCCGCCCATTGGCGTCGTGGTCGAACAATCTGTCCGACGCATTGGCCATCGAAGACAAGCCGTAACCGAGCGAGCTAGCTTTATTCGGATGCATCGTCAAACTCCCTTGAGCGTGATGGATGTCGTTCGGCACGTCAACGTCTCGCGTTGTACATTGGAACGCAAGTTTCTGAAAGATGGGGTAAGGACATAGTTTGGCCGAAGAAATTCGCCGTTCGCGTCGCGAACGTGCCGAACCTTGTTGGTCAGTTCCGAACTATCCATTGCCAACGTGGCCGAACGAGTCAATTTCACCAGGCAATATTGAATTAATCCGTCGACTTCCGAAAGTATTTGGGTCTAACACCACCGAATACCGTAGAAAATTTCGATCGAGGGAAATCGCATTTAGCAAGCTACTCTACGACCGCCTCGGTAAGAATCTTCGCATAGGTTTCTCGAGCTTGGTCATACGCTTGCTTGGCGGCTTGTATTTCTTCCTGACGCATCTTGGTATGTTCTGACTCCAGCACACGTCAACTGCATCGCGACACCAGGTGGCACTGCGACGACTGGCGCGAAGAATCGGCTCGCCGGCCACTTCCCGATAAGATCGGGTTGCTGTGCATCGACGGGAAGAATGCGAACTGCTACCCGACAGAGTGGGGCAAGTCGACTTCGAGCTCGAGCTCTTGAGGCTGCCATCGGCAACGATCATTTTTGTTGGGCATGGATTGGCCATTGACGATCAATTCCACCGGAACATTGCGAGACTCCCTGCCGTGCGCGTCCAAATGCCAGTACGGTTTTTCATCCAGCCGTCGAGCGGCAATGGACTTTCTAAGTCGCGAGTCTCAGGCAACATCGCCGCCACTTGGCAACGCACCGTCTGTTTACCAGCCTGGACTAGGTTCAACTGACTGGATTGATCTGAACTACCAATGGTTCCGAGTTGCTGGTCGCCGACCGAGAACTGGAGCAGGTGGGACAATCCATCGCTGACGTAGCTGCGCCCCGCCTTAAGCCCTTGCACCCAATCTTCATACTTCAGGTCGGCCGCTGACGTCAGCTCGGGAACTTGAACGTAGCTGCGTCCCAATCCAACGCGCTCACCGTAAATACATGGAAAGTCGGTCTCGCCACTGATGCGCGAACGGAAGCCACAGTTCAAGGGTGGTACCAAACGTTCATCTCCCATATCACGGGCGTATCGACGGCGCTGATAAAGTCACAAACATCTCATGCGTCACAGCCACAATGAATTCGTTGGCACCAATGCCATCGAATGGTGGCATAGCGTAATCGGGGAGCTTGTCGGCGGCACTGGCACTCTTTTGTCCCGAATCGGCTCCACCCCAAGTCTTTGGTAAGGCGCGCGGCTCGATGAGCCGTGGTCCGGTAGGGCCAAGCCCCAACCGCTGTGGCTATAGCCAACGACGCCACCTTGCTCCTTGCCCCACTGCAAGACGGGCAAGGTCCATGTCGGCCACTCCTCGATAGATTGCGTCCCTGGATAATCGTCTTCCGTCAAATTCAACAGACACAAATGCCCTGCATGGGACGACGGAAAACCGCTCACTTCGACATCGTAGCGCATTAGACTACCGGGGCGCGAAAGCTCGGAAACTTTACCGTCAAAGTACTGTTTTTGGTAATACCAACATGGCCCCCAACTCAACACGCAACCGACATTCAAATCCTCGCCCACCAAATGCCGCACCATATCCTCAGGTGTTACCCCTTCAGTTGGATTTTCGTAGTGCGCACAACCGGCTGCATGGACGTGATGATCTCCCGAAAACCATCCGTGTTCAGCCATATGAATCCATCGTTTGAGTTCGATCTCAAGTGGTGCCGGTTTCTCATTTTCTGCGACCGTCAATTCGATCTCGCTAGCATGGTACTCGGGGCCACGATAAACCACGACGCGGTACTGACCAGGGGCCAAGCTGATCGACTCGCCGTCCGCGCGGTAGATCTGTTCGTGAAAGAAGAAATCAGGAGCCAAGCGTCGTGAAGGATTCGGATAGACGCGATTCTGCGAGTCCTTGATGAGCAAGCTGCAGGTCGTGGGCTGGCCATCTTGATCATGCACGACCAGCGGGATGTCGATCGCTGGACGACATTCGAACAGAATCGGCACATCGCTGCGAAAGCCGAGGTCCTGAGTCCCCTGTCCAACGTGAATCGACAACGTCGCTTCGCGCTGCCCAGCGTCGCGACTGTAGAGTTGAATAATTCTGTATTCCAATGGCAATCCGGACAGCGTCTTGGCCAAGGGTTGGGACGTAACCGAGGCGAGGTCTAGCCAGCGCCCAGCCGCATCGGCGGGAGAGATTTTCATTTCAGGTTTGGCCGCAGAGCTACTTCGGCGGAGCATCGGTTCGGCTTGCGGGCTGCTGCACACGAGCGGCGCGGTGACCCCGGCCTCGTTGATCACCTTCACCAGAAAATTCGTCCACCCACGTTGGTCGAGCTGCGGTCGCACGGGGCCGCGCCCCACTTTCACTCGACTTTCAGGATTGATGTTGACCACCAGCAAACAGTGTTTGTCTAGGAGCTCTTGGATACCTTGGACGACCCGGGAGTCATTGGTCTGAGTGAACAATTCCTGCAGCTGTGCGCTCTCTTCCGCGCTCAGTGGACTACCCGCCAACTGCAGGGCTTGCTCCAGTCGCAACGTGGCCGCTTCGAGCGGTTGCCGGTCAACGGCCGCAACGAAGGGAACGTCCTGCGCGAGCACCTGCGTGGTTAGAGAACACAACAAACAAATCTTCATCAATGAGTTGAGGTAGTGGCCCATGATTCGTTACCCTAGAACTAGTGGATCTTATTCCATGCGAAATGATTTAGCGTCCGTATCGTCGCGTGATTGGCTCGGGCGGTTGAGCCATTGTAACAAGTAGAGAAGTGGAACGGGGGCAGACACTGGCTACGGTTCCTGAGCAGACTTCATCACGGCGAAGCAAGCCCGCAGGGCTTGGTGTTCCTCGTCATCGAGTTGGTCGAAGAGTCGTTGCTCGCGCATGTCGAACGAGCGGCGGGGTTTGCCGTCCGGGGGCCCTACCTGATTGCCGTTATGGAAACACCAGCCAGCCGCGCCTCCATTCAGAGCGCCACGCAGGTCGGTGACGAAGTCCTCTGCTTTCGGTTGCCAAACAGTGAAACCGATTCGAAATGGCTCTTGGTAATGCACTGGCACAACACGCCCGAAGTCTTTCATCCACGCCAAATACTCACGCGACTTTGGCTCGGTTTCCGCCGGCGACTTGTGGTGACGCGGCCGATGCGGACAGATAAAATCGACTTCGGCAGTCAGTAGGTACCCGCGCAGGTCGTCGCGGCTGATCTCCTTGACATCCGAAGCAGTGACCAGCCGCTGTGGGTCCAGCCCCCTGGCGGTCTCGCGCAGTTGTTTCAATTCCTCGAAACTGACGAACCGAGCATCGCGCAGGCTTCGTTCGTTCGCCAGGTCCAGATACCAGTTGCGAAGCGGTTTCAACGCGGTCAATAGCGTATCGACGGCGCGTTGATGCGCTGCCAATGTTTGCATGCGTCCGACCCCAGTCTTGCCGTCGCCGCGCGAAAGCGTCACGTCGACAACCATTCCTCGTCGGTCACACTCCGCCAGGAGCCATTTGAGTTTTCCGAGATAGGGTTCGCGAGCGTTACCCTCAGGGTCAACCGCCGAAACATCGTCGCCAAAAAAGTAGTCCCAGGTAGCCCACACGCGAATCCAGTTGAATCCCTGACGCTGCATATCGTCCAGGTCGCGCAGGATAAACTCCTCAGGAGCGCCCAGCGCGCCATAGTAGCTGATGCCATACAAAAATGTCGGCGCGCTGTTCACGGTGAACTGAGTATCCTTGATTCCCAATTCCGTTGCCATGCTGCTGGCTGCACCTACGATCATCAATCCAAGCGCCAAAAGTAGTCGCAGGCAGAAGCCCGTTGCCTCCCGCAGTAATCTTACAGGAAGCATCGTTGATCGTTTCATTGTTTCGTCCCTTTGTTATCTAAGCTAAACAATTTACGGCGACCCGGGCAATCGTTGAACGCCGAGCCGCAGCAGGCCGCAGGTGCGCATGGTGCGCTGACCAGCGCGTGGGTCACTGGCGAATCACGCCATCCGCCAACCCACCAAGGCGGTCTTGGTCAGCGCCACCCAATCCAAATCTCCGTCGTCGTCGACATCTGCGGTTTCGTGGTCGGTACTCCACTGGTCGGATTTACGAACGACGTGTGTTTGCCAAGTGGGATTCTGATACCACATGAGCCCCCCTGATTGACTGCCGCCGACAATCAAATCGACCAACCCATCTCCGTTGAGATCACCAACGCTCTTGCCCCAAGGGTCTACGGGCCCATGGTCATCAACTACCACGTGCCGGAAAGGAACCTCCTGGGCAAGAGTGATTAGGGTTAGAATATGCCACAGCAGGAAAGGCAGGCACTGTTTAATGGGGTCTTCGTTTAACTAACTTAACTCGGATTGTGGATACTTTAGATCTCTGGTTCCCAGCCTTCCGCATATTCGCGTTTCCAAAGTTTCATCGCTTGCTCATTGTCGAGGATATGGCCATTGGACGGGTCGCAGTGTAGGACATCACCGGTGCGTTGAGCGATGTTACCAAGGTGGCTGAGCATGGTCGACTTGTGACCTTCTTCGATCTCCGAATTCAGTAGTGTCGGATCGTCGGCTCGAATGGCTTCGATAAAGTTGGCGACGTGAGGCGCATCGGGCGATCCTCCATTGCCGGTCTCCTGGGGTTTTCCCTTTTTGTCAAAAACTGCGTAACTCCGATTGCCAAGTTTCAGAGTCCCATCCTCTCCGTGGAAGGACGCTCCGAAATCCTCCCCATCAATTCCCATGCGATTGCAGCTGAGGCCTTCCCACAGTATCTGCCGTTCATCTTCGAATACGAACGACGCCACATGGGTGTCGGGAGTCTGTTGATCGTCGTCGAAGAAGTAACGCCCGCCGGTCGAGACGACGCGCACGGGATAGTCTACATTCAGGCCCCACCGCGACAGGTCGATGGCATGCACTCCGTTGTTTCCGATCTCGCCATTGCCGTAAAGCCAAGAATAATGCCACCTGTGATGTTTCCAATTGGACATGAAAGGCTGGCGCGGAGCGGGTCCCTGCCACAGTTCGTAGTCGATGTGCGCGGGTACCGAGGCCGGCATGCCTTTGCCGATCGTCCCTTGTTCGGCCGCGTACCAGCAGCGACTGTAATGGACGCGGCCGATGCGGCCATCGTGCAGCATCTTGATCGCTTCGGTAATCTTGTCGGCGCTGCGCCGCTGATTGCCCATTTGGACGCAGCGATGGTACTTACGAGCTGCCTTGACTAGCATCTCGCCCTCCCACGGATTGTGACTGCAGGGTTTTTCCACGTAGACGTGCTTGCCGGCTCTGCAGGCCATGATCGATGCCGGCACATGCCAGTGGTTGGGCGCCGCCCTAACCAAGGCATCGACGTCGGGGTCGTTTAGAATATCGCGGAAATCACCGGTCGCTTGGATTTCGTAGGCAACGTCGCCCGAAACAGACTTCATCGCAGCCTGCAGTCGCTGGCTGTCGGTTTTCATAAGAGATACTTAACGGTGACCCCTGGCGTAGCTGCAAACGTCTTGGCTAGATCCAACCTCGATGCAGGCCCATCACACCGACGACAATATTCTCCTGGCGACTGTTGGCATGCGGTGAGCGAAGCAGTGGGTTGCAATGCCAATAGTGCGGCACCAGTGGCCGCAGTTTCAGCAAAGGTACGGCGAAAATGAACCGGACGTCTGGTAGGCCGAATCACGAGTGTTAGCAGTTGGCATTGATCAAAATCCTCGTATGTGCAGCTGGGTTGGGAAATATCTGTTTGGGAGTGCATATCAACTGAGGAAAAGGCGGCGGCATTTCGCTTCCCTCGAGTTTCCTCGCAGGAGCAATCTCATTGCCTCAAATCGCTTCCGGTGTTTTCCTCGTCCGTGACGAGCTCGACGGAGGAACGTTGTGCAAACGCGCCAGCGCAGTGCCGCCCGATTTTAGTAGCTCAGCGTTGGTCCTAGGTCAATGCTCGACATCCGGCGGCGCATCGGGTTTCGCCCCCCTAGAGGCTGACGCTCGCTCGATTTTCAGTTCGACAGGACCAGTGAATGGCACGGTTACTTCAAGGCCAGAGGTGTCAGGGCGGCGGAATTTTGGTTTCATCAAAGACGGTACACCATCGACAATATAGACGCGGTGAACGCCGGGTGGGTTCGCCATCGGGACCACTGACTTCTGGTCTGTCTGTCGTTAGCTGGAAATGGGCCCCTCCTGCACCGCTGCGTGAAACCGTGCGGTGCTCGGTCGATTCAAAGTAGATCGTGGCCCCCACCAACTCCGTGGCTGGCTGGCCGTCCTCCCACACCAGCGTGCCGCCTACAGGGTGCAGCTCTCTACCACAGCCACAGAAGCTCGTAAAAACCGCGCAGCCAGAGCCACAAGGTAGTCTCGTTTCATCAATAAAACCTCCGCTGAAAGTAGGACCGTTGAAAATGCAATTATTCACAAGCACCTAAATCAAGCTGTAGGATACCCTCCGTTTGAAGCTTCAGAGTCAATCAGGAATAGAAACGACCAAGCCATCAGACGCTTGGCCAATCGTTCGAGCGTGGTGCCGTCGAGGCTATTGCTGATGTGGCGTACGCTACCATCGCACAAGACGAATCCGCATACGCCTGGGTGCCAGCTACCAAACCTGCGAGCCTGGATGGAGTCAGCGTAAATGCCCGATGAACTGCTGAGGGAAACGTCGTTAGGACCGAGGGCAATCGGATCCTCGAAGCCGGCCAATCGACAATAGTAGGGAATCCAGTAACCGTTGTAGATCGAGCTGTCACCGTAGGCCACATGGTAGAGTCCAACTTGCGGCACATGCTTTTCACCAATCAGGAACGTGTTGCTGGTGCCGTCCGTGATCGTGCCAAAATCAACCTGGCTCTTCATAGCTCTCCTGCTCCTGCGCTGGCGGTCGCGTGCCGCGAACGATTTGTGCCGCTGGCACTAGTCGACCACCAATTGCCTTGTATGTCCCCGTTACTGTTCGGTGCTCCAAACGTGCCGACGTTGCCAGCATAGTCACCCGCTTGCCCCGGCTTGTGGTATCTGGCTTGCAGCCCCCGACCCCAATATGCCGCTTTGCCCCGCTTCCATAATGCTGAGCTGGGTGCCTGCGCGTCGTGATGGACAGTTGTAGGCAGGTACATGCACTTGACGCGCGCGTCAGTATTCTCCGTCGGTGAGATCGTTGAGGTGTCGTCTTGGTCGCTATAGTTCTTCTTGAGATCCCACAGGTTGTAGCCATTGCTCTGTCGAGGTACGGCATGATCATCACGGCCCACGTAGGCGATGCGGCGTTGTCGGTTGCTTTCCTTGCGGGAAAGGCTTTGTAGGTATCTGCGAAATTGTGCATGGCCAGGCCGAGCTGTTTGAGGTTGTTCGAACAACTCATGCGGCGAGCCGCTTCGCGCGGCTTGGACTGCGGGCAATAGCAGCCCAACTAGAACGCCGATGATGGCAATCACTACCAACAGCTCAACCAAAGTTAAACCCAGTTCGAAATTTCGTTCTCATCGCTAGAGCTCCCATAAGAAAGTACGGATAAGGAGATAGCCCATAGCGGAATCGCCGTCAGGCTCGAACTCTCCATGTTCCCAATTGAAACATGTGGAGACTAAAAGAGTTATGGTATTTTTGATAAATCTTTTTCGCATTCTAGTTACCCCCAGTAGAATATTGAATAGCAGGGCATTCAACCGAACAACGAGAAGCGGCTTAGCTCCATGCTGGACTGCAAAAAAGTTGATATTGACGATGCAGAGGATATGCAGAGTTATGTGATTTTTTCCATGAATCGCGGAGTGATGGTTTCGAAACAGTCTTCTCTCGTTCCCAAGATTGGCATCCCGGGCCAACACCATCGCTTCGCGGTTAAAGAAGAACCGAGCAAGCTAAGCTCAATCGGTCAGAAACCTGTGCCTACGGAAATCAACCACAACTTCAACTTTTCAGCGGCTAAGCTCAATTCCCAAAGTCGCTGCGGCGTTGCGCCCGAACGTCGCACCGCCCGAGCGGACTTTCGTTAGAATGCATTATTGCTCTAGCACTAGTGCCAAAGCGGCTTGAACGTGCCTTTGATTTTGACAAAGCACTAGGCACATCAATCGGTGCAACGGGAGGAATGTCCCATCGTCGCCGTTCCCACCTCGACAAAGTTCTGTCCCAATGAAGCAGCACCGTTCGATCGCCGTCGTCATGGATCATGCCGTCAGTTTTAACCGTGAAGTGCTGGCGGGTATTGGTAGCTATGTGAGTGGCATGCCGCACTGGGTGATCGTCCCCTTCCTAGCCGAAGCTCGCGGATTGGCTTCCGCGCGATGCCGCGAATGTGACGGGTTGATAGGACACCTGTTTAGTCCGGCGCTGGCCGAGGCGGCATTGAAACTGCCAATTCCGGCGGTGACGGTTTCCGGTGTATTGTCTGGAGTACCCCATACCGCGCGTGTCTCCAGATAACGAAGCGGTGGGGCGTCTGGCGGCGGAACATTTCTTGGAACGTGGCTACAACCAGTTTGCATTTGTGGGCTATCAGGAGTTTGATTTCTCACAACACCGTTTGGCTGGCTACGAAACTCGATTGCGGCAGAGTGGCTTCGCGACCGAAAGCTTTCTGTTTCAGCAGAGGCGGAACACTCACCCCGGCGTTGATCTACTGACCAAGGCGCCCGGACTGCGTAAATGGTTGCTCGAACGTCCGCGTCCGCTGGCACTGTTTGCCGCCAACGCCATGATTGGCTTCTGTACTTCCATCGCTTGTCACGAGTCGGGTTGCGAATCCCGGATGATATCGCATTGCTGGATGTCGATAATGATGAACTGCTAAGCAAACTGAGCAATCCGCCCAACTCGGAGCGTCGCCCTCGCCACTCACCGCATGGGATACGAAAGACTCGCATGCTTGACAACCTGATGTCTGGGGTAAAACCTTTGGAGACGGCTATTACCATTCCACCAATCGGGTTGTGGTGCGTCAGTCGTCGGACGCGTTGGCGATCGACGACGAGGACATCGCCAAGGCAGTGCGTTTCATTCGCCAACCTCGCAGTCAGGCGATAACCGTCCCAAGTCGTTCGACACCCCGGCGGCTCCTCACGCACCACGGTCGATCGCAAATTCAAAGAATTGGTGGGACATAGCTTAGCCGAAGAGATCCGCCGCAACCGCCGCGAGCGAGCCAAGACGTTGCTGGCCAGTTCGGAGCTCTCGATAGCTGACGTAGCGGCCAACTCGGGCTACACAGGCAACATTGAGCTTTCAGTCGACTTCCGGAAGAATGTTGGCGTCACCCCTTCGCAGTATCAACAATTTCACGTCCAATCACTTTGATCTGCAAACTAAGTACTGTCCAATGCAGCACCGATCGATCGCCGTCGTCATGGATCATGCCATCAGCTTTTACCGGAATTGCTGGCGGGCATTGGCGGCTATGTGAGTACTATGCCGCACTGGGAGTTGTCCCATTCCTTGCGGAAGCTCGCGGGTTGGCTTCTGCACGATGCCGCAATTGCGATGGGCTGATCGGAAGCCTCTATACACCGGCGGCTCGTCGAGGCTGCATTGAAACTGCCAATCCCGGCGGTGACGGTCTCCGGGTGTTGTTTGAATACCCCATACCTCGCGCGTATCTCCAGATAACGAAGCGGTGGGGCGTATGGCAGCGGAACATTTCTTGGAACGCGGCTACACTCAGTTTGCGTTCGTGGGCTATCAGAAGTTTGACTTTTCACAACAACGCTTGGCTAGTTACGAGAATCGATTGCGGCAGAGTGGCTTCGCAACCGAGCTTTCTTTTTCAGCAGAGACGCAATACCAACCCGGGCGTTGATCTGCTGACCAAGGCTCCTGGACTGCGTAAAATGGTTGCTCGACCGTCCTCGTCCGCTGGCACTGTTCGCTGCCAACGCAATGCTTGGCTTCTGTACATCCATCGCTGTCAAGAATCGGGTTTGCGAATCCCGGAAGATATCGCTTTGCTGGATGTCGATAATGATGAGCTGCTAAGCAAGTTGAGCAAGCCGCCCAACTCGAGCGTCGCCCTGGCCACACATCATGGGATTCGAAGCGGCTCGCATGCTTGACGGCCTTGATGTCTGGAACAAAGCCTTTGGAGACTGCGATTACTATTCCTCCGATCGGGGTGGTGGTGCGTCAGTCGTCGGACGCGTTGGCGATTGACGACGAGGACATCGCCAAGGCAGTGCGTTTCATTCGCCAGCCTCGCAGTCAGGCAATAACGGTGGCCGAAGTAGTACGACACATAGCGATCTCGCGCACGACGGTCGATCGCAAATTTAAGGAGTTGGTGGGGCATAGCTTGGCCGAAGAGATCCGCCGCAGCCGTCGCGAGCGAGCCAAAACGTTGCTGGCAGTTCGATTTGCCCATTGCGGACGTCGCTCAGAAAACGGGCTATCCAGGGAACATCGAACTATCCGTCGACTTTCGTAGGAACCTGGGTCAGACTCCCACTGAGTATCGTCAGAAATTCCAAATTCCCAGAGGGTAAGCACCTTCAATTATCAACGGGCGGATGGTTGGTACTGATGTGTCAGTGTGAAAGAAGCTAATTGGGGCAGCATGGATGCGTTGCTAGCCGATCGACTTTGCAAGTCTTACGCATCCACTCTTCCACCATCGCCCCTGTTTCGCAACATGTGAGATGCGTGGTCAAACGGATGGTGCTCGACAGCTTTTTGCAACGTGAGCATCGCTTGCTCCAGCTCGGACTGCTCCACAAGCAACTGACCTTTCAGCAATAATGGCGGGACCCGACGCCCCCATATCTTCGTAAGCGGTTTTCTGGAGACGACCTGTACGCATATCAATTGCCCTCTCCAAAACTAGTTGGTATCTCGTCCACTACCAACCCCTAAATGGAAGTTTGACAAAGCATTGAGCCAAGTAACGCAGTTTTCAATTTCATTGTCCCACCAAGACCAGCTTGCATTTGGGGAGCAGGGTCCGTAGTTCAGACTGAGCTTCACTCCCTCCCTTATATTGAGAAAGCGCGAGACGAACTTCCTTCAAGTTCTTCAATGGGGCCAAGCCAGCAAAGTCGAGTCCAACAATGGCCGTATCGGCGGCGTATAGTGTTTCCAGACTCGGCAGACCCTGTAGGTTACCCAGTGCGGCGTCGGTAATGGCGATGTCGGCGTCAATGTTTAGCATTTTCAAGTTGGGAAGACTCAGCGAGCGTAGTCCATTGTCGGAAATATTGCTTCCAATGAGATGCAATTCCTCCAAGGCGGTGAGTGTGTTGATGGCAGCGATCGAATCGTCATTAACGTGCTCAGATGCCAGCACTAGTTTTTTTAAATGAGCCAGTCCGCGCAATACCTCTATGCCGTTCTCGCCGGCAGGTGTGTAATAGGCGTCAAGCGATTCGAGCTGTTTGAGTTGTCCCAGGGCGGGAAGATCCGCCAGACTGATCTCCTGGCATTGAAGTTCTAGTTGACGCAGGGCGTCAAGCTCCGCTAACGCCTGCAATCCCTCTGCGGTTACCGCGCGACTGTTAATCGTCAATCGCTGCAGCGGTAGGGCTGCCAGGTGCTTCAGGCCTTGCCCAGCGATTTGCGTGTGGGCCAATTCCAGTTCAACCAATTGGTCGTGCCCCGCCAACGCTTTCAGGGCTTCATCGCTGATGGCTACCCTGGAAATGTTCAATTTCTTTAGCTTCGGCGCAGAAGCAACGTGTGCCAAGCCGGCGTCGGTAACTTGATTGCACTCCTGCAAGGCGAGTTCTTCGATTTCCGGATGGTCATTCAATGTCCGCAGATCGGCGTCTCGGACATCCCGTCCGTAGAACAGCATCCCCGTAGCTACCCCTTGAGAATCGGTGTGTAGCCTAACGTCTGGAGTTGCGGTGCGACCGCAACCAGGCAACGCTACGCAACCAGCCAGCAGACCGCAGAGCAGGAACCAATTGGCCAAATCGGGTTTGTTCAACGTCGTCCCCCTTTACTCTCCAAATTAAAATTTGCTTGGTTGTCGCCCGAGACGACTTCAAAGGAAAAATCGTATGGTGGCAAGTAGCTTTGTCGCTCCTCTTCTTTGGTCATAATGTCGCTCGTGCTCTCGATGTTGCGCATACGGACAGTATGCTTTCCCAAAATGGCTCCATTGGAATTATCGGTCATCAACTTCAAGACGTACTTTCCACTTGAATCGGTGCGACCGGTGGACGTAGGGTTCTCGCCCTCCACGGCTTCCAGCGGCGAAAACGTGACCGTCGCGTCGACCAGTGGTTGGTCATCCAGAGTGATCACGCCAGATACTGGTGCCGTTCTATATTTACTACAGCCCACGTTGAGAGTGAGCATACACAGAAGTAAGCCAAGAGATAGCTGGGGCCGCCCCAACTTTACGAAACGCGCTAACATCAGACTGCTTTCCTGGGACAAAATGTCATTTGCTTGTTAACTCAGATTGGATTGTTAGTAACGCTGATATTTACTCCTCAACTCAACTCAACTCAAGTCACTAGTCGTTAACTCAGATTCATCGTGGAGCTACGGTCTTGAATTAGTCCCGATAGGGACGGCATGCGACAGCCTGGGAAGCTAATCCCAGGGAAGGTGGCGCTGGCAGCGAAAGCCCGAAGGGGCGACAGGCGAATACGTGAACCTCAGGCGGCTCGCCGTGGGCCTCTAAAAGACCAAATTGCGCTCAAAGCCCACGACTAGTGCCTGAGGTTCACTTTGATCAACAGGCCAGGCTTGCAGCCAAACGGCTAACTCAAAAAAGCAGCAAGTGCCGCTGGCTGTCCAGCTACTTAGCAGCGCCCGCACAATTCTGGCTCCCCCCTATCCCGTCAACCAGAGCGAAGAAGGGAAGCCAGAGAATTGGTGGATGACACACTTCACTACAAGCTGGGTATCTGGGCTACTTCACCACCGGAGCAGCGTGGCCAAGGCTGGCAAGACTCCGATGGCGGTGAAGGCGGCTGGAACTACTTGGATGCTCGATGCCCATGTCGCCATTGGTACTGATGGCATGCACCGATCCGTCACCGAACACAAACTGAATGATACCGGTATGCAAACTAGCAAATCCACGTTTGCAGATGTTGCTGCCCCCACGCTCCGATCGCCACACATCGATCATAGTCGGCGATTAGCATCCGTGGTTGCCCTACGGTAAAGGTCGACTGCATGAACGAAGTGTAGGCATAGGCCCACAGCGTGCGACGATTATTAGCGGTAATCGTATGGTATTCACCGACCATCATGGTGTTGGAGGTGCCGTCGGTGATGTCACCAATCTTGCTGGGTTCAGTATTTAGGCCTGCAATCGGGTTCATACGACCGGCGTGATCCCCCGCGACGGTATACAACACTCCACGATTCTGCATTGCCCAGGCTTGCCTGTCGTTGGAGTCCATCCAGCCGCCACCCCGTGAGGAGGCGCCGTTGACCGCGCGGTAGGAACTTGGCGCGTATTGCACGCCGCTCCCCGGTCCGCTGGCGGGGAATACGAGGGTCTGGGTGTTGACATCCGACGGGCAAGTATAGGCTGCCAGGGTTTGTGTGGCCACAAATTCATTCGGACCGCCGGTGGGCGCGATGCGTCCAGGAGGCGCGTCGCTGAACTCCTTAAAGTCATATTGGTTGGCCAAATTGCTTTGCTCGAGAAACGGCAACAAAAACAATCCCCAGGTGGCACCACTGGGCGCGCTGCAGCACCACCCAGTCATGATTGACGACGGTGGAAACGTGCGGTGCGCCGATTCGTAGTTGTGCAATGCCAGCCCAATTTGTTTGAGGTTGTTGCTGCACTGCATCCGTCGCGCCGCTTCCCGCGCCGCCTGAACGGCCGGCAGCAGTAAGCCGACCAGAATTCCGATGATGGCAATCACCACCAACAGCTCCACCAGGGTAAAGCCTTTTCGAACATTGATACGCATGACGAGTCCCCTTTCAAAAAGATGAAACAAAAAAGTTGGTGACCAAGGAAAGCCTGCATCACCACATTGGACATCGTCCATTTGACTCCAAGGGGTAACCCAAGTGTTATGGTGTTTTTCACAATTCTTTTGCGATTTCTTGTCAATTTTTCCGCATGGAACTAGAAGCTTCCAGAGACCGAAGTAGTGCGGTCGGAGGTGCCAGGGGGCGAGTTATCAGGCAGTCTTTTGGGTGGAAGGCCGTGGTTCTCTTCACCTGGACAGATCGGTCGCACTCCGCCTGATGCTGATAGACGCCCAGGCCTCCCTCAATAGCCGTAAGCGGCTTGGTAGCTTGAAAGCTGGAGATGCTCATGCGACCCCGGCTACCGAGCCACTTTTCACTTAACTTCGCACCCTGCGCATCAGCGGCGTCCTCGAGGACGATAAGTCCATCTTCGTCGGCTCAGCTACAAATCGCCACCATCTCACACGGGTTGCCGAACCGCCGCAGCGGCTCCAGAAGTCTTAAGAAATCGACGTCTGCTTGACCGTGGCGCGATTGTACGAGGAAAGAAAGTCCATGGGCTCACTCCCGTTGAGGTGCTTCCGCTTGTAGGTGTTGATTTAGGAATTCATAAGCCGCCTCGCGCTCGGCCTGTGGGAAGTTGTGCCCCGCATCAGGGAAACGAGCGGGCAGATCATCGGCATTGCCGACGAGTTCATAAACGGGACGCGCGGCGTCGAGGCACTTCTTAACACCGGGCAGCGAGAAGTACTCATCGTGCGCCAGCGCGTTGGTAAAGACTGGCCGCGGTGCTAGGCCAGCGAGCAGTTCTGGGAAATCGAACGGCACCCTGGCGGGATCGTTCCCATAGACGGTCCGTATCCGCCGCATGTGTTTGTCGATTCCCCAGTTCGCCAGATCACCGCCGCCATACTCGGAGGCTGCATAGTCATAAAACGAGTTGTAGCCGCAACTGGAAACCATCACTTTCACGCGTGGATCAACCGTGCCGAGAAACAACGTGTTGTAACCACCCAGCGATTGGCCGATAGCTCCGATGCGGCTCGCGTCCACTTCGGGCAAAGTCTCCAACAGATCAATGGCCAGCATGTGATTCCAGATCCCTTTCATGGTAGCGCTGGCGTAACCACGTTGATAGGGGTTGTAGTCTCCTCCGTGATACTTGCCGTAATACCAGTAGTCGGGCGCGATGACCACATAGCCCCTCTCCGCTAGCGCGTGACCATAAAATCGTTGCTTCGATTTGTCTGTTTCTTCGACAAGTCCCACTACCGAAGCTGGCTTTCCCGAAATTGTGCGTTCCGTGCAAGGCGAGTATGGCGGGAGTCGGTCCATGTAGTTTAAAACTTGGCTCACGCCAGACAAGCTGGCGAGGGGCCGATGCCAAATCGAGATGTGTAGTACAACGAGCGAGCTCGCCGGAAGGTAACACACCCTCATCTTATGGACTCATGAATACTTCGAGTTAAACCTTGTCCCAGAGGAAATCGGCTAGACATTGGCAACCGTGGGAATTTCGTATCCGGGCCGGTTGTTGTCTTTGAGCAGAACATTGGCAGCCTGCGCGTGTTCGCCCGTGTGCTGCTCGGCCTGCGGATCAAAGGTCAACATGGGACCGACCGTGTAATGGTTTCCGTCTTGTGGAATGCCTACACCATCGGCCATGACGTCATGCAGGCGCCCGAAATGTTCGGCCGCGTCGGCATTGTCGCCGAAACGTCCTGCTCGCTTGTTGAACGGCAACTGCTCTCCCAAGCGATAGGAATTGTTCATCAAGTGGCCGAGCACGCAGCTGTAGTGAGCCTCCAGCGGTGCCATTGGCCAGGCTTGGATCGCCCGCGCGAACAAGCGAGTGATGGACTGCCTTAAATTGCCGCCAGAGTTACCGGACCATCTTCGACTTCAACCGTTTCGCCCTCGCTTCTCCCCTTGGCGAAATATTGGCCACTTGCACGATGCGACCGCCATCTTCGAAGTAGTACTCGTTCTCGACCTGCTTTTCATAGCCTTCGTAGTTCACGTTTCTGACATTGAAGACCTGTTGACCATTGGGATACTCGGCCATGGCGAACATGGTATTAGGGGTTTCCCCTTGATCATTCCATAGGAATCTACCGCCGATAGCCATTGCCCGCACGGGATGGGTTTGATCGGGATCGATGGCCCAACGGGCGATATCCAGCTGGTGTGTCCCTTGATTGTTCAGGTCTCCGTTACCGGTCTTCCAGAACCAATGCCAATCGTAGTGTACATAGTTAGCGTGAAACTCTTGGATGTCCGCGGGGCCGCGCCACAGATCCCAGTCCAAATAGGCAGGTGGCTCAGAGATGGGCTCAACTCCAATCGACCCGCGCGGTTTGCAGCAGTAGCCGTAAGCTATTTTCAGTCGTCCGAACTTGCCTGCATGAATGGCCGCATGTAGGCCCGCAATTTTCGCGCTACTGCGACTCTGCGTGCCGTGCTGAATCACCACACCATATTTCTTTTGCGCTTCGACCACTACACGTCCCTCTCCCACATCGTGGCTCATCGGCTTTTCCACGTAGACGTGTTTACCAGCTTGGGCCGCCCAGATCGTGATCAGCGAATGCCAGTGATGGGGTGTGGCCACGGTGATGGCATCGAGCGATTTATCCTCGAGCGCGATCCGCACATCGGCCGTCCCACGTGGTTTGGATTTGCCGCCCGACTGCCCCTCGACCAACCGCATGGTACTTTCGAGCACTGTTTGGTCGGGGTCGATGACCCAAGCCACTTCGACGTTAGGAAGTGCCATCAGGTCATTGAGATGCCCCTTGCCGCGAGAATTGACCCCCGCCACAGCGACCCGCACGCGATCATTGGCCCCTAGGATTTGCCCCGAGGCGCGCGTGCCGGCTAGAATCAGCGACCCTCCGGCGACGGTCGACGTGGCCAGAAATTTACGACGACTGGTGTTGGTCAACGCGTTGTTCAACATAATAGCTTAACTCCAATTTGGTTTGAAAGAGTAACAGGGTTAAAGTGTAGCAGATGGATAGTGCAGCGGAACATTTCTTAGAACGCAGCTACGAACAGTTTGCTCTCAGGCGATTTTCGGATGCGAACTGCATTCGCTCCCCACGCCGTAACTGCGCATTACTTGTTACGAGCCTAATCTAAATTTCCGCTCAGCGATTCCGATGAGGTGCAACGGAGGCATGTCCACTAGATTTGTCGACCGGCGTCTCCTGCGAATGAAGCCAAATGTGTGTCCACAGGCGGCTGATCATCGCCGAGATACTTGTGATGGCTTGGTCGACCACCGCAAAGGGATTGGTCTCTATTTCAGGGCTTGGGGCGACCGGCGCGCGCTCGATCCTCAGCTCGACAGGTCCAGTCAATGGTACCGTTACTTCAAGGCCGGAGGTCTCAGGGCGGCGAAAGCGAGGTTTCATCAACGTCGACTCAGCATCGATCACATATACGCGGTGAACGCCCGGCGGGACGCCGTCCGGACCATAAGCTTCTGGCCGGTCCGTCGTAAGCTGGAATTGGGCACTCTCCTGCACCGCGCCGCGCGAAACAGAGCGGTGCTCGGTCGATTCGAAATAGATAGTCGCCCCCTTCAACTCAGTAGCCGGCTGGCCGTCCTCCCACACCAGCGTGCCGCTTACAGGGTACAGCTCTTTCCCGCAGCCACAAAACCCGGTCAAAACTGCGCACACTGTCAGTGCAGCAAGCCATGCTCGTTT
>JAWKTR010000039.1:0-18559 GCA_041398985.1 Pirellulaceae bacterium
GTACCGGCCGTACGGCAGTTGATCGAAACGCGTTGGCAGGCACAGGTCATCGACCACTGCGGTGCTACGGAAATCGGACCGTGGGGCTTCGGCTGGCCGGACCGCTTGGGCTTGCATATCATCGAAACCAGTTTTATCGCCGAATTGATTCCGCTGGGACCGCCCGGGATGCACGAATTGATTCTGACTTCGCTCGGGCGGTACGGCGCCCCAGTTCTACGCTACCGCACAGGTGATGTCGTCAACGCCGAACGTCCGCTGTCAGGCGATTGTCGCTTTCTATGGCTGCCGCAAGGTGTGATTGGTCGCGCGGACGACATGGTGACCATTCGTGGCGTCAATATTTTCCCCAGCAGCCTAGACGCCATTGTGCGCGAGTTCCCAGCGATCTCCGAATACCGCGCTTGTGTTACACGACGAGAACACTTAGATGAACTTGAGTTAGAAATCGAAGTCTTGGTGGGACAGGAAGCCAGTGTGCAAGCCTTGTTTGAGAAGTTGCTGACTTCGCGGCTTGGCCTTCGCATCCCCGTTCGCCTCGCACCCACGGGCAGCCTGCCGCGCAGCGAAGGTAAAAGCAATCGCTGGCAGGATCGGCGAGCTTCCAACGCTCTCTAGCCGCGAACGCGGCGACCGGTTCGTGGAACTCACCGAGCGTCCTTCCCGCGAAATAGTGTACTTTTGACTGTCAGGACTATTGCGCGGGAGGGTAAGATACCATATCGTGGTGGCGTTCAGCGAGAAGCGTCACAAAAAGTCTCGCAGTCCCCTGCTCTGAGTGAATCATGTCTGGACCAGCTCTCAGTTATCGGTACGCGTATCCATTCGCATCGGAAATTGCACCCACACCGCAAGCCCCCCAATTGCGACTGGCTACATTCACGGATGAAGATACGACGCCGTATTTTTTCGAAGGTGAATTGCTGCGCCCGCATCTGATCGCCCGTCTATTGCAGGATTTGTCGCGTTTGGTCCGCACTCGGTTTTTCATGCCCATTGATCCCTTTTTTCTCGATCCGGTTGTAACGTCTCACGGTGATTTTCTGCGGTTCGAAGTCTTCACAGGCTGCTGCAGCGCGTATGCGAGATTGGATTTGCCACCGGAGTCTCTGTCGGGCACGACCCTGGGGTGTGGCACAACTAACGTTGATTTCAACCCACAGATGCTGGCGGCGTTAGGTAAAGTCCGGCCCAATGACAATTTGGCATTGCAGGTCGGTGCTGACGAAGTTGCCATCTCTGGTAGCGGCGGACGCGTAGTCGAAAAGAAAGTCCAATTGCCGCTCCGTTGGCTCAAGGGCTTGATCGCTGTGACGGCCTATAGCAAAGTTCTCGAGTGCGTACATGAAATCGATGGTATCGCCGCCGCCAAGTTCTTGCGCTCCCTGCCGCGCAGTGTCGACAATCGCTCTCGCTATTGGATTGTACGCTCTGGCAAAACGCTGCGTTTGAGCATGCGCGAAGCTCCCAACGCGGTCGCCTGCGGGGCGGTGAATCGTCTTCGCGTCCTGGAGGACTGTATTGCTGCTGCCAAGAAACTTCGCATCTACGGTCACGCTGATGTCGACGCCAGTGGCTGGGAGATCGATTTTGGAGATGCGCGATTTAGTATGGTCATGACCCACGACGTCTGGCGCGGCTTTTCCGGAGAGGGGCAAGGACTACTCGAGCTGACCCAGAAGCCTGCCGAAAAAATCCTTCAAAACACCACCGCAGCCTTACAATGGCAATCGATTTTAGCACCTGAGGCAATCGCCGATAAGCATTTGAAAGTGAGTGAAATCGAGAGAGGGCTGAGTTACCTGAGTACGCTCGGCAAAGTCGGATTTGATATGCGCGCTGGACAATACTACCATCGCCAACTTCCATTCGACGTCGATTTCGTAAGTGCCTTGCAACCTCGCTTGAAGAACGCCAAGAAGTTGGTCGACACAGGCTGCGTGCAGCACACCAAGCCGCAAACGTTTGATGTCAAAACGACCGACGCCGTCCATATCGTGCGTCTTCTGGACGAATCTTACAAATGCACATGTACCTGGTACGCCAAACACCAAGACCGCCGCGGACCCTGCAAACACGTCCTCGCCGCTCAAATCTGGCTCGATCAACAACCAACGAAGAACTAACGTAGCCGTTCACAAACTTGAGCAGACAGGACAGGGTCGGGAGTCTTTTCAGCAGCACCCATTTCCCATGCGATCCCGCTGGTAGGAACATGTGGTTGCTAGTGGTCCAAGCAATTTTGGGCTGAAAATACTCTCGACTCTGTCACAAGCCGGTAAATCGTGAACGGTTACGAAACAACTTCCCTTGTGAAAATGCACGTGATCCGTAGTCCCCATAGAAACGAAAATCCGCATACTTCAAAGAACGACATACAGAGGATGAACTGAGTCATGCCCTTGGATCAAGCCAAATTAGAAGCCCTGCTCAACAAAGGAAATACATCGAAGAAAGTCCTCGCGTTTTTCAAAGGTGCTAGCGAAAAGGATCGACAAGCGCTTTCTAAGTATTGCGAAAACTGGTTTAAGACCAATCTGAAGGACCAACGCGATAACTTCATGCAGGAAACATCACCTGGAACATTCTCGTTTAGGAAAAACGAGCTGCTCTCCAGCGCAACAGTTGCCGCCTTCTGCTGTTGCTCATACGCGACCATCAAGAATGGCGGCTGGCATATTCGAAGCTTCTGCGAATTATGCTGCGACGCGATTCGTGATCGACGCCCCGCCTGGGCGGGCCAATGGGTCGCACAGATGATGCGCACCGGCTGGGCCTCGGATTGGGAGCCCTTGCGGGCATTGATTCGCGATGGCGTGTGCGATCCACCTGATGGCGACGATTATATCCGCCAAATGATTGACGGCGTTAGCTTAAAAGTAACCAGCGTTGCACCGCGATTGCTGGCCGATCCGCAGCTGCTCGAACGCGATTTCTGGCGAATCTTCGAAGTCCCCGGTCAAATGCGCAACGCGAGTCTAATTGGCTACTTAGATGCCGCTTGGATGAAAGGTATCTTGCAGCTCGAAAAGAAAAAGAAACTCGACCGGCAGCGATTGTTCGAAGCCTGCTTATCGACTCCGCATATGGGCTTCAATCAATCGCAAATCAAATTCTTTCTGGAGCTTCACGATGCTTTGAAGCCAACCGCGCTCGAACAGCAACAAATGCTCGACGCCTATTGCGGTTTGGTTGAATCTACGTTGCCTCCTGTCGCCAAATGGAGCTTTGAAACGCTACGAAGCATCGATAAGAAGCAGCCGATCGACACCACCAAGCTCTGCGAATTCATCGCCACGCTAATGCGTAGTCCCATCAAATCGCAAGTGAAGCAAGCGCTCGCTTGGTTACAACAACTGCTCAAGCGTGATCCGAAGCAACAAGCGGCCATTTGTCTGACGGCCGTGCAAGGTCTGCACCATGAGAAGCCGGACATTCAAACGGAGGTTTGGAAGTTCATTGAAAAAAACGCCCATCCAACACGAGAACTGCTGGAGGAATTACACGGCATTGCAAACGACACGAGCGCCTCGACTCGCAAGTCGATTCACGCTTGGCTGCAACAACATAGCCCGTCCCAATCGCCCAATAAACATGCAACACCGTCAGCGTCGGACGCCAAGGAGATCAAGGCGTTGCTCGCCGACGCCAAACGCACACCTGCCAAGCTGGCGACATTATGTGGCATCACACAACTGGCGAAAAACTTGGCAAACCAGACTGCTAATATTCCACCAACAAATTTCTCTGGCATGGAGTTCTGTCGCCTCCAGGAAGCACAACCACTGGAACCCATCACGACATTTACGCAGTTACTCGAAGTCGCGTCCATGGCGTTAGAAGATCGGACGCGATTCGAAGACGCAGAGCGTGTGCTCGACGCCATCACGCGGATTGCTGCACCCGAGGAACACGAGCTGTTGAGCCCGTTGCGGAAACGTCTCAAGCAACGCTGGAAGCGGACAGGTGGATTCTTCATCGGGCTAGGGACAAACATCGACTTGATTCCCCTGTTGCTGATCTGGAGCAAGACGATGAGCGCCAAAGAAATTATGGCGCAACCTCAACAGCAATACTGGAGTGGGGCGGCCGGGCTGGTTGGCTTTCTCGCGCTGCGGGCGCAAGCTGTATTCGAACGCCTTGCTGCGGAGCAGCCGCTGCAGCTCGTGGGCACAGCTACGCACTCAGGTGGCTGGATTGACCCACTAGTTCTTGTTGAACGCGTCAAGCAATGTAGCGACCAGACAATGTTAGTCGACTTCGACCAAGTGCTGAGCCTTCTCCGGCTCGCTCCAGAAAATCGGAAGGCCGCGCTGAAGAAGCTCGACTCCGCCAAATCGCTGCAGGGTGAATTCGCCGACGCCCTGCGGTACGCCCTCGGGGGTGAATCGTCGAGCGGAAATCGCAAATTTGGCAAATCGCCGCATCTGTGGATTGCGGCAGCTCGCTGTCGCGCTCCATTTGACGATGACCTTGCCGTTGAGAAGCGGTTTCCGCAACTTGGCCCCGATGCGGGCTTGGTCGCCAAATATCACTTCACGAAACACTGTCGTGACAAAAAATACCGCTGGTACGAATGGCGGTATTACGCCGAAAATAGCCCGCCTGTCAAAGCACTCGAATACGGCACCAATCAAGCTCTCAACCACTCACAGTGGCTTCTGGCGTCGGTGATCCCCCATCTGTTCTGCGAACATTCCTCAGCCGGTGCAGCGGATACCAAAGCAGAACCAAAAGAGATGGCTCAATGTGCGGCCACCGTGTGGCCCTTGAATCGCGACGGCTTCTACATCAACCGCATGGAACCGTCCGACGATTTGGATCCGCTATTTGATCCCTGCACCCCCATGCGCTTGCCGCAAATGTTCGCACTTATCCAAGCCCTCGGGTCGGGATTCGCACCCGAGGTAGCCTCCGGAATCGATTTGGCAATCGCCACAATTGAAGATGGACGTTATGATGTCAGCATTGCTGGCCAAGCCCTGGCGCTGGAAATCGAGAAAGTCCAGCGGCACGCCAAGTCACTTGAAAAAGTCGCTCAGGCATCGCCATTGCACGCGTATCAAATTACACAATCGCTCATCGCCATGTTTGAACACCCCTTGGCGGAAATTCCAGGGCGAATCAGCGATCTACTGACATTGCTGTTTGAACTATTGCAGGAGTTAGAAATGCAATTTCCTGAGTCAGCCGCCAGCAGCCTCGGCAAACAAGTCGCTGGATCGGGCAAAGCCGCGAAACTCGCCCAGCAGATTTGCGATTACGCACCGCCAACGGAGTTCAATGCACAGCCGTTTCTCTGCGAAGCGCTTTCACACCGCCTGCGCATCAAACGGAGACTCTGCTAAGGATATGAGCACTTGACACATGAAGTTTTGCCGATCATCGATCCACATGAAGTGATGTACCTTAGCCCTGCTGACGAACGCGCAAATATTGCCACACATACACTGGGATTTCTGCTCAGTATCGTCGTTGGTGCCGTGCTCTGGCGGTGGACACAGCCATTGGAACTCGGTGCCAGACTGTCCTGCATCGTGTTTGCTGCTTCGATGGCCACCGTCTACCTCTTCTCCACTCTCTCGCACGCTGTCCATGAACCAGCCGGACGAATTCGCATGCGCGCTTAGGACCAGGGCACTATCTACCTGCTGATCGCTGGCACGTATTCGCCCTTTATTTGGGAAGGCTCATCCGGCCTCTCACGCATCGCCATTTTTTTGGCTGTCTGGTTGGCCGCTGGTTTTGGATTTTATTCCAAAAGTGTTTTCATCCTACCGCGTCAATGCCGTCTCGACGGTAACCTATGTTGCCCTGGGATGGTTGCCAGCCATACCACTGATTCCGCACACTCCCACCGAATGTTTAATCTGGATGGTGGCTGGTGGATTGAGCTACACCGTCGGCATTGTTTTCCTGATCGGCAGCTTATGGTTCACCTACGCGCACGCCGTTTGGCATTTAATGGTTATGCTCGGATCTGCCTGCCATTGTTATGCGATCTATATCCTACTATTTCGACATTAAACACTCACGGGCTTCCCGCATCTCCCGCGTTTAACGACGAGCCGCAGGCGACTGCGAGCGCAAATCTCGTTTAACGACGAGCCGCAGGCGACTGCGAGCGCAATCTCGTTTAACGACGAGCCGTAGGCGACTGCGAGCGCAATTTCGTTTAACGACAAGCCGCAGGCGACTGCGCTCGCCCACGCAACTTCCATCCATCCGTGCTCGGGCGCGCGCACGCCACCCTTCCACCACTCAACACCGGCGCACTAACAGCCGCCTGCACCTACTTAGCAATCGTGTGAACGGCCCCCTCGCGTCTCTCACCAGTCCAACACGCAGACGACCAACGACCTCGCCACCCATCCGGCCGCTGCGATTCGCCAGACTCTGCTCTCCGGTCGCATCAGTCTGATCTTGCTCAGCCAACTCCTCATCCGATCCCTCCATTAGCCACGTCTCGTTCATGCACCAACCGCCTCGACTCCACCAAACGTCGCAGCGGCTCAACCAACTGCCTCGGCAGCGGCACGAAGCGGCTCTTGTCACCTTTGGAATTATGGATCTCAATCAACAACTGATCAAAATCGATATCCTTGACTCGTAACCGCAGGCATTCGCTGATTCGCATCCCACAACCGTACAGCAACTGAGCGAGCAACAAATAGGTGCCCTGTAGTTGCGCGAACACTTCAATGACTTCCGACTTACTCATCACCGTTGGAATTCGCGGGGCCTTAGTCGATCGTATCGCGTTGATCGATCCAAACTCACGCTTGAGCACATGTTCAAACAGAAACAGCAACGCATAGAAGGCTTGATCCTGAGTCGGAAGGGGCCACATCGCCGTCGACCGCCAAGTCGGTTAAATGCGCTCCACGTCTGCGGCACCGATCCGCTCCAAAATCGGCCAGTGTTTTCAGGCCCCGATCGGCCATAAACGCACGCAACTTTTGCACATATGCCTTCTCCGTATTGGAGCGCACGACCGTGCAGTCGCAATTGCCTGCGGAACTGCTGGATCACATCCGGCTCGCGCGCGGATTGATCTTACCGACCACATCTTCGATTGGCACTTCATCGCGGCTCAGACGCTCGTGAGCCACCCGCTCCTGCAAAGCTGCACGAACCCGCTCCAGCGAAGGCTGATCCGTCTTGCGGACATTATTGCGATACCAAATCAGACTGTTAACGATCCCCAGCCGCTGCCAAGTCGGCATGTTCTGACCGACCTTCATCTTCAAGAAGGAAATCACGTCCTCTTCGCAAAACTGCCATGACTCTCGATTCATAATGCAATGGTAATTGGCCAGCGAAGCGTACCATTGCCGAGCGTAATATTCCGACTTGTCTTGCTGCCTAGAAAACGCTTTTGTTGCCATTGCCAATTCCCTTCACTCCTACGGCTCAAGTTCATCCAGGCCATCAAGCAAGCCCTTAACGATCCCATTTCAAGATGCCTGTTATAGAAGAGTTGCGAAATTGGTCAACAATTCTGCCTAGGCCAACATAAAAAACCGCACTCCCCTGATTTTCTCCGCCCCAGCCTACGAAAAACCTTCGGGAAACCACACGGATTCATGTCAGTAATAATTACTTATCCCTGATACGACCTCCGCACCGCAAACCGGTATAAGTACTTATACCCGTTCCAGCCAAACCGGTATAAGTACTTGTACCCGTCAGCCCAACCGGGGATAATTGAGCTTCAACCAGGGATAATTAACTTGACAAACCGGGGATAAGTCCCAACAATCGGTTATCCAAAACCCCCAACCGGGATAATTACAAGTTCTTTGGGGGATCGCGAGACACTCGTCGGGTCCTCACTGCTACCAAACGCTGAATCTGGCTGCTGGGACATCGCCAACAATGCGAGGTACGAACTCCGTTAGTGCGCACGCTGCCAATCAAACTCCTTCCTTATTCGCTGCCGCTAAATTGCTTGGCGCAACTCCTGCGGCGCGACTTCCTAAGGTTTTCGTTCGCCCAACTTCTTCGGCGACATCAAACGGCCGATGCGCGACAACAGGACCTTGCCAAATCAGTTTCAGTGCTGAATCTGCTAAACTGCCTTTGCCAACAACCCCAAGAACAAGCGATCGACCGAAGTCGCCGAGTCGCTCGTTCTTATAAAATAATCAAACCGGCGACTGCGGTCATCGCGGTTACAAGTTCGTCGGCCTAGCGACATCTGTCTTTTCGCCGAATCGTATCGAATGGTGAGTCGCCTGGCTGTTGCGCTGAGAGAGATGGAATACGCATTTGTCACGCCATGTCTGCTCCAAAAGTGTCACAGTCATTGCCGTCACATCAGATCATGAGTTCAGATTGCAAGTATCTGACCCCGCACTCTCAACTAACGGCGAATTTCGCTGCTCGGTCAACTTGCTGAAAACAAAAAATCCACGGCCTTGGCCTGACTCGCTTCCCCCGTAATGCCATCCGGCGGCGCAGGGATCGACAGAATCAACGCCCTGTCAGCGCGCAAATATCTGCAACCGGAAATTGCCCGTCGAGCCCCAATCGCTTACAATTAGACTCAACGCCGATCAGCGGCGTTAGTATTTCACAACTGCAGAATGGTCGACGAACAATGCGATGAACCTAAGTGCTCGAACGACCTTACTCGCAGAGCAGAGTCCTCCGCTCGCACTAGGTTATCGTCCCCGTTCCACCATCTTGGATCGGCTTGTTTCGAACTGCCGGTTGGATCGACGAGCGTGGCAGAATGCATGCAGGGCGACCTTTACGTCAAGAGGTTTCACTGTGGTGCTAGTCGCGATTTGTGGATGATTCTGTCGCGGGAGATTGGCATGCATCAGAATGCTTCAAACGCAGGGCTCCGTAACAGACCAGCGGAGGCTCTCGATGTGGCCCAGAAATAGCTTCTTCGTTAGCGACTGCTGAACCCAATAGACTGTCGCCTGGGTGCGGTTGCACTAGAAACTGCTTGCAATTGGGACGCAGTGAGACCTATACTCCAAGCATCGTCATTATCGTGCGATGGCGGAACCAAGCGATGAACCTCAGTCGCCGAGCTGTTCCGAATTGCTAAACAATCCAACCCGGCGACGAGGTTATCGACCCCGTTATCGGACTCATGAATCGTGACTTACACCGAACACGAACTCGAAAACATGATTCTCGCTAATCCGTTGGACGATCGCTCGCGCGTTCAACTTGAGGAACTGCTGCACAACACCGAACCGGATGGTATCGACATTGAATTGCTTCGTCGTGAACGGCACATCGCCGAAGCTCTTGAACACAACCAATCGATTTCAGAGGCGATCCACGCGTACAAGCAATTCGGGATCACGCAATCGAATTACTTTTGGGACATGCGAGGTTGTGTGGATCATCTGTTTCGTCCGTTCTTGCTTTGGCTGGTCGCATGTGTTCCGGCTCGAATATTTGCACTGAATGTGGCAATCCAAAACAAATTGAATCGAGAATTTGACTCTGCGTCGTTGCCGATGGAAATCGCGCGTGGACTGCATCCTGATGCTGCGTATGAAACGATGCGTGGTATACTTGATTTCGTTCGTCGATACCGTGGGCCAACCGGTAGCGAGCCCGCCGTGGCAGACGACGAAATTGCGATTGAAATGCTCGCAACGTATTCGTCCAAATACACCGATCCGAATTGCCCGATAACCATGCCGTGAACCGAAGCGGCGAAGTCGGGCGTTTTTACAATTGAGAATCTCTCGTCGCCGCTCGGTTACGGCGGTCGTTCTGTGCCAGAGATCACGACACTGAATGAAGCCCTACAGTAAGCTGGAACACGCGATCTGCGAGCCGAACTACGAAAAGGTCGTTCGACTTGCGAAAAAGAAAGGGTGCAATCTCCGCGAGACAGATAGCCATTGCCGAACGCTCCTTCACTGGGCATCGATGCACGGCAATCCGGCAATTGTCAACTTCCTGCTTCAGCAGGGCGTATCACACGCCGCCCGTACCGATTACGACTTCACGGCTCTGCACTTCGCGAATTGCGCCGAGACAACCAGTCTACTGATTGACGCTGGCGCCGACATTTGGGCGACAAACGGCGACACCAACAAGAAACGCTGGAAATCGATCGGGAATACGCCAGTCCACACCGCAACATGGTATGAAAAACTCGATGTTCTCGATGTCTTGCTCGAACGAGGGGCGGACATCAACTGCCGAAACCGCGAAGGAACGGCCCCAATACATGAGGCGGCAGCGTTTCACTGCGTTGATTTCTTAGAATCGATCATCAAGCGAGGGGCAGACGTGGACCAACTCGACGGCAACGGTCGATCGCCGCTTCACCACGCCGTAGAAAACAACAACGAACTTCACATATGCGCGCTGATTTCCGCCGGTGCTACAATACCGCCTGACGTTCAAGCTGAGGTCGACGCGATCTGTTTGCCCAACGATGGCACAGAACCACGCGATGAACGCGAGCCGGAATAGGCCGGCTGGCTCGCTTCGCTCGGCAACGTTTACTCCCGGCCCCGTTATCGCAAACGTTACGCCTGGAAGCGAAGATGCAACTCGATCGCATTCAAAGAAAGCTCCAAGCTCGTCAGTTCACGCTCGATCCACCCGTTTCGGAAAGCGATCTGCAAGCCTTTGAGCGATTGCACGGCATTGCATTGCCCGAAGGCTATCGGAACTTCTTGCTGACTATTGGCAACGGTGGAATCGGGCCACCCTTTTACGGACTTGCCAAGCTCGGCGAGGTCGCTCGTGACATGCAACCTGAGCAGCAAGCTTGCTGGTCGAAACTTACAAAGATCCGACAGGCATTTCCGTTCACTAAATGTTGGGTTTGGGAGAATGACGAGCCTTCTGACGAAGGAATGACTGAGGATATTGAAAAGGGTAGTATCTACCTTGGGAATGATGGGTGCGGTATGTATTGGCACTTGATCGTTACCGGACCAGATCGCGGCATCCCGTGGATGATCTGCGGTGAGGGAATTCAGCCTGTCTGTCCCAAACGGGATTTCCTACAATGGTACGAAGATTGGCTTGACGGCCGAGACTCGTTCTATGGATACGAATCACAGACGGCGTAACAAACCGTTGCACACCGAGCCGCGGGCCGCGCGGATTTTGAAATCAAAGTCGTTCGCCGCCGCCCTCGTTGTTACACACAAATTAGATTGTAGCTCCGGGGCCGAAGGTAAGCCAGGCAGTAGCGAAGTCGTGCATGCGTTGAATACCAATCCAGACGGTTTGTGGTCCAGGTGGACCAGCGCCGTTGCGACTAACATAGCCGCCAAGCTGTGCGATGATCTTTGTCATCTCCATCAGCTTGGGCGGAGTCGTTGGGGGTGGTTTCTTATTGACGATCATCCAACAACTTTGCCATTCCGCAGAAGTATAAAGAACTGTACATGGTCGGTTTGGGGCTGCGCGACTAATGCGACAGATGTACAGACTTCGCCAGGCAACAATTAGATATAGCGACAGAGCTGGCAGAAAACGATCGATGTGTTCGAAACGACGCGACTCGATTTTGCAACCGCTCTTGAGAACTTTAAAAAATATTTCGATCATCCAGCGCTGCAAATAGTATTCGATAATCAATTCGATTGCCTCGCGACTATCGATGGGCAGGCTTGTTAGCAACAACCACTCTAGCGGCTGATCGTGTTTGTTCGGATTCGTTTCGCGTATCAGAACTGCATTGACTCGAATTCCTCCGTGCTTTCCTGGCCTGGGGTCATTGAGGATGATCGTGGCAGCATGCACGGTTACGCGAACCGTTCGTGCACGACGGTCGGCTTTGCCAGGTCGATGCTTGATCGTTGCGCTGCCCCAACTGTGCCGCTGCCGAACGTCGATCGTACGGGTAAACCTCCGCTTGGTAGCAGCCAGCGCTGCGTGTACTGACGTCGAACTCGCCGACTTGCTTTTGTTCAGCAGTACACGAGAACCTTCGCTGCGAATGATCCAATCAATGGAATCTTGACCGGAGCAGTAGTCGATGACCTGGGAGATATCCGACTCCCGATCTGCAAGCATCACCAACTGCGTTTTCGGACAGTGTTTCTTGAGATCCGAGCACCTCTGAGCGGTCTGCAGCCATCGGATTGGGCTTTTCCTCGAACGGTTTTCTTGCAGACTCCACTGCTTTCTTCGCATTTTCAGGAACCGCGTTTGGGCTGATTCTGTCCAGCCACGCGCTGTTCCCGAGTCCACGCTTCGGCGTACAGTGTACCCAGAGGAGTACCGTCGGTCGTAAAAGCATGAAGAACATGCAGCAAAGCACCGTTGCGGTTGCCATTGTGCAACGGGCCTGTGCCGTTCATCACCGAATTAGGTCGAGTGACGTCAAGCTCAGTGGTGTCCTGGACCAGCAATGCAACTTTCTGTTTAGCAACACGTCGGCAACTGCTTTCGATGTGCGGTGAAAGCACTGACTCGAATGTCACTTTGTCGTTGTCGAAGAACCGATAGGCCGCCACCATTTTGCGAGCATCGTGTGTTGCTTGAATATTTGCTTGCGAATGCTGAGACAGCGAGTCAAGCAGTACCTTGAATCTAACTTCAAGTCGCTTGTCCAATAGCTCTGCATCTTCTAATTCATGATCGACCCAATTTTCCATCATCGCTCGACCATCCTGGTCAAAATGTTCCTCGAAAACTCACTGCCAGCAAACGCCAACCTTGACTTACCCAATCGCGATCTGCCAGACTATAGCAATTAATACTTGTGTGTAACAACAAAACCGCGGCCCGGTGAACGATGGCGTTATGCGGTAACAGCAGCGAAGGTTATGGAATCTAAACGATCAAACACGGCGCTCCGAACACTGCTGTCATCGGTCGGCCTCGGATTCCTCATCTCAGGCTGTCACTCCAAACCGAACTACAGCAGCGTACTCGCTGATTTACAGCAACACGGCTTTCTTGCGCATTTCACTGAGGCCGAAACTGAAGCCTGCACCAACATCGTCCATGCTAGAGGCTGGGACGCCCTCTACGATCAACACCCGCGGTTCTACTGGGCAGATGCCGAGAACCTGACCGAATGCGGCGTCGCAGATTTCATTACTTCGCTCAAACCGTTTCTTGATCGCGTTGGAGTCACATACGCCATCTCGGACAACTGGGGCGATCATGTTTACACCGTCACTCTGAACGGCGAAGAACGCCTCATCTGGAGCCAAGCCGAACTCAAGGTGGAACGGGAAGGCAAGCCTGGCCTCACTTGGGGCCTCAGCACTGTCCGAGCATTTGCTCTCGTCAACGAACTGCTCGAAGCCGCAGAAACAAATGAACGCCTCTACGCAATCAACGGCGGCAATGATCTTGCGGCAATCTTCCTTACACCTGAACTCAAAGATGTCGTATGTGCGTCGTCCGGTTTCCGTCAGGTTGATCTACCATATACGCCGATAGAATCAGACGATGGCTGGTATGGTCAACCTCACTGAAAAACCGCATAACCATGCCGTCAACCGGAGCTGCCGACGATGCGGGTTTTTAAGTCAATTTCTTTGACGGCCGCCCGGTTACGGCTGTCGTTATCGCGTTTAATACAACGGTTCTTCGAGATACTTAAACACCGCTATGGGATGGTATTCAATCAATGGAATTGGCGTTACGCTTCACGGTGCGTCTCGATCCGCTGCCGAGCGCATCGCGTCGAGTTTACTTCTTGGATTAGCGTGTTCTGGGTTCCGGTGGTGCCGATTCGCTCATACTCCGCCTTGTATCTCGGCGAGACACCTCCGACAGGTATTACGGACGAGGGACTTGCATTCACAGACGTGAGAAGAATCCCACATGACGCTCGAAAACTACTTAAGACCTTTCTTGGCGGCACATTTGCACTAGCACTCTGTATCGGACCTATCGGATACCTAATTGTGCGCACAGATGGTCGTGCAGCGACAAAACTCGAAATGGGGTTGATTCTTGCCCTTTGTTGCCTTCCCGTGTACCTTGTCTCTCGAATGGAATCTCGTCGAAAAGCCGCGTTGAGAGGCGATAACCAAGCCGTGAACCGGAGCGGCGAAGTCGAGCGGTTTTGAGATGGACAATCTTTCGTCGCCGCCCGGTTACGGCGGTCGTTACGTGCCAGAGTATCATTATGCAGCACATGAAGTTCTCGCTTGTTGCATTTGTCGTCTCAACACCTGTACTCTTGTCATTCATCGCGCTCAATGTGGATTCCAATACAAGCCCCGATGATTTCACGACTATCACTGCCCCACTAATTGAAATTGATACGGATGGCTGTTCGTATGTGTTGTGGGATCGATTGAAACTGGAGCCGCCACTTCTATGCCACGGGTTTTATGGCACTTTGGACATCAACAAACAATCCGACCATTGGTGCGGCTCGGCATGGTTGGTAATCTAATTCTGCCTCGTTCTAGTTTCTGCAGCTCACTATGCTGCAAAGTCGAACTGGCAAAGCTGGAACCGAAGCTAACAATCGCTATACTAATTGGAGCAACTCTATTCGTGGGCGCTTGTTGTGCTTGCGAGACTTCGAACGTGGGGACGAATACAGCGACATAGATTCCGTATACCATCGCATATTGATTGGAGACCTATTCCACTATGCTGAACTCATTGTTTGGTATGATTCTCGTCGCTTGTTTGACGCTACCGACCGTGTTGACGCCCAGAGTCGCGGAGAAAGGCACGTAACCAAGAAATGCACGAATCGAACTGAGAGAGATGTTTGAATAATTAGCGGGTGAGACCTGCATGAGTAGCTGCTAGCCACAGGCTCTAATATTCAGGCTTGCAACCGGGGTATAAGGCAGACAGTCGAAGTCGGCGGTTGATGGCGGTGGGCAGTCGTTATGCTGGGTAGCGAGGATGAAAGGTAGGGACTGGCTGTCCCGCCCTGAACGAGATTGAGCTCCGAAAGCTTGGTAACTGTTGGAATCTGCCCAAGGCCTGTGCATGCTGGAAGGCAATACTTATTGTCGCGTTTTTTTGGCGAGCGGCAGTAGGAGACCCGGAGTCGAAGATCCATTCGCGCTAACCACTCAGACATTCAAGTAACCAGTGAGGCCCAGACGTCCTTAAACGTATGCCTAACAAGCCTAAACAGCGAGAGTGGCAAATGACGTTCTGGGAGTCGGATGACCGAATGGTACTGTTGCAGCGTGAAAATCAATCACGCGAAACGAAGCTGGGTAATGCCAGTGGAGGGAAGGCGTTTTCCCTTGTTTAGTTGGAGGGGTCTAGCAAGATCGGTCGGTTACTCGAAGTCAAATGAGTCGGGAATCACCTGAGAAAAGCTAACACGTGGTCCAGACCGGGCAGTGTCCGTACACAGAGACGGGGCACCACTGCTAACCCGGCTGGACTGCATCACCAGTGAGGCAGAACGCGATCAGGCAACACGGTTCAACAACTTATTCAGTTTGCTGAGCTACGAGCTGCTCAATGAAGTGTACTGTCAACTGCAACGAGGTAAAACACTGTGAGTTGATGGCCGCACCTTGGAAGACTATAGTCAAGACGTGATCGCCAACCTGCGCTCGCTCGTAGACCGTCTTCATCGGGGCAGCTATCGTCCTCAACCGAGCTTGCGTCGAGAAATTCCGAAAGGCAATGGACAGACGCGACCACTCGGTATCGCTTGTGGAAGATAAGATCGTACAGAGCAAGGATCACCATGGTGCTGGAGAGAATCTACGAAGTCGACTTCGTCGACAACTCGTACGGATTCCGCCCAGACCGGAGCTGCCACCAGGCGCTGAGCAAGCTCGGCTCGATCATCGCTGGGCGAAAGGTAAACTTCATTTTAGATGCAGACATCCGCGCATTTTTCGAGACCGTGTCGCACACGCAGTTACTTGAACTGCTAGGACGGGCGCATATCCGATCTCGCGTATGCTGCGTTTGATTAAAAGGCTGCTGGAAGCGGGTGTGATGATCGAAGGCCACCGTCAGGACAGCCCCGAAGGCGTGCCACAAGGCTCATGTCTGTCACCGCTACTGGCCAATGTCTATCTGCACTACGTGTTGGACCAATGGTTCGAAGACGCAGTGAAGCCTAGGCTCAAAGGCGAAGCGTATTGATTGGCTACGCGGATGATACCGTGTTCGCATTCGAGCGGATGGACGATGCCAGGCGATTTCAGGAGGTCCTGTCAAGCGGTTGTCTAGATACTCGTTAGCAGCTCCAGGCGACGGTAACCTGATTCGGTTTGGTCGCTTTGCACATCGCGATTGCCAGCAGATGCAGCAAGCGCGCCGAGCACATTCGACTTCCTGGGTCGATGCACCACAGAAAGAGTCGCTCAGGAAAGTTCAAGCTGAAAAGGAAAACTGCCACGAAGAAGTTCCGCCAGAAAGTAGCTTCGCTGAAAGAGTGGTTCCGCGAGAACCTAACGACTCCGCTTGCGGAAGTCTGGCAGACGCTGAATGCGAAACTGCTCGGTCACTATCAGTACTACAATGTCAATGATAATTGGGCATTGTCTGCTGAAGTACCGAGAAGCCGCCCGTCGGCTGGGTATTCGCTGGCTGCGTCGTCGCAGCCATAAGGGTGCGACTCTCAGTTGGCCGAAGTACCGTCTGTTCTTGGAGCGTCATCCGTTGGCCCTTCCTGGCCGGATCACGGACTTGATTGCCTTGAGCCGCAGTGTGTGAGATACTAGTGACAGGTGTTAGCTGGGAGCCGAGTGCTTTAACTGGGCTAGTCCGGTTCTGAGAGGGGAAGCGAGTTCAATTGAACACGGTTGTAATATTGTGACACCACAATGAGGAACTCGTGGAAACAGGTAAACACAAACCTCGACCTAAACTCGAAAGACCGCTTCCTACTCGCCCCAAGTTCGCGAACGGGCATTATTTCAATGGCTAGATTACTCCGCGAACTGGGTGATCGGTACCGTTCGCCCATAAAGTATGCGGTCTCTCGTCACACGCAAAATCCAGCAAGCATTTCCAGTCTGCGGCATTCCCGCAGCCTCTGCTGCCATTCAACAGACTCATAGTGTTGAACATCTGCATGACATACTTGGAGGTCGTTCCTGGAACAATCTGACGCCAACTCAATACCGACATTGCTCCGATGGGTTCTGTCTACTCACTGTGCCCGGCCTGCACTACTACTTGCCAGGTTACATGATTGCCGAACTCGACGATCCTGAAGAAGCTGATGTCGTTGCCGAATGTTTGACATATAGCCTCGGCGGCGACTCGGAGTTTGACAGGCAGCGATTGGCAGCGCTCGGAGAACTGGTTACACTCGATCAGATTGATGCCATTGCGCTTTGGATCGGTTACTACGTCAACACCTATGACAAGAACAAGTACACTCAGCAATCGTACGTAACCCTCGAACAATGGGCGAACAAGGCGTTGCACACGGAGCCGGCGGCCGGTCGGAAGTCACGAAAGAAGCGTAAGCCGCCGGCCCGGTGAACGCGGTCGTTATCATGTAAAGAGAAACAATGAAACGCATCGCCTTACTATTCATTCCGATCTTCTTCTTCGCTGGTTGCCAAGATCCCAAATCGCCTTCTGCATCCGCTGAACCCGAAAAAGATTCGGAGCCATACAGTATTGCTTCGATGGTTACTGTAGATGCAATCCGACCTGCTCTGCAGGTCGGCGACCGCCCAATAAGTGCTGAACAGCTCAAAACGGAGTTTGTTGCACTCCTGATAAGCGATCCCGAAAAAGCTCTGATTGATTTCGTAGACTGGGAAGCCGTACCGGAATCACAGCGGATGGAAAAACTCGGTGGCTTGCTCACTTTCCCGTATTCCATTGGGCGCGACCGACAATACGAACTAATAGAAAGCAAACTGTATACCGTTGTCGATTACTGCAAGCTGACCGGCTTTACCGCCGCAGAATACAATGAAGGTCGCTCTATTCCAATCACCCACTTGATTGAACTCCAATACAAGACCAGCGAAAACGGAACCCAAACTGGAACCATCGACATTGGCCAACGTGACGGTCGTTTCTATCTTTATCCTGAATCCGAATAGCATGATAACCACGCGATGAACGCCAGTCGCCGAGCTTGTCCGACTTGCTAACAAATCAACCCCGGCGACGACGTTATCGCCAGCGTTATCCGATCCTGAAGCATCACTACAGGAATACTAATGAAACTGCTGTTGATGCTCGAAGATGATCGCGATAGTATCCGGCGATTCAATGCTGTCATCACCCGCCATCATCCTGACGCTATCCTGAAGGTCGCACGAACTGCCCCGGACTTCAAAACTGCATTCTGGTCACTTACCGATGCGCCTGACTTGATCTGTCTCGATCACGATTTATTCCCGGATAATCCCGATGACCCCGATCCCGGCGATGGTCGTGACGTTTCAAACTTTCTGATTACACAAATGGTCCGCTTCCCTGCTCTGATACACTCGACGAACGCTCATGCGGCCGACTCAATGATGTTCACTATGCGTGAGGCTGGCTGGACGGTCAATCGAATTGCACCGATCGGAGATGACTGGATTGAATCGTATTGGTATCCTGTGGCTTTGGAGATGATCGCTCGCGGTAACAATACCAGCAACTTCATCGAAATGTGACCGACGGCTTATCGGATAACCAA
>JAWKTR010000040.1:0-12092 GCA_041398985.1 Pirellulaceae bacterium
CAGCATCCTGGTGCAATTCAATGTGAGTGAATCGCCTGCAGAGGAGCGCAAGCTGAAGGAACAATGGTATGAGCAGCTTGGCGTTGGGCATAAACTGCATGCAGAGATGATCGAAGCTGCTGCGGCCGAGTATAAGGCGAATCCGGATGGTAGACGCGGTTTGGCCAATATGCTCCACAGCGCCTTGAAGCACAACTTTGAAGACGACCGGCTGGAAGGCATGTTGGGAGTTGCTGAAACATTGATCAAGAACAACTATCCCAGCGAAGAACTAGAGCTGTATGCAGCCATGTCCGCCTTTGGCGTATCGAACTACGATGCTGCCAAGCCGTACCTCCAGAACCTGGCGCAGGACGGCAAATTGTCGGCGGAGTTGACGGTGATGCTGGAAGAGTTGGATATTGCAAAAAAGGACTGGGAACAAGAGCTGAAGTACCGTGAACAAGATGCCCAAGGTGAGCCGCTTCCCCGCGTCTTGATTCGCACGACCAAGGGCAACATCGAATTGGAGCTCTTCGAGAATCAAGCACCCGATACGGTCGGTAACTTCATCTACCTGGCAGAGAAGGGGTTCTACGATCATTTGACTTTTCACCGTGTGCTCGAACATTTTATGGTTCAGGGTGGGTGCCCGAACGGCGACGGACGCGGGGGAGCCGAATGGCAAATTTATGATGAAAACGGCAAACCCGACTCGCGCAAGTTCTTCCGAGGTACGATCTCGATGGCCCTCGGTGATCCTCCCAACTCGGCCAGCTCTCAGTTCTTTATCACACTTGTGCCTACCCCACAGCTCAACGAACGTTTCACGGCTTTTGGACGAGTGGTTGATGGCATCGATGTGCTGTCCAATATCAATCGGATTAACCCCGACAAAAAAGACAAGAATGCCCCAGCGGTGATTCCTGACGAGATTATCACGATTGAAGTTCTATCCAAACGCAACCACGAGTACAAACCGAACAAGGTAGTGAGACCCTAATGTCCATTTGTGGAAGGCGTAAGGCGGTGCGGTTGACATTCGTGAATTGCTCGCGGACCGTGCTAGCCGCTTGCATCGTTTCCTTGTTGGCGTGTGTACCACAACCGGAAGCGTCAGTGGTAGTCTATTCTGCGGCTGATCGGGAATACGCCAAACCTATCTTGGCGGCCTTTGCCAGACACCACCAACCGGTCGAGGTGTTACCGCAATTTGATGTGGAATCAACGAAAACGGTCGGGCTGGTTACGCGAATCGAATCGGAAGCTTCGCGGCCGCGCTGTGACGTGTTTTGGAACAACGAAATCATGCATACACTTCGGCTAGAGAAAGCCGGTTTGCTGCAGCCAATTCGCTGGGATGTTCCCTCCGATTGGCCAAGGAACATGCGCAGTCCACAACGCAATTGGATCGGCTTTGCAGCTCGGGCACGTGTGCTAATTGTCAATCGCGACCTCTTGCCAAAGGACGGACCACGCCCAACATCGGTAATTGATTTGGCTGACGAACAGTGGCAGGGCAGATGCGGCTTGGCCAAGCCACTGTTTGGCACGACCGCTACGCATTTTGCAGTGTTAGCTAGTCGGCTGGGCGAGCCAGAAGCTTTGGAGCTGTTTCAAGCCATCCACGAAAACGCTACGGTCTTCAGTGGTAACAAGCAGGTTGCCCAAGCCGTTTCCGCTGGACAACTAGCTTTCGGATTGACTGATACCGACGATGCCTTGGTAGAAATCGACGCAGGCCTACCTGTGGACATTATCTTCCCCGATCAAGGCCCCGCGCAATTTGGGACCTTGCTCATTCCGAATACGATCGCCGTCCTCAAAGGCGCTCCACACCCTGTTGCCGCAGCCCAGTTAGCCAACTTTCTAGTTGGTGAGGATACGGAAGGGCGGCTAGCCATGGGACCCAGCGGACAATTTCCCGTTCGTCCGAACCATTCCCAAGTCTCGCGTGCTCAATCGGCCGAGCCCGTCCGCTGGATGGATGCCGACTTCCAAGCCGCCGCCAATCTCTGGCAACCGCTATCTGAGAAGCTGAGGGCTATGTACTGAGAGTACTGTGAAGCCTGTCTCAGTTGGGAAATCGTTTCTTAGTATCGCAGATTATTTAAGAGAGTTTTGCTTCATGACCCATTTGCAAATAATGCGGCGGATCAAGTTCTGTGCTGGACATCGCCTGTACAAGCACGGAGGAAAGTGTGAACACTTCCACGGTCACAACTATGTCGCTGAAATTTTTGTCACGGGCGACGCCGTGGACTCGGTCGGCCGGGTCCTCGACTTTTCCGATCTCAAAACGCGCACCAAAGGTTGGATTGACGACAACTGGGATCACAGTTTCCTGGTCTACGAAGGCGACGCGAACGCGATTGCGGCTTTAGAAATGGTCCAGCCGATGCGTCTGTTCAAAATGCCGTACAATCCAACAGCCGAGAATATGGCCAAGTATCTACTGGAGGTCATGTGTCCAATCGCGCTGGAGGGTACCGGCGCACGGGCAACCGCGGTACGCATTTGGGAAACCGACGAAGCGTACGCTGAAGCGAGCATCTAAGGAGGCGGGTGCTACTGAAAAGATTCCCGACCCTGTCACACAAACCTTGGAGTTATTAAGAGTGGGCCAGGAGATTGCCAATGTTGAATTCCAAGCCGAGCATTTTGATCGGTTTCAAGACCACCTCGCCTCCGAGATGGAATTGTTGCGACGCTGGTTCGCTGAAGAAAAGTTCGCCAGCGATAATCTGCAATGCGGTCTGGAACTAGAGGGTTGGCTGATAGCGGCAGATGGTGGCCCTGTACCGGACAACAGTCTCTTCCTCGCGACCTTGGATCGCAAGTCTGTGGTACCGGAGCTTTCGAAATTCAATTTTGAGCTAAACGTTCAGCCGCAGTATGTCGCGGGATTCGGCTTGCGAGATATGCAGAACGAATTGCAAGCGACGTGGGACCGTTGTGCCCAAGTTGCTCAGCGTCTTGATCACCGCATCGTCTCTGTAGGTATTCTGCCAACGATTGAAGATAGCATGCTGTGCGTCAAGAATATGTCGAACATGCAGCGTTACGCTGCCCTGAATTCGCAAGTATTGCGGCTTCGCGAAGGTCGTCCGCTGTGCCTGCAGATTGAGGGGACCGATCAACTGCGCAGTACGCACGCGGATGTTATGTTGGAATCAGCTGCCACTTCGATTCAAGTGCATTTAAAAGTCCCGCCAGCCGCCGCCGCACGCTACTACAATGCTTCGGTTATTGCATCGGCGCTTACAGTTGCCTTGGCCGCCAATGCGCCGCTGTTGTTTGGAAAACGCTTGTGGGACGACACCAGGATTACAGTTTTCGAGCAGGCGGTCGATACTGGCGGTCCGCGCCCTCGGGTAACGTTCGGTGAACAGTACGTCCAGAACTCGCTGCTCGAGTTGTTCGAACAGAATTTTTCCAATCATCGGGTGTTGCTTCCCAGTGAGATGGAGGAACCTCCGTCGAAATTGCCCTATGTGCGGATGCATAACGGCACGCTGTGGAACTGGAATCGTGCGTTAATCGGCTTTGAGTCCGATGGGCGTCCGCATTTGCGGATTGAACACCGGCCAATGTCCGCCAGTCCCAGTATCCTTGACCTTTTTTCAGATATGATGTTTTATCTGGGAATCACCCACGCACTTGCGAACCAGTCTCCGGCACCCGAGAGTTTGCTTGATTTTTCACAAGCCAAAGCAAATTTCTACGATGCGGCACGGGCTGGTTTTAGTGCTTCGATCCAGTGGATCGACGGCAACTATTGGAACGTTGCCGAGTTGATTTCGAGTCGTTTGTTGCCAACGGCACTGCAAGCCCTGAGTGACCTGCGAGTCGATGCGGCAAGTATCGCGCTGTGCCAAGCGACATTGATTGGCCGACTTGATACTCGTCAGAATGGAGCCGCTTGGCAGCGCGAACAATTTGCTCGACTCAACGCAGACCTACATCAACTCCTCCTGGGCTATGTTGAACGCCAAGCGACTGGTAGCCCAGTCCACACTTGGACTGCTATGGATTCTATCCATCCTTGATATCGTTCGTTTCTTTGCTCTCATATACACTCAAGACTTGACATGCTCCATGAAATTGATGCGGTGCCAGCTGGGCTAGAGTCCGTCCCGGTACGCAACATTACGCAAATAGTGCCACAGCCAACGCTGATCCACTTGCAGGGCCGGCGGCAACCAGCGGTGTTCGTTAGTATCCTGTTACACGGAAACGAAGATGTTGGCCTACTCGCTTTCCAGCAGCTGTTGCGTCGTTACCAAGATCGACAATTGCCACGCTCTCTGAGTGTCTTTATTGGTAATGTAGCTGCGTGTGCCAGCGGTGTGCGATACCTTTCCGACCAAGTTGACTTTAATCGCGTGTGGCCTGGGTCGGAGTTGCCCATAACTGAAACCCACCGACTAATGCAGCAGGTCACTGATCGGATTCTAGAACGAGGCGTCTTCGTCAGTATCGACCTTCACAACAACACGGGCTTGAACCCGATCTACGGTTGCATCTGTGACCCGTCCCCGGCACACATCTACCTGGCATCGATGTTTAGCCGCACCGTCGTCTACTTCACTCGCCCACGCGGCGTGCAGACTCAAGCCTTTACGTCTCATTGTCCATCCGTGACCTGTGAATGCGGCCAAATTGGTGACATGGCAGGTGTACAACATGCCGTCGATCTGATCGATGCCTGTCTGCATCTGCATGAATTTCCGGATTGCGACGTTCCTCAAGGAGACGTACATATCTTCCATACCGTCGCGCGCATAGCACTTCGCGACGGATGTTCGTTCGGTTTTGCAGCAGAATCTTCGTCGCCGCGACCCGATGTGGTCTTACGTGACGATTTGGATGCGCTGAATTTCGTCGAGTTGGCTGAGGGAGAGTCGATAGGCGTCTTGCATAAGCAGCTGGCGGAGTGTTTCATTGTTAACGATGAAGCCGGGCGGGATGTGACGTCGCAATTCCTAAGTGTTCCTCGAGCCAGTTCGTCAGTTTCCAGCGGACAGCGGATACGACTCCGTAGGCCAACCATGCCATCGATGTTCACCCGCAATCACGAAGTCATTCGGCAGGATTGCTTGGGCTACTTAATGGAACGTATGCCCATCCAGTGACTTAGTTCGCCGCGACTTCCTAGTCATCCTCAGGCGCGAGTCGTGGACTCCGCGCTCACTCTTAGGTGGTCCCTTAACCTCAGGCGGTAGCCGTGGGCTCCTTATGGCCAACTTCGCCCCAGTGGCCCACGGCTAGCGCCTGAGGTTGACTTTGGCAGTATCTGGGGCCCCTTCGAGCCAGCCTAGCGTGACGAGAAACGCGTCCATTTTCTTGACGGTGTCCAAGAACGACTCTCGACTTTTGTTTTCGTTAAAGAAACCGTGGGCTTGGCCCTCATAGATCCAGAGTTCTGAGGTTACGCCGACCCGCTTAAGGTCGGCGTCAAACTTCTTCGCAGTAGCAACTGGGATCAAAGCATCTTGCGAACCAAGAAAGACGATTGTTGGCGGATCGTCGTGTGTGATGTTGTGAGCCGGCGAGATGGCTGGAAACCACCGCTTGACGCGATCGTAGCCGTAACCTTGTGGACCATTATCGTAAACCGGATTAAACAGTAGTAGCGCATTGGACTTGGAGCTGATCGTTGAATCACTCTCAGCTGGATCATCAAGTTCATCGCAGATACCTGTGGTGGCTGCGACATGTCCGCCAGCGGAGCCACCGCCGGCAGCGATGCGTTGCGGATCGATGCCCAAACGCTCGGCGTGCTTGCGGATCCAACGGATGGCGGATTTACCGTCCGCCACACATGCATCAGGCGCTGTGCCTTGACGGGATTTGACACGATAATCGGCTACGAAAGCCACCATGCCTCGCGCGGCCAAGTACTTCGCATGCTGTTCAAATTGCGTTACCGATCCGCCATTCCAACCGCCGCCAAAAAAGAATACCACCGCAGGACGTTTATCTTTGGTGGGAGCATGCCCCTCAGGCTCGAAGCGGTATATCCAAAGTTTGTCACCAGAAGCGGTCTTGTAGACTTCTGCAGTTACAGCGCTCTCGAAATCGTGTTTCTGCGTGTCCGCGACAGCGTAGCTGCTGGTTGCGGCAGCCAAGAGCAAGGCAACCAGCGAAGTTGTGATAGTCATGCATCCAGACGCCTTCATGTTTGAAACCTTCTCTGCTGTACAGCAATAAAACGGACCGAACTGGGGCGGGCAGCTCGCGGATATTCTTGCCATCGGGCTGGGCCTGTCATGAGAGGAGTGATTGGATAGGTGTGCCGTTGTTGCAGATGCGGAACGGTCGGCCATTGGGCGCATAGAACTCCTCGCTTAATGGAAGACCCATGGCAGCGGCAATGGTGGCGTTAAAATCCTCTGGGTACACTGCGTCTTCTTCGACGGAATGTCCTTCGTCGTCTGACTTGCCGTAGACTTGACCGCCTTTGATCCCCGCGCCGCACATCAACGCTGAAAACGCGCCAGGGTGATGGTCCCGCCCTGCATTCTCGTTGATGGTCGGTGTGCGTCCAAACTCAGTACCAAGTACCACTAAGACTTCGCCCAGCATTCCCTTGGTGGCTAAATCGCGTAATAGTGCACCCAACGCATCATCTAATTCAGTTGCCATTCTTGGGCAACTCGAGAAGATGTTGGTGTGGTGGTCCCAGCCTCCGTGCTCAATTTCGACGAACCGAACTCCCTTTTCAACCAGCCGACGCGCCAGCAGGCAAGCTTGCCCTAGGCGATTGTTGCCATAGAAATCGCGAACCTCTTGTTTCTCTTCCTTGATGTCAAATACTTTTAGTTCACTCGACGCCATCAATCTCACCGCTTCGCGATACGTTTCGTCGTACGCCTGAATGAGTTGGCTATCGTAACCGCTCTTGAATTTGCTGTCGAATTGATTCGCTAGCGACATGCGACGGCGAAACTGGTCGTCGCCCAAGTAGCTTGGGCTCTGCGTATTCTCCAGTCCACTGGCCGCATTGCTGATTGGCACTGGCGCGATCGAGGCAGGTAAGAATCCGGCTCCTGGATGTCCAGCTGCAGAGCCAATGAGGACGTTCCCTGGCAGGCTCGGGTTCAGTTTGGGCAGAATGTGGCCGGACCATGCGCCAAGCGATGGATGGCGAATGGAGTTAAGTGGCTTGTAGCTGGTGTGCATCAAGTAGTTGCCCTGTTCGTGCGCACCCGTCTCAGTGGTCATTGAACGGATGAGCGAAATTCCGTTCATCAAGTACGACAACTTCGGCATCTTGTCAGAGATTGCGACACCTGGTATGCGTGTCTTGCCAGGCTGCGTCTCTCCCTGACTCTTTGCGCCTGGCTTGGGATCAAAGGTGTCCAGGTGGCTCATGGCACCGGACATGTAGAGGAAGATGACACTCTTGGCTTTGCCCTGGGCCTGAGTCGTTTCGGCGGCCTGGGCGAGCGGATGCAAATAACGCCCACTCATCATGCCGGCGCAGCTGACGCCGAGCATGCTCTGGGCGGCGCGTGCCATAAACGATCGTCGTGTCGCTTGGAATGGCTCGGATCCAGCAGGTACAACAAAGCGAGGTGACATGTCGGGACTCAACAGAATAGAGAAAAGTAGAATAATCGCTGGTCAACAACTTAGCTGACTGACTTCAGCTCCCAGCTGGCCAAGCGGACTTGGGGATGCTTACTGGATGAACATAAATTCGCGGGTATTGATCAGGGCCCACACGAGGTTGCCATAACCCATGGCTTTATCGCCGCGGCTCATTTCGTTCATCGCAATGTCGCGGTCGCGGTTGGTAGGCGGACGATTCAGTATCGACAAGAACATAACGTTCATAGCATCGCGGGCATGCACGGAGCGGACTAAGTTATCGTAAATAACAGAACCTTCCTCGAGCATCATGTGTGTGAACGGGCCATTGAACATGGTCAATATTTGTGGCACGGTCGGGTCTAGACTATCGCCCTCGATCGTCTCGCGATCACATTGTCCAAATTGGCGTATAAAGTGATCTGCAGGCAGCGGAGCAGGCAACTCAGACGCTCTAGCTAAGACTTGTCTTCGATAGGCGGCGACATTCATCAACTTGTTCCGTGCACCTGGTCCAACCGTTTCGTCAAATTGCTTGCCCAGATCTTCTGCTTGCTTGGCGGTGACTTTGGAAAGGTCCAAATCGCTTACTCTTTGGAATTCATTATTAGACGGTAGTGTGAATGGGTAGGGATTGTAGACGGCAATCGTTAATACCGAATCCCAAATCTGTTCGGCGGTCATGCGCCGCATGCGCGGTCCAGGGTAATGGTAAAACTCAGCTTCGGAAGGATCGAAATTGCTACTTTGGCGACGATAGGTCTGCGTGTAAAGCAGCGTACGGAGAAACTCTTTCTGGTTAAACTTTAATCTGACCATCTCCTTGGTAAGAAACTCCAACAACTCTGGGTTTTCACAGGGCGAGTTCTTCTTGATGTCGTCAACGGGTTCGATTAGGCCAACGCCCATTACTTTCTTCCATAGACGGTTTGCGATTGTTTTGGCGAACAGGGGATTCTCGCTGCTGGTAAGCCATTTGGCATATTGCTCGCGGAGACAATTGCTTTGCATCGCTTGGGATATCGCCCCATAACACCTTGGGCTCGACAACTTCGTTGGGCTTGCCGTTGTCGTATTGGTAGTCATGAGGCAACTTTAACTTACGCGTAGCATTGAACGAAACGCGAAACAAGTTGGCTTGAACTAATAGATTGGGAGTCCCTACCAGTCGTGCATCGGGATCCGCTTTCTTCAGTTCGTCGGTCAAACGTTTGACGGGATTACCATTGGCAAATGCGGGAGTGCCGCCACCATCGCGTGTGGCCGTGCCGTGTGTGAATGCAGCCAGCTGATAAAACTCTTTCTGGGTCCAGTCGTCGAACGGGTGGTCGTGGCATTGCGCGCAGCCGATTTGTGTACCCAAGAAGACGCGGACCGTATTGTCGACATGCACCAGTTGCATGCCGTTATCGCGTAAGGCATAGCCCACGGCTGGGTTCTCCCAGACCTTGCCCTCCGCCGTTAACATCTCATATACCCATTCGTCGTACGGACGATTGATTCGTAGTTGATCGCGAATATAGTCTCGGTACGAATAGGCCAGCATGTTGCCTTCGGGGCGATCTTTGACTCTGAGAATCGATGCCCAAAAATTGAACATATGGCTCGGATAGCCATGGGAGTTCAACAGGGTATCGACTAGCTTTTCTTGCTTGGAAGGCTCCTTGCTAGTCGTATATGCATTGGTTTCGATGAGTGTAGGAATCGTACCAACGGCATCCAGGAAGACGCGTCGAACCCAGGTGTGGTCATCCGCTTCGGGGTTGGGAGCTAATCCATGCTTCTTGAGATTGGCTTCAACCAACTCGTCGATCTTTCGCGCACTCTCACGACAATCGCCAATGCGACCGGCGTCAACGGTTGCGACTGGTGGCAATGATTCAGGGAACTTGCGAACCGCATCGGGCAGGCCGCCATAGCCTTTGAAGCTCTGCGAAGGCAACTTTTTCTTCTTTTGTGCTACAGCTGGGCTGACCGAAGTGACCGCCAGAACGAACAAGAGCAATAGCGTGAACTTTTGCATTCGCAGAGATAAGTACCCTAGTGACGAGACGCGGCGCATACTGGATATCCCTAAAGCGTTCAAATTGTAGATAAGCTACCGTTTAGCGTAGCAGACGCCCCCCTAGTACTCAATCTTTCAACTGCCATCTTTCCGTAAAGAACAACTTTCCATCTACTGGGCGAACAACCGTTACGGGGGATTCGCTATAATCCTCCCTGATGCTGGGAGGCCTTGTGTAAGTCGCCGAACTTTTGACGACTTTCGAAACGTTGAGGACGCACGGGTGCCACCTTGTCTATTTCTACCGCTCAAGTCCCACATAGAGAGAAACGTTGATGAGTTCGTCGAGCAAAATTGCACACATGGTCTATTTCACGCTGGAGAACAATTCACCGGAGCAAGTTCAGCATTTGCTCAGTGAGATGCGTCGTTGCCTCGACAAGCATCCTGGGCTCGAGTATTTTGGCTGTGGGACGCTTACACCAGACCTGAGCCGCCCCGTCAATGACAAAGACTTTGACGTCAGCTTGCACACGGTCTTTGCCGATCGCGCCGCCCACGATGCCTATCAAGTGGACCCCAGGCATCTAGAATTCATCGAGAACAACAAATCCAATTGGAAAACCGTTCGCGTGTTTGATTCAAATATCTAGAAGCTGGCTGCCATGACTCTTGCTCGCTCGCTGGCCTCCGCCTCGATAGCGGCGACGTCAGCGGGTGCACCCATCGTTGGCTCAATCAGAATTGATCTAATGTCAGTGAATCCAATGAAGCCGAGTAGCAGGTCCATGTAGCCCTTTTGCAGATCCATACCTTTGGCTTTGTCGCTACCGTAAGCGCCGCCGCGAGCGTAGATGACCGCGATCGGTTTTCCAGTGACCAAGCCGCTGTATCCTGTGTCTGGATCGAAGCTGAACGTCTGGCCAGGTTGCGAGATCACATCGATATAGTGCTTCAGCTTGTAGGGAATACCGAAATTCCACATTGGAAGGCTGATGACGTATTTATCCGCCGATTTGAACTTGTCGCAAGCGTCCACTACCGTTTGCCATGCCTGACGCTGCTGCTCAGTAAATTCCTGGCCGTGCATCACTTGGTACTTGGCGTCGATGGTGAAGCCATCAAATTCTGGCAAAGTAGTATTCCACAGGTCTAACGTAGTAATCTCGTCATTGGGATGACTGTGTTGGTACTCTGCCAGGAACGCCTGTGCAACTGCGATTGAATTTCGAGCGTTCTTTCCGAGGCGAAGATTCGATGTAGAGCAACTTAGCCATGTCATTCTTTCTGTAGGAGTCGGGAGTATCACGTCGAGCCGTGACTCAAGTGCGTGGAAACAGGATATTCTTCGGGCTGGTCAATCGGTGGGCTACGCAAAATGAGAATGATACCGACCACGAAAACAATCGCACCAGTTATCAACCAAACGGCTGGCAGGTGTTCACCTTCGTCAACCAAGATGCCTCGACGGGCCAGTTCATCTTCGTAGTGCCCCATCGAAAGCAATAACCCGTTGTGGATCGAGTGTAGTAGCATACCAGGCCATAACGATCGCGTGCGAACGGCGACGAAACCCAGGATTAACCCCATAAACGTCGTCGGCAAGAAACGTTCAACTGCCAACACATTTGACGTCAGTACATGCATTAGCCCGAAGAGCACAGCGGACAGAACAACAGCCCAAGACTGAGAAAATCGATGCAGTGAGCTGAGCACAAAGCCACGAAAAAGCACTTCTTCACAGACGGCTGGAGTCAGTGCAAACGCAATCAACACTACTACCAGTGGTACCGACTTGAGTCGCTCTTGGTAATCGGCGAACAGCTCAAAGTTAATGGTTCCAATAAAATTCTGGGCGAAAATGAAGATCTCGTGCGCAAACATCCAGGCGCTGCCCCCCAACAATACCACGGCTGGTAGCAACCCTAGCCATGCATGTGCGGCTGGCATCGACAGTAGAAATGTCGACTTGAACTGGATGTTGCGATACCAGGCTGCCATCAAGGGTACACACAGAATCAATGCCACAGATACACCAGCTGAGAACCAAAGCTTGGTAGTTAGATCCGAGTCGAATCCGAACCATTCTGGTAGTCCCGACAGGGAGCTCGACGCAATGAAATAGAGGGGAAACATGATCGCCATCGTCAACGCCATTTGATCTGCGGTTGGGCGTAATTGCGTTTCACGGGGCCGCAACAGCAAGTCGCTCCAGCTGCCCTTGCTGCCGTGCATCGAGGCGTCAGTCCCAAAAAGTCGGCTGGCCAATACCAGCGCGGCAAGCGCGTAGATCGTATTGCACAGAATGGCGACTAATGCCGTGTTCCATTCCGCCGATCCGGCCAAAACTTCACGTGCCAAGAGAACGATATTGACCAAGGGAACCGTAGCCAAGGTGGCTGTGAATTTGATACCGGGCATGAGACTCATTACGCCGGGCGTTAAGGCCAACAGCATCAAAGGAATTAAATAGGCCTGAGCTTCTTTAAAACTCTTTGCAAAACTGGTGATT
>JAWKTR010000041.1:0-8706 GCA_041398985.1 Pirellulaceae bacterium
GATGGCGGGCAACAATTGCGCGAAAGATTTCCCATTTCAATTCAGCTGGCTCGCGTACTCCGGTGCACGCGATGGTTACCCGCGTTTGGGCAGGAACTCGGAAGCGGCGGCAAACGCGGCCCAATGTGCAGCCCCAGTGTCGAGCCCAAGCAACGCCAGCATCAGTATACCAGCCAGCGTGTTCGGCGGCAAAGTAACAATTGCGGCGAGTAGGAAGAGTGAATGAACGATCGGAATACCCGAGACATGTTTATATTCGCCTTTGTCTCGTCGGGTGTGCGGCCACGCTAGAACCACAGACAGGTAGAAATTGAAGAGGGCCGCAAGTCCGTAGATGGCAAGGCACGCCGAACCAGCGTACGCGTGAGTTAAAGTAGCACCGACGTTGGCATGAAGCAGATGTCGGCTAACAATCGCGAGGGGGAGAAACGCGGCGAGTCCAAACACGCTGAGAACGCAGCCTAGATTTTTGAGCGTCCACGAGCTTCGCATGTTGTGTACAGTTCATCTCTCCGAGCGGGTAACGACGGCGATGACCGCAGTCGCCGGGTTTGATTATTTTATAAGAACGAGCGACTCGGCGACTTCGGTCGATCGCTTGGTTCTTTGGGTTTGTTTGTTTCACAAGGCAGTGTAGCAGATCTTCGGGGCGACCTGCAAACTGATTTTGGCAAGGTCTCTGTTTGTCAGCGCATCGGCTCGCTCGATGTTCGCGAAGCCGAAAACGGTTGGCAAACGAGAACCGTTGAGGATAGTTCGCAGCCGCAGAGTAGTTGCCGCCAAGCAATGTTTGAACGGCCAGCGTCCAGTAAAGTAAGCGAGTTTGAGTTGGCAGCGTGCGAAGCAATAACGGAGTTCGGCCAACCTCGCATTCGTTGGCAGATGTGCCCCAGCAGCCGCAAGAATTCAGCGATGGTGCTCGTAGCGAGTGAGCGGCCCCGGCGAGTGTCTTCGCGATCCGCCCAAAGAACGTTCGAGATCACGGGGCCGGGAGTTGACGTTGATGAGCGCAGCGAACGCGCGGCGTTTTCCGGCTCCCGTGCAGCTATTGGTTATTTGGCCTTTCCTTTCCGGGGCATTGTAGCTGAGATCCGCAGCCGGGACACAGATCAACCTGAAGCCCCGCGAGTAGATACCCGCATTTATTGCAGTATTCCCGTGATGTTCCGGGGCTGTCCTTATGTTTTAGCGCTAGGCCGCGCGCCAGGGTTCCGGCGGCCGATAAATCCCAATCGTGCGCCGCAATAGCGACTGGAGCTATTTGGTCGCAAATCGAATTGATCGTTTCAGCAATTCGCGTGGCCGTTTTCTCTTTGGCGTCGTCGATCAGTTGATCGTACAGCGTCTGCAATCGGTGACCACCAGGAGATTCGATGAATAGGATTGGAAGCACCGGAAAACACTGCAGCTCTTTGTCGGGGGCAAAGGGGTGAGCGATTGGGCTGGCGAATTCAATATGGCCGAAACGTGAGCCACGGATTGTACTCGAAGCAACCTTCACGCCACATCGATCGCAAATCATGTTCTTAAAGCGGTCGCCATCGTACCGTCCACACGCGCATTTGAAGTCGTGGATGGGACCGAAGATCCGCTGATCGTGCAAAGTGCCAGCAACATTGTCGCGAAATGTGGCCGACGCATGTCGTGGCGATGTAAGCGCGCCAAACGACCACGAGCGTATATCGTGCGACGTCGCGTCGCAGTAGTCGGTATCGAGCGGTATTGGGATCGTCACTTATGAATCTTGTAGGGCATGACTATGGCCAAATAACGACGGCGATGACCGCAGTCGCCGGGTTTGATTATTTTATAAGAACGAGCGACTTGGCGACTTCGGTCGATCGCTTGGTTCTTTGGGGTTTGTTGGCTTCAAAAGGCAGTTTAGCAGATTCCCGGGGCATCCTGCAAACTGATTTTGGCAAGGTCTCAGATTGCGGCGCATCGGCCCGTTTGATGTCTGCGCAGACGAGGGGAAGTTGGGCGAACGAGAACCATTGATGATAGTTCGCAGCCACAGAGTAGTTGCCGCCAAGCAATGTTTCAGCGGCCAGCGCCCAATGAAGGAAGTTGAGTTTGAGCTGGCAGCGTGCTGCGCATTAGCGGAGTTCGGCTAACTTCGCATTGGTTGACAGATGTGCCCCAGCAGCCGCAAGGATTCAGCGGTGGTGCTCGTAGCAAGTGTTCGGCCGCGGCGAGTGCTTCGCGATATGCCCAAAGAACGATTGAAATCACCGAGTTCCGGGAGTGCACTATTTTAGCAAATTCGACGACCCACCGGACCTTCGGTGCATTTCTTGGTTCGTCGCGTTCCATCGTCTGGCGATTCGCACAGACATCGCCTTGGGCAAAGGGAAGGCTATATTACACCTCCGACATCATGTCCAGCAGCGTTCTTCATCCAAATCGTGCCATCAGGATAATCAAACCGGTACAGACTCCCGTCGTTGCATTTCTGAATTCTTGTTCCGTCGGGGAGTCGCAAGCGTTCTTCTGCATTCATCACCTCGATTGGCAAATCGCTAAGTGGAATCACAACGCCACTCGGCAATCGGTCCGAGATGTTGCCCTCGCCCATAGCGCATCCGGTCGCTAGAGACAGGCACGCGAGTATCAATCCAAGTGGTAGCCAATTGCGACCGTTGACCTCAGTTTCCATTATGCGTTTCATTTGCTCCAAGCGACGAACGGTTGAAATCACCGAGTTGCCGAAAGTGATCCGCTAGTAAGTTTGACCGACTCGGCAACTTCGGTGCATTACTTGGTTCCCCACCTAGTCGCGAACGAGAGTCAGTCCTCCATTGGAGCTTCCCACCATTCGCACGACGAGTTCGATCGGCTTAGAATTGAATATTCCGGATGCTATCGTCCAATCGCCGTTCTTATTCTTCGGATAATCGTAGATCTTAATTGTAGACACATCAATAGTTCCCCGAAGATCAGAACCGTAGAATCCGTCTCCAGGTGCATCAATTCGGAAGATTAGGCTATCTGCCAGCGGGTCGTTCTGTAGAAAGATGGCACGTATTTGTTGCTCGAATGATAATGAGGACAGTCTCTTTAGCATCCTCAGTGACAGTTACCAATTCAAGGCCCGTCGTGTGTTCGTTCTCAAATGCCCACTCATGTATGCCGAATGCCTGCTTTGTGCGGCTATCAATCGTCGCGAGAATCGGAGTACCGCCATCCTGAAATCGCGAGAATAGTCAGCAGTAAAACAACGCAGAACAGTCTCATGGATTCGAAGTCTTATCTGAGTCGGGGAACGACCCGCATCACGGGGTGGCGGGAGTCGACATTGATTTCAAAACCGACCGGCCACCGCCACTCCGTGCATGCGATGGTTCGTCAGGGTTATGTACTATGAGTCATCAAGATCGAACCCGTCGATTCCGAGTCTGCCGCCGAATCGCTGAACGCTTCGCATTGGATTCGAACCTCTTCGTCAACATGCCCGCCACGAATGTATCCCAAAGGTCCATCCAGTGGTCATGCGAGATTTTCCAGTCAATTGCGAACTGTCGAGAAAGTTGGCAAAGAATGTCGAGAACATCATTCAAAGTTCCATCGGTAATCCTTCTGCTTTAGCAGACGCAACATCATCCGGGTGCGGCATGAAATTTGGTTTGCTCGAGCCTGTCAAAACGCCATCGTATTTGTGGAGAAACGGTGGCTCTAGCTAGGCAAGTACGTCCGTGTCGGAGCGATTCGAGCGTCTTAAGGATCGCCGCTTCCTTTTCTGGATCAACCGATTCGGTCAACTCGAAGCCAACAGAAAATCCCACATATGCTCTTTCCTGACGAACGGTACCCGTCACCGAGGACGGACGATTGATTTTTTCCATTTTGTGAAACCGCGCAGCCATCCTTCGGTGCACGGGATGGTTCTGCCTCTTTGCGGCACCACAGGTAAACCGAAAAATCTTCTGACTTGTCCACGCCATCGCGTTCTTTCCATGTCAATCTAACATTGTACGTGCTAGGACTTCCCAAGTGGATTGCGGCGGGCACCTTTATTCGAGACTGGGCCTTTAGTTCAGAATGCGGAAACATGCGAACGGAATCGGCAAACAGTGGCGGAATTCATGAATCCACTAATTCGAAGTTGAGATCAAAGGCACTGCCATCACCACGATTCGCGACCAAGAAATAGTGATCGTTTCCGAGTTTCGTAAGGTCAACGTGAAAGTCTGGACGCTTTCGTTGCTGGTCTTCACGTTCGATTAGCTCTATCTGCTTTGCGGATAGCTCCGCCGTAACGCGTTCAAGCTCGAGCTGTTCAGCGGCAAGTGCGCGTGTGCGAATCAATGAAATTGCCGCGACAATGCGGAGAGCAGCGAAATGGACAACGTCAGATAGTCAACAAGCGTCATTTGAACAACCGTTTGAGTTCCGTCTCGATTGCAGCCTTGGCTTGACGTTCAAGGTGATCCTTGGCCTTCGCAATTCCGTGTTCCTTGATGTCGATCAGCGGCGGAAAATCCGCATTTATTGCAGGTGACAAACGTGTCATCATCAACGGCTCGGGTGCGAGAACTCGGTCTCTCCGCATTCGGGACATGGCACACGGTAAGTCTCGTCAATTTTCATGTAATCCTCCGTGGCAGAACGACGGCGGTAACCGGGCCGCCGCCAAAAGACTATGATTTCAAAACCCGCGAGATCGGCGGCTCCAGTTCACCGCTTAGTTTATGCCATTCTTGTTCGTATCACTTTCCGGCAGAGCGAGCATGAGCTTACCCCACAGCTGATTGTCGAAGCTTTGGATTGAGTTCCGTCCGCACTGAGATTTCGTGCGGCCGCAAGACCATCCACCGGATTATCCCCAAGACGGACCACAACAAGGCCCAGGCTTGGAACAATGTAGATCCGCTGCCCTCCCTTCCCATTTTACCATGTCCTTGGGAGCGTCAGGGACTAGTGGACCAGGCAGGGCTTGGCGTTGTTGTCGAACTGTACAGAAACGACTCTTTGCCATTTAACCGCCAGAGATAGCCATAAGATTGGTTGAGTTGCTGCGACAGGTGAGCATCGCAAAAACGCTCGGTCTTTCATGATCGGCTGGCCGTTCCAGTTCCCTTGGCGAGAATCATGAGTCCAAAGCGGCCCATGTCTCGTGCGTTCATCACGAAGCTGTGATAGCGAAATTTGGAATTTCTCATCCCCAAAGGCTCGAATAGCACTTTCCTCGAGAACTCCTGCATGGTGGAGCCAGCGGCCTTCTCCACTAGTGGATGAAGTTGCTGGTAGACTTCCGTGTTGTATTTCCAAATCGAACCCGGCTTTCCCTCGTATGCCATTCTGCCGTTCAAACCACTGGTCATTTCCAGTATGTGTTCAATCCAAATGGCCTCTTCCTGAGCGTTGGTAGCACGCGACCATCCTGCCCCAAGAAAGTCTGAGGCAGGCTGTTCGAGTTTCAATTTGCCTTGCTCTCTGGCGATTCCTATGAGGAAAGCAGTGATGCTTTTGCCAGATGACATGATGTATTGCGCGTGAGCTGCGCCATCCGGCGTCCAATAACGCTCAGCAACGATCTTTCCGTCTTTCAATATGAGAAACGATTTGGCGTTAGTCTGTTCGACGTACTCAAACAACGATTCGAGCGCTTTCAAGTCCCAACCCAGTGCTTCGGGGCTCGTTATCTCCCAGTCTTTGTCGGCGGTGGGAAAGTAGAGGTCTTGCGCAGTGCACGATCGTGATACGTTCCATGACACAAGTCCGACCACGAGTAGTCCCAATGCCTGCAAATTCATCTTCGGGTCTCTAAAGGGCATAACGGCAATGTTCACCCAGTCGCGTGAGTGAACGTGACTTCGAATTGCGGCAACCAACGCGACTTGGGTGCAACATACTTGTTAGCCCACATTTTGCGTTACGAAACGGCCAAACATATCGAAGTCATGAGCAGTCGCAAGCAATGGTACCGGACATTGTAACGGACCAACATCGAGAGTCGACCGGATGAGTTGCACGAACCGAACCATCACGAGCAATGTTGCAATTTCCTTTTCTTCGTCGTGCGTCTTTTTCTCGTAGATCTTGTTTTCCATGTACCAGCGAAAATCTTCTTGTGTTTCTTCGAGGCCGGCGAGCGTGACTTGATCCCAGTCGGGCGAAGTCCAATCACAGAGCCAATCGAGATCGTCAGGTTCGTCAGAGTATTCCTTGTACGCAAATAAATCGAAGTACCAGCGATCGTAGTTTATGTCGAACCCGTTCATTTCCAGATAGACGGCGCGAACGTCGAATGTGCTCTGGCATGCCGTGATGAATCTGTTGATGTGGGAAAGCACATCCCGCGGCGAATTCGTGAAGTGCGAGTCTGCGAGAGAGACAAACCGATCCGTCGCAGTCGCGCGCAGCCGAGATTCGAGGTCAGCAGCAGCACCATCCACGTTGTTGGAACGGAGGTAGGTATCGACGGTTTGCCAAAGGTCTACGTTCACGTGTAGAGGTTCTCTGTGGGCTAACGGTTGAAATCACCGAGTTGCCGAAAGTGATCCGCTAGTAAGTTTGACCGACTCGGCAACTTCGGTGCATTTCTTGGTTCCCCACCTAGTCGCGAACGAGAGTCAGTCCTCCATTGGAGCTTCCCACCATTCGCACGACGAGTTCGATCGGCTTAGAATTGAATATTCCGGATGCTATCGTCCAATCGCCGTTCTTATTCTTCGGATAATCGTAGATCTTAATTGTAGACACATCAATAGTTCCCCGAAGATCAGAACCGTAGAATCCGTCTCCAGGTGCATCAATTCGGAAGATTAGGCTATCTGCCAGCGGGTCGTTCTGTAGAAAGATGGCACGTATTTGTTTGCTCGGACCAAATGTGAGGACAGTCTCTTTGGCATCCTCAGTGACAGTTACCAATTCAAGGCCCGTCGTGTGTTCGTTCTCAAATGCCCACTCATGTATGCCGAATGCCTGCTTTGTGCGGCTATCAATCGTCGCGAGAATCGGAGTACCGCCGCATCCTGAAATCGCGAGAATAGTCAGCAGTAAAACAACGCAGAACAGTCTCATGGATTCGAAGTCTTATCTGAGTCGGGGAACGACCCGCATCACGGGGTGGCGGGAGTCGACATTGATTTCAAAACCGACCGGCCACCGCCACTCCCGTGCATGCGATGGTTCGTCAGGGTTATGTACTATAGGTCATCAAGATCGAACCCGTCGATTCCGAGGTCTGCCGCCAGATCGCTGAACGCTTCGCATTGGATTCGAACCTCTTCGTCAACATGCCCGCCACGAATGTATCCCAAAGGTCCATCCGAGTGGTCATGCGAGATTTTCCAGTCAATTGCGAACTGTCGAGAAAGTTGGCAAAGAATGTCGAGAACATCATTCAAAGTTCCATCCGGTAATCCTTCTGCTTTAGCAGACGCAACATCATCCGGGTGCGGCATGAAATTTGGTTTGCTCGAGCCTGTCAAAACGCCATCGTATTTGTGGAGAAACGGTGGCTCACAACTGAGCCAAGTACGTCCGTGTCGGAGCGATTCGAGCGTCTTAAGGATCGCCGCTTCCTTTTCTGGATCAACCGATTCGGTCAACTCGAAGCCAACAGAAAATCCCATATGCTCTTTCCTGACGAACGGTACCCGTCACCGAGGACGGACGATTGATTTTCCATTTGTGAAACCGCGCAAGCCGTCCTTCGGTGCACGGGATGGTTCTGCCTCTTTGCGCTACAGGTAAACCGAAAAATCTTCTGACTTGTCCACGCCATCGCGTTCTTTCCATGTCAATCTAACATTGTACGTGCTAGGACTTCCCAAGTGGATTGCGGCGGGCACCTTTATTCGAGACTGGGCCTTTAGTTCAGAATGCGGAAACATGCGAACGGAATCGGCAAACAGTGGCGAATTCGCGCAGTCCACTAATTCGAAGTTGAGATCAAAGGCACTGCCATCACCACGATTCGCGACCAAGAAATAGTGATCGTTTCCGAGTTTCGTAAGGTCAACGTGAAAGTCTGGACGCTTTCGTTGCTGGTCTTCACGTTCGATTAGCTCTATCTGCTTTGCGGATAGCTCCGCCGTAACGCGTTCAAGCTCGAGCTGTTCAGCGGCAAGTGCGCGTGTGCGAATCAATGAAATTGCCGCGACAATCACGGAGAGCAGCGAAATGGACAACGTCAGATAGTCAACAAGCGTCATTTGAACAACCGTTTGAGTTCCGTCTCGATTGCAGCCTTGGCTTGACGTTCAAGGTGATCCTTGGCCTTCGCAATTCCGTGTTCCTTGATGTCGATCAGCGGCGCGGAAAATCCGCATTTATTGCAGGTGACAAACGTGTCATCATCCAACGGCTCGGGGTGCGAGAACTCGGTCTCTCCGCATTCGGGACATGGCACACGGTAAGTCTCGTCAATTTTCATGTGTAATCCTCCGTGGCAGAACGACGGCGGTAACCGGGCCGCCGCCAAAAGACTATGATTTCAAAACCCGCGAGATCGGCGGCTCCGGTTCACCGCTTGGTTATGCCATTCTTGTTCGTATCACTTTCCGGCAGAGCGAGCATGAGCTTACCCCACAGCTGATTGTCGAACTTGGATTGAGTTCCGTCCGCACTGAGATTTCGTGCGGCCGCAAGACCATCCACCGGATTATCCCCAAGACGGACCACAACAAGGCCCAGGCTTGGAACAATGTAGATCCGCTGCCCTCCCTTCCCATTTGCGCAGACCATGTCCTTGGGAGCGTC
>JAWKTR010000042.1:0-8470 GCA_041398985.1 Pirellulaceae bacterium
GATGACCTTGCCGCTTCAGCTCCGTTGATGTTACCGGAAGATGAACTTGCGGAGATGAATCGCAGACGAGACGAATTGCTTGCGAATCCTGGTATCGCGATTGACGCTGACGAGGTATGGCGGCGGGTAGATGGCGACTGAACGCTATCATCCGCTGTTCGCCGTAGACTTAGCGACCGCATGCGCATACTACGACTCGATTGCTCGTACTCTTGGCAATCGTTTTCGCGCGAATGTCCGATCGATTATTCAATCGGTAATCGAGCGGCCGGAATCATTTGGACGGATTGGCGGTGAATTTCGTGGCGCGTTGGTCGATCGATTTCCGTACGTCGTAGTCTTCACTGTTGATGACGATTTGCCTTCGATTTTCGGCTTGCGTCACGCAGCATCGGACCGCGGTGATTGGTTCGGTCGCACAATGCCAGCAGCCAGCGGCGAACCATCCGATGCACCCGAAGCGGCGAGTCGGGGCGATTCGACAATGGAAGATCAACCGCGCCGACCGGGTGATCGGTAACGTTCGCCAGACCAAGCCTGGAAAGTGCCATTGCCTGCATCCGAACAAATCGAACTGCTCTGAGAAGTGTTCGTGGAGTGGCTCCGCATGCACGACGCGGACTACGATTTTTCGTTTTACACACAAGATGAATGGACCCAACGCGAGGGGCCAGACCATTTTTTCAAATACGCGGAACTGATCGTTACGTTCGAGAGTGATCTCTACCAATGGTTGAACTACCCGGGCGAATACGACGTTGCTGGTGAATTGACAGACCTTGCGGCTGGATTTGGTTATTGGTACGAGCAGGGCCACTCATGGAGCATTGGTTTCATCAAATATGACGAGTGGCCACCGCTTCCCCGCGTGAACGCGTCCTACGCAGAGAAACTCGCCGACAGTCGGTGGCAAGACAAACGCAAGCGAATTCTTGACCGATGCAAAAACACCTGCGAGGAATGTGGCTCCAGAGCATCGCTAGAAGTTCACCACTGCTACTACCGCTATGGACGCGAACCGTGGCAATACCCGGATGGGGCGTTTTTGGGGTTGTGTCGGAAGTGCCACGAAGCCAGAGCTGATTCCGAATTGCGACATCGGCTGCTCTTGCCGACACTACGCACTGAAGAATTGGACTTGTTACGAACACTTGTTCGTCATTGCCAATACGGGTTCAGGCGGGACGGCTTTCACGATTTCCTTCGTACCCTCGAGAATGTTCCCGGCGGAATCTCGATTGTAACCAACGACCGTGAAACACTAACTGAGGAAGAATTCCAGCTTCGTAAACGGCGTGCCGAGTTCGCGGCGCTAAAGGAGAAACTTGGTACAATGCTCAGGAATGCGGATCAACCACCCGATCGCGGTGATGATTGGCCTCGCAACTGGTATTGAACTCTGCAGCACGCTGGCGAACAATCGGTTGCACGTGAGCTGCGGGTCACCTCGGATTTGCAGTCAAAGGTTTCTGGCCGCCGCCACGTTAACCGTAACGTTCTTTGTGCGGATCGCGAAGACACTCGCCGGGGCCGCTCACTCGCTACGAACACCACCGCTGAATCCTTGCGGCTGCTAGGGCACATCTTTCAACCAATGCGAAGTGGGCCGAACTCCGCTAATGCTTGGCACGCTGCCAGCTCAAACTCAACTTCCTTGATGGACGCTGGCCGCTGAAACATGGATTGGCGGCAACTACCCTATGGCTGCGATCTATCCTCAACGGTTCTCGTCTGCCAACCGCTTTCGGCTGCGCGAACAACAAACGAGCCAATGCCCTGACAAACAGAGACCTTGCCAAAATCACTTTGCACGATGCCCCGAAAATCTGCTACGCTACCTCGTGAATCAAACCCAAAGGACCAAGCGAGCGAAAATTCGTCAGCCATCGGCTCGAAGGAGCTTGCCCATGCCACGCAACTTGGGTAGCTTAGATAATAATTCGCGCCACACCAGAGTTTTGGATGGCCTTCGTTCTGAGCTCTTTCCTTCGGGCTCCCACTCAGGCCATCAAATTTGACGTGCGGATTCACAATAAGTCGCGGATCGGCCGTTTTCTTGGTGGTGAATTTATTGGCCGCGACATCGATGATCGCTGACGTTATTTGGCAAACAGGAGACCGAAGATGCAAACCAAGATAGTTTCACTACTTATGCTGCTTGCGTTCTCGTCAACCTCTATCGGAAACAATGACAGCAACTACTCAGCTCTGAATCGGTTGCATCTTGCGATGCAAGTGCGTTCCTTTCCAAAACCCGACGACGGTAAGATCGCTCTCTGGATGCAAGAGACGCCTACCAAAGGTCGACTTCGAATTGCCGACCGTGATGATTGGCCTGTGATCGCTACCAGCAAGTTCTTTGACGCAAGCGAATTGACACACGATCTCCACAACATCGTTATCATTTCCGAGAACGGTAAACACATCCGTTTCGTTGACCCTCGAAAAGAGGACATAATTGCCTTACGTGGTGACGTAGTCGCAATACTTTTAGCTTCGGAAGCCAAATAACCAAGTCGTGCACCAAAGTTCGCGATCTGGTGCATTTGGAATGGTGGCGTCACTCGCGCGAACTTGGTGACGAATAGCGTTCGTCGAGTCCTCTTGTGATACCACTCAACTCCGAATGATTGAAGAAATGTGCGAGGATCGTTCTGACTGGGATCGTGCTTGGTCGTCCATGCCGAATCGTGAGATACTTGCGTGGCACGTGGCCACGGTCGACGCGATCATTGAGAATGATCCAACGAAACCAGTGGGCGTTATTCGAGTTACAATTTCCGAAGATCCCACTGAATTCGCAGATATGTGTCATCGTCCAATTGCGCTTTGCCCTATTTGCGGTTTTGATACTTCGACTCAAGACCGGGTAGCGGCCTCGCTCCATCCTACACTCGATCTTGGGCCTCGACTTGGAACTCGAGCCATAGCTATGTACGCAGTATGGGCGCATGCTCGTTGCTTGAATGAATGTCTTAGCATTAGCCATCCAACGCCAATCCCTTGGTGACATCGACAAAATCGACGCACAAAACAATGCACCCGAGTTGCCGATCAGGAAGCCGTGCGTCCTGTGATTTGAGGCATCGATAAGCCAGCTCCATCTTGTCCTCAATGGTTTCAAGTCGCCTGGTCCACGTGCTTAGGTCGGAAGCGAGGTGAGCGATTCGATTCGCCTGAGCTGCGCGAACGATCGGTGAAACTTGTTGTGTGTGCGACGCTTGAGCGGCTTCCCAGATCTTCCGCAGTGTAGCCGTCTGCACGCGTGTTTTATCAGCGCGAATTTTGGCAACGAAACTTTCGAAGTCGCCGCTGCTGATGATCCAGTCTGGGTTACCATGGAACAGCTCCATCATCCGTATTCCGCCAGGACCAAACAGAGCTTTTTTTTCGCGACTCAAGTTCAGATCGGGAAAGATCGCTTTGAGTGCATGATGCATTTCCGTCTTGCACCGTGCTCGCTCTTGTTCAGCTGCCATGTAGACGACGTGATGTTCACGCAGCTCTGCGTATTGTTCGTCAAGTAAACGATGTGCCAGCAGCTTTCCGATTTTAGCGACTGCCAAAATTGTGCCGGGATCTTTCTCGTCGTTCTTGTTTGGGTCGTTGGACTCAATGGCTCACATCTTCGCCAACGCTTTACCGCTAACCAGTGATGTCCGGAATCTAAAATTGATCTGCCAGCTGTAGCAGCGAGCGATGATATACACCCGTTGATTCGCAAATAATGCGCACTTCATCGTATCGATAACGCTTAGCCAGTTTCGCCAAGTGTTGGTAACATTCGCGGATCTGGGAAGTTGTATTGAGTAGCTCGCCGCTGAAAGTCTCGTCATTCGGATTAGTTTCCCAGTTGAGTTTTTCTTTGCCGACATCGAACGCCACATTTAGGACTCGCACTTGGGTGTGGATTTGAATAGACTTATGCACAGGCATCTCCTTCACAGTAAATCGTCATGCTACTTTGTCGCACCGACCACTTCGGTGACGATCCCGACGAGGATAAGAAGGAGGTGCCTTTTCGCAACTAAGCCTTCCACAGAAGAGTATGTGAACCCAAGTCGCCGATTTCGCGTTTAACTACATCAATATCAACTGCGGCGACTGGGTTATGGCCGCCGTTATCGGGCGAAAGCGGCGAACCTCCAGGGCACATCGTTTGTCTCAGCGACATGGAGACCGTGACACAGAAGCCACTTTTGATACTTGATCTCGACGAAACCCTGATTTTCGGCTCCGAGAGACCACTTCACCGCGACGCAGATTTTCGCGTTGGTCCGTTCTATTTGTATAAACGGCCCTACGTGGATAAGTTTCTGACGTCGGTTGCGCGGGTCTACGACGTTGCCCTTTGGTCGTCCGCGTCCGAGGATTACGTCGATGGTATTGCCCGATCTCTCATTCGGAACGTTGGCGAGTGGAGGTTTGTCTGGGGACGCTCGCGATGCATTCCTCGGATGAATCCAGAGACATTCGACACCAACTTCATTAAAGACTTGCGGAAGGTCAAGAGGCGTGGTTTTGATTTAAATCAAGTACTCATTGTTGACGACACACCGGGCAAAGTCTGCCGCAACTTTGGTAACGCGATTTACGTACTGCCATTCGAGGGCCAAGACGACGACAATGAACTAAAGATCCTGGATCGCTATCTGCATTCGTTGCATTCCTTTCCAGACTTTCGTAAGCTTGAAAAACGCGGATGGCGAACACGCCACTTCGGTGGTCCTCATGCAGAAGCCCGATAACCAAGCCATGAACCCAAGTCGCCGATCGCGCGATTCGTTACATCAACATCAACCTCGGCGACTGGGTTATGGCCGCCGTTCCCCTACCAAGATTGACACGATTCCCTGCAATCACAAACCACTAACATTCCCCCAAGTACATGCCACTTTCCGACTTGCTCTCGTGCCCTGAAACTGACCTGGCAGCCATCATCACATCGGACGAGCCCTACTCAGCCGGAGAGTGGCTCCAAGCGAAAAACATTGCCACTATCCAACTCTCTAAGCTTGGCGAGATTCTAGGACTCGGCAGCTACAAAGAACTCAATTCTGGTTTCGAGCTTGTCGGCGAACCGTTGCCTGATGGGCCTTGGCCCGAACGCACGCCGCCGGCGCTAATCACGGCCGTTGCTGCTTTGACCGACGACGAAATCAATTCAACCGCAGCAACTTGGGCTAGAGATCCCGAGCTACAGGGGAACACGCCTGAAATGCTTGCTGCATATCTGACTGACTTTCGTCAGTTCGTGTCCGCCTGTTCTCACCCTGTATTTCTCATCAACGCACTGTGACCAATCGCAATGACGGGGAACAATGACACCCACCGAAGGACGCGAGCCGAGCGGTTTGGCAGTGGTGAGCCTTTCGCGCGTCCTCGGTGATGTCCGCCGTTCGTCGACCCTAGCCAAGTCTTTACTTTCCCCGAATCATTTCCAATGGTAAATCGCTTGGCTGTCGCTCTGGTTGCGCTGACGGTGGAACGCGTATTAGTTGCGCACCGTCTTCTGCCGTGATGGCATAATCTTTGCTGCCAATGATTCGCTGCCCCCAATAAACCATAAATCTTCGAAGGACCGCTCGTGCATACCGCCGTACAGTCGACGACGCGACGCACTTCGCCATTCGGGCCGACTGACAACGAAAAAATCGCCTGCCGTGGTCTAACTCGCCCCCCGAACGCCTTCTAGCGCGCAAATATCTGCAATCTGAATTGCTGATCCAGTTCGCATTGCCTACAATATGTCTCAACGTCGATCAGCATCGTGAGCGTTTCACCGCTGCTGAATGGTCGACGAACAATGGGATGAACCGAAGTGCTCGAACGGCCTTTCTCGCACAGCAAAGTCACCCGCTCGCACTCGGTTATCGCGGCCGTTCGTCGCGAGTACCTCTTGCTGCCAAAGAGCCTGACTGATAAACAGAAGTCAACGTTGCTTCCTCTTACCTATGGTGTCTTACATAACGGAGTAGTTCATGCGTGCCACTACCTTAGCTGTACTTATCACCTCCCTGACCATCACAATGAAAACTACCATAGCCGATGATCGTGCGGAACTCGAAATTGGAAGCCTTGTTGTTCTCGAAATCGAGGGCGAGCTTGCAACAAAGTACTCAATGGCAACCGACGTAACGCTATCGAAGAACGCTGTTGGCGACCTATGCACAAACCAACTCGCAATCGTTACATGGATTTCCGAAGATGGATCGCTAACAATCAAACATTCAAATGATCAATTTGCATTGCGTGCTCCAAGCAAACTAGTGACCATTGTGACTACCGTCCGGAAAGATCAGCTAACTCCCGTGGTGACGAAGGCGGGGACACTTATCCACTCACATGAACGTCTACACCGAGTTGACGCTGTCGCGAAACCGCTAAAGGAAGATCGTACCACATATCATTTGCGGCTCGGCAAAATGCAGAATGTGGAACTCACCGCTTGGGATCGATCGAACCTATTCCGCTAACTTGGCGATCGCGACGAACCAAGCAATGGACCGGAGTCGCCGAAATAGTGTTTGTTTGGTGGATGATCGCTTACGGCGACCGCGGTCATTGCAACCGTTCTTTGGGCGGATCGCGAAGACACTCGCCGCGGCCGCACATTCGCTACGAGCACCAGCGCTGAATCCTTGCGGCTGCTGAGTCACATCTCTCAACCAATGCGAAGTTGGCCGAACTGCGTTATTGCTTCGCACGCTGCCAACTCAAACTCGCTTCTCTTACTGGACGCTGGCCGCTGAAACATTGCTTGGCGGCAACTACCCTGCGGCTGCGAACTATCCTCAACGGTTCTCGTTTGCCAACGGCCTTCGGCTTCGCGAGCATCAAACGAGCCAATGCCCTGACAAACAGAGACCTTGCCAAAATCAGTTTGCAGGTCGCCCCGAAAATCTGCTAAACTGCACTGTGAAACAAACAATTCCCAAAGAACCAAGCGATCGACCGAAGTCGCCGAGTCGCTCGTTCTTATAAAATAGTCAAACCCGGCGACTGCGGTCATCGCCGTCGTTCTTTGTGCGGATCGCGAAGACACTAGCCGGGGCCGCTCACTCGCTACGACCACCATCGCTGAATCCTTGCGGCTGCTGGGGCACATCTGCCAACGAATGCAAGGTTGGCCGAACTCCGTTATTGCTCGCACGCTGCCAACTCAAACTCGCTTCCTTTACTGGACGCTGGGGGCTGGAACATTGCTTGACGGCAACGACTCTGCGGCTGCGAGCTATCCTCAATGGCTCTCGTTCGCCCAACTTCTTTCGGCTGCGCAGACATCAAACGGGCCGATGCGCTGACAAACAGAGACCTTGCCAAAATCAGTTTGCAGGTCCCCCCGAAAATCTGCTAAACTGCCTTTTGAAACCAACAAACCCCAAAGAACCAAGCGATCGACCGAAGTCGCCGAGTCGCTCGTTCTTATAAAATAATCATACCCGGCGACTGCGGTCATCGCCGTCGTTATCCAGCAAAGTACTAGAGTGATGATCGAAATACTCGACAATCTCGATGTGCTCACTCAGCCGGTTCTCGATCTCAGCAAACTGTCTCTCGATGGTGTTCATTTCGGTTCTGGCGTCGCCCATTTCCCACGGCAGAAGATCACGGAACTCACCTTTGCCAAAATCGTCCAATCCTCACGAAGCGGCACCAATATCGAACCCGAATACCGTGATGCAGATGACTGTCTACTAGCGCTCGACGAAGTAATTGACAGCGTATTTCGTGATGATGGGATCGCTCACTTCAGTTCCAAGCTCAGCTTCAAGATTGCAGCTGGCAAGATTGTTGGATTCGCCATTTACGGAGACCAGTTGAGATATTTCTCAGATATTAAATCCCTTGACGAATGCTTGCAGAGGTTTGGAAAACCGGACCGTGTTCAGAAGAAGGAAGCGTATGGTGATGTGATGGGCTTCGACATCTACTACTTCGCATCACGCAAGCTGGTGTCGTGGGACAGTTGGGATGATCGTGTATCATTGATCAACCTTGGATCATACAATGGAAATGATGGCCAACCGGACAAAGCTGGATAACCAAAAAATGCACCCGAGTTGCCGATCGGGCGTTTCCTTAAGTCAAAGTCACTTGGCGGCAACCGGGTGATTTTGGTCGTTCTGCCACAAAGAGAAGCTGCGAACCTTGAGTGAAACCACTATCAGCTTCTTCCCGCTCGATCCGCACCGCATCTTAAATGTCGGTGAGATCGCACAGATTCGTCACTTCCTGACATCGGAGAACTCGAACGCAATTATTACTGACTCGATCAACGTCGAGACGTTTGGAAAGATTCAATTCATCGACTGCGGATCAAATCTCCGGCGCATTCAGTGCGCTATGTGTGGTGACGAGATTGACAACTCGACTTGGCAAAACGTCATGAATACGGATTTCTCGGAAGACTCAGGTTTCAGGCTGGAAACGACGTTGGCGTGCGTGAAATGCGAATTTGTGTCCAAGC
>JAWKTR010000043.1:0-8154 GCA_041398985.1 Pirellulaceae bacterium
GCGACTTCGGTCGATCGCTTGGTTCTTTGGGGTTCGTTGGTTTCAAGAGGCAGTTTAGCAGATTCCCGGGGCAAAGTGCAAACTGATTTTGGCAAGGTCTCTGTTTGTCAGCGCATTGGCTCGTTTGATGTTCGCGCAGCCGAAAACGGTTGGCAAACGAGAACCGTTGAGGATAGTTCGCAGCCGCAGAGTAGTTGCCGCCAAGCAATGTTCCAGCGGCCAGCGTCCAATAAAGGAAGCGAGTTTGAGTTGGCAGCGTGCGAAGCAATAACGGAGTTCGGCCAACCTCGTATTGGTTGAAAGATGTGCCCCAGCAGCCGCAAGGATTCAGCGATGGTGCTCGTAGCGAGTGAGCGGCCCCGGCGAGTGTCTTCGCGATCCGCCCAAAGAACGACCGCGATGACCGCAGTCGCCGGGTTTGACTATTTTATAAGAACGAGCGACTCGGCGACTTCGGTCGATCGCTTGGTTCTTTGGGTATTGTTTGTTTCACACGGCAGTTTAGCAGATTTTCGGGGCGACCTGCAAACTGATTTTGGCAAGGTCTCTGTTTGTTAGCGCATCGGCCCGTTTGATGTTTGCGCAGCCGAAAAAAGTTGGGCGGGCGAGAACCATTGAGGATAGCTCGCAGCCGCAGAGTAGTTGCCGCCAAGCAATGTTCCACCGGCCAGCGGCCAATGAAGGTAGCCGAGTTTGATCTGGCAGCGTGCCAAGCATTAGCGGAGTTCGGCCAACTTCGCATTGGTTGGCAGATGTGGCCCAGCAGCCGCAAGGATTCAGCGCTGGTGCTCGTAGCGAATGAGCGGCCCCGGCAAGTGTCTTCGCGATCCGCCCAAAGAACGCTTGCGATAACCACGCGGCGAAATTGAATTTACCATTGCGAAACCACGTTGCCGCCGCTGTGGTTCATCGCATTGTTCATCGGCGGCAGAGGTGATTACGTGGGCGAATACGCAGACATGATTATTGACGGGTTTGTGGATCAGTACACAGGCGAGGTCATTGATGGATACTCACCAGGATACCCGCGAAGCAAGTCACGAAAGCCACGCAAGCGTAAGACGCACGACAAAGCGTGCGGCGATTTTCGCTGCGAGAAGTGCGGCAGATATTTTCGGTCGGAGGCGGCAGTTGCAGACCACACCAAAGACATGCACACGCCAGAGGGCCAGGAGCGACGAAGACGGCAGACGTTGGGTCTGTAGCTTCGTCCGATGAACGTTGCCGATCAGCCGGTCGCGGCGGTTGATCTTCCATTTTGAAACGCCCGGCTACCGCGACTCGGTTGCATCGGATGGTTCGCCGTTCCTTGGTTTGGGAAGTAGCATCTCAAAATCGGGGACACGCACATCACCCATTTTACGTCCAAGCATGCGAAGTGTAGGCGATTCAGCGCGTGAAATACTGTGTACTAAGTTTCCCTCTGGACTGGAGAGAACGACAGTCGTTTGACCTTCGATCTCATCGTATGCAGTCCCGTTCACGTTGACAGCTTCCGTCGTCGAATTTATTTCAGTGGTGAATGGAGCAATGTCCGATTGTTGGCGAAAACGCTGAGCGACGATTAGCCAAGGTACTACGGATTCGTTTTGCATAGTGAGTACATAGTAGGCTTCGCCGGAATTCGCTCCGTCATCAACGTAGCCCACCTGTTGCATGTGAGGGTTTGACGCGTATTGCGTGTCGGAAAACCAGAATGACGCAACATAAAGAGTGAACCCCACAGCGATAATTAAGACGGATCGAATTAGGCGAGTGTTGTGAGCGTTCATGATTGAGTCGGCGAATGTTGGGGTTCAGCGAGCCCGAGCAGTTGACTCAACGCAAGTCAAAGCGGTTGATCGAGGGCTTCGTCTGCAACCCTTTGTTCGTCGCTTATTTTGGACGTCCATAGCCAGCCTAGTCAAGTGAGATTCTGAGATACACCACAATATAGATCAAGGATGCCATTTGAATCCGAGCCATATCAGTATAGGTGCATGTAATTCGCCTAATGGCGTTTAGTTTTACAGTTGCAATAAATCCAAGCTTAGATTTTAGTACGAAGCCACGTTTGAGCTTGTGAAGCTGATAGCGACATCCGTCTATTGTGATATCCCAATGTCGCGACGACTCGTGAATCTCCCCGATCTTTGTCTTGTCGTCGGTATAAAGAGCGGAACTCGTGTTTGATCCGCATTTCAGTTTATAGATTTCTCCACCATACATCCACGTTACCGGCCGGAACAAAGGTCGATACACATCTATTGTTTCACGATCAGCAAATTCAAGCGTGTAATGCGATCCATTTCTCCAGGTGAAGCCTCGGTGTTTCAGAACGATTTGCTTCAAGTCAGTTGGACTCCCCGTTATCGACGAACGGTACCGATCACCCAGTTCGCGGAGTGATCTATCCATTTGAAAAACGCTCATTTGCGAACTTGGGTGCATCGGATGGTTCTGTCACTATCGCGAAACCTGACGTTTCCCATCGTAGTGGATCGACCGTTGACGGTTTGCGACCATGTCCCAATCCATGCGATGTGGCGGATTGAGGTAATGTCGGTACGCAGCAGCCATTTGTCGAGCGACTTCAGTATACGGCACGCCGCCAAATCCTGCACCCATAGCGGGGAATGCGACAGTTTTAATCGAATCGGGGTTGCTTGATTTGTAACGGTAAATCGCTATGAGTGATGCCCAAGTTGCAGCGTAGACCTTGTCGGTTCCTTCGATCGATCCAGGGACACGCATGGTCGGCGTGTGTGCAACGAACGGGTAATCTGGGTTTCCTGTCGATTCGACGAATGAAGTACCAATTGGTTGCTCGCCAAGGTATTCGTCCAAGATTCGAAATTGGATGCGACGCATTAGATCGTCGCCGTGAAAGCGAATCACGGCAGCATCAATTCCCGCATTCATTATTCCAAAGGCATTTGCGGCAGTGACAAAGCAATCGTGTGGAGGTAACTCTTCAAATCGGCTTTGCATTACTGTGACACGTGGCAAACCATCGAACCGTGTGCGAAAGGCGTCGCACATATCTTTTTTGGGATGAATCAGCCACAAGTCTATCGGTAACGCCATTGAGTTGAATGCCTCCTAATGTGACAGAACGACGGCGATCACGCGGTCGCCGCGAGCGATCATCCACTTCAAAAACCACGACTCGGCGACTCGTCGTGCATCGCTTTGTTCTGCCGAATTCTATCCGCTCGGCCAGAAACTCGCATCACGAATTATCCAATCAACCCATCAGCCTGCATCTGCTGTTTCCGCATCTCAGCATCCTTCTCGAAATACTCCTCGGCAAAGTACGGCGGAAGTGGTTCTGGATCGTCATGAATACGAAGCACATGCTCATCTGACAAGGTAGACAGTATCTCGTGTATTTGTTGACGAAGTCCAGCCGGTTCCCCATTCTCGTATTGTGATTCCAAATGGGACACGAATTCATCAACGGTGTGCTCGCCATCAGCAGCCATGAACGCAACCTCGTGCCAAGGTTCCATCGTGATCATCCGAGGAGCAAGCGGACTAAAGCTGTCGTGGACGACCAAGCGGTTTTCCATCCGATGCCAACATGATGCGCGTGAAAAGTATTTGCTATCCATCTCGGGTAATACGAACCAAGTGAAGGTCAATCATCAGTGGCAGAACGACGGCGATGACCGCAGTCGCCGGGTTTGATTATTTTATAAGAACAAGCGACTCGGCGACTTCGGTCGATCGCTTGGTTCTTTGGTGTTTGTTGGTTTCAAAAGGCAGTTTAGCAGATTTTCGGGGCGACCTGCAGACTGATTTTGGCAAAGTCTCTGTTTGTCAGCGCATCGGCTCGTTTGATGTTCGCGTAGTCGAAAGAAGTTGGGCGAAGGAGAACCATTGAGGACAGTTCGCAGCCGCAGAGTAGTTGCCGCCAAGCAATGTTTCAGCGGCCAGCGTCCAGTAAAGGAAGCGAGTTTGGCAGCGTGCGAAGCAATAACGGAGTTCGGCCAACCTCGCATTCGTTGGCAGATTTGCCCCAGCAGTCGCAAGAATTCAGCGCTAGTGCTCGTAGCGAATGAGCGGCCGCGGCGAGTGTCTTCGCGATCCGCCCAAAGAACGTCCAAAATCACCGGATCGAGACGGTCGAGACAAGTGATTGTCCATTTGATTACGCGCGGCTTCGCGACGCCGGCGCATTTGTTCGTTATGCGGCGTTTAGTCAGAAGCCTTCAGCAAGCGTTTCCTCAAGGACGCGTTTGAAATCGTCAACGCGAGAAACGAAATGCTCGTCTTTGGAAGCCTGCAGCATGGGTCCGATAGGTATAGGGCGTTTGGAAAACCCAAGCGAATCTGCCGATGCTGAATTCAAATGTTCGGAACATGCAAAACAGTAGCCGATAATTCGAGCCCAGAACACTGAGTTCTCAGTTAGGGAAGAGCTGCATTTTCCAAAAATATGGGCCAGCGGCTTGAGCTTGCTGTTCTTTTCGAGCGTACACGATTCATCGAACTCTGCGAATGTAATCAGCCGCCCGTCCTCGCTTTCAATTAGCTCGTTTGCGGCAGCTCTCAGATTGTCTCTGAAAAGGTGTTGTGATTGGGTAGACCAGTCGACGTCAGGATGATCGAGAACGACCTCCCCACCGGTCAGCATCCGCTCTGCTGACGTTATGAATCTCAATAGTGATATTGCGTCACGATCGACAGTGAAGTCGACAACGCTCATCTTTCGCTCAATTAGTTGCCCAATCGCAAGCGGTGCAAGTAAACGATAAATGCAGCTTTTAACGTAATAACCATCGGTTGACATATTCCAGGGATGCTCATGATGCTGCTGAAAACGTCGAACAACGTCACGAGAGGCAAGAAGAAGTTGAAGTCGCAGCGGACCAATCGCTTGATAAAGTCGGCGCTTGGCATCCAGTTCGTAGTCGAGTTGTGCTTTGCGAGAAAGCAAGCGACTCTGCGACAGGAACGTGACCAGTCCACCGACAATCGCGGATACGACTGCTGAAGTGGCAAGGGTTGTTAGCAGTTCCGAGGTCACTGAGTTAAATCCACAAATAATGGAGAGTTTGCCGCATAACGTATTGCCAACTATCCGGGTGCACTCAGCCGGATAGTTGGGGCGTTGAACTGGGACAGGGGGGGGGGCGACTGTATGCGGATTGCTGGCCTCACGCACAATGTGTGGTCAGCTTAGCATAGCTGATGACGTCCCCGACGTGCAATAGTCGCGTACCAGATGGCCTGTAGAATAGGACGGTCGCAGGGATCGGTGGGGAGGGTTAACGTTGCTATTGCAGCAGCTTACGACCACCTATATTCAGGCGTTGCTTTTAAAGAACGATCGAGTTGTACATCAGCAGCCATGCGTGTCCTATCCGTCGCGTATGCTTGGTAAGCTGTGGCAGGCGAGCGTGGATTGTGTACGAAGGAAAGCACCGAAATGAAGCAAGGGACAGTAAACGTCCGTGGCGTAAATGTATCAGCAAACATGCACTCAAAACTCACGAAGCGCAAGTCAATCGTCTCAAGAAAACGCAAATAAAACCCAAAAGCATGCAGAACATGCCGTTGCCCCAGAGACGCTCCCATGTCTTAGTTCAACGCTGGCGATTAGCGGGAGTTGAATCACCATCATCAGAAACGTCACCACCGCCGCTCCGTTGCATCGCTTGGTTCGCCGCAACTCGTCGCGGTGGGAGGTCGACATACGCACGTCCTGAAGAAGCGCGTGCATCACGCAATTCAGCAAATACGCGGTGAATGTCGTACCCTGCATCGGCTCCGAGTCGGTGACGAATCGCCTTGATTTCTTCAATTGGGTTAGGTGTCGTCATATGATTCCAGCAATTGTTCGGGTGTGCAGATGGTCGCAGGAGTAAAGCCAGATTCGCGGCAGATGTCACCGATCCGCCGTTGAAGTTGTGGATTAAGTATATGCTTGAAGTTCCATGTGACCAAATAGGTCAATCCATGCACGGCCGCTAATGCGATGTGAGCGGCGTCACGTGGCTCCGACTCCGGAACGGCCTTGCCGAGCATGAGAGCCTCCGCGAGTGATTCGGCATCTTCCCGCGGCGTGACGAGATCAATCCCGGCAACAACCGCCAAGCGTTCAGCAGCAGCAATCGGATCGCCTGCACTGCATTCCGCGATTACGAGATCAGAAATCTTTAGATCAAATCTGGCTGGAGCGTCAGCCCACCATTTGCGAGTGGACAGTTGGCGAGCCAACACGATCGGGTCCGGGTGGTCTCGCGATGCGATCGTGCCGACAACGGTTGTTTCCAAATAAACGGTTTCCATTGCGGCATTGTAAGCGATTCACGCTCCACGTGCGAACTGCGCATCTCTGTCAGCGAACGACGGCGATGACCGCAGTCGCCGGGTTTGATTATTTTATAAGAACGAGCGACTCGGCGACTTCGGGTGAGTAGAGCGAGCTCTCTCTTTCAAGTTTAGCATAAAGCTTGGACTTGATCGATTGAGACGCCCCCTCCCAGAACCGGACGTGCGCCGTTAACGCATCCGGCTCCCCACGGTGACCTTCCCATGACAGCCTGTGCCATGCTCTGCGCTTGTCTTGAGTTATCATCTCGCTTCTGGCTCTGTGTCCAGGAGATGCTCGCATACGAACGCCATCACCGCTCGGCCGCCTGCCCTCCATCAGAGTTACCCGGCTTCTACGGTACTATGCAGCCTGCTGACTTCCCATGCTCATTTCCAAGCCTCTCCTTTTCAGATTGATGACGGATACTCGCACGACCACAGTTGGCCGAACAAGAAGCATGGGATCTCACTGGTTGCCTTGAAAACATAGTGTGTAACGCGACTGGGCCTTCGACCCCGGGTCTCCCGCTATGGCTCGCCGAAATGCCATAGAGAATATTGCCTTCAGGCATCGACAAACCTTGGGCAGGATCCGACAGTTACCATTTTTCGGGGCTCAATACCGTTCAGGGTTCGACAGTCAGTCGATACCTTTCAACCTCGCTACCATTCTTGACTACACATCAACGTGGAATTTCGATCGGGCTGGGATGCCGCTTACGCCTTATATCCACGTTGCAAGCCTAGATAATGAGCCTGTGGCTAGCAGTTACTCAAGCGGGGGTCCACCCACTAGCCATTCAAACATCTCCAGTTCGATTCTTGCAACGCTTGGTTATGCGATTCTATTTGCGCTTTCTACCAATTGTGGCTGAAGCAAGAGCCAATTCGATGAGGTAACCCGCCATCGAAAATGCGAATACAACAGCTAGCGGGGAAATGACCAACGATGTTGTGCCAAATGACTGCACCGCGAGGATTATTGCTTGGCAGGCCGGAAAAATCAAAGTGGCCGAAAGTACCAGACGGAGCAGCGATTCATCAAACCGGGGAACAACAAGAAACGTCCTCAGTGTCACAAAGCCAAATGCTACGATTATCAAGAATAGGTCGACATCGAGATCCCGAATGTTCGACGTGATTAGTTCTGCAACACCACTCGGGCCTTCAAGAAGGAACACCATTAGAGCGGTCGATAGGACAAGGCAAGGAATCACGATGCAAGAGTTGGTGATGAGCCTACGCAGATGAGTCAACGTGCCTAAGTCGCAATCCTGAGACGTAGATTGCGCGAAGGGCGACTGGTACGGGTTCAAGAGATGACTCCTGCACTTCATTCGCATAACGTTGGCGGTAACCGCAGCCGCCGGATTTGATTTGGATGTAAGTAAACGCGCTATCGGCGGCTTCGGGCGAGTATGAAGCAGTCTTCCGAGTTTAGGTCGAGGTTTGTGCTTACCTGTTTCCACATTGTGGTGTCACAATATTACAACCGTGTTCGATTGAACTTGCTTCCCCTCTCAGAACCGGACTAGCCCAGTAAAAGCATCCGGCTCCCAGCTAACACCTGTCGCTAGTATCTCACACACTGCGGCTCATGGCAATCAAGTCCGTGGTCCAAGGGCCAACGGATGACGCTCCAAGAACAGACGGTACTTCGGCCAACTGAGAGTCGCACCCTTCTCCTGCTGCCGCTCGCCAAAAAAAAACGCGACAGCAAGTATTGCCTTCCAGCATGCACAGGCCTTGGGCAGGTTCCAACAGTTACCAAGCTTTCGGAGCTCAATCTCGTTCAGGGCGGGACAGCCAGTCCCTACCTTTCATCCTCGCTACCTTTCTTGACTACACATCAAC
>JAWKTR010000044.1:0-6964 GCA_041398985.1 Pirellulaceae bacterium
AGTCTGCCAGAACCACCTGGTCTGGGATGCTGTGGAAGTTGTCGAGTTCACCCGCAAGCACACGGCCAACGTGCGCGAAGGGCTGACGGAAATTCGTCGCATCATTGAGGGACTGGTCGCCAAGCGAGATGCTCGACGCGATGGTTTCGTCGAAGTGATGCGAAAAGCGATGACCGCCAAACTCGGCGCTGATGCGGATGAGGTGGTCAAACGCCTCGGCCAAGAGGGCATTCCACGGCATCTGATCAAAGACGCCATGGAGATCGCCCAACAGCAAGGTGGCTTCACCATCTTCGCGTTGGTCGACGCCCTGACGCGACTTTCGCAACGTGTGACCCTGGCCGGCGATCGCATGGAACTCGATGCGAAGATCGGGCAGCTTCTGTCCCTGGCGTTGGCGGCCTAACCATGGACCCGCAAGCAACCTGGGAAGAGCTACTGAGTGCCTACAGCACCCAGCAGTTCGACGAAGCAACCCAAGCCGCTGAAAATCTTAGTCAGTGGCTGAAACGAGGCGGGTTTCCCCCGCTGACCAACTCGCTCATCGCACCGGGCGACGAGCTACATCGCGTGATTGCTCAGGCAGTGATCGAGCGCGTGCTCGACTGCCAGCAGTAGTACCACGCATTTCTTTCCTTCTATTTTTTGGAGAACTTTGCGATGGCAAAACAGCCAAAACCACGTCCAGTACATGAAGTTCGTTTGGGACGCATCAAAGCCGCGATCTGGGAGAACGACACCCAGAATGGCGCGCGGCACAACGTCACCGTGACTCGTATCTACAAGGATGGGGATCAATGGAAAGATTCGAATTCGTTTGGACGGGACGATCTGCCGCTCGTTGGCAAAGTGGTCGACCTGGCTCATACGTGGATCTTCGAGCACGGAAACGGCTCGGCAAGCCAGGAGCAGAGCGACGCAGCGTAGCGAAGAGAACTGGCGTTGATCTTCAATGCGAGCGATTCCAGTTCCGGGGGAGGTTTTCAGTGGTTCGCAGACCGCCGGAAGCCTCGCCTTAAATGCCGTTCACCTAGATGCTTAATTGTTCCACGCTCGATGTTGCCATTGACGTTGAAACTCACAGTGGTCCCTTCTGGCGTGATCCCCAGTTAATGCTCGACAAAGGACGTTATCAGGCGTTAAGTATAGCGGAGCGAAAAACCTATAGGATCGCAATTCCCGAGCAGCCGTGTCATTGAAACGATTGCTTGAGAGCCGAGCGGCTACATGGAGAATAGATGAAAGACTTGGTGATTACAGCGGGTCGTTCAGACGTAGGGCAAACCGAAGCTTTGCCGAGCAAGTTGACGAGATCCGAGCTTGCCACCCCTCCTCTTGTAGACCGAGCCGGTTCAGGAGCAAAATTTGCTTGGGAAGAATTCATTTATGGTCAGATTCGGAATACCCACGCAGAGCTGCTTATGAACGAGCAATTTGCTTTACCTCGCTCATTGCCAATCACTGGGAAAAGAGCTTTCGACAATTTCTCCACGGACGTCGGCAGTTATCTGGACGGATTGACTTATGCTCCAACGACTAAAAAGCTGCATCTGTCAGCACTTAAACACTTCTTCGATACCCTTGTGATACGTCACGTGGTCGTTCTAAATGCTGCGGCATCGGTTCGCGGAGAGCGATTGCAAGTCGTCGAAGGTAAGACGCCGGAGATCGCGATTCCACAAGCACGCACCCTGTTGCAGTCCATTGACGTAGGCAATGTTGTCGGTCTGCGTGATGAGGCGATCATCGGAATTTTAATCTACACCGCCGCGCGTCGGTGCGATTTCAAACTTCGACGACGCGACTTCTACGACCTTGGCATTCAGTATTGTTTACGGTTCACCGAAAGGAACCAAGTCTGGAAATACCCGTTGGGTGACGATCTTCAGCGAAGCATCAAAGCCTATCTTGATGCGGGTCAGCTTCATTGCTCAGACGGAACAAGCCGCTGAGCCAGAACGTACGGTCGTCAGAACGAAAAACTGACGCAGAATGCGATGACCCGGTGGAGATATGGGACGAATGATGAAGCGAAGACTTCGTGCAGCAAAGCTTCCCGATCGACTCTCGCCGCATTCATGTCGAGTCGCAACGATTACGGACTTGCTCAGTCAGGGCGTCGCTTTGGAAGATGTTCAGAACTTGGCTGGTCATGCCGATCCTCGAACCACTCGACTCTATGACAGGCGACAGCGGAAGGTGACTCGCAACATTGTGGAAAGAATCAGTGTCTAAAGACCAGAGAACGGCACCGGCGTTTCTTTCAGCAACATCCATTCGGTTGTCGAGAATTTTACGACTCGCAAACAAAGCACTTTTCAATTATTCACACCAGATGTGAGACCGATGTCTTACTTTTCTACGTGCTCAGTACAAGCCGACGATGGCAGAGTTTTGGCAGATGTTCGCTGCATGGAGGCAGCTTGATTAGGTCTTCTTGGCGAAGTTGAGTCTCAATGCTCCGTTTCGCCATTAGCTCCATAAACTCAGCTTCGTAAACTTCCCAGTCACCCATAGGTAAGCTTCTTGTGCGCGTCGAGAATATCTTTGGTCGGAGCAAGTTCCGGGACGATGTTCGTGCTCAATATCGGCGATTGTCTTCAAGAAGAAACGCAGGTCATCGCGTTTCGCGAAATCCGAACAACTGCGAACTGTTTGTTGAGCCGGACATCGAGCAATCGTTTCACACCCGACTCACGCAGCTTTGTGAAGAACGTCTCCTTGAAGACTTCTTAGTAACCAATCGTAAACGTCTCAATCATGTGCGGTCACCTGTCCGTCAGCGGTCGACGAATTCATCCTTGGGCACTGCGTAGGCAATCTCGTCCGGACTGTCTGCGATAGGCTTCCTCAACGCTTCACCCGGCTGTACAAACAATTCCGGATGCGACATGTTCCGGCGTGAAAGCAATTCCTGCTCAAGGTCTTCCTGAGAAAGCACTTTGTTTCTCGGTGACAATGTGCCGTAGTTCGTATTCGTCTCTGAGTGCCCTTTGCGACCAGAATCGTGCGGTGGCACGTCAACGGGTCTTTCTCCGCACATCATGCGCAATTCGGAACTTGCTGGCTCCTTTGCGAATCCGCTCCAGACCCTCTGCGAAAGCTGCCGTCTTTTCTATCAGTTCGTATTTCACGACGCCTTCGACATCGCACTCCCGCTCTTCTCGACGAGCGCTTCAAGTTCATCTCCCAAGAAGACGTACTGAATCCCATGAGTCTTCAGCGACTCTTGCAACGCATCACGATTAAGAAGTGCGGCATGTGTCGGCTGAAGGGACTTGATCGCACATCGGCGACTGCGTTGATTCATTCTGCTTCAGCAGCGATACAAACTCGTCCAACGTCCGTGTCGAGTGACCCGATAGTAAAATAAGATGGGAAGTTTAACTCATGATTGTTCCTCCTTGTCATCATAGCATCGAATGTAATCCATGTATTCCGATGTGTAGATGCCGTTGACCTGAAGCCAGTACCCATTCTTGCCGTTAGGGGCCTGAAACGGGCGGCTCCAGCCCAATACGCAGATACAACTCTTGTTGAGATTGCACGTGATAGTTCATTTGGGCGATCGCCACCTGATCTCCCTGTATCTTCAAGGCTCGATCAGCAAACCCTCGATCTGTTATGCCGAAGAACGAACGTTGATTGCCGTCTGCCTCCCAGAAATTCGCACGAATTTTCTTGGGATTGAATCCGTCACTGACAATTGAAAAGCTATGTGGCGAGAGCTTAATCGTGATGATTGAACGGGGTGGCGTAACCGAGACTGGGATGCACTTCTCGCCCGAAGGGAGATCGTACTCGAACCCTTCACTGATCGAACTATACAGCCCGCTTTCAAGAGCCTCTCGGAATTCTTCGCTCGAACACCGATCGATGTACGTCAGCGTGTCCCACTTGCAGTCCTCGACATGGGGCGGTCCCGCGTTCGCTGGAGTGAAATTCCCCTCAAGAATTGCGCCCGGATGAAGGTCCAGACGCTCACACTCCTTTGCCTCAAGGTACGGTGGATACGGACGAATCAGCGTTCCGTCGGAGGTCACCCCAGCGGTACATACGTGGGGGTTGCCTTCCTTGAACCGAGTCAAATCGGTGATGATGATTCGAGTTTTCTTGGCCACGGGACACCTCAGCGTTGGCATGAATCCGAAAGCGTCGTTGCACTCCCAGTCTGCGGACGGCTCACGTCGGGGCTTTGTTGCAACTATCACACCTTCTTGACGCACCCAATATCGCATTTTTGCTTCTCGCCCGCCAGCGACGCAATCCGGCGACAATCACGTGAGAACGCGGTGGAGGAACCAAAGGGAAAATCACGGCTGAATAAAAGTTGACGGTGATTTGGCTCTACTGATCTGCCATCCGTCGCGATTCTGTGTCCCGCCGTGGACTCAAGGAACCGTGTTCAACTGCAAGCATGGCATGCCCCCACCGTATTCGTATCCTGAACCCCGCCGACTATTTGACCCGCCATTCTGCACACGGATAGCCCCACCGCCTTCTCAATTTTTGCGATCGAATGGAGGTAAGCCTTTAGTCTGACAAGGTATTGTCGCCGAGTCTGCAAGAGTTGTCGTTGTGACTCAATCACAAATAGGAAATTGGTCTTACCCTCAGAAAATGCTTCTCGCGCCAACGCAAGGCTTTCAGTGCGAAGCGGCAGCAGCTTCTTTTCAAAGAGGTCAACCGACTGTTGGGCGGTTCGGTGTTGCGTCAACGCAAGTCGCACTTCATTTCGCAGGGTGAGTCCTTGCGCACTGAGCTTGGCCATCGCCTGAGACAACCGATACTCCGCCTTCGCGATCTGTGCCTGATTTTGATCAAACAGCGGTAGTTCGATGTCGAGTGCCGGGCCGACTTCAGTGCCCTCGCTCGCCGATTCAACTGAGGCTCCAATGCTCAGTTCGCGAAGGATGTTCTGCTTTTCAAGCTTCAAATCCTCTTTCGCGATCTCAACCTGAACCTTTCTGGCGCGATAGTCCAACCGATTCTTCTCCGCTAACTCGATTAGCGTTTCTAATCCGTAACGGACGTCGGGTGGTCTGGCGGTTGTCAGAGTTTCCGTAAGCAACCCGATCCTTCCTTCGACTCCCATCAATTCTGACAGCGCGAGTTCAGCCGATCTGAGATTTAGCTCAGATTGTTCTCGCAACAGATCTTGCTCAACCGCTTCGGCTTCCGCCGCGTTGACGTCGAGTTGCGTACCGACGCCCGCCGACAGACGTTCTTTGACGACAAGCAGCAGCTCTCTCGCTGTCATCAGATTTTCAGAGGCCACTCGTTCCGCTCGGTACGCAATGAGGGCATTGATGTAAGCCATACTTGCTTCAGCCGCCACGTTTGTTGCAGCAAACGCCACTTCCATGATCTTGCGTTCATGATGAGCCTTTGCGGTGCGTTGTCGCGCAGGCCGTCGGAAAACTGCGAAGACACTTTGTAGGACTCCCGCCTCTAATGTGCTCGTTCCACCGCTTTGCGGAAAACGCAATATGCCACCCAAGGACGGATTGCTAAGAAGCCCCGCCTGAATAGCGTCTGCGTGGCTCATGCCGATTTCAAACATTAGCGACTGGAGTTCTTTGTTGTTCCTCAAGGCAAGTCTGACTGCATCGTTTCGAGTCATGCCGCCCGTAGGCCCTTTCGATGAGTCCTCGCTTTCAGCGAGTTGGCCCGGAATGTAAAGGTCACCCGAACCGGTTGCATCGGCGACCATCGCCCGAGTCCGTTCGTAGTCTGGTGTCGGATCAATCTTCGCACATCCAGCAAAGACCATTAGAAACAACATGACAACAATCTGTCGCACTGGACGTGCCATCGGGGGCAACAGAGTCTTCATTTGCGTTGCTCCTTTTCTGGCACAGATTTAGAGCTGGCGAGATAGAGCAACGGCAACACAAGCAGCGTCAGTAGCGTCGATGTCGTCACACCGGCGATGACTACGGTTGCCAGCGGGCGCTGGACTTCGGCCCCGACACCGGTCGAGATCGCCATCGGAATGAATCCGACCGCATCGGTGATAGCCGTAGCCAACACGGGCCTCAAGCGATCTGCCGTTGCCCGCTTCACCGCCCGCTCGACATCCATTCCCTGTGCAATACGGGAACGAATTGCCGTGACTAATATCTGACCGTTGAGGACTGCAATCCCGCACAACGCGATGAATCCGATTGCGGCGCTCACACTGAACGGAATACCGCGTAGCCAGAGTCCAAGAACCCCGCCAACGGCAGCGAACGGAATACCCAAGTAAATCAGCGCCACATCACGAAGGTTTCGGAGGCTAAAAAAGAGCAGCACAAATACGAGCATCAGTGTGACCGGCACCACGAGCATGAATTTGCGTTTTGCCTGCATGAGATTCTCAAACTGCCCGCCCCAGTCAATCAAGTAGCCATCGGGCAGTGTGACTTTCTCCGCAATCGCGGCCTGTGCCTCGTTGACAAATGATGAGACATCGCGACCCGCGACGTTCGCTTGAACACGAATCAACCGTTTTCCCCATTCACGAGCAATCGTGGAAATGCCTTCGGTCTCCACGATTTCGGCGACGCTTCGTAACGGCACTCGGAGTCCTGACTCTGTCGGGATGAGCGTATCGCGAAGAATGTCGACATCGCTGCGATGCTGATCGGAGAGTCGCACAACCAGAGGGAATTTCCGTTGCCCTTCGTAAACATCACCAACGGATCGTCCGCCCACTGATTCGACAAAGTCAAGAACCTCACGTCCGGACATGCCAAATCGTGCGACCGCCTCAGCGTCGATCTTGATCTGAACAGTCGGCTGCCCAGTGAGTTGATCACCGGCGACATCCGAGTTTCCTTCAATGCCTGTTAGGACTTCTTGCACTTCATCGCTCAAGCTGACTAACTGCTCGAAGTCATCACCATAGATCTTGATACCGAGATCAGAGCGGATGCCGGATGCCATCTCGTTTAGTCGCATCTCGATTGGCTGCGTCGCA
>JAWKTR010000045.1:0-3148 GCA_041398985.1 Pirellulaceae bacterium
GCGGTTTTCGTGACGTAGCGATCGAATTAATACATCGGGGGGCCGACCTAACGTATTTTGACGTGGAGTTGGAGACTGATGCACTAATGGCGACAGCTCTAAGCAATAGAATCACTGACGCGGATGCCGCGGAGATTGCAAGTGAATTGCTCTCACGCGACGTCGACGCGAGAAGTACGCGAGGAAGTCAAACTCCAATTGACATGGCGAGAGACCGGAATAAAGTCAAACTAGTGCAAGTACTGCTGGAACATGGCGCCGAAGAATCGCCAATGGCATAACCAGGCTTTGGACGCGGAGCCGCCGATCGCGTCCTTCCTGAAGTCAATGTTGATTGGCGGCGGCCCGGTCAACGCGGTCGTATCTGGCTTGAATACATGAATGTTGATTCCGCACTTGCCGAATTGTTAGCAATCGCCAAGCGGATTGGTGCTGGCAACGTACCGCGATATCAGCACTCTGAAACGTTCACTGTCGGCGCATTCGACATGGTATTTACCAATCTGCGTGACGTCGATGCATTCCGACTGCTCTCTCACGCATGCCAGCAATATGACTCGATCAAAACGGACGCTGCAACTCTGACGGGATTCATCTATCTCATATCAGACCTCGCTCGAAAATCCGCAACGACTGAAATGCCTCCCGGGATGCAACAAATTGTTCTCGATAATCCGACTCAAACCAGCGAACTTCGGGAATGGTATCGCATGGACTCCAATGTATAATTCGATTTACCAAAACTTGGTTACTGCAAACTGACCTCGAATCGCCAGATAACTTGCGGATGAACCGAGGGCTCGGCGCTGTCCAGCCTGAACATCACCGCCCTCTTGTCGCCTCCGATTATCCTTGACGTAAAGCCGCTGATAGTATGCATGAAGTTTCGCAAACAGACTTCTTTGCTGGCCCCCATGGCATGGCCTGACGCAGTGTACGAACCGCCATATTAAGGAAGACATCTAACATGAACGTGGAAAATCGATTTCCGAATCTTTACATGATGATTCGCTGCTGGGGGGTTGGTGACGTTGACACCGATAAACCATTGAATGAAAAGGTACGCAATTGGATGGAAGGTGGCGACCGAAAATGGTTTGATCAAGTTCGCAAAGAGACCGCCCTCGCCATTTCCTTGGCGAACGATTGCTTCGAAGACTTTGGAAATCAAACACAAGTGCTCTGGTTCAAGAATTCTCACATGTTTGTCGAGTGGATGACGAAGCTTGACGCTGAGCTAGAACGACTTTCGCCGCCCCAATGACGGCTACCCTCACCTGCAATGTAACAGAACAAAGGGTTTCACACCGAGAACTCGAATTCGCGCATTTTGAAACCAATGTTTACTCCTCGTGCGTGGTTAACCGAAACGTTGAACTAAACCGCTTCACTTAAACAGTGATGACGTTTGGTTTGGTCGATTCTTTGATGATCAGGACGGTTGTGTCTAGTTGTTCTTGGTTGAGCGTGGTTGCATCGAGTTCTTGCCGACGTTGGTGAAAAATCAAGAGGGGGACGTAGTTGGTGCCATCCAACGCTGATAATGATTTAGCTCAACATCTCGTTGGCGAGCTTTTGAAGTTCGTCGGTGATTGGCGCAATGGTGGGTTCTCCTGTTTGCCGCTTTCGCTTCTTGCGAGGATAGGACTTGCTGTTTTTGTCGCTCGAGCGTGAGGATTCATCCGCAATCACACTGCGCGCCAGCTCCTCTTGAAAACTCAGTGTTTGAGCACTCATTCGTGAGACCGCCAGCACGAGTCGTTCAAACGCACGCATCACTCGGACTGGACTGAGCCGTCTGCTAGGAGGAATCGACCGGGCCGCCTCGGTCATGGCGATCCAGACGCCCAACAGCGTCCACTGAATTTCTTGCTTGGCGTTCTCGGGCGTTCGCGAGAGCAGCTTGCATCGCTCGTAGCTCTGCTTGACGGTTCTGAAAAATACTTCCACTCCCCAACGCCGAGCGTACAAATCCGCTATTTGCTGTTCACTGAGTGTCAGCTCGTTGGTGAGCAAGAACATCTTCTTACGTCCCACCATCACCGTCATCAGGCTCAGGACGATCGGCGCGTGACCTGCATCGATCGCGTTCTGAGGCCAATACAGCACCAAGTCTCCTCGGCATTTCACTTTGCCGTGCAGCGATAACTGCCCCAGCAGATCAATGTTCTTGCCAGCTCGGACGACAAACGTCACTCCGTGGTCGATCAATTGATTCCAGAAGTCGAATCCGTAGTAGTAAGCATCCATCACCAACCGGGCGTTTGTCGGCAGTCGATCGAGCATGTTCAACAGCAGGCCCCGCTCGGAATCGGCTGAGCCTCCCAGATTCCAAAACGCAGGAAATCCCGTGCCCAGATGCAGGCATAGTGAAACCGCGATCTGGGTCGTCTTGGCTTTAGCGAGGTCAGAGGCTTTCTTGTAACTTGACTTTGCTTTTCGGGAGGCGGCGGCGAAGGCGGCAAGGTTGTCTTTTGTCCTGGGCACGGCAAACTGACTTCCATCGACTGCAAACGTGGGACGATCGTACAGCAGCCAGTCGTCGCTCTGGCCGAGCACCGCCAACAGATGATCTGACAGAAGACGACCGAGCCGATCGCCGCAGGCTCGCAGAGCGACCATCAACGCCTGAAACGAGCCGGCCAGCCAAACGTTCCCCATGGCACGTTGGGCCGCTTCTTTGGCGTCACCAAAGCGATCGCCGAGGGTCTGCTGTCGGTTCCAACCAAACGTCAGCAGTGCGATGACCATGACGCCGGTCAGATCCAAGACGGCATTGCCGTGCCGTTTGGTTCCCTCGACGCTGACACTGCGAATCGGCTCCAGAAGCTCTTTCAATTCTGCCAAGGCCGTGCGAAAATCATCCTTGTCTTGGTGCGACATCCCGGCAATCCTTTCGGGGTTGAGGTAGCAAGGGTAGTAACTCGCATTTCAAACCCAAAGCCCTTGTCGCATCAAGACTTATTTCAATTTTTCTAAATCATTATCGGCGTTGGATGGCACCTATGCCCCGCAACCAGCGAGGCGAAAGTCCATCCCCAAAAGCGATGGCGGCGAACGTCACCTCGGCATTCACAATGTCATGGACCGACTGATTCAGCAAGCCATCCTCCAAGTCTTTTTCCGTGATACACGAAGCGGTTATTGC
>JAWKTR010000046.1:0-1694 GCA_041398985.1 Pirellulaceae bacterium
GATCCCAATGGCGAAATCGATGATGCGCACGTGTTTCTGGTAGGCTCCACTAACGAACGTACACGACTCGTATCGAAGCTCAAATCTTTGCTGGCCGGCCTGGCAAGTACCGAGAACGCAATTCGGCCATTTCGGAGCGATGCCGATGCAACGCAGGAGGACCTGCGAGCGATCGAGGTCGGCTTACAAGAAAATCTAAATCGCGTAAAGAGCTTGCGATTCGCAGATGGAGCGATGCGAGATCGTGACAAAGTCCCCTTCATTTCCGTTGCTGAATTGAGAAACGCAACGATTCGTATCATTAGATTGCTTAGCCGCTGGGAATCGAACGAGAGGACACTTGAGCGGGTTAAGGAAAGACAACTCGCTTTTGAACAAAGCTATCTGCGTCAGATCGATCAGGCAGGAGTTTCGAACCTCTCGCTAAGTGGCTTGAACCAATTGCTGACAGCCTGGAGTGCCTTTCGCAACGAATTGGGTAGCGTCTACCGAAACTCGCCCAACGACCGGCCAAGCGAGTTTGTACAAGCGATTGAATCGACCGACCGCGCCTTGACGGAATGGGTCACAGCCTTTAGTCAATTGCACGCGGCACGCTCCATCGCACAAGATTCGCGGAGTCCGCTAGATCACAAGAAATTCCTCGATATGCTTATCGATGACCTGGAAGAAAAGTACATCGAGCTGTTGGAGGGCACGCGCGCCCACACGGCCAATGTAGACAATTACCTCAAACGCCTCACTACCTCCCTGGACGACGACTTTAATACCCAGTTCTACAATCCAGTTTTCCGGCTTGTTCGAGAAGCCAGTCAGTTCAAGCGCGTGGAGTTTGGGCAAACCGAAACGACCAACGTACTGGTTAATAATCGTGAATTCGGCAAAGTCTCACCGTCAGCCACGATGGAGTTTGATCTTCCGCGACGCGATATTCTTATAGAAGAAGGCATCGATTCAGCTTTGGCGATCTATAACGACGTCGGCGCCTTAGTCAACGATCCCAATCTGTTGGCGCTCGCCAAAATGCAAAGCGGAAGCTCGCCTGCAACTGCGGCAGCGGGCACCTTGGGTGGCCGTGGCGGAGTGCGCAATGTCCTGCCTGGACTGCAGGGCGATACGGCGGAACAGCTAATGGCCCAAAATGCCGGCTCAGGCCCTGAATTCGAATCAAATGTCGAAAAGTTAATTCCTGATCCAGCAATCTACAAGTTCGAAACTGGCACTGGCTATGAAATTCGGCCCGTGATCGCGCCGGACGGCCAAGCGGTGGTATTCGATTTTCATTACCTGTACACCACGGACATACGTGAGCCGGTCCGAGCGGATGAAAAACATCTCGGGCGGGTAAAGCAGCACTTTATTGATACGGATGTCCAACTTTCCAATTTTGAACTGCGTGAAGTCAGCCGTTACGTCGTAGCGCTCAAAGCCGAGCGTACGGCCAACGGAGTACCGCTGCTAGAGGATATTCCAGTCGTTGGTGCCTTGTGGCGCCCGCTGCCCAATCGCGAGAAATCGCTGCAGCAAAACATCATCATGGCACAAGCGACTATATTCCCAACGCTATTCGATTTGATGGGGCTGCGATGGGCACCAGCCGTCTCCGACCTAGATCCGCTGCGGCTCAGCAATCGAGAGTACCTGGTGCGCGGTCGACACCAGTTCCTGGAGAATCGAATTTACGACTACAGTAG
>JAWKTR010000047.1:0-1610 GCA_041398985.1 Pirellulaceae bacterium
CTGCTGAGTCCGCAAGATTTGGCGGCGCACGACTTGGTACCCCAGTTGTTAACTGCCGGAGTGCGATCACTCAAAATCGAAGGACGGTTGAAAACTCCAGAGTACGTAGCCAACACGTGTCAACATTATCGCGCCGCGATTGACGAAGCACTCGCCGGACGTGCGCGGGTCTTGAGTGATTCGCAGCGCGACGAATTGGAGCTCAGTTTTTCGCGCGGCTTTTCACCTGGCTGGCTCAGCGGCTGCGACCACAAGATGTTGGTGCCAGGACGAAGTAGCGCAAAACGCGGAATATTACTGGGAACGGTCGAGGCGGTGCGGGGTGACGCGTTACTAGTCAATCTGCACAGCCCACTTGCGACAGGAGACGGAATTGTTATCTCAGGCGATCGCTTCGCGGACAAAGAAGTCGGCGGACGCGTCTATGAATTGTTCCAGGATGGACAGAAAGTTCCGCGAGTCGATCGTGGAAGAGCCTTTATCGGCTTGCAGCGTGGTGTACTGATCGGTAAACAATTCCCAGAGGGCACAACGCTCTTCAAAACCGATGATCCGCAGTTGACCAAGCGGCTGCGCAGAACTTTTGAGTCCGCCGATCCGCAACGGCGAGTTCCGGTCGATGTCGACTTCTTTGCGACGGTCGGCCAACCGTTGCGATTAGTCGCTCGTGTGCCGGCTGTGTCAAAACCGGATCACCCAACGGCTTTGCCCATAGCAGTCGAAGTGCTTAGTCAGTTTGTGCCCGAGGTCGCGCGACGGCATCCAATCAGCTCAGAAACACTTGCCGAACAGTTCGGTCGGTTGGGGGGAAGCGTCTATCGCCTGAGGACGCTGCACGCTCAAATTGAGGGAGAACCGATGGTACCCCATAGCGTGCTGGGCGAAATGCGGCGAACGCTGATTGAGCAGTTGGACGCGGCCCGCACGACTAGTCCGTTGCCTTGTGCGCAGGCACCAGTCGCAGCGAGAATGGTTTCTCAAGCTGTGATGTCGCCCCAGGTTTCAGATTCGACCATGCCGCCCACGCTGCGCGTCCTGTGTCGGACACTCGCGCAGCTCGACACTGCTCTTGAGGCGGGCGTCAGCAATGTTATCACTGACTTCCACGATATTCGTGAATATCGTTTGGCTATCGATCGGGCTCGGACCGCCGGAGCAAACATCGAGCTGGCTACGTTGCGCATTCACAAGCCAGGCGAAGATGGTTTGTTCAGCGCTCTGGAAAAACGGCAAGCCGATGGTTGGCTAGTGCGTAATTTGGCAGCCATGCAATACTGCCAACAACACGGTATTCCGTTCGCCTGTGATTTCTCGCTTAATGTGACAAATCCTCTGACTGCCGAGCAGTTGTGGAACTGGGGCGCAACACGTGTCACGGCCGCATACGACTTGAATCGAGATCAATTAATCGAATTGGTGCGCGGCTTAGGGTGGGGTGATCGTATCGAAGTGGTAGTACATCAACACATGCCCATGTTTCATATGGAGCACTGCGTTTTCTGTAGTGTGCTCAGTCCTGGAAAAAACAAGACAGATTGCGGTAGGCCCTGTGATCGCCATGACGTCAAGCTGGTTGATCGAGTCGGTGCGGCACATGTGCTGCACGCCGA